>JANWXM010000010.1 GCA_025055285.1 Saprospiraceae bacterium
TGGGGATGTGAACGGGAATGCGATTACGAGCAGTTTGACGGCGGTGGAGGATCGGACGGCGGGCGTGTTGGTGTTTGACGTGGAGGATCGGGTGGTGAAGGCTGGCGAGGTGTTCACGGTTCGCTTCCGGGCTGACGAGTTGGTGGAAGGCTATCAGTTTACGTTGCACTTCCCGAATTTGGAGGTGATAGAAGTGACGCCGCTGTCGGAGGGCATGACGCTAGGCCACTTTGGTGTGTTTGCCGAGGAGAGCGCGGTGACGACGAGTTGGGATGGCGAGGTGTTGGCGTCGTTCCGGCTGAAGTTCCGCGCGAAGGTTTCGGGCGAGTTGAGCCGGATGTTGCAGGTGTCGAGTCGCATTACGCGTGCGGAGGCATACAGCGCGCTGGCGGGTCGTCAGGCGGTGGCGCTGCGCTTCAACGGAGTTGAGGGTTCGGTGGTGAAGGGTGTTGGGTTTGAGGTGTATCAGAACACGCCGAACCCGTGGGTGAGCCGCACGCAGATTGGTTTCCATGTGCCGGAGTCGACGGAGGTGGTGCTGACGGTGTTTGACGAGTCGGGTCGCATTGTGTGGACGCAGCGCGGGCAGTTTGCGAAGGGCTACAATGCGTTTAGCATCGATCGTTCGCTGCTGGAGGTTCCGGGTGTGCTGTACTACCGCGTTGAGACGCCGACGGATAGCGCCGTGCGCAAGATGATTCAATTGAGATAAGACCGGACATATTGAAACTTAAAGCAGGATAACTTAGAGACACTACATCGAAGCATGCCGCCGCCCTGTTTCGGGAAACCGATCCAGGGCGGCTTATTTTACAGAGTTTATCTTTCGGATAGTCGCAATACGCCTAAAAAGATGAACTTTGCCGGCGTTGTTTGCTAATTACTGAGTTAAGTTTTTTCATTTTATGAAGAATGTCACAGTCATCGGCGGCGGCACAATGGGCAATGGGATTGCCCATGTTTTTGCCCAATACGGCTATGAAGTTTGTTTAGTAGACCTCTCCACGGAAATATTAGATAGAGCTTTGACTACGATCGGGAAGAACCTTGACCGACAGGTAGCCAAAGGCATCTTGAGTGAGGAGGAAAAAACTGCAACGCTTCAGCGCATCCATCCCATGACAGATTTACGGGAGGGTGTGGCAGGAGCAGATTTAGTTATTGAAGCAGCCACGGAGCAAATAGACGTGAAACTCCAGCTCTTTGCAGAGTTAGACCGATATGCGCCTGGTGAGGCCATTTTGGCAACAAATACAAGTAGTATCAGCATTACCAAGATCGCTTCGGCAACGAAGCGTCCTCAGCAAGTCATCGGCATGCACTTTATGAATCCTGTGCCGGTGATGAAATTAGTTGAGGTTATTCGCGGGTATGCTACTTTGGATGCGGTGTGTCAACGTGTAATAGATATTTCGCGAAGATTAGACAAGGTACCTGTTGAGGTTAATGATTATCCGGGTTTTGTAGCCAATCGCCTTTTGATGCCGATGATCAATGAGGCCATCTATGCCCTATATGAGGGAGTGAGCGGGGTTGAGGAGATTGACACTGTTATGAAGTTGGGAATGGCTCATCCCATGGGGCCACTTCAACTGGCAGATTTTATTGGTCTAGATGTCTGCTTGGCCATTTTACGCGTATTGCACGAGGGCCTGGGTCAGCCGAAGTACGCGCCGTGTCCTTTGTTGGTAAACATGGTAACGGCCGGTAAACTTGGCGTAAAGAGCGGAGAGGGTTTTTATAAATATACGCCTGGTAGTAAGGAGTTAGTGGTCGCCGATCGTTTTCGCCAATAGAACAGCCAGGAGTCATGAGTCAGACGCCGCACCCTGAGCATCGCTATGTCATAGCCTTACTAGAAAACGACTCTCGGCTCATTAGAGAGATATACAACCGCTACGCTGCTCGGATAGAGCAATTTGTATGTGCTAACAGCGGCACACCTGAAGATGCGCGCGATGTCTTTCAGGAGGCGCTGCTCGCGATTACTCGCCAAGCACGCGACCAAGGTATGGTGCTCACTTGCCCTTTTGAGGCCTACCTATATCTGGTCTGTCGAGGCAAATGGCTCAATGAGCTTAAGCGTCGCAAGCGCGCTGGGGTAACAATTCGGGAAACGGAACGATTTAAGGATGTCGCTGAAGCAGATGCACTCGCTGACGCGACGCTTTACGAAGACGAGCGAAATCGGCTCTTCTGGCACTTTTTTAATATGTTACCTGAGTCCTGCCGTACGCTTATAAAGCTCTCATGGAGCGAACTTTCGATGCAGGAAGTTGCTGAGCATCTTGGTTATACTTATGCCTACGCGCGCAAGCGAAAGTCGGAGTGCCTTGCTCAGTTAACAGCTTGGATTCAAGCCTCTCCAGCGTATAAAGCATTGAAGCGTTGATAGTTTATGACTCCTGATTTATTTCTCCGCATTGAGGATTACTTCGATAATACGCTTACTCCCGAGGAGCGCCGTATTTTTGAGGAACAGATGCAGGCCGACCCGGAGTTTGCTCAAAGTGTGGCTCTAGTGCGCGAAATGCGCGAGCGCTTAGGACGCCATTGGACACATGAATCGGCCGATGCTGCCCTAATGGAAACTTTGCGCCAGATAGGTCAAGAGTATTTCAAAGGCACTGCTCTTCCAGAGCGGCAAAAGCTTACTAAAAGCATAGCCATTTTTTCACGGATTGTTCAGGCAGCGGCAGCCATGCTGGTCTTGGCGATAGCAGCGTGGTTCTTTATCTTGCGTCCGCCAAAACACGAGCGACTCTACGCCCAATACAAGGCTTTTCCAGAGGCCTCCTTTACTACTCGAAATGTGTCTGCAGTTTCGTTATTAGAAGAGGCATCACGTGCCTTTAATGAACGACAGTATGAAGAGGCACTGACGTTGTTTGAGCGGTACTTGGAGGAGGATCCAAACAATACAGAAGTGCGATATTTTGCCGGTCTATGCCTAATAGAAATACGCCGATATGACGAGGCTCGCAAAGTATTCGCTCAAATAATGAACATTCCCGCCTGGGCCGATGAGGCGCATTGGTATACCGCTCTAGCGTATTTGCGCGAAAACCGCATAGACGAATGCCGTCGACAGTTAGCGTTTATTTCTGCGGGAGGCTCGCGATACGCTCAGGCCCGGCAGTTGCTAGAACAATTGAATCGTTAGCCTTGCACGAGAGGTCGAGCCATGACCTCACCCAGGTTCTCTAGGTTTTGGATGGTTGCCCGATCTCCTCTCAATATACTACTCCAGCGACTTCAGGATATATTGTTAAGATTTTTTTAAGGGCAACTGAGGTAAACTCTTCCAACGCTTAAGGATAAGCCCTCAAATACACTTTGTAAGCTAATTGCTCCTGTTTGGAGGGCCTCAATAGCCGACAGGCCTCTCGGCCTTGAAGCTGTAGTGCATGTGGGCCAAGATTGCGCAAGTCAAGTAATTCGATGTGGGCTTTGGTGGGGCTAATGAGGTGCTTTCTTCTTATTGAGGTGAAGTTGGACTAAATATTTCGAGCTCTCATAGACTTCTTTATTTGGTAGGTTCTTGCCATGTCGGCCGCGTCATGGCCTGTAGAATGACAAATCAGCAAGTGCCTTAAATGTCAAACCTCTGAGGAGCCGCATTTTTCACCTCGCGACATAGTGTGTTTGCGCCGGACATCTTTCTCGGTGAGGAGTGTAGGCAGAAATTAGCATATCTTCTCTATAAAAAGACTCGAGCAGGCGCTAAAAATACCACACTGTACCCGAAGGACGCGCTCTACCTGGGCGGTCGGGCCTTTTATTGGAGCAGGCTCGCTAAATAGTTCTTGGGAGTATTGAGGTTGTCGTAGGGAGGTCTGTTTTGGCAAATTAGGCTGAAGAAATTTGGGGTGCTTAAAGGGAGGAGATAAGGAGGGCTAATGTTCCCTGCGTTCTAGCCGTATCGAGGATAGAGAGACGGCCGATCGAATAGAGCTCGTGTTTAAGATAGAGAGCGCCTAGTTCGAAGATATAAGCCTTCGTCTCATGTGCGGAGAAGAGCAGTGTGGCCAGCCGTTGTGTCTCATCTGAGCAACTTTGCTTGAAAAAGTTCAGCACGAGGTTCCGCTGGGTTCTGATGCAGGCGTAACTTTGGCAGGCTTACTTGCCTGTTTGCCGAAGATGAACGCAAAAGCACAGTCGTTGATTGTTCTTCTATTCCCGGTTCTCTTGCATGCGCAGGGAGAGTTTTTCTTAGAGGGCGCAGTTTTAGACCGGGAGAGTCGTCAGGGTTTATCATATGCTACAGTAGCTATACTGGACGGGGAAAACAAGACTCTCATAGGGACGCTAACAGACGATAAAGGCAACTTCAAACTGGTCGCCAAGCGCACGGATACACTTCGCGTGCAAGTGCGATACGTTGGTTTCCAATCATTAGACACTCTGCTGATTATCAGAGAGAACAAGGAAAAATTTCGCGTTGTATTTTTGCTTTTGCCTCAATCTAAGTCATTGCAGGAAATCACGGTTCGCGCTGAGCGTTTGGCAACTTCCATCCAAATAGACCGACAAATCTTTGATGCCACCCGCCTGGGCAACACCGTTGGTGGCACGGGTCTAGATGTACTGCAGCGACTACCTGCCGTCACCATCAATACAGAGGGAAAGATTTTGATGCGCGGCCAGGCCGAGTTTCTTGTGACGGTTAATGGAAAATTTACTCACTTATCGCCGGCCGACGTCTTGGCCCAGTTGCCCGCGAATGCGATCGAGGCCATTGAAATCATTTCCACCCCCTCGGCTAGCATGGACGCAGAAGGAAAGGCAGGTATCCTTAACGTCATCACTAGAAAAAATACGGTACCTACCAGAAGCATTGTCGCTAACTTCAGTCTGAGCCACGTCAATCGTTATGGCGGTGATGTTACTTTTTATCAAAACAGCGCTAAAATAAATGCCTTTATCGCTGCTAATTATCGGGAATACGGCATAGGCGGACACCGAAAAGGTGAAATTCGAACAATTCATCAGGATACAGTGACTTATTCGCCCTCTTTCGGGGAGCGGCCTACCTGGGAACTAACCTACGGCCTTCGAGCAGGCGCCCAGTACGCAGCGAACAAGTCTACTGCTATTCACGCGGCGCTTTATTATGGTTACCGGCAAAACGACCGCGTGGCTAACCTTCACTACCGCCAGTATGCTCGCGCTGCTCAGCCGCTCGACTTATATCAAACCTTTACTGAAGACGCTCTTGAGCGGACGTTTTACAACCAAAACCTCTTTGTTCGCACAGGGCGCTTCCTTGTTATTAACTCGGATTTTTCCAAGACATTTCCCAACAAGGGCAAACTTGCACTGGCGGGTGTGTACGAATATTCCGTCTTGGGCGGCCCTTTGCGCAATCAGGATAACGATAGACCGGGAGGCTCCCTCCTCCTGAAGGAGCGCTCTGATGAGACCAGTCCTCTCGATGCCTGGCGTTTTCAAATGGACTATAACCATCCTTTAAGCGGCTATCTTGCTTTGGAGATTGGTTACCTCTGGCGTGCTGTTCATCACAGAGGCGATTTTATCTTCGAGCGCCTGAACCTCCTCGACCACACGTGGGAGAGAGATCCTGAGTTCAACGATGCGCTTGACTTAAAACAGGGCGTCCATGCTGCTTACGTCCAGGTAAATGGCCATCTTGGATCCCTTAAGTGGCGAGCAGGTCTTCGCGGCGAACATATGGACCGCGTGCTGGTTCACAGACGCGGGAATGGCCCTGTTGAGCTGCGGCGGATTGACTTTCTTCCGTCTGTTCAACTCTTTTGGAAAATGCGAGACGATCGAGAAATTAAGCTAGGCTACTCTAAACGGATTGACCGACCCACCACAAAAGCGCTATCACCCTTCAAAAACCATCGACATTCTGAAGCCATTTGGGTGGGAGACCCTAACCTGCTGCCTGAAATTACGCGTAGCATCGAGGCGACTCTTATAAGTAGGCGCTCCAGCAGTGTATTTACGCTAACAGCCTACTACTATCGAACTTCCAATCTGATTTTTCGCATCAACGATAACTACAATCGCATTACCTTGTTGACGATCTTCACGAATGCTGGAAATAGTCGTTCCATCGGGCTAACATTCACTTCAGATGCCCCGATACTCAAGTGGTTGTCCCTGTATATCTCGGGCAACGCTTACCTTTTTCAAATTGCGGACATAGAGAGAGGTACGACCAGCAAGGCACAGAGCATCAATTATAACATAAATGCAAACGTCCAAATTAAACTGAATGAGAAGGGACGCATTCAATGGAACACCACCTACAACTCTCGAACTGTCACTGCACAAGGCTTTGACACTGAATTGCTCTTGTCTAACCTCAGCTTGCGGTATACGATGCACAAAAATTGGACGGCCGACTTGCTCTTTCAAAACATTTTCGATACGAATCGGCAAACTATTACAAACCGAGGGGCTCTTTTCTACTCTTCCACAGAGTATGCTAAATATGATCGAATTGTGCAACTGACCTTTAGCTATTGTTTCAATGACAGTGGGAAAAATACAAAGGGCATTAAGACAGAATACGGCGAAAAAGATTTTTAGGTTTTTTCGATAATTTACTCATTCTCTGGCAATAATTCGTGAGTAGTTCTGTCAGCTGTGGTGGGGTTTGCCCATTTAGTTGAATTAAGATGGACAGAGCTTAAAAGGCTCTTCAAGATAGGACCTGATACTGCGCAATAAGTTTTCAGGAGGCTATAGACACTGGCGATTAGCTCCTTCTGGGCAGATCGATGGATGTCCAGATATCGAGCTATAATAAGAGGCCCTTGAGATAACGTCCGATGCTTCTGAAGGTATCGCATAGGAATACCAGCTCATACAAAGCCTTTCTCTGTCTATAGTGAATGCTCTCTTTTCGCGGAGATGCGCGGGCAGTAAAGAAGGTTCTATTGACGCCCAACGTTGCGTGCAGCCAAACTCACTAAGATGAAGGTGCCTATTTTTGCCGCTCTAAAGCGACACAGGTGCATGAGGCGCGGGTCAAAATCTTTTGTAGTGGAGGATGTGCCCATCCATGGAATTGCTGACAAAGGCAGAGCGGTTGGACGTACGACCGACGGGCTTGTCGTTTTTGTGGAGGGCGCCGTGCCGGGCGATGTGGCTGATGTGCATATTCTGTACAAGCGCCACGGATACGGCGAGGGTCGAATAGAACGGCTTCGGGTGGCTTCTCCACATCGAGTAACTCCCTTCTGTCGGCATTTTTCGGTATGCGGAGGGTGCAAATGGCAACACTTAGACTACGCTGCGCAATTAGCCCATAAACAGCAAACGGTTGTGGATGCCTTTGAGCGCATAGCAAAGACGCCAGTGAGAGCATTCATGCCTATTGTAGCAGCTCCCCAAACGACTCATTACCGAAATAAGCTAGAGTTCGCTTTTTCCACACGCCGCTGGTTGTTGCCAGAAGAGTTAGCCGACGATGCTCTTGTGGCTTCGCCCGCTCTGGGTTTCCACCGGTCTGGCGCCTTCGACAAGGTGGTAGACATCCACGAATGCTGGCTTCAGCCAGAGCCCTCAAACCTAATCCGAAACACGGCGCGGCAAATTGCCTTGGAGCAAGGATTGAGCTTTTACGACCTTCGAAACCATCAGGGATTTTTGCGCAACCTTATGCTCCGAATTACTTCCATAGGTGAAACGCTGGCGCTATTTAGCTTTGGATACGATGACACTGCTGCTATTCAGCGCTATTTGGATGCGCTTCTAGAGCATGTTGGCGCGCACTTGACGACAGTAGTATACTGCATCAACGCTAAGCGAAATGACAGCGTTGCGGACCTCGATATACTTACCTACTATGGAAAGGGTTTTGTAATTGAACAGCTTGGCGAACTACGCTTTAAGATTGGGCCTAAGTCGTTCTTTCAAACCAACTCGATCCAAGCCAAGAAGTTGTACGATATTGTATTGGCCTTTACTGAACTCACGGGCCGGGAAAATGTCTTTGACTTATATAGCGGTACGGGCTCGATTGCTCTCTACGTAGCACGTCACTGTCGTCAAGTGATAGGCATTGAGGAAGTAGCGGAGGCTATTGCAGACGCGGAGGAGAATCGAGTGTGGAATGGGATCAACAATGCCTATTTTTATACAGGTGATGTGAAAGACCTACTAACGCCGGCTTTCATTAAGCAGCACGGCCGTCCCGACGTGATAATTACTGATCCGCCGCGAGCGGGCATGCACGAGCGAGCCGTGCGTTTTCTACTGGAATGCGGAGCGCGGCGCATTGTATACGTGAGTTGTAATCCAGCAACACAAGCAAGGGACATTCACCTATTGGCCAGCAGATACGAAGTGGCTCGGGTACAGCCGGTGGACATGTTTCCTCATACGCATCATGTGGAAAGTGTGGCACTCCTCGAGCAGCGAACTTAGTCCAAAATCCGTTGAAGGATTTCCTCGTTCTATGTCTATTTCATGCATCATCGCTCTCCTACCGCCTTAGATTGGTTGTTGCTGTTGTCGCTTGCCGCCATCTGGGGCGTTTCCTTTCTCTTCATTAAACGCTCTATTGCGGTTTACACTCCTTTCCAAATGGCCACGTGGCGGATGGTACTGGCGCTCCTTGTATATCTGCCCATAGGATGGTTGTATTGGCCGCGCATTGATTGGAAGCGCTGGCGGGCGCTATTGGTTGTGGCCTTTTGCGGATCGGCTATTCCCAATTTCCTTTTCGCGCTAGCACAGACGCGCGTAAGTAGCAGTTTAGCGGGCGTACTTAACTCGCTTACGCCTCTCTTTACGCTCTTGATCGGTGTGTTTTTCTTTCAGTTTCGCCCCTCGAGCAGTAAGGTTATCGGAGTTTTATTAGGTTTTGCAGGTGCTACGGCGTTGGTGCTTTTTCAGCGAGGACGGATCGCAGGAGGGGAGGTTGAGTATGCCTTGCTTTGTGTGTTCGCTACACTTTGCTATGCTATCAATGCCAATACAGTAGGTCGATACTTAAGCGACCAGCATCCAGCAGCGATAGCTGCTGGAGCGTTTATGCTAACAGGAGGGCTGTTCCTAATAGGTTTAGGATGGTCGGGTGCCTGGTCAGTAACCTCGTCGAGGCCAGACGGAGTGATTGGCCTTGGATACATCAGCTATTTGGCCGTGATGGGCACAGTAGGCGGTTCTATCCTGTATTTTTGGCTATTACAACGCACTAGCGCGTTATTTGCCACTTCTGTGACTTATCTGCTTCCGGTAACTGCCCTGATCGTAGGCGCCTTAGATGGTGAGGAAATAGAAATGGTCGATCTCATTAGTACTGCCATCATCTTGATTGGCGTGTATTTGGCTCGAAAATGAAGTAGAGGCGCACTCTACTGGTTTAATGGTGTCTTAAATGGGTAAGAGAGATGCCTTAAGGGAGGACATCATAGTCTTCGCCACACAGTGGTGTGCGAATCTGGTGCCGCCTGCGTTTTTGTTTTTTTATTCTTTGCGACTTTTGTGGATGTTTGCATATTGTTTTTCTTCCTTACAAACTCGCGCTAGTTACTCGTGTCTCAGGTGATCTATGGCTATCATCCGGTGGTAGAGGCGATTAAGGCCGGTCGGCCGGTAGAAAAGGTTTTCTTTCAACAGGGGCTGCGGGGCGAAGTAGAGCGAGAATTGCGCCTACTTACGCGGGAGCGAGGGATTCCGATGCAAGTGGTGCCTCGAGCGAAGTTGGACCGTCTTGTGCGCGGCGTTCATCAGGGAGTGGCGGCATGGCTGTCGGCGGTCGTGTATCAATCTTTAGAAGAAGCTTGGGCGGAGATAAGCCATCTTGGGTCGCCACCCTTGCTGGTTTTGCTCGATGGCGTTACAGATGTGCGCAATTTCGGCGCTATTTGCCGTTCGGCAGAGTGCGCAGGGGCTCATGGGGTTGTAGTTCCTCAATCGGGTGTTGCGCCCGCTAATGAAGCGGCGATGAAGGCTTCTGCTGGAGCGCTTGCCCGCATTCGCTTGTGCCGCGTGCGCAGTATCTATACGGCTTTAGAGTGGCTCCAGCAGCAGGAGGTGTGCGTTGTTGCTACAGGAGTTTCTCCGTCGGCTCGACTTCTCTTTGAAGTGGATTTTACCGGGCCTACAGCGCTACTGTTCGGAGCCGAGCATACTGGCCTTGCTCCTAGGTTGTTGCGTATGGCCGACGTAGTGGCGCGCATTCCGCAAGCGACTGATTTTGACTCCTACAACGTTAGTGTGGCTGCAGGCATATGTCTGTACGAAGCCTTGCGCCAGCGCCTTGTAAGTACCTCTGGGCTAGGCTAGGATTCGTTGCGCTAACGATTCTATTGTCAAGCAATCTAATGCCCTCCGCCCGTTGACATGAAGGTATTGTGGTTAGTCACCTTACAGTGTATTGGCGTTCTGTTAGCCTTATGCTGCAGTTTTTGTCAAACCCAGCGGCACTTTATCACGGGTTATTACGCTAGTTGGCGTGTAGAGGAAGGTGGTGGTGCATTTGCGCCGCCAAATCTGGCTTACGGGCAGTACGACATCATCATTTACGCCTTTTTGAGTGTAGAGGCTGATGGCTCCCTGTCGCTGATAAATCCGCAAAAGGACAAGGTGCTATTACTGGGTCCTTTGCGCGAAGGTGTACCAGCCGAATACCTAAAGTCTGCTGATCTGGGTAATCCAGCTCTTCATCAGCCGGGTCAACGCTTTGCTGACTATGCACACCGGCATCGCGTGCGGCTAAGTGCGTCGGTGGGTGGTTGGGTGCATTCAACACATTTCCCCTCAGTAGCTGCAGATCCCGCTCGGCGCACTCGTTTTGCCTCTGAGTGTGCGCGCATTATCGAGCTGTATCACCTAGATGGTATTGACATTGACTGGGAATATCCCGGCGACCCGGCTCGACAGGGAACGCCCGCCGACCGCGGCAACTTCACGATTTTGCTTCGTCAAGTACGCGACACACTTCAGGCCTTGCGCTCGCGCCTGCGCCGCGACTTGATGCTCACCATCGCCTGTGGCGCTGCTCCTAAGCACTTAGCGGCCATTGACTGGCCTAAAGTCCATCAGCTAGTGAATGCTGTCAATCTCATGACATATTCCTTTTATGGCCAATGGGACGAAGTTTCTAATCATAACGCTCCACTATTTCCTTCGGCAAACGCTACTCAAATTGGCTATAGCTGTGCCGAAGCAGTGCAAATACTTATTCGGCACGGTGTACCTCCCGTAAAAATAAACCTTGGCGTAGCCTTCTACGGACGCACGCATCGAACAGAAGGTGCTCCAAGTCTTCATGCTAAACTCAGTGTTCAATCCGACAGCAGCCGCTCTGCGAGTAGAGGTGCAACAGCTTCTTATTCTGAAATCGTTCAGCAAATCAACCGGGGTTCCTTTAAGTATTGTTGGGACGATACGGCACAAGTGCCTTATTTAATCGATACTGCTCAATCCCTGTTCATATCTTTTGACGACGAACGCTCAGTTAGCCTCAAAGCGCATTATGCCCGTCTGAATGGCTTGCGCGGCGTAATGATTTGGGACATTACGAGCGAATACTGCAAGGTGGATGGTCAACTCCGCACGCCACTAACTGATGCTATTCGACGCGTATTTTCAGGTAAAGAAATTTTGCCTTCGGTGTTGTCTGAGCCGCGAATATGTGTTTTTCCACGCGTCACTTACAGTGGGTTCCTTCATTTTTTTGTGCACAGCCCTGAGAAAGGTCGTACAGAAATTTCCCTATCAGATGCTCGAGGAAAAATCCTTCACACAGTCACCTTTCTCGGTTTTGGCCACACGATTGACATGCGCCTCTTGCCCAGCGGAGCGTATCGGATTCGGATGCGCTTCAATTCTCTGCCGCATGAAGAGACGAAAATCGTTAAAAAATAAGTGTTATTGAGGCTATTGACTGCTCGGCATCGGTGATTCCCCGCCGCTTGGAAGGGGCACTTTCTCTCTCTCTTAAAAAGCGCTTTGCTCTTTGAGAGCGGCGTACTTTCGCGCTAAATTGAGGTAGCTTTTATGATAAACCAGACTACATTGCCGACGAACCGCCGAAAAATCCGCTCTGCTCTTATCTCGGTATATCATAAGGAGGGCCTCGAACCCGTCGTCCGTCGTTTACATGCATTAGGCGCAACTCTCTATAGCACTGGGGGCACCCAAGCCTTTTTAGAAAAATTGGGCATACCTGTTGTTCCTGTAGAACACCTCACAGGGTATCCGAGCATCCTGGACGGACGGGTAAAGACGCTGCATCCGGCCATTTTCGGCGGCCTGCTCGCCCGACGAGAAAAGGCCCACTTGGAACAACTCGCCCATTACAAAATTCCCGAAATAGACTGTGTGATCGTAGACCTCTATCCCTTCGAGGAAACTGTAGCGACCACACAGGACGAAGCAGAAATTATCGAAAAGATTGACATTGGCGGCGTTGCCCTTATTCGAGCAGCGGCCAAGAATTGGGCCGATGTAGCCGTTGTGGCTTCGCGCGAAGAGTATGGCTTGTTTCTCGACATTTTAGAGCGCAATGAGGGAGAAACTACCGCGGCTGATCGCCGTGAATTGGCTCGCCGCGCCTTCAAGGTCACTTCAAACTACGATATTGCCATCTTTAACTGGTTTAACGAAGGCACAACTGACGTCACATTTAAGTATTCTATCCATCGCTCCGACATTCTGCGCTATGGTGAAAACCCACACCAAGCAGGAGTTTTCTTTGGAGACTTTGATAAAATTTTTGAAAAATTGAATGGAAAAGCTATATCGTACAACAATTTGCTCGACATCGATGCTGCGGTACAACTGATGCGGGAGTTTCATCTAGGCAAGCCAACTTTTGCTATCTTAAAACACACCAATGCCTGCGGCGTGGCTCGTCGCCACACTCTTCTAGAAGCCTGGCGAGCAGCTTTGGCCTGTGACCCTGTCTCTGCTTTCGGCGGTATTTACATTACAAATACCCGAATTGACCTGCCTACAGCGACAGAAATCCATCGGGTTTTTTACGAAGTCCTCATTGCGCCCGACTTCGAACCAGAGGCTCTGGATCTTTTACGAAAGAAACAGCAACGCATTCTGCTGAAAATTCGTGACTTTTACGTACGCCCGCGCAGTTTTCGCAGCCTGCTAAATGGAGTAGTAGAACAAGATACTGACCTCAAGACGGAGACGGAAGCTGACTTGAGGCCGGTGACTAAGCGGCTACCGACGCCCAAAGAAGTGGGCGAGCTACTCTTTGCAGTGCGGTGTGTCAAGCACCTGAAATCAAATGCCATTGCAATTGTCAAGGAGCGCCAGCTCATTGGCATGGGATGTGGCCAGCCCTCGCGCGTGGATGCTTTGCGCCAAGCTATCGCAAAAGCACAAGCCTTCGGATTTGACCTGAGGGGCGCGGTAATGGCTTCCGATGCCTTCTTTCCCTTCCCCGATTGTGTTGAAATTAGCCATGAGGTAGGTATAACCGCCATTCTTCAACCCGGTGGGTCTATCAAGGACCAAGACAGTATTCGCGCCTGCGATGAGCGAGGAATGGCTATGGTATTTACCGGAATTCGACACTTCCGGCACTGATTTATTGCAGAACAATCTACTACATTTTATACGACTAATGACAAAAAACCCTTTTTGATTGACTTTCTTTGATGCATTTTTGTAGGCAATGATGGGTTTACTAAAGCAGGAAAACATGAGTGCGATTTCGCGTGTAATGCTCTCTGCCTTCTTCGCTCTTTTGTGCGGCAGTGTTTCGGCGCAGCTCACCTTAGTGGTGAAATCCATTCCCGCGAATACCCCGCCAGGAGCAAAGATTTACGTGGCCGGAAACTTTAACAATTGGAATCCCGGTGACACCACCAAAATTTTAGCGCCTACGGGAAACGGCCACTACACCATTACGCTGAATCCTCCTATAGGACAGGTGAAATATAAGTTTACTCGAGGCAGCTGGGCCACAGTAGAAGGCAATGCCAATGGAGGCTATTTGCCCGACCGCACATGGAACTACACTGGTCAGCCTACTGTGCTAGAGTTGACTATTCTGTCGTGGGAAGATTTGGGCAGTGTTAAATCTACTGCAGCACCCAACGTTAGCATCTTGTCGAATAGTTTCTACATGCCTCAGCTCAACCGATACCGACGGATTTGGGTTTACCTTCCGCCTGACTACTCTGCTCAACCACAGAAGCGCTATCCCGTACTCTACATGCACGATGGCCAAAATCTCTTCGACGCGGCGACCAGCTTTGCCGGAGAGTGGGAGGTGGATGAAACCCTCAATGCGCTCCACCAACAGGGCGACTACGGCTGCATTGTAGTAGGTATTGACAACGGTGGGCAATACCGTCTAGATGAGTACTCGCCGTGGGTAAACGCTCAGTACAACGCTGGCGGTCAAGGCGATGAGTATCTAGACTTCATCGTTAATACGCTCAAGCCGCATATAGACAGTGTGTTTCGCACGCTTCCTGGTCGTAAGACAACGGGAATTTTAGGCAGTAGCATGGGCGGCCTTATCTCCATGTATGCTTTTTCTGAGCGCCAGGATGTGTTTTCGCGCGCTGGTGTTTTTTCTCCATCTTTTTGGTTTGCAGGGACAAAATCGGCCGAGCACGTCGCTTCTCGACCTCGCCAAGGTGAAGCGCGAGTATATTTTTTGGCGGGAGGGAAAGAACCGGCTTCAGTAGCCCAAAACATGCAAATAGTTGCAGATTCTCTGAGGAAAGCAGGGTTCGGGTCAGACGAACAGTTTTTCTCCGTGCCCGCGGATGGCGAACATAGGGAATGGTTTTGGCGGCGCGAGTTTCCGCATGCGTATCGGTGGCTGTTTGCTGGAGTTACCTCTTCTCTCGAAAGCGCTGAAGAGGAAACGCAAGCGCTGGGTCTATATCCAAATCCGGCAGGCACATGGGTGCGGTTTTCGGGCGTTGAGCCTGAGGAACCGTTGGAGGTTCAGCTTACCGATTTATATGCAGGAAAAATACGCACGGTATACCTGCGCGGAGGCGAAGCACTCTGGGTTGGTGACCTGCCCGCTGGCTTCTATCTGCTGCACATACGCGCGGGAAAAGGCCTGCGATACACCTTCAAACTAGTCCGTCCGTAGCTATTTTCGCTATTGGGCGAGCACCTTCGGACTGAAGCGAAGGAGCCGCCCTTCTCCTTTCTTGCCTTCACTGGCAATGAAAAGCCGTCCTTTAGCGTCAAAGGCAATGCCTTCGGGCTGAGGCATGACATGGCGTTCTAGACGTGCGATGTAACGGACAGCTCCTGTCGTGTAGTCGAGCACTATCAGTCGTTTAGAAGCGGTGGAAATCACGTATATGTCGCCCGAGTGAGGATGAAGCGCAAGGCCAGATGGACTGAAGTAGTGAGGCTTCTCATCTCCTGCAGGCGGTAATCGCTCCTGAATGTACCGCGGGTCTATGCGATACACTGGCGTATCGAGCAATCGTTTGTTGCGTAAGTCGAAGGCATAAATACGGCGTTCATGAGCGCTGTCTGGGATGCCCTTACAGGCCAACAGCAGGGCGTAACGTCGGTGATCGAAACAAAGTCCCTCTACGTCATCGTCCTTAGTCAAGAACGTCTCGTAACAGGTAATACGCGGTTTTTGGCGTTTCCAGCGGGTAATCTCGTAGATTTGACCATTGCTTCTAAGGGCGTACAAGCGACCGTTTACCATCTCGACTCCCTCGAAGTCGCCTTTGTCGCGGAAGTGCACTCGCCTGCGAACTTCTCCAGTAGCTGCGTCTAAGAAAAACACCTCCCCGCGCTCGTCCGATATCGCACAAAGTACACCTGGCTCGCAGGAAGGGCTTAACCCAGAAATCTCCAATAAGTCAGTGAGAGAAAAGAACAAGACAGTGTCTGGCGCCGATAGGGAATACGGCATGAGATATGACGAAAAGGCTGTATCCGTCTTCTGGCCGTTGAGCGCAGTGCACAACCCTATTGCAAGCCCTAGGGAAGCATTTCTAGCAAACCTGAAGCTCGCGATCTTTTGCACGACTCCGACTGCCCAGGCTCGTCGCATCAGCTCTTTCTTTCGCGTCTAGCGGTCACTCTGAAAAAACTTCGATAGGGTGTACGCGCACCACTAAGTCTGTGAATTTCCCTTTGAAGCGGGTGGCCCGCACGATGTGGTTGTCGATCCAGTGATAGTTGCCGCCGCGCGGCTTGCCAAAGATGATGCCATGGTACTTAAAACCATGCCGATGCAGCCACTCTTCAGTAATCTCCCGATGAGCCTCCGTGCGACTAGTGAAGAAATGGATGATGTGCCCCTCATCATACCATTTGTTAATCATAGCCAAAGCGTCAGGGTAGGGAAGTACTGTCTTCATTCGCTCCGGCTCTTCATTGGGCACGTCATCGCATATAGTGCCGTCAATGTCGATCAAGAAATTGCGAATGCCTTCGGGCAACGTCGGGCTAACACGCTCGCCTTTTTCGTTGAAAGATTCCTGCAAGAGTTGGCCTTGAGCATGCTGTTTATCCATGATGGTGTGCATTTAACGCAAAGGTATGCACGACTACCCACACTAGCAATGTCGCCTCGTATAAAAGGTATAACCGAAAGGCGCTTGAGGCCTTTCCATGCGCACTATGAGTATACCCCTACTGGTAATCTTCTTTGGGCCGCATGCGTGCAGCACTTAGGCGGGATTCTTCGCTGCGTTGCTGCGCAAAGACCGCCGACAGGGTTTCCAACCTGCTTCAACGTGCTGTGCTGCCCTGCAGCTGTATTGCAGCTGGCTTATTGAAAGCATGGCCTTGGCCCCGCTTCTCTGCTCGCAGAGGACGCGTTCTCGGGAGTTAGGAAGTACGTAGAAAAAAATTACTTTTCTCTAACTGTAAATGGCTTGTGCGCTTGGGTCTGATTGTCTGTTCAATTCGAGCCTATTTGGGCACGTCTCCAAAGGTGCTGCGCCATGCTATCATACCTCCTATTAAATTACGCACGTGCTTGAAGCCTTGTGCCTGAAGAATAGCCTGAGCGGTAGCACTGCGCACACCGGAGCGACAGTAGACCACGACTTCCTCTTCTTTGTACGCTTTCAATAATTCCCATTCCTCCAGCATACGTCCAACGGGTATGAGCCATCCGCCAATGTTAAACTCTTCGTGCTCCCAGGGTTCTCGTACATCTACCAGGATGACGGGCAAGCCCGTACGCAACTTTTCGCGAAGTTCTTGAACAGTGATATCCATTGGAAAGAAGCCTACATTTTCGATGAAAGTTCAACTAAGCCGCAAATATCAGAAGGAGCACTCTTTATGCCTTCCGCTCCGGCAAGGTAGGCACAGCGGCAAAATTCTCTTTTGGCGAACCGCGAAAAACTCATTTTTTAATGTATTGAGTCAACTCCATGCGGCTCTCAACCTCGCCCTTTCCGTTAAAAGAAACTGATTTCACCGTTCCTACAGGAGGGGCATACCACATCTCATTGCGCATTGTCTGTAATCCAAATAGTTGATATTCAAGGTTATAACTAATCTTATAGCAATTGAAGGAACCTGCAGGCGTAGTGATTGTCTCTTCTGCCTCAACTCGACGGTCTTTAATGAGGTAGCGGTTTTTCATCATTTGTACCTTACCCATGCGCATGGTTACTTCCATCTCGGCATTGGGTAACGTTTGGCCAATTTTTAATTTATTAGGAAAAGTCAAGTCACCTCCCTTGATTTCTAGCTGTACCTCTGGATTTTCGCTCATTTGACCGATGGGTACGAAACTTCGCATGCTCATAAAAAGAACTCCCTGATGACATTTAAGCGGCATGGAGTAATTGTGGATTTCCTTACCGCCTTTGGCCTGTTTGATTGTGACGTCGGCATGTGCGATGAGGGTATCTTTTATCCGTTCGACGCTGTTAATTCGGTGCGTAGAGATGGTCTGTGCCCTGTTCTTTTTGTCGTAGGACGTATACTCGAAAATCACGCCTTTCCGAAAGGAATCGAACATTTCGCTGCACGTTTGGGCTTGAAGAGCCGAACATAGGCTACCAAAAAAGAGTAGAGCAGTAAATCGGAACATGGGTACGTGTATTTTAAAAATTTGTAGAATCCCTATTCTATGAAGGTGCCTGTATTTTCTGTGCTAGCGGAATGCGAGAAACGCCCTGCAACCGGGAATGCGCTACTTTCTAACTCAAGAGTGACGTGATGCAGGGCAGTTTACTTATGAGGGAGGTCATTTGTGGCAAAAATGTTCATCTCATCTTGATTTTTCAGCCAAAGGCCGTAATGAATTTATCAGAATGATGAGAGGGAGGATGATGAATAGAAAAAATTTATCGCGGCTGCAGCAAAAAATCTCCTCTCCGCGCGTCGAAGCGCCCACAAAGGTATTTCCCGTTCTTTATATGAGGTAATATTGTCTGTGCGCCCGACCGCTATCTCCACTTCTTTGAGTAATATTTTAACCCTAAATTGCTCATAACGAAGGGATAAGTAAATCCTTTAACTGCTCCATAAGCCGCGCTCTTTAGTAAAAAACTAGAGGCTAAAGGATGGGTGGATAGAGGGGATGGGCATTCCAGACCGATATCTGTTCCATATAGGAGGCTGTTTTCCGGGCCCGGCGAAAGAGCCGCTTAAGTCTAAAGAGATAATTTTGACAGATAAGGAGTGCGTTTCTTGCGTTTCTTTGCCGCATCCGTAGTGGGGCTTAGCTTTCCTGTGGGAGTAATTGCTGCAGCCTGCGAGATAAAACTCCGGGCAAACGTTTCGACAAACGTTTTGATGGATAAGTGACCTTACTGAGAAATTTTCTCTTTGTTTATCGACGCTACAAGCATGAAGTACGCTTACTTAACGCGCAACGTATGGATACTTAGTTTGGTAAGCTTGTTCACCGATGTATCGAGTGAGATGCTTTACCCCGTGATGCCGCTATTTTTGAAGAGTATTGGCTTCTCCGTCGTAATCATTGGCTTGCTGGAAGGCGTTGCCGAAGCTGTGGCAGGCCTGAGCAAAGGATACTTTGGGCAGTGGAGCGATCACTGCGAGCGGCGATTACCGTTTGTCCAGGTTGGTTATGCGCTCAGCGCGATTTCGAAGCCCATGATGGTTGCGTTTACGTGGGCATGGTGGGTGTTTTTGGCGCGCACCCTAGACCGTTTGGGAAAGGGAATGCGCACGGGCGCTCGAGATGCACTTCTTTCGGATGAGGCTACTCCAACGACGAAAGGGCGTGTTTTTGGTTTTCACCGCGGTATGGATACGCTTGGAGCGGTAATCGGCCCCGTGCTTGCGCTCCTGTATTTGCACTATTTCCCTGGCGATTACCGCACTCTGTTTCTCGCGGCCTTTGCGCCGGGATTCATCGCTGTTGCGGCCACCTTTCTTGTGCGAGAACGCCCGCAAATCGAACCCGCACCGCGTCATTTTTCTACATGGAATCTGACGGCTTTCGCTACCTATTGGCGCAAGGGTCCTACTGCTTATCGGCGTTTGACCGGTGGGTTGTTAGTCTTTGCCTTGTTCAATAGTTCTGATGTATTTTTGTTGCTGAAAGCCAAAGAAATCGGAGTCGGAGACACGGGTGTAGTAGGGCTCTACATTTTTTACAATCTAGTGTATGCCGCAGCGGCCTTCCCTATGGGCGCCCTAGCCGATCGTTTAGGCATACGGCGTGTGCTTGTTGGCGGCCTACTGGTCTTTTCTTTGGTGTACGTTGGCATGGGGCTCACCACAGAAGGCTGGGTAGTGGGTGCTTTGTTTTTCCTTTACGGTCTTTATGCCGCTGCTACAGAGGGCGTATCTAAGGCTTGGATAAGCAATATCTGCGCGCGGAAAGATACGGCAACAGCTCTTGGAACTTTTACTGCCTTTCAAAGCATTGCTGCTTTGGTAGCTAGCAGTTTTACCGGCTTATTGTGGCACCAATTCGGCGCAGCCGTTGCCTTTGGAGTGAGCGCAGTAATTGCGGCAGGAGTAAGTATATACATAGCTGTGGTGCCGTTGCAAGTTGGGCCTCAGCGGACTAATGCAACTGAGCCCGAGACCACTTCTGTCCGACCGTCCCATAGCAGTAACTCAGCCCAAAACAGGTAGACATCTGGAGGAGCCTCTTGGCCGCGAAATGAACCATCCCACCCGAGGCCCGGGATATTGGGTTGAAAGTTGTTCTGTTCGTAGACGATCTCTCCCCAGCGATTGGCAATAAACATTCGGTTAATTTGTACGACGCCTGGGCTAGCGCTAAGAAAGAAGCGATTGTTGGGCCAGTCGCCCTGTGGGGCAAAAACATTAGGCGCGTAAACGGGCGCCTCGCGCCGCACTCGAATGGAAATTGTGTCGCGCAAAATACATCCGTAGGGGTCTCGCGCTTCCAATCGATACTGGGCATTTTCCTGGAAAGTTTTGCAATACGGCAGACACGACAAGCTTGCGCACGGTATGGAAGGCGTCCAACTCAGCGACACCGGCTTAAAGCTGAACAGAGGCTCCAAACAAGCCTCTGTGCCGTAGTAAACTTCTTGGTCTTCGCCCAGTGACATCCATGAGTTGCGGAAAAAGAAGCGCACGTACAAAATGGAGTCGCAACCTGTACTGGAAGCTCCTTTCAAGATTTCTACGCCTGAGCGGAAGAGCCGGTCGTAGCGTTGGCCGTTGATGATTCGCACCTCATCAGGGCACAGCGTATCTACTAGCTCGAAGAAAGGCAGAGGGATGATAGTTAGGTTGACCCGAATAATACTGTCGCAACCACCTACCGCTCCGCCCGGAATGATTTCGACTCCTGTGGGTTTAAAGGCACTATAGGGTTTTCCATTCACCCATAGGGTGTCGCCATCGCACAGCGGCTGCACGATGTCCACGATAGGCCGTGGGAAAAAGCGCAAGTCTACCTCAATAATGCTATCGCACCCATTGGTAGCACCACCCTCGATGATCTCCTTGCCGATGTAGTAGCCCGCATGGTAGGGGACGCCGTTGACCCACACTGTATCGCCAACGCAATATTTTCCCGTCAGGCGAGTGAGGGCTGGCTTTAGGAAAACGAGACGAACCTCGATGATACTGTCGCCGCCATTAGCAGCGCCGCCGGGAATGATTTCCGTCCCTGTAGGGCGGTTGGGGCCGTATACACTACCGTTGATTACAATCAGTTGGTCAGCGCAGAAAGTATCCCGTAAAAAATACACTTGACTTTTAAGCGGGATACGGAGGGCAAAAAACAAGAGGAATAAGATGTAAGATAGCCTGTTCATGAGGAATAAAGGTTGAATTTATTCTCGAAGAGCGGGATGGCATGCGTTGCAATTAAAGCACAACGCCGCAGCCCTGCAAAGATGCGAGGCTGCGGCGTTTCGCTGATTTGGGTATAGCGTTATTTATTCGAAAACATCCGCCCTCGGCGTTCTTGTAAGTTTACTTCCAAGAAATGTATGCGCTTTTCCAGTTGTTCGTTTTTCTGGCGAAGTGCTTGAACCTCCGCTTGCAACTCTTGAATAGCCCTGATAGCCAACACACTAAAACCGGCGTAATTCAAGGCTAGATATCCGTCGCCGTCAGGTGTAGGATTGAGGCTGACTAACTCTGGAAACAGTTCCTCTACTTCTTGAGCCAAGAAGCCTATAGAGCGTTTAGCGTCAGCGCCTTCATTGCGATAGCGGTAATGCACGGGCCGCAATAGGGATACGCGGTCTAGCACGCTGCCCAAGGTAGTAATGTCCGTTTTTAGGCGCTTATCGGAAGGGATGTAAGCACCGTTGGGTAAGAATGTGCCCGCTGGAGAGGGCGAACCGGGAACGTTTGTATATAGCTCAAGCGCACCGTTAAAGGGGTTTACTCGAAAATCCCATTGGCCACCGCTACTTATGTTTTCAATCATCAAGCCTGTTTTGCCCGTGGTATGAGCTACGCGCAGGCGGGCGCTTGGGTGGCTCTGGTTGCCCAGTCCTACGTGGCCGGTCACGCCACCGACGAATACCGACTTTCCTCCACCTGTAGCCAGGGTGATACTCGAAGAGTCCTTCGTCTCTATGGATAATCCACCTGAATTTTTTCCAATATATGCTGAGGCAGTTGTTCCCGTACCGAGGCCAATTCCCGCTTCTCCTACTCCCTGGAGGCGAAGTACTTCATTGTTACCCTTCACATGCAGGCGGGTTACTGGGGTATTCGTGCCCACCCCAACGTTGCCCGTATTTGTGTTATGGATATTCGTTCCGGTAGCGGCCCATAGCCCTACCCCGGCGTTGTTTAGCAATGTGTCGAGGTAAACGGCCGAATTGGTGCCCGAAATGCTCAGTTTGGGACCGTTGAGGCTTAGCGTTTGTAGTTCATTCGTCGGATCGTTGTCGTTGTCGCCAGTATTGTTGATAGTGAAATTAGGCGCTGTCCCTGTTATGCTAATACCCGGCCCTGCCGAGTAGTTGTTACCTGAGTTGTCGTCAGCGGGAGCCCAAGAAGAGCCATTCCATTTAAGCACTTGGCCGGCAGCGGCACCCATCTGATCAATTTTGGCTCCGGTTACGGCGCCATTCGCAAGTTCAGTGGTACCCACTGCGCCAGCTACGATTTGCAGGTTGCTAAAAGTGCCAGATACGTCGCCACCAGCCGTGCTCGAGGTTGTGATATCGTCGTTTGGATTAATGTCACCAGTGTTGTTAATCGTAAAATTCGGGGCTGAGCCCGTAATGCTGATGCCTGGGCCGGCCGAGTAGTTATTGCCGCCACTGTCGTCGGCGGGAGCCCATGTAGTTCCGTTCCATTTGAGCACCTGGCCATTTGCGGCTCCCTGCTGGGCGATGCGCAGAGGAGCAAGGGAGGTCCCATTTCCGTCCAAGGTGTTATCCGTGACGACTGTCTGTGTTCCCCAATTATCGCCGCTGCCGGGTGTGGCTACCTCGTCATTTGCCGGTACCCACGTGGTACCGTTCCATTTGAGTACCTGACCGATGGCGGCCCCTTGCTGAGCGATTTTAAGCGGCTGTCCGGCGGTGCCATTTCCTGCCAAGGTGGCATCAGTCTGGGCCGTTTGCGTGCCCCAAGTGTCATCGGCTGGTACCCATAGATTTGCTATGGAGTTCCAGGCCAAGACCTGGCCGTCGTTTGCTCCGAAGTTGTTCAGGCGTAGTGGATCGCCAGCAGTGCCGTTGCCGATAAGGTTCAGGGAGGTGTACAGCGGTAAGTTGGAGGGCACCCAGCTGGTTCCATCCCAACGGAGGACCTGATCGGTATTGGCTCCCATCTGATTGATTTTTGCTCCTGTGACGGCACCGTTGGCTAATTCGGGCGTGCCTACTGCGCCTGCTACGATTTGCAAGTTGCTAAATGGCCCTGACACATCCCCGCCAGCTGTACTCGAGGTGGTGATATCGTCGTTGGGATTGATATCACCCGTGTTGTTGATGGTGAAGTTTGGCGCTGAACCTGTGATGCTAATGCCTGGCCCAGCCGAGTAGTTGTTGCCCCCGGACTCGTTTGCCGGCGCCCAGGTGGTGCCGTTCCACTTGAGCACTTGACCGGTAGAGGCGCCCATTTGATTAATTTTTGCTCCTGTGACGGCACCGTTGGCCAATTCAGGCGTGCCTACTGCGCCTGCTACGATCTGCAAGTTGCTGAATGGCCCTGACACATCGCCGCCAGCTGTACTCGAGGTGGTAATATCGTCGTTGGGATTGATATCGCCCGTGTTGTTGATGGTGAAGTTCGGCGCCGAACCTGTAATGCTAATGCCTGGCCCAGCTGAGTAGTTGTTGGCTGCAGCCTCATTTGCTGGTGCCCACACAGAACCGTTCCACTTGAGTACCTGCCCAAATGTTGCGCCGTTTTGAGCGATATCCAGCGGACTCGCAGCAGTGCCGTTACCGCTTAAACGCGGAGAAACCACAACGGTTTGAGTGCCCCAGTTATCTGGGCCTAGGTCATCAGCCGGCGCCCAAGTGGTGCCATTCCACTTGAGCACTTGCCCACTTGTAGCACCACTTTGGGCTATCTTAGCACCTGTCACTGCACCATCCTGAATTTTAGCCGTCTGGACGGCGTTGTTGGCCAACTCTATGCTGCCTACTACACCGGCCTTCAACTGCAAGTTGCTGAAAGAGCCTGTTACATCGCCATCGGCAACACTGCTAGTAGTAATGTCGTCAAAGGGATTGACGTCACCCGTATTGGAAATCGTGAAGTTTTGACCAACGGCCACTACGTCAATGCCTAGACCGCCGTTAATCGTGACGCTCCCTACGTTATCGGGCGCTGGTGCCCAGGTAGTGCCGTTCCACTTGAGCACCTGACCCAGCGTGGCCCCCATGGGATCTATTTTATTGCCTGTAACTGCATGCGTATTGATCTTAAGGGAGGTTACAGCATTATTGGCCAGCTCATTTGACCCTACAGCGCCTTGCTTGATTTGCAAATTGATAAAGGGCCCGGTAACATCGCCATCGGCAACGCTGTTCGAAGTAATATCGTCGCTAGGGTCTACGTCGCCCGTGTTGGCAATAGTAAAATTGGGGAAGGTTCCTGAGACAGAGATACCCGACCCTGCATTGAGCGTAACTGTAGGACCGGTGGCGTCTGCTGCTGGAGCCCAAGTGGTGCCGTTCCACTTTAGTACCTGGCCGTTGCTGGCACCCATATCGTTAATCTTAGCTCCTGTGATGGCGCCATTGGCGACCTTGCTAGTGTTGACAGCGTTGTCGGCTAATTTGTTCGTGCTCACTGCGCCATCGACTAACTTAGCCGTGCCCACTGATCCGTCGGCTAGCTTTGGTGCTGTAACTGCACCATCGGCTAATTTGCTGGTATTCACTGCTCCATCAGCGATTTTTGCTGCGGTTACCGCGCCATCCGTCAACTTCGCGGTGCCTACCGCGCCATCGGCGATTTTTGCAGCTGTAACTGCACCGTCTGCCAACTTAGCCGTGCTTACTGCACCGGGCTTAATTTGCAAGTTGCTAAATGGACCAGTAACCTCGCCATTAGCCACTGAGGAAGTAGTGAGGTCGTCAATAGGGTCAACATCACCAATGTTCGTGATGGTGAATGTCTGCCCGCTCTTGGTCACATTAATTCCTGCGCCTGCATTGATCGTCGTCAAAATGACGGGCACTGTAGTAGCATTCACGACACGTCCGTATTGGTCTACAGTAATGACAGGGATATCGGTGGGTCCGCCGTACAGGCCCGGCGTGACGGGAGCATTTGCCAGGCTGATCGTTCCAGTTGTCGTAATGGGGCCTCCGGTTAGACCTGCGCCTGTGTTGATCTCAGTTACGGTGCCGTTTTGCCCTGTATTGTCGTTTTGAGGCACCCAGCTGGTTCCGTTCCATTTGAGTACCTGTCCCACCTGTGCACCTTGCTGGGCCAAAGTCAAGGGATTAGACGCCGTTCCGTTTCCGCTGAGGACGGCAGTCGTTTGAACTGTTTGCGTCCCCCAGTTATCCGCGCCGTTGGCTGCATTAAGCGCATACAAGGCATAGGGCACACTAAGCAGCTGCGAGGAGCCTATTTCGTCGAACACACCTGGAGCTGTCTCTATCGAAACTGTAAGAAACTTAGGACTCGCTCCCCAATTGATATTCGCAAAATTGCCTTGAAGCGGTATGCCACTCCCAATAGTCAGGTTGATTAGCCCAAAAGCATTCGTCGAGGTGCTTTGCATCTCTGAATAAACAATCGGGCCGTTGGGCGCGTGGTTTCGAATGGTAAAAAGTAAAGTCACGGTTTGGTTATTAATGGAGGCACCAGTATTGTCCCGGACGATACACTGGTAATTAAAGCCTTGAGGTACATTCTGTCCTATGGCGTTGAATACCCAGAAGATCCCTAGGAGCAGCGAAAGTAAAAGACGATTGACCATAGTATCTCGATTTTTGAATGATTTTAAACCTTTGCGAGAGCAGACTGGATTAAAGTCGGATGAATCGTACGATAGCTGAAGCTCGAGACCCAGGATGGGTCAGTCTCAGCACGTAAAAGCCTGGCTGCCAGTTTCGGCAATCTAGGACATCTCCATTTGAAAGGCGCTCTTGGGCCACTATTATACGCCCTCCGGCATCAAAAACACTGGCAAGCAGGTAAGCTCCCGCTTCTGCGGAAAAGCGAATGTTTAAGACCTCCGTTGTCGGATTGGGGAAGACGGTGATGTTCCAAGATGCCAACTCTTGCTCGCCTACGTAAACCAGCCGCGTATGCTCGGGTTGATGAAATCCCTGCGTGAGAAGGCGAGTCTTGCCTATTCCTGTCCAGGTGACTGCCTCACCTACTGTATAAGTGAAAAAGCGGTTCTGGTTTACTCCTGTTTGGCCAGTGGCTCCAACAACTCGATTAAAGAGGGAAAAATTTTGCGAGAAAAGAGAAGAAATACTCCAAATGCACCAAAGAGGAGCTATAAATACACATCGGTTCATGGCAAACACATTGAAAGGTGAGGAGAAGACCTATGGAATGCAGCAAAAATCTTGCCCAAATATGATCTAGCCTTTAGAAACTCTTAAAATGATCTCTCGCCCAACCCATTCGCACCTAACCCACATTACACATGCACACCGTAGAGTTTTTTCAACCTCCGAGGTTGTTCAACAAGAACCTACTGCGTTAAAAACGCCATCTCTTTCTCGCGAACCAATCAACTGGGGGGATTAGCTTTTCCAAAAACTAGGTTTGTCAAGAGTTCAGCATGGAGTTTGAAGGTGATTCTACCCCTTCCCGTCTAGCTGAACGGGAACAATGATAAGAGAGAGTTTATGCTATGTTTAGCTAGTTCAAAACTAACGGCATCCCTATTTGTTTTAGGCGCGTTAATATCCCTGGAAGAAAGTTCTCCTTAATTAGCTTAAAGAGAAAGCGAGAAGGTCACTTTAACTTTGTTGCGCTTTTTATTTTTTTAAAAGTTACTTGTCGATACTATGGCAATAGTGCAAAACAGCAAGCTGGTGTTTTATCAGCACATTCTTTTTGCGCTGGCTATCCTGTTTTTGCCTGTTTGGGCCTGTACGCAAAATCACGACGTGTGGGAGGATTGGAAAAAGCAGCGCCGTTCGTGGGAAGAAATGTTAAAGGATACTGCTCGATGGGGTGGAGGGCTGTTGCGCGTGTTGCCCGACTCGAGCGGTTTCTTTTACTTTCGAATAGACACCAGCAATGGCGACTGGCGAAGCGAGATGCGTCAATTCTTTCGCTTTGGCCCGCAAGGAGAGAATTTTCTTTTTCCGCCTGAGTTTCGCGAATTCGACCGAATGTTTGAGCGCTTCTTCAAGGGATTTCCAAAGCCGCTTCTACCTCAGCCCTGGCCCGAGTTTCCCGCTGACGACGGCGAGGCTATGGGCGAAGACAACCTCTTGCCTGAAGAACGCTTGCGCTTGAAAGAGAATTCAGAACAACGCGACAGCGATCTTTTGCCCGAGGAGCGCCTACGCCAACAGGAACGCCAGAATTCACCCAAGAAAGACGCTTCGCCTAAGCCAACGGATCCGCCCAAGAAGGCTCCGGACGTGAAGACCATTCGAATTTAGGAGAAAGCCGCCTACCTTCAAAACTTTTTTATCGCTGATTCAAACCTAGAAGCAGCGTGTCTGTTTAGAGTTTCGTTCATTTGGTTAAATGAAATTAGCCGATGCCAAATCAAGAGTCTGTTGACTTGATCGTCTACCGCGTTCGAGAGTCCGGTTTAGAGGTCTTTTTAGTAAACAAAGAGTCTGGCACTTCAGACAGTGAGCAAACTTGGGAAACGCTCACGGCCAACAGCACTCCTGAGGATCTTGCACGCGCTGATGGCATTGAATTAGGCCCTATCCATCAGGAGGATGGTACTGCGCGTCGCGCTATTGCTATTGAAGCTGATTGGCATGAATTGCCCTCCTTGCGCGCGCTCATTTATGAAGACTACCGCGTGGCTAAAGAAAAGGCACGCGAACGCCTGCGCAGCCTCTTTCCTGACATAGAAAAGGGAGCCTATTTTGCCATTAAAGAGGCACTCAAGCGCGTACTACCCGAACAATACGCCTTTCTTAAGGAGCTGAAAGAAGTACTTATCGAGAAGAACTCGACGCGCTACCTTTAAACTTCTATTTAAGTGCAATAGCCCTAGAAACTAGGCGCAGCGCCATTCCTCATGGAGTAGGGCGGCGCAGTCTCCGTAAACGGCAGCCTGACTTATACCTCAGGTGCTGAACGGAGATGTTTATACGCCAGCCCTGCCAAGGCTGCTCCCGCAAGAGGTGCTACGATGAATAGCCACAATTGTTCCAATGCCCATCCGCCCACGAAGAGCGCTTGGCTAATGCTTCTAGCCGGATTCACCGAAGTATTTGTCACGGGAATGCTGACTAAGTGAATTAGCGCAAGCGCTAAGCCAATGGCTAACCCTGCAAAGCCTCGCGGCGCGTTATCGTCGGTTGCGCCCAGGATGACAATCAAAAACATGAAAGTCATCACCAGTTCCGTCACAAGAGCAGCCGTCATGCTGTAACGCCCTGGAGAGTGCTCCCCGTAGCCATTTGCAGCAAAATCGCCTACCGCACTGCCATTACCTGTGGCAATAAAATAGAGAACCGCTGCAGCGGCGATAGCGCCAAGCACCTGAGAGACGATGTAGGGCAGAAGGGTTTTAGTACCAATCCGGCCTCCCACCCACAGCCCAATCGTTACGGCAGGATTCAAATGAGCGCCGGAAATGGGGCCCAACGAGTACGCCATGGTCAATACCGCTAGACCAAAAGCCAGCGATACGCCCACCAGGCCTATGCCTGTCTCGGGAAAGGCAGCAGCCAGTACAGCACTTCCACAACCGCCCAGTACCAACCAGAAAGTTCCTAGGAATTCCGCTAAGTTTTGTTTCATGACTTGTTAAGTTTTGATGTTTGAAAATAAGTTAGTAGTTTCGTCTTTCTAGTCCTGGACGAGGAACTCAGGAAAACCAGATGCAAACTTAAGCAAGTAGGATATATTCACTACCTTTATCAAAGCAATCCCTTTAGCATCTCGGCAAACGCCGAAACCGACATAGCTCCTTGGTCGCCTTCTCCTTGCTTGCGCACGCTTACTGTGCCTGTTTGCGCTTCTCTCTCTCCTACGATAAGCAAGAAAGGAATGCGCTTGAGCTCGTTGTCGCGAATTTTGCGTCCAATGGTTTCGTTGCGATCGTCTACCTCGCCGCGGAGGTCTTCTGCTACGAGTTGTTGCTTTACGGCGTAGGCGTAATCTACGAACCTATCGGAAATAGGTAGGACGACGAACTGCTCTGGCGTTAGCCAGAGGGGGAAGCGGCCGGCACAGTGCTCAATAAGTACGGCTGTAAACCGCTCTAAACTGCCAAAAGGAGCACGATGAATCATTACGGGCCGATGCTCCTGGTTATCTGGCCCAACATAAGTCAGGTTAAACCGCTCGGGCAAGTTGTAGTCTACCTGGATAGTGCCTAGCTGCCAGGCACGACCCAGAGCATCCTTAACCATGAAGTCTAGTTTTGGCCCATAGAAGGCCGCCTCGCCCAATTCTGTAACGGTGGGAAGACCAACCTCTTCAGCAGCCTCGATGATGGCTCGCTCAGCTTTTTGCCAGTTTTCTTCGGAGCCGACGTACTTGTCTTTGTTGTGTGGGTCGCGCAAGCTAATTTGTGCTGTAAACTTATCGAAACCCATTTTTGCCAGCACAAAGCGCGTCAAGTCGAGTACGCCAAGGAATTCTTCCTTTAGTTGGTCTTCAGTGCAGAAGATGTGAGCATCGTCTTGCGTAAAACCGCGTACGCGCGTTAGGCCGTGCAGCTCGCCCGACTGCTCGTAGCGGTAGACAGTTCCAAATTCGGCAATGCGCAACGGCAATTCGCGATATGAGCGCGGGCGATGGCCATAAATTTCACAGTGATGCGGGCAATTCATCGGCTTAAGGAGAAAAACCTCGTCGCGGTGCGGCGTCAAGATAGGCTGAAAAGAATCGGCGCCGTATTTTTCCCAGTGACCCGAAATGACATAGAGTTGTTTTGAGCCAATATGCGGCGTGATGACTGGCGTATACCCGCGTTTGAGCTGCTCTTTCTTCAGAAAATCCTCCAGTCGGCTGCGCAGCGCCGTGCCGCGAGGCAACCAGATGGGTAGGCCCTGACCTACTTTATCGGAAAACATGAACAGCTCTAGTTCCTGGCCAATTTTGCGGTGATCGCGTTTTTTGGCCTCTTCCAACATATGCAGGTATTCGTCCAACTCCTTTTGTTTAGGAAAGGAAATGGCGTAAATGCGCGTTAGTTGCTTGCGTTTTTCATCGCCGCGCCAATAGGCACCTGCCAGGTTTAAAATTTTTACCGCTTTAATTGGCTCCGTCGTTGGGATGTGTGGCCCTTTGCATAAGTCTACGAAATTGCCCTGCTCGTAGAAAGTGATTTGGCCGTCCTCCAAATCTTCGAGCAGTTCCAGCTTATACTCGTCGCCTTTTTCAGTGAAGTAGCGGATTGCTTCGGCCTTACTGACTTCACGGCGGCGAAACGCTGATTTCTTGCGCGCTAGCTCGAGCATTTTCTGCTCGATTGCCGGAATGTCGGCAGCCGTGATAGGCCTGTCGCCTGGGTCTACGTCGTAATAGAAGCCATTTTCGATTGGAGGCCCAATGCCGAATTTAATGCCTGGGAAGAGTGCCTCTAGCGCTTCGGCCAACAGGTGCGCTGAAGAATGCCAAAACGTGCTTTTGCCCTCTTTGTCTTCCCATTTGCAGAAAACGATGCTGGCATCTTCGGTAATAGGGCGCGTCAAATCGCGCACTTCGCCATTTACTTTGACCGCCAGAGCACTACGCGCTAAACTCTCGCTGATAGAACGGGCTACCTCTAGCCCTGTTGTGCCAACGGCATACCGACGAACGCTGCCATCGGGAAAGGTTAAGTGAATCATAATTATAATAGTTTAACCCACCTATACGACAGGCAGGAGCCCTCGAAAAAGGGCGGTTTGCAATATGCCCGCAAAGGTAAGGTGATCGTTGCCAGCGTTGACGTAAGGATGTAACTTGCACCGAAAAAAAATAAAGCCTTAGGGCATGGCAGTGTCCACCGACTTTTACCGATTGTTCGAGATTCTCGATTATCAACTCCAGCGTTTTCCACAAGAGGTGGCCTTCGCTGCAAAGGAAAACGGTACGTGGACGAAATGGAGCACTGCTGATGCCGTTCGCGAGCGCGATGCGCTCAGCGCCGGTCTGCTTGCCCTCGGGTTCCAGCGCGGCGATCGCATTGGAGTATTGGCCCATTGCGGCAGCGCCAAATGGGCCATCGCCGACGCTGCGATGCTACAACTGGGCCTCATCCCCACGCCCGTACACAGCACAGCTCGTCCAGAAGAACTGGCCTATATTGCTCGAGACGCCGACGTGCGCGCCTTTTTTGTCAGCAACCACGACATGTTAACCCTCCTGCAGCGAAGCGGCGCCTCTGTAGAACATATTTTCTCCTTCGAAAATCTGCCCTCCATCCTCCGCTGGGATGCCCTGCGCCAAACACCTGACCCAGCTGCCCTCCGGGAGATTGAGCGCCGCCGCAACAGCATCAGTGAAAACGACCTAGCCACCCTGCTTTACACCTCCGGCACAACCGGTCAGCCCAAAGGCGTCATGCTCTCGCATGCTAATTTAATCAGCAACATCAAGTCTGTGTTGGCTATTACACCTGTCGAACCTGGACTGGTTGCCGTGAGCTTCTTGCCGCTTAGCCATGTCTTTGAGCGCATGGTGACCTACATGTATCAAGCTGCTGGCATGAGCATCTGGTACGTGGACGCCTTGGAAAGCCTGCCGCAGGCGCTGCGTGAGGTGCGCCCCCACTTCTTCACTGCCGTGCCGCGCGTATTGGAGCGCAGCTACGAGCGCCTCATGGAGCGCCGGCGCCGAGTTGGGTTGTGGCGCCGCAAGGTGCTCGACTGGGCTATTGCTTTGGGCGAACGCTACCCATATGCTGGCCAATATCGCATGCCCTTTAGCTATCGCCTTCAGCGGTGGATAGCCGACTTGCTCGTCTTTCGTCATTGGCGCCGAGCCATGGGCGGACGCCTCCGCGGCATTGCCGTCGGTGCCGCTGCTTTACAACCCCGACTGGGCCGCCTGTTCTCTGCCGCAGGAGTGGATATCCGCGAAGGATATGGCCTCACCGAAACCAGCCCTGTCATTGCCTTTAACCGCTTTGAACCCGGTGGCGTTCACTTCGGCACCGTAGGTATGCCGGTGCCCGGGGTTGAAGTGCGTATCGCTAATCCCGATGCCGAAGGTATCGGCGAAATCGAAGTGCGCGGCCCTAATGTCATGCTCGGCTATTGGAACCAACCCGATGAAACCACAGCCCGATTTACTCCCGACGGCTGGCTCAAAACCGGAGATTTAGGTCGCTTCGAGCAAAAACGCTTCTTGCGTATCACTGGCCGGGCCAGTGAATTGTTCAAAACCACCACCGGAAAATTCGTCGCTCCAGCGTCTGTCGAACAACAACTTCTCACCTCGCCTTTCATCGCTCAATGCATGGCGCTAGGACTCAATCGCCCCTATGTGGGCGCCCTCATCGTGCCCAATTTCGACCAGCTGGAGCTCTGGTGTCGCGATAACAACGTTCACTGGACGGCGCCACCTTACATGATCCTCAATCCGAAAGTCCTTAAGTGCTTCGAACAGGAAATTCAACGCATCAATGAAACCCTCTTGGGCCCCACAGAGCAGGTGTGCGCTTTTCAACTGCTAGCCGAGCCGTGGACCATCGAAAACGGTCTGCTTACTCCTACGCTCAAACTTCGGCGCCGCAACATAGAGGCCCGTTTTGCAAAAGAAATTGAACAGCTCTTTACACAGAAGAAACGCTAATCTGTCATCTGCTATGGAATACCGCATTGACCCAGACATCCGCCGCGCGGCTACCCTGCCGGCCGCCTTCTATCGCTCAGCCGAAGCCTTCGACGCCTGCCGCGAACGCATCTTCGCCCGCTCCTGGCAAATGATCGCAGGCGCCGAAGAACTCGTACGCCTACCCGGCGACGCCCTGCCATTCGCTTTTATGGAACACTTTCTCGAGGAGCCGCTCTTGCTGCTGCGCGACGAAAGCGACCAACTGCGCTGCCTGTCCAACGTCTGCACGCACCGGGGCAACATTCTCGTACAGCACCCCCAGCGCCTCTCGCGCGGCATCGTCTGCGGCTACCACGGACGCCGCTTCCACTTAGATGGCCGCTTTGCCCACATGCCCGAAGCCGACGGCATGGAAAACTTCCCCTGCCCGGCCGATAACCTGGCCTCACTGCCCGTGCGCCAATGGCGACAGTTCGTCTTCACCTCCTTAGACCCTGCCATACCCTTCGACGAATGGGTCGAGGGCATGGAGCGCAAAATTGGCTTCCTGCCCGTCGAGCAGTTCCGCTTTGACCCCGCCCGCTCGCGCGACTACCTGGTACACGCCCACTGGGCGCTCTACTGCGACAACTACTTAGAGGGATTCCACATCCCATTCGTACACAAGAGTTTGGCTGCTGCCTTAGACTGGAACGCCTACCGCACCGAACTCCTCCCTTGGGGCAGCTGCCAGGTGGGCATTGGCCGCGGCGGCGAAGAAGTCTTCGACCTGCCGCCCGGACACGAAGACGCCGGCCAGAACATCGCTGCCTACTACTTCTGGCTGTTTCCCAACATTATGTTCAACTTCTACCCCTGGGGCCTGTCGCTCAACCTCGTGCGCCCACAACAGCCTAACCTCACCCGCGTCAGCTTCCGCACCTATGTGTGGCGCCCCGAAAAACTCGGCACTGGCGCCGGCGCCGACATTGACCTCGTCGAACGCGAAGACGAAGCCGTGGTCGAACAAGTGCAACGCGGCATTCAATCGCGCTTCTATCAAGCCGGCCGCTTCGCACCTAAACAAGAGGCTGGAGTACACCTCTTTCATCAGTTGACGGTACGGCTTTTGAAAGAATAAAGTTAAACACAAAGAAAAACTATGCGCTAAGGGCCATGTTTTTTAGCAACCAAAATGGATGAGGCCCTTAAAGTATAAGATCTGTGGATCGGGACTGGCAGTCGGTTACATAGCTTGCCTTTTCTCCATCAAGTAGATTTAGCGAAAAAATAATCAATCTGCAATTTTTCTGGGGTTGTACGACTTTCGGATTCTGGGAGGATTTTTTGTCATCTTTAGGAACTGGCGAGCACATTAAAAATTCGGCTGACTGCAGTTCATCAAAAGAGCGCGATGCAGGGCAATTGCCGGCTGTCCGGGCTGCGGGCTGAAAGGTGGTTGCCACATTTTTAGGCCGCCCTCCTTGGCCCTCTTTTTCGACCGTAGCGCTCAAAATTTAAGTTAAGTTAGGTGTACTGGCTGCGAAGGGACAAAGACAAGCCCAGGTGGTGGTCAAAAAAATCGCGTTGCCATTTGTTTGCGTTCGGCATTTGCTGTTGTATTGCACTTATGAGCATTTCGACGCTCATGGGCAGAAGTTGTTGGGTTGATGTTTCATACCACAAACCTGAACTCTTGCCCCTTTTTTATCTCAACATTTTCAAATCGGATAGGCTAATTTCCTTACGAAATACTATTGAATAGAAACATTTTTTCTTTTGGCTTTCTTTTGTGCATGTATCTTTGACGTCGTTTTAATCGTAACAGCCTGATTAAAGGATAGATAAACATTAACCTTAAACATTAACGACTTGACGTATGAAGCTGACTACTCGAAACATTGCAGCGTTTCTATTAATCATTACGGGCTCAATGGCGCTAGGGAGTATGTACTCAGGGTACATTAACCATCCCGCTATTGCGGTAACGCCGGAAAACGTTATTTTGACCCTGATGATGATTTTGTTTATTTTTTCTGGTTTTTATTCCTACAACTACCTAACCTTGGGCCAAGGGAATCTGAATCTGGCTTTAGGGCTGAATGTGCTGCTTTTTCTTCTGACGGCCTTTGCTTTTACGCAAGGATATAATCCGAATACGCAGAAGTGGTTTTCTGTTCACGAGGTGTTAAATCTAATCTTGACGCTGATCCTTTCTATTCAGCTGTTGAGATTGCGGCTCGCTTGAAAAAATGAGCCTTTGCATTTCTTAGAGCTGGATGGCTCTGATGATGGGCAGGGCAAGTTCGTGATATATGTGTTAAAATACGCGTGAGGATCATGGGAAAATACGAGAAATGGGCTTCCGAGGAAGGCCAATTTCTAGCAATGCCCTCCTGACGCCGATCAGCAAAAGGACCTTCATAGCGGCAAGAAGAAGGGGTATACGCTCGAAAATGCGGGGATTGCTACGATGATGTGCGTTGTGCTGTATGTCAGCCCGAACTACGCCAGCAGGGTGCTCGCTAAGCGCATAGCTGACACGTACAGGATTCCCATCGAGTTTGTCCTGCGGCAGGATACGGGTTGTTGAGGGGATTCGCTGCCCGACGTTGTGATGCTGCAACCTACCAACAAGCCAAAGGGCAAGACACTGCATGAAAAGCGGTATCGTTGGAGTCATTTCGATTTGCAGCATTCGCGTTCGTATAGAGCATTTTATCGGCTTGATAAAGCGTTATTGCATCGTGAAGGATGAGTTTAGGGCTCGTAAAGGCAACTTCAGAGAGAGGTCATTCTCGCTGGAACTGCATAGCTTCAGGGCCTTGAAAAATCCACCAAAACATGCTGATAACGCATCTTCCGCACTCCTTTTGCCCAAAAATAGAGAATAATACCAAAAGTTGTAATCTTGCAGGATGGAGACACAAGATTACGTGAGTGAGACCCTGGATCACTTAGGGTTGGTAGCGGGGGTGTGCCGCGAGATAGGGATTAGCGAGCTGATAGACAAGCACTGTCCGAGTGATAGTCCGGATCAAATTGTCAGTACAGGCAAGGCACTGGAAGCCATGATTTTGAATGGTTTAGGGTTTGTCAATGAGCGCTTGTATCTGGTTGCGCACTTTTTTGCAGACAAACCGGTGGAGTTGCTGCTTGGTTCAGGGCTTAAGGCAGAGCATTTCAACGACGACCGGCTTGGGCGTGCGCTGGATACGTTGTATGAAACAGGGCTAACCTCGCTTTTTGCCAAATTGAGCCGGCGTACGCTAGAGGTGCTGAACTATCGGCCACAGCGAGGCCGCCAGGACGCGACCAGCATGAGCGCATACGGCCGATACAATAGTGAGGAAGAGGAAGTCGGCAGCAAGTTGCATATCACTCCTGGATACAGTAAAGACAAACGTCCGGATTTGGCGCAAGTGACGATTCAACTGATATGCGAGCATCTCAGCGGCATTCCGCTGCACATGGAAGTCCTCAACGGCAATAGCAGTGACAGTGAGTCTTTTCGTCAGGTAATCCAGACATGTGGAGAGCAACTGCGCACCGAAGCCGGGCTGTTGACCATAATAGCCGACAGCAAGTTGTATTGCGAAGAAGCCATACAAGAACTTGAAGCCGGGCAGTTCAAATAGGTAAGCCGGGTTCCGGGTACTCTGCAGGCGGCTGCGGATTTGATGAAGAAGATCAAAGCGGAGGATTTGAAAGCGCTTAAAGAGCAGGGCTACAGCAGCGCTTGCTACACGTATGAGTACGGAGGCGTAGATCAACACTGGGTAGTATATCACTCTCAGAGTGCTGCGAGCCAAGAGGCCACCCGCCTGGAAAAGAAAATGGCCCAGGAGCGTTACAAAGCGGAGATGTTCAGGCATAATCTGTTTATTCTGGCTGCGAATCCACAAGTCCATGACCCTGCGGAGGAAGAACAACTACTGCGCATGTACAGAGAGCAACACAGCATAGAGCGCGGCTTCCGATTTATTAAGGATCCCAACCTCGTGGCCTCATCGTTCTTTGCGCAAAAACCGGAGCGCGTAGCAGCCCTTGCTTTTGTAATGACTACCTGCTTATTGGTGTACAGTGCTTTGGAATATCGAATCCGGCAGGCTTTACAAAAGCAAGACAAAACAGTGTCAGGTCAGAAAGGCCAACCTTCTAAAAAAACCTGCTATTCGTGGGTTTTTCCAGCTTTTTGTGGGCATTCATGTGCTCGTTCTAGTCGACGGAAAGAAGATCACGTTTAACCTCAATGCTAGCCATCGAAATATGCCATCCCTCCTTTCCCGGATTTTTATTCATGATTTTCTACGCTGGAGGTGCGGAAGATGCCGTCGAGAAGTCAGGGGTGCACAGCAAACAGGTGCCCGGGACGGGACTCGAACCCGTACGGCCTCAACGGCCACAGGATTTTAAGTCCTGCGTGTCTACCATTCCACCACCTGGGCAAAGCAGATTGTCTTAGAAAGCAAAAACCCACGCCGATGCGTGGGTAAGAAATTCAGAGCGGAAAACGAGATTCGAACTCGCGACCTCAACCTTGGCAAGGTTGCGCTCTACCAACTGAGCTATTTCCGCTTTTCCAGATTTGAAGAACATTTTCTTCAAATGCGGCCACAAAGATAGGGTTACGCGCGGCACTTGTGCAAGAGGAAGTGAAAAATTTTTTATTCAATTTTCAGAGAATGCTTTCTTCCGCTTTTTCGAACCAAGGGAGCCTCAACCGTTGTGAAGAGAGGAAAGGATTGACCGCAGTGAAGGCCTGGGCATTACCGCTTGAATTCAGTCTTGATAATAGCCGTAGCCGTATCCGTAGCCATAGCCATAGCCGTAGCCATAGCCATAACCTTTGCCTTTTTTGACGCCGTTGAGCACTAGCGCAGGGCGTTTGACCTTTCCGTCGCAGTAAAGTTGGTCTAGGAGACGGACGAGATTTTTGTCGGTTTTCCCGGCGCGCACTACGCAGATGGTGGCGCTGACGTACGGCATAAGGAGGAGGGCGTCAGTAACGAGCCCAAGAGGGGCGGTATCTACTAGCGTACAATCGAAGCGTTGCCGCAAACTTTGGAAAAAGGTCTCCAGTTTTCCGTTGAGGATGAGTTCAGCCGGGTTAGGCGGCAAAGGGCCAGCGGATACGTAAAAGAGGTTCTCTGATATATGGGTGGGCAAGATTAGCTCCTCAGGAGTTGCCTGACCGATGAGGAAATGAGTTAGTCCTTTTGCACTGGTATCTTCGCCGAAATATTGGGCGAGCTTTGGCTTTCGCAGGTCGAGACCCACGACGACAGTGCGCTTTCCCGAGAGAGCCATGGCGACGCCAAGATTGGCCGAGAGAAAGGTTTTACCTTCGCCACTGATGCTTGAAGTGATGAGGACGACGGGTGCTGGCTCTTCGCCCAGGATGAATTGGAGGTTTGTGCGCAAGAGGCGAAACATCTCTGCTATAGCCGAGCGGCTATTAGGCTGAATAACGATGGGAGGCTTTCGGCTTCTTCGCTCTGCCACAATGCTGCCCAAGAAAGGTAAGGAAGTAATTTGCTTCAAATCTGCTTCGCTGTCTATAGTTGTGCGCCATAGGGTCCACAGGTATAGGATTAGCACAGGCAGGACTAGTCCAGCAAATCCGGCAAAGAGGAAGGTCTGGAAGCGCTTAGGGGCGATAAGGCCGACGTTGGCCGCTCGGTCAATGACGCGAGCGTTGCTCACCTGAGCAGCTACAGAAAGCGCAGTTTCTTCGCGGCGTTGCAGGAGGAACAGAAAGAGGTTTTCCTTAATCTGTTGTTGGCGCATGATTTGGAGTAATTCGCGTTCGTTGCGCGGCATGAGCGCCATTTGCCGTTCGAACGGTTGCAAGCGTTGCTGGAGTTGACTGCGCCGCTGGGCGGTTTCGCGCTTGAGGTTGGCAACACTCAGCGAGATGCTATGGCGTAATTCATTTAGCTGGCGCCCGGTACTGCGAGCTGCAGGGTTTTCGCCGGTAGCACTCTCGAGTAGATGCCGACGGCGCAAGACGAGTTCGTTGTACTGGCGCACTTGGGTAGCTAGTTCGCCGCTAATGATTTCAGAAGCTACAGGGAGCAACTGGCCAAAGGTAGAATCCACACGGAAGAAGGCAGCCACACTGTCTAGCAAGCGTTCGCGCAAGTCTAATTCGGCCAGTTGGCGGTCTTGTTCGGCTATTTCACTCAGGATGCGCTGGGCTTGAATGGGCAACTCCACGGGCAGATTGCGCGTGCTTTTGAAGCTTTCAACAGCTTTTTCGACGCCGTAAAGCTCTTCCGCCACGAAGCGCAGGCGGTCATCAATGAAGCGCAAGGTTTGTAAACCTACCTTGTTTTTGTCTTCAATTACCGATTGCGCGTACGCATCCATAAGTGTGTTCAAAATAGCAATTGCTTTAGAGGGCACTGGGCTAGCTAGGCTGAGCGCCAAGACATTCGATTGACCTACTTGCTGGACAGAGATACTAGCAGCGTATCCTTGGGCTACGGCCTCAGGTGCATGGATGGAAATAATGTGTGGCAGCTTCAGGCGATGGAAGAGTGTGTCGTTGAGGTCGAGGCAATAAGTAACTCCCCCAATTTGGAATGGCTCGCCAAAGCGAGCATGCGCAGTATCACCTTCTGGAAGTGAATAGGCGAATTTATCGGGCTGACCAGCAACAGGTTCTACCCTTAAACTCATGCCGTAAGCGCGTTCTTCTGGCATAGCGTAGCGCAGCTGCACTGCCAGCGGCTGTTCGGGCGTAGGAAAGATTTCAGAGGTCTTCACGCGTCCTTCGGAAAAATACTGGATATGAAGCCTGAGACTATCTACTACGCGGCGCATCAGCGAGCGCGACTTAAACACCTGAATTTCATCTTCAATCTCAAAATTGGTTTCCAATCCCAACTTTTCTGCAATGTAGGCTTCTGTAACAGTGCGCTGATTTTTTTCGCTTTGAATAAGAATAGCGCTCGATATTTGATAAAGAGGTACAGCATAGCGCAAATACACCCACGCCAGGGCTAGGGTAACTAGCACTGAGAGAACAATCCAATACCAGTGGCGCAATACGCGAAAGAAGAATTCTCGCCAGTCAAAAGTAGTTTCCTGCGACGACATAACTTCGGCTGGGCATTTTTACGGAGCTCTCTCACTCAAGAGCTTCTCTGCTCGTTCCACTACGCGCATCATACGCTCTTCATTGCGACTAAGCAGGCGCAAGTCGCTCTCGTAAGTTGAACGATCTACACCGTGGAGAGTGAAAATCTGCTCGTAGTAGAGATACAATAAACTATCCTTGCGATAACCGCTCAAGCCCGTAGTAGCGGCTTCAGCTAAATGCAGATCCGCCATGATGCGGGCGAGGGTTTCTTCCGGCAATTGTGTCTGTTCGGTCTTTTGGCAACTAGTTCCTAGGACTATCCCAACTAGCCCAATCCACACGCACAAGCGAAGGCTTTTGGGCATCCAGTCGAGGAATTTTTTTTCCGTAAATGGAAATGTCTTCGTGGTTGGAAGGTGCCTACAACACCTCTTTCGGAAAGAAGCATTCCACCAAGCGCGTGTTGGTGCTTCCAAAATCGGCCCAGTGTTCGGCATTCGACTCCAATTTTGCAATGCCGCAAGTAGGGATGTTGTCAATATAATGAATGGAGAAGCGATTGACCACATCAGTAAAAGTTGGGTTATGACCAAACAGGAAAACGGTGCGAGCTTCGTCAGGCAAGGCTTGCACGATGCGAATGATATCGGAACAAGAGGCCTCGTAGATGGACTCTTGGCACACGATGTTTTCCAGAGCAAGACCAAAGGTTTGAGCGAAATATTGCGCTGTTGTTAGGGCACGCCGGGCTGGGCTACTGACCAGTAAGTCCGGCTGGACACCCATTTTTTTAAGGTAAAGCGCCATGCGCGGCGCGTCGCGGTGGCCGCGCTCATTGAGCGGGCGTTCAAAATCGCGAAGGCCTGGGTGGTCCCAGCTAGATTTGGCGTGTCGAATCAGATATAGCCAGCGCATAAAGCCCGTGTTTTCACACAAAGGTAGTCAGTTTTGAGTTAATGCCTCAGTCCAAATAGTCAGCAGCGTAGGCTCCTCGTGCCTCCAAGTCCACTCTAGGCGGGCCTGAAGGGCTGCTTGGCGCAAAGCGAGGTAACACTCCTTGCAGTGTTGCAAATGCTTCACAGCATCTACTATGGCCTTTGGAGAGAGTTCGTCTAGTAAGTAGGCTACCTCATATTGGCTATTGAGCAGGCGATACTCGGGAAAGTCCATGGTTAGCACAGGTACACCGGCTTGAACATAGTCGAAAAATTTGTTGGCGAGCGAATAATAATAACTTTGGCTTCTCTTTTCGATGAGGTTTAGTCCTAACCATGCCTTAGGTGTCAGTTGGCGCAAGGCCTCTGGGCTTAAGCGTCCTAAAAAACGCACGCGGTGTTTGAGGTGGAGCTGCTGGGCCATCTTAGTAAGTGCTTCCCACAGGTCGCCTTTACCAGCCAGCCAAAGTTGACAATCATCGAGTTGGGTCATGGCGAGCAGCAAGGCTTCAATGCCGCGCCCTTGGTTGAGGGCACCTTGATAGAGCAACAGGTAGGGAGGAGAGTCGCTGCGTGCCGGTGCTGCTGGAGCAACAGTAGGCTCGGGCATGTTGCGCACAACGTTGAAAAATAGGCCGTACCTTTGAGTAAGGATGTTGGCTAACGCTGGCCCGACAGTATAGGCCCTTCGGCAAAAAGGCAGGCAAAGTCGAGCTAAAATTTCCCAAGTCCATTTCACCCAGGGGCGGTCAATTACTTCAGGAGTTTCGGTGAAGTATTCATGGGCATCGAAAACGAGCGGTTTTCGGCGCAATTGCGCCGCAATACAAGCGGCCAACAGCGTGTCCAAGTCAACTGCTCCGATAGCATCTACAGGGATGCGCAATAACAGCCAACATAGCCGAACGTTGTACTCGATATAAAAAGAAGGGCCTCTCCGAAACCAACAACGCAAGCGATGTTGCTCGAAGGTACGCTTAGGCAAAGGAGGCGACTCTGGCAGTTGCCGTCCAACGAGTAAAACCTGATGGCCTGCCCGGGCAAGAGAGTTGGCGATGCGATGCATTCGCTGGTCGCTGGCTAAGTCGTTGCTCACCGTCAGGACAATGCGCGCCATGGGCCTATTCGAACGCCATTAGTTCGGCATATACTCGATGTACAGGCAAGCCCATCACATTAGCGTAGGAGCCCTCAATGCGGCGTATCTTACACAGGCCGATCCAATCTTGCACGCCGTATGCACCCGCTTTGTCAAAGGGCTGGTAATTTTGAATGTAGAAGTCAATTTCCTCATCTGTAAGCGGCTCGAAAAAGACCTCTGAGCGCTCAGAGAATGAACAGCGGCGTTCGGCAGCAAGAAGACAGACGCCCGTAATTACAGTGTGCCTCGCTCCCGACAATTGGCGCAACATATGTACGGCTTCTTCATAATTTTCTGGTTTGTTGTAGATGCGCCCATCGCGGATAACAACAGAATCCGCTGAAATTACAATCTCCTTCTGCTCGATGAAATGCCGCCCAGCATTTGCCTTGCGTTGCGCTAGGTGTTCGGCTACCTCTTCTACCGGCATATCGGCAGGGAAATCCTCGTCTACCTCTAATGGCCGAACGCTAAATACAAACCCTGCTTCTTGCAACAGCTGGCGCCGCCGCGGGCTCTTCGACACCAAAATGAGAGGTCGCTTAGAGAATATTGGGAGCCTTCCCATTTTTCTCGCCTTTTTTGAGTTATCCGGTGGACGCAAAGATGTGCTGAAAATCCCGCATATACTGGGCCCTCTTTTTCGAGCAAAGGAGCGCAGGTGGGTGAAGGCAATTGGAGGAAAAATGTATAAGCACAAGAAATGAGGGCTAATGCTCAGCAACGTGCAACTGACTCAGGAAAATGGAATCATCCGCGTCAATTGAGCCTCTCTGTCAAACCTGAGCTAGTCTTTAAGACCTCAGCGCGAAGAGGACTGCTCCATACGAGAAGCATTTTTTCAAAAAAAAAAAACGCCTTGGTGAAAACTCTCCTGAGAGCTGGCCTTTCGCTCAACGATTGCGGTGTTGCTTTGCTGCGGAAAGTGTTCGAGGGGAAAAGAGACTTGTCCTGTAGCTAGAGCTCTAAAAGAGAGCAACGCAAGAATTTACTTAGCGAAAGTTTCAAGGGAAGTTAAGGTGCTGTTCATGCTGGGCTGTGTTTCGCCGCGCAAGCGATGAAAACACTCATTTTTCTTGGAAACGCTTTTCCAAAAAAGCTGTTATGAGACTTTTTTCTTGTGCCTTGGCGTACAAGGCTTTAGCATCAGTTTGAGGATTCATACGCCCAAGGCTGGTTGACCTGTTAAAAGAGACGCCACAGCCAAAACAAGCCGGCTAGCATCAAGATTTTTATTCCGAAACTTACCGCTGAAAATTGTCTTTTTCCTGTAGAATTGGATAGAAATACAGTCAGACCGAGTGAGGCCAATCCTATAGGTAATCCACCGTAAATCGACCATGTACTTGTTGTTTCACCTATTGCATTTCTTATCCATCCCGCACTGCCTGTTAGGGCGCTCAATAGAAATCCTGGAATGAGGGCCGCCTTTTTGGCTGCTGATATGCCCACTCGAACTGGTAACGTTCGACAATTACAAACAGCGTCTCCGGTGCTATCCTCGAGGTCTTTTACTTGTTCGCGCCAAAGGTTGGTGATGAAAGCGAAAAGACTGTAGGCGCCTACTCCAACGAATACGCGCTGATGGGCCTCGGAAGACATCGCGCCGTTTGAGAAGGGATACTCGGCTATTGGCCCCAGCAGAGGTACCAAACCGCACAAGAGCGCAATAAAAACGTTACCTAACAGCGCGGTGCATTTAAAGTATTGAGCGTACAGGGCAAGCACTAATAAGCTGCCTGTGAAAACACCCAGTAGCCATGCATTTTTCAAGGAAAGGCTCAGCCAGCCTCCAAGGGCGACAGCGAGTATCCACAAAACTTTGACCCAATGCTTTGCTGTCTGCGGTGCGATGAATTGCCCAAGCACGGCTTTCTCTGGGCGGTTGATGGCATCCGTTTTTCTATCGCAGAGGTCGTTGAGGACGTAGCCAAAGGCAGCGATGAGTAGGGTTGTCAGTACAAGTGCTGTGAAGTGGAGCAGATGGAGTCGAGGAGATGCGCCATAGTGCTCTATGGCGGGTCGGACAACATCCCAGTAGGGTAGGGCCAGCGCCAGGCCCGTAATGGCGAGATTAGGTAGGCGCACAAGGCGACACCAGGCCCAGAGTTTAGAGCGAAGAGGCAACTGGGACACATTCGACGGCAGTACAGTCCATTCAGCCAGAGCAGGGACGCGATCTATCCAATAGTTGCGGCGATGAGCAGCGTGTTTTAGGACGCCAGGGATGTTGGCTCGTACAATGGCTTCGAATAAGCGTGCATGACCCTCATTATTAAGGTGAGCACCGTCGCCACTGTCGCATGCCGCTATGAGGCCGTCGTTGGCGTCTGCTAAAGCTTCCCAGGCGTCTATGAGTATAGGGCCATAGCGCGCTTGCATTGCCTGTCGTAGGTCGCGTTGGATACGCCGCTGTTCAGGAGAGAAATTGCGCGGCTGAGGTGTACACAACCATACTGGCACCCCGTGGCTAAAAGCATGCCGTACGATAAGATCGAAATTCGCTAGTTGCTCAGCAGGTCCGTAATAAGCTGCAGCGTCGTTCGAAGGAACTTGCACGATGATGGCGTCAGGCCTGAACGCCAAGGCCTTAGTGATGTTCCTTTCGGGCAACGGCAACGGACGCGCTGGCGGAGGGCGGTGTCCGGTAGGTAAAAGATGAAACGTCTGCAGACCGCCCTGTGCTAGATTAATGACCTCGCTTCTAGGGTGTTGTGCTTTCAGGTATTCGCGGTAGCGATTGATCCACGCCTGATCAGGAGGATCAGCACCTTGGCCAGCCGCTGTAGACGAACCAATAACTACAAGGCGCAGGCGGCGTTTCATAGGGCTTTAAGTCTAAAAAAATTCGCGATATTTCAGTTAATTAATGAAAGTCTGCCAAGAAGTTCATCTAATCTTGAAACAATGAGAGAGGCGTCCTTTCGACGAGTTGACGATACTCGTTCCACGTCTTACCCAGAATGTTTTCTACGCGTTTTTCTATTTCAGATACCGTTTTTTCTGCTTCTCGAATGGCAATTTGAGCAGTGGCATTGGGCGCTCCTGGCGAGGCATTAATGTAGGTAATGGCGCGGTTTAATGCACTGTTGACACCGTCAGGACTGCGTTGGATACCTTTTCCCTCCTTTTGTACGAAGAAGGCTTCTTTAAGCGCCGCGATACTATCGCGCAAAACTTTTCCGCGTTCGAGAATCTCCTTTTTCAGGCTGTCGGGCGCGTTAGTCAGCGCATTTTCTACGGCTTGAAGCGTCTTTTCCGCCTTTCTGAGGCGTCCGTAAAGCTGATTAGCTCGCTCTACGGTGGAATAAAAGTGGCGCAAAGCTTCAGCTTTGGCGCGGCGCTGTTCGATAGCGATGTTCAGGCGTGGGTCGTCCTGAACAGTAACGAGCGTGGAATCTACCAAATCGCGCACGCGCACGATGATGCGATACGTTCCAGGTAGTACACTTGGACCGCCGCCAGGTTCCAGGCGGTCAGCCTCGGGCTCGCGATTGCTAGGTAGGTCTACTCCACGCGTGTCTAAGTTCCATGTGATGTAGTTAAAACCTGTATCCACTTCTGCTTTCCAACGGCGTAAGGTATCGCCTTGAAGGGATAGGACAAAAACGGTGGCCTTTTCTTTTCTTTTCTCGCCAGCTTTGCCTCGGTCGCTAGGGCGAATGGAGCTTTCTGTCTGCTGTTCTGTTTTCTTTTGTGTTTCTTCTTCTTTTTCGGGCTTTGCCAATACACTTGGATTTATCCAAACCGGGATGCGCGCATTTGTAGTCTTTGTGGGAGCCTCGTAAGTGGCGTCGGCTGCGAAGCGCGGACCCGAATAGGAGCGCCATGCGGCCAAATAAGCCGTTTGAGGCGCTAGTACATGCAGAGGTTTTAAAACGCGCTGCATGCGAGCCATTTCGCGCAGCGGGGCTAGATTATCCAAAATCCAGATGCCTCGTCCGAAGGTGCCTAGGATGAGGTCGCCCTCGCGCGGATGTATTTTCATGTCTTGCACAGGCATAGCAGGTAGGCCACCAGATTTGTCTGGTGTGGGTCGCGGCCAGGCCGTCCAATGCTTTCCGTAGTCTAAGCTGAAATAAAGCCCTTGGTCAGTGCCTAAAAAGAGGAGCTCAGGTACTTGAGGGTCTTGAACGACGGAAAGGCAGAAGGTTTCTAGGTCATCCTCGTCTACCAACCGCTTCCACTTTCGGCCATAGTCGGTAGTGTGATATAAAAAAGGACGCCAATCGTTTTGGCGGTAGTTATTGACGATTACGAAAGCTTCGCCTGGATTATGGGTAGAAGCCTCGATGTGCGGTATCCAGGCATTCTTGGGGCAGTCAGGCAAACGGTCGGTTAGGTTTTGCCACGTACGACCGCCGTCGCGCGTCAGCTGTAAGTTTCCATCGTCCGTGCCCACCCAGATGACGCCCTTTTCCAAGGGGCTGGGAGCAATGGCCAACAGGGTGCAGTGGTTTTCTGCATGCGTAACGTCAGGTGTCAGTCCTCCTGATTGGCGTTGATTTTGTTTCGTTGTGTCGTTAGTAGTCAGGTCTGGCGAGAGAATTTCCCACGTTTGGCCATAATCAGGTGAGTAGTGAAGAAACTGACTGCCATAATAGATGCCGCCGTCGCGGAAGGGATCTTGGGCAATAGGCGCATTCCAATGAAAGCGCAACGGGATACCCTCTGGGTGCAACGGTTTGATGTATTGCGTATGCCCTGTCTTTCGGTCGACGTAGTGCAGTTCTCCGCCTTGCGACATGGCGAAAAGGTAGCGATTATCGTCGCGTCGAGGCACAACGTCAAAGCCGTCGCCGAAGAGCACCTCCTGCCAATCGAAATTTCGAATGCCGCCGCTACGCCACACTGCTGATGGGCCAACCCAGGAGCCGTTATCTTGCAGACCACCGTAAACGTTGTAAGGTATGTCGTTGTCTACATTGATGTGGTAGAATTGACCAACAGGAATATTTTCTGCATAGCGCCACGTGCGTCCACCATCGTAGGTGATGTTTAGACCGCCGTCGTTGCCATTGATGATGTAATCTGGGTTTTCAGGATGTATCCAAAAGGCGTGGTGGTCTACGTGAATTTTCCAGCCGATCCAGGTTTCAAAGGTCTTTCCGCCGTCTTCGCTGCGATTCAGATAAGTGTGTAAACTGTAGATGCGGTTTTCGTTTTTGGGGTCTACGTATATTTCGGAGTAGTAAAACGGTCTTCCGCCGACGTTTTCAGAGGTAGTCTTGCGCCAGGTTCGGCCGCCATCGTCGCTGCGATACAGGGCGTTTTCCTCGGCTTCGATGAGGGCATACACGACGTTGGGTTTGCTGCGAGCAATGGCAATGCCGATGCGACCCAGTTCGCCCTTGGGCAGGCCGTCGCGTTCTGTGCGCTTTTCCCAGGTTTCGCCGCCATCGTAAGAGACGTAGAGTCCAGAGCCTGGGCCACCCGATTTAAAATACCATGGCCAGCGTTGATATTCCCACATGGCGGCAAATAGTTTGTTCGGATTGCTTGGGTCGGCTACCAATTCCGCACAGCCAGTCAAATTGTTGACAAACAAGACGCGGCGCCAAGTACGGCCGCCGTCAGTGCTCTTGTATACGCCGCGCTCCTCCGTTGGGCCGTATGACGAGCCAAGTGCTGCCACCCATACGACGTCGGGGTTATCGCGATGCAACAGCACGCGGTGTATAGCGCGCGTTTTTTCCAAGCCCATGTGCTGCCAGGTGCGGCCGCCATCTATAGATTTGAAGATGCCGACGCCGAAGTTTTGCGAATTTCGCGGATTGCCTTCGCCTGTGCCCACCCAGATGAGGTCGGGATTTTGAGGGTGAATAGCAATAGCTCCGACACTTTGCGTTGGAGCGGCATCGAAGATGGGCTCCCAGTTCGTTCCGCCGCTTCGACTGCGCCAGACGCCACCCGAGGCTGCCCCCGCATAAATGACGTGTGGATTTTTCGGGTCACAAGCTATTGCGGTAATTCGGCCCGACATCGTGCCAGGCCCAATATTGCGCCACGACAAAGCGCGTAAGTGTTCTGCCGTCTGTGCATAGAGCGTATTCGCAAAAAGTCCAAAAAGGACAACCAAAATAAAGGCCAAGCTTCTCTTGCCCAAACGGATAGTAGATTTGAGCATAATACGTTAGTCTGTATTTTTATGGCAAACTTCGTGGTAAATGGTGCAGCAAACCTACGGTGCTATTTCGAACCGATACTCCACGACTTCGATGCGAGGCAAGCCGTTGGGATGAGTATTTTTGAAGACAACTGTTATGCGAATGGTCTCTCCTTTTTCCTTTTCTGCGCTGTCAAAGGTAACGTCTAGTCGGCCTTTTTGACCCGGCTCAATAGGGCGCCGCGGATAATCTACTCGAGTGCATTCGCAGGCATCTACGAGGTCAATTTGGACATTTTCCGTTGAGGTATTGGTGAACTCAAAGAACATAGTGCGCTTCTCGCCGCGTTTGACGGAGCCCAGGTCGAGGTATTTCTTATCCCAAACAACAAAAGCAGTAGACTGTGCCTTGGGCAAAGCCTCTACAGGCGGTGTCGAGGACGGAGCAGTGGTTTCGGCAACTTTTGTTGAGGTAGGAGTTGAGAGTGGGTTCGCATTAGGAAGGGCTTTCTTAGTCGACTGACAGCCGACTACGCTGAGCGCACAGGCAAGGAATAAGGCGAACAGGCGAAGCATAGATTCACTGAAAGATTTGTTTAGGAAATTTTTTTCCCGCGCATAGCTTCCTGAATTACAGCGTCCATGGCGCGATGGGCCAATGGCGTAGTGTAGTCATTGAGTGCCTGTATGGCGGTTTGGATGCAGTCTTTATCCTCACCTTTGGCAGCTTCTTGAAGGCTGGTCAAAAGAGAACGAATAGTGGACTTTTCTATCTCAGAGAGTGAAAGGTCGTTTTGCTGTAAGAACTTTTCGCCCGCTAACAGGAGTGTTTGTGCTTCATTGCGAGCTTCTTGCAAGGCGCGCACCTGCATGTCTTCAGCAGCGTGAGTAATGCTATCCATGAGCATTCTGGCCATCTCTTCTTCAGTAAGACCGTATGCAGGCCGAATCTCAATTTGCTGCTCGATACCAGAACGCAACTCTCTGGCCCGGACAGTAAGGATGCCGTCGGCATTAATAAGAAAAACGACTTCAATTTTGGGCAATCCAGCCGGCATAGGAGGAATGCCGGAAAGGATGAATTCACCTAGTTTTCGATTGTGCTGAACGAGGTCGCGCTCGCCTTGGTATACAGCGATTTTAAGATTTTTCTGTCCATCAACGCTGGTGGTGTACTGACGGGATGCGCGGATGGGTATTTTCGAGTTGCGAGGGATGATGACATCCATGAGACCACCTAGGGTTTCGATACCGAGTGAGAGGGGTGTGACGTCGAGGAGCAGCAGGTCGCGCTGATTGCCCGCTAGGATGTCGGCCTGAACGGCGGCGCCTAGGGCAACCACTTCATCAGGGTCGAGGCTGTCAAAAGGCGTTCTGCCAAAAAATTCCGCCACACGGCGTTTAATGATAGGCACGCGCGTGCTGCCGCCAACGAGCACGACCTTTTCAATGTCGGCGGGTTGCAGGCGGGCATCGCGCAAGGCACTGGCGCAGCACTCGAGCGTGCGTTGAATGAGCGGTTCGATCTGCTGCTCAAATTCCTCGCGTTGAACGCGCACAGTCTTCCCTAACACTTCGGTATCAACGACTTCGCTTGAGGATAAGGCCTTCTTGACGCGTTCAGCCTGCAAGCGTATAGCCTGACCAATGGCCTTATCGCTCAAGACTACATCGGCTGTAAAACCTGCTTTCTGAAGCAGGAGCTGAGCCAGCAGGCGGTCGAAATCGTCGCCGCCCAGGAACGTATCGCCATGAGTTGACAGCACTTCGAAGATGCCTTGGTGAATTTTCAAGATAGAGATATCGAAAGTACCTCCACCTAAGTCATAAACGGCAATGGTTTCGCTGTGGGTAGGATCGAGACCAATGCCATAAGCCAGCGCGGCAGCTGTGGGCTCATTGACGATGCGGAGCACATCTAGACCTGCCAAACGACCAGCATCGCGGGTAGCCTGTCGCTGGTTATCGTTAAAATAAGCGGGCACCGTAATGACGGCCTTAGTTATGGCGCGGCCCAACTCGCGCTCGGCGCGTTGCTTCAAAGCGCGCAAGATTTCTGCACTCAGTTCAATCGGTGTAAAAAACCGGTCACGAACGCGAATTTTTACTAAAGACTCGGTGTTATCATCAAGAATTTGATAGCCAAAAAAGTCCTGTATGTCAGCGACGTCTCGATAAGATTTGCCCATGAGACGCTTCACCGAATAAATCGTATTCGCGGGGTCGGAAACGAGTTTTTCCCGGGCAGCATCGCCCACTAGCATTTGCCCATCAGGAGTAAAATGAACTATAGAAGGCACTAAGGCATGCTTACCCGCTGCATCGCGAATGCAGTAAGGTTTTCCATCTTTGATGTAGGCCACTAGGCTGTTCGTAGTACCTAAATCAATACCAACAATGACATCATCGCTGCGGGCGAGTGTGCCCTCGCGCATGTTGATGGGTATAAGCGGCATGTTGAAAAGGAGCTAAGCAAAAAGGCATTAAAATTTGGTAAACGAAACAACGAAACGCATTTTTTGGTTTGAGCGGATATTTTTCACATTTGCAGGCAAACATTTTTCACCTATCCACATGCGCGAATTTTTTTCGACAAAAGCCAATCGGCTCTGGATGGTGTTATCGGGTTTTTTCATCGCTAATGCCTTGATAGCCGAGTTCATGGGCGTGAAATTGTTTTCCCTTGAACGCACGCTGGGTCTTGAAGAGGTGCGCTGGTACATTTTCGGCCGAGGGCCGCTATCGTTTACCCTGACAGCGGGCGTGCTGCTTTGGCCTGTGGTTTTTGTTATGACGGATATCATCAACGAATACTACGGCCGGCGAGGCATCCGCCAGTTGTCCTATTTAACTGCAGGGCTCATCGCATATGGCTTTTTAATGTTGTTTTTAGCAATCGAATTAACTCCAGCTGAGTTTTGGCGAACGGCACATATCAAGCCCGACTGGTCGCCCGAAAAGCAGGCAGCCGTGCGGGCCCAAGTGGCCGATTATAACACAGCGTACTCGCTTGTCTTCGGACAAAGCTTGTGGATAATTGTCGGCTCCTTGGTCGCTTTTCTCATCGCGCAAATCATAGACGTAACAATCTTTCACCGCATTAAAGCCATTACGGGTGAAAAGAAAATTTGGCTCCGCGCTACGGGCAGCACATTAGTCTCCCAATTTGTCGACAGCTTTGTCGTCGTGTTTATAGCACTCTACATTGGCCAGCAAATTAATTTCTTGCAAGTGCTCGCTGTTTCCCTTCTAAATTATTTTTATAAAGGTGCCATGGCCATTATACTTACGCCAGTTATTTACGGCGCACATTGGGCCATTGACTGGTATTTAGGTGAATCTCTAGCGATGGAAATGAAGGCGGCAGCGCAGCAAGCGTAGCTTTGCATTCCATCCTGCCAAATGCGACTGAATGAAGTAGAATTAAAAGCAGCTTTCTTGACTTGCAGCATCCATTTTGGGCTCGGCGAGGCGTCAAATGCGTTGAAACGCCGCCGCATCTGCTCCTCCCTGGCTGATGAAGTGGCACGAGGCACTTCGTTGTGTGATTGAAGCTCTTGCGAAAGCTCAGCATTCCTCTTGAATCCTTTGGAAAACCTTTCCTTTGCGTAGTTTTCCTACATTATACACTGTCTCTGCTATGCGTTCAAAAGGGCTCTACATCGGTTGTGCGACGGTTTTCTATTTGCTAACGCTTCTCTCCTGTAACCTAAATTCTGCTAAACGCATGCTGAAACCGCTTTCACCTTCCGTTTTTCAACCCGAGAAATATACGCCGCCTCGACCGGCCAAACGGCCAAAACAACTCGTATCGGCTCACGGCGATGTCCGCATAGATGAATATTACTGGCTCAATGAGCGCGAGAACCCCGAGGTGCGAGCCTATCTGGAAGCTGAAAACCGCTATGCCGACTTGGTGCTTGCTCCAGTGGCTGCACTACGGGAACGCCTCTTCGAGGAAATGAAGGCACGTATTAAGGAAGACGACAACACAGTGCCCTATTTCAAAAATGGCTATTGGTATTACACGCGCTTCGAGGTTGGTAAAGAGTACCCTATTTATTGCCGAAAAAAAGAGACGCTAGAAGCGCCAGAGGAAGTCATGATAGACGTTAATGCACTGGCAGCGGGCAAACCGTATTGTTTGGTAGCTTACCTCAACGTCAGCCCAAACAATCGCTTCCTTTTCTATGCTGTAGACTACACTGGGCGTAATCTCTTTGAAGGACACATTCTCGACCTGACTGCTGGACGCCTCCTCTCTGATGGCTTTAGCGGCCAAATCGCCGGCCCGACCGCCTGGTCGAATGACAGCCAATATCTTTTTTACGAAACAAAAGACCCCGTCACGCTGCGCCCTGATAAAATTCGCCGCCATCGTCTCGGCACAGAGGGTACACAGGATCCCGTAGTGCTCGAAGAACCTGACGAAACGCTATTCCTCACCTTGAGCAAATCGAAATCGGGTCAGTACATTTTCGTCAATCACGGATATACCAACAATTTAGAAACCCACTACTTGAATGCTGATGAACCCTTGGGAGAGTTCCGCCTTATCCGGCCCAAACAAAAGGACTTCTTCTACGAAGTGGAGCACCACGGAGCCCACTTTCTCATTCGAACCAACTGGGAGGCGCGCAATTTCCGCCTAATGCAGGCTCCTGTAGACAACCCTAGCTCGGAAAACTGGACAGAAGTAATCGCCCATCGGCCCGATGTTCTTCTCGACGGCATGGAAGTGTTTCGCCGCTACGTTGTCCTCATTGAGCGCAAAGGCGGCCTAAGGCAAATGCGCGTCATCCGCTGGAGTGATCGCAAGGAGTATTACATAGACTTTGGCGAACCAACTTACGCTGTTAGCCCAGACGCCAACCCGGAGTACGATAGCCGAATGCTGCGGTATCGCTTCAGTTCGCTCAAAACACCCAATTCCATTTTTGATTACGACTTGGAGACGCGCCAAAAGACGCTCAGAAAGACTGATCCCGTTCTAGGAGGCTTTAACACCAATCACTACGAGACGGAGTTTATCCGAGCTAAAGTGCGCGACGGCAAAGAAGTGCCCATTTCTTTAGTCTATCGGAAAGGGACACCTCGCGATGGCAGCGCGCCTTGTCTATTGGTGGGTTACGGCGCTTACGGCTTTGCCTACGACCCTGCCTTTAATCGGGACGTCATTAGCCTGCTCGATCGCGGTTTTGTATACGCCATTGCCCACGTTCGCGGCGGCATCGAATTGGGCTACGGCTGGTACGACGATGGTAAGATGTTGCGCAAAATGAATACGTTCTACGATTTCATTGACTGTGCAGCCCATCTATGTGCCCAAAGGTATACCAGTGCTGACCGCCTGTTTGCCGCTGGGCGTTCGGCAGGCGGGTTGCTCATGGGTGCCGTAGCCAATTTGGCGCCTCAGCAGTTCCGCGGCATTATTGCAGGAGTTCCGTTCGTAGACGTAATCACCACCATGAGCGACCCTTCCATTCCGCTCACCACTGGCGAATACACAGAGTGGGGCAACCCAGCTGTGCGCGAAGAGTACGAATACATGAAGAAGTACTCGCCCTACGACAACGTCAAAGCCCAGGACTATCCGCATCTGCTTGTGTTGACTTCTTTTGCCGACTCTCAAGTGCAGTACTTCGAACCAGCCAAGTGGGTTGCTCGCTTGCGCGACCTAAAGACAGATAAAAACACCCTGTTGCTTAAGACTAATATGACCGGCTCACATGGAGGGGCCTCTGGACGCTTCGAGCGCTTGCGCGAGCGCGCCTTGGAATATGCCTGGATACTTGGTATTTTGGGCATGACGGAATGACGCCAAATCCCGAGCGCTCCTTGCAAAGTGCAAGGAGCCTTCGCACAGGTCGGTAATGAGAGAATCTCGGTTCCCATCGGATAAATCGGGCGGTTACGAGATGCTCGATGTGTTTTCAGGCTGGCCTTTTGCTCTATGCGCTTCCTGCGGTTAAAAAATTAAAACCGCAAAGAATGCGGAGTAGACGACCTGAGGCAGTGGAATGCGCTGTCTTCCGTGCAGAACTTCAGCGCATGCGCATCTACTGTCCTATAAACCTCTGGTTTACCGGAGGGTAGGGCGCGTTTTCGTCATTCTCGTTCCTCGTTCCAACGGAATCGCGCCTGGAGTTTCCACTCGCTGAAGCGGCCAGTGGCGCCAGAGGGACTGCTGGGTACGCGCTGAATGGTCTGTTCGTAACGGGCTTCTATGCGCAGCCAAGGAGTAGCGCGCCACTGCAAGTTGATGAAGTAGCGCGAGCCGCGGCCAGCAAAGCCCGGAATGCTCACGGCGGCAAAGAGGTCAGTTTCAAAAGCGTAGATACGGGCGTCGTAATCTTGGGCATCGAAGATGACGAAGCGACCTAAGCCAGAGAGCCGCGCCTGAAGAGGCTTGACCACTACTTCATGGTAAGCCAAGAAACCGCGCAAGGGTGAGCCGCCAGCTACAGAAAAGTGCGTCCATTCGGCTCGGCTGCGCATTTCGATGCCATTGCCCACGCGATAGGCAGCGTGCAAGCGCAGGCGCTGTCGTCTGTGCTCGAGCAAAGGGCGCTCGGGGTATGCACTACTAGTGCGTTCTTTCACCTCTCGAAACCACAACACGTAGAAGGATACGCCTCGCTGCGGAGTCCAGATGAGGCGACCCAGATACTCGCGTCCGAGCGAAGGCGCATTGGTTCCAAAGCGCAGCCAGGGGTGCCGCCAGAGATCGGCATAGGCGTTGATTTGCCATCGGCGCCCAAAGCGCACGTCGGCACCCCAATACAGCCCGTGTTCGTTGTTGGCCCTCGACGTTTCGGCGAGCGGAGCGGCGTATACGGCCTGGTAACGCGGCTCGAAATAGCGGTGCAGTAATGCCATCGTCACTCGGCTATCGGTACTAAATAAAATGCCGTTCAAGGCTGCTACACCACCGTTTTGGCTGCGTGCTATCTCGCCAAACGCGTACCAGTTGCGCTGTCTCCACGAGTAGTCAATGCTAAAAGAGGTCAGTTGCTGACCTTGAAAGGCGTAGCGCTGATGTGGCGCTGGCGTAGGGCGCCAGGGTATATCATACTGCAAGTGTAAAGCGTTAAAGGCTACCTGACCGTTGCGCCAACTACGGGCAAGCACAAAACCTCCAAGTCGTTCGCGTATCGCTTTCTCGCTCTGAATTTCAAGAGGAGTTCGATGAAGGCCCGACTGCTGAAGGGAGGTGAAGAAGCGCATCTCAGGTCCTGCTCCAGCGAGCGAGTCCATTTCCTGCCGCATATTGGCATCGCGTCGGCGATGGGATGCCAATATTGTGGCTTCCCACCGCTGACCTAGACGAAGTACGGCTGCTCCTCCGCGCAGGAAGAACGCCTCGCCAAAGCCCAGGTAAGGAGCAATGCGCGGCCCGCTGCGCACAATAGCCATCGTTTCTGCGCTCTTCCCAGGTGCAAAGCGCGTTTGCAGCATTAGACCTTGGCCTATCCGCGCAGCGTAGTCGCCCATTGCTAACGTATGCACTACCGGATAAGCTCCTTGAACCCAAAAATGAGCGCTGTAAAAATCAAAGCCGCCTCGATTACTACCGCGAAAAAAGGCCTCACCGGCATCCTTTTCTGCCGTAAAGCCAAAGCGCAGGCGTTGGTCAAAGGTGTGCAAAAAGCGCATTCCTAGCCAGTCAGGGCTACCCTCCGCCTGTCGAACATTCCAGGGCACAGAGCGGCCCCAGCGCATGAGAAACTCACTGCGCCCAAACCACAGGCCCTGCCAAACCGAGCCATATCGATCGTCTAAGCCCGTATTTACCCTCACAAAAGGCAAAAGACGGCGAATGTCAGCCAAGTCCCACCCCGGAATAGCCTGTAACTCATAGACATTTAGCAGAGGGCCTAGCTGTTCTCGGTAGTGAAGAAAATTTTCAATTTGCAGTTCGTTAAGCAATCGAAGAGAGGCTAGCTCCTCTCGGCTTATGCGATTGAGGTCGAGCGGGCGGCGACGCACATCCTCCAAAAATTCTAAGAGCATTTGGGCTTCAGCCTCATTGAGTTGTTCGTTTTCTCGAAAAAAACTCTCTAACAACTCCCCTGTGGTAGGCTCTTCCACTTGGCCCTGGACGGCGATGGGGAAGAGCATCGTAAGCAATCCTATCCAGCAGCAGAACAATCCTGCGCGCCATGGTTTAGTCTGGAGAAGACACGCCAGCTTCATACGTCAAGTACAAGCGAAATAGATGGGCCCGCAGTTGGGAAAGGGCACTATCCTCGGCATAGCGCCTATATGCGCATTTGCTCAAAGGTACGGGGCTAGCGCGGCCTGCTAAGCATGTTTGGCCTTTTCATTTAAAATTCTCGACGAGTCGAGCCACAACAATACCCGCTTGACCCTTCTGCGAGCGTACGTAAGCTCCTAAGGACTGCGCTGTAACTACAACACAACCTTTTAGCGAGGAGGCGTGTAGGAGGTGTATTCGCCCGCTGTAGGATACGGCAAAGCCTAAATGAGCAAAATCCAGTCCTGGCTTGGCCGAGGCAATAGCGATAATGTCGCCCGGTCGGAGTTGATTTTCAATGTGCTCAATCAAACCTTTGGGGATCATATAGTGGACGCGGCGGCTAAGCCGTGTTTCCACTTGTTGGATGCGGCGCAGGGTTTTTGGGTCTTTCAAGGGCGGATATTTCTCCGGATGTTTGCTCATAAAATCAATTTTTTTGCGGTAGGGACGCCCGCCAAGTTCGCGAGTTATGTCGCGCAAGTAACCCAAATCTTGAGCCTGTCGCAACCAACCAGACAAATAATGGACACGCGAGGCAAAGCCATCAATTGTGCCACCCCAGTAGCGCAATGCGCGCACGTAGTCGGCAATAGTCGCAAGGGAGGCATCCTTTTGCTCGGCCGCGAGAGCGATAGCAAGGCTGAGCTCCACGAAAGTCCAGCAATCTACTCGACGCGTCGAGATCGCCAGATACTCCTCTTCAGCTACGGGGAGCGTTCCATAACAGGTCCCCTTAAAGGACTCTGCTACTGCCAGCACTCGGGCAGTGACTTTATCGTAAGTACGGGCTATGGCGAGTTTTTCGGCTAATTCAACGGCGTCCGCCGAGTCTATTGGCCCAAGAGATAAAGTACTTTTTTCAGCTTGAGCAAGTGTATTGGCCTCAAACCATACCGGTATTCCTAACCAAAACGGGACTACGAGCGCATAGAGCGGAAGCTGAATGTTCATCGCAAGTTTCTTCGAATGAGACTTTTATGTTGAGCGCGCCGCGCAAATGATGGCCGAGAACTCATCGGCTCTTAAGGAAGCTCCGCCGATGAGACCGCCGTCTACGTCGGGCTGTTGGAAAAGCTGCGAGGCATTTTGAGCATTGCAAGAGCCGCCGTAGAGGATGGGTATAGCCTGAGCCGTTTCAGAAGAGTAGCGTTTAGCCACCAATTGGCGAATGGCGGCGTGCATTTCTTGCGCTTGTGCAGAGGAGGCTGTTTTGCCCGTTCCAATTGCCCACACTGGTTCATAGGCGATGACGACGCGGCGCAAATCAGTTTCAGAAAGGTGGAATAGGCTGGCGCGCAGTTGGCGCGCTACATAAGGGAGGTGGTGGTTGCGTTCGCGCACGGCAAGCGGCTCGCCACAGCAAAAAATCGGCGTTAAGTTATGGCGAAGCGCAACAGTGACCTTGCGGGCCAACTGCTCATGAGTTTCGCGAAAATACTGCCGGCGCTCCGAATGGCCGAGGATAACGTATTGAGCTCCTACGGAAACGAGCATTGCCGCTGAGACCTCGCCTGTATAAGCACCTTGCTCCTCGTGATGACAATTTTGAGCGGCTAGGTAAAAGCCTTGGCGTTCGCGCAGCACTTCGCTAATTGCTTGCAATAGTGGACAAGGCACGGCGAACACCACGGTGGTGTTCGGTGGTGTTCGTTCGAAACGCGCCAGCACCTCGCGCACTAGCGTCAGACCTTCCTCTAGAGTTTTGTTCATCTTCCAGTTACCGGCAACAATAAAGGGTCGCATAGGCCATTTAGAAAAAAGTTGCGCTCAAAGGTAGAGGGAAGCAGGCATTTGCATCGATGCCTACCTTTGCCGTTATGGGAAGAGATCGCCAATTGAAATGCATCTTACTCGGGCTGAAAGTCCGTCAGCTGCGCCAAATGCGCGGGTGGAATTTTGAGGAGATGAGTCGAAGAACCGGTATTTCACCCTCCTATTTGAATGAAATAGAGAAAGGGAAAAAGTACCCTCAGGTCGATACTTTAGAAAAATTGGCCGTAGCTCTAGATGTTTCGAGAGACTTTCTTACTTCGAGCCAATTACCTGCCCAATACGCACCCATTGAGAGACTATTAGAGAGCAACTTTTTAAATGAGTTACCGCTGGATTTTTTTGGTATTCGCCCTCAGCAGGTTGTCGAGATCATGGCACGAGCTCCTGGCAAGGTCAATGCCTTCATCTCGGCCATGCTCGATATAGCGCGGCATTATTCGGTGCACAACGAGCATTTCTACTTCGCGGCTCTGCGCGCCTATCAGGAATTGCACATGAATTACTTTCCTGACCTAGAGGCTGAAGCGGTGGCCTTTTCCAGAGAGCATGGCCTACCAGCTCGCGGCCCAATTGTCGCAGAAATCTTAGCGCGCCTACTGACAGAGAAATTCGGATATACACTTGATTATCAGCTGCTAGGGCAGCAGCCGCTTTTGCAAGGAGTGCGGGCAGCTTTTTGCGCTAAACGGCGCCTTTTGTTCCTACATCCGTTGCTCGACTCGCGCCAGCGAACCTTCCTGTTGGCTAAAGAACTAGGTTTTGCCACTTTACGCCTAGCTAAGCGGCCCTTAGCAACTCCGTGGCTGCGCGTGAACTCGTTCGAAGAAGTGCTCAACAATTACAAAGCAGCCTATTTCGCCGTAGCTATTTTGGTTCCACAGGCGGCTTTCATCGAAGACCTTCACGCATTTTTCCAGCAACCTGATTGGAAAGAAGAGCGTCTCTTAGCGCTTATGCATCGGTATCAGATAAGTCCAGAGGTGCTTTTCCAGCGTTTCAATGTGCTTTCGCACGCTTTTGGTTTGCATAAAATTTTCTTCTTGCGCCTTATTTACGATATCGAGAGCCAGCGTATAGAGATTGACAAAGAACTGCATCTCAATCGCCGGCATCGCCCGCACGCCAGTGGTTTAGGACAAACGTATTGCCGACGCTGGCTTTCTACGGCTCTGTTTCAACAATTAAGCACAGCTACTTCTCCCTGGCCTGCAGAGACCCTCATGGCGGCCAAAGCCCAGCACATGATTTTTGCAGATTCTAAAGAGGAATATTTCTGTTTGGCGGTTGCAAAGACGGCTCATCCCACGCCCAACCGCCTTGTTTGTGCTATGCTGGGTGTAGATTGGGATGAGCATGCTCGCTCCGTTATCCGCTTTGCAGCCGATCCAACCCTCGAGCGTCAAATCGTGGGCGTTACCTGCGAACAATGCGGCTGGCTCCAATGCCCGCAGCGCGCCGCACAGCCCATAGAGTATCGCCGACGTGAACAACGACGCCAAATCGAAATGGCATTGAACAACCTTCTCGAATGCTCTTCATAATTGGGTCTTCTCTATGCTCGTTGGCAGTTCTCTTAAATACTGCTTCCTTTTGGGTGTTGTTGGTGGTGTGCTGTCGTCTTGTCGTTCTGCGCGCCCAACAGAGGATTTTTCACTCAGCACAGTACCCTCGCCACCTAATTACGCCCTATTGGATCATTGGGCCGCACATCCATTGAAAGCAGACGCTGCCGACCAAACACCGTGTGGCATAAGACGCCCTGAGGATGAGAATATTTTTGCCGACGTCTTCTTCATCCACCCCACCTCTTATTTTGGCCGGCGTCAAAGACCCGTCAAATGGAACGCCGACTTGAACGACCAACAGGTCAATGCGCGCACTGATAGGGGAGCTATTCTCCATCAAGCTACAATCTTCAATACTGCCGGACGTGTGTATGCCCCGCGGTATCGCCAAGCGCATTTAAAGAGCTTCTACACCCGTGACACGGCGAATGCTGCGTGCGCCCTAGAGTTAGCCTATCGCGATGTAGAAGCTGCCTTTGACCATTACCTCAAGCACTATAGTGAGCAGAGGCCCCTCATTCTCGTCGGTCATAGTCAAGGCGCTTACTTAGCTATGCGTCTATTGCGCGAGCACATAGAGGGCACTCCACTTCAAAGCCAACTCGTTGTCGCCTATTTGGTTGGTTGGCCTGTTCAGAAGGATTTCTTTAAGCAAATACCCCCTTGCGATTCTGCCGAACAAGTAGGTTGTTTCTGCTCGTGGCGAACTTGGAGACGCGACGCCCGCCGGCAATTGCCGCCGCAGCCCAATGTCGTCTGTACCAATCCGCTCACTTGGACAACCCGCGAGAGCGAGTATGCCAATCGTTCGCTCAATCTTGGCGCTGTTTTGCGCAATTTATGTGTCATCTATCCGGCGCTCACCGATGCTGAAATATGGAAAGGATACCTGTTGGCTTCGAAGCCGTGTTTTCCAGGAAGTTTTCTGTTAAACCGAAAAAATTATCACGTTGGAGATTTGAATTTGTATTACTTTAACGTGCAACAAAATGCTGAAAAGCGCGTCAAAGCGTTTATTCGGCGGTAGTCAATTGTTCATGATTATCTAACTTTCTCAAAAATGACAAGACAACTCTTTATCTGTCTGTTGATTTCGGGTGTTCTAACTGCCTGTACCAAGACAGCGTTCACGGGCCGGAAACAAATGGCGCTTATTCCGGCGAGCGAACTAAACCAGATGAGTTTTTCGGAATATCGGGCCTTCCTGAAGAAGAACCCAACGCTAGCCTCAGGACCTGAAGTAGAACTCGTACGTCGCGTGGGCAATGACATAAAAGAGGCCGTGGAAGTCTACTATCGGGCTCAAGGAAAAGCTAATGAGCTGCGCAATTTCGCTTGGGAATTCAACGTCGTTGACAATCCAGCAGCGAATGCTTTCTGCATGCCAGGCGGAAAAGTGGTAGTGTTCACAGGTATACTAAAGATCACTCAAAACGAGGATGCCCTTGCAGTCGTGATGGGTCATGAAGTAGCCCACGCTTTAGCTAATCACGGCAATGAACGCATGAGTCAACTGCTTTTAGCGCAATTGGGCCTCACCTCTCTGCAAGTGGCCTTGGCTAGCAAGCCCGCTCAAACACGTGACATCCTCCTGGCTGCGGCAGGCTTTGGTACTCAAGTAGGTGTTCTCTTGCCCTTCAGCCGTAAGCACGAAACTGAGGCCGACGAAATTGGCCTCTACTTGATGGCCATGGCGGGATATGACCCTAATGAAGCTGCGCCATTCTGGGAGCGCATGAATCGCTCGAGCGGCGGCGCTCCGCCCGAATTTCTTAGCACGCACCCCGACCCGTCGAAGCGCAGCGAGCGGCTGAAGCAACTCGTACCTAAAGCGCGCGCTTATGCCATGAGGTATCCGGTGCCCAACAGCTCAAAAAATCGCCGCTAACAAGAGTCATTGAGGCTTAGCGGGAAAGGTATCTGCGGGCGGAAAAACTAGTTCCTCCTCGCCAGGTAGCAAAGTATCGGCCGCGGGCGTAGCAAATCCCTCCACGCGGTGCACTAACCATCGGCCATCTACTCGTTTGAGAATAAGTGTATCAGGAAGGTATTCGCCCAACTCGTCTTCGATTTCATAGCTGCAAATCGCAGAATCGCCTATGACGACACAGCGCAAATTGCGCAAATACGTGTGCGTCACCTCTGCCGAGTCATCTTGTACCAAGGCATCTAAAAAGTCTACATAAGAACGCGCTAACTCCGTACTGTACAAACGAGCTGAGTCGAAGCGATTCCGGTCAATATACTGTTGCCACAGGAGGACAACCTCCTCAGGTTCAGAGGGTTCAGAAGATTCACATTGAAAAGTTATCCATATGAGAAAACATGCGCATAGGCGCAAAAGGAAACGCATACCCGCGAACGTAATTTTTTATTGAGCAAAGGTATACATCGCCTTCTCCGTTGCTCACCTCTTTCCATTTACACCTCAAGAAAAAAAACCGCCTCGACTTTTGCCGAGGCGGAATTTCTATGTGGGCGCAGGAGGATTCGAACCTCCGACCCCCTGCTTGTAAGGCAGGTACTCTAAACCAACTGAGCTATGCGCCCATAGCGAGCGCAAAGGTAGGTGCCTCGTCTTCTTATTGCCAAAATTTTTTGGAAAAAACAATTCTCTAGAATTTTCGAAGGTAAACACGAAGGAAAGAAGGCGAGCAGAAGGCCATTAATAGAAAATGATTCTTAACTAATTGGTTATTAGGTTTTTAATCTTAAATGCAGCGAATAATAACTTTCAACAAATGCGCTTTTTTCGAATCCTTTCCTGTCGCCTCAAAGTGGTTTTCGCTTCAAATTGGCTGATGAGTAAACTAAATCTTCGCTTTAACTTCGCTACACATAAAGTTAACTAACTGTTCTCATTCTCAAAGAAGATGACCTCTCGCAAAGGGTTTGAACAAATATACGAACAATGGATAGAGAGGCCCTCTGCTGCTTACCGCAAGCAGTTGGGGCCAGCAGTCAACCTGAGCACAGAAGCTTTTGAAGCATTTGTGCAGCGCCTGCGCTCCTATCGGGCTGACTATCCGACGATGGCCTTCTGGATTGTTCTGGACTATGCTTCCCTGAGAGCGATGCTCTGCGAAGGCGATGCGGATGTTTTTGGCTCTGCCATACGCTCCAAACGCGAATTGTTGACGCGCATCCATCCGCAATACCTGCTGCCTTATTTGCGCTGGCGAAAAGCAGTTTATGAGCTAATGGTGGTTTATCCGGAAAAAGTGTGCTCGCCACTCAAACACGTGTTTCGCATCTGGGTGCCTTTGAGGACGCATTCCGGACAGTATTGGTGGTTTTGGATAAACTCTCTAATCTTACAACTGGACGCAAATCAGCGCATTACCACGACATTGGAAACATTTTATCGCGATAATCAGTGGTCAAAGCATAATCTGCGACCAGTAGAGGCCAGTCTGTATGCTCATGACCCAAAAGAAGAATCGCTAAACACGGAGCTGGCCATGCAGTTTTCTCTACAATTGGCAGAGCTTTTTACGGATGCTGAGTTAGAGCTGCTGGCCCTTTATGCAAATGGGAAAAATACCCGCGAAGTACTAAGCGCGAGAAAGTGGTCGCTTCATACTTTGCACGAATATAATACACATCTCCTGCGAAAGGCACGCGAATTGTTTGTTTACGATTTCAAAAATGCTCGCCACTTTGCCGAGTATTGTAAGGAGCGTCGAATTCTTCAGTTCAAGCCTCGATGAGATTTTCCCTAATGTAGGGGTTTGATGGTCAACGCGAATGACCCTACCTTAGCTGCACTAAACATCATCAAAGTACGCTACGACTTTTTTTCGTTTTCAAATTGATGGGACTGCTCGCGGCCGAGAGGGGGGCGGGCAGTTTTCTGTTTTAAAGACCTCGTTTAAAGCGCGTTCAATATTGAGAGCATTGAGGGTACTGAAGTGCCAAAGTATTTAAATTTTGACCTACAACCCCGGCTTAGAGATGAATATCCAGCACCCAATGGGTGAAGTTTCTATTTGTCCTGCCGCATTAGAGGCGTAAACCGTCGAAACAGTTCATCGCTCATAGGTTAGCAGCGTTAATGCTTTTCGGAGAGATCAAGCCTCAAGTAAAGTTTTAGTTCACAATTTTTCAAGGAGGGTTTTGGAGGCATTTAAGCAATGTCGCACTGACAATCCGCCTTTTCGAGCGGCCATCACTCCATAGCGTAGGTCATGAATTGCCTCTTTGCTGTGGGCATCAGGATTAATACTAATGCGCACGCCATACTGCAATGCCTTGGGAATGAGCGTCCAATCGAGGTCGAGGCGGTGTGGATTAGCGTTCAGCTCTATAGCTACGCCGCGGCGAGCACAGGCCTCAAAGACAGCGTCCCAATCTATCGGATAACCCGGCCGGCTCAGCAGAAGGCGCCCCGTAGGATGACCCAAGATAGTCGTGTAAGGGTTTTCTATGGCTCTTAAGAGGCGTTGTGTGGCCTTTTCCTGACTCATGTTTAGGTTGGAATGCACCGAGGCAATAACGAAGTCAAATTTTTTCAATACGGCCTCTTCGTAATCGAGCGATCCGTCCGACAAAATATCGCTTTCAATGCCCTTGAGGATGCGAAAAGAAGCCCATTCAGCATTTAGAGCATCAATTTCTTCCATTTGGGCAAGTACGCGCTCGGGTTTGAGGCCGTTGGCGTAAAAAGCCGACTGGCTATGGTCGGTGATGCCGATGTAATCATAACCCTGTTCACGGGCATACAGGCACGTTTCGCGCAAAGCATGGAGACCATCGCTCCAATGAGTGTGCACGTGTAAAATACCGCGAATGTCGGCTTCCGTAATTAACTCAGGGAGAGCATCTTTTTTCGCCAAATCTATTGAGCTGGCATCCTCACGCAGTTCAGGAGCGATAAACGGCAGGCCAACTTTTTCGAAGACCTCTCGCTCGGAGCGAAGCGAAGCTCCCTTGAGTTGAGGAAAGGCAGAGAAAAAGGCCTGGACGAATTGAGGCGATCCCGTGGTTTCGAACAGGCGCAGGCCAAATTGGTCGGCACGACAGTGGAACAGGCGCAGCGGCGTCTGGCCTTCCAATTTGAGGTAGTACACGTCATTCTCAATGCGCTCGACCACAAGTGCCTCACCTTGAAGGGCGGGAGTGAGCGCTCCATCGTAGCCCACTAGCAGATCCAGATGACGTATTACCGGACAGCATCGGCGTATTTCACCAGTGGGTGCTACAAGCGCGCCAGACAGTCGGCCCGAAAGCCACGCGCCTACGAAATCGGCAGCTGCCTCAGCGGTAGGGTAGTGAAGTTGTTCGCGGCTGCGCAGGTAGTATTCCAACTGGTTCTTGAGCGCTTCTTGGGTCTTCAGACCAAAGCCCTTGGTGGCAATTAAACGGTTCTCATTACAAGCGTACCACAACTCGCCTATATCCGTGATCCCCATCTCTCGCCAAACCACGCGTACTTTCTTTGGACCGAAACCATTGATGCGAAGCATTTCTAATACGCCCGGCGGAGTCTGTTGACGTAGTTGCTCCAAAATCTTCAATTTTCCCGTGCTCAGTAGCTCGCGAATCTTTTTCGTAATAGCAGGTCCAATGCCTCGAAAGGTCTGGATCTCAGCGTCCGTTAGTTCACTCAAAGGGCGCTCCACCTTGCGAAGCGTTAGGTAGGCACTTCGATAAGAGCGCACGCGAAACTCGTCGGCCTCGTGCAATTCCATGAGGTCAGCCAATTCGTTAAAGGCTTCCGCAACATCGCGATTAGTCATATGTGCTGGATGATTTCTGTCAGGGAGTGCCTGCTGGGCAAAGATGCAACAGCGAAAGTAACTTCGTTCAGTGCAATAAGTAGGCGAAAATTTCCAAGTTCAGCAGTGAGCAAAGAGTAAGACAGCTCACGAGTGTCTGCGGCTTGAATTTAGAACCAAAGGCCACAGGCTCCTAACAGCGCAGAGGTCTTTTCTTTGTCCAGCAACGAGAGGGCTGAGCAGGATTTTTGAAGCGATGCTCCGACCTTCGCGGCGTAAAACGACGCGATTATGCATGTCAACCGACTGAGTCTTCTTCATCCCGCTGTCATCGTGTCGGCTTTGGGTTATTTTGTAGATGCCTTTGATATACTTATCTTTGGCGCCGTCCGGCTAAAGACGTTGCGCGGCTTAGGCCTAGAGGGGCAATCCCTGACGGACGCGACGCTCAGTATTCAGAGCTGGCAAATGGCCGGCATGTTTGTGGGTGGAATTGGCGCCGGCATTTTGGCCGACCGCATCGGGCGAGTGCGGGCGTTGTATTTTTCGATTGCGCTGTATTCCGTGGCTACGATGTTGTGTGGGATGGCCAGTTCCGTGGAAGCTTTCCTCGTTTGGCGCACAATAGCAGGTATTGGACTAGCAGGCGAGTTGGGCACAGGCGTTACGCTGGTGGTAGAGAGTCTTCCTCAGCGGTGGCGAGGCTTGGGCGCTACTATCATGGCTTCGTTCGGGATGTTAGGAGCGGCGGCGGCGGGCACGACGGGTTGGTGGGTAAACGATTGGCGCCATGCTTATTACATTGGCGGCGCGTTAGGACTTCTTCTACTGGCATTGCGTCTTTCAGTAGGCGAGAGTCCTATTTTTGAGCGTGCTCTAAGGCAAGAGGGAATTTCGCGTGGCAACTTTTTGGCGTTTTTCTCCAATTTCGAGCGTTTCAGTCGCTTAGTCAAATGCTCGCTGCTAGGCATTACGACGTGGTTTAATGTGGGCATTCTGATGACCCTATCGCCCGAATTTGGCGCAGCCAAAGGCCTTGTGGAGCCCGTAGATCCGGCGCTGGCAGTAGTGTTTTTCCACGTCGGTATGGTAGCGGGCGATGCTGCAGCAGGGCTCCTCAGCCAATGGCTGCGCAGTCGGTTGCGCGCTTTGCGCTGGTTCTTATGGGCGCAAGCAGTGTGCGTGGCAGCGTATCTGTTTGTACCGTTTTCAAGTGCCGCCTTTATGTATGTTATGATTGTCCTGTTGGGTTTTGCAGGTGGTTACTGGGCAGTATTTATCACGCACGCTGCGGAGCAGTTTGGCACCAATTTGCGCGCTACAGCAGCTGGTGCAGCACCGGCACTAGTTCGTATAGCCTTCGTTCCTATTTCGACCGCATTTCAAGGACTGAAAGCGCCTTCTGCCTTTGGCGATCCGCTTTTGGCCGCGGCCGCCGTTGGTGGGGCATGCATCGGCCTAGCACTTTTGGCCTCTATTCAGTTGGAAGACCCTTTTGCCAAAAACCTAGACTATGTTGAGCGCAAGGCAATGGGCTAAACACCTAAATTACTGTTTAACAAAAAGATACGATGTTTGTTTGCCTGCCGATATGCATTGAAACAGGTAACTACCTGCAGGCAAATCGTAAGTAGGAATTTCTAGGGATCCACTCCCTGCGACGCTGCCCTGCTGCCAAAGGCGGCCGAATAAGTCAACAATTTGCCAGCGTATTTCGATGTCTTCGGCGAACATGGAGCTCGTTACGCGCAAAAAATCTCGAGCTGGAGAAGGCAAGAGATGCACTTCGCCCGCTACTTTCGGCACATAGACCTCTTGGATAGGACTGTAAGAGAACGAACCATCTGTATCTGTCATCCGCAATCGGTAGTAATTCACGCCAGGCAAAGGACTAAGGTCGTTGAATTCATAGCGGTTTGGTTCAACTGCGTAACCCGCTGCCTGCACACGACCGATGGCCTCAAAACGAGCGCCTGGCCCTCCGCGCTCTACCTCAAAGTATGCACTGTTGTATTCAGTGGCTGTACTCCAGTGCAGATAGGTGCTTTTGCCTGTGTAGCGAGCCTCAAATTGGAGCAGTTCTAGCGGCAGCGAGAAGTTTTCGCCTACTGCAAAATCGTCTATGCGGAAGTTGGGTGGCGTCGTGCAGTTCATATTTACTTGAGTCACATAAGAAAAGCGGAAACGTAGGTTGGATACATTTTCAGCACTGGAGGGAAGATCATAGGAAACCGCGCTCCACGTCGTAGTGGCTCCATCCGCTACGTCTGAGGAGATGGTATTCCAGTTAACTCCGTCGCTGCTCCATTCAAGCGATACTGGGGTGTTATGTGCGTTTGAACGTCGACGTCCGAAGCCTACCCGGATGTTTGTTCGCCCTACTGTACTGATAACACCGCTGACTGTGACCCGCACGGTTTCTCCCGTAGGATTGCAGTCGTCCATACGGACGTTGTAACTACCAGAGGCAGGTGGCGGGTTATATCCACTGCTTTGGGATTGGTTGTTGACTACCACACGTGAGTCGCTGGGCGTCCATCCGGGAGGAAAAGCGGGGCCGTGTGAATTGAAAGACTGTAAATAAAAAATTTGCCCAGACAGAGCACTCGCCAAAGCCGCAAACAAGGCAATGAGTATGGTAATTCTCATAGCAGCTAAATTCTTTAAAAATGAGAAAAAGCGCGCTTCTTTGGCGCCCTCGAAAGAAGTCCCAAAATTGGCGCTCTCTTTCTATTTTTCCAGCACAGGGGAGTAAATTTTACGTTGACTTAATGCGCTTCGAGAGGCGGGGCTGCGCTATAACTTTTGAAACCGCTTAGTCATCAGCCTGTTGTTCACTGTGCACTGGAACACATAGTTGCCAGCGGGCAGGGCATCTACTGGTATGCTCCGTGCGTCGTTGTCGGTAGCGTTGCCTTGTAGCCAGACGCGGCCCAGCAGGTCGAGAATTTTCCAGTGGGCATCTGAGGGCGCGCCTCCTCCCGAGGCGGGGTAAGCGACGTTCAAGAATGCTCGAGCGGGCGAAGGAAACACCTGCAGTTCGCCTTCCCTCGTCGGCGCATAGACTTGAAGTGCCGGGCTGTAAGCATACGTCCCATCGGCGTCAGTCATACGAAGGCGATAATAGTTGATGCCAGGTAACGGACGTTCGTCTAAGAATTCATACCTCCGTACCTCGAGCGAATGCCCGGATGCGCCGATACGGCCGATGGGCTCAAAGCGGGCGTCTTCGCCGCCGCGTTCGATGTCAAAGTATGCGCTGTTTTGCTCCGAGGCGGTTGTCCAGAATAGCCGAACAGCAGAACCTACGACTTGAGCGTCGAAGCGAAGCAATTCTATGGGTAGCGAAAAATTTTCACCCACTGCAAAATCATCTAAGCGGAAGGCGGGCGGCGAGGCCGTGCAACTGGTATTCGTCTGCGTCACATAGGAAAAGCGAACGCGGAGGTTAGGTACGTTTTGGGCGGCCGGAGGCAGATCGAAATAGATTAACTTCCAACCCGTGCTGACGCTGTCGGTAATGTTGTTGGAAATCGTGTGCCAGGTCGTACCGTTGGCGCTCCATCGAATAGAGATGGGACGACTAAATCCGCCGCCGCGCCAGATGCCAAAACCTACGCGAATGTCAGTACGGTCTACCGTGCTAATTACGCCGCTCACAGTGAGTTGTATGGTGTCACCTGTGGGTTCGCAGTCCCATAAGCGCATGTTGTAGCCACCCGACGCATTAGGTGGTCCGTAACCGCTGCTGGGCTCAGCATCATTTGGCGTTACGCGACTGCTATTTGTAGACCACCCCGTAGGAAATGCTGCAGAAGGGAATGTTTGCAGGTAAAAGAGCTGGCCTGGGAGTATTTGTGACGAGAAAACGATAAAGAGGATGGTAAGGGTGCTGCTTTTCACGATAACTATAACCGGTTATTTGACCTTGTCCTAATCATCATAAGTTCTACAAATTTCTCGCCTATTTTTCTAAAACAGGCCCAAAGTCTGCATGTAAAACTGCCCTTATGCACTCCGACTTATAAGCGCTCATTCCGCCATCTTTAGACAAAAGTCTTTTTTCTGTCAAAACATCGGAAGATGGGCGCTAATTTTGTTTGCCTTTGAAAGGCTATTCTTTACTTTTTTATAATATACTGCAAGCCCATATTGAAGGTATTTTTTAATAAATGCTCTAGAATTTTTCGCTCTTCTATTTAAATTAAAATACTCCGAAGGTTGGAAATATCAAAACTTTACTGATTTTGACTTGTTGTCTAGCCATTTGTGGTGCGGATTAGCTCTATTAAAGAAGTACCAGCCTTTACACCTCTAGCATCTAAGTCGTTCTTTGTACTGTGGGCAAGTATAGCTGATAGTGGGACAGTTTCTCAAAACTGCACCGATACGCTATGCGCTACACCAGGCTGTGCTGATAATACACCAAAGTTGCATGCAGGCGCTACACCGCAACTATTGCCTAGTTTATCGCTTATCCGCTGGTGTTGCGCACGCTATGGGCAAAGCGATAGGCCCTGTCTCGAACTGAAGCGCCGTATGCTGAGGCGTATTCACTAGCGAACGGCTCAACTTCAGCAGCAGTTTTAGCCCAGCGCACGGGCAAGAGAGAGGAACTCGGGTGCTTTGAGGATTTCCGGTAAGAAGAGAGCACTGCTATTCCCGCTGAAAAGGGTGGCGTCGTTGTCAGGCATGCATGCAATAAGAGTTGCTATAGGATAGATGCAACATTTAAAACGCCTGATACATTCTAGGCAATTCTTTACCCTTCCTTTTAGAGTCCCATACTTATGAAGTCCAGTCTTACTTTTTTCCCTCGTTTAGTCCACCAACGCCTTTTGTTGGAGAGACTTTTTGCCTCCCTTGTAGCAGGTGCATTCTCGATGCTTGGCTATTTCCCTGCTTTTTGCCAACCAGCAGAAGCCTTGACGGATGATTCCAATCTAGAAATCATGGGATGCGCCGACCTCAAGGTTGCTTTTTACGTCGAAAGGGCATTTATCGGCGGCTGCCCAGCTGCTCGAATCCGTATGCGCTCTTCAGAACCTGGCAAAATGCTGCGCGTCAGGCGATTGGAGTTCGATCTTTTACTCCATAATCCCTATCCTATCCCAGAAGTTGTATTCGACAATTGGCCGGATATCCGCTGTGCGCAAGTTGGTTGTGTAGATGGCCCTCGGTGTTGGAAAATAGACTCCGTAAACAGCAGATTCTTCTACTGTTTTCACACCAGCGTTGACAACCCAATAGAATTTGTTCTGGATAATCAGCCGAGTTTCCTATTGATTTACAAGAGTCAGCTAAATGATTGCATATCGACACCCATCCCTCTTCATCCAAGAATAGAAATTGTCGAGAATGATGGTCAAGTTAGCGTCTGTTGGCTACACCCGGTCATGAGAGTATATAGATTTTGCCCTGGAGAGGTGGGCGTTCGCCTGAAAACAACCAGCGACAAAACGGTATCCGTTGCTTCCCTGATCATTTCTCCTGCAAATAACTGTACTAACCCCTGTCCTGTGGACACAATACCTTTAGGAAAAGGTCTTTGTGAGGTGTGTACAACGTGCGACTTTGTGCGCGTCCAGCCGTATTTGGACAACGATTACCTCAACGGCGTCAGCACGTACGATCTGGTGTTGCTTCTTCGACACTACAGAGGAATCAAGCCGTTTAAGACGTTCTATCAGTTCTTGGCCGCCGACGCCAACAGAGATTTTTCAATTGATACTCTGGACTGGATTACCCTGCGTCGTTTGATTACGGGAGAGTCTCTTACTTTGCCGCATGGCTCGTGGCGGTTTGTAGAACCCGCCAACATCATTCCCTATCCCTTTAATCCACTGCTTTCCTACGTACCCGACTTTGCCATTACGCCCAACCCGCCCACTTCAGAGCTTTCTTTCGTAGCTGTTAAAATAGGCGATCTCAATGGGAACGCCACTTCAGATGGACTTACCGACGAAGACTTCGAAGATCGCACCAATAAACCAAACCTATCACTACCCGTTGCCATTGGCTATGCCGGAGCCTCTTATCGCAAGGGCCAAATCTTTTCCATTCCCGTTGCCTACAGCAGCACTCGTCCTTTGGTAGGCTATCAGATGGGCCTTCGCTTCGACCCAAGGCGTGCTGCGCTTCGAGGCATATCGGCTGGCGAGATGCCTGGCTTCAGCAGCGACAATTTTGGCCTAGCGCGTGCACAAGCGGGCGAAATTCGAGCGCTCTGGGTGTCGCCAACTGGCGAGCCTGTGGCCTTCAGTCAGCCAGCGACTGCGTTGTTTTACCTGACGTTCGAGGCACTCACTGACTTGGGGCCTTCGGAGACATGGCTTGATCTGGCCTCCGACCTACTGCTGGGTCAGATGTGGGATGCTGAAGACAAGTCCTACGCTATCGTGCGGGCGCCTGCGCTTTCGCAACCAGAAGAGGTTTCAGGGGGTGTGCTAGACGCAAGCATACAGCCTAATCCGACAACGTCGGAGGCATACCTTTCGTTGCGGCTGTCCGAGGCCATGCCCATTCAGTGGGCTATTTGGAGCGCCGAGGGTCGGCTAATAGGGCAATGGCGCCAAGCATCGCTGGCAGCGGGCGAGCACATACTCCGCTTGCCGGAGACGGCAGCGTTGCCGTCGGGCATGTATGCAATAGAAGTCGTTGGAGGGCAGACGCGCCGTATAGAGCGCTTTTTTAAGCATTAGACAAGTAGCGTCCTAGAACGAATGCACTATCCTCAATGAGGCAAGGCCATAAAATTCTATCCGCCTAGCCTCGTTGCGATTTTTGAATACTTACAAAACCTTACTTGTGTCTTGTTTGGGTAAGTTTCCAAAGGTTAGCTAATTGATCAACGCATGAAGAAGCTTTACAGCGAAGAGACGCGAGCACTCCGTTCAACACGCCTCCACTTTCCTGCCGCACGACCGCTCAGGAAGGATGGACGGGAAAGTGGAGTTGGTGGAACGATGTTGCTCTTCACCCTTATATCCAGTTGCAAAGACGCAGTCTTCGAACCTTAATATGTAAGACCTGTGTCAAAGACCTTAAGCCATGTAAAAGTCAGAATTACTTCACGATAGACAGTTTTGCCGTACCGAGCACCTGACCGTCGCGCAGCACCTGGCAGATGTATAGGCCCTCGGGCAGACCTGCAAGCGATAAAAATACCATTTTCACGTTTTCTGCCACCGTGCCACTTTGCACCAGCGTGCCCGTAGGGCCGTATATCCGATACTGCGTCGTTGCATGGCTCGTCCAGGTTTCGGGCAGTTCCAACATCACGTGGTCTTGCGCTGGATTAGGGTAGAGGCGTAGGCCGCCGTTGGGCAGCCCTGATGCCTCGGCGGCGTTGACCGTCAGCGTATCGCAGGGCGAGCCCTTCAGCGCCCCAAGGCGATAATTGGGGTGCACCGGAGTGGCAAGGACATACCAGTTGGGTAACTGCAGGCCGTGTTGGACCATGTTGCAATCCTTGCCCTTCAGGTCGGGTTTGTCTATGTAGTTCAGAAAATACGTCCCATTGTTGGGCGCGACATAGATTTTTCCGTCCATGGCCAACTGGCATTCGCCGAAAGTGGTGTTAGCACCCGGGCAAGGCGAACAGAAGCCATCCCAAACGGCCACGGTATCCACGGAGGCGGCCACGTCCAGCTCCCACAGGTCGTACTGCATGGCCCAGACGCTGGCGGTGATGTACAAGAAGCGGGAGTTGGGCGATATGGCCACTCCGCCGAAGGGCTGCTGCGCGGGCAGTTGTATCCAGCGGAAGTTGCTCAGCCGCCCCGTGCAGCGGTCAAAGTCGAAGATGCGGTGGCCGTTGCGGGCATCGGAGTCCACATAGACGCTGCCATCGGGCGAGAAGACGTTGGTGCCTCCCGCGTCGCGTTTGACCGTCGGGTCTGGCTTATATCCAACAAATTGTGTAAATGAGTCAATGATGCCTGTATCATTGAACAGTACAGTATGGTAAGAGGCGGTCAAGTAGTCTGGCACCACAATCCACCAGTCGCGCCCATTGGCATGGCGGGTGGCAGCAGGGTACTCCATGGCCCAGGCGTTCACCAAAGGTCGGTTCTTGAAAATCACCTTGCCCGCTCCGTTGTTGGAAGACATATCTACAAGAGTGTGAAGCAGTGGGCGTAAACAAATGCCAGGTAGGGCAGGGCCGCAATACACAAAGGTTTGATGAATGATGTGGTACCAGTTTCTATTGTGCGTACCAGGCAGGATAAAAAGTGTTTCAGTCAAGGGGAAAGCGAGCTGCGTACCGTAAGTCGGAATCGGGTATTCGCCCGGGGAAAAGTTCAAACTGTCTCCGTTTTCGATTAGTTGATGGTTCTTGTTGCGCACCTGCCCGCCGTTGGTGTAGAAGAGCAAGTTGCCCTCCGCGTCGCTCATGGTACAGGTAGCACCCCATGTCTCGATAGGGATGACACCAGCCTTGACGGTCGGAGGCGAGGTAGCAAAATCAATGATATTGGCCAAATAAGGAGGCCAACTGTTCAAGGAATATCCCGAAATCCAAAAGCGGTCATGCTTTTGGGCTTGAGCAGGTACGGCCCATAGCAGGGCCATTGAAAGCGAAAAGATGAACCATTTTTTCATACAACAAAGGTAGATAGAAAAAGCCTCCTGTGCCGTATGAGCGCAGGAGGCATAGACCGATGGGTTTAATCGCTAGTTCATTGCCTTATCATAGGCAATTTAGACTTCAGATGTCACCTACAGGGGCAGAATTAGCGTTTGAAGAGATGAGGTATTTGCGGTTGCACAGCAGGGAAAGGCTGCTGAAGCATCCTGAAAAAGCGGCGTCGTTTTCTCGAGGGAGAAAAAGTTTTTGAAGGGTACGCGTTTATAAGAAAGCGTCGTCATACCTTTGCGGCCCTGAAAAGCCCAGTGCTATCCGAGTATAGGGAGCTGGGCGAGATCCTATCTCTAACAAAAAATTTTCATACATCGCATGGCAGTAAGACTCCGCCTCCAACGTCGAGGCCGTAGAAAAGCACCTTTTTACCACATTGTTGCTGCTGACGCGCGCGCTCCGCGCGACGGCCGCTTTATTGAAAAGCTGGGCACATACAACCCGCTGACACAGCCAGCTACGATCGAGTTGAACGTGGATCGGGCCTATTACTGGTTGATGAATGGGGCACAACCGACTGATACTGTGCGCTCTATTTTGCGTCATAAAGGCGTTCTGTATAAGAAACACCTTATGCTGGGCGTAAAGAAAGGGGCGCTTACGCTCGAAGAGGCAGAAGCTCGTTGGAATGCCTGGAAAGAAGCTAAAGAAGCGCGCCTTCAGCAATACCGGGAAGCCACTGCAGAAAAGAAACGCCAATTCCTGGCTGCCGTAGACGGCACGCCGAAGGCAAAACCTACAGCAGCGCCTGAATCCGGAGAGGGAGTATCTGCGCCTGCTGAAGCGGATAGCGTCGCCGAGTAGCCTGCGAAAAAAAGCTATTCAGCAATGAATTGAGAAAAATCTGGCGAATAAGTAGCACATATGTAGCAAAGGTTTTCCTACCTTTGCTGCGCAATCCTGAGTGTTTGAGACCTGGCAAGGCATCGAGGAGCTTTGCCAGGTCTTTTTTCAAAGATATGTCTTTCTATTTTGCCTTTTCCAGCGCTATGCAAATTCTAGATGATAAGTATTACGACCGGTTGAATGACATTGCTCACGCTATACAGAGCTCAGAACTGCTGCAAAAATATCGGGAAGACGAGTCAGAGGAAAATTATCTAATGCTGCGTCGCGCCTTCGAGCCCGCGATTGCAGAATTATACCACGAAGTAGCGGAACACGCGCCTCTTCAGCTAATAGACTTAGAGAAGACGCTCCTCAACCCCGTGTTCGAGGGACTCTTCATGCCGCGCATCTTGGGCTACTCAGTCCTGCGCGGAGAAATCAACGAGCAATACCGCTATGTTCGGCCCAACGATCACTTCAAAGAGGTGCTTTTGGCTATCTGCAGCAGTGTGCATTTCGACCACTTGAAAAAACGCATCGGTCAAAGCATCCAAGTCGGTTTTGCGCTCAGCAGCGACATTTGGATAACCAACTTGCTAGACCAGATTCACAACCGCCGTATTCGGTATTTCCTACAGCAACAAAAGAACGAGCGCTATCGCGACCTAAAGGAGCGGCAGGCGCTTTACCAACGGTATATCCGGCAGTTCCACAACGAATTCTTCTATTCTGCTGAATTCCCGCAGACGCGCGGAGCCATGAAAGCCAACTTCTCAGCACTGCGCCTTTTTCTGCTCAAGCGTTTCGAGGCCGGCGGCGACAATACCAGTTTAAAAGCTCAAACCCTTGAATTTTTGGCAAATCCCGAGTTCCAAAATTCAGAAGAATATGTCCAAATGCTCGCTTTGGTAGGCAACTTTCTCGACCTGACCGAAGAAGAACGCCAACAAGTTGCCCAGCATTTTACTCGAGAGCAGGTCAACTTCCCTGACTTTGAAGGCCATTACCTCGCTTTTTTGGCAGAATTGTACCAAAACCACGCGGCCCTCATGACGCCTGAAGCAGACTTGCGCATGGCACGCGTAGTCAGCTTATGCAGGCCAGGGAGAGTGGCGGATTTTTATCGGGTGGCTCAAGTCATCCACAGCTTGGGTTACGTACACCCAGATGCTATTGAGGCCGTACGCGATTTTTACAACTCGCATGAGGGCTTGTCTCTGGAAAACAAGTGCTTGCGTCTGCTTATGCTCCATTACTTTACGCGCTGGTTTAAGGGCATTTCTGAAATGGAATATGGCGACTTCTTCGAAATGAGCAAGATTTTCCATTTGTACATGCGAATTTTTGGCAATCAAGAATTCAATCAAGCCCTAGAAGAATCCGCTCAAGCGTATTTGGAACGTCTTCTAAAGGTATATACCGATAGACGCGGCAAAGACTACCAAGATATTCGGAAGTTTGCCAAGGGTCAAATGGTAGAAATGGGACTTCTGACAGAGAAGGAAGCCGATAAAATTTTCCGCGTTCGGCGTTCGCGTCGCAAGGTGGACGAAGAAGCTTAAATTAGGCAGCAACTTTTTCATTTACCATCAGCCGGCCAACGGTTTACTGTTTTATACAAGCAGCATGGAGGTACTAATATTTTTAGTTGTCTTATACATTTTGCTCGCTATCAGTAGAGTAAAAATCTATGAAAAAGCGGGAATCCCCGGCTGGAAAGCGCTAGTGCCCGGATTAGCGGCGGTAGAATGGTGCAAGCTAGTTGGTCGAAAACCTTGGTATGCCGCCTGGTTGTTGTTTCCTATTGTCAATATTTTTATATATGCTGGCCTGTGTATAGACACCGTGCGGTCGTTCGGCAAACATTCCTTTTGGCAGGCTGCCTTGGCTGTTATTTATGCGCCAATTCCATTTTTTCTCATCGGGCTCAACCCGAGGGACAAATACAACGGCCCTATTTTGGAGCAAGAGCGCGAGTTCCAAAAGCAGTACGCCGAAGCAAAAGCTAAGGGCGATAAGGTAGCCTTGCGGCGCTTAGAGACAAACAATCCGTTCAAGAAGTCGCCCTTGCGCGAGTGGGTAGAGGCCATCATTTTTGCTGTGTTTGCTGCCGCGTTTATTCGCATGTTCCTCATCGAGGCCTTCGTCATTCCAACTTCCTCGATGGAGGGCAGCCTGAAGGTAGGCGACTACCTGTTTGTTAGCAAAGCGCACTACGGCATTCGCATGCCGATGACCGTATTGCAGTTTCCACTCATTCACAATCGCTTCAGTCAAAAGAGCAGCGGCTTTCTCGCGCGAGAATCCTATCTGAAAAAGCCCTCACTGCCGTATTTTCGTCTGCCAGCGTTGGAACAAATCGATCGAAACGAACCTGTAGTGTTCAATTTTCCAGCGGGTGATAGCGTAATCATCACGCCTGGTCGAACTTATGATATTTACCAATGGCGGCGCGAAATGGAACTGCTACAGCGTTTAAATCGCCCGCAACCCCCTATGCCGCCCGTAGTGGTGCGGCCTATTGACAAAAAAGACCACTATATCAAGCGCTGTATTGCATTACCTGGCGACAGTCTGCAAATTCGCGATGGACAAGTGTATATCAACGGTCAACCCGCCGTTAACCCGCGACACCTCCAGTTCGCTTATTACATTCGAAATCAAGAGGGAGGCATGCTCAGCTTGCGCAAATTGGAAGAAATTGGCGTAAACCTTAGTGATGCCATCCCAGTTGAACTGCCTACTGGTGAACTGCGCCGCTATTACAACCTCGACGCAGAACAAGTGGCCAAAGTCAAGTCTTGGGGCGCAGGCATTACAGTGGAGCGTTTTGAACCCGGAGCGCGTCCAGGATATGTCTTTCCCAACGATGCCGCTCAATACGGCCACTGGACGGTGGATAATTTTGGACCCATCTACATTCCCAAAAAAGGGGCTACTGTCAGCCTCACCCCCGCTAGCCTACCTTTCTACGAGCGCATCATTCGGGTCTACGAAGGACATAAATTAGAGATTCGCGACGGCAAGTACTTCATCGACGGAAAAGAGACCTCCACCTACACTTTCCAGCAAAATTACTATTGGATGATGGGCGATAATCGCCATAACTCCGAAGACTCGCGCATTTGGGGCTATGTACCCGAAGACCACGTTGTTGGAAAACCTCTCTTTATCTTTTTCTCTACGAAAAACGCCAGCTTGCGCAACGGAATCAACTGGAACCGGCTCTTCCGCTCGGCTAGTCAGATGTAAAATTCCACCAACTAGGTGCCAGTCACATAAGGCATCTTTCGCCTTGTACTCATCGGTGCGCTTAAAAACCCGCGCAAGGGGAGATCTTTGCTGAGCATATCTGTACGCGAGAAGATGAACGCCACCGCGAGGCGCCTCATTCATGTCGTTGAGAGGTGGCTCCTGCTGCCGGGACTCATAGCTGGAGCAATAGTAGGCGTGGCATGTGTCCAGCATGACCCGTTTTTTTGGGATACGGTGCAATTGGGCAGTAAGCATGCGCACTTTTTCTACGAAAATGGGCTCCACTGGGCTCCCTTGCCTCGGGAAATAGACAGCGGGCATCCGCCGACTCTTGGCTATTATTTAGCATGGGTATGGAGTGTGTTCGGCAGATCGCTTCCCGTTAGCCATTGGGCCATGCTTCCTTTTGTAGTGGGCACAGTCATTTTGCTGTTTCGCCTTGGCACGTGCATAGGCGGTAAGCGTTGGGAGGGTGCTGGGTTGGTGTTGCTTGCAGCGGCCGACCCAGTATTAGCCACCCAGAGCAGTTTGGTTGGGCCGGATATCGTCCTGAGTTGTTTTTTTCTACTAGCTGTATGGGCGCTGTGGACTACTCGCTTAGGATGGGCAGCAATAGGCGTGGCTGGCCTGTGTGTAGTCAGTCTGCGCGGTATGATGGTTGCTGTTGCCCTATTAGCTTGGCAGGTATATCTTCTTCAGCGACGGGAAGCTTTCATTTGCCGACAGCTCTTGGAACCTGCAGGCAAACCTGCTGAAGTAGAGCATCCCACTTTGCCCCGGCGTCTTTGCCAATGGTTAGGAAGTTTTTGCCCTCTAATTGCCGTGTTTGCGCCAGGCTTCGCCCTTGCCGGTGGATTTCTCCTTTGGCATCATCAAGCCGTGGGCTGGACGGGCTTCCACGCCGCTTCTCCGTGGGCGCCCGCCTTTGAGCCTGTACGAGGGACAGGGTTGTTGCGCAACGTCGCCATTCTGGGCTGGCGATGGGCCGATTTCGGCCGAATCTTCGAGTGGATAGGGTTGATCATCTTGTTTTTTGCCCTGTTCAAAAATCGCCGGGCGCTAGCAGGGCAGCCCTGGCTCTCCTTACTCAGCTGCACAAGCCTGTTTTTGTCGCCTTCGGCGATTCTTTATCAAAACCTCTCCGCACATCGGTACTTTTTGCCCATCTTTCTGGCGTTGCACCTCTTCTTTTGGTATTGCTTAAAAGCAGTTCCTTGCTCGGAAGCCAAACGCCTTGTTCTAACTGGCGCAGTGATGATAGGTTTGGCGTGTGGAAATCTTTGGATTTATCCACATGGAATTGCTATAGGGTGGGATGCAACGCTTGCCCACAGGCCATATCATACCTTGCGCGCGCAAGCACTTCATTTTATTGAGAAAAATGCTCTACCACTTGCGCAAATAGGCACAGCTTTTCCTAACCGAAACGCAGGTAAACATCTCCTACTCAACTGCGACGAGCGCATGTGGGCCGAATTCGACCCGAGAACCAATAAATACTGCCTGATTTCCAATGTTTTCAATGACGTATCGCCTGAAGACCGCACTTACCTCCGCCAACATAAGCGCCTGATGTGGTCAGCCCAAAAAGGCGGCGTATGGATGGAGTTATATGGGCCCAAATAGCGCTTTGAGGGCATATCGACCTATCTTTAAAAGCGAAAGCGCCTAAAAGGCATTGAAGTTGCTGTCTTGTTTATCGGGTGATAATTTTTTTATAAAAAAGGTTGAGGCTGTTGTTTGTTAAAAACAAAATGTTTTAACTTTGTGCGCAATTTTGTCTAACCCTTAAAACTCTGCTACTTTTGGGCGCGCAAAAAATAGCTATACGGCAAAAGCCTTCTACGTCAACGGTCACCGACATGGCAGAAGTTCGCTACACAGAAGCTGAAATCAAATCGCTCGATTGGCGCGAGCATATTCGCTTGCGCCCCGGTATGTATATCGGCAAGTTAGGTGACGGGAGCAGTCCGGATGACGGTATTTACGTCCTTCTCAAAGAGGTGCTCGATAACTCGATCGATGAGTACACCATGGGCTTTGGCAAGCAGATCGAGGTGAGCATCGCCGACGGCAGCGTCTACGTACGCGATTATGGGCGAGGTATTCCGTTAGGAAAGGTTGTAGACGTCGTTAGTCGTATCAACACAGGGGCAAAATACGATAACAAGGCATTCAAGAAATCAGTAGGCCTCAACGGTGTAGGTACCAAAGCTGTCAATGCCCTATCGGAGCGGTTTAAGGTGATTTCCTATCGCGATGGCCAGTCGAAGTGGGCCGAGTTCGAATACGGCAGATTGGTCAAGGAAAGCAAGTTAGAGCCAACCAATGAGCCTAACGGCACGGCGGTTTTCTTCAGACCTGACTCAGGTATGTTTCGCCACTATCGGTGGGTTCCTGAGTATGTCGAGCAGCAGCTCTGGAATTACGCATACCTAAACGCCGGGCTAAAAATTATTTTCAACGGCAAAGTCTTTCAATCTAAGAACGGCTTACTTGACCTGCTGACGAAGAAAACGAGCGCAGAGCATATTCGATATCCAATTATCCACTTGGTAGGTGAGGACATCGAGATCGCCCTTACACACGGCGAACATTACGGCGAGCAATATTACTCATTTGTCAATGGACAACACACTACTCAAGGCGGTACACACCTCAATGCCTTTAAAGAGGCATTAGTCAAGACAGTGCGCGACCATTTCAAGAAAAATTTTGATGCTAAAGATATTCGCGAGAGCATCATCGCCGCCATTAGTGTTCGCATTGAGGAGCCAGTGTTTGAGTCCCAGACAAAGACGCGTCTAGGGTCTGAACGCATCAGCCCGGATGGGCCAAGCATCCGCACTTGGATGAGCGATTTTTTGTGCAAGGCTTTAGATGACTACTTGCATAAAAATCCTGACACGGCAAAAGAAATGCTTAAGCGCATTCTCCAGTCGGAGCGCGAACGCAAGGATATCGCTGATGTGAAAAAATTGGCCAACCAGCGAGCAAGGGCGGCAAACATCCACAACAAGAAATTGCGCGACTGCCGCTATCACCTCAACGAAAAAGGGCCAGAAGAAAAGCGATTGGAGTCCACCCTATTCATCACTGAGGGCGACTCGGCTAGTGGCTCTCTCACAAAGGCTCGCAATGTAGATACGCAGGCCGTCTTCAGCCTACGCGGAAAACCGCTTAATTGCTACGGACTTACTAAAAAAATCGTCTACCAAAACGAAGAGTTTAACCTCTTACAACACGCCCTCAACATCGAAGACTCTATCGAAGATTTGCGTTACAACCGCGTTGTCATCGCTACAGATGCAGATGTAGACGGCATGCATATCCGATTGTTGATGCTCACGTTCTTTCTGCAATTCTTTCCCGATTTGGTACGCAACGGTCATCTCTACATTTTAGAAACGCCGCTTTTCCGCGTGCGCGACAAGCACCAGACGTTCTACTGTTACTCCGAAGCTGAAAAGTTGGAAGCTATTCAGAAACTGCGCGGCAAGCCTGAAATTACGCGCTTTAAGGGCCTAGGCGAAATCTCACCTTCAGAATTCAGCCGATTTATTGGGCCCGATATGCGCCTTCAGCCCGTCATTTTTCACGAGAGAACTAATCTAGACCAAATACTAGAATATTACATGGGCAAAAATACGCCTGAACGCCAAGAGTTTATAATTGAAAACTTGCGAGTAGAGGTGGATGTAGCCGATGGATTGCCTCTTGAAAAGGAAGAAAAATAGGCTCATGTTTTTGGAGGTGTAGGGCCTCGGCGCATCTCTTTTCCTACAGGTGTGCTCTAAAATAGCAACTAGTAGCTACTCTCGTCCAGGCGGACTTTCCCCTTAAAAGTCCAGAAAACGAAACTCGTGTACACAGCTACTAAAGGAGTGCCGATGAGTGCTATGAGGAGCAAGAGGCGCATCGTTTTCTCGCTAGAAGCCGCATTATACACCGTAATGCTGTTGATAGGTTGATTAGGAGCGTAGACAAGATACGGAAACACTTCCACGGCTACTGTAATCAGCAGAAGAGCTATCGTAACGGCTGAACTGATAAATGCGCCTAGGTATTGCCCTTTGCTCAAATGGCGAGGGATATTGGCAACGACCAATAACATAGTCAACGGCAACACAAAGAACACCGGCTGTGCCCGTATCCGGTCGCTTAAGTGAGGTACATAGAGCAGCGTGTAAACCGTGGTGATGCCAAAGAGGACAATAAAGGCGATGGTGAAATCGCGCGCTAGTGAAGTGATCATAGCAAAGAGACGCCCCTCTGTTTTCAAAGCAAGGAAAATAGCCCCGTGCATACCGAAAAGGGCTAGCGTTGTCAAGGCAACTAGAAGCGAAAAGAAATTAAAGAAGGATAGCCAATCTCCGACAAATTCATGATTTTCATCTAAAGGTATTCCGAGCACTATATTCCCTAACATGAGACCCAACGAGAACGAAACAACAGTACATGCTGCGAAATATGTAGCGTCCCACAGGCGTCGCCACCAAAGCCAGGGTTCTTTGCTGCGGAACTCAATGGCTACGGCGCGAAAAATCAGCCCCATTAGAAAAACAATAAAGGGTACATAGAAAGCCGAGAAGATCGTAGCATAAGCCATGGGAAAGCCCGCAAAAAGCGCTCCTCCTCCAATAATGAGCCATACTTCATTGCCATCCCATACCGGTCCGATAGCGTTTAGGGCTATGCGACGACTTCGTTCCTCCCTCAAAAACAAATGCAGCATGCCCGCTCCCAGGTCGAAGCCATCTAAAATGGCATACCCTGAAATTACGGCTCCAAACACTAAGAACCACCACGTAGGATAGTCGATACCTAAAAACATGCCGCAATCGCTTACGAGGAGGGTGTCATCAAGGGATTCTCCCGCCGAGAATAAGGCTCGTTTTCTTCATGAGAAATAACCCCTGGACCTTGCTGAATTTTACGATTTAGCAAGTAGATAAATAGTAGAAATAGTACGGTGTAAACAAAGAAGAAGAGAATGAGTGAGAAAAGCACTTGATTAGCGGTAACATTTCGAGAAAGTGCTTCGCTGGTGCGTAGAAGGCCGTACACTACCCATGGCTGGCGTCCCATCTCGGCAGCAAACCATCCTGCTTGGTTAGCTATTTGAGGAAGTAAGACGGCCCACACGAAGAGATGCATCAACCATCGCGTCTGAAAAAGACGTCCTCGATACCACATCCATACACCTAGTAAAGATAAAGCAATAAGAATCAGACCAATGGTAACCATCAAGTGATATAATTGAAAAATAGCGTTTACCTGAGTTGGTCGGTTGTCTGGCGAGAAGCTTTTCAATCCTCGAATAGGTGCATGAAAACTACCCTGGCTCAAAAAAGAGATACCCCCTGGGATGGCCAAACCCACTGTCCTTTGTTGTTTTGCATCGACCCATCCAAATAAATACAGATCAGCGGGTGCCAGTGAATCGAAGTGACCTTCAAAGGCCGCTAATTTAGTAGGTTGATATTTAGCAACAATCTCTGCGCTCCGATGTCCCGTTAACAGTTGAGCACAGCTAAATACTGTGGCTACTACCAGAGCAATTTTGAAAGCCGGTTGCGCAATGGTTTCATGGCGTTTTTTGAGAATATACCAGGCATTCACACTCATGACGAGAAAGGCTCCCGCAAGAAAAGCGCCAATCCATACGTGTAAGAGGCGATCCACACTCGAGGGATTGAACACCATCGCCCAAAAGTCTGTGATCTCCGCGCGGGCCTCCAGGCCCTCTCCCACGATGCGATAGCCTGCGGGCGTCTGCTGCCAAGAGTTTGCCACCACGATCCACACGGCAGAAAACATGGAACCCAGCCAGACCATAACCGTTGAGATGAAGTGCACTGCAGGAGGCACACGATTCCATCCAAAAAGCAGTATACCTAAGAAGCCTGCTTCCAAAGCGAAAGCAAAAATACCCTCTGCTGCTAAAGCGGAACCGAAAATATCGCCCACATAGCGTGAATAAGTGGCCCAGTTAGTACCAAATTCAAACTCCATCACAACACCTGTCGCTACGCCCAAGCCAAAGATAAGGGCAAAGATCTTAATCCAAAAACGCGTCATCTGTTCGTACTCTTTTTTTCGAGTACGCAGGTACATCCCCTCCATAATGACTAGGATCAGACCTAGCCCAATGCTCAAGGGCGGATACAGGTAGTGAAAAGCTACGGTATAGGCAAATTGAACACGCGCAAGAATTTCGACATCCATGTTCAAAAATTTCGACGTCCATGTTTAAATTGGACTCCTAATTAGCCTAACTTAGGGCGCAGACTCGTCCATGCGCCGCCGTTATAGGCCTTGATGCCGTGCTTACTCAGTAGCTCTGCCGCTAATCGGCTGCGCATGCCACTGCGACACACGGTAATTACCAGCGCATCTTTTCTTTTGAGCGCTGCTATTTGATTAGGCAGGTGGTCGAGCGGGATGTTAATCGAACCCGATAGATGACCGGCGCGATATTCTTCTAGTGTACGTACGTCAACAACAACAGCGCCTTGTTCTATAAGTTCTTTAAAATTCACTTTCGGGCCAAGCCCTAGCCATCGCCTTAACAAGCTAAGCATGATGTTACTAGTTTAATGTGTGAGCATTTGGTGGCGCATTGTATTCAATACGTCCTCTAAACTACCACCGTTATGTACGTCGGAAACACCTGCTTGCCGAAGGATCTGAACAGCCATGCCACTGCGATTACCGCTGCGACAATACAATATGCGAGGCGCTGGCATAGCAGCAATCTCGGAAATCCGATGAGGAATAGTATCTAACGGGATATTGATGGCTCCTTCCGCGTGGCCAAGACGATATTCCTCTGGTGTACGCACGTCGATAAGTGTAGCGTTTGACAGGTTGCTTTGCTGCATCGTTTTAGTTCTTTTTGTTGAAAATTAGGTAGTGCAAAGGTGCAGGCATATGCCTTCAACGGGTCGTGACGGAAGTCACTGTTTAGCTCGCCATTCTTCGCGATTTTGTTGACTTTTTTATTTCAAGACTTCTTTAAACTCGCTTAAGTTTGGCTTATACTTCCTCGGTCGCCGTTTTTCGTACTCATAAATTGCTCGACTTAAGGTCCTTAAGAAAGGTCTTCCTATCGTTTCGTATTCGTAACGATCGTCGTTGAAGATGCCATCGGCATTACAGAGGAGGGTAGCAGCGAGGATCCACTCTATTCCATTGTCAAAATCGACCAAATAGGCGACATCTGTCATAGTGCCGTATGCCAGACCAACTTTGTTGAAGATACGAAGAGGGCCTTTGTAAGTTTGAGATGCTTCAGGGAAGAGGAAGAATTTTACGTAGTGGTCGGGGTATTGGGTGGAGTCATAACGGGGCCAGTCGCATTCACGTGGAAACAAGCCCATATATCGCCATATAAAGCGATAATCATCTTCCGTTAGGTCGAAGCGATAGCGGTCGGGCACAGCGCGAGGGAACAGAACGGCGCGCAGCATCTGCTCCATGTCGCTAAGAGCGAACCAGTTTTTGGTCTGCATATTAAAGGGCTCGTTGATAACCTCTCCGGCGGCATTTACCCATCCTCTACCCAAGGCGGTGGTGTGCTGAGGGTTAAGCCACTTTTGTTGGCCTACTTTTTCCTCCTCTCGATAAATGAGCTGACCCTGAGGGTCGTAAAATTCAATCGGGCTGGCGTATCGCTGGTCTCGATTGGGTGCATAGAAACGGTGTACAATACCTGTGCGCAGGTAACCCTTCTCGCGCAGGGTCTGGTTGATGTAGTCTATTCCTAAAAATTCGAAAAGCCGGTTGTAGGCGGGATTGTCGCTTACGACAAAGATTTTCCGAATATCATGCGCGATAGTAAGTTGTCCGTTTGGCGCAGTAGAGTCAGAAACGTATCGCTGTTGAAACGGACGTAGCGAATCTATCCGATAAGGTGTATCTCGGTGGAGGGTAGGGTAGCCTTTTTGGCGAAGGCGATTGATTTTTTCTAGAGCTAGCAGGGCCAGTGGCATTTTGACCATGCTAGCCGGGTAAAAATAGCGTGTGCTATCGGCATGATAGCTGAATGTGCGGAAGAGTGGTGTTCCGTCGGCCTGGCGGTCAATCTGTGTGTACAAAATTTGCAGTTGGTACCTCTGAGGATGGTCTAACACTTCGCGCGCAATAGAATCTTGCCGCAGCGCACTTAGAAGAGTCAAGAGAGGGTCTTCTGGCTGTTTCAACTTTTTTCCCGGAGAGCAACTGCTCCCGCAAATCGCTAGAAAAAATATCCAATGAAGTTTCATTTTCCTCTTTTTAGAAGGTTAATGTATGCTCACGCGCAAGGCACTAGACTTTGGTGGAAGTAGCCTCGCATGCGCTCATCGAGAGGGAGTGTTTAAAGAAGATGTACACAATGAACAAACCCGTTCTGGGCGCAAAACTCGTAGAGGGCATGCGTCTTTTTTTACCGTTTCTAGTGTTTCATTCTAATTTGGAAGGAGTTAAAGGCAATAAAAATGCCTCACAGGTTACTTTCAGGATTTATGCCCGCTAGATATGGGACTTTTGCCTAGCTAGCCGTAGGTTTAACAATCTGTTTTGGGTTAGCCTGCAGCTGGAAACATTCATTTATTGGCGGAGAAAGACGCTTTGCCCTATTCATTAGGTCTGGAAATGGCCCTCTAGCTGGTGGAGTAGACATTGACGTGTGAAGTACTATTTGCGACTTTGGTCAGCAATTGGAGCAACACGCGCTAGAGAGGCAAAGGCATTCTATCGAATAGCGGATTTTGGTTAAATTTTAAGTTGAGAAACTAGGGAGGTGTTCGTTGGCCTTAATCACCTAAGCCGGGCGCGTTACTTTTGTGAGCATTTTTAAACTGAGCCTTGGTTACCCTGGGCGCGCGAAGAGCATCAATATGGCGAACACAAGTTGGAGCGATGAGGCCTTAGTGTCAGGTATTCGAGCGGGCGGAACGGCGCGTGAAGAAGCGCTTAAGCGCCTCTACCTGATGCCAGGCTTGCGCGATACCGTTACTCGATACATTATGGCAAACGGCGGTTCTCAACAGGATGCTCAGGATATCTTCCAAGAAGCATTAATCATCTTAGATCGCAACATTCGCGAAGGACGCTACGAGGCGCGCAGTGCCCTGACTACCTATTTTGTCGCTATAGCTAAGTGGCGCTGGGTAACGGTGCGTCGCCAGCAAAACCGATACACAGACTTGAGCCCAGCGCATTATGACACTCTCGTAGAAAGTCCTGAGGCAGAAACCATTCGCATCGAATACCGCGCGCTGTTTGAGGAGGCTCTGGCCCAGATCGGTGAACGCTGTCGCGAACTGTTGCGTTTGTATCAGTTGGACTATTCAATGGAGGAAATCGCTCAGCTAATGCGCTATAACAGCGCTGATGTAGCGAAGAAGGAGGCTTATCGCTGTCGAATGCGCTTTCGCGAGCTGTTGCAGAGCAATCCGGCCTTTGCTGTCCTGATAGAAAATCGTCGCCTCTAATTACGCTGACGTCACAAATAAAACCTTTCTTGCCGTGCTGCGCTTTGAACAGATAGAAAGATACCTTGCTGGCAAGATGCCACCTGATGAGCGCCAGCTTTTCGAGGCCGAGATGGCCCAAAATGCTGAATTAGAGGCTTTGGTCAACCAGCATCGTTTGGAGCGAATTGGCCTAGAGCTGCTCGTCGAAAAGGATTTGCGCGCAAAAATGCAAGCATGGGACCGAGAGACGGAACTCTTGCGGCAGCTTCAACCCAAGCGGGCTGCTAGGCGCCCTTTATACATGATGTTGCGCGCTGCTGCCTTGATAGCCGTTCTTGTCCTAGGTTACTGGTGGTTGCGCGAGCGCGCGTCTGATGAGCCCGCACCTCAATCCAACATCGTTCAGACGCAGCCTAAATCTCAAAAACGGCCCTCGGAGAAAAGCAAGCCTAGGATTCAACCAGACAAATTTGAAACACCAACTACTTCTGGTGAGATGGCTCAGCACGAGCTGCCCTCCAATGCCATCGAGGAGATGCAACCCGGGAGCTCTGCTGTAGACTATGCTGCCCTTGCTGACGAGTTCTTCGTTGAGCGCGATTTCTTGCCTCCTAGCGGCGTGAAGAGCGGTTCAAGAAGTTACCTAGAAGGTCTAAGAAGCTTACAAAGTGGTCATTATCAGGATGTGATTGCTTCTTTCAGACCTGAACTTTCGCCAGTGCCCACTGCCGAAGAAATGCTTCAGCAAGAGCTCTTGGCTGTCGCCTACTTCAAAAATGGCCAGTACGCCGAGGCGGAGATGGCTTTCCGCCGCATCGCTAGCAGTGGGCTGCAGCCTTATGCGCAGCGTGCAGAGTGGGGGATCGTACTGGCTATTCTCAAACAAATGCCTCAGCGTCAAAGTGCTCTGAAGGCTGCACTAGAAGCTATTTCTGCGCAGCACCCATTCTACGCAAAAGCTCAGTACTTGAGAGAGCGCCTGCAAACTGAGCTCAGCAACTAAAAAGTAGCACGGTCTATCGCCCAGTGCCCAACAAAAGGCTATCTGCCCTTACCTTTGCCTTCTGTAGCTGCGCATATGAGTTTACCTGAAGACTTTTTTGCAGATTTCCCGCCAGTTAGCAAAGCAGAATGGCTAGAGCGGATTGCTAAAGACCTCAAAGGCAAAGCCGTAGAAGACCTGTACTGGCAACTTAGCGATGAGTTGCGCATAGACCCCTTCGCTCACCCTGACGACCAACCGCAACCTCCCTTGCCTTTGAGTGAAGAGGTGCACCATTGGTCTATTAACGAAGATGTTGAGCAAGCCAATCCACAAGCAGCCAATCAGCAGGCATTAGAGGCGTTGGCCTTTGGCGCGGAAAGCATATCCTTCACTCTTTTGGACTTAGGGCAATTATCCACTCTTACTGAAAACATCTATTTAGATTACATTGAATTAAACTTCAGCGGCCAAGCGGTAGATGCTGCTCCGGCTGCTGTGTTGCATAACCTAGGAGAGGAAGCCCAGCGACGCGCAATACCTACTAACCGCTTACGAGGTGCACTCTATTACGACCCTTTGGCGCGCTCAAGGCCCGTCGACTGGCGTTATCTGAGCGATTTGGTGGCTTATGCGCGCGAGGCCTTTCCTGGCTATCGCGTCCTGAGCGTAAACGGAGGCTCGACGTACGTGGGCCCTGCTCAAGTTGTGCAAGAGCTAACTCGCCTGCTTCAGCGCGGAAATGAGTACTTGCGCCAGGGAGCCGAGCGCGGTATTGACCCGGCAGCCCTCGCTGCGCAAATGCAATTTTGCCTTGAGGTGGGCAAGAGCTACTATGTAGAAATTGCGCGCCTGCGCGCCTTTTGTTTATTGTGGTTAAATATTTTGCAGGCATGGCGCATTCCTTTAGAGTATCCAGTGCTCGACGTGCGCTTTGCACCTGCTGCTTATACAGAGGAATTGTATACCAACATGATCCGAGCGACGACGATGGCTATGTCCGCTGTATTAGGCGGAGCTCGGCGCCTTACGGTGTTGCCGTATGACGCGGGTCGTGAACACTTGGCAAAATCCCCTCAGACGTTTAGCCGGCGCATTGCCCGCAATGTTCAGCATTTGCTTAAATTGGAAAGTGGTTTCGCCGAATTAACCGACCCCGTGGCGGGCAGTTATTTTTTGGAGAAATTGACAGCTCAGTTGGCTACGCATGCGTGGAAAGCCTTCTCTCAAGCGGAGGGCTCTTTTTCAGGCATGTGAAAAGTTTTCCTCGTCCTGAACATGCCTTGGCCAGTGTACTGCTAGCGTGCTCGACTTTTCTTGACGAGGTGTCGAGATATTCTTGCTCGGCTCTAGCGACAAAGAACTCCCTCCGATAAACCTAAAGGCCGCAGGAAGTAGATAAAGAATTTTTTGGTCATAAACTGACCAAGCAAATACTCTCTGTTGAAACGGTTGTTTGACTGTTTCACACGGGAGCAGGCATACTAAGCGTCCCATAAAAACCCACGTAAACAAGTGGCGCAGGGCGAGATCACCTCTCCTCATTGAACTTTCTGACAAACAACACATCACAGAGAAAGGTCTAGAGCAACACAGCAAGCTTTCGAGAACAAGAGCTTTCACGGCACAGGTCAGATGCTACCGCTCCATGCCGCCTACACGAGACCTCAAAAATATTAATTGGGAAGCCAGCCTTGCGCTGTAGCCTGAGCTTTAAAGAAGCGACCCTTAGAGCTGCCCGTTGGACGTCTTAGCATCAGACGGTCAGCGCGCCGTTTGTACCCGGCGATGTTTTGTTGCTTGCGCTCGAAAGCGACAATTTCATTCAATAAACGCTCTTTGACAGCGCCTCGTTGAAAGGGCTTTTCTAAGGGTTGGTATTTAAGGTAAAGCAGCTGTTTCGTCCATGAGACGTGTAGTTTTTTATAAAAATATCTATTTTTCCGCCCGCTTTTGCTCGGACGCGATAATTGCGTGTTTTTTATCACAATTAAAAATATTTCTGTGTATGAAACAACGTCTACTATGCTGTTTAATAGGGAGTTTGTTAGGATTTGGCCCATTATTAGGGCAATTGCCAAATGGAAGCACGGCGCCTAATTTTACCGTGGTGGACATCAACGGCAACTCCCACACATTGTATACCCTGCTCGATCAGGGCAAAACGGTGTACATAGACTTCTTCGCTACGTGGTGTGGTCCTTGTTGGAATTACCATAATTCTCATGCGCTTCATCAAATTTGGGAACAATACGGCCCTCCAGGTACTAATGAGGCTTTCGTTCTCATGATCGAGGGCGATTGTAACACGAACACAGCATGTATCAACAATCCGCCAGCGTGCAATGCCAGCACTCAAGGGAACTGGGCAACTGGAACGCCTTTTCCTATTGCCGACAATTGCAGCGTTCGAGCGCAATACCAAGTGACCTATTACCCTACTATTTATATGGTATGCCCGGCCGACCGAAAGATTTACCTCGTAGGCCAACAACCAGCATCTGGGTTATGGGCAGCGCGCAGCGCGTATTGTCCACCTCTAGCAGTGAACGTAACCGTGACTAATGTGCAGCACGTCCGTTGCTATGGCACCAGCACTGGCTCGATTTCGATTACGGCTTCGGGCGGCAGCCCTCCGTATACTTACCAATGGTCGAACGGAGCGACTACGCAAAACCTCACTAATATTCCAGCAGGTGTATATACGTGCACAGTCACGAATGCTCAAGGGTGGACAGGTACTACTGGCCCCATTACTGTAGAAGATCCTCCAGCACCGCTTGATTTACAGATTGTTCAAGTAACACCAGTAGGTTGCCAAGGAGTCTTAGGCAGCATTGAGGTTGCCTCTTCTGGCGGCTGGAGTAATCACGTTTACGCTTGGAGTAACGGTAAGACGGGAACAAAGGTAGAGGGACTAACGGCGGGAACATATACCTGCACGGTTACCGATCAGCGCGGTTGCACAAAGACGGTTACTCAGGTCATGCCTCCACCTACCAATCCAACAGTCTCTATAGCACCACCTGGAGTCATCACCTGTGCTGTGCCCAGGATTCAGCTACAAGGTTCAGCGTCAGGTGGTTATAGTAATTCGTATTCGTATCAATGGACGGCTTCAGGAGGAGGTAACATTGTTTCGGGGGCGAATACGCCTACGCCTGTAGTTAATGCGCCAGGCGTTTACATTCTTCAGGTGACGGAGGAAGTGACTAAATGCCGAGGATTAGCTACAACAATTGTCACTGCAAATACTACTTTGCCTGACGCGAATGCAGGCCCTGACACCAACGTTACCTGTTTGGTTCCCAAGATAAAGCTGCAAGGAACAGCATCGACAGGCTCCAATTTCTTCTATGTGTGGAGCACCTACGGCGGCGGCCGCATCGTCTCGGGAGATAGTACCTTGACGCCGCTGATTGATTCAGGCGGCTACTACGTCCTCCGCGTTACAAACACGATTAACGGCTGCGTGCGACGCGATACTGTATACGTTGCTCCAAAGAATTTGCCTCCTAAAGTAACTATTTCCCACGGCCCAATTAATTGCACGGCACCAACAGTAACTTTAAATACGACCACAAGTGCTTCTAAACCTTCGTTTTCTTGGACGGGGCCCAACGATTTTACTTCTACCGAGCAAAGTCCGACGGTGTCTGTTGTGGGAGTGTATGCCCTTGCTGTACTAGACTCTGCTACAGGCTGCTTAAGGCGAGACACTACAGTGGTTCGCATAGACACCATTCTGCCTAGTGTTGAGGCTACGGGAGGAAAATTCACTTGTGTGGTAGACTCCATTGTTTTGAATGCGGAGACACAGTCTAGTCGCGTGGTTTATGCGTGGACAGGGCCTGAAGATTTTGAAAGCGATGCCTCCAATCCTGTCGTCAGGGTGGCGGGCGCCTACGTCCTCATGGTCACCGATACAGTTAATGGATGCATATCCACGGATACTGCATGGGTACTTTACGATACTCTCCCTCCTGCTGCAAGTGCGACGGCTCCCAGCGCGCTTAATTGCAATACTTTTCAAGTCACGCTGGACGGAACAGCTTCAGCGCAGGGAACACATTTTAACTATCTATGGACAACACCGGACGGGCACATTGTTTCGGGCGACACCACCTTACAGCCTGTGGTGGACGCGGCAGGCACATATGTCCTTCTCGTTACCGACAATGCGCGAGGTTGTACGGCCACAGCTAGTATCCAAGTAATTCAGCGTCAGCCTGTTATTGCCGAAGCGGAACAGTATCAGGCAGTCTCTTGCTCTGGCGGTAACGATGGCAGTGCCGTGGTGCAGGCTAGCGGCGGCAGCGGTGAGTTCTCCTTCTTGTGGAGCACAGGTGAAGAAACTGCTCAAGCAACTAACCTCGCTGCCGGCACATACACTGTAATTGTCACCGATACGGAGGGCTGCAGTGCTGTTGCAAGCGTAACCGTTCATCAACCTCCTGCACTAAACCTGCAGGTTTCCGCTACGCCGCAATCAGCAGCTGACGTCAATGACGGTAGCGCTATTGTTCAGCCTTCCGGGGGTACAGGGAACTATACTTATCAGTGGAGCAACGGAGAAACCACGCCGACCATTGCCAATCTTGCGCCAGGCATATATACAGTTGTGGTCACCGATGAAAATGGCTGTACAGCATCGCAATCCGTAGTAGTCAACGCTTTTGACTGTACCCTTGATGCTGTTGCTACGTACACAAATGTCACGTGTTTTGGTGCTCGCGATGGCACCGCTCGAATTCTTGTCAGCGGCGCAAATGAGCCCGTCCGTTACACGTGGAGCCATGGAGCAAATACTGCCGAAGTAAGTCAGCTCAGCCCAGGTACCTATACTGTTCAGGTGTTGGACAATGCCAACTGTGCTGATGTGCTGCAAATTACGATTACTCAGCCTGAACGTCTGATCGCAAATGCCTCAGCCACAGGAGAAACTTTTGTGGGCGGAAAGGATGGCACGGCTGTCGCCAATCCTACAGGCGGTACGGGCTCCTATACTTTCCTCTGGAGCAATGGCGAGACGACAAAAAGCCTTAGTGGGCTGTCGCCTGGAGTATATACTGTTACTGTTACGGATGAAAATGGCTGTACAACAGTACAATCGGTTACTGTCAATCCGTACGGATGCACTTTGAGTGCTCTGCCTGTAGCCACTCATGTACGATGCTTTGGCCAAAAAGACGGCGTCATTTCCGTGCAGCTAGGAGGCGGCACACCTCCTTACACCTATGCGTGGAGCACGGGCGAGAGCTCGCCCTCTATCCAAAACTTGGGCCCAGGCAGCTATGCGGTTTCTATAGTAGATGCAAAGGGCTGTGCGCTAGTCGTCGAAGCAGCCATCGAGGAGCCCGAGCCGCTGGCCATAGAGGCTGAGGTGGCCCATCCGCTGTGTGCACACGAACCTACAGGTGCAATTCGGACGACAGCGTCCGGCGGTGTGGGAGCTTATACCTACACTTGGAGTACAGGGCATCAGGGCAGCGAGATTGAGGGCATTCCCGCTGGCACTTATGTGCTAGAGGTGAGCGATGCCAATGGGTGCACGGCAACGGCTGCATACACCCTCTCTGTGGCTGATGCTGAACCACCCGTTATTGTGGTGCAAAACACCACACTGGAGTTGGGCGCTGATGGAGTAGTGGCTGTGTCTTTAAGTGAATTGAAAGCTGTGGTTAGCGATAATTGTGCTGTAGACCGCGTAACGATTGAGCCAACGGTCTTCGATTGTTCCAATCAGGGCCGACAGAAAGTAACTGTTATGGCTTTTGACAACAACGGCAATATTACTGTTTTAGAGGAGTTTGTGGATGTCGTAGACCGCACGGCACCGGTTGTATCCTGCCCGGCCGATATGAGGGCTTGCTGGTATGATAATACTGTCCAGTATGCGGCACCGGTTGCTCAGGATAATTGCCTATCTGCTGGTGGCGTTTGGAATCTGGAGGAGGGCCTGCCGAGTGGGTCAGCATTTCCGGTAGGAAAAACTACACAAACTTACACCTACACCGATGCGGCGGGTAACACGGGTCGCTGTTCGTTCAGCGTAACTATCACGCCACCTATTGAAGTGCCTGCTCCTGTGGTCACTCACGACGTTGGCACCCAGTTTATAGGAGCCATTGACATCTCGCCAGTTGGAGGCACGCCACCCTATCATTTCCGATGGACGAATGCCCAAGGCGATGTCGTGGGCACGAACGAAGACCTAAGAAACATTTCAGCAGGTCGTTACAGCGTTGAGATTCGCGATGCCGATGGCTGCGCAGTAACCGTGCGCGATATTTCGGTAGATGATCTGGTGCGCGTACGCGAACCAGAGTGGATGCAAGGTCTCGTGTTGCGGCCCAACCCGACGAGTGGTATTGCCGAATTAGTGCTATTGCAGCCTGCCCCTGCTGATGCGGAAGTTGCTCTTGTTGACGCTACGGGCCGCCTGATTTATGCCGAGCGCCTGAGCCATCAGCGTGTTTGGCGCCTAGATGCCACTCACCTACCGGAGGGCGTGTATTGGCTTCGTCTGCGTTCATCGCAGGGCATAGGTATCCGAAAGGTCGTGGTAGCACGTTAAGCGCTTTGCACCCTCGAAAAAATTAGAGACCTTGCGGCCACTGACGGCTTTGCGAGGTCTCTAATTTTATACCTGATCTCACGCAGACGACCTAGAACGCCGTTTGCCAAAGGTTGCACCGCTCTGACCATTCTGTAATTGTCCGATTTATCAAGTAGAACAGCGCAAGACTACCTCACCATCTGATTTACCATCTCAACAAACAGCACATCGCGAAGGAATGCCCACGGCAAGTGGAGGGTTTGTTAGTAAAAGGGAGCATCTGAGGGTAGACGCTTCAACCAATCAGCTTAGACGCTGATAAGACGCTCTACTCCAAGGGTGCGTGACGTCAGTTTGCAGATAAGTTGCTCCTTCTTGTTCTTGTTTAAGAGCTCGTAAGGTTTGCTAGCGATTGTTCCCGCCACCTGAGCCTGAGGAAGTGCGCTGTTTTCGGATTTCTTCTTGAAGCCGCTGCAATTCAGCTTGAGCGCGTTGGATTTCGGCTTGTAGCGCTTGAAGTTGTTGCTGAGCGCGTTCGATTTCTTGTTGTTTTTGAACGAGCTCCTGTTGTTTCTGGCCGATTTTCTGTTGCTCTTCGCGAATTTTCTCGCCTACCTCAGCGCGAATGCGAGCGATTTCGGCTGCGCTCTCTTGGCGGGCAGTTTGCACAGCTTGGGCGGCCTCTTTTTGAGCAGTAGCGGCTTCTTCTGCAGCGCGTTTGCGGGCCTCCTCGACCTCTGCGGCGTACTGCCTGCGTTTGTTTTCTGCTTCTTTGCGGGCGTTGGCAACCTCTTGAGCAGCTTGATTTCGGGCTTCTTCCATTTCGCGACGCGCGCGCTCTTGGGCCTCGCTCACCTCTCGGGCAAGGGCAGTTTTGCGCTCTTCGGCCTCGCGCCTAGCTTGAGTAATAGCCTCCAAGGCTTGCTGCTTAGCCATTGCTACTTCGCGAGCCGTTTGTTCTCTCGTTTTGGCTACTTCTGTTGCGGCTTCTTCTCTCGCCTCAGCAATGGCTTCGGCACTTTCTTGACGGGCGCGAGCGGCATTTTCTCGAGCAGCTTTGATTTCTTCTGCAGCCTGTTGATTGGCGGCTGCAATTTCTTGCGCCGCACGCTCGCGAGCGGCAGCGAGTTCGGCAGCTAGGCGCTGGCGCTCTTCTGCCGCGCGCTCGCGAGCGAGGCGGATGCTATCGGCCTCTGCACCGCGAATAGCTGCAATGATTTGAGCACTCTGACGCCTGGCTTCAGCAATAGCATTGGCTGATTCTTCTTGCGCACGCACAGCAGCTTCTCGGGCTGCAGCAATCTCTTGAGCAGCACGTTCGCGAGCAGCAGCAATCTCAGCAGCAGCCCGCTCTCGAGCAGCTTGAACCTCTTGGGCTGTGGCCTGGCTCATCTCTTGCTGCTTGCGGCGCGCTTCAGCAATAGCTGCGGCGGCTTCTTGTTGAATTTGTTGAATTCTCTGCTCGGCAATCTGCTTTGAGGCATTGATCTCTTCGGCGTATTTGCGCTGCGCCTCTTGTGCGCTCAAGTTAGCACCCTGCACACGCGCTAGGGCCTCTTCCTGCGCCTTTGCAATTTCTTGAGCAGCGCGTTCGCGGGCGCGCTGAACTTCTTCTGCGCTCTCCTGCTTTATTCGGGCCTCTTTTTCCTTGATAGCGATCAAAACTTTGTTGGTCTCTTCTTGGATTTTGGCAATTTCTTCGGCAGCGCGTTGACGGGCCAACTGCACAGCAGCAATTATGGAGTCGCGCTGCTGCTGAGCGCGTCTTTGAGCTTCTGCTATTGCGCGATTGGCCTCCTCCTGAATCTGCTGGACACTTTGAGCCGCTCGCTGGCGATTCTCGGCTACCTCCTTGGCAATGTTTGCTTTCTCTAACTCCGCTTGTTCGCGATGTAGCTGAACTTCGCGGCGAATGCGCTCAATCTCGTCGGCCGCTCGTTTTTTAGCTTCAGCCACCTCAAGAGCAAGCGCTTCTTTCTGTTTAGCAGTGCTTTCGCGCAAGTCAGCGAGCTCAGAGGCGCTGTTTTGTTCCAAAAGAGCTTTCTCCTGAGCTGCTTTGCGGCGCGCTTCAGACACTTCGTTGGCAATGCGTTGTTTCTCTAATACGGCGTTTTCTCGCACTCGGGCCACTTCATTAGCAGATTCTTCGCGGACTTTGAGGATCTCATCGGCTGCTGCGCGTTTAGCTTCCTGGAGGTCTAAAATCGTCTTTTCCTTTTCCTGTTGAATGCGTTGGCGGGCTTCTGCAATAACGCGAGTATTCTCCTCTCGGATACGGCGCAGCTCTTCCTCAGCGTTCGCACGAGCCGTCGTGATCTCATCGTTGTATTGAAGTTTTGATTGTTCGAGGCGCTCTTTGATTCGAGCAATTTCAGCGGCGGCATTCTCGCGCGCTTTTTGGACTTCTTCGGCAGCAGCAAGTCGAGCCTTTTGGATTTCTTCAGCAGCTTTTCGGCGTTCTTCCTCTACGTTCAAAAGTAGGCGCGCCGTAATGGAATCGGCCCGCTGTCGGCTTTCTGCAATGGCTGCTTGCGCTTCTGCTCGGGCGCGTTCGATTTCCGCTAAGCTGTTTTTGCGCGCTTCGAGCACTTCGTTGGCATATTCTAATTTTTTCTGATTTGCCGCTTCGCGTGCAGCTGCTACCTCTTGCTGGAGCTGGAGCTTGATGGCTTCGGCGCGATCGCGCTCTGCCTTTATCTCTGCCCGCACGGCTTCCTTCGTTTTCTCTAAGTCGCGTCTTAAGCTAACCAATTCTTCGTCGCTAACAGGCGCATTCGACGAGGTCGGTCGAGTACCTATAGGGACATTCCCTACCGAAGATTTATCAGCACTTTTGTCGGCACTACCTTGAGCCGTAGAGCTAACCTTTCGCTCGACCTCTGCGCCAGGAGTATTTTTTACGGCGTTTTCCTCTAGAGCGTTGTGAAAGCAAACGCATAAGTTACGAAATTCACTCTGCCGATTGGGATTTACAGTGAACTTGTATTTCTGGCGTTCTACGAAGTTGATGAAGTGGATGTCTGTGATGGTGGTACTGGCCAACCAGCGCACTGCTTCCAAATCTAGACGAAGGTTATTGCGATGGGTAGGGACGTTACCGCCGACAACTTCGCCCAGCGAAATGAACTTGTACACTCGTTCTTTTCCGGTGAAATCTACGAAGACAACTTGGTCATCTTGATTCAGTTCTGTACCACCAATTGAAGTGACCCGGGCATAAATGCCCTTCTCATCGGTAAAAAAAGCGATACTATAGTTGTAACTGCCTCGCACTATCACTGTCACATTGTCGGTTCGGACTATTTGAACACCCGAAACTTTTTTGTTCTCCTTGATAAGCATTGAGCAATCCTGAGCGGGTGCATAGGCTGAGAGAGCACCTAATGCAGCGATTAGGACGAGGCTGCGAGAGGGAGTAAAAGTAAAAAGTGCCATAAGTAATGCTTGTGATAGTTAAGAAAACGGTTTGAGCAAGGCGCTATTTCGATGAAAGGATTTTTAACGCATGTGAGCGTTGGAAAGCAAGTGAGCAGATGAGTTTGTGCTGCGGAAGAAAGTTTCCGGCAGCAGCCTGTCAAGAAGGAGCGAGCATTCCTTTCTGTCTCGAAGCAGCCCAGTTGGCTTACTTTCTTCGCATACCAGAGGACAGCATGCATCTACTGCCATCTTTCTTTAAAGCGCTAAAAGTACTGAAAAAGTTTTCTTTTGATGGAAATCATAGAAATAATGAACTGCGGATTTCGTCTACCTTGCTTACTAATTCCAACCTTATAGAAAATTTATTCATGCTCAGGCCTTTTGCATTTAGGCGTGGAATATACATTTGGCGAAAGCCGAGGCGTGCAGCTTCGGCAATGCGTTGTTCGATGCGGCTGACGGCGCGAATTTCGCCACTAAGTCCTACTTCACCAGCGAAGCAGACGTCGGACGGGATGCTAATGTCGAGTAGAGAGGAGATTAGCGCTGCAATAACGGCTAGGTCGAGCGCGGGGTCGTCGACGCGGATGCCACCCGCTAGATTGAGAAAGACGTCGCTCGTGCTAAAGAAGTAGTCACATCGCTTTTCAAGAACAGCTAAGAGCATTTGCAAGCGACGCATGTCAAAACCCGTGGCCGAGCGCTGAGGAGTGCCGTAGACAGAGCGGCTGACTAACGCCTGAGTTTCAATGAGCAAGGGCCTAAGCCCTTCGACAGTAGCGGCGACAGCACAACCACTAAGGCTTTCTTCACGCTGGCTTAGAAGCAATTCAGACGGATTGCTCACTTGCCTTAGACCGTCAGACCGCATTTCATAAATACCCAGTTCGTCAGTACTGCCAAAACGGTTCTTTAAAGTGCGCAATAAGCGATAAGTGTAGTGGCGGTCGCCTTCGAACTGCAGGACGCAGTCTACAATATGTTCTAGCAGTTTAGGGCCAGCAAGGTCGCCTTCTTTATTGATGTGGCCGATGAGAAAGACGGCTATGCCCGTGTCTTTTGCAAAGCGAAGAAATTCGGCGGCGCATTCGCGCACTTGAGCGACGCCTCCAGGAGCACTTTCCACGTAAGGACTGCTCATCGTTTGAATAGAATCTACGATGAGCAGCTGAGGGCGCAGTTGGTTGGCTTGTTGGAAGATTTTGGCGGTATTTGTTTCCGTTAGTACGTAGCAGTCGGCCTGGCCACTGGGTAGGCGGTCTGCGCGCATCTTGATTTGCTCTTCACTTTCTTCTCCGCTGATATAGAGTACTTTGGCTGGTATTTGCAGGGCTACTTGCAGCAGCAGCGTGCTTTTTCCAATGCCAGGTTGACCCCCAACGAGCACGACCGACCCGGGTACGATGCCACCGCCCAGCACGCGGTTGAGTTCTTCGTCGGGCGTACGCAGGCGCTGAATTGTACCTGTTCGGATGGCTGGTAATGGTGTAGCTTGGGCAGCGAGCCGAGCTGTTTCAGCGCTCCAGGTGCGGCGCTTCTCTTCAGGAAAGGTCTCGCCAAGAGCAATTTCCTCCCGGTACGTGTTCCAAGCACCACATTGAGGGCATTTGCCCATCCATTTAGGTGAAGTGGCTCCGCACTGGGTGCACAGAAACACAGTTTTTGTCTTTGCCATAGCATTAGTTGGAGGGTCCTTCAGCACAGGTAACGGGAGGGCCCAGCCATCGATCTAGGGCCTGTTGATACAGTTCAAAGGTGCGCAAGTTATGGTGTGTGCCGCCCGTAATGAGGACAAACTCATCTCGATCTTTTAGGCAAGCGCGCAGACGTCCGGCACTGCTAAGAGGCACGATGCGGTCGTGAGTGCCGTGAAGAATGAGCACGGGTATTAAACATCGACACAAATAGCGGTCATTGGGCAAAAGAATGGTAGACCGAAAGGAGGCTTGGTAACGACCCAAATGAGCAGCCAATAGGCCAGCAAAACTATCGAAGGGGGTTTCCAAGAGAAGTCGATGTGCACTCACATGTGCAGCTAGATAACACGCTGGCGCAGAGCCTAATGAGCGACCATAGATCACAAGTTGCCCGCCCCGGTGGCGTTGAGAAGTCCATTCGTATACCAAGCGCGCATCTTCGTAGAGAGCGTGTTCACTAGGCGTTCCCGTGCTTTTGCCGTAGCCTCGATAATCCGGAATAACGAAATCGTAGCCGCGTCGAGTGAAGTCGATGTGTATAAAGCCCCAGCGCTGTAGGTTGCCGCGATTGCCGTGGAAATACAAGAGGGTGCCCCGGCGCTGTGTGCAGGGCGTAGGGAAATAAAGCACGTTGAGGCGCGTGCCGTCGGGCGTGTTTAGGAAGAATTCTTCGAAAGAGGCATCACCGAAAGCAAAGCGATAATTATCAGGCAAAGAGCGCGGTCGAAACAACGCTTTTTGCTCGAGATATCTGCTAACAGGCTGAAATAAGGAGAGCATAAGGAAGTGGAAGCAGGGTTAGTCTTGAAGCTTGGGATTTTGAGCATGGCGAAGGGCATCGCGGCGCGTCTTTTTTTCTAAGTTTTTCTGTAGGGCAGTTGACAAATCTACTCCTGTTTGATTCGCTAGGCAGAGGAGCACAAAGAGCACGTCGGCCATTTCATCTGCTAAGTCTTGCTGGGCAGTAGCTGCTTGTTCAGCCGTTTTGAACGACTGGTCGCCGTAGAGGCGTGCCATGAGGCGGGCGACTTCCCCTACCTCCTCCATGAGAATTGCGGTGTTTGTGAGTTCGGAAAAGTAGCGCACGCCAATGGTGCGAATCCATTCATCTACTGCCTGCTGAGCTTGTGTAATCGTCATGGCCGGCAAATTTTGGTATTATTCTTGACTTATTGCGAAAGGTACTTCCGTTAAGCGACTTATTTTACTGAAAATCAGCTATTGTGTTCTATTGCCCTACTTTGGCCCAAAATCGAGAAATTTGCAGGATTATGAAAGTAACGACGCATGTTTTGCTTTTTGTGCTTGCGTCGGGTTTTTCAGCGGCTCAAAAGCAGCAGCTCGCTTCATCACAACCTTTAGTTGTAGAATTTTCCCTACCGGGTGGCTTCTACACAGAGGGTGTGGAAGTTCGGCTTTCGGCGCCGCAGGGAGCTGTCATTTACTATACGACCGACGGTTCATATCCGTCAGTGAATGCCATGCGCTACAGCCGGCCTTTGCGCATTTCTCGGACGACTGTCGTTCGCGCACTGGCTCGGTGCGGTCAGGTAACTGGTCGCGCCACAGGACAAACGTATTTTATCGGCGAGCCACCCACGAAGCTTCCCGTCTTATCGGTCGCTATCAATCCAGTTATCCTTTTTCACCCTGAGCGAGGAATTTTCCGGGAAGGCCCTTTTGCCGATACTACCTCAGAACATCGCCCTGGCGCCAACTTTTGGACGCGCCGAGAGTTTGCTTGTCACGTTGAGATTTATGAAAATGATGGAAGATGTGTGCACAACAGCGCCGCAGGTTTTCGCTTATTCGGCGGCTACAGCCGCATCTTTCCACAAAAAAGCATTGTGCTCGTAGCGCGCAGTCGCTATGGTAAGAAATTTTTCCGCCACCGCATCTTTGGCCCTGACCAGCCGAAGAAGTTCAAGTACTTGGTGTTGCGCAATGGTGGTAGCGATTTTGCCGGAGCCCATTTTCGCGATGAACTCATGAACCGCCTTACTGACGGCTGGGGGTTAGAGAAGCAGGCTTTCCGGCCAGCCCTGCTCTACCTCAATGGACAATATTGGGGGCTTTATCACCTTCGAGAGAAAGTCAATGCGCGTTTTTTGGAAGACCACGCTGAGGTAGACCGCGATTCGCTCGACCTACTGGAACACCAGCGCCACGTGCGCCATGGCTCCAACGAGCACTATCTGCGCCTGTTAGAGTACATCCGCACTCACGACCTTGCCGTCCAAGCGCATTACGAATGGGTTTGCACGCAGATGGACGTAGAAAATTTTATGGATTATCAAATAGCCCAAATATATTGTTTTAATATTGACGCCGGAGGTAACACTCGCTATTGGCGGCCGCAACGCCCAGGTGGGCGCTGGCGCTGGATACTTTTTGATACCGATTGGGGCTTTGGCCTACACGATCCGAATGCCTGGCGAGCAGACGCCATCGCTTTCTTCACCGAGGCAAATGGGCCGCATTGGCCCAATCCACCCTGGAGCACGTTTCTGTTGCGCAACCTTTTGCGCAATCGCGAATTTCGCCACCGGTTTGTCAACCGCTTTTGCGATCGGCTCAACACCTCGCTGAGCGCTGACCATGCTCTTCGGCAAATCGAGTGGTTCGAACACATTTTAGGCCCAGAGATGCCGCGTCACTTGCGCCGGTGGCGTCGGTCAGAGGCCAATTGGCGCCGCCATGTAGATATTATCCGCCAGTTCGCTCAACGCCGTCCGGCAGTGTTGTTCGAGCACTTGGCCCAACACTTTCGTCCTGGTGCACCGGCCTACCTCCACCTGACAGTAGACGAGGGTGGCTCAGTGGTCGTCAACAACACCATCACTATAGGTACTGGTGCTTTTGACGGCAGGTATTTCGAACACATTCCAATAAGCCTGCAGGCAGTGCCTGCTGTGGGTTATCGCTTCGCTGGTTGGGAAGGGATTGACCGCCAAGGGCGTGTTATTGAAGTTTACTTGCCATCTCACGACACGCTTCATGTGCGTGCTCGTTTTGTGGCCGACCCTCACCCACTGGACGGCGTAGTTTTCTTCAATGAAATAGCGGCTGCCGGCCAAAAAACAGGCGATTGGGTGGAGCTTTTCAACGCTGGAGAAAAAACCATTCGGCTTAAAAACTGGGTGCTTCGAGACGCTCGCAACAGCTGGAATCTGCCTGATGTCAGTATTGCTCCTCGAGGCTATTTGGTCCTTTGTCAAGACACAGCAGCCTTCCGAAAGCAGTTCCCTCACGTGCGTTGTATTACAGGAGATTTTCGCTTCGGCCTCAATAAACAGGCGGAGCGTTTGCTCCTTTACACCGCTGATGGGCGTGCAGTGGACAGCGTCTCCTTTGCCATCGAAGCGCCGGAGGGAGAATTTACTCTTGACCTTCTGATGCCCTCATTAGATAATGCCAAGTTTGAGCATTGGGGGATTCTTCCCGGGCCGGGCTCGCCTGGAGCAGCGAATCCACTCTTTCATGCCCACATTGTGACTCGTCAAAAAGAATTCGCTGTTCGAATTGGGTTAGCGGTTGGCGTATTGTTGCTCCTTGTCGGCGCGCTCTTGTTGCGCCGCATGCACGCCTATGCTGTTGGGAGTCCGAAAAGTTTATTTTGAGAAGCTGTACGAATCAACAGCCATCTCTTAGAACTCGTTGCTCGCTAACGACAAGACAGACCGCTAATCAGTTAGAGGAAGTATTCTCTCCCTCCTCTAGACCTCAACAGTTAGAAAGAGGGCTTTCATCAACATCCGGTATGGTTAGCAAAAGCTCTTTTACCGGGCGTTCTGTCCTTCCGAAAGTTCATTCACTCTGGTATCCCATCTTGCGAATAATGTGTTGTTTATCGGGGTATTGATGTGCTGTAGGTGGAGTGCTGCTCGCTCCGCTAATAAATCGGGCGATTGCAGGAGAATAAAGTTGCTTGCTCAGGAGAGCAATGCGACCAAAGGCAACCAACATGCTGCTGCGTTTGCATGAGGTCAGATCTTCATTCTCTTCCCTGGAGGTGAGCATTGGCTGGCATATTGAGTAGTCCAAAGGTAGACCAACAGCGCCAAATTTGGCTACTCTTCTATTGGTCCTTCACCCACTTTATCGGGCAAGTAGAAGCCCTGTTCGCAATAGGATTTCAACTCGCCTTCTACCCAAGCGCGAACCCTTGCGGCGTATTCAGCCGGATAGAGTAGGTGAACATTCGGGCCGGCATCAAGAGTGAAATACACCGGCAATTGGGTTTGCTGCCGGAAAGTGCGTACGCGATGAAGAATGGCTATTGTCCCCGGCTGGAGGAGTAGATAAGGCGGCCGGCTACACATCATGAGGGCATGTAGGGCAAGGGCTTCTTCCTCTGCGATTTGCCCAAAGGTTTCTATGTCACCGCTGCGGAGTGCTTCCACGAGTAGCACTGTGCGCAGGCGAGCCTGGGTATAGCGCGTTTCTGCAAAAGGATGGCCTTCCATAAGGGCATGTCCTGCTCGGCTGCTAACAGCCTTTTCAGCAGCGCTCACCACCAGAATATCGTCGTGAAAAGTTTTAAATACTGGATGGATGAGTTCGTGCAGCGGCGTCGCATATTCGTCAGAAGCACCAGGCACCACTGGAGTCTCTCCCCACAGGACAGCGTAAGGATAAATGGAGCGACAGGCACTGCCACTGCCTAAGCGAGCTACATACGAAGCCTTGCGGTCAAATTCAGCGTCGTCATTTAGCGTCTGAAAGAAGCGGTCTTCCAACGAGCACAGGCATAAGGCCAAGGCAGACATGCTCGAAGCAGAAGAGGCAATGCCAGCCGAATGGGGGAAAGAGTTGAACGTGCGAATAGTTAGTTTTAACTGGCGTAAAAAAGGAAAAATGGGCGCTACGTTAGTCAGGAAAGTTGTTACTTTTTGCTGAAAAGATTCATGAGGTTGGTCATTAAAGAAAAAGGTCAAATCTATCTTCGGATCTGGGTCTTTCTTTAGGGCATATTCCATCGTCATTTGTGTATAAGCAGCGGTCAAAGTAAGGCTTAAAGATGGGTTTTGCGGCAACTGAATGCCGCGTTTGCCCCAATATTTGACAATGGCAATGTTGCTCGGACTGCGCCAGGAAACTCTCCCAGGTTCGGGCGGGCGAGAAGAATCGAGCACAAGGCGCGGGTTTTCGTAGGTAGCCATGCTTTAGTTTCGTGTAAGACAGGGATATTGCTCTTTTACCTCTAAATAAGGCAAGAGGGAATTTTTCCTTAATCGTTTCGCACGGGCAGGAAAGCGTATTCGCGTCCATACCGAAGCATTTGTTGGACGAAGTCTGTTTCTGCCGTTGCGCGTACGTCGAGGATGTTGCCTTTTTCGTCTTTTATGAGAAGTAAGCGAGGTTGGACGAAACCAGAATAAGGCTTTGTAGGTAGGCTAGCATAGCGCTCCCGTACTTGCTGCACAAGAGCTGGGTCTACACGTATGCCATATGTCTCTACCAACCGACGGGCAGCATTAAAATCGCCCTCTGACTTGATGCGCTGCACTTCGGCGAGCAGTTTTCCGAAAAGTTCGCGCACTCGGGCGTAGTTCCGGATATCGAAGTAGGTTTTGCCATTTCGCACAACTTTGACCACTGCACTGTCGCGTTGCGCCTGTTCTAGGACCCAAGAAGAGATTAAGTGGCGGTTGCGCATGTGGTCTTGCTCGATGTTCTGGCCAGGTTGAATCCGGCGCAGTTGCTGAAGTAGGCCATTGCGCAGGTAGTAGTCGTAACCCGTTCGATAGGCTAATGTATCGGGCAAAATTCCCCATTCAACCAGCTTCGGGTCAGGCAGAAAATATAGGGCTACGAGGTCGGCGCGCGTTTCTTCTATCGTGCTGGCGTACTGCTTAAGGGTAGCGCTTGGCTGAGGTACACCGGGTTTAAGCTGGCCACTGGCGTGGCCAATGACTTCGTGCAAGGCGGTATGCACTTTACTGACGAGCTCACCATATTGCTTGGCTAGAGCAATCTCCTCCTCATCGTGAGCAAATTCTGCGGTAGCCACTGCTCCGCCCGAGCGGGCATAAGCGTTCTCGATGTTGTTTAAGCTGATTGACTTCGAGCCATAGTGAGCGCGTATCCATTCCGAATTGGGCAAGTTAATGCCGATGGGAGTGGAAGGTGCGCAGGCACCACCTTCCATAGCGACGTTGATAACGCGATACGAGATGCCCTTAGCTTCTTTTTTTCGATAGGCAGCTGGAATAGGGCTATTGTCCTCGAAATATTGGGCGTTGCGGCTGATAATGGCCATCTTGCGCGAGGCCTCCGGATCGTTATATTGCACGACGGCCTCCCAATCACCCTTGTATCCCTTAGGGTCATGATAGACTTCGATGAAGCCGTTGATGAAATCTACCATGCTTGCCGTATCGCGCACCCAAGCGATGTTGTACTCGTCAAATTTGCGCAGGTCGCCCGTGCGATAGTACGCTATAAGCAAGCGAATAACCTCTTTCTGCTGTTCGTTTTCGGCATAGGGTAGAGCTTTCTCTAGGTTCTCGATGATTTTGTCGATGGCCGGGCCGTACATGCCATCGCCAGCGCGCCAAACGCGCTCGTACGGCTTACCACCGGGCACGCCTATGAGCTTAGAATTTAGGCCTACGAGGGGTGGGCGATCGCCCGCAGCGCGAAGTTGTTGTTGGTAAAAGCGGTCAACTTCTTCGGCAGTAATATTTTCGTAAAAGTGCACGGCAGAGGTAAGGACGACGTCAACGTCCGCAGCTTTGTTGGTGCGCTTTGGAAGAAAAGTAGTGTCGAACATCACGCGTCTTAAAGTATCTAGCAGCGCAGTTGGCGTTTGGTCCTTGCTCAACGGCAGTGCTTTGGGATCTGCGCCGTTTACCAGGCGAGCAAAGTACTCGAAGGAAAACTCGGGCAAAATTTTCGTCTCGTTGTAGTGGTGATGTATGCCGTTGCTAAACCAGACGCGTTTTGCGTAGGTCTCGAATGCTTTCCATTCCGGTGTGTTTCGGTCGCCCTTCCATGTCTCAAAAATAGCCTCTAGGGTCTTGCGGACGGTCAAGTTGTACTTGCAGTGCTGGTCATAAATAATGTCGCGTCCTGCTAGGGCAGCTTCGCTGAGATAATAGATGAAAATTTTTTGCCGCAGGGTTAATTCATCCCATCCCGGAAGGTCGTAGCGCAAAATTTGTATGTCGGCAAAAGAGTCTAGAATAATGCGTTCTTCTAAAGAGTCCTTTTTCACGGAGGGAGGAGAAGTTTGGCTGCAAGCAACGCATTTACCTGCAAGAAGAAGCAGAAGCAGTAGGCGAAGAAAGCTAGACATAGGCTCGGCGATTGAAAACAAACTCGATAAAACCGGCTGGAAAGAAAAAAGCCCTGTATGTGCCAGGGCAGTGAAAGTCCTCGGTTTTTGGGCAATGAAGGCTTTTTAGCAGCCCGTACGGGAATCGAACCCGTGTTTCATCCGTGAAAGGGATGCGTCCTAACCCCTAGACGAACGGGCCAAAGTTCGGCTGGAAAAAGCGTGGCAAAGGTAGTGGTAAGTGCAGCGTATTTACAAAAAGAATTTTTATTTTTCTTTACAAAAGATCACTAGTTCGCTCAATGGAGTGCCATTTGAAGGTCAACAAGGGTTGCCTGAAGCTCAGCCATAAGAGCTTCGCTGCTTTGGTAGTTGAAGATGCCAAGCGCAGAAAGTGTACTTTTGCCTTGAAGAAAGTCTATATTAAGCAAACATGAAAAAGATACAAAACTATGTATTGGGACGCTGGGTAGACGGCGAGGGCGATGGCGTGCCTCAATACAATGCCTACACAGGAGAGGTAATTTCTACGGCGTCCGACGAAGGATTAGACTACGGAGCTATTTTGGAGTATGCCCGCCAGAAGGGCAATCCGGTGCTTCGGCGCATGACGTTTCCCGAGCGAGGGCGCATGCTCAAGGCATTAGCCCTTTATTTGTTTGAGCGAAAAGAGCAGTACTACGCCATTAGTTATTTGACTGGCGCTACTCGAGCTGACTCCTGGATAGACATCGAGGGTGGTATTGGGAACCTCTTCACATACAGTAGCTTACGGCGGCGTCTGCCTGACGAGCCCTACTATGTAGAGGGCGAGCCTGTACGCTTGTCCAAACAGAATACCTTCATTGGCCACCATATTTTGACGCCCAAACGCGGTGTGGCGGTGCACATCAACGCCTTCAATTTTCCGGTGTGGGGCATGTTAGAAAAAATCGCTGTAAACTTGTTAGCAGGTGTGCCGGCGGTAGTGAAGGCTAGCGAGCAAACTTCTTTTTTGACTGAGGCAGTGATGCGCGATATTGTTGCTTCAGGTATTCTTCCTGAGGGCGCTCTCCAATTACTCGTGGGTCGAGGGCGAGGCTTGCTCGACTACGTTCAGAGCCAGGATGTGGTGACCTTTACCGGTAGCGCAGAGACGGGTCGGAAGTTGCGCACGCATCCAGCCATCATTGCGCATAGTGTGCCCTTCATCATGGAGGCTGACTCTCTAAATGCCGCTGTACTAGGGGAAGATGCTGAGCCAGGTACTCCAGAGTTTGACCTGTTTATCAAGGAGATTCGTCGAGAGATAACGAGCAAGGCGGGCCAGAAATGTACGGCCGTGCGACGCATTCTTGTGCCAGAGCGGCTCATAGAGGCAGTACAGGAGGCCTTAGGTAAGAGTTTGGCACAAACGGTGGTGGGCAACCCTGCGGTACAGGGAGTGCGCATGGGCGCCCTCATCAACCGCCATCAGTTGGCGCGAGTGCGCGAAAGGCTCCAGCTGCTAGCTCAAACTACGCCAATCGTATACGGCGACCCTGAGGTCTTTGAGGTAGTCGGCGCTGATCGAGAGCGCGGCGCGTTTTTGCCGCCCATTTTGTTGCGCAATGATGCTCCTAAGCGCTATACGCTCACGCATGAGACAGAGTGTTTCGGGCCAGTGAGCACGCTGATACCTTATAAAACCCTTGAAGAAGCCGTCGAAATTGTCCGCATGGGCAAGGGCTCGCTCGTGACGACGATTTGTACCTATGACCGCCGCATTCAGCGCGAATACGTGCTGGAAGCTGCCGCCGATCACGGTCGCATTCTGATGCTCAATCGCGATTCGGCTCCAGAAAGCACAGGCCACGGTTCGCCTATGCCTCTACTGGTTCATGGAGGTCCAGGTCATGCAGGAGGAGGAGAGGAAATGGGCGGCCTTCGAGGAGTCTTTCACTACATGCAACGCACGGCCATTCAAGGCCATCCGTCAGATATCACTCAAGTGACCAATCAGTACCAGCCCGGTGCCCAACAAACGGAGACACCAATCCACCCTTTCCGAAAATACTTTGAAGATCTCTTCGTCGGCGAAACCCTTGTCACCGCAAAACACACCGTTAGTGAGGCAGACATTCACAACTTCGCCAACGTTAGTGGCGACCACTTCTATGCGCACATGGATGCAACCTCGCTAGAAGGTACGCCCTTCAAAGGGCGAGTTGCTCACGGTTATTTCGTGCTCTCCAAAGCAGCAGGTCTGTTCGTAGACCCGCGTAAGGGACCAGTATTGCTTAATTACGGCCTCGATGAATGTCGCTTCATCAAGCCTGTATACCCAGGTATGACCATTGGCGTACGCCTCACCGTAAAGGAGAAGATTGCTCAAGAACACGATCCTTCCCGGGAAGGAGTGGCGGCTATCCCGAGAGGCATTGTCAAATGGTGGGTAGAGGTTTACGATGAAACCGGAGAAACGGTAGCCGTTGCCACAATCTTGACCATGGTGCGCCGTCGCATAGACGCGTAATGCGAAAAGCTACGACGTCCGAGGGAGGATCTCTGTCTTTTCTCCGAAGTAATGGGCAAAGCGCGCCATATCCTCGGCGAGTTCGCGGTTGTTTGTAGCGCGCAGATAAGTTTGGCTGAGCGAACGCAAGATTTGGTAGATAAAGCGATCCATCTCCTGAACCTGCATCTCGTTGGTCCACAGGTCAATGCGAAGGGTATCTCGGCTGTTTTTGTCAAAGAGAGCCAATGACATTGCTTTGCACTCTTCCATGTGGCCAGGAGCGTGCATATCAGTGGCCGCCCACTCGATCTTTACAGGAATGCGCTCGTGATCTAGCCCAACGCGTAGGGTAATGTCGCTAATCTTGGCAATTTCCGTCCTGTCCATGTAAGATAGTCGTCAATGGTGATATAAAAAGGCAAACGTACAAATTCCTTTCACAATAAAGCGATGCCCTACCTCTTGGGGCAGGGCACCGCCTTTGCCATTGTGGCCTAATCAGGCCTTCACTCAGCTTAGGTGAGCGTTAATTTTCGCCGCAAATTCTTGTTTGGAGCGCGCTCCTACGAGGCGGTCGATCAATTGGCCATTTTTGAAAAATAAGAAAGTAGGAATCCCGCGCACATTGTATTTCACGGGTACCTCGGCGTTTTCGTCCACGTTTAGTTTTCCAATGACGGCACGTCCCTCGTACTCGCGAGCAAGTTCTTCTACGATGGGATTCATCGCCAGGCAGGGACCACACCACTCTGCCCACAAGTCAACGATAGTTAATTTATCGCTCTTCAGCACTTCATTCTCAAAGGTATCGTCTGTGAACTTTTGTACCATACTAATAAAAAATTTGTATTTGGTGAATACACTGCCTGCCCAAACACGGCAGGGAGAAAAAGGTTTGCAAAGGTATGGCAGTTTGCCTAAATTTTTTCTGCTAAGGAGATCTGCCCGACGATGTGCCTGATGCTGTAGGCTCGGTATCTGTTCTGTCCAAGAAGCGCCAACCTACGCCAAAGCGTATTGCTCCGATGGGCTGGGCGTAGTGAGCAGTTTGAAAGAAAAGCCGGCCTCGCGTCCAGGGCAGTTGAGGGTTTTCGAATCGAAAGAAGAAGCGAAAAGACGCCACCTTGAACGCAGCAAAAAGGTCTACCCAGGGATAGGCAACAGCTGTGAAGGTGTCCTGTAGGTGAAACTGAGCAGTAAGAGGCTGGTAAGCTTCAGGGCGAAAGGCGCTGTTCATTCGGAAATCCAGACCAGCCTCGAGCAACAGTCGTCTTTGAAAGAGGTATCCAGAGTGATAAAGGGCTGCTTTTACGAATTCCTTTGGCAACCGGATCACTTCCTCGCGGCTGAAACGCTGAGCGGCCAGCGTTAGGTCGAGGCGCAAGCGCCCTAAGCGGAGTTTTTCACTTACGAGCAGTTGGGCTATTTGCAAAGGCAAGCCTGTTTGGGCAGGCATTGCGCGCTGGTCGAAATAAAGATAATGATAAATCTGGTGCGCCGAAGCTGTTACAGAAAGGCCGATGAACGGTAAGACATAGGTCGCAGAAAGCGAGTTTTCTATTGGTTTTTCAAATGAATTTCGCCAAAAAGGTCGTTGGCTGACCCCCAATCGGTGTGCCAGCAATGACGGTGGATAGCGCTGGCTAATCAGCGCAGCTTGTAGCTCTCCGATGGGGCCTAAGTTTATTTTCATCTGACCTTGAAGTTGGTATTCTCCGAAATTGAATCCCAGGCCAATGCTGCTTTGCACCTTTAGGGTGAAGTGCTTGGAAGGAGCCAAGTATAGGCGCCCTGTCAGGAAGAGGTTTTGCAAGGAGGTGTCGGTAAACGGCTCCTGACTCCACCGCAAGAAGGTATGTTGAGCACCTACGCCCAACAGGTAAGCCAGGGTCTCGGTGTTCCTAGCCTTAAAGGTGGTTAATTCGACGCTGTTTTCTAGTTGCCTAGAGTCGGCGTAGTGTCGAATGCCACGGCGATCGACCAGAAATGCGCCAAAAAAAGTTGAATCCTCGTTCAGCGGTTGCCCTGGGCGGCTTCCTGGGTCAGAAAATTTAAAGCGCGCCGCACTCCAGTTCGTTCGATGGGAAAGTCGAAGGCGTCGCTTACCTTTGAGAGAATCGCTCGTAAACATCCAGTGATTGATCCACGAGAAGGCAGTATGTGCCTGTCGGGTAAGGGCTTGTAAGTCAGGCAGACGAATGGTGGCGCCAATAGGACCGCCTAAGAGGCCTCCAGTTACTTCTTCAGGGTTGGCTATTCCGCCATTTTCCTGCTGCCGGCTGACATTGCGCGCAGCAATGAAGAAACTGTTCCAACGAGGGCTCACAGGATACCATACGCCGCAACTAAGGGCCATGTGTCGCACTGCCTGGTACGCGTATTGACCTGTATTCGCAATATTCTGGTGGAACAGGGAAAAATTGACGCCTCGGGCGAAGGTGCGCGAAAACTTCACGCGAAGCATAAGGTCGTTCTGGCGCGCCCCTTGTGAGACGAATAAATCGGTTAATGCCCGTCTAGTTGGGTAAAAAGCTAAGTTGTCTGCGTGTAAATAGTATAAATCAAAAGCACTATATCCTGTATGCACCCCACGGCGAGGCCTAACAAAGAAAAACAGTGGGCGCGCCGAGGAACCTAAATTGCCCAACGTACCCCAATCTATTTGAGGCTGGCGTGCAGGGTCGTACATGCGAAAGGAAAAATCGGGGAGCGTGTCGTCATCGGGGTGGAGATGCTCGGGAGAGGAGGCATACAGGTGATACAAATTTGTGCTGTCGTCTGAATTCGAGGAGGTACCAGAAGTGTCTCTTCGCACTTGGGCCTTAAGGTCGAGAGTTCCACAAAATGCTAATACATTGACAAGAAATAGAAGCGCCTGTTGGGCAAGCAGTTGCAGAGTGCTGTTTTTCTTCGTTTTCTTCGACACGGTGTTTGTTGATCCGACTTGAGCCATGTTCCTACTGACGCATGTCTCGCGCCAAAGGTGGGCATTTGTGGTGTACTTTTAGTGATAGAAACGAGGTTGGCGCGCAAAGTTAGACGCAGATATGGCATCTCCTATTGAGAAGAGCCGCCTTGAAAAATTTGCCAGATTACTTGCTCGACTAGGGCGCGGTGCCAATCTGCCAAATAGCCTACGAGCGCTACCAAACCTTTATTCGAGTGCATTGCAGTTTCTCTCATACTTAGAAGAGGAAGATTGAAGGGAAGCAGGCCCGCTGCAGACAAACGAAAATTTGTCCTTGACTACCACATTGGGTCTGTTCGCACAAGAGAAGTTTTGCCAATTCGATAAAACGAGTAAAACGTTTAGAGAGGGAGGCCGTTGTCGAGCATTCTACAGGCGAAGTAATTTTAACTGCTTGTCTTTGATCATCTTAGATACAGTAGCCATGCGAAGGCGCCAATCCAGCCCAGCAGCATTAATTGCAAGAAGGCATCGTGCAATAGTGCGCGCGTAGGTGATTCGGTACGGCCAAAGACGAGCGTCAGCTGTAGGTAGCGCAGGATGCCCGCAATCACGAAGAAAGCCGTGTAGTAGATGCGGTCACTGCCCATGCGCTCTGTTACTTCGGGCGAGAAGCAGTACATCAGGTAAGCTACGATTGTCACCGTTGAGCACATCACCATGGCGGCGTCTAGAAAAGGGAGATTATACCCTTCCAAGGCCTTTCGAAAAGTATGGCCGCGCATGGCAACGATATATTCGCCGCGGCGTTTGGCTAAGCCCAAAATGAGCGCTAGGAGAAAAGTCATTACAATAAGCCAATGAGAGACCTCAACGCCTGTAGCGGCGCCGCCGGCTAACACGCGCAGCAGAAAGCCCGTGCCGATGAGGCTGATGTCTATGATGGCGATGTGTTTGAGCCAGAAGGTATAAAGCGCATTGATGCCTGTGTACAGAGCACAGATGAGCAGTACCGTTGGGTTAAGAAAATACGCCAGCGCAAATCCTCCAGCGGATGCTGCAGTAAGCAACAAGAAAGCCTCGTGCTTGCGGATGGCGCCGCGGGCCATGGGCCGGTTCTGTTTATCGGGGTGGTTGCGATCTTGTGGAGCGTCTACCCAATCGTTCAAAATGTAAACGCCTGAAGATACTGCCGAGAAGGCAACAAAGGCCAACAAAGCGCTGCGCATAATGCTTTCCTCAATTAGCCTCGCTGCAAAAAAGGCCGGCAACAGCACGAACAAATTTTTAACCCAGTGCTCGAAGCGAAGCAGCTGCAGGAGGTCGCGAAAAGTCATAAGCGAAGCTCGGTTTTTGGACAGATCAGGCGCTCTAAAACCTTAGGGTAGTGTTCATGCTCTAGAGCCTGGACTTTCCGAGCAATCTCCTCGGGGGAGTCTTCCGAACTGATGTAGCAGCGCGCTTGAAAGATGATATCGCCCTCGTCGTAGCGCTCGTTGACGTAGTGAATGGTGATTCCTGTCTCGCGCTCGCCGGCCGCTTTGACGGCCTCGTGCACGCGCATGCCGTACATGCCTTTTCCGCCATACGCGGGCAACAAGGCTGGGTGAATGTTGACCATGCGCTGCCAATAGGTTCGAACCAAATAAGGTGGCACCAGCCATAGAAAACCCGCTAGCGCGATGAATCCAATTTTGTATTCGTTTAGTACAGTGAGCAATTGCTCACTTTCGTAAAAGGAAATTCGGTCTATAACGTGGGTTGGTATGTGGCGTTCTCTCGCTATGCTTAGCACTGGTGCATCGGGTTTATTGGAGACAATCAGGCGCACACGCGCGCAGGAGCTATGGGCAAAATAATCAGCAAGGCAACGCGCATTACTACCTGTACCCGAGGCAAATACGGCAATATTCGTCATGCGTCCTCACAGGATGTGGATCAGATCATAGGGCGTAATGATGTGTATTCCGCCAGAACGGTCGCGCGCAAGAACAGCGGGCACTGTCTTGTTGAAATAGCGACTTAATTGGCTGATGGGCATATCATCGTTTACGATAGGTAAGGGTTCTTCCATGAATTCGTATACTGTTTTTTGACTATTTTCCAATGGATTTTGCAATAACAAGCGCAACACCTGGCGCTCTGTGATTACGCCAACGATCTGTTCGCCCTCTAATACAGGTAACTGGCTAATGTCGTGAGCTTTCATTTGCTGAAAAGCAACCTGTAAAGTATCAGTTTTTTGGACGGCGTAGAAATGCCGGTCTTTTTTATGGGCGATGATATCGGCTACCTTGAGTTCGTCATCCAGAAAGCCGCGCTGGCGCATCCATTCGTCGTTGTAAATCTTGCCCACATAGCGACTGCCGTGGTCGTGGAAAATAACTACCACGACGTCGTCCTTCGTCAAACGATGGCGCAATTGCCACACCGCTCCTATTGCGCTACCGGCTGAATAGCCCAACAGCAGCCCTTCTTCACGCGCCAATCGCCTCGCCCAAATGGCGGCGTCTTTATCCGTGACTTTTTCGAAAAGGTCGATTAGTGAAAAATCTACATTGGCTGGCAGAATGTCCTCGCCAATTCCTTCCGTTACATAAGGATATATTTCTTTTGGGTCAAAAATGCCTGTTTCATGGTATTTTTTAAACACAGAGCCGTACGTGTCTACTCCCCAAACTTTTATGTTGGGATTTCGCTCTTTGAGGTACTTGGCTACGCCAGAAATAGTTCCGCCCGTGCCTACGCCCGCGACAACATGCGTTACTTTTCCGTCGGTTTGATCCCAAATTTCTGGCCCCGTACTCTCGTAGTGCGCTTGGCGGTTCGATAGGTTGTCGTATTGGTTACACCAAAACGAGTTAGGGATTTCCTGGCTTAGCCGGCGCGCCACGGAGTAGTACGAGCGCGGGTCGTCGGGCTCCACGTTCGTTGGGCATACGATGACCTCTGCACCCATGGCTTTGAGGATGTCTATCTTCTCCTTGCTCTGCTTGTCGGTAGTGGTAAAAATGGCCCGATAGCCGCGCACGCAGGCTACCAAAGCTAGGCCCATGCCCGTGTTTCCACTGGTACACTCAATGATGGTCCCCCCCGGCTTGAGTAGTCCCTGCGCTTCGGCATCGTCAATCATTTTGCGCGCCATGCGATCTTTAATAGAGTGCCCAGGATTGAACGTCTCTACCTTGGCTAATACTAGAGCAGGAATATCAGCTACCACTCGGTTGAGTTTTACCATCGGCGTGTTACCGATAGTTTCCAATATATTGTTTTTGTATTTCATTAATAGAGCTCAGAGTTAAAGGTTAGAGAGAAGAGGTCAAATGCGGCTTTTCCGATAGAAACGTGTGCTTAGCAATATGCTTCAACATCGTTTGCTGTACTTGTTCGCGCAGATAAGGGAGGTCTTCTAACGTCATACCCACTGTTTCGATGGGTTTGCTCCAGACGATATGGACGACGCCTGGGCGCAGGTCTAATCCGTCGGCCTTTCCACAAATTTCGCGCATGTTGGTCAGCGTTTGAACGGCGATGGGCGCCTGGGTCTGAATAGCCACACGGAAAGCACCGTCGTAGAATGGCCCGAGCGGCTCGGCGGTACGGTTGCGACGGCCTTCAGGATACACGAAAATGCTCCAGCCTTTCGCCAAGCGCTCTCGCAGCAGCATCAGGCTGCGCGCTCGGCTAGCAGCATCGCTCCGGTCTACTGATAGGCACATTTTCTTGACTACCCAGCCAAAAATAGGTACACGATGCAACTCTTGTTTGGCTAGGAATTGAAAAACTCCCGGATAAGCGCGGGCATTGACGATGAAATCCAGCGCCGATACGTGGTTGCTCACAATGACGTAGGAGCGCTCGGGCGAAAGGTACTCGCGCCCTTCTACCCGCAGGCGTATGCCAATGAGCGCCAGATAGATGGGAGTGAAAATGTGGTGCAAAAAGTACACGTTGCGGCGCAAAGCGCGCTCACCTGGCGTTAGGGCCATGTGCAACAGCAGCACAGGCACGCCCAACACTAACATGAGCAATAAGAAAAGCACCACGGCATAAACCGCCCAAATCTTTCGCAAAACAGCCACCATTTCGGCTGCAAAGGTAGCACCCTGAGGCTCTTTGCACCATACGGGAAGCTCTTCAGCCTAACCGAAAGCAACGCGCTTCCACTCACCGCACCACCAACCGCAGCGCTGCCCCCTCGACCTCCACCGCATACACGCCTGCCGGAACACCCGCCAGCGGCAGCCACAACCGCTGCGCACCCGCAGGCAACGCCCACGACCGCACCAAGCGACCCTCCGCCGACCACAGCCGAACCTCCAACGAACGCTCCACCGGCTGCAACAGCGACAACCACGTGCCCGCCTCGGAAGCCGCCGGGTTGGGCTCCACACGCCCACCCGCCAACAGCGCGCCGGCCTCCCAGGCACTCGTCTTCACGCCCACCACAATGACCGGCGTGACCAACTCACAGCCGTTCGCATCCACTATCGTGGCCACGTACGCGCCCGGACGCAAACCCAGCAGGTGAAGACCCGTGCC
>JANWXM010000011.1 GCA_025055285.1 Saprospiraceae bacterium
CTCACCAAAAATCATCCCGAAATCCGAAAGCTGTATAACCTCGGAAAAATCGCAGCCTAATTCTTTACGAACCATTGTGCACTTAATGCCTTACTTCAAAAGCCTTTGCCTTTCCAATTTAGTTGAGAGTTTTTTCGCTTTGACGACTATTTAAAGAAAAAAAAGTTGAGGAGAACGTTTCCTTTTCGAGATAGATTCGTGAATCAGTGTTGTGTCTTCGAATTAACTCCTTAGGAAGAGAAGTTTTTTCACGGGTGTGGAGATTTTGATGTGCGACACGCCTCTTGATGACGTTTGAGACGATAGCGAGTTAGGTAGGAGTGAGGTTTACGCAAAGTTCGTAGAAATGCTCGAGACCAACCATCCCGCGAGGAGAAGGATATTGACGAGCTCTAGTTGGAAAATGAGGAGATTTCTTTGGCAATGGTCTACAGCAAATAGGAGAAAAGCTTGAGGGCTTTCGAGGCGTATTTAAATGCCTGAAAATCAGTGCTTAGCTCCCTAGCGAACGGGATAAATGCCTGTGTCTTTGAGTTTGCGGGTCCACTAAGATTTTTAGGCGAAGAAGGGGCAGCGCTCCCTATTGACTTGCGATAGTTGGCGGTGGCGGGCTTGTGCGTGTTTGGGCATTCACAAGAAAGAATTATCCCGAAGTGGAGGTTGCATTTTAAACTATCGCTCTTTTCACTTTATGGCGTTTTGGAGAGCATCCTTTTTTGATTGAAGAGAGGATTGACAACGCTGATTGTGAGTATTAAAATTGAGAGAATGGGCTAGAGTTCCTTGAAACGTCAAAAAGGGAGAGAGAAGTCAAGGATTAAACCCGACTTTAGCCGTGGAACTTGCCTTTGTGCGCTGAGCCATGAACTGTTTTAGCAGTTTCTACCCATAGGAAACGAAGCGGTTGGAGCGGGGATAGCAAGAGTTCGGGTTGCCACATTTCCGCCTAAAGTCGCGGTTAAAGACGTCCCAAGATTTAGTCGCATTCCTCTGTCTGCTCGCATGCTGGATTTCGCCTTAGAGCGACGGAAAAACAGGTTTTTTGGTTACTGCTCACTGGAACAAGGGCACGCACTCTATTTCTTCATATGAAGTTTTTGGCTAAAGAGTGACTCCTCCGGTAGCAGCAACACTCCTTACGGTGATCATCACGCTGAAGGGTCAACTTCTGTACAAATTAGAGTTGTTTCCATTTAATAATTGTATTAAAAACAAAAGCTATGCTATACCGCAATATCCTTTACATAGTGCTACTGTGCTTGCTGGGCTATGCTGTTGAGGCACAACACTTTCAACGGTATTATGGCACTAAGTTTGACAATGCCTTTACGAAAGTCATTTCCCATGGTGCACATTACTACGTTATCGGACGCGACCAACCTGTTGCTGGAGCGCCGCCTCATGCTATCGTTGCGCGGATAGATAGCACTGGTAAGTTGCTGTGGACGCTTCGGTTAGACATAGCCTCGCAGTGGAACGATGCTGTGCTTACGCCAAGTGGCAATCTACTTGTGGTAGGTCATAGCCTTCCTTTTGATGTAAATAGCGAGGGCATCATGGGGCTTGTCACGCCTACAGGTGTTTTTTCCTGGGTAAACCTATATTCGGTGCCTGGGCGCGACGGGTTTATTCGCGTCGTGCGCAATCCAGTTCCTAACAATCCCAACTTTCCTTACTACGTGCTAGGCACTCAATGGGAAGGTGGCATAACTTCAGCCACATGGGATGATGTCGCGTTGCTGACCGTCAGCGAAAATGGCTCTATTGGGTGGAAAAAAGTTTATGTGAGCTCCGCCGATGACGAATTCGCGCGCGACTTAGGGGTATTTTCTAACGGCGACCTCCTCCTAGCCGGCAATATAGGAACTACGGGTGTTCTCTTTCGTGTCAGGAACGAGGGTGATCTCTTAAGCAGGATTGGCCTAGAGAATGTTAGTTTTACTTTTAGGGGCGTTACTCCCGTTAGTGGAGGAGTTCTGGCGGTAGGCCACATTTTTCCCGCTTTTCAAGCTTTTATGATGAAATTTAACCCCAACTTAATCCCTCTTTGGCACTTGCGTTTGCCCTCGTCCTTAACGGCTGTGCACAACGTATGGCAAGCCGACAGCAACATCTACGTCAGTGGCAAGGCTGCGCTCCATGGCATAATGCGCGGCACCGTACTGCGCTTTTTAGACACTCCTGGCCCCCCTGTGCTACGCTGGATGAAATTCTTGTATTACAACGAAACAGCCCATTCAGAGGGTACGGCCTGGCCCATATCGAATAACCGAATGGCTTATACGGATGGACGTGCCAAACCCGACGGATTTGGCGGAGAAAGTGCTTTCCTTTCGATAAGCAACTTGGAATTGAGCACCTGTATAACACAGACAGTACCGGTTACGATAGCTGCTGTCGATTTTTCCTTTTTCTTTCCAACGGCGTTAAATCTGCGAACGGTGGCTACTCCAGCAGGCACCAATTTGCTATACAAGAACATACTCTGGGAGCAAGCCGAGGCATGCCCGAAAATGACAATTTTTGGAACTGTCTACCGCGAATGTGGTAACGAGCCCTATACTAATCAGGTTGTGCTGCCAGGCTGGACGGTGCAGCTCTTAGACACCGCTGGTCTTCTCGTTGCTTCCCAGCAAACTGACACTGCCGGTAATTATCGCTTTGTGGATCTGCCACTCCAGCCTTACGTGGTCAAAGTTCTCCTTCAGGCTGGTTGGACTGCTAACGCTCCTGCGAGTGGGAGCTATCCATTAGATGGTACCCATACGAGCGAACGGCGAAATTTTGGGGTGTGCCCTACGTGCTCGTGTAGCGATGTTCATTTCGAAGTAGCCCCCGTTCCCAATGATTTCAATGTTTGCGACTATGCTCTAGTCGCCATCGGCGATAGGCCATATTGCTTCAATCAGATTGACCTTCAACTAAGTGCAAGTGCGCTTGAGATTGTTGAGCTAGACAATTCATGGGAGGCAATACGAATAGACTCCCATCGTATCCAATTAAGATTACGGGGAGAAAAATTCGATTTTTCCTATTTCCGCCTGCGCGTGAGGAAGATGTCCGCAGACACAATGACAGTCCTCGCTACCTATAGGAGTGGTTCAGGAAATGCATCCTGCAAAGTGGCTTTCCCTATAAAGTGTCCTCCTATTCCCATTCAACCGTGCTGCCCGCCGGGCAGCCAGCTCGGGCCGCAGCTGGTGCAAAACGGCAATTTTGCACTGGGCAACGTCGGGTTCACCAACAGTTACACTTTTGTGTCGCCATTCACCCCGATGCTCCCCGGCAATTATTCGGTACTGGATGCCACCCAGATTCCTGCGGCCAACGCCGCCTGGGCCTGCTTAGACCACACGACGGCTTTGCCTACGGGTAAAATGCTTGTGGTAGATGGCCAGGGCCCTGTGGCATGGCAGCAGACGGTGACCGTAACGGCAGGGACGACTTATGCCTTTTCGGCCTGGTTCAACAACCTCGTGCGCCCGCCTAAAAACTATTCCGATCCGCAGGTGGCGCTTTTTGTGAACAACATCCAAATTGCTGGGCCGCTCTCCCTGCCCGAAACGCCAGACCGGTGGGAATGGCTGTGCGGCTTATTCACCGCCTCGATCAGCGGACCGGCAGTTATTTCCATCCGCATGCTCTCTACAGCGCAAGTTGGTAACGATGTGGCTATTGACGACATAAGCTTTCGGGCTTGCCTCCCTCCACCGCCTACTTGCGTGTGTGCGCCTAACGCCTTTATAAATATGGTTTACCAGGCTCCCAACGACCCGAAAATGCCTATTGCCTGCGGGCAATCGGCCATTATTTGGGATTGCCAACTTCCAGCGTTCAACTTGAGTGGCACTTTCGTTTGCCAAGGCAACGCATGCCCGTCTAAACCTAACATGTTTTGGACCCTGACGCACCCCAACTTACCTCCCTTCAGCGGCACGATGAGTGGCCCGAACTTTAGCGTTTCGATACCCAACACCTCGTTTTTACTGCCGGGGCTTTACACGCTCACTTTGGCCGGTATATGTGGACAAGACACCTGCCGCTGTGTGATTTTGATTGAAACACGAGGATGTGTATGCGGTTGCTATGCAAAAGTAGGAGTGCTCTTCGACACTGCAGGAACAAATACGGTTATTCCTTGTAACTCAACCCAGCTGCCTGTATTCCCTTGTCCCTCTGCTCCCGTAACCATCGTTGGCGGTTTTGGCTGTGTGAATCCCAGCGATGCTCTCTGCCCAGTTAATTATCTCATCAATTGGACGCTATATGGTCCGACGGGCATTATCCAAAATGGTTCTATATCTACGGGCATACCTTGGGCATTGACATTTACCCCCGCTGATCTGGCCGGTTCAGGCCTTTTTACCCTCTATATGAGCACCCTATGCCCTGGCCAAGTAGACTCTTGTCGGTGTGTTGTGCGTTGGTTTCAGGAATGCATTCCTCCTTGTAGATGTGGTCCTAATCCCTGGAATTTGACGCTGCTTGACAGCAGTGGTCAAGGTCAGACTGTCAATTGTGGCAGTGTATTGAATGTTACACCCGGTTCGGTATTTCTCCCAACCTTTATTTGCCAAGGCCCCTCCAACTGCGGCAAAGTAGATTGGGTCTTAACTGGACCAAATGGTTATTTCCAATCTATGATGGGTGTCGTGCCAAATGCTAGTGGGAGTTTCGTCATTCCACCCTTATCGCCTATAAACTTCTCTGTGTCAGGTACGTATTCGCTACAGCTAGTGGGAATTTGCGGCCAAGACACCTGTCGGTGTGTGGTTCATTTCTGTTTGCCGCCGTCAATGCCTTACCTTAATGACACCTCAATCTGTCGGACACTTTCCTCGGCCTACATTCCCTTGCAGAACTGTCCCACAAACTGCAACATTGCCCAGGTGCAGTGGTTTATCAAACCCTGTTCTTCAAATAATTGGCCGCCGATTCCTTACCAAATCAGCAGCGCTGGCAATCCACAAAATTGCGATGATTTGCTTTTTTTGCCCTACCAATATCCCAACGAAGCTTGTGTGCAGGTTTATGCAGTGATTAAATTGGACCCCGGCTGTTGCCTGCCCGACGTAACAACCAACGTGGCAACCATACACCTTTGCAATCCAATAAGTTGTACGATTAACAACCCTAACCTTGGCTTCTGCCAGACAGGTCAGCCGTTGTCTCTGACAGGCGTATTGAACGGAGCAAACTGCAACCACACCGTGGAATGGTACGACGAGAACAGCCAACTGGTCGGTACCGGGCTTACCTATCAACCTCCCGTGCTCACTTTCCCTACTGGTTCCACGGCATGTTACAAAGACTTTACCTACACCATGAAAGTGATAGGAGTTTGTGGGGCATCTTCGTGCTCGACTACTATTCGGGTATTCAACATCAATTCAGACAATGGCGACCTACAGATGGTGCCGGCCGAGACGCAACCCTTCTGCCCAGGCGAAGATGCCCGTCTGGTTTACCTAGACAAGTGCAGCGGCCCTCCCCCCAAATGGCAATGGTATTCCAGTACCGTCTCCGCTACCTCGGGTTTCACCAACATACCCGGCACGGGCACGATGAATCCAATCTATTACACCAATCAACTCTACCAAACCACTTGGTTCATGGTAGAATCGCAAAACGGCACTTGCCCACCTCAACAGGATATATTGAAAATTGACGTCAAAGATCCTATAAAAATTACCAGCTTTACGGCTATTCCTGACCCTTGCATCACCAAAGTAACCCTAACCGTTGGTTTTACACCATCGCCTATCGCAGGCCCAGGATGCCAATACGTCGTTGAATGGTTCCATAACGGAAACCTGATTCACACCAGTGTGGCGTCTTCTTCTCCCGTATCATACACCTACGTAGGGCCCTCCGTATGGGGTATTTACTATGCTGTGGTTCGCGACAATTGTTGTCCGGCGGCTGTGCAAACCTGGTCGCATAGTATCAGCGAGCCTTGTATGCCTGTGATATTAGGGCCTTGCTACAAGTGCGATGTAGTCACCCCAGCTACATTATACGGAGAAATGATCCTACCTCCCCAGGACAACTGTCCGCCCAACGTAGGATGCACCTATCAGTGGTATGTAAAAGACGTACAGGCACATCCCGACGTGTGGGTTCCTTTGCCAGGACAAACCAACCCCACACTAACTATTCTGCAAGGCGGCCACTATAAGTTGGAAACCACCTGCAATTATGGCTACGGTTCTTGCCTACAATGCGACAGCATCACAATTGCCCAGTGTAAAGGGTGCATTTATGTAGGGGAAGAGGAAATTCCTTTGCCTACCGAATTAGCTGTAGCAATACAGCCTAATCCAACCACTGGCGAAGTGAATGTACAAATCAGCCCAATGCCGTTGCGCAGAGGTAGGATTGAAGTGTTAGACATCAACGGCCGCAGACTTGTTTCTAAACAAATTCCAGAAGGACACTCGTCGGTAATGGTTTCCTTGGCAGCGCTTCCTTCCGGATTGTACCTCGTCCGAGTGTACGAAGGAGAGGTATTGCTTTGGATGGGCAAAGTTATACGAAGCCAATAAAAAAACATCCAGACAAAAGCCTCCTAATTCTCTAGTTTTCATTCCTTTAACTAAAAAATAAAATCGCCATGCGTACAAATATAATTGTTGGCATCTGCTGGGTTTTGCTTGTCTTGTCCCTCAGCATACCTCAATCGTACGGGCAGAACGTTGCGCTCCATTTTGATGGGGATAATGATTATATTGAACTATTTCCTATCAATAACTTGAACCCGAAGGGCGACTTTACCGTAGAAATGTGGTGGATTTCGCAGGCAACAGGACCGTTAGGGAACAACTGTAGCGGTCTTTTCAGAAGACTATTTTCCTTATCCGGGCAAGGTTCCAGATTTGAAGTCGGAGAATGCGAGGGCACGCTTTCGGTTTTTCTGAGTGGAGTCGGAATTGTGCAATCCACCATTAACGTGCGCGACAACAAATGGCACTGCATTTCAGCCGTGCGTTCCGGTGGGCTTATAACGGTGTATTACGACGGGAGCCCTGTACCAGGCTTAATAGGCCTGAGCGGCGGCCTGCTAATAGCCGATATTTTTCGACTAGGCCATTGGCCAGGTGGGTACTCACCGGGCCAAGACTGGTTAGGTCAAATAGACGAAGTGAAGATATGGAACTCGGCTCAAACCAACGTGGCTTGCGATAGTTGTGTTTCCCGTTGCGATTTGCCCAATTTGATTGCTTATTGGCGCTTCGACGAAGGCATACCTAACGGGAACAACACCGGCCTAAATCAGGTCAGCGACTGCACGAGTAATGGAAATAACGGCGTATTTCACAAAAACCCAAACGTCACCCCATCAACCTTTGCCCTCATCGGCAGCACAAGCAACTTCGTGTCCTCAAACGCACCCTTACTGTATCCACACTATGCCCATTTTAACGTACTTATTTCAGACCCCCTGCAAACGGCAGCACTAACAAGCATTTGCAGCGGAGAACCTGTGCATTTTTCTATTTACGATAATTTAGGGAATCTTGCTCAAGCAGCTTCTGGGACGACAGTGACGTGGGAATACAGCGACAACTGCACCACCTTCTCACCCATTGCTCCTGGCCCGGGTGCGCTATTTAACGGGTTTTCTTTCGTGTCGCCACCCAACCACTCGGCCACAACTCTCACACCGACGCAGTGTAGCCCAAATGCCTACATAAACCGGTGTTATCGCGCTATCATTACCATAACTAATGGACAAACGACTTGCACCTACGTAACCGATCCAATCTCGTTGACAATTTGTTGCCCAATTCAAAATGCTCAATTGAACGTCTTCCCATCTGGTCCGCTTTGTGAAGGCAATTCGCCCCTTTTTAATGTTTCCCTTTCCAACGTGCCCTCGCCTGCCCCTTCGAACTACGTACAAATCAGCTGGTGTGTGAGCTTAGGCGGAGGCCCTTGGATACCACTGCCTGCATTCAACAACCAGACTCAAATTTCCTACCCAGCCAGCCCGCTTACATCGCCCAACATCTGCTTTAAAGCCACCATCAGCAACTGCGCTTGCCCGGCCGTAACAGTCCAGCAATGCGTTGTGGTTGATCCTAAACCCGTGTGCGGCACCATCACGGCTGCTCCCAATCCCCCTACCCTTATGCCACACCCAAACAACAACCCTAACCACTATCTGATTTGTCCTGGCAACCATGCGGCGCTCACTTTTGCCACGCCTTTCACCAACTGCATCCCTACATGGCAGTTCAATTTTCCCAATACCCAGCCAGGCGTCTGGCACGACATGGGCAGCAGTAACTCCACTCAAAACACAGGAACACTGCCGTGGTCAGGCCCACCTGTTAGCCCATTTGCTTGGCCTCCTAACGAGACCTGTATTTCATACCGCATTAAATGTAACCCTCCGACCAATCCCTCCGGATGCTCGCCCTGCTACAGCAACGACGTCAGAATATGCTTAAAACCGCAGCCTGCACCGCCTGTGGTTGTAGCCAATTCCAATCCCATATGCAAAGGAGGACAAGCTGTGCTGAGTGTACAAAACCCCGACCCTTCTTGCACGTATCAGTGGTACAGCAACGGCCTAGCCGTCGGCGTAGGCACTTCATACGTCGCCAACCAAGAGGCCTGTTATTGGGTAACCTGCTTTGATGGCTGCTATACCACTGCGTCCAATAAAGTCTGCTTGACCGTCTGCGAACCCGTCGCCGTCATCTGCTGTCCAACACCTACCTGCCCTTGTCAAGGCAATCCTATTACTCTTAGTGGGAAAGAGGGCCTCTGCTCATTCGGCAATTGTGGCCCTCTGACGTATTTCTGGTCGTGGACGGACGTGAACGGCACGCACACAGCTACAACTCCTTCTATCACGAGTATTCCACTCCTTTCAGGTACTACATATACCCTTACCGTAACCGATGCAAACGGTTGCACCGACACGGTTCAAACTACCCTTGTGCCTTGCGCAAGGTGAAGCTCGCAATGAATGCGCAGAGAAAACGACGGCGCCGAAAGTACAAGCTGCGCGCAGCGCCAGCTGCGGTTTGCATAAGTGTTCTTTGCATCGGCCTAATAAAAGCGAAGAAGCCGGACGCTTCGCGCCTCCGACTTCTTCGTCGATTATGTTGGCAAAGTAAAAATTTATGCAGTTGCGGGTGCTTGCGCTTGCTCACGCGAGGAGCCGATGGCCAGGCTGTAGATCACGAGACCGAAGCCAATTTTATTCACAGCGTCTCCGATGTTATACACCAGGTCCATGTTGCGGACGGAGAGTACATTGCGCAACCAGCCGTCTGTTTCGATGGTCATGTAGCCAATGGGATAGATGGCCCAGCCCACCAGCACGAACCACGACAAAGCAGAGAACGCAGCTTGGAGCTTCGGGTCGTTGGAGTTGTTGGCCAACTTGCGCGCAGAGCCTAGCCACACCTCATAGAGAATGCCAGCATAGCCTAGCGTGGAGATGAATCCCCATAGCACACTGTTTTGACGGTATACCGTCTCGCCCAGATACCCGGCAATAAGCATCCACAGCGAGAAGAAGACCATCTTCCACAGCAGACCAATTTTGGCGCCAAACGCCCTGAGAATCAGGTAAAACTCCACACACATGAGAGGCACTGTCAATACCCAGTCAATGTAGCGGAACTGGGTCGGCGATTGACCAGTCGTCAGCCACACCTCGCGCATGTAGAAGTAGTGGACGGCAGCGATAAAGGTGATTAACCCCGCTATGAGCATCGAGGTCTTCCACTTGCCCTCTACCCGCTGGCGCTCGAAAAAGAAGAAAATCGAAGCCGCCAGCATGGACATGTACCCCGTGAAGAACGTAAAGCCAACGTAATCGTTAGGCGACAGCATAGCGAACAGCAGTAGGTTTGATAAGTAACTCATAAGACTGAAAAGTTTTGATTGATTAACTGCTTTGTATTGAAACATCCTTCCTAACAGATACAGCTTCTTTTTGTTTAATTTTTTTGATGAAAAAGTTGCATTTTTTCGATTTTTTGTCCACTTTTTCTGCGCAAAAAACTTGCTAAAGTTATAAAAACTCTCTAGGGTCGCCAACGAGCTAAATTTCGGATATCTTGTACAAGCTTCTCTTACCTTTGCCCTTACCTATTCACATGAAGGCAGTATGATTCTTTCAGTTCAAAATGTCGTTAAGCGTTACGACAGACATCTTGCTGTAGATCGAGTGAGCTTCGACGTGCCGAAGGGCAGTATTTTTGGTTTGCTAGGCCCTAATGGTGCGGGCAAGACTTCTCTCATTCGGATGATTACTACCATTACTGGGCCTGATGAAGGGATTATCTTATTCGATGGCCGGCCGCTCGACGAACACTCGCCAAACCAGATTGGCTACATGCCCGAAGAGCGCGGTCTTTATAAAAAGATGAAAGTAGGCGAGCACCTTCTTTATTTAGCCCAGCTCAAGGGACTGTCATCGGCCCAGGCGCGGCGCGAAATCTACTTCTGGTTAGATAAGTTCGATATCCGCAATTGGTGGAACAAGAAGGTAGAAGAACTCTCCAAGGGCATGCAGCAAAAAATTCAATTTATTGCCACCGTTGTGCATCGCCCCAAACTCCTCATCTTGGACGAGCCCTTTAGTGGGCTCGACCCGATCAATACCAATCTTATCAAAGATGAAATTCGTCAATTGAACGCCGACGGCATTAGCATCATCTTTAGCACTCATCGCATGGAACAAGTGGAAGAGATGTGCGATCATATTGTGCTCATCAATCGAGGACGAAACGTTTTATACGGAGAAGTGAAGGCTATAAAAAATAAATTTAAGCAAAATCTCTTCCGAATTGAAACTTCAGATCCATTGCCGAGCAATTTTGCCGAATATTTTCGTGTAATTAGCCAATTGAACGGTGCTACAACTGTGCAACTCAGCGAAGAGGAAAGCCGGAGCAATGCCTTGCTGCGCTACCTCATCGAACACAACATTCACATCACCCGCTTTGAGGAGATCTTGCCTACTTTCAACGAGATCTTCATCCGACGCGTCGAAGAAACCCAAGCAACTGCCTAAATAACTCCATTTTATGGAAGCGCCTTTGGCGCCCGGCGCACCCGACGCTAGTGCCGAGAACCTTTGTATTTGAAAAACTACAAAATGCTGAATATATGTTTCGAAAAGTATTTTTCTTAATTTTCTGCCTTTTTGCCTTTTTTTTATTGGCTTTTAAGCGATTTGAAGACAACAAGTACTTTGAAATCATCAAAAATCTTGAAATATTCACCAACGCGTACAAAGAAATTAATCACTCCTATGTAGACGAGTTAGAACCCGGTAAACTCATGCGCGTATGCCTAGATGCGATGGTCGGAAGCCTCGACCCATTCACCAACTACATCTCCGAAACGGACATAGAAGGTTATCGCTATCTTTACGATGGCCGCTACAATGCCGTGGGCCTGGAGGCTAAAAAAATGGGAGATTGGGTTGTGGTAACTGAGTTGCTCGAAGACAGCCCAGCGCATAAGGCTGGCCTTAGAGTAGGAGACGTCATAACGAGCGTCAGCGGACAGAATGCCAAAGGCCGCAGCGCAGAAGACGTGATGGCCTTTTTGCGCGGTGTGCAGGGAACGAAAATAGACCTGACGGTGCGTCGCCCTGGAGAAGAAAAAGAATTGCGCCTAACTATAGAGCGCGCTGAAATCGAAGCGAAAAACGTGCCTCATAGCGGTTTTGTCGCTTCAGAGATCGGCTACATCCATTTGACGACCTTTACTCAGAATGCCGGGCGCAATGTGGCAGATGCATTGAAGAAGTTAAAAGAGCAGAACCCACAAATGCAGGGCGTTATCCTTGACTTACGCGACAACGGCGGTGGCCTGCTCAATGAAGCGGTCAACGTAGCGAATGTCTTCTTACCGCGCGGCGAGTTCATCACCGCCATGCGAGGCAAGGTGCCTGAATGGGATCGCAGCTTTAGCACAACACTTAACCCCGTAGATGAAAAAATACCGGTGGTTGTGCTTATCAACAAGCGCAGCGCTTCGGCAAGTGAGATCGTCTCGGGAGCCTTGCAAGATTTAGATCGCGCCGTGCTCATCGGGCAGCGCAGTTACGGCAAAGGGCTTGTGCAAAACACGCGCGACATCGGCTATAACGCCAAGCTCAAGTTAACCACAGCCAAATACTATATCCCGTCGGGCCGCTGCATTCAGTCCGTGCGCTATCGCAATGGCGAGCCCGTAGACATCCCTGATGCTGAACGCGCCGTTTTCCGCACTCGCAACGGTCGCCCCGTGCTTGATGGCGGCGGCATAACACCCGACATCGTCCTGCCCGCCGATACAGCTTCAGGGCTGGTGCGCGCCCTTTTAGACCAAAACGTCATCTTTGACTACGTCACCGAGTGGATGCTTAAACATCCTAATGCAGTGGACTCCATCGAAACATTTGTCTTTCAAGACTGGGACGATTTCCAGCAGTTCGTCCGGCGCCGGCAATTCACGTACGAAACGGAATCGGAGAAAAAATTACGGGAATTAGCAACTCTAAGCGCAGCCGAAGGCTTCGCGCTACAGGCAGAGATTCAGGCGCTTGAGCGCAAAATAAAAATGGAACGCAGCGGCGAAATGGCTCGAAATCGCACCTCTATAGTGCGCCGAATTGAGGAAGAAATCGTTGGTCGCATCTACTTCCAAGGCGGTAAGGTGCGCAAGCGCCTTAAGAATGATCCGGAAGTAGAAGAAGCCATAAAAATCTTGCGCGATCCTGAACGCTATCGAGCAGTGTTGACCAAAAGGGGATAGACTACCGGCGGAAACTGATGCGACTTAGTTATGGTGCTCGCGCGTATTCAAGAAGCCATTGACGAGTATATACGATGGCTAGAAAGTTTGACTACGCACCCTTACGACTACGAGTGGGAGGTCATTCAACAGTTTCAACGGCATTGGAATCCTCACAGCGTTGACCCCGTGGCCATGTTTGACCGGTGCCTCCAAAATAGCCGCACTCGCCGCCTCTGGCAAGAGGGCCGGTGGCAGCCCAAGCGCCTTATGCTTCTGTTTTGGCAAACAGACCCCCTAACTACAAAAACGCTTTTCGAAGACCTCTTCGACGAAACGCGCGACCTCGAGGCCCGCATTGGCCGATTCCTCTTCGGATGCGATACCCTGTTAGCCGAATACAAACAGGCTCACCCTACTAGCGTAGAAAACAACCATTATCACGACGACTACCGGATGATTGCCCTCTACCTAAGCTGCCGATATCCAGAGCGATACGGCTTTTATGCATTCGATACTTTCGTTGGCGCCCTACGCGCCCTTGAAGCCCGCAACGTGCCTCAGCATCACGACCTCGGACGCTACTTCAAGGTGTTGCGCACCTTGATGAATTTTCTGGACAAACAGCCTGCTATTGCCGCCCATTTCGAGCGTTTGCTTCATCCTCAACGCTGCTATGTAGGCCGAGCCCTCCAACAAGCTGCCGACTTCTGCCGCTTTGTCGCTCTCTCCAGTTAGCGCGCCCAAATATTGTATTTTAAAATGCAATATATAGCGCGAAAACCATCGCGCCAACCGATCTTCTTGCCTTCAGCATATGAGCGTCCGTAATAAGAAATACCTACTTCGTAAATGCGCACATTAGGTACGCGACTCACCTTGGCCGTGACCTCAGGCTCAAAGCCAAAGCGCTTTTCGCGAAGATCCAGGCTCTTTAAAATGTCGGCCCGAAACAACTTGTAACAGGTTTCCATGTCGGTCAAATTGAGGTTGGTAAACATATTGGACAGAAAGGTTAAAAACTTGTTGCCAATGCTGTGCCAAAAGAAAAGGATGCGGTGAGGGCGTCCTCCCATAAAGCGAGAGCCGTAAACTACGTCTGCATGACCGTCCAGTACAGGTTTGAGTAAAATCACATATTCGGCTGGGTCATATTCCAAGTCAGCGTCTTGAATAACGATGTAATCTCCGCTGGCATGCCGAATGCCGGTGTGAAGAGCCGCACCCTTTCCCTGATTAACGCTGTGCTCGAAGTAGCGAATGTTCATCTCTGGATTAGCCTCCATATAGCGCCGTATGGCACCTCCCGTATCGTCGGTAGAGCAATCGTTCGTGATAATGATTTCCTTTTGCATTCCATCCGGAAGAGCCGCTGCCTTTATCTTGTCTAAAATTAGGTGAATGGTGCGTTCTTCGTTGTAGGCGGGTATAACGATAGATAGGGTCTTTGCCATGAGTTGTGCACAAATGTTTTGGCCGGCAAAGGTAAGTCGAACCCATTGATGCCTCAGCACCGAGCACTTGTGTTGATTACGACCGAACTGCCCAGCCAGAAGCCAACTGGTGCCTGCCAAAGTGCTAGGGAAGAAAAAAGCGTAGAGAGCCCGGTGTAAAAATCAACTGGCGTCTCTGCGACTGAGGTCATGCGTCAAGAAGCACTGCTTTGCTAAAGGAGATAACCCTTTTGCCCCCCAGGGTAAAGGGCCGCACTACGGCAAAAACAGCCTGCTTTAAATCAGTTGCCCCTCGAGCTATACACCGGCACAACACCTCAAGTCATCTCTTTCGAGAAATTTAACACAAGAGATCAGATTTTTGGAAAAATTTTTGATGCGCTCTTTCGTTAACGGAAGCAAAATCCTGAATAGACAACCAATCCAGATCTAATAACACAGAGACAATGGCAGCGCGTTTTTATAAATTCTATCGGATTTGGCGAATTTCTAAGCGTTTGGCCCTGGCCTACTTGCTCCGCAGTATGAGGCGCCAGGCAAAGGAGCTGCTCCCGGCCGACGAATGGAATCGGAACTGGCTAGGAGAGGAGATGCGTCCTTACAATAGCCTCCAGTAAGGTATCCGGTTGTGCGGGCGAAAGGCCTACCCAGGCATGCCTCTCGTATCGTTGAAGTGCGTTAGGTATGCGGCTAGAGTGTCGTACCTTTTAGTCGTAAAAAGATCGCATTGTTTCGGCAAATGGTAGATGTTTGCAGCACGCCGAGGTGTTCTAAAGGCTCGGTTGGCTGCAAGGCTATGAGATTCCTTCTGAAGAGTATTCCTTCCTTAAGAGTGCGCGGGCTGCGATTTTTTGTGGGAGCAAGCATGGCATGGGTATTGACTGCTTGTCAGCGCTCTGCAGAAGATCAGGGGCGTCCGGCTCGCTCTTCTTATGAACTGGCTGCTGTAGATGGCTATGTAGTACGGGCATGCCCATTAGACGCGGAGTTAACGGCCGTCGGCTCTCTATTAGCCGCGGAAGAAACGGTGCTTTACCCTGAGGTGGCAGGGCGGGTGGTCAAATTGTACTTGCCGGAGGGCAGGCCTGTACGGCGCGGAGAGCTGTTGGTCAAGCTCTTCGACGGCGATTTACAGGCGCAGATGAAACGCCTTGATGCTCAACTGCAGCAAGCCCGCTTGACAGAACAACGCTTAAGCGAATTGCTCAAGGTAAAGGGCATCAGTCAGCAGGAATATGATGCTGCTGCGCTGCAGTTGCGCATTCTAGAGAGCGACATAGAGCTGACGCGCGCCCAAGTACAAAAGACTGAAATTCGCGCTCCCTACGATGGTGTCCTAGGATTGCGCCAGATAAGCCTAGGCGCTTATGTCTCGCCTTCAACACCTGTTGCTACGTTGCGAGCTTTGTATCCGCTGCGCCTAGACTTTTCCGTGCCTGAGGCATTTGCTTCGCTAATTCGTCCGGGTCAGCGCGTAATGTTTCGCGTGCAAGGTCGCGAAGAGACATATTCGGCCTCAGTCGTCGCTTACGAGCCAGCGGTTAGTGCCGAGGGCCGCACCCTCAAGGTGCGCGCTCAAGTGCTCGGAACGGGTCAAACACAGCTTACGCCCGGGATGTTTGCCGAGGTTCGATTGAAATTGCAAACTCGAAAGGACGCCTTGCTGATTCCCAATCAGGCGATCGTGCCTAAATCGCGAGACAAGATCGTCTTCGTCAGTCGAAACGGTCGAGCGGTACCCGTCACTATTCGCACGGGTATTCGCCAGGCAGATAAGATTGAGGTTCTCGAAGGGCTTCGAGCCGGAGACACTATTGCCGTCACAGGAACGCTGTTTCTTCGCCCAAACGCCCCGCTCCGATTCGGCCGATGGGTTGAGTAGAAGGGCATATTTATTTTTAAAACTTTTTATTTTAAAAGTAGGAAACTTCCGATCTTTGCTGACAGATTCGGCAAAGATCAAGAAGACTGCTCGTAGTCTGATCTATTCTTAAACAGCTTAATATCAATTTATTCCTAGAGTACCCATTTGAATCGGGTTCAATATTTTAAACTAAAATGTTTTAAAATGACAAGTCATGGGAAAAGTGAAATGGCTGGCCAGTGGGGAGGGAAAACTTCCGCCCGGAGGGACAGGCAATCAGTCGCGGGCACAAAGTGCTCGGCGCGCATACACCCTGGCGAGGGAATCTGCACCACTAGGAACGAGTTTCGACATTAGGACGCTGTTGAATGTTCGGCTCAAGCGCCTTTGGGTCGCAATAAAATACCGTTGGTACCTCTTTCGACAACTTCTGGGCGGAGGAAAATCGCTAATAAAAGCGGCCATTCTCGCGGTAGTGGGTTACGTTGCGCTTTCCGATGGCGATCAGCCTGCGGAATCGGTCGTTGCTTATCCTGAGCACCAACCCGTCGCCTGGCAGCAAGAGACAAATGCGATGCCTGAGCCTGCGGTGCCTCTGACAGAGGTCGCTCCTGCACCAGGCACGGCGGGCAGTGCAGGTGGCCGCGAAGCATTGCTTCGCGAACCTCCGTCCACTACGTCTGGTAAACCTGGCGCATCGCCATCGAGTACAGCGGCTAAAGAGTCTGCTTCGCCGGCGCCTACTGAAATAAAAAGTAACGACGACGCGCTAGCACAGCGGTATATCGAGCGTTTCTCGAGAATCGCCATTCATGAGATGCACAAGTATGGCGTGCCCGCTAGCATCACTTTAGCCCAGGGACTCATAGAGAGCCGCTGTGGAACTAGCCCGCTGGCTGTTAAAAACAACAACCATTTCGGCATCAAGTGTTTTTCTAAAAATTGCTCACCCGGCCACTGCACCAACATGGAAGACGACCATCACAAGGACTTTTTCCGCAAGTACAATACTGCCTGGGAGAGTTGGCGAGCGCACAGTATTCTGATCTCTACTGGGCGATACGCTCGCCTAAAGCGGCATGGAAGAGATTATCGCGCATGGGCCAAAGGGTTGGAAAGCCTAGGCTATGCCACCGATCAAAATTATGCAGAAAAACTCATCCGCACAATCGAACGATATAATTTACAACGTTTTGACAAACAGTAAAATTCTTATGACAAGGAGATGCTCGTAGGCATCTTGCCTAAAATGAGCGTATATTGCTGGAGCGCCTTTAGTATTTCGCCTGGGCGTACGAAGGCACGCTCTTTAAGAATGGCGCGTACCTCCTCAGGGTCTAACGCACTGATTCTGGCCGCATAATGCTCTGCTGCTTCAAAGCATTGAAGCAATCGGTCGAACAAGAACTGTACATCCTCTACCCACAACACAGTATCTTCAGGCAATACCTCCAAAAACGGCTTTTTATCTTCACGGGCGTGGGCCGATTTCCAGTTCGGCACGATTTGCACCCGTTCAATATTCTGGCGCGATAGCTGAGTAAGCGGATCAAACGTGCGAATGCTATCCACCTGTATGTCTAGCAATTCAATGCGGTAGGGAAACTCGTTGCCAAAAGAAAACAGGTCTAAGATATTGCCCCTCAGACTGAATTGACCGGGCTCGAAGACGAAATCTGTGCGCACGAATCCATATTCTACGAGTGCCTCAAGGATGAACTCGAGGTCAAGTGTTTCGCCCTTCACAATCTCGAGCCGACTTCGCATCAACACCTCCGGTGCTATTACCTCTTCAAACAGTGCCTCTGGATAGGTCACGACAACCCAACCTCGACGATGAGGCATCGTGAGTCGGTTAATCACCTCCGAGCGCTGAAGCACCTGGGTGTTGTTTAAGTGCTCAAAAACAGCAGGGCGCCGGAAACTGTCGGGAAAGAAAGAAACATCTGTCTCTCCTAGAATCCCTTGTAGATCGTTGAGTAAGTATGCCGCTCCCTCCTTGTCATCGCATATGCATACCAATAGCCGCTGCGTTCGACGCACAAGAGCACCGATAACCAAAGCCTTTTGGGCGCCTATCAGGCCCGACACCTGCACACGAGCCCGAAATGCTCGGATTTTTTCACACAAAAGAACCAGCTGCGGGTGCTCGGTATACCGCTGCAGCAAATATCCCGCGTTGCTCATGAGGCAAAGGTATCAACCCAGAACGACCTGCCCAGCAGTTAAAAGAAATCTAGAGCACAACAATGTTTTGCTTTAGCAGCACCTCTTTTCATCAAAATGTAAGCGCTTGCACTCCTGCTTGTCCATCTTGCGTTAGTATACGTCGTTCACTAAGATTCGCAAACAAACCTCCTCGTTCATCGGATTGTTTGACGAGCACGCAAATTGCTTCTTACTCAAATTATGAAACAACTCTTAGCCGTTATTTTCGTCTCTCACCTGTTCTGCCTGCCTACCGAGGGTCAGGTGCCGACTCGCCCTGCCGAAAAATCAGACCCAGAAGCACATAAACTTTTGGAGCGCGTGCGAAAACGCTACGAAAAATATAAAAGCTGGGAGGCTGAATTCTCGCTTACTCTCGAACTGCCTGAACGACCAAAAGAGGTGCAAAAGGGCACGATTGCTCAAGAAGGGCAGAAGTTTCGCCTCGACATGGATCAACAACTCCTTGTCAGCGATGGCAAGACCACCTGGGCCTATTTAAAAACAGAGAAAGAAATTCAAATAACGAATGCCGCTCCTGAGGAAGGCGGTAATTTCCTAACCCCTCGCGAGTTGCTCAGCCGCTACGAGAGGGGAGACTATCTATATGCTATTACCGACAAAACTCGCGAAAACGCTAAGACGCTCACCCACATTGAATTTAAGCCCGTCAGTCGGCGTTCAGAATACGCCAAACTCCGGGTTAGCATCGACGAAAACGCCCTACAAGTTGAGCGCATCATCGCCTTTGGGCGCGACGGAGCCCGCTTTACCTTCCAAGTAATCCGCTTTACGCCCAACAAGACGTTTAAAGGCCAGCATTTTCAGCTCAATCCCAAAGATTATCCCGGGGTGCGCGTGGAAGATCTGCGCAAATAGGTGCCCGCCGAAGCTGCGCACAATTTTGGGCGGAGCTTATCTTTGCCCGTAAATAGCGCACACTTGTCATGCACGACATCGAGCCTTACCACCGCTGGAGAGACTTGTACGTGGCTGCCGAAGATCGCCGCTCACCTTTTTACGGTCGTAAGTACAGCGAGCGATATTTCACCAATGTTCTTTATAACTTTTACCTACATCCTCAGTGGGATGCCTTCGGCTCGCCTACCTTGTATGCCAAGATTCTGTATGCCGATTACGATGAAGGATACGCACTCATCGAATTAATTGGGGAGTGGAACGATACGCTTCACAACGACATCATGTACCTAAAGCGCGAGATCGCTGACCCTCTACAACGCGAAGGCATTCATAAGTTCGTCTTTTTTTGTGAAAATGTCCTCAACTTTCACGCCAGCGATGAAGATTACTACGCTGAATGGGCTGAAGAAGTGCGAGAGGAGGGTGGTTGGGTCGCTCTCCTGAATACACGACGCCACGTAGAGGAAGAACTCATCGGAGCTCATCTGGATAATTACATATACTTTGGAGAGGCCTACAACGCCATCCCCTGGCGAACTCAAAAGCCCGAAAGCGTGTACGAGACCGTTGGTGCCCTCATCAACCGAACAACGCGTCGGCTCGGCGGATGGTAGGGACAATGAAACTTTCTACATGGACGACAAGACGGTGACCGCTCCCTTTCGCTCTGGTTTTGTCAACATCGTAGGACATCCTAACGTAGGGAAGTCCACGTTGATCAATGCATTGATAGGTGAGCGCATGAGTATTATCACGCCCAAACCCCAAACCACTCGCCATCGCATTATCGGTATCCTCAATGGCGAGCACTATCAAATCGTCTTTTCCGATACCCCCGGTTACATTCAGGCTCCCGCGTATGCTATGCACCGTATTATGAATCGGTACGTAGAAAGCACGTTAGAGGATGCCGACCTCTTTCTTTTCGTCGTAGACCCTACAGAGCCGCTTTCCGACTCAGACTTGTTCATCCCGCTGTTGAGCAAAGCAGAAGCGCCCATACTGTTGGTTGTCAATAAAAGTGACCTAGTCCAACGCCCTCGCATAGAGGAAGTGAGCTTGTGGTGGTCTAGACGCCTCAACATAGCCGAACACCTCGCCATCTCCGCCCTAAAGGGCGATAATCTTTCCTTGTTGCTCGAGCGCATCCTGAATTACCTACCAGAGGGCCCGGCATACTACCCGCCCGACCAATTAAGCGACCGACCCGAGCGCTTCTTCGCCAGCGAAATTATTCGGGAAAAAATTTTCCTCCTCTACGAAGAAGAAATACCCTACTCCTGTGAAGTAAGCATCGAATCTTTTCAGGAGACCACTACAAAGGACGGTCTTCCTCTAGCGCGCATTCACGCCGTCATTTACGTACTTCGGGAATCGCAAAAACCCATCCTCCTTGGAAAAGAAGGGAGTGCCATCAAAAAGTTGGGCACTCTTGCTCGAGAAGAACTAGAGCGCTTCCTGCAGTGTAAGGTCTTTCTGCAATTAACGGTCAAAGTCCGAGAAAACTGGCGTGACAATGAAGTGCAACTCAAACAATTTGGCTATGAATAAAAAAAGACGGCAGGACGCATTCGAACATCCTACCGTCAGAAATATAACCCCAAAAAACCTGGCTCAAAGGTAAAGTCTTTTAGCAAAGTCCTCCTGTCCTTTTTAGTAGAAAAAAATCTGCTCGCGTCTCTTTCGTGCGCAACCCATATTCTCGTTTCGCAGAGGAGGACGCATTTTCGAACTGAATTGACCTGAGCGCTTCAGAGTATTAGAAAGGCGCAACGAAGGCATCACTTTAGCTTAACGATGGACTCTAGCGCCAGTGCATAAGCCTCAAACTTGCTAAGGAGCCAAAGCAGCCAAAACCGTTATCCTGCAGATATTCAGTTGCCGCACGACCAACTAAAGCCGCAGCTTAAAAACTGACCTCGCGCAGAAGAGGCAGAGAGTGCTCAGTTCGCAACAATTGAGCAGTGCACCTTTGAAAAGGAAGACAACGTATGCTGGTCTAAGGCGTTCTGAGTATTTCTTTTTGGTCGGAAGAAGGGAAGAAGAAGTGAGATAATCACAACTGCACCGGTCGTTGTGACTAATACAAAAAAGGCAGATCGGCCTTGCAAAGAGAAGGTCTATCATTGGAGGTGCCTTAGACCATTTCAAGGCAATTCGCCAGGAGAGATGCTCAGCCAGCCCATTCCAAAGCTTTTAAGGCGATTACATACCTTCGCCGGAGAAAAAAGAGGGCGATCAATTGATTTAACTCATGAAAAGATGGCTAAATGCTGGTATCAAGTACTACCTGCGATGGCGGATGCGGCGCGTGGAACAGTTCATGCGCGACCCAGAGCCAGCTCAGTGGCGTTGGTTTTGCCGCCTAATTACAAGTGCGCGCTATACTGAATTTGGTCGGCGCCACGGACTTGCTCGCGTGCGTACGGTCGATTCCTTTCGCGCCCACGTCCCTGTTCACGATTACGAGGCGCTCAAGGGAGACATTGCACGCATGATGCGCGGCGAGCGCGATGTACTTTGGCCTGGAGAGGTTTGTTGGTTTAGCAAAAGCAGCGGCACTACTAGTGACCGAAGCAAATTTATTCCCATTCCTCGGAGCAACCTTATTCAAGGCCACTTGGCAGGAATTTACGATTCTTTGGCGCTTTTATACGCCAACTGCCCCCATCTAGAGGCATTCGTCTATCGGAATCTATACATGCCGGGCAGTTTTAGCCCACTGCCGGAGTATCCAAAGTGCCGCGTAGGCGATGTGAGTGCCATATTGGCCTACCACGCTCCTATCATCGCAAATGCCTTCCAAATTCCAGACTTAAAGACTGCCTTAATGCCCGACTTTGAGCAGAAGATCGAGCGAACTGCAGAAATCGCCTCTCAGTGTCGCGACATCGTTACGTTCAACGGCGTGCCTACCTGGTTGCTCGTTCTCTTCCGTCGAGTCTTAGAGAAAACCAAAAAGTCGAACCTCCTCGAAGTCTGGCCGCGCTTGCAAGCCTATATGCACGGAGGTGTAGGTTTTGAACCCTATCGCCAAACTTTCCAACAACTCATACCTAGCGAATCCTTTGTCTATCAGGAAATTTACAACGCCTCTGAAGGATATTTTGGCGCTCAATGCGATTTGCGACGCAACGAAATGTTGCTCCTGCTCGACAATGGCGTATTTTACGAATTCATTCCCATGTCAGAATGGGATAAAGACCAGCCTCGAACAGTACTGCTTCAAGAGGTAGAGTTAGGCAAAGATTACGCTATTGTCATTACCTCAAACAATGGTCTGTGGCGCTATGTGCCTGGCGATACGGTAGTGTTTACTTCTAAATATCCCTTCTGTTTCCAGATTTCGGGCCGTACTAAGCAATACATCAACGCTTTTGGAGAGGAGGTGATGGTAAGCGACACCGATAAGGCGATTGCTGAAGCTTGTCGTCAGACAGGAGCTTTGGTGGCTGAATACACCGCTGCTCCGGTGTTTTTTGCCAATGAACGCAGCCGAGGCGGACACGAGTGGGTTATCGAGTTCGAAAAAGCACCGCCCGACTTGATGCAATTCAACCGGCTGCTCGATGAGTCGCTGCAGCGCATCAACTCCGACTATGAAGCAAAGCGATATAGAAACCTTGCCTTAGAATGCTTGCGCCTCCACCCCGTCCCACGCGGTACCTTCTTGCGGTGGATGAAGGCACGAGGCAAATTCGGCAGTCAGAATAAGGTGCCTCGCCTTGCCAACCACCGCCAGTACGTAGAAGAACTGCTTCAATATGCCGCGAAACAAGAGGCCTAAACCCGAGAGCAGTAACTTTTTAAAGCGGCCAATTCCAATTAGGCAGAGGCGCTCTCGTGTAGAGCGCGTACCTTTGCGTTGGACAATTTAAAGATAAAAACACATGACGAACATGACTGGCCTAATCCAACGTATTTCCACAATTCTACTCTGTTTAATACTGCTGGCTGCGTGCAACCGAATCGATACGGCTTTTGTAGAGGCAATCCAGGCAGGTATAAGCAAAGCCGGAGAAAACCGAGAAGCATTCGAGACTCACGTTAAAAAAGCCCGCGAACTCTTTGAGAAAATAGAAAAAGCGCCTCAAGGCCTGAAAAATAACCCTCAATTCGGTTACGCAGATCTCTACGGGCGCGTTATCCAACTACATGATGCCTGCAATTCTATGATTGTCAACCAGGAAAAAATGGTAAGCACCGTAGAGGGCATCTTGACTGACTATACGGAGGGTAAAATGAAGAAAGAAGAAGCCCTGCCGCAAGTAGACTTGCTACTGAAAAACTTCGAAGGATATCACTTCCGGGTGAGGCAGATGGAGAATTTCTTGAAGGAGGCGGAAAAAACTTACGATGAGATGCTAGCCCGTTGGGAGGCACTACCTGAAGCAGAGAAAATAGCCTCGGCGAAAATGCCAGCGCCAAAGTTGCCTGATGCCTCCAACCTTCGCGGAGGAAGTACGCTCCTCTCTACAGGTACCGCGCCGTCGCCTGCTAGTTCGCAACCAGTTTCTCCAGGCGTTTTGGCGCCTTCGGGTTCTGCGTCGCAGAGCAATGTTCCGACGAGCCTCGGCACGAGCGCTCCAGGTTCAACGCCACCTCAGGGAGGTGCCACGTCTCCTGCCTCTCAGCAGCAGCAAACCGGCAAACTGGCACCTACTCCTCAACAACAGCAAACCGGTACTTTAGTGCCCACCCCTCAACAGCAACAAACGGGTACGCTTGTACCACCTAAACGCGAACAGTAAGGCAAGTATTCTTACAAAATCTAAATAAGCGCGCTTTGCATCGCTAAGCAGGCATGTACATAACTGAGCAATGCAAAGGAAGGTCGGCCTTTCCTGTCATCTAACCTTCCAGACATTCAACAAGAAGATAGGATGATTGCGCGTGTTTGCACAGCTGCAAGTCATCGCGCGCAATCCAAATTGTAGCATATTCTAGCTATAGCTGATTTGCTGCTGATGCTCTCGTCGCCCATCTTTAGCGTTCGGAGAATTTTGGGCGATTTTTGATTCTTGAACGCCTTTCATCCGCACTCGAGGCGGGAGATGAAACCTACCTAAGTCGCTGGACCCTCTTTGAGAGTTGGGATTGCACACCTGACTAAGGAACGAAGAGGCGACACTGATCCTCTTTTAACTGGCATTGCCGGTACTAAGCTTTTGAAGCTATGCTGAAGAGCAAGCTTACACGTCCTCTCGAGCGTCTATTCGAGCAAGGATTGCCCGATTGTTATAGCTGACTTCGCGCCCAATACCTACGTTGTTCTTAGAAATAGTGACTCACGAAGATAATTTCTAAATTTCCCGCATTGCCTCAACAAAAAATATTGATTCTGTCGTGGATAGAGCCAATACCTCGTACGCCCGCGCATAATTAATCCTCACTTTAAAGTTTACCTTCGCAGGGACCATGCGCTCTCTATTTCTGACTGACCGTTTTTTCTGGCTCTTTGGAAGCATTGCTGTTGCTTTTGCCCTTTCGTACGCCTTTGAGGGACTGTTTCGATGGGCCCAGTTGGCTTTTGTTTTAGCGTTGGCCTTAACAGGAGTCGATGCTCTAGTCCTATACGGCAGGCACCAGTATTTGACCTGTCGGCGTCAAATGGCGTCGGTCTTTTCTTTAGGCGACCCAAATCCGGTTGCTATAGAAGTGGAAAATCGAAGCAACTTTCGCTTAAAGATTGCCGCCGTGGACGAGTTGCCCGTTCAACTGCAGGCGCGCGATTTCTCCTTGTCCGCTGTTATACCGCCAGGAGAGGGCCTCAAGCTCTGCTACCAGGTTCGCCCGCTCACGCGCGGCGCTTATGCCTTTGGCGATATTCACCTGTTTGCTAGCTCCGCTGTCGGGTTGCTCGAACGGCGCTTCACTTTTGAAAGCTCATGCGAAGTGGCGGTCTATCCCTCTGTCTTTCAGATGCGTCGTTACGAACTCACGGCCTTACGTGGTACAGCTGCTGATAAGGGCATTAAGCGAGTACGACGCTTAGGCCACGGCTATGAATTCGAGCAGATCAAAAACTACGTCGAGGGAGATGATTACCGCAGCATCAACTGGAAGGCCTCTGGGCGTCGAGGAACCCTCATGGTCAATCAGTACGAAGACGAGCGCAGTCAGCAGCTCTTCTGTATCTTAGACAAGAGTCGCACCATGAACATGCCCTTTGGAGGGATGAGCCTGCTAGACTACGCTATTAATACTGCGTTGATTATTAGTAATATTGCGCTAAAAAAACAAGATCGCGTCGGCCTACTTTCTTTTTCAGATGTTTTAGGGTCGGCAATACCAGCAGAGCGAGGCATACGTCAGTTGCGTGTGCTGCTGAAAGCCCTCTATCGAGAGCAGGAGCGCTCAAGCGAGGCCAACTATGAACTTCTTTATCAGGCGGTTCGCCGTCTTATTCCACGTCGCGCCCTCTTGCTGTTGTTTACTAATTTTGAGAGCCGTTACGCTTTGGAGCGGGCTTTGCCCGTATTGCGAAACCTAAATCGAATGCACCTGCTTGTAGTCACTTTTTTCGAAAATGCTGAAGTACGCACCATTGCCGAAACTCTTCCTACCGATATGCTTGGCCTTTTTCGGCAAAGTGTCGCGCGCCAATTCTTGGAAGAAAAGGAAGAAATAAAAAATTCCCTTGCCCAGCACGGCATCCAAGTTGTCCTAACCAAGCCCGAAGCCCTCTCCGTCAATACCATTAACAAATACCTAGAACTCAAAGCTCGCGGCCTGATCTGAACAATCAAAGGCGGCTGGATTCGCGTTTTCTGACGGTACTGCTATCCAAAATTCTGTTCACTAATTGTTGTAGATGAGCCGTGTAGAGCGCTTTAGCAATGTCTAGCCCAGCCCGCAGAAGCCTCTTTGGCCAACGCCTCCATGCTTTTAAAAACTTGCTATGCAGCACTAGAAATTCCTCAATGATGTGCGGTTTTTTAAAATATTCGATAGGCCTACCGTAGCAGAACAATAAGACCTGAATGGGATAGAACTCCGCTCTACTGGCGTAAAGGCTTCTACTCGAATTTTATTATTTTCTCAACCCAGTAACGACTCCTTTGCGTCGTTTGCGCATGGAAGAAATACACGCCTTGCGGCCAGGTTTGAGTGGGTAATGCTATTTGTTCACCTGGCGAGATAACACCTTCTCTAAGAGTCCAACCGTGAACGCCGGTGATCCAATAGTTTATTTCTGAAGCGGTGGTATTCTGCACATACAGCACATGTGCGAATGGGTTTGGCCCGAGGGCTATCGCCTTGCGCTCAGAGCCTTCTTCAACTACGCGTTCAGCAGTGACCTCCGGAGCGAAGGATTGCTGGCGAAAAAATTCTTCCACTTTCCGCACGTCAAAGCCCAGGGTGGAGTGACACGGCTCATTGACCTGAGCCAAGCAGTGATGCTGGGCAAAGAGGTCTATGCATGCAAAGGGAAAGGCAAGGGTAGTAAAGTCGTTTTTAAACACATAGCCATATCCTCTTTGTTGGTTCCAGTCGCTTATCTTCTTGCTTCCAAAAACGTGAGGAGTATGGAAGACATATTCGCATCCCCAGCAGTTGGCTACGCACCACGAGAAACCGAAGTACAACCGATTGTACTCGAATGGCACTATAATGTCGCACCCTCGGTGGAATTGATAAATTGCCGGTTTGTGTTTGCCTAGAGGCCTCCGCTCAAGCAGGTCGGCATACATTCCTCCGTAAATGTTGGCTATGCCGCGAATAGTATAGGGATTTCCCGGCCACTCGATGCTGCCTTCGATACCGCCCAAGTCGGGGCGCTGTATGGAATCGCTAGAAAAGGTTTGCCCAGTGTAATGAGCGCATTTTGCGCGCAATTCAGCTGCTGGTATAGGCAAGGCATTTTGCTTTCCAGCGAAAACAGGCTTCTCCTCGTCTGTGTCTAGAAAGGCGACACCATACACAATAAAGCCGCCAGCACTTTCGCCCAAAAGGAATACCCGTTCAGGGTCTATTTTGAATATTTCTGCGCGGTTTGTTAAGTAACGTATGGCTCCTTTAACGTCTTGAACGCCGCGGTACCAAGCTCGAATCCATTCAACGGAATCTGCTGCAAATGCGCATGCATAAGAGGGAAATCCATTGCAGTTCTTGTCCGTGCGGGTATTGATGAATCCTAATCGGTAACTGACGTTCGCTACCACATAACCTCGAGAGGCAAAATGGTGTACAATTCCTTGCATTTCTCTGCGGTCGCCCGCTATGAAGCCACCCCCATGTACGACTACTAGCAAGGGAAAGCGAGACTGTCGGCCAAATGCTGGTATGTACACGTCGAGCGTCAGTGCTATCTCGCGATTATTGTAGTTGAGCGCCTTGCCATAAACTACATTGCTTAGCACGATAGGCCCGAACAGAGGTTCGAATGGTGGTTGTGCAAGGACAGGTATCCAGAACGTGGAGAAAAGGCAAGCAACAGCAAAGAGTGTTTTTCTCATGAAGGAAAGTTTTAATCATTAGGGAAAAGCAACATCTCGTTCTAGAAGCTGGACAGTAAGTTTCTGAGGGAGAGAACCTTAAGCATCTGTTGATACTGTCTGAGCGAAAATTGTTACGAAGATGAGCGCTCAGATAGGCTTGCGCTCGCCAGAATAGCACCGAAGGCGACGAAGGCGAGAAGCGCTTTTACAACCCAGCCGATGAAGGGGATGAATCCAATTATCCTCAGCACAACAAGCATACCTAGGGCCACCAGCGAAAATATAGCCGGTGGCCAGGAGTAGTTTCTTTGCTGAGCCAGCCAATGGGTAGCTACAAGTGCGGTAACTACGTGGGATAATAAAAGAGAAAGGAGGTAGAAAAGCAGCACAAGAGAGCCCAGGGGTATGCCAATCAAGCTCAGGAGGAGCAAAAAAGCGACTACGGGCGCCAAGATGAAGTAAAGAAATCCGTACCCTAAAGATTGAGCAGGTGCTCTATGGGCAATTTTTGCGGCTTTGCTCAACACTGTTGAAAAAGCCTGATGGCCAACCCATAACAGCACAAGCATTGCTAGCAAATACCACAGGAGCGTTGCGAAAGAAGAAAAGCCAAGCTGCCAGTAATTTGGTTGTTCAACGCGCCTTTGCAGAGAAGTGTCAAAAATTGCTTTGACTCCCGGCCGCAAGGCTTTGTCAAAGGCAATTGCTCCTTCTGCTGTCCAATAACGCACCTCCTCATTCAGCATAGCGCGAGGGCCTAGTGTAATTTTTCCTGCCACAAGCACAGCGCGGCCTTCTACAGAGCCATTCAAATAGAGTTCGCCGCCGTTGAAATAAATGTCTTTTCTAACAGTATTCTCCAGGGTAAGGGTGCCGCAAGCAACCTTCACCTCACCTTGCACAATTCCCTGCAAAAGAACGTTTCCGCCAGCAAGAGCGAGGTTGCCCTCTACGAGGGTAGCAGTTTCTGTCGTGACTGTGCCGCCAACGATGAGCAAATCTCCTCCAATCTGGCCTGCCAAGGTGAGTGTGCCAGCAGCGACTCGCACGGTTTCCGTAACTAGGCCGCGCAAAGAAACCTTGCCACCCGCCACCACGACATCGCCCTGAACCGTATCGGAGAGTATGACCGTGCCGCCTATGCACCAAACATCGCCGTAAATCGGCGCCTCTATGGAGATAGTGCCACCAAGGATGTAGATATCCTCGTGAAATGGTTGCGCAATTCGCACATTTTGCCCCTGCTCAAAGCGCAGAGCATAAGCCGGTAAACGCGCAAAAAAGAGGGTCAGCAACCCAGAAAATACGATGAAAAGCTGTCTGACAACCATTATAAAGTTTATGTTTACTGCTTGAAATAGACCTTTTTCCGTTGGAAATTTCGGCTAATATCGCTGCAATGTCGATTTTTACCCCAAAAAAGCACAAAAGCGATGCAATGGAAAACGCTCAAGGACGTATCGCGCACCTTCGCAGCAGAGTTGCCCGCTGATTTGGGCTCCTTAGACCAGCATCTAGATTTTATTTTGCCCAAAGTGATTCCCTTTGGAGAAGATCTCCGTGAAGAGAAATTTTGGATAGGCAAGCGCTGGAAAGAAGTGCGCGACGATGAAGGCTTTCACGAAGCTATCCTGCACATTTTCAATAGCGGAGGTGAGTACCTACTCTCTCTAGATGGTAATGTAATGAGAGGCTCGTGGAAACGCCTGGGCGAAAGTAATTCTCTGCTTTTGGAGCAAGCGGGTAGAGTTGAGTTGTTCGATTTGCGTTTTTTAAATTCAGACTTCATGGTGTTGACAAAACACGGCGACCAGGTGCGCAAAGGACATCGCAAATACTTCCTGCTAGTGCATGAACCTGCTACTCGTAGCCCCAAGGGTGGCGACATAGACTGGCGCTCTCTCATGGAAAAACTGTTCAATATTTGGCGCGAAAACAACATCAGCTTTAATAGTTGGCTGCTGTTGTTTGTGGTACTTTTCATTCTCGCTTTTCTGTTGCTTTCACGATGACGTTCGTAGATTGGGTAGTTCTCGTCCTAGCTTTGTCGGCAGTGGTGGCCTACGGCATGTGGAAGAGCCGCCATGTAGGTACGAGTGAGGACTTTTTAGCAGGTAAACGGGATTTGCCGTGGTGGACAATTGGGCTGAGTATTATGGCTACTCAGGCGAGTGCCATCACATTTCTAAGCACGCCCGGGCAAGGTTTTGCCGATGGGATGGAGTTTGCCCAATTTTATTTTGGAATGCCCATCGCTATGCTCTTTTTGGTGACGTTTGTCTTGCCTGTATACTATCGGCTACGTGTCACCACTGCTTACGAATATCTGGAGCGCCGGTTTGACTTGCGCATGCGCACGCTGACAGCTATACTTTTTCTCGTTCAGCGGGGTGTGGCAGCAGCGATTAGCATCTATGCACCTAGCATCATCTTGTGTGCAGTATTCGGCTGGAGTTTAGCAATGACCAATGCCTTGATGGCAGGTTTTGTTGTCTTGTATACTACGTCGGGTGGTAGCTCAGCTGTTAGCCGTACCCAGGAGCTTCAAATGAGCATCATGTTGGGCGGCTTAGTTTTAGCCTTCTTCCTGGCGTTGAACAGTTTGCCGCCAGGCGTCGGTCTAACGGAAGCATGGGCGCTTGCCGATGCAGTAGGGAAAACGCGAGTAGTAGACTGGTCATTTGACTTGCGCGATCGCTACAACGTCTGGTCAGGCGTGTTGGGCGCTACCTTCTTATTTCTCTCCTATTTCGGTACAGACCAGAGCCAAGTTGGGCGCTATCTCTCAGGAAAATCGCTGCAGGAGAGTCGTTTTGGCTTGCTGTTTAACGGCTTTGTCAAAATTCCCATGCAACTCCTCGTGCTTGCAGTGGGCGTCATGGTATATGTGTTCTTTCAATTTAATCCAGCTCCTTTATATTTCAATGAAGCGAATCGCGCTGCTATACGCCAAACGCCCTACGAAGCTGCTTTTCAACGGTTAGAGGCGCAAAACGATAGCATCACTCGCCTCAAGCAGGCCTTTCTATCTCAAAAAGCAGCTTCCTTCGACCAAGAAAATGCGCAACAGATTGAACTCATCCGCGCCCAACTGCAACGCTGGGATGCCGAACAGAAGGCTCTCCATCAGCAAGCGCAAATGCTAATCAAAAAGGCTCGACCCGACGTAGACCCTAAAGACAAAGACTTTGTATTTATCTACTTCATTCTTCAGCACGTGCCTGCAGGCCTGACGGGCCTCATGCTAGCCATGATCTTTTGCGCTTCCTGGAGCACCACCGCCTCCGAACTCAGTGCCTTGACGGCCACGTCGGTTTCCGATATCTATCGCCGCTCTTTGGTAACTAATCGCGACGACACCCACTATTTCCGCGTTTCGCGGTGGTTTACTATAGGTTGGGGGCTCTTTATCATCGCCTTTGCCACTTATGCCGACCTGTTTGAAAACCTCATTCAGGCCGTCAACATGATCGGCTCGGTCTTTTACGGCACAATCCTCGGCATCTTTTTCACGGCTTTCTTTCTAAAAAAAGTTAAGGGTCGCGCCGTTTTCTGGGCCGCTGTCATTACCCAAGCCATTATCTCTTTCTTGTTTTTTGGCGTTGATCGCGATGCCTACTTGTGGTACAATCCGCTAGGCTGTGGGCTCGTTATGGGTATTAGTTGGCTATGGCAAACTTTCTTGGAGGCTAAAGCACACTCTAATACTGCTTAACCGCGGCTTGCCATCAAATACTCAGAGGCTACAAAGCTCTTTTGCCTCGTAGCCCATGAAAAGCTTTCTCTCATGAAAAGTGTTGTGTCTTCGTCCAGAGGCGTCCTTGTAGCCGGTTGAAAACCTTTCTCTTGAAGTTTTCCTTGCTGCATTGACGCAGCAAAGGTGAAACCTTTTGCAACCGAGCTGAGGGACAGATTTGCCTTTTTCAAATCTCCAGTTTTTGCCTTTTAAAATCGAAAATTTGTCTTTTAAAGATCTAAATATCAATTTTTTATAAAAGTTAAAATTTCGCCAATCGGCTTCTTCAGGTTGTGAGTTTCCTTCGACTTTTTCTAGCCTTTTCCTGAACTTTTTTGATATCTTCTTTGCCTATGCCATCTCATAGACGTAGTCACTTAAGTAGCGATAAGGCTCCGTTAAGTGGCCCTCTTCAGCAATCGTTGCGCGTCGGATGATAGGGCGGTCCAATCCTTGAAGAAGTTCAGGCAAAACGTTGGCTATTAGTTGCTGGCCGAAGAATCCGGAGGCGTCGCGCGGAAGTTCTGAAGGTAGGTTATCAATGGCCATAACATCTATGCCTTCAGGAGTAAAAGGTGGGCATTCTTTTCCGGTGAAGCGGTGTATGCCGTACACGGGTTCAGCAATAGTGCTGGGGCGGATGGTCGTAGGCACAGCACCATGCGGAGCAAGGTCGCAGGAGATATCGGCGATAACTTGAATGCGAAATGTTGCTTCGGCCATGTCGGCCAAGGTAAAGAATTTAGGTGCCCTGGGGTCATAGTAGATGCCGTTGATGAAAATGTCAGTGCAATGCGTGTAGGGTTTAAAGATACTGATATACTCGTCGCCATGTGCATAGAAATGCGCCTTATCGAAGATACGAGGGCCGCTGCGGTGTTGAACGTAGTCTTGAGGGAACAGCTGAGTAAAGACGGGTCGGTCGAAATCTTTTTTAAGAAAATCGCGCGGCGCTACTTGGCGAATGTTCATATCGTGTAAATTTCGAATGACCCCTGCGGCCACGCGACCGCTGCCCGTCAAGACGATGCGGATTGGCGGCAATTTTAAGTTGCAATAGGATGTTTTTACTTCTGCGTAGTCGCGACATAGATACATGCGCGGCAGGGTGAACAAGCCGGAGCGTTTCCCGTACGTCCATAGGGCATTGTGCGCTCCGACAAGCCCGGCGTAAAAACCGAAGGCAATAAGGCGATCACCTCTATCATCGGTCAGACGCTCGTAGTCTATCAATCGGATTTTTTGTTCGAGAATAGCTTGAAGCAGGGAGCGATTGTGAGGTTGCTTTTTTACGGTATGAGAAAAGAAGAGGTAGGTTTTTCCTGGAATGAGTTGCGAGATAGGCACTTCTTTTACACCTAAGAGGAAATCGCAGTTGCTCACGTCCTCTTGTACGCGTACTCCAACAGCGGCGTATTCTTCGTCAGAAAAGCAGCGAACTCGAGAGGGCTGCACTATTACTTCAAGGCTAAATCGCTCCGACACTTCTTGACACTGCTGAGGAGTAAGCGGCGTGCGCGCATCGGGCGGAATCTTCCCTTCGCGAATAATTCCAATTTTTATCATGTTAAGAAAGTTACCTATTGTCTCTAATAACGTCTAAAATAGTTAAAACCGCGCAAAGATAGTCCTGGTGCTAAGCGCTCTTAGAGAAGAAAAACGCGTCGAAATTTTTTAGAGGTTTTGAACAGATCGAAAGTTAGGTGTGTTTATCTTTGCTGCTTAAATTGGGCCTGTATCTGGTTTTGACGGGAAAGAATGTTGCATCGTAAGCATGCCGGAGCATGAGCGTTTGTCTCCGTATCAACCAACGCTCGAAACATAAATGGCAACTACAGCTATGCCATGGCGGCCTAATCCAACAGATTAGGAAGCCTTTATGCCGCACGATTGAGGTCCCATACACATCGTGCCGCGTATCGCTAGTATCCTGGGACTATCCCGTGGAACGCCGTTACCACGTGGAGACACATCAACGGCTAAGGCGCGGACTGGTTGGCTCCTGAACCCACCCCGCGCTCGAAAACCTGAATCAGGAGCTAAGCATGTAGAAAGCGATGTGGCGCTTTGTCCGGACGCGGGTTCGACTCCCGCCAGGTCCACCATTCTCGTTTACCCATGAACCACCTTCTTCCGGGTGGTTCATCGTGTTTTTGACCTATAATGCCACCTCAGAATAATGTGCGAATGCGTCGTGAACCATTTTTCATGTTTAGAATCACGTAGACGTGCTTGATGAGCGCGTCTTAAATATAAATTTGCCATTTAATGGCAATCTATCGAAAGAAATCACTGATCATTGCGCTATCGTGCGTAAACTGAGGCTGAACGATTTCGAACGCTATATTCCTTCCTCCACGTGGGAAGGAGCAGAGCAGTTGCTGCGAGCGCAGGCAGTTCGGCGCCTGCAAGAGCTGGAGCGCCACTTTTGGGTTGCTACGGTGGTAGACGGCGATCATCAGGTGGAAGCCGAAGTAATTATTACGCCAAGCAAGGTGAAGGCCTTTGCCTGCGAATGTTGGGAGGAGGGCCGTCGCCTTATGTGCTCGCATATAGCTGCTGCCCTGGTCAAAATCCGGCAATACTTAGCCCAGAAAGCTCTAGAACGCGAAGCCCAGGCTCGTGCGCAAGAAGAGGCGCGTGCTCGACGCCTGAACGTAGGCAATATTTTGGCCAGGGCCGATATTGGGGATCTGGTCGCCTTTGTCCGAAAATACGCTGAGCGAGATGCCAACTTTGCCCTGGCGTTGAAGGCGCATTTTGCCAACGTTCTTTCCGACACAGAGGATCTTTTTCAAGCAGTGTTGACCTCGGCTTTCCCTCCTGATAGCCACGACCGCGCCCTACGCCCAGCCGAGATGCGCCGCGCTCGCCTAGCACTAGATATGCTAATGGCTCGCGCCGACCAGCCGCTAAATACCTTTCGCATCAGCATGACCGTGCTGAAGCACTTGGCAAGTCGCGCTGCTCTTGCAGCACCTCCTCAACGCAGCGAATGGCTAGCTTACTGCCGCCAAGCCCTGCATCGCTTGACAGACCTCGAGCAACTGACGCCTGAACAACACGAGCAGGCATACCGCCTGTTGGCTGACCTGTTCGTTCTGGCCCCCTTTCCGGAGGAACTCCTTCCCGATACGCTGCTTTTCTTAGCTCGTTCGGCTACTGATGAAAACAATTACTTATATCTTCGGCGACATTTTGACCAGGCAGCCTATCCTATTCCTACTCCTGTATTACTCTCATATGGTGCTGCACTCGCCGAGCGCGGTCAGTACGACATACTCCGACGCATTTTAGAGGTACATCTCGATGAAGCTGAGCGCATTCTTGCTGTCTTGCATACCCTAGCTCGATTGGGCTATCACTCAGCCATTCTGCCTGCGGGCATGGTTTTCTTAGAGAAAGCATCTTTACCAGGGCGCCAGCAAATAGTGCTAGAGAACCTTTTGGTCGAGGCGGCCCAGCGCAGCGAAAACCAATTCTACTTGGCTGCCCTCCTCCGTCAGCGCTTTTGCCGACAGGGTGATGAGCAAACGCTAGAACAATTGCGACGTGTCAGCGGCGCACATTGGCCCGCCGAACGCGAACAACTCTTAACTCAGTTGTACGCTCAAGAGGCGTGGGAAAAGGCCGCAACTCTTCTCGCGCAAGAGGGAGAGATTGATGCCCTTGCTCGCTTGTTGCGCGAATGCGCTAACTTAGATATGCTTCAACAATATGAGGATCTGTTCTTGCCTTGCCGCCCTGACTTTGTGCGAGAAATGTATGCAGACCTCTTGGGCCGCTACTTAACAGACCACTTTGGCAAACAGCCCGTTGAATATGCCCGCCAATATGTAGCTGCGCTAGCGCAGAAAGGTCAACGCATGCTGGCCATTCAAATCGCCCAAACCTTGATTGACCAGTTTCCCGAACGCACATCCTTAGCTGAGGGGCTAGCTGAAGCCTTTCCAAAATCCCAGCGACCTGTTTTCATCATTCCAGACCCCTCTGAATAGCGCATGAAATTGGAAGTGTGGGCCATCGGTAAAACCACAGAAACTTATCTCCAAACTGGCATTAGCCATTATGAACAGCGCTTGAGCCGCTATCTGCCTTTCGTCTGGCAGACCCTACCTGCCCCCAAAGTCAAGCATCATAGCCCTCAATATATCAAGCAGCAGGAAAGCGCCGTTGTGTTGGCAAAATTACATCCCGACGACTATCTCATTCTGTTAGACGAGCGCGGCCTTCTGTTTAATTCCGTTGAATTGGCTCATTGGCTTCAGCAATGCTTACAAATGCCTGCTCGCAGGTTAATTTTTCTCATTGGCGGCGCTTATGGTTTTTCCTCTGACCTTTACGATCGTGCCAATGCTCAGCTCGCCCTAAGCCGTCTGACGTTTCCGCATCAAATGGTGCGTCTCTTTTTGCTCGAACAACTCTACCGCGCCATGACCATCCTTCGCAACGAACCGTATCACAACGAATGAATATGCCTATTACCTATCTCCTCATCGGCGCTACTGTCCTCATCTCCATGTGGGCTTTCTCTAATCCTGACCTTCTCTATCGCCTCAAGCACTGGCCGTATGCCGAGGCTCAACGCGGCGAATATTACCGCCTGCTCACTGGTGGCTTCCTTCATGTCAATTATTTACATCTTGCCTTTAATATGATTACCCTATACTTTTTCGGCAAGTGGGTAGAGGTCTGGTTTAAGTACTCCTTTCCCGAGATAGGGCCGCTGCTTTATCTAATCTTTTATCTAATGGCCATTGTAGCAGCTTCTTTATCAACGTACTATCGCTATCGGCGCTCACCTTACTTTGCTAGTATTGGTGCTTCAGGTGCTACATCGGCGGTGCTATTTGCGGCCATATTGCTTGATCCCACGCTCAATTTGTATCTCATGTTTATTCCCATACCCATTCCAGGCGTGCTGTTTGGCGTGTTCTACCTGTGGTACTCTTCGCATGCAGCGCAACGCGGAGGCGATGGGATCGACCATCTAGCTCATTTCTATGGCGCGCTCTTTGGCTTTCTTTTTCCTATTCTTTTAAAACCGGCTTTGTTGCCGCAGTTTTTTGAACAAATTTTAGACTGGGTTTCAGGGTCGCTCCAATAGCTGGTACACTCAAGCTGCTGAATAATTAATGATTTAATTGCGTAGGATAGTCTCGATGTCTCTAATTAGACGTTGACCCTCTGTCGAGAGGCGGCTTAAGACACCGGCATGCTTCTTAGAGGCCAACAAGAGGGCAAAATTATCGGCTAAGATTTCGTCTGGATGGATGATGTAAGTGGTGTTGTCGCCGATTTGGCGATAGAAATCGGGCAATTTTTTCAAGTCAAGTGTGCTGCGCACACCATCTTCGCCTGTGCGTACGTACCACTGGCCTGTAGCCTGAGGGATAATTTCAAACAGGCCGAATTCTAAGTACGCGAAGAATAGTTGCTTTTCCGGTGCGTAGCCTGGCTCGTTGGCATAGAGAATGGGTATGGCCTCGATAATTCTGTCGTCGGCACGGAGCGTAATCTTTTGGGCAAAATCCACACCATCGGGATTGTGCAGGAGGCGCTCAGAGAGAGATCGAGGGATTTCTAGGCGGTCTAGGCCGATGGGTTCGAAGCCGATGCGTCGGTACAGGCGTAGGCGTTTTTGCGGGTGAAAGCGCGAATAGATATGAAACAATTCGTGATACAGGGTATTCAAGACATCCTGCCGACGGCGCAATTGCAGGACGTCTTGTGGAATGATAATAGCGTTTTGACGGGTATAGTATACTGAAGGTCCGTAGGGTTTGCCTTTAATTTTAACGAGTAAGAGGGTGTCAGGAAAAATGTCGAGGGAGGCGTTGCGGGCCGTTTGCCCCATTTCCTGTAGGATGTCGGTCAGGAAGGCAACTTCCTCGGCAGTAAAGGAGGACGCGTCGCGTTGTATATACTCTTTAAAAGCGGGTAAGAGGTCAGCGCGCGTTTGGCCTGGTAGGAGTTGTTTTTTCATCTGAATCGACATTTCCACTGCAGTGACGCGCTCGAAGAAGCGGTCTATTGTATCCAATGCAAGCACAGAGGCTGCCTGAGCACTATCGAGTAAGCGCACAGTGTACTGCTCGTTGAGGACAAGAGAAGAGGCATAATTGGGCGATTGGCTCTGACATTGCCACGCGCCCAGAGCAAGGCCGAAGAGAAAGGCTATCTTTTTCATGAGAGCAGCGCTTATACTTCAACGTTAAAATATCTTTTGAGCTCATCTACTACGAGAGGCACTCCCTGTGTGGCTGGTTTGGAGACCACCTTTAAGCGCCGCAAGCGCCGCATTTCCCAAGTGAGTTGGGGGTTGGGGTCTACGTAATACGATGGAATGTCCTCCGGAGCGTAGATGGCTAGCGAAGCGGCGGGGTAAACGGCCAACGACGTGCCTACGACGACAAATGCATCGGCTTTTTGCGTTAGGTCAGCGGCGTGTGGCAGTAGGGGAACTTCTTCGCCAAACCACACAACGTGCGGGCGCAGCTGCGCGCCGCGCTCACAGCAATCACCTAAGTGAAGGTCCCCATCCCACGGGTATACGAGTTCAGGGTAATGCGTCGAGCGCACTTTGCGCAACTCTCCGTGCAGATGAAGCACGCGCGTGCTGCCGGCGCGCTCGTGCAAATCATCTATGTTTTGCGTGATGATATGTACCTCTTCGAAGAATGCTTCCAAGTCTGCTAAAGCATAATGAGCGGCATTTGGCTTAGCTTGAAGCAACTGGCGACGCCGCGCATTATAAAAATCTAATACCAATTCTGGATTTTTATACCACCCTTCTGGAGTGGCAACATCCTCAAGGCGATACTTTGCCCAAATACCCTCTGGATCGCGAAAAGTGGCTAGTCCACTTTCCGCCGATATGCCTGCTCCTGTTAAGATGACAATGCGCCGCGCTACTTTTTTACGCATAGGGATAACGCGCCTTGTTTTTTCGTTTCTACGGCAACAGCTCAACTCATTGCTGTAAGAGTATTTCTACCGGTAAAGATAAGAGTGTTTGCTGCTTGCGCTCGAACAAGGATAAAGATGAGGTCTTTGCCATGTGTCTGAAAAAGCCCTATTGGCAATAGTTGAACTCTCTTTATCAAGGGCTAAGCAGTAGAGGCTTTCTTGAAGAGGGCGTTGCAGTCCTGCTTCTTTAGAGAGAATAGTGCCATGTTTCGTCTAAAACATAGGGCTTCCTTGTTTATACTCTGGCCTAGGGCTTTATCTGTGATTTTACCAAAGGCGTACATTGAGGCGGCTTTTAAGGAATTTTGGCCATGAAAAGTATGCGAAAAACTTTTTGGAAATCTGTATTTTCTCTGTTGTCGCCCAAGAGCAGACGTGGGCTGTGCAAGGGCGGGGGCAGTTCTGTTCGCATGTATGCGCTTCGAGTAAAACCGGATCAAGACCTAAGGCAGGCATTGCTAACTTTTGCTCGTCAACACCAGTTGCTTGCAGGGTGTGTGGTTACCTGCGTAGGTAGTCTCCGACGCGCCCATCTACGCTTTGCTGACCAGAACGAAGGAGCCGTTTTAGAAGGAAGATACGAAATCGTCTCGCTGGTGGGCACGTTTCATGCTCAGGCAGGTGGCCATTTTCACATCGCTCTTTCCGATGAGCAGGGACGAACTATAGGCGGCCATTTGCTCGACGGAAATATAGTGTATACCACCGCTGAAATTGCCGTCATGGAAGGTATTGAACTAGAATTTCGACGCGAGCTCGATGACTCGACCGGGTACAGAGAGCTAAAGATCTTTCCGCGGTGAACGAGCAGCAAAGACGTTGGTTACTTTTGAGCAAATTTGAAGAGTTACGCTAAAGGGGGTATTGCTTTTGGCCTGATTTTCGCGGTGGTGCTCGGCAGTTGACCGCTTAATCCTGCCCTCTTCACCAGTCTAGTTGGATAAAACAAAGAAGTGCTTCTCTATGAACCGATGGTTGCCCGCCTGTTTGTGCGCTTTCGCTTTCAGCGCTTTTTCTTCTCACGAATTGTGCGCACATTCCCCTAATTCAGCGTGTTTTCATACCTCATATGCAGCGCGAGATACAATTGGCCCAGTAATTGTATGCCCTTCTGATACGGTCCTGTTCTTAGCTAAGGGCGCTTGTGATGCAGAATACGTTTACGAAGTATTTGCTTTTGACGGAGTTGATTCGCTAACGGCCACGCAATTAAGGGGACTGCCCTCTGGGGCTGCTTTTCCGCCAGGGCTCACACAGAACGTTTTCACGGCTTCCAATGCCGCAGGTTACTCTGTTAACTGTGCTTTTACGGTGCACGTTAAACCCGCTCCAGAGCCATTGGAGTGCCCGGAAAAAATAGTCATTTACCTAGGGCCACAGTGCATTGCTGCGCCGCGCGGCGAAGAGTTGTTAAGCGACGGCTACTACACGTGTCCAGACAAGTTGGGTACATCTATCTTAGGGCTACCGGCGACGCGCGTGCCAGCCATCTTCGACGCCGAGGACTTGGGGAAAACATTTTCATTGGCAGTGCGCGACAGCCTTATCGGCGCTGAATGTCTAACTCAAGTGGAAGACGTACGCGATACTGTGCCCCCACGGCTCCTATGCCCTACTGTAGAGGTGCCGTGTATCGTCCCAGTTGAGCAACTTACTCCTTTATTTTTGCGCGATTCGCTAGGCCTCACGAGCAGTTATCCTGCCCTCTTTGAGGGTTGCCCTGGCGACTTGAGTATCCTGTTTACTGATGTGCGCCGCGACTATCCATGCGACTCTGTTGGAGTTGCTGGTGTCATTCAACGATTTTGGACAGTAGTGGATGCACACGGCAATTTTGCCACTTGTGTGCAAGTGATCAAACGCATGCGCACAGTACAAGAAGTGCAATTACCTAAGGATACTACGCTTTCTTGCACGAGTTCTCGAAGCCCTGACGTGTTAGGCTGGCCTTATTTTCAGGTGGGTACGCGGCAATATCCTCTCCGCACAAATGCCACGTGCGGCCTAGCAGTAGAGTACGCAGACTCAGAACAGTCGTTGTGCGGCAGCTCTCGACTGCTAACGCGTCTTTGGACAGTGCGAGACACCTGTAGGCTTAACGACCTTAACGCTGAACCGTTTGTAGGGGAGCAAGTGGTCGAACTTGCCGACAGGCAGGGCCCTAGCGTTGTTTGTTCGCCTATCGTAGGAGCGACTTTGCTAGACACCGGTTGCGTGGGAACAATAGACTTGCCCGATTTTGTCGTTATCGATCTTTGCTCGCCCGTAGTGCGCGCTGTACTCCAATGGACAGCAACAGACTCACTCGTGGCAGAGCTGACAGACTTTGCCGGCGCCGACACGCTGCGTTTCGATACCCTAGCTACCTTTGGCCAATTGGCCAACCTGACTACTGGCCCATTGCCCATGACCCTCCTCCTTTACGATGCTTGCGGAAACGTTAGCACGTGCGCCTTCGCTCTGGATGTCCGCGACCAACAGCCGCCTATCGCTTTATGTGATTCGCTAATTACCGTTTACTTAGATGATAATGGACAGGCGTCAATACCTGCCGAATCTCTCGACGATGGCTCTTCTGACGACTGCCGACCCGTGCACTTTAAAGTGCGGCTCTCTTCTCTCTCTAATTGCGACACGCTTCAGCGCTGGGACGACTCCCTGCGCGTATGCTGCTTCGATGCAGGTGCTCCGCTTGTTGCTACCCTGAGGGTATACGATGCTACAGTGCCCCATGGTCCAGTGCCCGATAGCCTTGGAAGCGGCCATTATTCTCAGTGCCAGAGTCGTATCGAAATCGTAAATCATCTTCCGCCAAGTTGTCAGGCTCCGGCCGATGTGACGATAGACTGCGCTAATTTCGACCCCAGCCTGAAAAGCTATGGCCGGGCAATTCCCTCCTGTGGCGTAGACTCTCTCGTCGAGGTCTTAGATACGACAAACTTTAGTTGGAATTGCGGCAGCGGAACATTGCTGCGTATTTTTCAAGTTTTTGACAGACAGGGCAATAGTGCCCAATGCACCCAACAAATAACAGCAGAGGCTGACTTTACTTATTTCGTCAAATTTCCAAACGACCTCATTGTTTCGGACTGCTCCTCGCTTCTAAACGAGGCACCTATTGTTACTGGCTTCGGCTGCGAGGATGTTGTCATAGAGTACACTGACGAACGAAGATCTAGTTTCTCTACCTGTTACGATATCGTGCGCAAGTGGAAAGTTTACAATCGCTGTACGCACGACCCTAATCAACCACTTGTGGTAGTGCCCAATCCGCAGCCAAACCCAATTCGCGAGCACATCAACAACCGCCAAGGCCCTCTCGTATCGGCGCCCAACGCTCCTGCTGGATTCACTTCTACGAAAATAGCAGTGCAGCCAGGCCACATTCCCACAGATTACAGCACCTTTTACAACCCCGATGGCAACGGCTACTCCTATGAGCAATACATCTGGGTCGTTGATCAAACATCACCCAGTATCGTGTGCTCACCCGAGACCTATGTATTCCCTGACGTTACGTGGGACAACAAAGACCTGTGGGTGTTCAAAAACTTAGACCTGTGCGAAGCTGAAGCCAAGATTTCCATTTCGGCAATAGATGATTGCGAAGGAAGTGACCTAGTTGTTCAGTGGCGCTTATTCTTGGACTTAGACGGCAATCAAACAGTGGAGACAGTATTAGCCTCCTACGAGGCAGTGTCTCCGGGTATAGTTTTGTACAATAATATTCACCAACCTAATTATTCAGGGGGAACGCCTGTGGTATTCGACCACAGAAGTAAGCCATCCATGGATAAATACCGATTCGATATCCACCGCCATAAGGATGGCGATACGCTGCGGGTGCAATTGGTCTGGCGGGAAGGAGGACAGCCCGGTTTCGTTCTGCCCAAACTGCCGCGCGGCATTCATCGCATCGAATGGGTTGTCGAAGATAGGTGTGGCAATGAAACCACCTGTACACAAACTATTCAAGTAGGTAATCCGCCCTATCTCTGCGCGCCTGCTGAGGAAACTATTACAGGACATATCCGCACAGAAGCTGGAGAGCGTGTCCCTGGCGTCATTGTCGAACTAACGGGCTCTTCTCCCCTGCAAAACCCCATAACGGAGTATGACGTCACCAACTCCAATGGAGAATTTTCCATACTCATCCCTTTTGCTTCGACGTTTACGGTGCAGCCTTTCTATGAGGAAAACCCTGTCAAAGGAGTAACTACCCTAGACCTACTTCTTATTAATCGGCACATCCTCAACTTGGAACCTTTACCTACGCCTTACCGCATCATCGCTGCCGATGCTAATAGCTCGCGCACGGTGACGACTTTTGACCTCTTAGAGCTGCGCAAACTGATTTTAGGCCTGTATACTGAGTTGCCTAATTCGCCCTCGTGGCGATTCGTGCCTGTTAGCTACGTTTTTCCCAATCCAGCAAATCCTTTTTCACCACCATTTCCCGAAAAAATTCATTCGTCGGACTCTATCTTATTCAATTTCATTATCATAAAAGTTGGAGATGCCAACGGCAGCGCCAAGTTTAGTCTGCAAAATGAGTATTTGGGAGAGCGCCAATTGCTATATTTAGAGGCCGAAGATCAGTGGCTAAATGCTGGAGAAGAAGTGGTAGTTGCCTTGCGCGCCAACGAGGAGGTGGCAGGTATTCAAGGGACACTAGAAGGGTTAGGGCTAGAGTTAGTGGAGGTGTTGCCGGAGGGCAGTCTTGCTCCTGAGCATTATGCCGTGTTTGACAAAGGTCGTCGGCTAACGTTCAGCTGGGATGGAGGCGGCAAGCCGGTGCTTCGTCTGCGCTTGCGAGCTCTGCGTTCGGGGCGCCTAAGCGAAAGTCTAGCGCTTTCGGATGCACTAACACCTGCGGAAGCCTATCGCGCCTATGACCTAGGCCAGAGCCTAGGTTTGCGTTTGCGCTTTTCAAACCTGTTGGACAGCAGTGTTGAGGCCATACCAGGAATAAGCAGTTGGCCTAATCCCTTCAAGGAAACCGTGTGGATGTATGTACATCTACCTCGCGAGGGCCGCGCCGTCTTTAGCGTTCGCGATGCGGCCGGTCGGCTACTTTGGGAAAAAACAGGCGTTTTCGAGGCGGGCGTTCAATCTATTCGCTTAGGATTTCATGAGTTAGGGAATGCATCGGGAGTGCTGTACTTCGCCGTAGAAACTTCAACAGGGCGCGCAGTGCATCGCCTAGTGCGTTTTTAGTTGGGGCGTTTTTGACGACTCAGCACTTCAAATGGCTGCTCGATGCGATAGCCGTTCTCGTCTACGACAGTAAGCACATGTCGACCTTCAGGCGGAAGGAGGGCCATTTGATGAAAATGGCGTGTAGCGCCTAAGTATTCGCCGTCTAGATGCCAGAACACCTGGGTAGTTGGGCGTCGGTGGGCCAGTTGGAAGACTACTCGGCTAGGCTGCCCGTCTAAGTCGATGGGCACGTAGATGCGTCGCAAATCGCGCGGATAGATAAATTGCATGGGCCGATGCGCCTCGGTGTTTGGCTGTAACGGGCAGTCGGGGCGAAGAGGCGGAGGAGGACAATAACTCGGGTTTCGCCGCGTGTAGTAGTGCTCTTGTAGGGGTGGCAGCACAAACCAAGGTTGATGACGCATTTCGGTCATCGAGGCGCAGAGGTTGTTTACCTGCCACTGGCCGTCCGCCGATAGATGTAGGAGTTGATGATAAGGGCACGTAGGTGCCATTAAGCCTTTAAGCGGTATCCAGTTTGTGTCCGCTTCGCAGTATGGGCCCGCGCGATAGCCGCTTTGCCGACACACAGCTGCGCGAGTCATATCGTCATAGGGCGGCTCAAACCATTGGTTGTCGTAGGGTAGGAGGTCAAAAACGTCGAAGAGCACTGGAGCGGCAACTTCTACACCAATAAGCCCCGGGCGCCCTTCACCGTCGGCGTTGCCTACCCACACACCCACGGCATACTGAGGTGTAACGCCAATAGCCCAAGCGTCGCGAAAGCCAATACTGGTGCCTGTTTTCCAAGCTACGCGACGGCTTCCTTGGAAGACTTCCCATTCACCGGCGCCAGAAGGTCGTTCTACGCGCTGCATGGCTTCAAGAGCAAACCACAGGGCGGCAGCTCCCGGCCCGTTAGGCTGCTTTTGTAAACGCGGGCGAGGTTGTGGCACCTGAGCCAATAACTCAGCTGCGCGGAAATCATACGCATCGTATTGACCACTGCGGTCGTACCATGCCCCTAGGCGCCGAGCCATGCCAGCATAAGCACTTGTCACTTCGAGTAAGTTAGCCTCTCCTCCACCCAGAATGAGCGAAAGGCCGTAGTGACTGGGAGACTTATTAAAAGTGGTGAGCCCGAGCCGCTGAAGGTCGAAGTGAAATTTTTCCACTCCATAGTCTTGAAGTAAGCGAACAAAGGGCACGTTTAGAGAGCGTGCTAGGGCGCGATGAGCAGGCACAACACCATCGTAATCGGCTCGAAAATTTTCGGGCCGATAACGGCCCATTTGCATGGGCACGTCTTCAAGCAAACTATGAGGTAAGATAAGCCCTTCTTCTAGGGCCATAGCGTATAGGAAGGGTTTGAGGATGCTACCTGTACTGCGTGGAGCACTGACGATGTCTACTTGTTCGCCGTGTTCGACACCGGCGTTGGGAGCATTTCCTACGTAGGCGCGCACTAGACCGGAAGGGACCTCCACGACGACAATGGCCAAATTGTGGATGCCATTGCCGCGATAAAGCGCTTGCCATCGAGCGGCAATTTCAGTTATCTGGCGTTGCCAATGATGGCGAATGGCCGTGCGAAATCGGCCGCCGGTACGCGCAGGCAGGCGTTTGACTAATCGGTCGAGGAGGTGGGGCGCTAAGTTGGGCAACGGCATAGGTGCTTGGGGCAAGGGCTCTTCTTTGGCCAAGGCGCATGCTTCGTCAGAAATCTTCCCCTGCTGGCGCAAGCGCTCAAGCAGGCGATTGCGTTTTTCGAGCAATCGCTGCCGGTTTCGCCCCAGATGAATGAGCGCCGGGCTATTGGGCAATACCGCCAACATCGCCGCTTCAGCCCATGAAAGCGCTTCAGGCTCTTTGCCAAAGTAGCGCCAACAAGCAGCTTCCAATCCTATGACATTTCCGCCAAAAGGTGCATAGGCAGCATAGAGACTTAGGATTTCCCGCTTTGAATACGCCAATTCTAAACGCGTGGCCATGAATATTTCCACCAACTTCTCCCACAGGGTACGAGGCGGATTGCCGCGCGCCAGCCGAATAACCTGCATGGTCAATGTGCTGCCTCCGCTGATGGTGCGCCCTTCTCGCAAATTAGTCCATAGCGCGCGTCCTAAGCTAATTGGGTCTACACCGGGATGATACCAAAAACGCTTATCTTCAAAGGCTACTACGCAAGTAACGTATTTTTCTGGCAGAGACGTGGGTGGAAAGCGCCATTGCCCATCGGCAGCAATACGCGCACTGAGAAGATGGCCTTCCTCATCTTCAACTACTACCGATAGTGGCGCATCAAACAGAGGGCGTGGCAAACAAAAAAACCATACTCCAATTAACGTTACCGTGAGGACAGTTGCCTTCGGATAACGAAGCACTAATCGTTTACATAGTGAAATAATGCTGCTTTTCGGGTACCGAAACTTTATGGAAAGGCTAGCCATCGTCCCATTTGCCTGAGTAAAGTTACACTATTTCTAAGCGTTCAAGGCTTAGTAGTTTTGTAGCCACCCGCAACAAATTTCCAACTCGGTGCTAAAAATTAGCAAGTCTTTTGTTCTTTTAAAAAACGAAGTTGTTGCAACTTTACCAGTCCGCTGTTGCCTGTTCGATGCGCTTTGCTCTAAAACATCGCTCGTATTATGCGTCAACTTAAGATAGCCCACAAGATTACCTCGCGTGAGAGCCAGGCTTTAGAGCGCTATCTTCATGAAATCAGCAAGATTCCTTTGCTTACGCCTGAACAAGAGGTAGCACTTGCTCGCCGCATTCGGGAAGGCGATGTAGAAGCTTTACATCAGTTGACGGAAGCTAACTTGCGTTTTGTAGTTTCGGTGGCCAAGCAATACCAGAACCAGGGATTAAGTTTGTCAGATCTGATTAACGAGGGAAATATTGGTTTGATCAAGGCAGCCCATCGTTTTGACGAGACACGTGGCTTCAAGTTCATTTCTTATGCGGTGTGGTGGATCCGGCAGAGCATTTTGCAGGCAATTGTTGAAAACAGTCGACTAGTACGGATGCCGATGAGCCGAGTGAGTGCATACAACAAGGTGCACGAGGCACATGCTTCGTTCGTACAAACCTTCGAACGCGAACCGACGGCGCAAGAGCTAGCCGACCTGCTGGATATGTCAGTGACCGAAGTGGAAACTCTGCTAGCAGCAAACAACAGGCACCTTTCGGTTGATGCACCGTTGGCGGGCAGTGAAGACAGCGAGGGAACCCTGCTTGACGTTTTGCGAGATGAGGATGTACTCAACCCAGAAACTGACCTTATGGTCGAATCGCTGCGCGAAGAGGTTGCGCTGGGTTTGGCAGCGCTTTCGCCGCGCGAGATGGAGATTATTTCCGCCTTTTACGGGCTAGTTGGCAAAAAAGCGCTCTCATTAGACGAGATTGCAGAACAATTTGGCCTTTCGCGCGAGCGCGTTCGTCAGATAAAGGAGCGCGCTTTGCGGCGTTTGCGCCGAGTTTACAACCGCAATGCGCTGCGTTCTTACCTAGGCTGAGCTTACGGCCGTCGCTCTAAGAACTTTCGCATAAGCAGAGGCGCAGAGGATGAAGTACCCCATTTTTTCGGCATACCTTCGCGGCATCCTTTTGCCCTCTGATAGCCGACTATGACGCTCGTGCTTGATATCGGCAACACGCGAATAAAAAGTGGGCTCTTTGCAGATAATGTATGTAAAGAGGTGAACTTCTGGAATACGGACCAGTGGCCTCAATTGGTGGCGTATGCCGCTAATGCTAGAGTGCGGAGCATCGTTTTGGCAACAGTAATTCCTCTTGAAGAAGCCTGGATTGAGCAATTGAGGCAGCAGGCAAACGTTTGGTTGGAGCTTACTCATCGCACATCACTGCCCTTTCGCATTGCCTACCATACGCCGCATACCCTAGGTCGAGACCGCATTGCCGCCGTAGCAGGGGCATATGCTTTGTGGCCCGCTCAAAACTGTCTAGTCATTGACTGTGGAACATGCATCAAATACGACATCCTCTCTGCGGAGGGAGTTTATTTAGGTGGCAACATTGCTCCAGGTGCCTCAATGCGCCTAAAAGCCATGCATGTCTTCACTGCCCAGTTGCCTCTTGCCTCGCTGGAGATGCCCACTACTGCTATTGGCCACAGTACCATAACTGCCCTTCAAAACGGTGCTCTGCGCGGTGCTGCGTTGGAGATTGAGGGTTTCGTTCGGCTCTTTCGCCAGCAGTTTCCTAATTTAACCGTAATCCTCACTGGCGGCGATGCAACCTTTTTTCGCTCTGTGTTGCCATTTGACTTACCCGTAGAACCACATCTTACCTTGTACGGACTCAATTATTTGCTCCACTACCATACAACTCAGCAAGGTCAACCTTAAGCACCTGCTCTAAAACGTTATTTATGAAAAGTTTTTCATTGATAGCACTCTTAATTTCCTTCATCGGAGCTGGCGCAGGATGGGCACAACCCAAACTTAACTCGCCGTACTCGCGCTATGGGTTGGGAGACCCGGTGCACCCTTTCTTTGCTGCTCAAGCAGGGTTCGCTGGCCAAACAGCTGCTTTTCACGATTTTTACCACCTCAATCCCTTTAATCCAGCCTCGTATGCTTTTTTGCGCGTAGCCACCTTCGAAGGAGGAGCGTATGCAAAATACAGCAATTATCGGTCTTCTCTCGCTGCTCAGCAATCCTGGACGGGTAACATGGCCTACCTGGCCTTGGGCTTTCCTTTTCGCAACATCATTAACGACATTCTCGACCGCGAACGCTCGCCCTGGTACTACGGTATGGGGATAGCGCTGATGCCCAATACTGTAGTGGGCTACAATATCTCCACAACAGATACCATCCCTGAATTGGGCCGGCTGGTCAATGAGTTTAAGGGCAGCGGCGGTACCTACCGACTTTCATGGGGCCACGGGTTGCGCTATAAACATACCGCTGTCGGAATAGACCTGAGTTGGATTTTCGGAAAAAATGCTTTTGAGTCCTCTACCGCCTTTAGTGATTCCTTTCCCACCTTTATTAGTACGCGCCGAAACGAACAGAACATCAGCGGCCTTACGTGGAAAATTGGCGTTCAGCACGATTTTGTACTCCGATATCTGGAGACGGACTCTACAATGCCCAAAAAATGGATTTCTGTAGGGCTTACAGCAGGAACCCAGCGGCGCTTGAATAGCAACGCCGACCGCCTTTTCATTCGCCATCGTGGACGCCAGCCCAGTGGGCAGTACATTAGCGCCGACACGTTGCTCTTTGAGCAAGAGCAGCCCTATGCGCTTACTTTACCTAACGCTGCGCGCATCGGCATACAGTACGTACAAGCTAACAAATTGCGCTTGGGGGCTGAGTTTGCCTATGAAGGTTGGGCTGTCTTCGAAAACCCTGCCCGTTCAAATGATGCCGACTTTCGCAACATTGTGGAGGTTGCTGCAGGGCTAGAGTATATTCCTGACCACATTTCATATAAGTATTACATGCGCCGCGTGCGCTATCGCTTTGGCCTTTACTATCGGCAAGACCCTCGAGTTGTGGGGGTTAACCAACTCAACGACCTCGGCTTATCCTTTGGTTTTGGTTTTCCGCTTATTCTGCCGCGTCAACAGACGTCTTTCGTGCAGACCTCTTTCGAATTTGGGCGGTTAGGGTGGAATACTCCCATTCGAGAAACCTACATCCGCATCATGTTGGGCTACACTTTCAACGATGATACGTGGTTTTTCAAGCGCCGCTTCGACTAGAAGCTCCTCCTTTACAAGGCCTTGGACAATACATAAGCCAAGTATGGCTCGTCTACGTTATTGATACCCAGACGATTATTTGTCAAATGGATGAGAGTGGGCAGAGTACTTTCTAACCCACCGCCTAGTTTGGAGAAGATAAGCTCGTTTCCTCGAAGCCAGCGCAACCATTCCGGTTGGTGGGTGTCGAAGCGATTCTTCTGAATAGCCTTCCACAACTCGACTACTGCGAAGCGTAAATCCTCTTGCTGCGGGCGAAAGTGTTCCTCAAAAAGCTTTTTCAGGTCTTCAATCCACTGCTCAGGGGTACCGTTGTTCGTCTCGGCAGGCTGAATGAAAAGCAAAGCCCAGCGCTCGCATAAGTGATTGAAATAATTGGACGCCTGCTCTCGGCTCCATCCTGCTGCGTAAGCTGCTATCACATGCAAACGCATAGCATCGAAAAGCGCATCGCCGTAAGTGTAGGGAGGGCGCATGCGCTCCAGCGCTACACGGGAGGAAAGGTGAAAATGCTCTTCGCCCCAGTAAAGCGCTTCTGCCGAGCGAAAAACCTCTTTGTTGGGCTGGTAGGCGACCTCCTCTATTGCTTTGCATCCTGTAAACCACTCGTGCACTGCTTGAGGGACAGTTTCTTTCCACGAAGACTCTCCGTACAGTCGCAAACGAATGTGGAAACCGCGTTCGTCTGCATAGCGAATAAAAAAGGCGCGCGCTCCCTGATATGGCCATACGTACTGTTCCAAGAAAGGACGAACTGCTCGAATGAGGAATACGTCCAGCGTTTCTAGCGGATAAAGATGGTAGGAAAGCCAAGCGCGCGGTTCCATACAGGCAACAGTCTTATTTCTTCTTTAAAAAATGAAAAAGAAACTTGTTCATCATTTCTTCATTTAGCTTATCTTTGCCGCGCAATAGCGCGGAGTGGAGCAGCTGGTAGCTCATCGGGCTCATAACCCGAAGGTCGCAGGTTCAACTCCTGCCTCCGCCACAAGGCGAGAGCCTCATCTTGTACAAGGTGAGGCTCTTCTATTTCATTTTAGGGAATTCTCTACCAAGGGCGCTCGTTTTTCGACGAAAGTGCTGCGCGCAAAGAAGGGCAGAAACGACAAAACGTGCTGCATTGGAGGCAGCTGAAGTGCCGCATTCGGGCTGCCGGCGGCTCAGTTTTTGTTAAAAAACAAAAACAACATGTCCAACTAGCAGACCCCTGTGAATTGGCCGCGCCCTTTTAGTAAGATCGCACGCGGCTCCTGCTCAAATGCCTATGCGATGGGCGTTATCTGACCTGACCCTCGTCAATCTGGTAAAACAATACCAGTACGGCAAGTGCTCACAGGCTACGAATATGCTAATCCCTTAAAATACTTACTCGTGAGCATGCACGCGAGAATCCATCTTTTTTATCACGCTGGGCACCTCGTGAACATCATCATTGGCAATGCGCGATGCCTGGCTAAATGTTCATATGTGAGATACTGGCGAACGAAACGCGTCAAAATTACCAGGCCATCCTAGATGGCTCTCAGAATTTTACCCAGTTGCTTGCTGAGCATGAGAAAATTAGGATTGCTCTGCAGCCTACATAATGAAAAGCGCTGCAAAGTATCTAGACAGACCGCATTGCACTCGACTCAACGAGCAACTTTCGGCGCACATTAATATTTGAAAAAGCCGCAACTGTTTCTCTCCTTTTTAACCTTACTGTGGGCAATACTTCACCTGCAGAAAATCCGCCCTGCGTGCTTCGCTCGCTTACATAAAAAACCGAGGGTTCGACATGCCCTTTCTGCGTTTCACTAGGTCAGCATACATCATTAGCTCAAACGAGCCGCCCACTACTGAGCGCAGGCTGGTAATGGTCATGTCGTAGGCGGCACCAATGCCAATGCGCGGGTCTATTTGCCAATAGGTCAAAAGGTTAAGCGATTCGCCTAGACCATCACCGCCAGCCCTGTATCCGATGCCCACCGATGCTGTGCGGCGAAACTCTAGACTTAGCGATAGGTCTACGTCAATGGGTGCATTATGGACATAGCGCACGAGGGCTGCTGGCATGAGATTAAAATCGTCGCCTATAGGAATGATGCCCCCCGTTGTGCCATACAGATGCGGCTCTTCGCGTGCTGTGCGCACACCTGGCTCAATGTTGAGGCCAAGGTTGTTGCGCACGATGCGCGGTACTGAAAAGCCAAAGTAAAGCTTTTCTTGAAACGTGCCATAGATGCCTGCGCCGAAGTTGGCCAATGCTTCATTGACGCGCTTGTTATCGAGTGAAGGGTCATACTGAATGAGGGGATTCGCCTTCGCAAAGTCCATGCTCAACACGCGCAAATTGCCGGATACGCCGATGCGCATGGAAAACTCGTCGCCGTTGATGATATTGTACGAATATGCCGCCGTCAGCTGCATGTCGCGGTGTAGGCCTATTTGGTGGTGCGAGAGCACAGCGCCCACCCCTACGCGTTGCGTAAATACAGGAGCGTGGATGCTTACCTGGGCTGCACGCGGCGCACCTTCCATCTTAAACCACTGGTTGCGATAGATTGCCGTCCCTGTTAGCAAGCCGCGTATGCCTGCGTAAGCAGGGTTATACGACAATTTGTTGTACATGAACTGTGTGTAGCGATGCTCTTGCTGGCCAAACACGACTTGGCCTAGGCACAGGAGGGCGATAAGGAGAAAGTAAGAGCGCATGGTTTGAGTAATTCGAAGCAGTGGGTTGAAAAATAAGTGGAGCATCTTAGCACACCCATTCTCAGCGGTGTGCTAAGATGCAGTGTTTTCTAGCGGAAGATTTCGAGGTAACCTGTTAGCGGCTTGCGGTCAGGTGCCGGCAAGAAATAATAGAAATAAGTGCCGTCAGGCAGATGTTGACCTGGGCGACCATTTAACGTGCCGCGCCAAGCCTTAGCTGGGTCGTTGCTGTAGGGTGAAGCTTCATATACTTTATCTCCCCATTGGTTATAGATAATGAGGCGATTGTTCGGATAAAGTTCTGTGTTTAAACAAGGTATTTCCAAATAGTCATTGATGTTGTCGTCGTTAGGCGTAATGATATTTGGAATGTAGGTGCAGAAAGTTTCGCGCACCGTAATAGTTACCACTGCGTCGCTGCACAAATCAGGACAAGCAGCTGAGCAGAGGCGGTAAATGAAATTCACTCGCCCGTTGTTTGGGCCAGCCTGGTAAGTGAAAAGACCGTTGCCCAATTCGGTCAGACCAGCCAATGGGCCAACGACAGTTACCGTAAAGTCATCGGCTTCATAGGTATCGTTAGCCAGCACGTTAAAGCCTTCGAGTTTGCCGATTGTCTCTGCCTCAAAGTCTGGGTCGTCCACTGCTTTAGGTTGCTTGCCGATGCGCACCAGGGCCGTGTCTTTGGGCGTATAGCAGCCGTTCACGATGGCCTGCACCGTATAGATGCCCGTGAGTTCCGGGGTGAGGTTTTCAATGAGCAAATTGTTAGAGTTCGGGTAGGGTGGCTTTGGACCTGTCCAGAGATAAGTTGCTCCTGGGATGACAGGTGTGCTAATGACGATATCGTCGCCAGCACAGCCAATTTTATCGCTAATTTGTGGCGCCAAGGGCTGCAGAGGCGACACAACAACAGTGACGGAGCATGCATCGGTGTTGCCTGCAGGATCAGAGGCGCGGAACGACAAGACATGCGTGCCAATTGGGAAAACTTCTCCGCTTTTGAGACCGCCAGTCTGCTCTACCGTCGGAGCACCGCAGTTATCTGTAGCGCTCGGTAGACTAAACTTCAGCATAGTGCCGTCGCACGACGCTGTAGCTTGGGCCGAAGTCAAAAATTTGGATGGGTCAGTCTTAATGGCTCCGCTAACGTCTACTAAAATAGGTGAAGTTGGACAATTCAGCACCGGCGGGATGCTTTCTGTAACTGTAATGGTAAAAGTAGCTGACGCTGAATATCCTAGCGTATCAATTACTGTATAAATCACTACGGTAGTACCTACGAAAAAGGTGTCGCCTGGTTTGTGGGTGGCGGTTATCTTGGCTGGGGCACACACACCTGTAGGGGTGGGCGGTACCCAAGTAGCAACCGCTGAACAGCCTACAAAGAATTGATTAGCGGGAATATTTTCAAAGCCGAGTGGAGGGCCGATAACTGTGATCTTGAAGGTACATTGGTCTTTGTTGCCGCTGGGGTCTTCCACCGTTACTTTCACCAACGTGTGGCCCACCGGATAGGTGTCGCCCGGCATCGAAGAGGCCTTGACGGTCGGCGCAGGCGCGCAGTTGTCGGTAGCCGTCGGCATCTTCCAATTGACCGCGATAGAACAGGCGCCATTGGAATTCACTACCGTGTCTTTCGGGCATCCGCTGAATTTGGGCGCCACCGTGTCAATGACCGTTACCTTAAAGCTGCAGGCCGCCGTGTTACCCCAAATGTCGGTAGCGGTGTACGTGACTGCGGTTGTTGTCTCCGGGAATGGCGTGCCAGAAGTATGGCTGCAAGTCAGCGTTACCGGGCTGCAGTTGTCCGAAACCTGCGGCGCCGTCCACGTCGCCACGGCTGTACAGTTGTTGGTGTACAGGGTGATGTCTTTCGGGCAGGCCACCAGTACGGGGGGGATGCTTTCCTTCACAGTGATGACGAAACTGCACGTCATCTTGTTGCCGGTGGTGTCCTGAGCAGTATAGGTAATCGTCGTTTGGCCAGTAGGTAGTATACTCCCTGCAGGGATGTTGGGCTTTGGTACGATAGGATAAGTATCGCAAGCATCTACTACTTTAGGGTCATCCCAAAAAACTTTTGTTTCACATGTACCGGCAGGTGTAGTTACTGTAAAATCCTTTGGACAGTTGACGAGTTTGGGCGCTGTGGTGTCGGCTACCGTGATGCGGAACGTGCACGTGGCACTGTTGCCGCTGTCGTCTTTAGCCAAGAAGGACGCAACAATGGTTCCTACGGGAAGCGCTGTGCCACTAATTATTGTACCTGCTACGCTGGGTTTAGCGTCGCAATTATCTAACACTTTCGGCGGGTCGAACGTTACGACCTGCGAGCACGTAGCCCCGTTGGCCGGTACATTCACATTGGGCGGGCAGGTGATGCTAGGCGGCGCCGTGTCTTTAACGGAAATGTTTTGCGTGATTTTCACCGTATTACCGCAATTGTCGGCAGCCGTCCACTGGCGGCGCAGCAAATAGGTGCCGCTGGATGGAGCACTGACGACGGTTTGGCCTTCGTAGGTGATTTGGACATCAGCATCGCAGTTGTCCGTGGCTGTCGGTTGTGCGGGTGCGGGCACGGCATCGCAGCTCACCGTGACATCGGCGGGTTTATTGGTGAAAGCTGGCGGTGTCAGGTCGCGCACGAAGATGAGCTGCTGAGCGGTCTTGGTGTTGCCGCACTCGTCAGTGGCCTGCCAGCGGCGAATGAGCGTATAGGTGTCTGGGCAGTTGCCGTCCACGCGCGTTTCACCTAAATAATTGAGTGTGGGCGCAAATGTGCAATTGTCGGAGGCTATGGGCGTGGCTACAGCAGGTACGGCACTGCATTCCACCGTGGCATTCGCCGGCACAAACGTGAACGTTGGCGGTGTTTTGTCTTGCACCACGACGATCTGCTGAGCCGTCGCGGTGTTGCCGCAATTGTCCGTGGCCAACCAGCGGCGCGTCAGCGTGTACGTATTCGGGCAAGGGCCATTGCCGCGGTCTTCGCCTAGGAGGGCGATGTTCACGTTGGTGTCGCAGTTGTCCGTAGCCGTAGGGCTGACGACCGGCGGTACGCTTTCGCAGCTGACCGTTACGTTGGCCGGCACGGCGGTGAACACTGGCGGAACGAGGTCGCGCACGACAATTTTTTGCAAGGTAGCGGTCGTATTGCCGCAGTTGTCGGTGGCCGTCCAGCGGCGCGTCAGTAAGTAAGCGTCTGGGCAGGCGCCGTCGGCGCGTGTTTCGCCATTATAAATGATAGTTACGTTGGCATCGCAATTGTCTGTAGCAAGAGGTGTGCCTATGGCCGGTACAGCGTCGCAAGAGACAGTTACATCAGCAGGTGCAAAGGTGAACGACGGTGGTTCTACATCGCGCACAGTAATAATCTGCTGAGCCGATTGTGTGTTGCCACAGACATCTCTGGCCGTCCAGCGGCGCGTCAGGGTGTAAGTGTCTGGGCAAGGGCCATTGGCGCGCGTTTCACCGTCGTAAGTTATGCTCACGTTAGCGGCACAGTTGTCGGTTGCCGTAGGCGTACCTACCGCAGGCACGGCAGCACAGCTGACCGTCGTGTTGGCTGGGATGAAGGTGAAAACAGGCTTGGTAGTATCTTGGACAGTCAGGCGCTGCTCGGCGATCGCGCTATTGCCACAGTTATCCACCGCTGTCCAGCGGCGAATGATGACGCCGCCACTGGCGCAGTCCGTGCCGATTTGCAGGTCGGTGGTCAGGCTTATGCTCACGTTGGCGTCGCAGTTGTCCGTAGCGATAGGATTGGCGATGTTCGGAATGGCGTCGCAGTTAACGGTAGCATCGGGCGGCACAAAGGTGAACACCGGCGGCGCTACGTCGCGCACTGCGATGGTCTGCAAGGCCGTTGTCGTGTTGCCACAGGCATCGGCAGCCGTCCAGCGGCGCTCGAGCGTGTAGGTATCCGGGCAAGAGCCGTTGAGGCGTGTTTCGCCGTTGAAAGTGATGGTTACGCTGGCCGTGCAATTATCCGTGGCCGTCGGCGCGCCTACAGCCGGCACGGCTTCGCAGCTGACTGTCAGGTTGACAGGTACGAAGGTGAAAGCCGGCGCTGTCAAATCTTGCACGGCAATAATCTGCTGGGTTGCAACCGAGTTGCCGCAGTTGTCGGTCGCCGTCCAGCGGCGCGTCAGGGTGTACGTATTCGGGCAAGGGCCGTCGGCGCGCGTTTCGCCCAAATAGGCAATGCTGACGCTGGGGTCGCAGTTGTCCGTGGCCGTAGGTGTCGCTACTGCCGGCACGTTTTCGCACGAAACAGTAACATTTGCTGTCACAAAAGTGAAGACGGGCGCTGTCAGGTCGCGCACAGTGATGACTTGCTGTGTTTCTGTGGAATTACCGCAGTTATCTGTGGCTGTCCAGCGGCGCGTCAGGGTGTAGGTATCTGGGCAAGGGCCGTCGGTGCGCGTTTCGCCCAAAAAGGCAATAGCTACATTGGCGTCGCAATTATCTGTTGCAGTAGGGGTATTTAAAGCTGGCACATTTTCACATGACACCGTGACGCTGGCGGGCACAAAAGTGAATACCGGTGCGACAATATCGCGTACGGTTAAGACTTGCTGAGTGACCGCGAAATTGCCGCAGTTGTCAGTGGCTCTCCAGCGGCGCGTCAGGGTATAGGTGTCCGGGCAGGGTCCGTCGGTGCGCGTTTCGCCCAGGTAGGCGATGCTCACGTCGGCGTCGCAGTTGTCAGTGGCCGTAGGTGTTCCCACGGCGGGCACGTTTTCACAGCTGACGGTCACATTCGCCGGCACGGCGGTGAATGCCGGCGGCGTCAGGTCGCGCACGGTGATGATTTGCTCGACCGAGCGCGTATTGCCGCACTGGTCGGCGGCCGTCCAGCGGCGCGTCAGCGTATAGGTGTCCGGGCAGGCGCCGTCGGCGCGCGTTTCGCCCTCGTAGAAAATGTTTACGGTAGCATCGCAGTTGTCCTGGGCAACGGGCGTTGCCACGGGCGGCACGTTTTCGCAACTAACGGTTACGTGCGGCGGCGAGAAGGTGAACACCGGACGTTTGACATCCTGGACGGTCAGGCGCTGCTCGGCCGTTTGCGCGTTGCCGCAAGCGTCAGTAGCTGTCCAGCGGCGCACCAGCTCATAGGTGTTGGCGCAGGGGCCATTGAGGCGCGTTTCGCCATTATAAGTAATCGTTACCGAACTGGTGCAATTGTCGGAAGCGATAGGCGTGCCCACGGCGGGCACGCTATCGCAGTGCACCGTAGCATTTGCCGGCACGAAGGTAAATACCGGCGGCTTCAGGTCTTGCACGGTAATGGTTTGCACAGCGGAGGCGGTGTTTGAGCATTTGTCCACCGCCGTCCACTGGCGCTTGAGTGTGTAAGTATGCGGGCATGGGCCATTCAGGCGCGTCTCGCCGTTGTAGGAGACTAGCACGTCCACGGCACAGTTATCGGTGGCAGTGGGCGTTGCTGGCGTTGGTATGCTTTCGCAACTAACCGTAATGTCGTTGGGGAAAGAGGTAAAGACGGGCTTCGTCTGGTCGCGCACGGTGATGCGCTGCGATGCTGAAGCGGTATTGCCGCAGTTGTCGGTCGCCGTCCAGCGGCGCACCAAGACATACTCGTCGGGACAAGGGCCATTGGTGCGGGTTTCGCCCAAGTAAGCAATGTTAACGCTGGCGTCACAGTTGTCAGAAGCGCTAGGTTGGCCAGGTGCAGGCACGGCATCGCACGAGACAGTGGCGTCTGGCGGCACGAAAGTAAAAGCCGGCGGCGTTAGGTCGCGCACGGTAATGACCTGTTCGGCAGTGCGCGTATTGCCACACAGGTCTGTAGCCGTCCAGCGGCGGCGCAGCGTATAGGTGTCATCGCAGGGGCCGTTGGTGCGCGTTTCGCCGTTGTAGTTGATTTCCACGTCATTGGCGCAGTTATCAGTGGCTTGCGGAAGGCCGGGCGCTGGGATGTTTTCGCAGCTGACAGTCGTGTTCGCTGGCACAAAGACAAATACTGGACGTGTGGTATCCTGAACCACCAGCACTTGTTCGGCAATAGCCGTGTTGCCACAGTTATCAGTGGCTATCCAGCGACGCGTTACCGTGCCGCCACTGGCGCAGCTGCCGCTGGTTTGCGTAACGCCGGCAAAGGTGATGGTTACGCTGTTGTCGCAATTGTCGGTGGCTGCCGGAGAGCCAAGGCTTGGGATGGCCTCGCAGTTCACAGTGGCGTTCGGGGGCACGAACGTAAAGGCCGGTGGATTTATATCCTGTACAGTAATGATTTGCTGAGCGCTGGTCGTGTTGCCGCAATTGTCTATGGCTATCCAGCGGCGTACAAGCGTATAGTTGTCGGGGCAAGCGCCATCGAGTCGCGTCTGCCCGTCGTAGGTTACCGTTACGCTGGCGTCGCAGTTGTCGGTAGCTGCTGCTGTGCCCACGGGCGGTATGGCGCTGCAGCTGACCGTAATGTTTGCCGGCGTTTGTGTAAAGGTTGGCGGCGTCTGGTCGCGCACTGTAATGACTTGCTCGGCTGTGCGCGTGTTGCCGCACTGGTCGGCGGCTGTCCAGCGGCGCGTCAGAAAGTACGTATCGGGGCAAGGGCCATTGGTGCGCGTCTGGCCGTCGTAGTTGATGGCAGCCGCGGGCGAGCAGTTGTCGGTAGCCACCGGATTGCCTACGGGCGGAAGGGCTTCACAGCTGGTGGTCGTGTTGGCCGGCACGAAGGTAAACACCGGCGCTTCCGTATCGCGCACCGTGATGGTTTGGGTCGAAACGGTTGTATTGCCACAGGCGTCGGTGGCCTGCCAGCGGCGCAGCAACGCGTAGTTGTTTGGGCAAATGCCGTCGTTGCGCGACTCGCCTAAATACGTTACTGTTACCGAGGCGGCGCAGTTGTCAGCAGCAGCAGGCGTCGCCTCGGGCGGTATAGCATCGCAGCTCACGGTAGCGTTTGCCGGGAAGTTGGTAAAGGTCGGCGGCGTCAGGTCGCGGACAGTCAGCACTTGCGTTGCAGAGGCGGTGTTGCCACAGTTGTCCGTAGCCGTCCATCGGCGCGTCAGCGTATAAAAGTTGTGACAGGCGCCGTCGTTGCGCGTTTCGCCGTCATAGGTAATGCTGACGACGTTGTCACAGTTATCGGTGGCTACGGGGTTGCCCACAATGGGTATGGCATCGCAACTCACCGTGGCGTCGGCCGGCACAGAAGTGAAGGCTGGAGGCGTAAAGTCCTGCACGACAATAACTTGCTCGGCAGAGGCTGTGTTTCCGCAGTTGTCGGTAGCGGTCCAGCGGCGGCGCAAAGTGTAGCTATCGGGGCAGGCGCCATTGGTGCGCGTTTCGCCGTTGTAAACGATGCTGACGCTGACGTCGCAGTTATCAGAAGCCACAGGAGTACCTACGCCCGGGATAGCACTACAGCTGACTGTTACCGCCGGCGGCACGAAAGTGAACGAAGGGGGCGTACTGTCCTGCACGGTAATGATTTGCTCCGCAGTGGCCGTGTTGCCACAGCCATCGGTGGCTATCCAGCGGCGGCGCAAAGTGTAGCTGTCAGGGCAGGCGCCGTCAGTGCGCGTTTCGCCGTTATAAATGATAGTGATACTGCTGCTGCAATTGTCGGTGGCTGTGGGAATGCCTACGGCAGGTATGGCGTTGCAGCTCACAGCGACATTAGCCGGCACGAACGTAAAAGTGGGGGGTAGATTATCTACGACCCGTACGTGCTGCGTAGCCGTGGCGCTGTTGCCCGCGGCGTCAAAGGCTCGATATGTACGCAGCATTTGAAGCGTGTCGCCGGGGCAGCCACTACCCGCAAGAACAACATCGCTGACATGGACAATGGAGGTAACTCCGCAATTGTCGGAGGCCGACACAGCAGTAAGCTCAGGCGCTGGGACTGCCGAGAGGCAGGTAATACCTGTCAACGCGGGCAAGTTGTCAGCCGTGGGCGGCTGGGTGTCGTCCACGCGTATAGTAAACGTGCAGGTCACAGCATTCGCGCCGTCGTCTACTTGATAGGTAACGGTTGTAATGCCGCTGGAAAAGGGCACCTTGTTCGATAGTTGCCCTTCTCCACTGCCAATAGTGGCGCCCGTGAGTGTATAGGTGACGCCCACTGTAGGACAGTTGTCGCTGAATGTGGCGTCAATATTGGCTATCAATGTAGTACATGTGCCCGGATTGGCTACACCTACTGCATTTGGCGGACAAGTTAGCGTTGGCGGTGTATTATCTTGTACTGGAACTTTAAACGTATGCACCCCTGTGCACCCTTTGCTATCGGTAATGGTTACCGTGTAGGTTCCACCCGGAACGTTTGTCAAATTCCTGGTTTTGGCGCCATTCGACCAGCGATAGGTATAAGGTGCTACACCACCCGAGGGTGTAAGATTTAAGGCGCCTGTAGGTACATCTAAACACGGAACTGGCGTGGCGGTAGCAGTGGCGGTTATGGGCGTGTTCAACGTGACCACAGCCGACCCTCCACAGGTTAATAAGTAAGACGGCGTACCATCGTAGGGCGTAAAAATCGCCGACATCTCCACGCGGTAACTGCTTGTCTTTGTCGGTGTAACAACATGAGGGCCTTTGCCCTGTCCAATATTAGGTGACCACAGAATACTGTAGTTGAGATCTCCGCTAGTAATTACACTAAGGCGCACCGTATCACCTGGCTGGCAAATGGTGCCATCGTTGGGAACGCCCGAATTTTCAGCGGTAACAACGTAAGCGTTACAACATATTCCTGCGCGAGTAACGCAACCTGCATTATTGACATCCGAAAAGGCATGTGGCGCAGTAAGGCCGTTGCAGTCTACCACCTTTATTGTATCGAAATAAAGCGCTCGAAAAGAGTTACAATCTGGTGCATTGCTCGATTTTGGACGAAACTTTCCCCCGTTGATCAGCACTACTTTAGCACGGTCGCCCAATTTCAAATAGGCATTAGCTGTCCATTGAATGGTGCCGCCATCTACTAGCAAAAGCCCTTCAAAAGGCACAAAGCCAATGAGTGGCTCGTAGTTGACATTTACTAAAAAAGAGTCTCGAATAATGATAGTGTCTGTCCCTGGCGGACAACTTGCAAAGGGATTGTCCGACGCGCGGATGAAGCTGTTGAAGACGCAGGTTTGCCCTGAGGCGAGCTGTCCGGCGAAAAGAAGATGCAGTGCGAGAAAAGAGGTTGAAAGCCAGGTAAATCTCCTTTGAGATTCAGTGCTAAAGGCCTTACTAGCCGAGGCGCATAAGTTATATGGATGCCACATAGGAAAAGTTGCGACTGTTTTCGGTGGAGCGTAGTGAGCAAGAGTAGGTGAACTAGCAACACTCACAGCACCCATTTTATATTAGGGTGAAATGTGCAGCGTCTTTCCACGAGACTGTCGGTAAGCCTGGGCAGGGGAATCTTGTCGGATTGGAGAAGATTGTTTTCGCGCTTGGTCGAAAATACAAACCTTAGGAGAGCCACTCTTAACGAAAATACTCCGCCCTTCAGAGGAATACATAAGGGAACGGTAGGATTTTTCTAGGAAACGGCGGCAAATATAAAACTTTCGATGATTCACAGGCCGCTAATAGCATGCCAAAAACCAAACATTAGGGTTACTTTTGAAACTCATTTGCAAAAATTAGGTTTGTTAGGACTAAAAAGAGGATCAAGCGCTTTTTTGCAGAAAATGGGCCTGCTCCTTGTAGTGAAAAAGAGCCCTTTTTGAGCTTTAGACGGCAAAAAATTCTCTTAGCTACAGCGCGGTTGAAGAACTTAAAAATCTACTCTACTGGCGCCTTCTGCTGTCGCGAACATAGCACGACCTCATATCTTTGCCCGCATGTATACACGCTTTCAAACGCATGCGCTAATGCTTTTGACTGCGCTTTGCCTTTACTGGAAAGCAGCAGAGGCTCAGCAATTTCCTGAGCATCCTGAAGAAGAAGCGCGCAATACGGGGCGTGCCATCTTGCTAAATGTGAAAGGAGGTGCTCATCTGCCCGGGGGTGATCTAAGTAAGCGGTTTGGCGCCTTTGGAAGTGTTGGCGGCAGTGCCGAATGGCTAGGAGCAAATAATTTTCTGTTTGGTCTCGAAGCACATTATTATTTTGCTGCACCCTCGAAAGAGGATCCGTTGGCAATTTTACGCACGCCTGAAGGCGACCTAATTGGGCGCGATCAATTTTTAGCCGATGTGGATCTCCGCGGTCGCGGGCATTATTTGGGCGGAGCAATAGGCTATTTGTTCGCCAAAGCTGGAACGCGTTCGGGCCTGCGGCTAGTTTTAGGAGCAGGAGTAGTGCGCCATAAAATTCGCATTCAAGACGACGATCGCACGCTCGTGCAAGTGCAGGGCGAATATGCTAAAGGTTATGACCGGCTTACAGGCGGCCTGGCGTTTAATCAGTTTATCGGCTGGCAGCACCTCGCTCCTAACCGCCGAGCAAACTGGTTCGCAGGGTTAGAATTTACTCAAGCATTTACCCACACGCTGCGAGAATGGGATTTCACGAGCATGCGAAAACTCGAGGGCCGTCGCACCGATCTATGGTTTGGCCTCCGGCTCGGCTGGACGTTGCCACTGTATCAAACACCGGCAGAAAAAATTTATTATTAAACGCCCACTTCGGTTGCCGCTGACAAAGAAAGTTGAATTCTTCTGCTAGGAGAATCATTCATACGACGGAAAACGCACCTCTTGTGTACGAACTTGCTATTCGCTTATTAACGGCAGGCCTATGGACGGCACAGCTGTTCTCCTCAAAAGCCCGTTTATGGGCCAAAGGCCGTAAAAATTGGCGCAACCGGCTGACTTCCACTCCTCTTGGGCGCCAGCCCGTGTTGTGGATGCATGTCGCTTCCCTAGGTGAATTCGAACAGGGGCGCCCTATTCTCGAGGGCTTCCGCAAACAATACCCTTCGAGTTGGGTTGTCTTGTCTTTTTTTTCGCCTTCGGGCTATGAGGTGCGCAAAAACTACTCTGAAGCCGACGTCGTCTGCTATTTGCCCGCCGATACCCGGCAAAATGCGCGCGACTTTGTAGATCGCGTGCGGCCCGACGTAGTGATCTTCGTGAAATACGATTTATGGGCCAACTACTTGTTTGAACTACGCCAACGCGGTATTCTTACACTACTCATAGCAGCACTATTCCGGCCCACTCAACCCTTTTTTCGGCCCTGGGGCAAGCTATGGCGGCAAATGCTCGGTTGTTTTTCGCACATTTTTACCCAAGATGTAGCTTCGGCTGAGCTGGTGCGCTGTATCGGCCTGAAAGCCGTAACCGCAGCGGGCGATACGCGGATAGACCGCGTCCTACAACTTGCTCAAGACCATATCCTTCTGGAGCGCCCGCCTCTTAGGGCCGACGTCATTGCAGGTAGTACATGGCCCGCCGACGAAGACCTTCTACTCCCCGTTATTCATGCTCCCGAACTCGCCCATTTGCACTGGATTCTTGCGCCCCACGAACCCTCAGCGCGTGCTATCCGGCGACTGACGAAGCTCCTGCAGCGGTCGTGGGCACTTTACTCTCAATGGGATGGTCAGCAGATAGTCGAGGTACTGATCATAGACAGCGTGGGCCTGCTTGGGCGGCTTTACCGGTATGCGCGCTTTGCCTACGTTGGCGGTGGTTTTGGGCGTGGTATTCACAATACGCTAGAGCCAGCGGCTTACGGTTTGCCGGTGCTGTTTGGTCCTAAATACAAACATTTTGAGGAAGCTCGCCAATTCGTTCAACGCGGAGGTGCCTTTCCGGTGCGAAGCTCGGCAGAACTCTTGCAGGCAATTCAACGCCTGGAGCAACCTGACGAATATGAGCGCGCTTCAATCGCCGTACGGCAGTTCCTGTATGAAAATCGAGGAGCTTCAGTACAGATCCTACAATTCCTGACAAAAAACCTTCTTTTTTAAAAAAGAGTCATCCACGTGCAAAAGGGCATCCTGTACTGCTGTTGACTTATTTATAGGGCTTTTCTAAGCAAAAATCGGGAGAATCTCTTCTCATGACAGACCTAATGCAGGCGATACAGTATGCCGTTTCTCTTCGGGGAGTATCGTTCAATTGAGGCGGGCACCTTGTTGTCCCGTAACTGCCTGACTTACCGAGTAGAACAAAGACTCCTCTACCTCATCCGCCGTCTCGACAAACGTTATCTCTCATTGAGGAGTGCCGATGCCGGCCGGAGGCACTGTTAGCAGAAGAAAGAGCCTGGAGGGAAGGACTATAGCCAAGTGGATTGGACGCCAATTGGCGCTCTACGCCAACAGCGAACAACGACAATAATTTGTAAAGATTTTCATCCTGGTCTTCCTGTAGTATGCGCAAGAATATGGGCCTTCGCCTAACAAGGATTCTTTTCGAGCGTTTCATGGCCTGAGAACTGCAACATTTGTTTTACTGCTTTGCTTACGAGACACCACAATACGGAGCGTACGGAAGTAGCCATAACTCGAAAGCGCACTTGGTATCGCTTGTTGAGACAAGCACTTAGTGGCGCAGAATTGAATTACACGCGCGGCAGTATAGACCGAGCTATTATTCTTTTGGCCATTCCGATGATTTTGGAAATGGTCATGGAGTCGCTTTTCGTTGTAATAGATGCTTACTTTGTTGCGCAGCTCAGCAAAGAAGCAATTACGACGTTAGGTTTGACGGAGTCAGTGCTTACAATAGTGTACGCAGTAAGCATTGGATTGAGTGCTGCAGCAACAGCAATGGTGTCTCGGCGGGTAGGAGAGGGGCGGAGGCGGGCAGCAGCGGTGGTAGGTGCACAGGCTCTGCTGGTGGCAGTGTTGTTGTCAGCCTTGCTGGCTATACCAGGCTATTGGTTTGCTGAGGATATTTTGCGCCTGATGTCGAGGGATTTAGCAGTGGCAACAACAGGCACACCTTTTACAAGGCTGCTGCTGACGTTCAATCTGCCTATTCTGCTTTTATGGATGCTGAATGGCGTATTTCGCGGCGCAGGAGATGCTGCTACTGCCATGCGAGCCCTTTGGTTGGCAAATGGTGTCAACTTGGTGCTCGACCCTGTGCTTATCTTTGGATTTGGGCCCTTCCCAGAGCTAGGTTTGTTGGGTGCGGGTGTAGCTACTGTGGTTGGGCGTTCAGCAGGCGTGTTGTATCAGTTGTGGCATTTGTTCGCCGTAGGGCGGGTCGTACATCTACATATCCGCTTTATGCTTCGGCCCTACTGGAACCTCGTGCGTCGTTTGTTAATCTTAGCCTCTGGCAGCACAGGTCAATACCTCATCGCTTCCTCGAGTTGGATCTTCCTCATCGGTATTCTGGGCCAGATTGATACGGCGCTTACTGCAGGATATACGCTTGCTATTCGAATCATGTTGTTTACGTTATTACCTTCGTGGGGCCTCGCAAATGCTGCAGCTACGCTTGTAGGGCAGAACCTGGGCGCTAATCAACCCGAACGCGCCGAGCGCTCCGTTTGGCGAGCAGGCTTTTTTAACATGGTTTTCCTCGCCGTTGTTGGTCTCTTCTATATCCTCGCCGCGCCTCTACTCATCGGCCTGTTCACCCGCGATTCACAGACGGTATCGTCAGGTGCCCTAGCGCTGCGTATCATTTCGACAGGTTATGTCTTTTACGGGTACAGTATGATTCTGTCGCAAGCCATCAACGGCGCAGGAGATACAAGAACACCCACCCTTCTCAATTTTGTTTGTTTTTGGCTCATCGAGGCACCGTTAGCTTGGTGGCTGGCGATGGAATTAAACTGGCAAGAAGAGGGCGTTTACTACAGTATCGTTTTTGCAGAATCTCTACTGGCCTTAATACTGGCAGCCGTCTTCCGAACGGGCTATTGGAAACGGACGATCGTGTAGAGCGAACGGCCCGCGCCGCTGGTCAGCATGTGCGCTTCTTTTTTGCCCGTACCAATTTTTCGAGATTACCTGAAAGTTAGACACTATACGACGCGTCGATGCCAGCTAGTGGCGAAAGGAATTAGCCAGCACTTGTTCAAATCGCGCTTGGTTTGCACTAACGTATTCACTACGAGGGTATTAGGCCCTATTCGCCCTTGGCGAACATATTCGGCAAATTCGTCGCGATGAGCCACGTGAAGGCAGTTGTCTTCTACCCATCCGAAGCGTAAGCGGTCCAACAGATCCACGCCCAATTGGTGACTCATCGCCTCTAAGAAATGTACAGACTTATCTACTGAGCAGCCGCTAATGCCAGCTTGGCTTTCGTCTACCATAAGGAGCACAAATTGCCGAGCGAAGACTTCCCCGACGGCCTTGAGCGCCTTATTGTGGGCTGTCCAACGCTGAACGAAATCATCGAGTGCTTCCTGGAGCGTTTCGGCTTCGCGCTCCGTAAGCAGGCGTGCACATACGTATACCCACACGCGCGAGGCATCGTCGAAGTCGGCAAGATGAGCAAGGCGAGGCGTGAACATAGGCGCACGGATTTATAACGACTGAAGGATCATCTCTGACAGGTCGTAAACCAATACATCTTCGCTTTTATCCTTAGCTTTCAAACCATCTTGAAGCATGGTAATGCAGAATGGACAATTCGCCGCTATTATTTGAGGCTGATTCTCCAAGGCTTCTTCGACGCGCTCCACGTTAATGCGTTTGTCGCCTGGCTCGTCTTCTTTCCACATTTGTGCGCCACCTGCGCCGCAACAGAAGCCATTCTTACGCGAGCGTTTCATCTCAACTAATTCGACTTCAAGGGCTTCAAGTAAAGCTCGAGGTGCTTCGTAAACGCCATTTGCTCGCCCTAGGTAACAAGAGTCGTGGTAGGTCACGCGTGTGTTTTTTAAGCCTCCCTCTTCTTTGATTCTTAGCTTGCCACTTGAGAGGAGCTCCTGGAGCAACTGGGTGTGGTGTATGACTTCATAATGGCCTCCTAGCGCTGGGTATTCGTTTTTGAGCGTGTTAAAGCAGTGAGGACAAGTAGTAACGATTTTCCGAACGCCATAGAGATTAAGCGTTTCAATGTTCATTGTAGCCAGCATCTGAAAAAGTAATTCGTTGCCAGCTCGTCGAGCAGGGTCTCCTGTGCAGCGTTCTTCTTGTCCTAAAATAGCAAAGGAGACGCCTGCATGGTGAAGGATTTCGCATAAGGCGCGAGTTACCTTCTGAGCGCGGGCGTCAAAAGAACCAGCGCATCCTACCCAGAAGAGAATTTCGGGTGCTTGGCCTTCGGCTTGCATTTCAGCTATCGTTTTAGCGAGCATAGGCATAGATATGGCAATATGTCCTACTCAGTGAGGTATAATTTAATTTTTTCTCCAGGCGTCTCGAGGTTCACTCATAGCCCAAGCAGCGCCGTTGTTCTCAAGAGCGTTAAATAGCGGAAGCCAATCGCTTGGCCCTGCTCCTTGAGTGAGAATTTCATAGCGACGCATTTGAAGAATGATCTCCATTGGGTTGATGAGCACAGGGCATGCTTCTACACAGGCATTGCAGGTCGTGCAAGCATGCAGCTCTTCCGGGCTAATGTAGTCGAAAAGGCTTTTACCGTCGTTGTAATTTTGTAAGTGCTGCTTTCCGGAAGCTAGATTCATCCCTACCTCCTCGGCGCGGTCGCGCACGGCCATAACGATTTTGCGCGGACTTAATTTCTTGCCGGTGATATTGGCCGGGCATACCGCGGTGCATCGTCCACACTCTGTGCAGGCGTATGCCTGTAAGATATGCCCTCGACTAAGGCTAAATACATCATTAGCGCCGAAAACAGGGAGCTCTGTAGGTGCATTCGCCTCAGGTTGCTCCAGGCCCATCAGGATGCGCACTTCCCTCTGCACCTCGGGCATATGGGTCATTTGCCCTTTCGGTCTCAAGGGTGCGTACCAAGTACTGGGAAAAGCTAAAAGAATGTGTAGATGCTTAGAATAGGGAAGGTAACACAAAAAGCTAAATACGGTGAGGATATGAAGCCACCAGCCGAAGCGCTCTATGCCGATAAGCAAGGGCGTATCTAATGTACTGAGGAAAGTAGTACCTAGCCACTGGCTAATGGCTAGCGGGCCTGTAGGTACGTAGGGATCGACGCCGCGTGTTTGTAAAACACCATCAGCGCTATTCATGGTGAAAATCCCAAAAATCAGAACAATTTCTCCAATTAGGATGTAGTTTGCATCGCGAAAAGGCCACCCTCGCATCTCGGGTTTCCAGAAGCGAGGCACTTTGAGCAAATTTCGCCGGGCCAAAAAAACAACAGTAGCCACGAGCGCTAATACAGAGAGTATCTCGATAAAATTTATGACGAAAGTATAAAATCCACCCAAATAGGGCGCAAAAAAGCGGTGTTTGCCAGTGATGCCATCTATTAGAATTTCTATCAGCTCGACTTGCGTAATCAAGAAAGCTACGTAAATGAATAAATGAAATAAGGCGGGTAGCCAGTTCTTAAACATTTTTTGTTGCCCGAAGGCGACGAGTAGCGTATTTCGCCAGCGTTCCAAGCGATTTCCCTCAAAGGGCTCTGGCTTCCCTAGGTGAATATTCTGCCAAACTCGCCTGTATCCTCGATAGGCAATGCCGAGAGTTAGTCCAAGTACGCTTAAGAAAAGCAATTGTTGAAGCATAGATAACTTCTTTAACAGCGAAAAGTACGACGATGCCAACAGATTTTTGTGCAAGCGAGTAAGAGGTTTTTACCGGAGCGACTTGGAAAAAGTCTTCCTCTTAACAAGATGAGGTCACTAGTTTTTCTTTTTCCTAATTTATTCGCCTCATGAAGATTTTAAATCAGCATCAGATTCAGCAAAAAATCAAGCGTTTAGCTATTCAAATTCTAGAGCGCCACTACGGCGAAACTGAGCTAATCCTCGCCGGACTAAACAATAAAGGCTTGGCCTTTGCTCAACTCTTACTGGCAGAGTTGCGCGCTGCAGCGCTGAAAGACATGACATTTATACTTACACGTATCCGGCTAAATCCTGCTGCACCTCTAGAGTACGAACCTGTTCTCGAGCTTCCCGCAGAGCAACTGCAAGGAAAGACCGTCATTGTTGTTGATGACGTAGCCAATACAGGGCGCACTCTATTTTTTGCAATGAGGCCTCTCCTAAACACCGTGCCTCGTCGAGTGGAAGTAGCCGTCTTAGTGGACAGAAAGCATAAGTCTTTTCCCATTCAGCCCGACTATGTTGGGTTGTCTTTGTACACTACCATGCGTGATGACATTGATGTCCAGCTAGAAGGTGGCGAGGAGGGCATGGCTGTTTACTTGCGCTAGCGCCTTTTCATTTATTGCTCTCTTGGGCTCGACCAACAGCGCCGCCCGTGCGCGCTTGGTCGCTGAACCAAGCTGCCAATGAGCGCCGCTGCTCAGCAGTGAGTCGAGCCTCGGCATGTATCCACGTATAACTGCGCAAGGGCATTTCCCCGTCTAAGACTACTTCCGAACACGCTTCAAGCGCTTCCGTTTGTTCATGAGGCGGCATACTGCCAAATACACTAAAGTTTATGTGTTCTCGCGCTTCCTTGACGTGGTGATCCAACCACCACGAAATAGGAGCCACTTGCCCATACCAGGGGTAGTGAGTTTGGTATGAGTGACAATCATAGCAGGCAGCCCTGAGCAAGGTCCTTACTTCAGAAGGCGCTCTCAGCGTTGTGCAAAGGTCTTGGGCTGCATCTACAACAGGGACAGACCGGTTGGAGCGAATAAATTGAATGGCGATAAAGGCCAGAGCAAGTACAGCTAATATTCGGTATTTCATGTCTTCAGGTTCTCTATCTGCGAATTTATGTTTAGCAAAACCGCATCTCTGCGTATTGAAAGCAAAAGTATCAGCTCTTCTCCGGTAGTTTATGAATTTATGAAGACCAATAAAAAGTAATCATAACTTCATGTTTTTTTAACAATTGTTTGATTGTTAGCCCTCTATATTTGTACAGCTCTATATACTTTTTTAGAAATTTGGAAAAATCTAGAATTTACATGTAAAAAATCCCGCGCTGCACCTATCGTCTCTTCCATTATGTCTTACCTTCCTTTTTGGTCGCTCGCACTGGATGCTGTGGCGCTAGCCAGAACTTCGCTCCAGATACTTTTCGGATGGCGTGCTAGCGCGGGTCTTTGAACAAACAACTAATACATATCCGATAACCGCCTAATAATGAAACGGTTTATTGATATTGTCGTAATCTCGGATGTTCATTTAGGTACTTACGGTTGCCACGCGCGCGAGTTATTGAATTATTTGAAAAGCATCCGTCCTCGTGTACTGGTGCTCAATGGCGACATTTTTGACATTTGGTATTTTAAGAAAAGTTACTTTCCCAAGGAGCACTTAGAGGTTGTGCGGCGTCTCCTGAAAATGGCTGCAGAAGGGACAAAAATCTACTACCTAACGGGCAATCACGATGACCTGCTGCGCAAATTTGATGAAATTTCGTTTGGGATGATTCACTTGAGAAATAAATTGGTTTTTCAAGTAAATGGAAAAACTTACTGGATATTTCACGGAGATGTGTTCGATGCGAGTATCCAGCGGGCGCGGTGGTTAGCGCGTTTAGGGGGTGAAGGGTATGATTTGCTAATTCGAATAAATCGCCTAGTCAATCGCACACGAGAGCTGTTAGGGCTACCGCCAGTGTCGTTTGCGGCAAGGGTGAAAAAGTCAGTTAAAGGCGCCGTCAAATATATTAGCGACTTCGAAGATATAGCCATTCAAGTGGCTGCCGAGAAGGGCTACGACTACGTAATTTGTGGCCACATTCATCGGCCGCAGATTCGTAAGGTAAGGGCTAAGAACGGTCGAGAGGTGACCTACATGAATAGTGGCGATTGGGTAGAGCACCTTACTGCGCTGGAACTTATACATGGAGAATGGAGCATCTATCAATACGATGCTTCCCTGTTCGAGGCCAGCAACTCGCGCTTCCAGATGGCTGAGCAAGATCCGAAAATTACTCTCCTCTACCACGAAGAGGTTCTGCCGAGCAATAACGGTACACTTACGTTCGACCTTCTGTAGGGGCAAACTGCTTAAGGAAAGGGAATTTTTGTGCGCCGGGGTGGACAGGATAAAACATGTAACGGAGCGCTCCGGCGCCATTGTTTTTCCTACACCTTATTTGCGCATTTGCACCGCTCTGGCTTGAGGAAAGGTGTTCCTTAGGCGGCCTTCAAGTTGTCGAGGCCGGAGCGATTTATTTTTTGAACCGCATAATGGCGATTCACCACTAGCCTTTTGCTTTCAGTATCTATTTCTTTTTCAGGGTCAAACATAGCATCCATGAGTATGGCTTCACAAAGCGCACGCAATCCTCGGGCGCCCAACTTGTATTCGATTGCCTTCTCCGCAATGTATTCGATGGCATCAGGCGTTACCTCGAGAGCAATGCCCTCCAAGGCAAACAGATGTTTGTACTGGCGCAGCAGGGCATTGCGCGGTTCTGTAAGAATTTTTTGCAGCGCCAAGGCGTCAAGGGGGTGAAGGTGAACCAGAACTGGTAAGCGACCGACTAGCTCAGGAATGAGTCCATATTGTTTGACATCTTGCGGAGCAAGGTATCGGAGCAGGTTATCGCGCTCTATTTGAGAAGTATGCGTTTTGTTGTAGCCAATGACTTGAGCGTTAACTCGACGAGCAATGATTTTTTCGATGCCATCGAAAGCACCTCCGCAAATGAAGAGGATGTTCTCTGTATTGATTTTGATCATCCGCTGCTCTGGGTGTTTACGTCCGCCTTGAGGCGGCACGAGAATGTCGGCGCCCTCAAGCATTTTAAGAAGCGCTTGCTGAACACCCTCGCCTGATACATCGCGCGTGATGGAGGGATTGTCCTGTTTGCGGGCAATTTTATCGATCTCATCAATGTAAACAATGCCGCGTTCGGCGGCCGCCACGTCATAGTCGCACACTTGAAGGAGTCGAGACAAAATGCTCTCAACATCCTCGCCTACATAGCCTGCCTCCGTAAATACCGTGGCGTCTACGATGGTAAAGGGCACATTTAGTAAGCGAGCGATGGTTTTGGCTAGTAAAGTTTTGCCCGTTCCCGTGTGTCCAACGAGTAAAATATTGGACTTTTCGATTTCTACAGCATGGGCATCTGTGGTTTTGCCTTTTCCTTTCTCTATCTGCTGAATCCGCTTATAGTGGTTGTAGACAGCTACAGCCAACACCTTCTTAGCTTCGTCTTGGCCTATAACGTATTCATCAAGAAAGGCTTTAATCTCTCGAGGTGGCATCAGACGCAGTGGTTGTCCGTAGCGCGTGTTTTTTGGCATTTTGCCGGCCAATTCCATCTCCACTATCTCGCGAGCTCTCTCGATGCACCTATCGCATATCTGGGCTTCTATGCCCGACACGAGCAGAGCTACTTCTTCGGCAGCTCGCCCACAAAAATGGCAATGTCCCGGCGTAGGCTTTTTTCCTCTACCTGGCATAGCTGTTACTTTGGGTTTTTGCGCGGGTTTTGGCGTTCGAGCACTTCGTCGACTAACCCGTAGGCCTTTGCTTCCTCGGCGCTCATCCAATTATCGCGGTCGCAATCTTCCATGATTTTCTCAAAAGTCTGACCTGTGTGGGCGGCCAGCACTTCGTATAGGCTTTTCTGCATTTTTTTGATAAGCCGGTAGGTGATTTCAATGTCCGAAACCTGCCCTTGCGCTCCTCCCATAGGCTGATGAATCATCACGTGGCTGTGGTATAGGCAGCTGCGTTTCCCTTTAGCTCCAGCTGCCAACAAAACGGCAGCCATCGAAGCGGCAAGCCCTGTGCAGATTGTGGCTACATCGGGTGCAACATACTGCATCGTATCGTAGATGCCCAGACCGTCAATCACCGAACCTCCAGGGCTATTGATGAACAGTTGGATATCGCGCTTTGGGTCTGTAGATTCCAAAAAGAGCAATTGCGCCTGAATGACGTTCGCTACATAATCGTTGACGGGCACACCCATGAAGATGATGCGATCCATCATCAATCGGCTAAAGACGTCCATAGCCACCACATTCATTTGCCGCTCTTCGATAACAGCGGGGGTGAAGGCGCGAATATGAGGAAGAGCTTTTTGCACATTAGATTCGATGTACTTCTCTAAGTGCATGCTGGTCATGCCCAAATGCTTTGTAGCGTAGCGCTGAAATTCTCTCTTGTCAAACATAATTTCTTTTTTTGGAACAATACCAACAAATACGGTCCACGAAGGTTTTTTCTCGACAATCGAGTGCCTAGGCCACCTCCACGCCTGTTGGCGATGTTTTTGATTCCGACGTTTGCAAGTCGTCTAACTCTTTTTTCCTTTCTCGGAGCAGTTCTTTTACCTTCTCCAGTGCCACGGGGCGCTCCTTTACGGTTATCAGCGAAGGAAGAGCAGACGCTATTGCTCGATGTGTTAAATCGAACTCAATTTTTTCTACATATTCTCTGTCCTTCAAGGTCTCCCTCCAAAACTTTTCCATCAGATGCAATCTTCCATTTTCAGCCAAGTAGTTATGGATGCGCCGCCCAGCCTCCACCACAACATCTTCTTTGCTCGGGTAAGCCTTTGTTTTTTCTCTCAAGTACTTAAATAAAAAATTCCACTTCCGCTTCTTAAGAAAGTTTTGGTATTCCTGTTCGTCTACGTCTTCTAAATTTGAGTCGGTCAAAATAGAGAAAAGTTTTTTGGTATAGCGGTGGGGCCAGGAAATTTCATTGAGTTGGTTTAGGCGGTTCAATACGTCTACTAAAAATATTCCATCGAGTTGATGAGCATACATGCCCTTTATGCTTTCTTTTAAAGCGCGAAGAGCTTCCTCCTCGGTAGAGACATCTTTGCCGAAGTAGGCATTGAAGAACTCTTTCGTGAGCGGAGCAGGTTCGCGTCGGTAGACTTTGCGAATAGTTACTTCAAACCAATCGCCTATCTCACTCCCTTCTTCCTCGGGAATTTCTAGCCATCTCCGATAAAAGTCCTCAGAAATCAGTTCTCGCAAGATACCTAGGCGTACTCGGAGGACGTCATTTACAGCATGCCCTACGAAGGATTCCGCAAGGCTTTGAATCTTCTCTTTGGAGAGCAGCAGGCGAAGCGTCCGGTGCAAGCCTCCCTCTTTAGGAGAATCGCCGGCCAATTCCACTGCCTCCATTTGGATGACATCTCCGTAGGTAATACCCTCTTCAATCTCCCGATCTGTTCCTGAGAGCAAAGACAACGAACGAATCTCCTGCTGCACTAATTCGTCAGAGAGGTCTAACACAATTTTTTCGTATTCATTTTCAGGATCTAAACCCTTCACTTCTTTCGGAAACAGACCAACTTCAAAAATAGCAACATTTTCTTCAGCAATCTTTTTGACAGACGACGGAAAAGTTGAAAACGAAGTGGATACCATGAGGGGTGGTCCTATGAAATAGAGGGCATCTTCATCTTGGCCTATCTTTTCTATCGACTCTTCTATGATATTCTGGTAGGTCTCTCGCACGAGATGCCCCTCATACCTCGAACGAATCAGAGTCGACGGGACGTGCCCTGGTCGGAAACCCTTCATCGTTCCCGTTTTGACTAGATTTCTAATCTGTTCTTCCACTCGAGAGGCAATTTCCTCTTTGAAAAAGGTAAGGTGGAACTGCAAAATGTGCTCTTCTTCGAGCAAGCGTTTTTCTATATGAGGCATGGAAAAAGGGAAGAAGTCTCCTTGATGAACTTTGTGCGGGCGGAGGGATTCGAACCCTCAAGCCTTTCGGCGCCAGATCCTAAGTCTGGTACGTCTACCAATTCCGCCACACCCGCCACGCAAATCAAAAACCCAATCGGGCCGCAAAGTTAGGAAAAATTTGCCTGACAAAGCTGGCCTATTAGCCAATCGTTAACGATGTTAAAACAGGATTAGGTGCGAACTATTGAGGTTTCTTAATTTTGAGCTGCAAAAATGACGCTTATGTCCGGAATGCCTCCTCGTACATCTAACGAGGAATATGCCCGCATTGTAAGGCAAGGATATCGCAATTTGCTTCGCAGCTTACCAAAACCCTTGAGCGACGAAGACCGGCGCATGATTCGCGATGCTCTCGATCTAGCTGCTGAGGCTCATCGGCATCAGGTGCGGATGACGGGCGAACCGTACATCACTCATCCGATCGCTGTAGCGCAAATCTGTGCCGAAGAGATAGGGCTGGGCCCGACCGCTGTAGCATGTGCTCTTCTGCATGATGTAGTGGAGGACACCTCTGTAAGTCTAGAAATGATTCGCGAGCGCTTTGGCGAACGAGTAGCGCTTATTGTCGAAGGTCTTACAAAGTTAGACGAAGAAAAGGATGACAAATATGCTGGCGAGCGACAAGCCATCAACCTGACTCATGTCATGCGCGCCATGCTTGTAGACGTGCGGGTCATCCTTATTAAAATGGCGGACCGCTTGCACAATCTCCGAACTATAAAGGGCATGCCGCCTGAGAAACAGCAGCGGATTGTCATCGAAACAGACTCCATTTACACCCCTCTGGCACATCGCCTGGGCTTATACAATATTAAGACGGAATTTCAGGACATTTATCTTAAAATCATTCATCCGGAAAAATATCGAGAAATCGCTGACAAGCTTGCTCAAACTAAGCGCTCGCGAGAACAATACATTCGTGATTTTATCCGACCCATTGAAGAGGCCTTACATAAACAACTAAAAGGTATCAAATTCCGTATCTTAGGTCGGCCCAAGAGTATTTATTCGATATGGAATAAAATGTGTCAAAAAGAGGTCGCTTTCGAAGATATTTATGACCTCTTCGCTATTCGCATCATTTTAGACGTTCCTTTCGAAGAAGAGCGTATGGCTTGCTGGATGGTATACGCCATCGTTACCAGCATATATCAGAATATTCCAGCTCGCCAGAAAGATTGGATAACTACACCCAAGGCGAATGGATATGAATCGCTTCATACGTCCGTTATTGGTCCGGGCGGAAAGTACGTAGAAGTACAGATCCGCACCGAGCGGATGAATGACATCGCCGAACGCGGTTATGCAGCGCACTGGAAGTACAAAGGCCTCAAATTGCTCAATCGCAACGAAAACACGTTCGAGAAATGGTTCGACCGTATTCGAGAGGTTCTAGAGAATAATACGGCGAGCGCAAAGGAGATTATGGTCGCCTTTGAGGATGAAATCCTCGAAGAAGAAGTTCACGTGCTTACTCCCAAGGGGGAAAGCCGCTTCCTCAAGGAAGGTGCTACTGCGCTCGACTTCGCTTTCGATATCCATTCCGACATCGGCTGTACATGTCGCATCATTCGAGTCAACGGTGCTGTTGTACCGTTCAATTATGTCCTCAAGAACGGCGACCAGGTCTCGGTAGAAACTGACAAGAATGCCCGCCCTACGCCAGACTGGCTCAAGTACGTCACCACCTCAAAAGCAAAAAACCGCATCCGGGCTGCTTTAAAAAAAGAGCGCTTTAAAATGGCTGCTGACGGGCTTGAAATCTTAGAGCGCAAAGTGCAACGCCTCTTTAACTGCTCTGCCGAACCTTACGTCGAAGCATTAGCTAAATGGTATGGCTTCGACCAACGGCTAGAGTTCTTGGTGGCTATAGCCCTTCAACAGGTGGATTTGCTTCGCCTTAAAGAAATTCGCCTTGAGAACGGAAAGATAGAGCCCATTGTACAGCTCAACGCTTCACCCGATGCCCAAAAGCCACAAGAACCGACAACGACCGTTAAGCCAAATGCTGCGCCAACAGATATAATCATTAACGATGAGCCTGGCCACTTATACAGTTATGTTTTGGCTAGTTGCTGTACTCCTCTGCCGGGCGATGCTATCTTCGCCTACATTACCTCCCGAGAAAACGTAGCTAAAATCCATCGAGAATCATGCCCTAATGCAACTTACCTCAAGCGAAACTACTCCTATCGCATTTTTCCGGCGCGCTGGGGCAACGTCGCTCAATTCCATTTCGTGGCTGCCATAGCAGTAAAGGGCATTGACCAAGGCCCAGGAACCATCCAACGTCTTTCTGACCACATCTCGAGCATGGGCATCAACATTCGCTCCTTCTCCATTGCAGGAGACAGAGGCTATTTTTCAGGTCGAATAGAGCTCATCGTAGCAAGCAATGCGCAACTCCAGCAAGTGACCAAAGAGATCAGAAAACTAAAATTTGTTACTTCCGTCGAACGCATAGAGTAGGCTAACGATCGACAAGCCTGAAATAAGGTGTTTTATAAGCCGTTGATTTCCAGTTGAAATCCAGTTGAAATTCAACGGGGATATTTTTTTGAAAAAAAATCTTTAAAAATTTTTGTTTTAAAAAGCAAAAAGTTTTAAATTTGCATCGAAAATGCAGTTGAAAAATGCCAGCCTAATTCATTAAAAATGTCTAAACTTATATCCTATGATTAGAGACGACCGAATTGAGTTAAATAGGCGCTTTGTGCAAGCCTTTCGACTCTTAGAGGAGCGGGGGGTCATTGTAAAAAATGACCGCCACGGCAGAGGTATGGGCGATGTAGCAGAAAAAGTATTGGGAAACCGCGCCTATGGCCATATCATTCGGGCATTTCTCTCGCAAAAGCGCGTAATAGATTACGGTCAAGCGAAAGCTTTCTGCCGTGCCTACGACATTAATGAGAACTGGATGCTACATGGCATTGGGCAACCTTTTGGTTTCTCTAATCAACTCCAAACAGCCTACCTCGACGATTCTTCCCTCTCCAGCAGGATGGGCAACATTTGGTTTACGACGGTTGAGGCGTTTGGCGGTGCTACAGTGGGTACAGAGTGGCCTGAAACGGGTACCTATTTCTCTATTCCTGGAATAAGCAGCGCGGGCGGGCGGCTAGTGGCCTTTAGTGTCGTAGGCAACTCGATGGATCCCGTCATTCAGGAAGGCGATATTATTGTCTGTCGCGAGGTAGAGCGGGTCGAAGATATTCGAGACAACGAGATCTATACGGTGCGTAGCGAGGGCAAATTGTGGGTAAAGTACGTGCAGAAAAAGTACAACAGTGCAGGGCAGGTCGTCAGCCTCAAACTCATCTCGGCCAATTATTTCGACCACGACCCGTTTGAGATCGAAGTTAATGAAACAACCCGCCTTTACAAGGTCATCCGCAAGATTTCTGCGCTGTAATTAAGAGAAACTTTCCTGCTGCTTATTGTTTTTAGCCTCCCGGTGTTAGTCATCGGAGAGGCCTTTTTGTAACTGTTCGTCTCCAGGGGGTGGAGCTTGGCCTGATTCTGTTGCCTTTTGGTCAGTTTCTGAGGAAGTCTCCTGAGGTGATGAATCTTCCTGCTTATCTAAGACCTCTTCGCGGAAAAAACGCCGCTGGAAGAGCAAAATGGCGAACACGCCGATTGTAATAGATGCGTCTGCCACATTGAAAATAGGGCTAAAGAACAACCACTCTTCGCCACCGATAAAGGGCAACCATTTCGGCATGCGAAGCCATACGATAGGAAAATAAAACATGTCTACCACCTTGCCGTGCAGAAATGCTCCATATCCTTGCCCAGGTGGCACAAGCCGAGCAGGCACGCAGTCGTGATATGGCGATTCTGTGAAAATAAGGCCGTAAAAGGCGCTGTCGATGATATTGCCAAGGGCACCAGCGGTGATCAAGCCAACGCTGTATAAAAAGCCTGATGGAACTCGGGCTGCAATCAGCATTCGCAGGTACCAAATAAGCGCCACTACCATCCCAATGCGAAATATGCTGAGCAACAGCTTGCCATATTTCCATTCAAACGTTATCCCAAAAGCCATGCCCTCGTTTTCAACAAAGTGTAGCCTGGCCCAACTCAAGCCCAAAATGGGCACATCTTGGTTGTAGCAAAAGGTCGTTTTCACGTAGACCTTCAGCGCTTGGTCGAGAGCAAGGACAAACAGGATTAGCAGCAGAACTCGGTAGGAGCGTCTCAAGGGCGTTTGCTTTATCTTTTAAAAACGGCGCAAAGATGCGATGCTCAGCGGCTTTTGTATAGGGGCAGGTTAGAAATATTGAACCTCCCAATTCCCAATAAAAGTTTAGTTTGCGGCATATAAGCCAAAGATTCTCAATCTGAGGCAATTGGCTAATCGCTAAAAAGTCCTTACAATACGAAATCTCAAAGAAGTGCTCTTGAGGTAAGGTCATTGCCTCTGCGCTCGAATAGTGAACCTGGCCTAAATAGGTGATACCCGCTTTACCTTCAAAGTTTCTACCAACATCCTCTTATGTTGCCACTCAGGATTTCCAACAGTAGTATGAAGCCTTCTTCCATGAATATTTAGCTGCTGCGCGGCGGAAAATGTACTCCATCCTATCTTCGTTCGATCTCCATAGAAGTATGGCTCTTGTTGCAAAGAGAGAGAGTCAAACCATTGCCCACGCATTCGAGCAATGAAACGCGACTTGAATTTTACAGCAAGTTAACCCATGCGGAAAGATCATTCTCCGATGCCTGTTTTTTCCAGGTCGATTGAACTTTGTCTTTGGAGAGCGTTTATTTTTCCCAGTGCAAAAACCTGGATAGCCCTTTACTTCAAGAGGTATTTAAGGATTATTTTTCAAAGTGCGCGCTTTTCATTTTTTCTTTTGCGATCAGCTAGAAAGCGGTCGGCAGTGTTCACCAATGATACAGTAATCCAACATTTACGCCAAATGACGCAGGATTTGGCAATGACCGCCCTTGGATGTCCTGGCGTGCAAGTTGTCTTGTGAGCGTAGGTTCTGCCGAGATGCTCATTCGGCGACTCCATCGATAGGTAGCGCCCGCCGAGAGCCAGTAGCCCACTGACAAAGTGCGTGCAGGTGTCCACTGGAGCCCGGGCTTGAAACCGGGAACCAAGCGCACGCGAGCATTTTCCGAAATAATAGAGCTTATTTCAAGATCGTTTCTTAGAGAAAATTCTGCCACAAGACCCACTCGGGCGGTGCCAAACAGGCGCCCTGATCCAATGGCATATGAAGCTAAAACTGGAATCCGTAAAAAAGCGACGTATTCGCTCACCTGGGCTTTCAGCTGAATCATCTCTCCCGGTTGCACGACGTCAGTATGATTACTTGGCTCCATGCGCAGTTCTACGGCTCCAGAACCACCCGGCGTGCTCAAATAATGGTCGTATCCTCTTCGCGAATGGGGATGACCACCATCCATTATATGGCGACCGTCGCCAAAGCGAAAACGGCTTGAAAAGGCCGTTGTGCGCACGTGTTCGCTGTATGAAATACCGCCCTCGAGACCCCAATGTATCCCGAGGCGCTTCTGAATGCGAACACCTCCCTCCCACGCCGCCTGAGGTGGCTGCGATTGAACAACGAAGGGCAGGCGCTTTGGCCCAATCCCTCCTCTCGGCAACTGGGTAGTGGCAGGAGTGAACACACTTGCCGCATAAAGCCCCACGCTCCACCCCTTGGGCAAACGCCCAGGGCGGACATACGGCAAGGGTAAACGCGGGTCAGCAGCAATCTTAGAGCGAGGCAGGGTCGAGGGCTTAACGGGAATAAAGGAGAGCAACGACCTTTGAATTTCTTCGTCGACTACTTCGGCAGATGCGGACTCTTCGCTCACATGCTTTACATAGCCCGCGGTATCCTCCTCTTCGTTAGAAAGTTGTACCGGAATACTTTGTTCGGCAGCAGGAGCATCTAGCTGTCTTTTTGAGGTCGGAGACAAAGCGTTCTTACGGGGGGTGGAATGAAGGAAAGTTGCCTTTTTCTTCTCGCGCGCTGTGTCGTCAGGCGATGAAGGCCAGTGCCTACTCGTTGCGACTCTATCTTTTACAGACGGGATAAAGAGCGGCGCAGGGCTAGAGGAGGTTGAAAGAAGAGAATCCGCAAGTACCTGTTTTGGGGTAGAGGAGCGTTTCCAAGCGTCAGATGAAAGCCCTTCTTCATTAAGAGCAGAGCTATCTTGAGGCGAAACAGCACCCCAATAATGTAGCAAACTATCTGGTAGGAGAAAAGCTAAGACGAAAAATCCTGTCACAGCCCCTAAGAGCAGCCAGAAACGATAAGGAGCCCACCAGGGTTGGGCAGGTAAGGTTGAAGGCGACGGCAACCCACTTTCTATGCGATTCCACAAGTCCTGTGGTGGTGTCGCCTCGTGCTGGTCAAGCGTTTTTCGGAAGTATTCTTCTAAAGGATCGCGCGAGTATTTTTCTTTCATAGTGCTTCATTCAACAAGGCTTTTCTCGAGCAAGCGACGCAAATGCGCTTTAGCCCGAAGAAGTTGTGATTTTGATGTCCCAACAGAAATGCCCAGGATTTCAGCAATTTCTGCATGGGTATAGCCCTCTAACACGTATAAATTGAAAACGGTGCGAAAACCAGGAGGCAATTGTTGGAGCAACGCAATGAGTCGGTCTGCTGGGGGAGTCTCCTCAAGCAGCGGCATTTCCGTTTCTTCAGCTACGTCTACGCCGTCGAGCCCTTCTGTCTGAATACGTCGACGCTGTTTCTCTAGGTGTTGCAAAGCAGTGTTGACGAATACCTTGCGCATCCATGCCTCTAGTGGGCCTCTGCCGTCGTACTGGCTCAAGTCGCGGAATACGCGGATAAAACCCTCTTGGCAGATGTCCTCCGCTTCAGCATATGAGCTAGCATACCGCAGGCAAACGGCAAACATCTTGCCCTTGTAGCGTTCGTATAGTGCACGTTGTACACGGCGATCCCCCTGTAAACAGGCCTCTATTTCGGAGGAAGGCATAGCGTTTGCTCTCGTCTCATTTTTGTAGTACGTGGTCGTTAACGCCTGTAAAAGGTTGCATTGAATGGTGTTTTTTTTTTTATGTTGAGCTTATTCATTCTCCATCAACCATATCAATTCTTTGGTGGCGAACACAACTTTGCCTTGTGCAGACTGGACGACGAGCCGACCGTCGGACAAGACCTCTTCAGGCGTTCCTTCAAAAAAGCGTCCGTCAGGATAGGCAAAGCGGCGCTGTTGGCCCAAGCCTAGCAGATGGTCTCGATAAGCTCGGCGGATGGGCTCGCGATGGCCATGGCGTAGCTGAACGTAGCGCTGCTCGATGCGTCGAAGCAAGTGTTCCAGTATGGCATTACGGTCAAATGCGCGTCCACAAGCAAGAGCTAATGAGGTGCCATTGGGTACCTCAGGCGGGAATTGAGTTTGATTGACATTCAGACCAACGCCGACAATAGCGTGTTGGATTTGCGCGCCGCTTAATCCGCACTGGATAAGAAGCCCAGCGGTTTTGCGCTCGCCTAAATACACGTCGTTGGGCCACTTGATATGGGCAGAGCATTGAGCAACCTCTTCAACAGTCTCTCGGACAGCTACGACCATAGCTTCGCTCAAAAGCCATTGCTCACTTGCGGGTAGCCAAGTAGGGTAGAGAAGAATGCTCAGCAGTAAATTCTCTCCTGCAGCACTGTACCAACGGCTGCCATATTGACCGCGACCATCTGTCTGATTGTCAGCATATGCTATTGTACCCTCAGGTGGCTTGCTTTTTGTCAGAAGAAGTTGTGTTAAGAAATCGTTTGTGGAAGGGAGGGTATCAAAAACATATCGAACTTTTCCAATAAAAAGATTGTTTTCCATGTTCGTTAATCGAATTGCCATTGGCTAGAAAGTTGTGCTTATTTTTCTTGGGCAACAAGAGACAGCTGTCTTAATTTTAGGCCGCTTTTGAACGTTTTCCTCTCATCTTTTACGTACGTATATCAAATTGCGTTGGAATTTGAGTAGTTCAACTGCCATTCGTCACCCGTATACTGCGCGCGAAGCTTACGTTGAGCAACTGAACGAGCTCATCATTGAAGGAATGCGCGATAAGAAAGGCAAAAATATCGTCCGTTTAGATTTGCGAAAATTGAGCGATGCTCCTGCAGACTTCTTTATCATCTGCGAGGGCGATTCGAGTACCCACGTAAATGCGATCTCGGATAGCATTTTCAAGAAAGTAAAAGATGCTCTGAATACGATGCCCGCGCATACGGAAGGCAAAATCAGCGCGAGATGGGTGCTAATGGACTACTTTGACACTATTGTACATGTTTTTTACCCGGAAACGCGTCGCTTCTACGACTTAGAACAGCTTTGGGGCGATGCGGAAGTAACGGAATTTGCCGACGTGTAAGACGTCTGCATATTTAACAAATGAAAAAAGACTATGAGTACCGATAAGCGTATGCGCGATGACGACGCGAAAAACGAGTTGTCTCCTCGACGAAATAACACTCCTACTGAAGAAGGGCCGCGTTTTAGCCTTACGTGGATTTACGTTTTAATCGGGCTGGCCATTTTGGGTTTACAGCTGTCGCGAATGTTTGTCTCTCCACCGAGCATTACATGGGAAGAGTTTGACGCGATGGCTGTTCAGGGAGATATTCAAAAAATTGTGCATGCAGAGAAATCCGCAAAGATTTTCATCAAGATTGACAGTTTATGCAAATACTTTGAGCGTTTAAACATTGAGGACCGAGATGCGAATTGTCAGCCAGATAAAACGGTTTGGAATTTTAATCCGCGCCATGCGTATGTAATAGTCCGTTTTGAAGATTCGAAAATTCTCCACGAACGCGTAAAGGCGATAAATGATGTCTTAAAAAAGGAAAAACGCTCTCTTATTCCAGCGCCTGTATACGAGCCGGAAAACGACATCATGGGCGCTATTCTTCCTTACTTAATCCCTCTTTTGCTCTTTATTGGCTTGTGGGTGTTTATTTTGCGACGGGTAGGTGGTGCTGCTGGCGGGCCAGGTGCTCAAATTTTTAACATTGGCAAATCGAAGGCAACGCTTTTTGACAATAATTCGCGGGTAGATGTAACTTTTGCTGACGTAGCTGGGCTCGATGAGGCCAAGGAAGAGGTAATGGAAATTGTGGATTTCCTAAAAAATCCAAAGAAATACACAGCCTTAGGCGGTAAGATACCCAAAGGAGTGTTACTGGTTGGTCCTCCGGGTACGGGAAAGACTCTTTTGGCCAAGGCAGTAGCAGGCGAGGCTGGCGTGCCCTTTTTCTCTATTTCCGGCTCTGATTTTGTAGAGATGTTTGTGGGCGTAGGGGCTTCGCGCGTGCGCGATCTCTTTCGACAAGCGCGCGAAAAAGCGCCGTGCATTATTTTCATCGATGAAATAGATGCCATTGGCCGAGCCCGTGGGCGTGGTCCTATTCAAGGAGGCAACGACGAGCGCGAAAACACACTCAACCAATTATTGGTTGAGATGGATGGTTTTCCTACCGATAAGGGCGTCATACTGATGGCTGCAACTAACCGCCCTGATATCCTTGACCAAGCGCTCTTGCGTCCAGGGCGTTTTGACCGCCAAATAGGTATCGGAAGGCCCGACCTCAAAGGGCGGGAACAAATCTTCCGCGTTCATTTAAAGAACATTCGCATAGCTCCTGAGGTGACAGCCGAATCGCTAGCAGAAATGACCCCCGGCTTTGTAGGCGCTGATATTGCTAATGTGTGCAACGAGGCCGCGCTTATTGCTGCTCGTCGTGGTAAGAGCGCCGTAGATATGGATGATTTCCACTACGCTCTGGATAAGGTTATTGGAGGTCTAGAGAAGAAAAACAAGATCATTAGCCCAGAAGAAAAACAAATTATTGCTTACCACGAGGCCGGTCATGCCATCTGCGGTTGGTATTTAGAACACGCTCATCCTCTAGTGAAGGTAACTATCGTTCCGCGCGGTGTGGCAGCTTTGGGCTATGCTCAGTACTTACCTAAAGAGCAGTATATCACCCAAAAAGAAAAACTGCTTGACGAGATGTGCATGACACTCGGCGGACGTGCAGCCGAAGCCGTAGTATTCGGCAAGATCAGCACTGGTGCTCAGAGCGATTTAGACTATGTTACGCGGTTGGCCTACGAAATGATTATCAACTACGGCATGAATGAGCGGGTCGGAAATGTCTCGTATTATTCCATGCTAAATGACTCTTTCCTCCGGCCGTTCTCCGACCAGACGGCTTACCTAATAGACCAAGAGGTAAAGCGCACTATCGACGAACAATATGAGCGAGCCAAGAGTCTTTTGCGCGAAAAGCGACGCGAGTTAGACATAGTAGCAAAAGCCCTTTTGGAAAGGGAAGTGCTTCATCGAGCCGACCTAGAAAGCCTAATCGGCAAGCGCCCTTTCGGAGATCCTGCGCCAGGTGAGAGTGCTGCCGTACCAGAAATATCTCCTGCTAGCCAAGACGAGGATGAATAACAACGCTCCTTATCGTGTGCCAGAGCCACAGCGCCTCATTGCTTTCAAGGCTGCTCTCCAGCAGAAGCGCATGCCTATCTATCGCAAAATCGTGCGATGGATGTGGATACTTACTCTGGGCAGCATTGCTGCAGCTATTCTTACGATCATTATCATTAGCCTCGTAGCAATTCCTTCCTTTCGGGAATTGGAAAATCCGCGCTCGGCATTGGCCAGCGAAGTTCTAGCGGATAATGGCGAAGTATTGGGGCGGTATTTTGTAGAAAATCGCGTGCCCGTCACTTACGACGAACTTAGCCCTTATCTCGTTCAAGCGCTCATTGCCACTGAAGATGCGCGCTTTCACAACCACAGTGGAATTGATGCCCGTGCTATTGCTCGTGTAATTGTGCGCACTGTCCTGTTGGGTGATCTGAGTGCTGGAGGAGGGTCTACCATCACTCAGCAACTGGCCAAGAACCTCTATTCCGACCGCAACTTCGCAGGCATGAACAAATTCCAGCGCATAGTTGCTCTCATTTATCGCAAGTTACGGGAGTGGATAACTGCGGTTAAGCTGGAAAAGCGCTATACTAAAGAGGAAATTATTGCTATGTACCTCAACCAGGTAGACTTTGTAAATAACGCCTATGGCATCCACGCCGCTGCAGAGGTCTACTTTGGTACCACCCCTAAAAACCTCAAAATAGAAGAAGCGGCCACATTGATTGGTATGCTTAAAAATCCATCTCGGTACAATCCGAATACTTACCCTGACCGGTGTATTCGCCGCCGAATGGTTGTGCTTTTTCAGATGTGGCAAAACGGCTACATTACAGAACGCCAATACGATAGCCTGAAGGTCTTGCCATTAGACATGAGCCGGTTTAGGCGCGTTTCCTTCTCTGACGACCTCGCTCCCTATTTGTGCGCCGAATTGAAGAAGGACGTACAGGCAATCTTAGATTCCCTAAATGCTCGAAAACCCGATGGTAGCCCCTACAACATCTATCGGGATGGGTTGCGCATACACACCACCATTAATCCCGTCTATCAACGCCATGCTGAGGCTGCTGTGGCCCAGCACATGGCCCAAGTGCAGCAGCGTTTCTTCCAAGTGTGGAAAGGGCGAGACCCCTGGACGTACAAGACTCGCGAAACCACGCCGGCCGAAATTGAACTGCGCAAAGAAGAGTTGCGCAAGCTTATTCGGTCTAGTGAGCGATATCAACTCCTTTGGCCCAAATACATGGGTGAAATCAGTGAACGCATTCAAAAGCAGTACGGCCTCGAGCTCCAGGACGCAGATATCCTCCGAATGTTGAACGAGGAAAAAGACGGTAAAACCTTTACCAGTCAAATGGCCAAAGGGTGGTTGTCGCCTCAGAAGGTTGCTCAGTATCGCCAAATCATGAGTGGCCAGGAGTGGCTCGAATTAAAAGACCAATGGTACGCACTGCAGCGGGCGGTCGCTCAGCAATACAACAAAAAGGTGCCCATGAAGGTCTTCGATTGGAGGAGTCCGCGTTATGAGAAAGACACACTCATGTCGCCATTGGATAGTCTGCGTTATCATCGCATGTTCCTCCAGGTAGGTATGCTGGCGCTCGAGCCTACGACGGGTGCAGTCAAGGCATGGGTTGGCGGTATCAACTTTAAATATTTCAAATATGACCATATTCGCACGATGCGCCAAGTGGGCTCTACGTTTAAGCCCTTCGTTTATGCCACTGCTATCGCCCAGCAAGGCATCAGCCCTTGTTTTCAGGTATATGATCAGCCCGTTACTATTCCTGCTTATTATCAAGGCTTTAGTAATGTAGTAGACTGGACACCTAAAAATGCTACGGGCGTTTATTCGGGTAATTTACTTACATTGAAAGAAGCGCTCAAGGGCTCGGTTAATACCGTAAGTACATACTTAATGAAACAGCTGGGTAGCCCAGAGCCAGTCCGCGGTTTACTCCACCATATGGGCATAGACTCTTCGGCGCGCCGCCCCGACGGCGAGTATCGCCTTCCGAAGCAACCTTCCATTTGTTTAGGAGCAGCAGACTTGACAGTGTGGGAAATGACGGCTGCTTATGCTACTTTTGCTAATAACGGTATGTTTGCTCGGCCCTATGTAATCAAAAAAATCGAAGACCAAAATGGCCGCGTAATCTATCGCGCACAACTAGAAGAAAATATGGCATTGCCCGCCAATGTCAATTACGTCGTACTCGACATGCTGAAGTACAACGTTAGCGGTGCGCCGGGTATACGAGAACTAAAAAGTGAAGTAGGCGGCAAAACAGGTACCACCAATGAATATAGCGATGCTTGGTTTATGGGACTCACCCCTACTCTTGTCGTGGGCACCTGGGTCGGTGGCGAAGACCGGTGGATACGCTTCCTGTCCTTAAACGACGGCCAGGGTGCTCGCTTGGCTCGGCCCATCTTCGCCTCCTTCATCAAACGATTGGAACAAGATCCTAAATCGGGCTATAACTACCTAGAACGCTTCAAACGCCCTGCGGGCGATTTGGAAATTGAGATCGACTGCTCTAAGTATTTAGAAAATCGTCCGCCCAGCGACGAAGAAGATTTTGAAGCCAACCTGTATCAAGATCAAATTGAGTCTAACCAGACCAATCGCCCTCGGCCCGCTAACCGGATAGATGAAGGCTTTCAGTAAAAATTTCTCTCTCCATAAACGCGCTTTATGAATATCTCTGAGATTATTCGACGACGGCGAGCTATTTTTCCAAAATTTTATCTTCCCGACCGGCCTATAGAACGCTCTATTTTGCAACAACTTTTGGAGAACGCAAACTGGGCGCCCACGCATAAGTTAACCGAACCGTGGCGCTTTCACGTCTTTCATTCACCCGAAAGTCGTCAGCAACTGGCTGAATATTTAGCCGAGCACTATCGCCGTAATACGCCGCCTGAAGCCTTCTCAGAGGAAAAAATGCGCAAAATGGCGGAAAATCCTCTTCGCTCAGGCGCTGTAATCGCCATCGTTTTGCATCGCGACCCTCAGGAAAGCGTTCCTGAGTTTGAGGAAATTGCTGCCGTAGCTATGGCAGTGCAAAATATGTGGCTTACTTGCACAGAACTAGGGCTCGGATGCTACTGGAGCACGCCAAAGGCTGCTTTGGAGGCCAACGCCTTTTTAAACCTCCAGCCTAACGAGCGTTGCCTGGGATTTTTCTATGTTGGCTGGCATAATGCGCCTGATTTGGTCGGCAAGCGGCGGCCAGTTGAGGAGAAAGTCTACTGGCACTAGTTGGAAAAAGTCTGCGCTGTCGGCGAAAAGGTGGGCCTTAGGTTCATCATCAGGTGGCCTCACCCATCGATCCGGCTGCAAACCTCCCGGTGCTGCGTACCAGGAGGCTTTCAACGAGGATGATTTTCTTCGAGAAAAAATAAGACTAAGTTGGGCTGTGGCCTCAGAAAAAAAGGCGGCATGCCGTTGCACACCGCCTAAACAAAACCCATTCTATCGTATGAAGCAAAACTGTTCACATTTGTAGGTACGCTATTCAGTTTGCGTACAAGGAGAGAGCATCCAAGTCCCGGAAGAGAATTTTTTTTCGGTTAAAGTATACTAAGTTAGACCGCTTCAACTGGTTGAGTATTGCCGTAACCATTTGGCGGCTTGTACCTGTCAAATCAGCTATGTCTTGATGAGTAAGGTTATGCTTTACCAATATTTCTACACCTACTTGCCGGCCGTGTTCTACGCCCATTTGATGTAAAAATTCTAAAATTCGGCTGCGCGAATCCTTAAGCACTACATTCTCTAGGTGCATCTCCGTCTGCCGCAGACGTTCGCCCAGCAAATGCAGTAGGGACTGGGCAAAACTAAAGTTATGTCGCATCAAATACAGTAGAGCATTTACCTCTAACTCAAGGATTTCCGTGTCATTCATCATGGCATAAGCGCAATCGCGCCGATACCGGTCGCCCATCAAACAGGATTCCCCGAAAAGATTACCCGCCTGCACAACATATTTAACGACCTCTTTTTTATCGTTTTGTGCAGCTATTTTTACTGCGCCCTTTAGGACGTAAAACACCTTGAGTGCTCGCTGACCTGTCTGATAGATCTCCGCATTCCGCTTGTATCGAAGCGTACGGGCAGCCTTCTTCAAAAAATTCAACTCATCTGATTTCAAGACGGCAAACAGCGGCATTTTATCTAATTGAAAAACATTATCGCGTGCAATCATAATCGTTGTGAAAATGTAGTGGGGATTTACAGAGTGTTTTGTCTTAAAGACAATGGAGTTGTGCTGTTCCCCTACTCATCAGCAAGAGAAAATGTAAATTCAACAGTTTGCAAACAAGGAGGGATAGAAAGATACCCTGTCCTCTCAGAAGTTGAAGGGAGACGGTAGGCTCGACGAGCAACCTAAAGTTCAAAAGACGGGGCTTCGAACCATGACCTTGATACCAAGGGCAACAGCCAAGTGCTCCGTTGCCAAACAGTTCCAACTGTTTCCCTTTTCCGAAGGCGCATACTGTAAATGGCCAAACGATCAACTACAACCGATGCCTAGGGGCGAATGCTCCTCTCGTACAGCTTAATACCCCAATTTGAGGCCCCATACCATGGGTAGCAGAAAATAGGCGAATGCAAGCAGGAGAAGTACGGCAATAAAGTCGAGCCACAGGCCAGCGCGAACCATATCGCGGGTGTTTAAGTAACCGGAGCTAAAGACAATCGTATTGGGCGCTGTGGCCACAGGCAGAGCAAAACCGAAGGAGGCAGCCACGGCAGCACCAAGCAATAGACCGAACGGATCCAATCCGATAGCATGCGATAGGGCGGCTAGTACGGGCATCATGATGGAAGCTGTGGCGACGTTAGAGGCTATTTCGCTAACGAGTGCAACAACCGTAAAAACGATCAGGGCAATGAGTAATGGGTGACATCCTTCAAGGCCCTGCATTCGACTGCTGAGCCAGCCTGCTAGACCGCTGCTCTCGAAACCACGTGCTAACGCTAGGCCTCCACCAAAGAAAAAAAGCACCCCCCACGGTATTCGAGAGGCGGTAGTCCAATCCAATAACGCTTCGTGAAAATTAGCCTTCCCAGCCGGGACAATAAAGAGGAGCAAGGCGCCAAATATCGCAACAGTGACATCGTTGCTATTGGGCACCCACCGATACCACAAGAGCGATCCCGAGAGCCAGCACAAGACTACAAACCCGAAGATAAGGCTGAGACGGCGTTCTGCGAGGCTAAACGGCCCCAAACGGTCTAAATGTTCCTTCAGCATTGAGCGATAGGCAAGCGTATCTTGATTCGGTTGTTCAGGAGGGTAGATGCGGATCAGCAAAAGCCAGCACAACACGAGCAGCAGCACAGCAAAGGGAAAGGCAAAGGCAAACCACTGCCAGAAATTGACTTCTACATCCATCTCACGCTTTACATAGCTTAAAAAAACGGCGTTGGTCGGTGTGCCAATTAGGGTAGCTACTCCGCCAATAGAACAGGCGTAGGCAAGGCCCAACATGAGGGCCTTCTGAAAATTAGGATTACTTGTAGGACGCTCTTCTACTTGACTGCCTGCTACAGCCATGGCTACAGGAGTCATCATGACAGCAGTGGCAGTGTTCGAAATCCACATAGAGAGAAAGCCCGTAGCAATCATGAAGCCGAGCACAATACGCGCTGGTCGATTGCCCATCTTCCATATTAAATGGAGTGCGATGCGGGTGTGAAGATTCCAACGTTCAATAGCTTGGCCAAAGAGCAAACCAGACAAGAATAGGAAAATGATTTCATTGCCAAACTCGGCCGACACTTTCTTGATGGGCATGATACCGCAGAGAGGAAACAGTACCAAAGGTAGCAAGGCGGTGACAGTAACGTGAACGACTTCGCTTATCCACCAGATAGCCATCCAGACGGTAATGCCTAAGGTCAGGCGAGCCATTGGGGTCATGTCCGGAAAAAGCGGTATGGCTCCAATAAAGGCGAAGGCTAGGGGACCGGCAATGAGAATAAGAGCAGAACGCCTCATGGTTAGCTTTTTGAGCTACCAAAGTAAGGCAGTAGAGGGAATCGGCTGCATACAGCCATTTTTAGAGAGGTAGCAAAAAGGAAAACGACATTCCTTGAAGGCAAGGAATACTTTCTCATTTTTGAGCGCACATGCAAGGACGAATTCATCCTACTCCTCGGTCTCCACAGGCTTTGGATTGTTCTTCCACATTAGGTAAGCCTTTAAAAAGCCGTCTAAATCGCCGTCCAGCACAGCATCAGGATTGTGTACCTTATGTCCACTGCGCAGGTCTTTGACCCAGCGGTCGTCAAGGACGTAAGACCGTATTTGGTTACCCCATTCGATTTTAGCTTTACTAGCCTCGATTTTTTCCTTCTCTTCCTGGCGTTTGCGCAGTTCGAGCTCGTAGAGGCGACTTTTAAGCATTTGCAGAGCGCGTTCTCGGTTTTGATGTTGACTGCGCTCTGCTTGGCATTCCACCACAATGCCCGTGGGGATGTGCTTTAGGCGTACTGCCGACTCTGTTCGGTTGACGTGCTGTCCCCCTGCTCCAGAAGCCCTAAAAACGTCCATCTCGATATCGTCGGGTCGGATTACAATTTCAATATTGTCGTCTTCTACTAGCGGGTATACAAACACGGAAGCAAACGAAGTCTGCCGCTTTCCCTGAGCATTGAACGGGCTTACCCGAACAAGGCGGTGGACGCCGTTCTCGCCCTTTAGCCAACCGTAGGCGTATGGGCCGCGGATTTCTATGCTCGCTGACTTTATGCCCGCCGTTTCACCGGGTTGCTCGAAGATTTCCTCTACACTAAAACCCGCTTTCTCTGCCCACATTCGATACATGCGCAGCAGCATAGCCGCCCAGTCACATGCTTCCGTACCGCCGGCCCCAGCATTTATGGTCAGCACTGCGTTCATTGGATCTTCCTTCTGATTGAGTGTGCTGCGAAACTCAGCATCGGATAACAGCGCCTCTGCCTTCTTGTACTGGGCATCAAGCTCCTCTTCAGAGGCCAAGCCCTCTTTGTGAAACTCGTACAATACCTCGAGGTCGTCTACTTCGCGCGCTATTTTGTTGTATTCCTCTACCCAGTTTTTATGCATTCCCAACATGCGCTGAATTCGCTCAGCGCGTTTGGGGTCGCTCCAAAAGTTTGGATCGAGCGTTTGGCTATTTAAATCTTCTATTTCTTGGAGGCGGTTTTCAATGTCAAAGATACCTCCTCAGGACCGCCAATCGGTCCTTCAAATCTTTCAGTTGTTCTGCTGTCATGGCGTTATGACTCACTCGTGGGAAGATGAACTAGAAAGCTTCTACGTAAAAAACTAAGTCAGAGTTGGGTGGAATAGGGCCGGCTTGCTGAGCTCCATAGCCTAACTTGGATGGAATGAAAAATATTGCTTTGCCCCCTCGATTAAGGTGCATGACGCCTTCGTCGAATCCAGGGATCATTTGTCCGACGTTGGCAGGATAGATATAGGCTTCACCGCGTTGATATGAATTGTCGAACATTGTTCCATCCATCAAGCAGCCGTAGTAGTGCACTTTTACTTGTTCTCCTGTATTGATGGGAGAGCCATTGCCTTTTTCCTCGATATAGAGTTTCAGCCCTGAAGCTGTGGTGATTAGGTTCGCTAACGTTCCAGCCTTAAACTTTGCAAGAGCCTCCCGAGTTTTGTTTTGCACCGTGTGGAAACGCGCTTCTAGTTCGGCGCGCTGTTTGTCCTTTTCAGCTTTTGTGATAACGTCAAGCAAGACAATCTCGTGGCGCACCTCCTTGGCATCTTTCAGAGATGGTGGAACGAACCTCTGGATAAAGGTATCAATTTCCTCGTATACAGTGCCGCTATCGCCTTCACTCATAAGCAGGAGCGCGTCATAAATAGGCGGCACGCGGACGGGTAGGTTATCTTTGGTGTACATCTGATATTCGCGTGGGCCGCCAAAGTTGCGCGCCGTACTGGACATGAGTGAGTCGCCTACCCATACATAGTGTTGAATTAGTACGTAGTCTGCAGGTTGTGGCTTAATGCCGGTTTTGTTTGTATGGTTAATAAAGCGGTAACCATGTTCCGTTTTGATGCCTTTGTTCTGGCATGCAGCCAATGAGGTAACTAGGACGATCCATAACCCAAGTAGAAAACGCATAGTGTTGAATTTTTTATGGAAATTTACGAAGCACGTTGTTTGCATAAACCGCTGCTCAACGGGTTAAGACATCTCGGTAGAGAGGTAAGATGGAGAGAAACTTATCAATTGTTGCCTTCAAGCTAGCGTTTGAATAGGCTCCTGCCGCATTTTTATGCCCACCACCATTAAAGTGCGTGCGACAAATTTCTTGTACGTCAATGTCTCCCTTTGATCGCAAACTAAGTTTGACGATATTTGGCTGATTGTGAATGAACGCGGCTAGTCGTACGTCGCGAATCGTGAGCAGGTAATTGACAATTCCTTCTGTATCGCCTCTTTGGATGTCGAAGGTTTCGTAGTCTTTACGCGTCAGCCAAATGTAGGCAGTGCGGTATTCAGGCAGATACACCATTCGGTGGGTGAAGCAATGTCCTAGTAGACGCAAGTATTTGATTTTATTTGAGTTAAAAATTTTATCTTGGACGTCGGTGTCATCCATACCGCGGTCAATCAGATCAGCAGCAATGCGGAAGATGCCGCTGTTTGTGCTGTACTTAAATGAGCCAGTGTCAGTAATAATGCCGGTGTAGATACACTTGCCCACAATGGGCGTAATCTTTTGCTTGTCGTTCATGGCCTCGATGAAGCGATATACTAGTTCGCACGTACTACTGGCCTCTGGCTCTGAGAAGACAAAATCGGCAATTGGGTCAGGGTAGAGGTGATGGTCAATCAAGATGCGAGTGCCGGGTAAGTCTTTAATATACTCACCCATCTTATCGATACGATTTAATGCGTTGAAGTCTAGAAAGATAAAAACGTTTTTTCGGCTTAATACCCTTCTACACTCTTCTGTGTGGATGTCCCAAATAAGAATATCCTCTGAGGCGGGCAAAAAAGTAAACTCTTCTGGATACTCCGATGGGAAGAGGACGTGCACCGTATGGCCGTATTGTTCTAGGTAATGCTGCATAGCCAACGAGCTACCAATAGCATCGCCATCCGGGTTGCGGTGCGATAGCACAGCTACGTTTTGCGGATAATGGAGAAGTTTCTTTAAAGCAGCTGGAACGACCATAGGTGATTTTCAAAAACGAGTACTAGAGCGCTACATTTTACTTCAAGGGTTCTCTCCTTAAGTCTTCATGCCTTAACAGAATACTGAACGGCTTCCCAAAATGGCTGGCAAAGATATGACATCTTCTAGCCTTTGTAGAGGTTCCAAGATTTTATTTTTTAAACCCTTTTAGATGGAACTTCTTGTAAAATAAAATCTTGTTCTAACTTTGCGCGCCACTTAACCCTTCGACAGAAGTATTCTTGGCCTACTTGCGCATTCAGGCAAATCCGACAGGTGAGTTCAATTTTTGCAACATATGGGCAATAGAACCTTTACCATGATCAAACCCGATGCCGTACGGGCAGGTCATATTGGCAACATTTTGCAGATGATTACGGCTGCTGGGTTCCGCATTGTAGCGATGAAACTAACGCAAATGACCAAAGAGCGCGCTGGCCAATTTTATGCTGTCCACCGCGAACGTCCTTTCTATGATGAGCTCTGCACATTTATGAGCAGTGGGCCAATTGTGGCAGCCATCTTGGAAAAGGAAAATGCCGTAGAGGAGTTTCGCAAACTTATCGGTGCCACTGACCCTGCTAAAGCAGAACCTGGAACTATACGCAGTTTGTACGGCACTAGCGTAGGCGAAAATGCTGTCCATGGCTCCGACAGCGATGAAAATGCAGCGATCGAGAGCGCTTTTCATTTTAGCGGCATGGAGATCTATTGTTGATATAATTAGAGATCGGCTCCACCTTCCCGCCGACAATCTGAGGAAGCCAAAACACGCAAAGAAGTGCTGTTTCGCAGCATTTTAAGATTAATTTTGAGAAATGTAACGAACAATCCTCTAACTCTCGCATGGCTAACTTTAGCGGTTAAATGACCTTGGCGAAGCCCTCCTTCTTTTGGAAGGACCATCGCAAGGGCGAAAGTACCTCTTACTGCGTTTCCTGTGCTGCCAAAACCTCAAGAGAGAAGTTTGCCTGGTTAAGTTATCTTTTTACGACGGGTGTGCAACTTGTGCCGCTTGGTGCGCGAGCAATGGTTCATAGCGTTCGTATACGTCGTTTTGGCTACTCTCCAAGAGGAGAGGGCTCTTCCCTTATTGCCGGCAGTGGCCGAGTACCAGGCTCTCTATGACGAAAATCATCGCCTCCAGCAGCTGAGGACTTCTTATTTTTGCTGACATTATTTAGCCTGGCTAGAAACGAATGGTTTTCCTTTTCAACTGAAAAAGAAAAAAATATTTGCATATGAACACACTTGCCAACCCTGTACCGCATAAAGTAGCGGAAGATACGGACGATTTTTTCCCTATAAAGGGCACAGACCATATTGAGTTTTATGTCGGAAATGCGAAGCAGAGTGCGCTGTATTATCAGGCGGCATTTGGTTTCGAATGGATTGGCTACATGGGTCCGGAAACGGGCGTGCGCGATCGCGTCAGCTATGCGCTTCAGCAGGGCAAAGTCCGCATTGTACTTACGGCTGCTCTAACGCCCGAGCACGAAATCGCTCGCCACGTGGCTTTGCACGGCGATGGCGTAAAGGTGCTTGCTTTGGAGGTAGATGATGCTGAAAAACTCTATTACACAGCATTAGAGCGCGGTGCCGAAAGTGCTTTTGAACCCAAAGTACTGCGAGACGAGTATGGGGAGGTCGTCCTCGCTGCCATTAAAACATACGGCGAAACGATTCACACTCTTGTAGAACGAAACCGCTATCATGGCCCATTTCTGCCTGGCTATCAACCGCGTAAAAGCATTTACCCTGTCAAGCCGGTAGGCTTCAAGTACGTAGACCATTGCGTAGGCAACGTAGAACTAGGTGCCATGAATAAATGGGTCAAGTTCTACCAAGACGTTATGGGCTTCAAGCTCCTCATTACGTTCGACGACAAAGACATTAGCACTGAGTATAGCGCTCTGATGTCCAAAGTAGTAGCCAACGGAAACGGCTACATCAAGTTTCCTATCAATGAGCCTGCCAAAGGCTTAAAAAAGAGTCAGATAGAAGAGTATCTTGATTTCTATCGTTCGCCGGGTGTGCAGCACATCGCCTTAGCTACGGACGACATCATTTCTACAGTTTCGCAATTGCGCGCAAATGGCGTAGACTTCCTCTACGTCCCTGAGACGTACTACGACGACGTCCCTGAGCGCGTAGGTAAAATCGAAGAAAACTTACAGGACCTTAAGCGCCTCAATATCTTGGTAGATCGAGACGAAGACGGCTATCTTTTACAGTTGTTTACCAAGCCAGTTCAGGATCGGCCTACGGTATTTTATGAAATCATCCAGCGCCGTGGGGCAAAGTCGTTTGGCAAAGGGAATTTCAAAGCGCTCTTTGAAGCCATTGAACGCGAACAAGCCCTGCGTGGAACGCTCTAGCCGCCGCTTTTGGCGTGGAGGAGGGGGAAGTAAATGAGTGCCAAATGACTCTTTCTCCCCTCTGTAGGTGGGAAGGCTTCTAAATGCTTCGATTCGCGTCGAATTGCTCAAGGTAGTCAGCTACTCGACGCAAGAAGGAACCACCCAACATACCATCTATAATTCGGTGGTCGTAGGAAAGTGAAAGAAACATCATATGCCGAATGGCAATGACGTCTCCGTATTCTGTCTCGATGACGGCAGGCTTTTTGCGAATTGCTCCCGTCGCCAAAATAGCTACCTGAGGTTGATGAATGATCGGAGTACCCATGACGTTGCCAAAAGTACCAACATTGGTCAAGGTGAACGTGCCTCCTTGGATTTCGTCGGGCTTTAGCTGATTCTGGCGCGCGCGATGAGCGAGGTCATTCACTACTTTTGTCAGCCCAATTAGATTGAGGTGGTCGGCGTTTCGAATAACGGGTACGATGAGATTGCCATTAGGCAACGCCGTAGCCATGCCTATGTGAATGTCCTTCTTGACGATGATGCGCGTGCCGTCTACAGAGGAGTTTATGAGCGGGAAATCGCGAATGGCTCGCACGATAGCCTCAATGAAAAGAGGCGTGTAGGTGATGTTTTCGCCGTATTTGCTGCGAAACTCGTCTTTTACGCGGTTGCGCCACATTACGATAGAGGTCACATCAGCCTCGACAAAAGAAGTAACATGAGGGCTCGTTTGCTTACTCATCACCATGTGCTCAGCGATGAGCCGGCGCATGCGGTCCATTTCGATGATCTCCACATTGCCTGACTCTGCAAGGGCAGCGGGCGAAGGTGTAGCTGCTGGTGCACCTGCTGTCGGCGCTGAAGGTGCTGTAGTTGCTGGCGAAGCAGAGGCGGCAACAGAGGTCGCTTTTCGTTGCTGAACGTAAGCAAGGATATCTTTTTTAGTCACGCGCCCTTCTAAACCTGTGCCAGGGATTCGATCGAGTTCGGCTTGGGAGATACCCTCTTGGCGAGCGATCGTTCGCACTAACGGCGAATAAAACCGCCCGCTTTGGCTCGTTGGACGGAGCGTAGATTCAGCAAAAGCTGCTGACGCCAGCGACTCCGTCGGAACAGACATCGTCTCAGCAACGGCAGGTTTCTGACCATCGCTCGGCACGGCAGATTCACTCACTGCTGGCGAAGCGACAGGTACAGCCGTCGCCGCCTCCGTTTCGATAATGGCAATGACAGTGTTAATAGGCACTACATCGTTCTCTTTGTAAAAGACCTCTGCAAGAATACCCTCAACCGGAGAGGGCACTTCGCTGTCTACCTTGTCGGTAGCAATATCGAGTACCGGCTCATCCAATTCTACTCGGTCGCCAGGCTTTTTTCGCCACTTTAAAATGGTGGCCTCCATAATGCTCTCGCCCATCTTGGGCATGATGAGTTCTACACGCGCCATTGTGTTGCAAACTATTTGTAGTAAAGCACCGCAAAGGTAGGGTATTGCAAACGGTTGCGCGTAAAAGCCCTCTGCTGCATTGTAAGTCGCGAGCTTTGCTGCAAGAGCGACTTTCTGCTCATCAAAAGCAACGCCCTTTGATTCTAAATCCCTCCAACTACACGTTGCTAGAATGCGCAACTGGGAATACCTACAGATAAAATTTTGCCCTTTGTGGTGCGTTCAACCCTTCGTTAGCTAGGTGCGATACTCAACCTGTTTTGCGTTTCAAGCGTTGATGACGACTGAAGTTATGCCCGTACTTTTGGCGCTAAGCGGGACGCGCAGCAGTGGGCTGCTATAAAAAATAAATTTCTTTAAACTTTTTTTTATTGCCTTTTTTACCATATTTTATCGTAATTCCCAATAAAAATTTAACTTTCAATTTATGCGATACCTTTCTTTCCTCTTGCTAATAGGCAGTCTGTTGTATAGCACGGCATTAGAGGCCCAATATTTTGGTCGCAACAAACCGCGGTACCAAAAACACGATTTTCAAGTGCACGAAACAGAGCACTTTCGCATTTACGATTATTTAAAAAACCCAGAAAAGTTGCGCGAGTTAGCAGCAGCAGCTGAGTTGTGGTATCACATGCATCAAGCGGTGCTGAAAGACAGTTTTGTTGAGAAAAACCCGATCATCATTTACAGCGATCACGCCGGTTTTCAGCAGACGAACACCATTATGGGCGACATTAGCGTAGGCACAGGCGGTGTGACTGAGGGCCTGCGCAATCGCGTTGTATTCCCTGTAGCCTTGACGAACCAACAAACCCACCACGTGCTGGGTCATGAATTGGTGCATGCTTTCCAGTACAAGCTCATTCTAGATGGAGATTCGACCACGATGCGCGATTTGGGGAATCTGCCGCTGTGGATGGTGGAAGGGCTAGCCGAATATTTATCTGTTGGGCGGATCGACCCCCACACTGCTATGTGGATGCGCGATGCAGTAAAGCACGGTACTCTTCCAAAGAACTTCCGCGACCTAGAGGTGGGTAACTTTTTCCCTTACCGCTGGGGGCAGGCTTTTTGGGCCTTCGTCACAGGGCTCTATGGAGATGAGGCCATTCATCCCTTGTTTGTCTATACCGCCCGTTTGGGCCTAGAAGGTGCCGTTCCTCTCGTGTTGGGCACCACAGCAGATTCCTTGGCTGCTGCCTGGATACGCTTACTGCGCAGCTACTACGGCCAATGGACAAGCAAAGGAAAGAAGGAGCGCTTTCCAGGCAAGCGCCTACTTTCGGATGAGAACTTTGGCTCGATGAATATTTCGCCTTCTATCAGCCCTAATGGTAAGTATTTCACGTTTCTCTCGGAGCGCAACCTCTTTTCTGTCGAACTTTATTTGGCTGATGCGCGCAATGGAAAGGTGCTGCGCAAAGTCGCTAGCACTGCCCAAGATGGGCACATCGACCAGTTTGACTTTATCGAAAGCGCTGGCACGTGGGCTCCAGATGGCGAGCGGTTTGCCTTCGATGTTTACGAACAGGGGCGAAGTGTACTTTTAGTGAAAGATGTCTTCTCGGGAAAAACACTTGACCGAATCACCATACCTGGCGTACCCGAATTTAGCCATGCAGCCTGGAGCCCTGACGGGCGCACCATCGTAGTGTCTGGATTGGTAAACGGTCAAACCGACTTGTATGCTTACGATCTGAGAACCAAGCGAGTACGCCGTCTGACGAACGATCGCTATTCGGAAATACACCCGGTTTGGAGTCGCGACGGTTCGCTACTTGCCTTTGCTACCGATCAACTCAGCATGGAACGCGGCCGAACCAACGGCGCTTGGCGGATGAACTTAGCCCTTATGGATGTTGCCAACGGCTACACCGAAATGCTCGATATCTTTCCAGCAGCTGATAACCTCAATCCTCAGTTCGATGCTCAGGGCAACCTGTACTTTCTGAGCAATCGCGACGGCATGCGCAACCTCTATTATTACGACCGGACGACAAAAAAAGTCTTCCAAGTCACAGAACTCGAAACAGGGATTAGCGGCATTACGCCATATGCTCCTGCTATTGCAATAGGGGGTGACCGCTTACTCTATACCCTTTATAACGAGGGTAAGTACGAAATCTATCAAGTTCGCACGGACGATCTAGAGAAAAAAGTTGTTTCAGCAGACGCCGTAGATCTAAGTCCGGCGGCTTTGCCGCCCTTCTTTCCGACTAAACGAGATGTAGTAAATACGAATTTGCGCCTGATGGATGCTCGTCTACGAGAGATGCTCGATACTTTCACTCTGCGCAAAATGCCGTATAGAGCGCAGTTTTCTCTCTCTTATATCGGCGGGGGTGGCGGTATTGGCGTAACAACAGGTAATACTTCCTTTGGCGCAGCAACAGGTCTGGCTGGCGGGGTAGACATGCTCTTTGACGATATCCTGGGCAACAACCAATTATATGTAGGTTTGGCCGTCAATGGTGAAATTCAGGATGCTGCAGGAATCTTTTCATACATCAACAACAAAAGTCGTTGGTCATGGGGCGGAGCTTTCTCCCACATTCCTTTCCAATCCATTGCGTACTACGGTTTGCGCCAAACACAGATAGAGACCCGCCCCGGAGTAACAATCAATGCTCTAGAGGAAGTTTTAGGAGTGCAGCGCCTGTTTCAAGAGCGCTTGAGCGCTTTCCTGATGTATCCCTTTTCTGTTACGCGTCGCATAGAGTTTGGTGGGGCTTTCGAATTTTACAGCACGCGTTTAACGGAGTATTCCACTTTTTACGACCTTGCTACCTATCTCGCTATCGGTTCTCGACGACAGCGTATTCCTGGTTCTTCACAATTGTCGCTGTTCAATGCAAACGCCGCACTGGTGGGTGACAATTCATTCTTCGGTTTTACTGCTCCCTTACAAGGATGGCGCTATCGAGTGGGTTTGGAACAATTTTTTGGCGACTTCAACTTTACAACGGTGCTCATAGATGGGCGGCGGTATTTTCGCCTTCGGCCGTTCACCTTGGCTGTGAGAAGCTTGTCTTATGGGCGTTTCGGCGGCAATTCCGACCGCGTGTTTCCATTCTTTTTGGGCAATCCTTGGTTTGTACGCGGCTATGGATCGGACGAACTTTACACTGCTGACCCACGGCTGGCTGAGCGTATGATCGGTAACAAGGTGTCTGTTGCCAACATCGAGCTGCGCCTGCCCTTTTTAGGGCGAAAACCCTTGAGCCTAGTGAATTTCTTCTTGCCCATAGATTTGGGCCTTTTTGCAGATGGTGGCGTGGCTATGTTCAACTTTAGTGATTTAGAGAGGCCCTCCAGTCGTACGGGTCAAGTACATCAACCCATTTACAGCGTGGGCACCTCTATTCGGGTCAATCTATTTGGGGCGTTGATTCTGGAGCCTTACTATGCTTTGCCTTTGTCGGTTAAGTCCGAGGTACGCCAGTGGCGCTGGGGATTCAATCTGTTGCCGGGTTGGTAGGCCAATCAGCGAATTATCTTCGGCATACAAGACTATTGTTCGCTCTACGCAAGCTTCATGACAAGAATAAAGCATACTGACCTGCTTGCTCTATTGTATTTGCTATGGGTAGGGGCGTGTGCACGCCCTGTAGCACCAGAAGGAGGACCCAAAGACGAGACACCGCCCAAAATAGTACCTAAGAAAAGCACGCCGAACGGAGCGCTTAATTTCAAAGAGCGCACCATATACCTAACCTTTGACGAATGGGTGACGCTTCAAGATGTAGGTACGCAGGTGTTTGTGTCACCGCCCTTAGCCAAAAAGCCGGAAGTAGTGCTTAAAGGTCGTACCCTGATTTTTCGCTTCAACGAGAACGAGATACTCCGACCCAACACGACGTACACCATTTCTTTTGGTACGGCCATTCGCGACCTTCACGAGGGCAACATAGCCCAAGATTTGCGCTTCGTATTCTCTACGGGCAATCACTTGGATAGTCTTACAATAACGGGTATTGCCGTAGACGCTTTTAGCGCACAGCCCGTTGAAAACCTTTCTATTTTGCTCTATGATGACCTGAGCGATAGCGCAGTAGTGCGGCAAAGGCCATCTTATTTAGCGCGCACAGACAAAAGCGGTCAGTTTCGCCTAATGAACGTCCGGCCTGGCACATATCGCTGTATCGCCCTAGAGGATGCTGACCAAAACATGCGTTGGCAACCCGAGCGCGAACGCATCGGTTTTTTAGACTCTCTCGTACTGGCTCGCCCTACAGACACAGTAGTAACGCTGCCCGTCTTGCGCGTAAGTGCCTCTGCTCCAGCAGGACGTCTGCTAATGCGAAGAGTCAACCAATATGGTGTTGTGCGCTTAGGTTATGGGCGGCTCCTAGAGCTCCCGGCGTTGCGTGCAGACCCTCCTAGTATTCGTTGGCTGCCTACTCGAGAGCAAGACACCTTACTTGTCTGGTACGACAACCCAGACTCGATAGCTTGGGTGCTCATTGCGGACACTGATACCATACCCATCCGCGCCCTTTCAAAAGCCGCTTTCCTAAGGCAACATCGCCTGTTCTTCGGAGACGAACGCCTGACGCCACCCCCTGGAGGGCGTCGGCCTGCGCAGTCGGCCGCATCAACAGCATTGCCTCCGCCGCGCAACGTGAGCGTGCGCCTAAGCCAGCCTGTGCTCGTGCCACTTAATGCACCTCTGCAAGCCATCGATACGAGCCGCGTTATCTTATTGGCCGACAGTACCCCCACAAGAGACTTTTCCCTGTTACCCGATCCGGCCAATCCGCTTGCCCTGCGCCTTACTACAAAATGGGAACGCGGAAGACGCTACACCCTATCCATCTTACCCTACGCCTTGACGGACTTCTGGAAAGGAACTAATACCGACACGTTAACGCGATTCTTTACCGTACCTACTGAAAAACAGGTGGGTACTTTGGCCTTAATAATAGAGGGTCTAAAACCCAAAACGGCCTATATCTTGCAACTTCTGAATGGAAATACCCTCGAGGAGGAGCGCCGGTTTGTCGCCGAAACACCCGTGCGCCGCGAAGTATTTGCTGACTTAGTGCCTGTCAGTTTCACCGCCCAGCTTATCGAGGATGCTAATCAAAATGGCCGATGGGACGGTGGCGACTACTTTGCTCGCCGACAACCAGAGCGGGTCTTCTCCAAAAAATTAGAGGCCTTGCGCCCCGGATGGGAATCTGAATTTGCCTTCCCCGTACCTGCTGAGGCACCGCGCCAACGTCAGAAGTAAAGTCTAGCGCCGCTGCCCTTGCTGCTTCTTAAGCGGCCAACCAAATCGGTTGCTTCGATTTTTGTCGCCCAACACCGGATAAGGCCGTGGCACCTCGTCCTGTTTGTCTCGAAACACCATTTCAACGAACACCCATCGACCTTTCTCGTAGCGAAAGCCGTCGTAACTGCCATCAGGTACGTAGGTAATGCCGCCTGTATACGGCGAAGGGAAAGGAATGAGGTGGTCGTAAATGATCATCTCATAAAAGTCATCCCAATTCAATCGAATTTTGGCTTCAGCAGAGTATTGCAGGATGATCCTGTGCTCGCCTGTTTTGCCATGGCGTTCGAAAACAGGAGCGCCCAAGACAGGCTCGCCTACGCCGTTGAACGACAGGACATCTATCACCTTTCGCTTCTCGAAGAACGTATATCCGTCAAAGCCAAACAGCAAGTACATGCGCCCATAGCGGGTTTCAAAGGGTTTTATGTTGTAATAAACTGCCCCATACCATTTGCTGGGAGGCAACGCCTGATGGGTTGGCATGTCGGAAAATTCAAAGCGTCGGTCAATTAGAGGGAAAAGTTTCAGTTCTCGTTGGTTCATTTGAATGGCGCCATAGTGACGATAAGTAGAATCGTTTACGAAAAGTTGCCAAGTGAAGATGCGAAACGAACTATCAGGAGGCACCAAAATGGAAACACTGCGAAGGCGCTCGAAAGGATAGCGAAACGAGTTCTCCGTCTTCAAAGCGCGGACAAGGCCCTGGATAAGGCTCTTGCAGGCCAGAAAACGCATCTCCGAGGAAGTATCGTTGGTGATGGCAAAAGCAAACACCGCTAGCGTGTCTTCCAACTGGCGCAGTCGCTCGTATGCTTCTGGCGTAAGGGCGCCTGCTCGCTCATTCTTTTGGGCGAAAAGCATTCCTCCACTCACAAGAACAAGCCAACACCATGCAAGCAGCCCTCCCCTCACTCTGAGTCGAGCACTTCCTTTTAGCCAAAAGAAAAGAGCCGCTATTTGCCGCTCGCCTTCAAAAGGCTCTGATTCAAACCTTTGTTTCGAATGAATCATTTCTCTCTTGTTTATTCTTTAAACGACTGAGCTTTTTTCAAATTGTCATTTTTCGAGAGGTATGCATTTTTAGCCCTAACTCTACTGAAATCCATATGAATTGAAGAGAAAATCTCCGGTATTTTTCAATTGACTGCTGGCGGCGCAAAAAACTGCTACGAGAGACCGCTTTGTACTCCTCTTTGCGGTTTTTTTTTTTTTATTATTACTGACAGAGTGCACAGAGGGATGCAGAGCAAACAACATTCATCGCTAGTGAAAATACTTCTCAGCCGTGTTCTCCAATAAACTACAGAAGGGGTATGTAAACACACGTGGAAGTTCTACTGCCTGACCGATTATAGCTTTAGGCTTAGATCAGCAAGCCAATACCCTTTACCAGAATGAATGATTCTTAACCGTTTTGCAGTGAGGCAAGTACACAGAGCGTCTCGTAGTCGCCTAATTAGGCAGGTAGAACAGAACAAGCCAACTCTCCCGTCCAATACCTGATAAACATCACCTCATGAAGATACGCGATACCGGGAAGAGGATTTATCTCGGCAGAATGGAGTATTCGCAGGGAAGGGCTTTGGCTGCCTAGATTAAGCCCTGACGAGGCACTCCACTCCGACCGCGTGTAACATCGGTCAATCAATGAGTTATCAAATTATCCAATTTGCTACGAGAAAAATTACTAAATAAATCCACAGCAAGTCCAAGAAGTGCCAATAGATAGTCAGCAAGCGCAACTTTAGGCGTTTCTCTGGATCAGAAAAGTATAAAAGGACCGTGACAGGTTCTACCATGCGCTTTCGAGCAGTGAGGTAAAAAGCGACTAAAAAAGGCAAGCCGGCGACGACGTGAGCAAAGTGAGCAATAGAGAGCACGTAGAGAAATCCAGCCGTTGTCGAACTTTGTAGAGTAATCTGATTAATGTAGAATAGCCAGAGCCAGGCTACGCCCTGCATTACTAGAAACAGAACCGACAACCACAAAGTACGTTTCAACTGCAGTTGATAACCGAGGGTGTCGTCGTTCTGATAAGCTTTTTTAGCCTGGATTAACGTGTAGCTGCTTCCTAGCAGAAGAATAGTATTTGCAATAAAAAGCCATGGCACCTTTACTGGCGGCACCTGCATCGTTACACGAATGTAGAGGTAGCTCGCCGTTAGCGCCAAAAACAGAAAGGTTAAGCCGAAGAGAAGCAAAAACAACATGACGTTGTAGGGGTGAAAGGTCAGATCCTCTTCCAGTGCGCGCGGTTCCTTTTCTTCCATGGCATCCAGTAGAAATAAGTCCAATAGAGGCAATTGCCAAAACGATACCCCAACGCTGAAGGGTTAACAGGCGCTCCTTAAACAGCCACATAGCGCCAAAAGTTGCTACCAAGATAACGCCAATATTCAGAAGAGGGAAGACAACAGACGCTTCTAACCCACTATCTAACGCCTGAAAAAGAAACCACATGCTAGCATAATTGGGAATGCCCAATCCGATCCCGCCGAGGACATTCCGCCACGAAAACTGCAGACGCTGCTGCGTCAGGCCAACGACAGTAAGGAATGCCCCTATCAGACCTGCTGTGCAAAACACCGTCGTAATAAAGGCAGGACTCTTAAAATCTGCCAGTTGCTCGCGCCGCACTACAATTAACGTGATCTCAATGATACCCGAAAGCAGCCATGTTAACAGGGGTATCCAGAACATTCCCGTCTCCCAGGAGGCAAAAGTAGGCGCGACCAAGCCCTTCTGACGCCAATTCACAAGAATAATAGCCGACAACGCAAACACAAAGCCCATCCATTTGGCGGGATTTGAGGTTTCACCATATACTCCTATCGCAAAGGGCACCGTAAGCAACAGAGACATCTTCTGCATCACCTGGCTGATGGTGACTCCAAAATATTGCACTGTCAGTGCAGCTGTTTGGAAGCCCGCGATGAAGACTCCTCCCAGAGCAAGCGCATACGGCAACCATGGTGCTGAGGGCTCTCCGATGGCAAAGGGCAACACGCCAGCATGCAGCCATCCGCAAAGCACACACGTAAGGTAATTTATTGCAATAGCCTGAAAAGCGGATATGCGAAACCGTTCAAAAAGTTTGAAGATAAAACCTAATGAAACAGAGCAAATAATGGCGAGAAACAGGCTGACCACGTTGAAGGCATTTTTTCTTTGCAAGTGGTGCTCTTTTTTTCAGACAAATCTTTTTCGAAAGAAACGCAATTACCCTCTCCCGCTCTCCACGATCATCTGCTGCAGTTCGGCATTAAATGCGTCCGCTTTTTGCAGGGCTTCTAAGGTTAAGTGCATGCGATAGCGCCAGTAATGATTAGGGTTAGCCGGTATATTAATGCGCTCATCGTGCGGATTTTGGCGGCGTAGTGCTCCATCAATGCTCAAGAGGTCTTGCAATTGAAAGATGGCCCACATAGCAGGCGAGTGCAAGTGCTGATTGAGAATGACGCGGCACACCCACGGTTCGCAAAAGAAGGGAGCTGTACCAGCATAACCCAGTACCTCATTGAAAAAGCGTTGAGTAAGCTCACGGTTCTCTTCCCACCAACCGCGTAAAGTGCTCATATCATGCGTAGAAGGCGTAACCACTGACAAATAGGGCGCGTCTTTGAGGTTGAAAAAAACTTGACCAGGAGTCTTTGGCATGCGCTGAACTTCTAGACTGAGAATGCCTAATTCGCGCATTACTTCGGGCACACAATGAGGTACCATACCTAAGTCTTCGCCACACACCAACATGCGCGTAGCGCGTTTAAGTGCAGGCAGTTTTTCCATAGCCTCGCGTTGCCAGAGGGCGTCTTGGCGCCGATAGAAATAATCCACGTATAGTTCCTTCAAAGGGCCTTTAACTGCCTGCGGTAAGACTTGGAAAGAGAGGGTTTTTTCCATTTCGATGCGGAAGGCGTATGCCTTTTCCTGAGCACCGGGTGGTGTTACGTCGAGTAGAATGACGTTGGCGTGTAGGGCCAACAAACCCTCCCGGATAATGGGAGGCAAGGCTTTAGGGTCAGGTTTTTTGCGTCCAGCGGGCTTTTTCTTACTTTCAGTTGAAGAGGCCGTTGCTAACGCCCAAAATTCCTCTATTTTCCGCTGAGTGTCGAAAGCAGGTTTGAAGGCATATTGCCCTCCTCCCGACCAGTGGCCAGCATCTGGGGTGCGCTCTAAGAAAAAATCTCGCACCGCGTCAGCGTATTCACCGAAAAAAGACTGAAGTACCGTATCGGTAATGTACGGTTTGCATAGCCTTTCGTAATTAAAGCCTATACCTGCTCGATGGAACTCCTCTTCTACTAGAGGAACTGCTGGCACGAAATGTCCTAGGATGCCCTGCGTAGCATGCCAGGGGATACTCCAAATGCGGAAGAAGCCCAAGATATGGTCGATGCGAAAAGCATCAAAGTAACGACTCATTTGTTCGAAGCGCTGCCGCCACCAAGCATAGCGGTTCTCTTTCATGCGCGCCCAGTGATAGGTAGGAAAGCCCCAGTTTTGTCCGTGAAGCGCAAAGTCATCGGGTGGCGCTCCGGCCTGCATGTCCATGTTGTATAGCTCGGGTGCTACCCATGCGTCGCAACTGTAGCGGTAGATGCCAATCGGGATGTCGCCCTTGAGGATTATGCCGCGCGCATGCGCATAATCCGCGGCACTGCGTAGTTGGCGATGAAGATGCCATTGGACAAAGTAATGAATAGCAATAGCGTCGTAGTGTTTTGAGGTGGGGGCGGTTAGTTTTTCAATAGCAGAGGGGCGATAAGTAGCGTACTCTTGCCACTTACTAAAGTCGCAAGTGCCGTATTTATCGCGCAAAAAACAAAATGCTGCGTATGGAACCAACCATTCGCGATTTTCTGAAAAGTAGTGCTTGAAGGCAGGGTTTTGAAGGAAGGCCTCTTTTTGGGCCTCGAACAGCTGTCGAATGATCGTCCACTTGGTCTGTAAGACTGCCTCGTAGTTTAGGCTTTCCATGCCGTTCAGAGCCTTCCGCTGTTCAGCATAGGGCTCCAACAGGGCAGCGTATGTTTCTCCGGCGACTTCCTCTAGGCTCAGATAGAGCGGATGGAGGGCAAAAGCAGAAATGGCTGAATAAGGATATGAGTCTGTCCACGTGCCGGTAGCGGAGGTGTCGTTAACGGGTAGCAGTTGAATAAGGCGCAGGCCAACCTGAGCGGCCCAATCGATAAGGAGCATGAGGTCGGCAAAATCCCCCACGCCAAAGCTGCGCTCACTGCGCAGACTGAAGACTGGAATCGCTACGCCAGCCCCGCGCCATTGGGCAGGAGGCAGTCGCATGAAGCCATCGTGAAGTATTGTGTAGCGAGCCGTAGGATGGGGCTGATAAAGAACGCGATTACTTCCCTTTTCGAAGCCGCTAAAAGTTCGAGTTCGCGTATTCCAAAGACCGTACTTGTAGCCTAAAGGGAAGGCCTCGTCCGACAGGTCAAGCGATATTGACCAGCCCTGGTCGTCTGGTTGAAGAAGAATAGGAGCGGCAGTATCCCAGTTTCGCAGGGCGCGTCCGTGTCCTAAAAGGCATACTACTTCATCGGGCGGCAGCAAGGGCACTTTTACGCGAAAGCAATGTGTCCAGCCTGTGTTCTTTCGCGCCCGCCCTGACGGAAGCGATCGGGGTACCAGTACGCGAAATGCCTGCGTATCAAAAACATTCTCCACTGCTCCCATTGGCTCCCAGCAGTCGTATACTTCCACCAATTCCTCGACATCTCCTGCAATTAATTCCCGGTCGCACTCCTCTACACGACGATGACCATATCCATTGCGCCACTCATAATGGTAGCGCAAAACTTCGCCCGGTTGTACGTCGAAGGTCACAAGGTTGTGCCACAATCGGTCATTGAGGTAATTCAGTAGATGCTCTTCTTCGCGGATATTCGCCCCGCTTTGTATTTGAACGATAACATACAAATTTTCACCGAATTGTGTGGTGTAATACAAGTAAAAATGAACACTCATACGGAAAGGGTAACTGCCTAATGCCAGTCGGCGGCGAAAATAGAGAAAAACCGCTGTTGGCTTTAGAACCTCCCCTTCCTAACCTTCAAACACAGTGTAAAACTTCATTCAACCGCGCGGAAAAAAGAACACCCGTCGTCGCCTAACGACGGGTGTTCTTCCTTTTCACCCTGCCTATTAAGCGGCTTTCTTAGTACATCACCAAATGACGGCGCGCAATGCCGTACTCGCTCTCTACTTGATAGGCATAGATGCCTGGCTCCTTCAGGTCAGAGCGACGAAGCAAGATGTGGTTCTCTCCCTTGTCGAACAGGTTGTTGTATGTATACACTTCTCGGCCCTCACTATCGAAAACCCGCAGCACAACGCGACCCTTTGCCGGAAGCTTAAACCACAAGAGCGTCATTTCGATAAAGGGATTCGGCCCGTTTTGCAGCAATTCTATGCTCCCCGATGTGGTCGTCTGATTCGGATAGGCGGCGATATTGCGACTACTCATGAGACAAATGAGTTGAATGTGATTAATGCGTTTGCCTATCCTAGCCAAAACTTGTGCCAACTATTGCATAAAATCGTTAAAGGATATCAAATTCAAGATTTTTCCTCAAGGAGGAGTTGGTATAAAAATGAAATCGTTTTTATTTTTGCCGCATCGAATGCGGGATTAGCTCAGTTGGTAGAGCGTCAGCTTCCCAAGCTGAAAGTCGCGAGTTCGAGTCTCGTATCCCGCTCAAGGTGTTGGTCGAGCATCGGGAGGAAACTCTCGATGCTCGATTTCACTAAGCTATGGGTTTGCTCAATTCAGACGGTCTCTGGTGTGGCGCTGTGCTCCTATGTGCGGCAGGGTTAGTTGCCTGCAAAGATCCTTCTGCCTTGCCGGAACAGCCTCGTACACAGCCCGAAGCGCAACACGCGTATTTCCCGCTTCAGGTTGGGAAGTACACAGAGTATCGAGTGGATAGTGTTGTTTTTGACCTTGGTGCGGGCGGCCAGATCTTGCGCGACACAGCAAGGCTTCAAGTTCGTGAGGAGGTGGTAGACACCTTTCGCGACGAGACCGGAGTACTTTGGTATCGAATAGAGCGTTACGAGCGTGCCTCCGATACGACGCGGTGGACGCTGCGCCGAGTTTGGGCGGCAACACGCACGCTTACGCAGGCCATTCGACAAGAAGAAAATCTTCGCTTTTTGCGCCTCGTATTTCCTTTGATGCCGCGTATGCGTTGGGACGGCAATCGCTGGATTGACCCCACGACCGAAGTAATAGTTGCCGGCGAACGCCTCAGGCCTTTTTCCAGATGGCAATATCGGGCAGACTCCATCGATGTAGGGAGCCAAGTGGGGCCCTTTCGCTTCGATTCAGTCGTTGTAGTCACTGAAGTAGATTACACCAATGCCATTGAGCGACGCTTCTCTAGGGCTTGGTACGCTCGCCACGTCGGGCTCATTCGGCGCGAGCAGTGGATCTTGGACTCTCAATACTGTAATCAGGTGCCTCCACCAGCCGATTGCCTGACTCGCCCTTGGGAACTCAAAGGCCAAAAAGGCTATATCCTCCGTCAGACCCTCGTGCGCTACAATTGATGCCCATGAACTACATCCAAATAGGCTTTACGCGTAAAACGCACGGCATTCGCGGCGAAGTAAAGGCTTTCATCGAAGAGCCTTTTGAAGACCTTTTCTTTGAGGTCGAGCGAATTTTTCTAGAAATAAAGGGTATTAAGCAGCCTTTTTTTATCAAGAATATTCGAGGCAGTGGCGAACTCATTGTCAGCTTCGAAGATATCAATACGCGAGAAGAAGCCTTGCGTCTACAATCGCGAGGTATCTTCTTACCTGAAAATGAAGTACCGGCGGAACTTTTGCAGGCGCTTCAGGTAGTCAATTTTTATGGCCAGTTAGTGGGCTATACGCTTATAGACCAAACGCTTGGCACAGTGGGGGTTGTGCAAGACATTATCCAAATGCCTCAGCAGGAAATGGCCGTTGTCCCGTATCAAGGGCGAGAAGTGCTTGTCCCTTTGGTCGAAGCCTTTATCTTATCTATTGATGAGAAGCGCAGGCATCTGCTCATGAATTTGCCGGAGGGCTTGCTGGAACTCTAAGAGGAAGCCAACAATACACTACGGCCGCTCCAAACAACATAAATACTGTTGCCAAATAAGGCTCAGCCCAAGCAACTGAAAATTGTGTTAAAAACCACATGACCACCACTAGCCCTGATATTAGCCCTAAGAGGTGTTCCGCCATTCCTCCGCGCGACCACAGGAACGGCATCACGCCTGCAAAATAGATAGTTACTGCTGCCCACTTTATCTGCGCGAAAAAGTGCAAGCGGGCATAATCGGTGCCGCTAGGTTCAGCCACCTGTGACTCAAGTGATAATAAAACATCTTGAGTGATACTGTTTTCCACCAAATCAGCCAGCCCTGCCACGAGCCCTGGGATAACCAAATAAAAATAAGAGCGCTGCCGTGAGAATCGAGCCACTTGGATGGCCAAAACGCTCATAAATAGGGCATATATTACGGCGAAGATGTTGTCTTGATAGGTAGCTTTCAATAGGACCTGAATTCGCTGCGCGCGCTCTGGCTTCGCACCTAGCACAATTTCCATGGTCTTGGCAGAGGGAGCCCATTGCATTGCCGCTATTGGCTGCCAAAACGGCGACGGTGTCTCGAACGGTACTCTCCGAAGTGCTTCGTCCATGGCTATCGCCACGAAGAGCGCACCCATGCCCATCAGCCCAGCCCCCAAGAAAGGCCGGTGCAGAAGAAATTTCCTGAATACATCGCTCAATCGCACGCTCCAAAAATTTGAGGGCTCTCCAATCCTTCCAGGTCACTTGCGTAGAAATTCTCGAAGAGCAAATGGTTTAACGACTTTCTACCGCTTGTCCACCACCTGCGTCTTTAGTATGTTGCGCTGCCGGTCTAACATCTGAACTAAATACATACCCTTGGGTAAATCACCTACGGGCAAAGTGGCACCTCTCGTATATTCAAATTCTCTGACTTTCTTACCTACTAGATTGAATACCAGTACAAAACCTACGCTCTCACTTGGGTCATTGATGGCTAGATATTCTACTACCGGGTTGGGATAAACAGACACATCTCCTCTTCCTATATTCTGAGATACAGCCGAGGCAGTAAACCAAGTCACAAAAAGGAGCAGTGGTAAGACATGCTTCATGGGTAAGGGTGATTTTTGCTTTAAAGGTATGTGGAGAAAACCGTGCCGTTGCACGGAAGGTTCCTAGTTTTAGAAAAAATTAACGTTTATCCAACAGTAATCTGTCTATAAATGCTCAAACTAGCACATAGGTTACCTCGGTATGGGCATTTTTTTTAAAATTTTTGACAAGACCCCTAAATTTTTGCACAATAGAGGTGCAATAAAGGTTTTCTGGTCTCTTAGAAACAAGTGCGCAAAAGCATATACCTCTGCTACAAGGGTCAGTCGTCGCTTTTCATCGCTTAAAAGCGCGCTCCAGGACGCGAGCACGAGAATGGATTCCCGCTGAGCAAGTTGCAAGGCCAGAGGGAATGCCTCCGTTTCCCTTTTGTAACCTTTTGAAGAACTCAGACTAATTCTACGTCCAAATTCAAATGAAAGGTTCTTCCACGTCCAAGCTGTTCGGCAGAACCTCTACCAGACGTCCTATCCTTCCAAAAAACGCTTACTTCGGTGCTGAGTATTGCTCTTGATTATCAATATGATAAATGTGTCATGGATAAAGCGCTGCTCGTTTTATCTAATGAGTTAGGCACTTAGGAGAGAAGGCGCTTGTTGAGACGGAGCAAAGAGACTTTTATCGAACGACATTTGGCCTTTTCTGTATAGAGTCGACTGTTGATTTGCCTATCCTCGCCCAGGCATGATTGAAAACGTCGGTAGCAATCCTTATTGAGCTCACGAAAGAAGTGCGATGAATTCGTCAAAGAGGTAGCGCGCATCGTGGGGACCTGGACTAGCCTCTGGATGATACTGCACGGAAAAGGCCGGATAATTTTTGAGGCGAAGGCCCTCTATGGTTTGGTCATTTAGGTTAATGTGCGTAGGCTCTACAATAGAGGGCGAGTCGTAAATTGCTTGCTCCAACACACCAAAGCCATGGTTTTGGCTGGTAATTTCGCCGCGTCCAGTGCGCAAGTTTTTGACGGGGTGGTTGATTCCTCGGTGGCCATGATGCAGTTTGTACGTGGGCAGCCCCACGGCAAGAGCCAAGAGTTGTTGGCCCAAACAGATGCCGAACAGCGGTTTGCCGTCGTCGAGCATTTGTCGAGTTAACGCCACTGCGTAATCCATTGCGGCGGGGTCGCCCGGGCCGTTAGATAGGAAATAGCCGTCAGGGTTCCATGCCTTCACCTCTTCGAAAGGAGTGCGGGCGGGAAAAACCTTTAGATAACACCCGCGTTCAGCCAGGCAGCGCAGGATGCTGCGCTTGATGCCAAAATCCATCACAGCTACCCGATAGCGTGCTTCTGGGTCACCCCAGAAATAGGGCTCGGCTGTCGTCACTTGGCTGGATAATTCTAGTCCTGCCATAGGGGGTGTGGCCTCTAAGCGACGCCTTAGTTCAGCTAAGTCATCTATTTCCGAAGAAACTATTGCATTCATGGCTCCACGCGTGCGGATATGCTGAACTAATGCGCGCGTGTCTAAATCTTGAATAACCACTAATCCTTCTGCCTCGGCGTAGTCTTGCAAACTTTGCTCAGCCCGCCGTCGGCTGTAGGTAACACTAAAATTTCGGCACACTAGACCAGCAATCTTGATTCCATCGCTTTCTACCTCGTCTTTGCGCGTGCCGTAGTTGCCAATGTGGACATTCGTCATGGCGAGAATCTGACCGTAATAAGAAGGGTCAGTAAAAATTTCTTGGTATCCCGTCATGCCAGTGTTGAAGCAGATTTCACCCGTAACGGTGCCAATCTTTCCTGCCGCACGGCCTTTGAACAGGGTTCCGTCTTCTAACAAAAGTAGCGCTTGCGCCATTTGTTTTTTAGACGGCAAAGGTCTATAAAATTGATGATTCTGCCAAAAAATTTTCTGCCTTGCACAGCATCAATTGCAGCACCGACGCGACCTTTTGCCTTCGCTACCCACCTCCTCGAACAAGGCGCCGACCTACGGTACATCCAGGAACTCCTCGGACACGCCAGCCCCGAAACCACCCAAATCTACACCCACATCACCCACAACGGATGGAAAAAAAATCCAAAGCCCATTCGACCGACGCTGCACCAAGAATATGCAAACCACTGAAAATCAAACAAATGTCACAATATCTCCACCATCTCTCGCGCGTTAGTATCAACCCGGCAAAAAAAAAAATTTGAAAAAAAATCGCTGGAAAGCTTGACAACTAAAAAAAAAACGCTTAGCTTCGTGCCAACAAACCACTCGTAAAAGAAAACGTTCACTTCTTTCCAATTGAATTATGTACTCATTTTACCTCCCACCGTTCAAATGGCCCTGAGTTTGCCCCCTTGCGTTCCGCGCCATGCGCAAGAGGGGCTAAGCAGTGCGCATAGTTGCTTATACGCAACCCACGACTAAGTAAAATGGCGCAAAGCATATCCTGTTTAGCCGTTTGTTGCGGTTAAGCAGAGTTGGGCGAAACTGTAAACGTCAAAAGAGACGTAACGGCGCACCGAGAGGAAAGTATTGCCGGCTTACGGCAAGCACAACGTGCAGACAAATTTTGCCCTCTGATAGGTGTTTCGTGCAGAACTGGAGAGGAATACAGCGTAACCCGGCGGGGATTTCACCAGGAACCGACCGCCTTCGAATGTGGGTACTTGGTCCGGGATGCCGAAAACGGGAATGAGAGT
>JANWXM010000012.1 GCA_025055285.1 Saprospiraceae bacterium
TGGGCTCAGAGAGCTGGCGGAGGCCATGAGCCGACCTCGCGCAAGCGAGACAGACAGAAGGCTGTTTCTCTCAGGGGGGTGTCGTTCCGTGAGGCAGGCACATCTCGCATGCTGCAACCGCCCGATTCATCGGGTGGATGGGCGCGAGGCTCCCTCTCCCACATCTGTCCTTCTGACGAACATCCCATCTACTACACTTGATAGCAGATGTGCCATGGGTGCCCAGAAACTGGAGTTTCCGGCTACGGGCCGCCCAGATGAAAGGTAGTGGGGGACACGCCATGCCCTCTGATAACTCAGAGGGTTACGGGAGGATAGATGGGTAGGAAGGGAGTTTCCGCGGGCGCATTTGCTGGGCGGCTCGAGATGGCGCCTCCTGCGGTGCAGACAGCTTCTCTACAGCCCTCTGCGGTTTTAAATAAAAAAACTTAACCGCCGAGGATGCGGCGCCGAGGGCCGCTGAGGGAGAGAAATCGCTGCGCTTCTCCGTTTTGCTAAAAAAAGTTGACACTTTCCTACCGTCATCGACTAAGCGAAGTATGTACAGGGAGTCAACACTTAGAAACCTCTGCCCTAATCCTTTTCGTTTCATCTTCCTGCTGGAGAATTGATTCCTCCGCCCCCTCAAAAGACCTTTTGCCCCGCTTCCTAGAGCAGCTAGATGAAAACCATCGCTCCAAACCGCCTCAGACGCCCCCGCCCGTCTGGGCGGTTTTTGAGGGTGCGTTGCCAGGGCTTACATGTCGTAAGTGATCTCCACTTCTTCTGTTTCGGGATGGGCCTGACAAGTTAGGCAGTAGCCTGCTTTGATTTCTTCCTCGTCTAAGGCATAGCAAGTGTCCATGCGCACGCGGCCTTTGAGCACTTTGGCCATGCAGGTGGAGCAGGCGCCGGCAGTACAGGAGTAAGGGACGTCGTACTTTTCCCGAATTAGCACATCCAAAATAGTGGCATTCGGGGGCACTGTGGTTTCAATGCGTACGCGGTTGAGGTGCACGATGAGGCGCGCACCTCCATTTGCCGACGCTTCGGCCCCCTCGCTTGGTGTGGAAGTTGCATTAATAAATAGCTCTGTATGGATTTGCTTGCTTTTGACGCCGCGCTTAAGCAGCGCTGTTTTTACGACTTCGGCCATATTGCCCGGCCCGCAGATGAAGTACTCACAGTGGGCGGCAGGCGTGTGAGGCGGATTTTCTTCTAGAAAAGCTTCAACTACGGAACCCGTAATGCGGCCGGTGCGGCCGTTCCAGTTTGTCGTATAGCGTTTAAAGAGGCCTATAAAATTCCCAGACTCTACTTTTTTGGGTCGGCTTAAGATGTGCTCTACATGTAGTTGGCCAGCATACTGTTGGCTAAGGCGCTCCAATTCGTCGCGGAAGATAATGTTCTCCTCGTTGCGGCTGCCATAAAGTAGGAAAATAGTACTCATGGGCTCAGCCTCCAAAACTGTCTTTAGGATGGACATTAGCGGCGTAATACCGCTTCCCGCGCCGAAAAGGTAAAAGGTGCGTCGTTTGTCGGGGTCGAACTTCACGGTAAAGCGTCCGTCTGGCGGTGCTACCTCCAGCGTGTCGCCTTCTTTTAATGTATCGTGCAAGAAGGTAGACATACGACCTCCTGCCAATTTTTTCACCGTGATTGCCAAGCGTTTTTCTAAAGGGCTAGAAGACATAGAGTAGGCGCGACGTACTTCCTGCCCGTCGAGGCTGTGGCGCACGGTAATGTACTGGCCCGCCTGGTAGGTAAACAAATCGCTTAATTTGTCAGGAATATGAAACTCGATGGTACGCGTGTCGGGTGTTTCAGGCTGGATGCGCAAGACTTTGAGAGGATAGAACTGCATGGCGTTGGGTAGAAGTTAAGGCGTAGCGTGTGAAATAGTCAGGCGATTGTCGCCTCATAAACTATCGGCGTTCAATCTGGTTCAAAGCCGAGCACGATGTTGAATCGAGCAAACTCTGTCCACTTGGCGCCGCGAGCAATGAGGTCAGGCTTGTCGAAGCCAAAGCCGTAGTCGAAGCCCAGCGTACCGAACATAGGCAGGAAGACGCGCAGCCCTACGCCAGCAGACCGCCTAAGATCGAAGGGATTGAATTCGCGTGCATTGGCCCAGGCATTGCCACCCTGCAAGAAGGAGGTGACGAAAATCGTGCTCTGGGGGTTAAGCGAGACGGGATAGCGCACTTCTAAGGTAAATTTGCTAAAGACCCCCGCACCGCCTGGGAACGGTTGCATGATGTCTTCTACACTGTAGCCGCGCATACTGACAATACTGCGGCCAAACAGACCGAAGTTTTGGTTGTTAAGGCCGTCGCCACCTAAGTCGAAACGCTCAAAGGGACTAAGACCTGTCTTTTTTGACCACCGGCCTAGAATGCCCACCTTAGCTTGCGAACGCAGGACAAGTTTGCCCACAATAGGTGTATACCACTCGGCATCGAAGCGCCAGCGAATGTATTCTACGTAGCGGTAAATGCGGGTAGGGTCGTCTTGCTGGTAGAAACTGGCTTCTCGGAACCAAGAATACGGCGGAGTGGCCTGGATGGCTATGGAGAAGAGCGAGCCTCCGCGTGGAAAGATAGGGTCGTTGATGCTGTTGCGCGCTAGCGTGAGGTTGAGGTTAAAGTTGTTGTATTTCCCATCGCCTAAGATGCGACCGCGCTCGTCGCGGAAGTTTGCCCAATTGATAAGGTCGTAGGTTTGCACCTCCAGCCCTGCGCGGAAGACAAAGTTGTCGTCTGGAAATTTGAGACGCGTGCCAAAGTTCACAGCTCCGCGCAGGATACCTAAGCGACTGTAGCTGGAAGTGCCTTCAAAGCCAGAGGCGAAGCGGTTGTAGACGCCAGCTACGGTGAGCGAGTTAGGCTTACGCCCTCCCAACCAAGGCTCGGTGAACGAAAAGTTGTAGGACTGAAAATTGGGCCCTGACGTTTGCCCACGAAGACTAAGGCGCTGACCATCGCCCTGAGGCAGGGGGTTCCAGGCCTGGCGATTGCGAACGTTTCGCAAGGAAAAATTGTTGAAAGTAACACCCAAGGTGCCAATGACACCTCCCAAGCCAAAGGCTGTACGCGGCTGATAACCAGCGCTTAATTCAAGTTGGTCGGAAGGCTTCTCTTCTAAAGTGTACTCGATGTCTACCGTGCCGCGATCAGGATTAACAGGCGTATTGATGCCTAAATTTTCAGCGTTGAAATAGCCAAGGTTGACAATTTCGCGCTGCGACCGGATGATGTCAGAGCGGCTGAATTTATCGCCAGGCCGAGTGAAAAGCTCGCGTCGGATGACATGCTCGTGTGTGCGATCATTGCCCTTGATGACGACGCGGTCGATAGTTGCCTGAGGTCCTTCGAAGATTCGGATTTCAAGGTCAACTGAGTCATTCTCGATGGCCGTTTCAATGGGCTCAGCGCGGAAAAACAAATAACCATTGTCTAAATAGAGCGAGGAGATATCGCGCCCATCTTGGCTGAAGCTCAGTCGGTTGTTGAGCAGTTCTTGATTGTATATGTCTCCTTTAGATATGCCAAGTACTTGTTGGAGCGCGCGCGTCTCGTAAATAGTATTTCCCTTCCACGTGATGTTGCGGAAGTAGTATCGCCGACCTTCATTGATCGTTAGTTCGAGTACTAAGTCGCCTTTTGGCGTGCGCCAAATGGAATCGCGTACTACACGGGCGTCGCGGTAGCCAAGAGTGTGATAATAGGCTTCAATAGCGCGTTTGTCCTCTTCGTAGTCCTTCTCAACGAGTTTAGACTTTTTAAAAATGCGGCTCTTTCGCGCCGTGTTTTTCATTTTTCGGCGCAGCTTTTGAACTTTAACTTGTTTTACGCCGACGAAGCGAATATCCTGGATTTTAACGCGTTTACCGGGATTAATGATTACCTCCATTTTTACGCCGTTAATAGAGCGCTCGTCAGGCGTAGTTTTAATCCGAACGTTAGCATCGAGGTAGCCTTTATCGGCGTAATAGTTTTTAATGCCGTTAATGATAGACGTGCGAGCATTGTCAGTCAAGATTGCGCCGCGCTGAAGGTAGCGGTTGATGATGTTGTTAAGGTCCTCGTGCTTGCTTTTGCGCACTCCGGTGAACGAATGGCGCGTGTAGCGCGGCAACTCTTTGACGATGATTTCTAAGAAGATTTCGTTGCCTTGTTGGCGCTCTTGAACGATTTGCACGTCTGTAAATAAGCGCAAGTTCCACAGAGACTGTACAGCTCGGGTAATAAGGGGGCCTGGAATACGAACCTGATCTCCTACACGCAGCCCAGATATAGCGATAAGAGCTTGAGCGTCGGTATACTGCGCACCGCTGACGCGTATGCCGCCAATTTTATACTCTTGGGCTTTGTCGTAGGGAAAGAGTGGTATTTGCACCGTATCCGTAGAAAGGGCGGATTGGGCACTTGTATTGTTTAGAATAAGCAAAAATGCACCGAAGATGAACAGTCTCATAGAGAAAGATGCGATCAATATGGATGGACGTGAGACCTTCAGGTGAGTAGTGCGTGAAGGCGAAAAGTTGGGTTTGTTAACGCTGATGCTGTGCTAGGCTGATAATCTCCTGCAGATTAGGACAGTGTTGAAAGATTGGGTCAATTGTAACGTGGGTTCTGCGCAGTCGCTTGAGCATCCATTGTTCGATGTAATGGTTTTTCTTTTGCTCAAGGGCAGCGGCCTGAATTTTATTGTAGTCTTGACGAAGGTCAGCTTTATGGGGTTTGCTCCGGCTTTCCAGTAAAATAAGCCGGTAATAGCGTGAACCGTCGGGAGCACGGAAGGGCGTGGGTTTTGAAATATCGCCCACCTTAAGTTCATCAATTGCAAAGAAGATATTAGTGTCGAGGTCGCCAACTTCGAAGAAGGTATTGCCCGTGCGCGGGTTTGCTACGCGACCATCGTTGTTGTAACTAGCGGTATTTTTATCGCCGTAAGTTTTTACGGCTTCGCTAAATGTAAGCTTTCCCTCTAAGATGAGGTTTCGTATGGAGTCAAGTTTGGCTACCGCCTTTTGGAGGTCATCCTCCGTAATTTCTGGCTTAATTAAGATGTGCCGAGCATGAACGAGGTTTCCTCGGCGCTCGATAAGTTGAATTATATGAAAGCCAAATTCTGTTTCGACGACGGGACTTACTTGCCCAGGTTCCAGTTTATAAACGGCGGCCTCAAATTCGGGCACAAAACTGCCGCGTTTTTGCCAGCCTAGATCGCCGCCTTGAGCAGCACTGCCCGGATCGTCGCTGTACCTTTTGGCCAGTTCGGCAAAACTTTCTCCTTTTTCTACAATGCGCCGGCGCAACTGTTCTGCTTGAGCCTGTGCGCGAGCTTTTTCTTCAGCGTTCACCGGGGGTTTGTACACTAATTCGCGAATTTCCACTTCAGCATTGAAAAAAGGCAGAGAGTCGGGCGGTATCTGGTTAAAGAAATCGCGCACCTCCGCAGGTGTAATGGTAATCTTTTTGGTGATTTCCTGCTGCATGCGCTCAGCCAGCATTTGGTTGCGCATATCTTCACGCATCTGGTCTTTTATCTGGGTGATGGTCTGACCATAGTACTCCTCAATGGCCTTATCGTCTTGGTTAAAGTAAGAGCGCAAGCGCTCAATGCGTGCATCAAGTTGATTCTCTACTTCTTCGTCTTTAACAAGCACAGAGTCTATTTTGGCCTGATGAACCAGCAGCTTCTGAACTAATAGGTTCTGCAGGACAACACAAGCGTAATCGGGCCCGAGTTTTGGGTTTTGTTGACGAGCATAGGCAACCTGCTCTTGAACTTCGCTGAGGAGAACAACCTCTCCGCCTACGGTAGCCGCCACCTTGTCAATGAGAAGATACTTATGCTGACCTCTCGCAGGAAGGGCCAAGAGAAAACAGCAAACGAGTGCCCATACAGAAGACGCAGAATGGAGAATAGAGTACATGAAACGCTGATATTTTTCTTGGTCGGTGGGTCGCCCAGATACGGTATGCAGGATGATTGCGCTTGCTTTAGGGTTGTCTGGCCTAGAACCAATTTTCGTAGGTTCATCCATTTTGACTCTGGTTTTTAGTGATTTATCCAGATGTTTTGCCGACGCAATTCCTTTTGATACAAGTCCTCTTTCCAACGCTCGATGAGATCTTGTTTTCGCTTGTGCAGTAAAATGGCCTTTGCTTGTTCACGCACGTACTCGAAGGGTGCAGTTTGTTTTCCGCGCACTACTTCGAGCACGCGGTAGTAGTAACGGAAATCGCCGTCGCTGAGTGCGCCTTCGCGGCGAGGTGCTACATTTTCCGAAGTCAGGGTGCCGCGCGGCAAGAGAGCTGATATCTCTTCCAGCCGGTGCCATTGTTCGGCATCCAGTAAGGCCTCTTTAGCCCATTGTTTGCACAGGATGCGCAAGCGGTTTTCGTCGGCCGGATTCTTACTGTACCACAAGCGATTAAATTCGTTTTGTGGCGCATTAGAGGGAATGACAATCAGCTGACATTTGAGAATCGTGCTTTCTAGTTGAAACTGGTCTTTGTTGTTCTCGTAAAAGTCCCGCAATTCGCTTTCTGACAGGGTACTGTCTAGTTGTTCGGCGATAATTTGCTCTTCGAAGTTGAAACGCACCAGGCTGGCGCGGTAATCCCGCACAAGTTTGTCAATGTTTAAATCCTTGGGAATGTTGCGTTCTGCCTCGTACATAAGGAGTTGGTCGCGCACCCAGCGTTGAATGTAAGCTCGCGTAAGTAAGATGCTGTCGTCAGGAGAGGTTCCCGGAGGCACAATATCTTTCAGTTCTGAGCGGTATAGGCTCTTATTATAGACTTTTGCCAACAAGACATCACCTTCCCGAGCATCAGCATCGGATGAATGACAATTGCCAAACCCTATTGCCGCGCATGCGAAAAAAGTCAGACGGAAAAGGCTTGTCATAAGAACACTCCTTCCGGGAGGAACAAGATACCCGGAAGCGCAGCAAAATTAGCCCGAAACTTGGTAAACGATGCTCCTTTGTTTCGAAAGGGTAAGCGACCCCCTAATCGCGGTCGAAGCGAAGTTCCTGTACTACGGCGCTACTGCCTATGACTTTTAGATAGACGTATACTCGGTAGGTACCATTTGAAGTAACCAGATTGCCTATCGAGTACAAGTCACTCGTGCCTCGGCTAGCGCCTTGATGGACCGGGTTAAAAGCCCGCGGGCGATTTATCTGAAAAAAATTGCGTATTACTTCTGTTGCTTTCGCTTTTGAGCACGTTTGCTCACTTTCTAGAATGGATAGCTCTACATTGTCGGCTAAATAACGCGCTAGCCCATCGGCCTCCCCAGCGCTCAACGTACGCGAAACGGCTTCCAGGACAGGATGGTTTTGGGCGACCACTGCGGTCATTGGAGATATGAACAGCACAAAAAGCAGATTTTTCATAGCTGTTTAAAAATAAGGATAGCGTCGAAATTTGGTGTTTATACGAACGAATGCGATAAAAGAAACTGACAAAGTCGTCTTTTTAGTGTTAACATTCTCTAAAAAAGATGCCAAAGTTCTCTAAGTAACTGCGTCTGGCTTATCTTTTCAAGCTTCAGGGCGCGCTCAAAGGCTTTTAGTTCGCCCGCCGTCCACGGGTAAGTTGATGCCGTTGATATAAGCAGCGGCAGGGCTAGCTAAAAACGCTACAGCGGCAGCTATTTCTTCCGGCTCAGCGAATCGACCCAAAGGAACTTGGCGACGGAATTGCTCTGCTACCTCCTCTGCGGAAAGACCTGCCGCATCAGCGCGTTTTTTAATGAGCGCGTACAATCGCTCTGTGCGTGTAAAGCCAGGTAGAACGTTATTCACTGTGATTCCCCAAACACCCACCTCGCCAGCTAGCGTTTTCGCCCATGCCGCAACTGCCCATCGCGTAGTATTTGATACACCTAGCTGCTCAATAGGTTCTTTTACCGAAGTGCTGATGATATTGATAATGCGGCCGTAGCCTGCTGCCCTCATCCCGGGTAACATAGCCTGAACTAGTAGATGATTGCAAATCAGGTGATTGTGATATGCATGCAAAAAATCACTAGGCTGCGCGTCTAAAATAGGGCCAGCAGGAGGACCGCCTGTATTGTTTACCAAAATGTGGATAGTGCGGTGCGCTAAAAGAGCCGATACCTTCGCCATCAAATCCTCGCTGTCGTTAAAGTCGGCTACTATGTAACTATGGTGTTGTCCTTGAGACGTATCCAGACGTTGAAGCGTTTCTTGAAGAGCGCTTTCAGTACGGGATACAAGCGTCACGCTTGCTCCCAAGGCTGCCAGTTCTATGGCTACGGCCCGGCCAATGCCTGCACTAGAACCTCCGACGAAGGCATTTTTATTCAATAACGACAATTGCATCATTTTCAGACGACAAATTTGCGGTGGCAAAAGAACGAAAGAAATATCTCATGCACCTACCGCAGCGCGGTAACTCCAAGTAAATACCTCTGAAAATTGCCCATAAACCTCACAAAAACTGGCCTCTGGCAGATGAAGAGACGACGCTAATGGGTGTTGAGATTCTCTTCCTGAGATGGCACGCGCCAGTTGATGGGAGACGTTCACTAACACGCCGACGCGCCCGTGCAGCCTGCTTTAGCACGGGATTTTGCCTGCACTGTCGAAATTGCCCAGCCCCTTTACAAGGGGAAAGTCACCTCCCGCGCAGAATCTCTCCTCGCTTTCGTAGGTCGCTAGAGACAGAAAGCCTCAAAACTTTACCTTAAGTGGCCATGTTCGGCCCTTTTCCCATCGTTGCTGGGATTCAAGCGCCACCATTTATCGCCTCAGCGTCAGTGCGATCTGCGAGATTTTGGCGAACTTGACGAACAAATGCCTCCTCTAGGCCTAAACGCTCGGCAGGTTCTGCATCACTCCAGTGCGGACAATTGCGCATCAGCGCCTCCACCAATATTCGCATGGCCTCCTGACGGCCCTTTTCCTGACCCTCGCGAAGGCCTTCTTGTTGCCACTCTACCGCCGCTGGCCCATACTCCCGCATCAACGTCTCAAAGGCCTCGCGACTACCCTCAGGAACCTGCGCAACAAACTCTGCAACTTTTACTCGATTCATTTTTAGTAAATTCTCTACATACGTGAACAACGCCTGCAGCAACATTGCCTCCCGGATGTTCACTCCTTGGCTTGAAATGAAACCCAAAACGAGCGGTATGTGCTGCGCCAGCGTTTTCCAGCGATGGGCAAATTTAAGGATTAGCAGCAGAACGCCCAAATATTCTGCGTCTTGCCTGCTGAAAATCTCCCTGACCGGCACTTGGCTCAAGTCGAACAACTCGTACTGAAAAGACGGCAAATACTGCTGCCATCCTGGCGGCAGTGCTGCAAACAGGTCGAGCATTTGCTGGGCTTTCCAGCGGCGAGGGCCGTGATAGAAGACAATTGGGACGACGATGGCGAGAGGCCGCTGTTGACGGATGTCCTACTCCCAGAGTTGAAGCATGTAATCGAGTAGTTGAAAATGAGGCGCTAGAGAGGGCTGTCTGCTTTTGTGTTCAAACAAGATGGCCACGCGCACGAGGTGCTTAGGGTGGCGCAGGTGGGTTTCATAGAGCACGTCGCTATAAGAGACGCCAAAGCGGCTGCTTACATGGGCTGGCGATCTAAGGAGGAAGGAGGAGAAGTCCAGTTGTTGATGGATGTTTTTGGGCATGAAAAGGAGGAGGAATTTTTCAGCGATGGTTGGGTCGCTGAAGTAGACCTTAAAAAGCAGGTCATGGATGTGGTAAAACGAAGAGCGGGCACGAGTTTTCTGCGTGGCCATGGGAAAAAGGAGAGGGAAGAATTAGCGCGGTGAGATACGGATAAATGCTCAACTTTTGCCCGGGGCAAGTCGCCTTTTTTTAGCGTCAGAGGATCTTTTTCTCTTTTGACGAAAGGTTCGAGATTAGCGACTTTAGAATTTAGGTTTTAGGGATTGGAAGTTTGGCGTTTTGCCTCAGTGAAGAGTCGGCGTTTTCGAATTTTCGCGGATTAAGGACTTCTTGCAAAAAGATTCGGTGCTGCCGTTAGCCTTTAGGAGTAAAAACCTTTTAAACCACAGATTGATAAAATCGCCTAAAGCGTCTCAAAATTAGAAGGTTGTGATTTTAGGAGCTCAGCGTTGTAAGTCAACTTGATTTCGTTGGAGAGGCCAGCACGCTTGAATTTTAAGCAAAGGCCATAAAATTTCCTACAGGTAAAGGGTTAGAGTGCTCGACTACGAAATCATTGACCATTATTTTGGGCCTAAGTTTAGATACGTAAGCCTATGCCATGAGGCCTATGCGAGAGGTGCCTCGACTCGGAGGTTGGTAAGATTAGTTCGTTGTAATGGGCAATCCTCCTATACCTTTGCTGAGGTTTTAAATTGGTCTAAATGTCTGTGAGCAATACTGAAGTTTTTGCTGAAGTAAGACGAGTTACAGAGGCACTTGCCAATGAGGACGTCTCTACCTTTGAGGCATTAGAGGAATTTCGGGTCAAGTATCTGGGAACAAAAGGCTTGGTGAAGGGCTTCCTCGAACAGATGCGCCACATTCCGGCAGATCAGAGACGCGAGTATGGGCTGGTGGTCAATGCTTTAAAACAGGCTGCGGAATTGCGTTATCAAAAAGCAAAGGCAAAATTAGAAGCCGAGGCGGAGCATACTCGTGCGGCCACATTAGATTTGACGGCGCCTGGAGAACCTATTCCGTTGGGGGCTCGGCATCCGATAGCTATTACAATGGAACGCATCATCAGTATTTTTGAGCGCATAGGTTTCTCCGTTGCCGATGGTCCAGAGATTGAACACGACTGGTATAATTTCACAGCAATGAACACCCCTGAAGACCACCCTGCCCGCGACATGCAAGACACCTTCTACATTGTAGGCGCTCCGGGGATGCTCTTGCGCACGCATACTAGCAATGTTCAAGCCCGCGTCATGACTGCGCGCAAGCCTCCCATCCGCATCATTGCACCAGGGCGCGTCTATCGCAACGAAACCATATCAGCTCGTTCACACGCTCAGTTTCACCAGGTAGAGGGCTTGTACGTAGACGAAGGAGTTTCCTTTGCAGACATGAAACAAACACTGTTTTATTTCGCCCAACAAATGTTTGGCGCAACTAAAATTCGTCTGCGGCCTTCGTTTTTCCCTTTTACTGAACCAAGTGCCGAAATGGATATCTGGCTTGGCACAAAAACTGAGGAAGACCGTCGCCTTACCAAAGGCACAGGGTGGTTAGAAATCTTAGGCTGTGGTATGGTAGATCCTCAAGTGCTTGAAAATTGCGGTATTGACAGCAGCCGCTACACGGGTTTTGCCTTCGGTATGGGCATCGAGCGGCAGGCTCTACGCTTGTTCGGCATTCCAGACATTCGCCTCTTGTTCGAAAATGACGTGCGCCTACTTCGCCAGTTTGCTAGCGCTTTGTAGCGCACTTTCCCTTGTATTGGTTCAAAAACGCAACAGTCATGGTTCTCCTCTTTCTTGGTTTGGTTCTGCTGGCTATCTCCCTAGCGCTGCAGAGTTCTTCCTCAAGCCCTTCATTGAACCAGTTCAGCCGGATTGGCCGCTTTCTTGGAATAGGTTTGATTGTGGTTGGCCTACTGAACGCGTGTCTTGTTCAAATTTCGCCCGGTACAGTGGGAGTACAGACGCTTTTTGGCAAAGTACAACCAGGTATTCTAACAGAAGGTCTTAATGTGGTTAATCCTTTAGTGGAGGTGGTTCAATTTGATATTAAAACTCAGAACTATACGATGTCAGGTGTGCACGACGAAAGTCAGCGTATGGGCGATGATGCTATTCGCGTATTGTCGTCTGACGGCTTAGAGGTGGTTATCGATTTGACAGTGCTTTTTCGCGTTATCCCTGAGGAAGCACCTAATATTTTGCGCAACATCGGAGAGGGCTACCGCGACGTTATCGTACGCCCTATAGTTCGAACAAAAATTCGGGATTACGCCGCTTATTACGACGCGGTATCGCTATATTCTTCCAAGCGCGATGAGTTTCAACGGCGCCTGTCCGATGCCATCGAGAAGGATTTTAAAGGTCGTGGGCTAGTGCTCGAGCAAGTGCTGATTCGCAACATCAACTTACCTCCTTCAGTTAAGGCTGCTATCGAGGCCAAAATCAATGCTGAACAGGAGGCGCAGAAAATGAAATTCATCTTGGAGAAAGAACGACAAGAAGCTGAGCGCAAACGCGTGGAGGCGCAAGGCATTGCCGATTATCAACGCATTCTGACGGCTTCATTGACCGACAAATTATTGCAGTACGAACAGATAAAGGTTCAACGGGAGTTGGCCACTTCGCCTAATGCAAAAGTAGTCATCCTAAGTGGCGGAAAGACGCCGCCCATTCTCATCAACCAGTAACAGTTACTGCCTGTAAAAAATGAGCCATTTGTTCCTGCAGGCGTTTAGCTTCGGCGCGAGCTGCCTCAGCGAAGTCTTCGTTAGAGGAGGCGTAGAGCACACTGCGAGAAACACTAACCAATAGCCCGGCTTGAGGCGTCAAGGCATGGCGACACACCGTCTCTAGGTCGCCGCCCTGTGTTCCTATGCCAGGTACGAGAAGGAAGTGCTCTGGGGCTATGGCTCGCACGCGCGTAAAAACATGAGGATGCGTGGCACCAACGACGAACATGAGGTTGTCGGGAGTGCCCCACTGTTTACCTTGCTCAATGACTCGTTCCCACAAAGGCGCGCCCGTCAATACTAAGCGCCGCTCCTGAAAGTCAGCGCTCCCGGGATTAGAAGTGATAGCCAGCACGACAGCCCATTTACCCTCAAAGGTTAAGAATGGTGCCACACTGTCGGCCCCCATGTAAGGAGAAACCGTAACTGCATCGCAGGGCAGGCGCAGAAAGAACGCTTCTGCATAAAGGCGCGAAGTGTTGCCGATGTCGCCGCGCTTGGCATCAGCAATAATAAAGTGCTCTGAACCAATGTATTGAATCGTGCGTTCAAAATCGCGCCACCCTTCTGCGCCACGTGCCTCGTAAAAAGCTAAATTGGGTTTGTACGCCACACACAGGTCGCGCGTAGCATCGATAATACGGCGATTAAACTCGAATACCCCATCTACTTGTCCTTGTAAGGGTTGAGGCAAGCGAGATGGTTCCGTATCTAGACCGATGCATAAAAAGGATTGCTTGCGAAAGATTTCAGCAATAAGCGTTTGGCGGTCCATAAGTTCGGAGATGAGGGCTAAAGGATTTTTTATACGCGTTCGAGAAACTCTGCTTCTGTCCAGATTTCTACAGTACCTAGTTCTTGGGCTTTGCGCAGTTTGCTTCCAGCCTTATCTCCTACGACGAGAATGTTTAAGTTTTTGCTGACGCCACTAGCGACGATAGCTCCAGCAGCGGCGGCACGCGCTTCTGCTTGTTCGCGGGTCATAGAGGCGAGAGTGCCAGTAAAGAGGATGGTTTTGCCCACGAGAGGTCCCTCAGCAGTAGCACTTGGGCGGAGGTCTTCGGGCGTCTGGCTCAAATTAACTCCGAGGGCCTCCATTGTTCGCAACATGTCGAGGTTACGAGGATTGTGGAAGAAATGATAGATGTTTTGCGCTAACACCGGGCCGATATCCTTAATTTGTTGATAGCGCTCCAAGTCCCACTCTGCTAGCTCTAGGACGTGTTTAACCTGTGCTGCTAATAGTTTGGAGGATTTTTGGCCCAAGTGGTGGATGCTTAAACTGTGCAAGAGGCGATGAATAGGGTTCCTTTTTGCTTTTTCAATGGCTTGACGCAAATTAGCAGCTGACTTTTCACCGAAGCCCTCCAGTTGAGCAATCTTATCGTAGTCTAATCGGTAGATATCAGCGATAGAGCGCAGCCAGCCCAACTGATAGAAACGAGTGATGGTGCTCTCTCCTAAGCCCTCAATATCCATGGCATGTTTGGAGGCGTGAAAAATCATGCGCTGAAGTACTTGCGCTTCGCAGTCGGCATTTTCACAGCGCCAGATCGCTTCATCTTCCGGTTTGACAAGAGGACTTTGGCATGCAGGGCAGCGTTTTGGATATTCGATAGGGCGTTCTGAGCCATCTCGGAGATGGTCAAGAACCTTAACGACATAGGGAATGACATCGCCGGCGCGTTCGACGAGCACGTAGTCGCCAATGCGAATGTCTTTACTGCGGATGAAGTCTTCGTTGTGCAGACTGACGCTTTGGATGGTTACACCTGCTAGTTGCACAGGCTCCAGTTTGGCCACTGGCGTAACGGCACCAGTCTTTCCAACTTGAAATTCGACATCGCGAAGGCGCGTTGTTGCCTGGCGGGCCTTAAACTTGAATGCTACAGCCCAGCGCGGATGATGGGTTGTGGCGCCGCAGCGCTCTTGAAGGTCTAGAGCGTTGACTTTGATGACCATCCCGTCAATTTCATACAGATAAGCGTCGCGTCGCTCTTGCCAGGCATTGCAAAAGGCTATTACCTCTTCGATACCACGGCATAGGCGACGTTCAGGTAAGCCCAAGGGCGTACGGTTTGCTGTGGGCACTTTAAAGCCGATTTCTTCTAGCATATTTAGAGCATCCATGTGCGTAGGAAAGCGCTCTAGCACACTTTTGCCCTGTTTATCAACAGCATAAGAAAGTTGATAGATAAAGGCTTCTAAGCCTCGCGAAGCAGTTTCCTTAGGGTCTTTCATCCGAAGGCCGCCCGTAGCAGCATTCCGTGGATTTGCAAATGGACTTTCGCCAGCTGCTAGGCGTGCGGCGTTTAATTTTTCAAAAACATCTTTTCGTATAATAGCTTCACCCCTAAGTTCGGCTTTTTCAATTCCGTATTGCTTAAAGGGAGCCTGCAGAGGAACGGAGCGAAGAGTGCGAATATTTGCTGTAATTTCATCGCCTACTAGCCCATTGCCCCGAGTGGCAGCCCGCACGAGGCGGTCGTTCTCGTAGAGGAGTGCAATTGTTCCTCCGTCGAATTTCGGCTCAACAGCATACTCGACAACCGCATCTGGCGTCAAACCCGCTAGTTTTTTCACAGAGGTGTCGAACTCCAGTAGATCGCGCGCGTCGTAGGAGTTATCCAACGAGAGCATAGGCGTTAGGTGAGCTACCTGATTGATCTCTTCGATGAGGTCAGACGATACGCGCTGAGTCGGTGAATCGGGAGTGATGAGTTCAGGGTGTTGGCGCTCCAAAGCTTCAAGTTGCTTGTAGAGCTGGTCATACTCAAAATCGCTAATAACTGGGTCGTTCAAAGCATAGTAACGCCACTCGTGGTATCGGATGACGCTGCGCAGGTTTTCAATTCGTTCAGCAGCTGTTTCTTCAGATACTGCGGGCTGGGGGGAATACAAGAGTTTTTTCGAAAGTTCGTATAAAATACGCTGAGCATCGGGTGTATACATGGCGAGCAAGCAGATTGGTGGACAATTGGGCTTCCTTCAAGGCATTTTTCTCAAGGCGAGCTCAGCAACACGCCGAGCGTAGGGCAGATTGTCGCGAGGATTTTCAGTATAGTCCAAAGTAATTTTCACTAGGAGATGGCCTTTTTTGAAGATTAAGGAGGTCGTAGCAGTACTCCAAAGGGCATCTTCGCCAAGATTGGTAACATCAGTTTCGTAAATATGACGTTGGCGGTTGCGCAACAAATCAAAATGCTGACGGGCAATAAGATTGCGACTATAATCAATAACTTGAACAACAAGAGTGTTTTTAAACTCGCGATACGTTGCGCCGGGTTGCTCATTAGCCCGCTCGATTTCCCGCCAATCGGGTTTCATCCAGTAGCGCAGGCAGAACCCTTGACCGGGTAAACTACGGACACTGAATCGGTCGCGTTCGACATCTATGTGAAAGAGGGAAATGACTTCATCGTCGGTCACCAATGCACAGCCGTTTTCTTTCCAAGGGTTGGACAAGGGCACCAATTCGCCTGTAAGCGTATCAATTGTCATCGGTATGGATGGCGTAGATGACGTGTCGTTCCCACACGAGCTGCAAGCAAGGACACACCAAAGAGCACTCAAACAGAGACAAACCGACCAACCCAATTTCAGATGAAACATGAAGAGCGCTTAATTGAACGAGTTCTCTTAAGGCCAGCAAATATAGCGGGCCACGTGAGACCAAGTGAGTCGTTATCAGCCACAATTAACTTCTCAATATAAAAACAGTATGAAGAGGATACCTCGGTGATTTGTTCAATTTCGGTAAATACCGCTCTCGGCACGTACAAAACTTAGGCTAATCTGTAGAGAACCTTGATTAAGTAACTTTTACTGAGTGGTGGAGTATGATAAAAAATTGTGCACTTTTGCCGCACATACGAAAAACTATTTTCAAACCTTTCAATCAAACAGCTCTCTTATGCATCCTGCATATAAATTCATGTTGCTAGCCTGGGTGGGCGTTATTGTCTGGGTCGCTTTAGTCATCTTTTTTAACCGAAAGACTCACCCTAAAGTGTTGTTTGCACTCTTCTTAGTGGAATTGTGGGAACGCTTCAGTTACTATGGAATGCGCGCTATTTTGGTGCTCTACATGGTAGCAAAAGCCACTGAGGAGGTAAAGAATCGAGGATTGGGTTTTGATGACGCAAAAGCTTATGGTATCTATGCTGCCTATGGTGCGTTAGTTTATTTGACGCCAATTATCGGAGGTTACTTCGCCGATAAAATGATGGGCTATCAGCGGGCCATTGTTTGGGGATCTCTCTTGATGGCAGCAGGCCAATTTACTTTATTCTTAGACAATAAAATAACTTTCTTCATTGGTTTAGCGCTTCTAGTGGTGGGCAACGGCTTTTTTAAGCCCAATATTTCCTCTATGATTGGAAAATTCTATGGAGAAGGGGACCCTAGGCGCGATGGAGCTTTTACGATCTTCTACATGGGTATTAACATCGGTGCTTTTCTCACACCACTCACTTGCGGAGCAATTGGCGAGATCGAGGGTTGGCGCTACGGCTTCCTTACTGCTGGTTTGGGCATGGTTACCGGCTTGCTTATCTTCCTATGGGCGCAGTCAAAGGGATGGATTCAAAGCGAATTCGACGAACAGGGCCGGCCCTTAAGAGAGGCTCGACCCATTGGCTTACCTCCTGAAAATGCACCAGCAATTGCAGGTATTCCAGGGGGCCTCGTGCCTTATATCAGCACCATTCTGTTAGTAGTGGTATCCTGGATATTGGTACGCAATGATGACGTGGTAGATATTCTACTAGCCATAGTTGGCTTAGGCGTCATTGCGTATATGCTTTATGCTTCGGGTAAGTACGAAATGGTGCAGCGCCAGCGCATTTGGGTTATCTTGCTCCTTCTGTTGTTTACCACAGTGTTCTGGACGTTTTTTGAACTGGCGGGTTCTGCGCTTAATCTCTTTACCCACCGCAACGTAAATAAAACGATGCTGGGCGTAGAGTTGACAACTACATTCTTCCAGGCCGTCAACCCCTTGTTCATCATGATCTTTGCCCCGGTATTTTCTTGGATGTGGATTCAACTGGCGCGTGCCAACAGAGAGCCCGCTGCACCTTACAAGTTCAGCGTCGGTTTGCTTTTGTTGGGTTTAGGGTTCTTGGCCCTTAACGTAGGAAAAGGTAGCGCCGCTGCAGGTCTAGTGCCAGCTATCTTTCTAATTACCCTTTACTTGTTGCACACTTTAGGCGAGCTAACGCTTTCACCTGTAGGCTTGTCGTTGGTTACTAAATTGGCGCCAGCCCAAATTGTAGGCTTTATGATGGGTATTTGGTTCCTCTCTTCCTCCATTGCTCATCAGGGTGGTAAGCATATTGCAAGATTGACTGCTGTAGATGAGATAGGCATTGTCGCCAGTCCTGCTTTTCAGGATTGCTATCCTGATAAAACTGTTTTGCAGGCACTCGAAGGTGGTGCGGTACTGAAAGGCCCAAAAGGCAAGGTGATGCCCATTGAAAAAGCTGTAGTACGCCCTGAGTTTGTAAGTAAAGTGAACAACCTGGCAGGTAGTGAGCGCTACTTTGTGGGTCGAGTTGCAGCGGGCAAAGACACGCTTTCTTTTTTGACTACAGATCCTATTTATGCCTCTCCAGAAAAGGTGATGGCGGTCTCGAAAGAGGATGCTAAGAAAATTTTCGACAGTAGCCTCACAGGTCAGGCAGTATCGTGTTTGCGTCAGCAGTCGTTGAGTCTTAGCTTAGCTATTTTTCAATGGTTGGGCTTCGTGGCGATTGGCTGCGCAGTGCTACTCTTTTTGTTAGGGCCGATAATAAGCCGTTGGATGCACGGCATTAAATAAAGAACTTTAGCGCTTCTCTGCGAGTCGGTCACGTGCGCCTTTGCGCGTTGCAATACGGGCGAAGGCGCACTCTCTACTGGCTGGCGCACTAGCGCCTCTGTTGATTGTGTGGAATTTCCCTTGGTCTCAGAGCAAAGCGGATTCTAAGGGCCTGCTATGAGTTGCTCATGCTCACTGTATTCGTCGTCTTCTTGCTCCGAGAGATTGTCAAGCAGCAGAGCGTAAGACGCATTTGCGAAAAAGGTTAATGCTGATCTTCAGTGATAATGTCTAAAAGGCGATTCAGCTCAGCGTCACTATTAAACTTAATAATAAGTTGGCCTTTTCCTTTGTCGTTGCGCCGCAGGTCTACTTTAGTGCCGAAAAAGGCACTAAATCGGTCTCGAATGTCGCGCAAGGCATCGGGCATGAATTTTTGTGTGCGCGCTTTATTGCCCGGACGTTCGGTTTGATGTTTGGCGATGATTTGCTCGACGGCGCGTACGGATAAGTCTTCTTCGAGGATTTGGCGAAAAAGAGAGAGCTGAAAAGCGATATCAGTAATGCCGGCTAGAGCGCGCGCGTGGCCCATGGTAATAGAGCCGTTTTTGATCGCTTGTTGGATATCTGCAGGCAGTTTAAGCAGGCGCAAATAATTAGTAATTGTGCTGCGCTGTTTTCCAACGCGTTCAGAAAGTTGTTCGTCCGTTAAGTTGCACTCTTCTTTAAGGCGTTGGTATGAGATAGCAATTTCGATAGCATTGAGATCTTGGCGATGAATGTTTTCGATGAGCGCCATTTCCAGCATTTGCTGGTCGTTGGCGATGCGAATGTAGGCGGGTATTTCAGTGAGGCCGGCCATTTGGCAGGCGCGGAGGCGGCGTTCGCCAGAGATGAGCTGGTAGGCGTGCTCGTGTAAGCGGCGCACTGTAATGGGTTGGATGAGGCCGTGTATGCGGATGCTGTCTGCCAACTCTTGGAGTGCCTGATGATCGAATTCTGTGCGCGGTTGGAAGGGATTCGCCTTAATTTGCTCAAGAGGCAACATGGCCACCGTGTGCGTGAGCTCGCGCACAACCGCCGCTGGGTTCTCTTGAACAGCTCTTTCCAATTCAATTGGGTTTGCCAGGAGGGCGCGAATACCTTTACCGAAATCAGCTTTGCTCAGTTTTTTCGACATGGCGATGCTTAGTTGGCGGCATTGCGCCGCAAGAATTCATTAGCCAGGTTGAAGAAGTTCAAGGCTCCCTTGCTGTTGACGTCGTACATAGCTACAGGAGTATGCTTCATAGGAGCTTCGGCAACGCGAGCATTTCGATGAATGATGGTTTCGAAAACGTAATCTGTGCTGCTGTTGCGCACCTCTTCTACGATGGCATTGGCTAACCTCAGGCGGCTATCATACATGGATATGAGGAGCCCTTCTACCTTTAAATTTGGGTTATAGCCCTGCTTCACTAAAGCGATGGTGCTTTTCAGCTTGGCTAAACCCTCAAAGGCAAACATTTCGCACTGTACCGGAATGAGCACCGTGTCGGCAGCTACCAGCGCGTTCACCGTGATAAGGCCCAAAGAAGGCAAGCAATCAATGAAAATGAAGTCGTAGTCATCTCGAATGCGCCGCACAATGTCGCGCAAGATAAATTCTCGTTTCGGCTGATTGACTAACTCTACATCAGCACCTACCAAGTTGATGTTAGAGGGCAATAACCACAAGTTAGGTGTCTCAGTAGCAACAATGACCGAACGAGGGTCGACGTCATTAATCATGCAATCGTATAGACCCAAGGTATTCTCGTCAGTGATCACTCCTACGCCCGATGAGGCATTTGCCTGCGGATCAGCGTCGATAAGTAGTACGCGCTTTTCCAAAAGGGCTAATGAGGCTGCGAGATTTATAGCGGTAGTCGTTTTGCCTACGCCGCCTTTTTGGTTAGCTATAGTGATGATTTTTCCCATAATATATCATTTTTTTACTGCTGAAGTCGGTTGGGATTTTTCCCTCAGAGAAGGCCACGAGAGCCCTCTTGGCTGGTCTATATTTCGATAGTCTCACCGATGGCAGGCAGATGTAGATGTTTGCCTTTTTCAGCAAAGGCTGCCTTGGCTTTCTCGTGGTCAATTCTGATAAAACCAAATGTGTCGAAATGACAGCCGATGATGCGGTTGCATTCCAAGAAATCGCTAGCCAGCACGGCATCGCAGTAATCCATAGTAAAATTAGAGCCGATAGGCAGAATGGCTGCTTTGAGGGGTGGGCAGATCTTAGGGATGAGCTGCATGTCCGTGGTCAAGGCCGTATCTCCCGCTACGTAAAGCGCGCCCTCAGCAGTATCGAGGACGAAACCTACAGCCTCTCCTCCATACGCACCGTCAGGGAAGCTGCTACTGTGAACAGCATCTACCATCTTTACGCGTCCAAAATCGAAAGTATACCAGCCTCCTTTGTTCATAGGATGCGCCTTATAGCCTTTCGCGCTGTAGTAGGCATAGATTTCCCAGATGCTTATGATCATTGCTTCGGGATTGACCTTCATCACGGTCTCTACGTCCGCAATATGGTCGCTATGAGCGTGCGTTAGAAGAACATAGTCACAGCGGATGTCTTCGATCCGAACGTTCGTTGCCAACGGATTACCCGATACAAAGGGATCAAAAAGCAAATGCTTTCCACCAACTGCTACTGTAAAACACGAGTGCCCTAGGTAGGTAATTTTCATGAAAAGGCAAAATTTGGTTTTTTAAAAAAACTAGGCAAAGATAGGTTGCAAGGAGGAAAAAGCCATCTCCACATCTGTGTTAAGTTATTCACGCTACGATGAGGAAAAGGTGAGCCTTGAACGTGGAAAACGCGTTGGTTTTCTAACTTTGTTGTTGTATTAGGCTGATAACAAAAGCTGGCATGGGAAAAGTGCGTGTAGATAAGTGGCTGTGGAGTGTCCGCATCTTTAAAAGTCGTACGCTGGCAACCGAGGCGTGCAAAGCTGGACGTGTTCGCATAGATGGCGAACCACTCAAACCATCGCACTTGATCGCTGAAGGCGATGTGCTTACTGTGCGCAAAGATGGTTTCAACTTTCGGTATCGCGTGTTGCGCCTCATCGAAAAACGCGTAGGTGCTCCTATTGCCGTTACTTGCTACGAAGATCTTACGCCCGCAGAGGAGCGAAACAAATATCAGGCGTGGTTTATCAACACCGTCGGTGGCGTTGAAAAGCGCGAGAAAGGCGCTGGCCGCCCTACTAAAAAGGAGCGACGCGAACTCGAGGAGTTCAAGCAAAGCATACACAGAGAGGCCTTCGACGAGGAGTGAAAATCTACATTAGACCAAACATTCTGGCGTATTTAAGTATGCCTGCTGGATTACGAACCGACAATTTTCCGGTCATCATTGCCATCATCGGGTTCAATTCGCCGGCTAAGATTTTAGAGAAGGCCTCAGCGGATGTCTTAACCGAGGAGTCGGCTTCTCCTACAAGTCCCTCGCTGATATTGATTTGGCCGTCCGCTAAGCGAACCGTAAATTGGCCAGCGTCAGCAATGTCAAAATGAAACGTAGCGGCATCGCCTTGAATGTCCTCTGGGTTGACTCGACTGGGCAGGTCTAAAAAGAATTGTCTAACGTTAAGCATGGAACATTTTTTTAAAAGAGGCTGAAAACCTATTGTTTATGCCATTAGTTTTGCAAAGCAACGCTTAGTTTCAAAAGCGAAACAACGAACGCGTTTAGAATTTTGCGAAAAGTACGCCATCTCCTCGGAACTGGCTCTGAATAGAACCCAATAATTCCCGCGTGTATCTCACTTGCCAGACCTCAAGAAGCAGCATTTTGCACAGGCAGCCTTCCCTTCTTAGTAAAGTGAGTAGCTCAACGTTTTTATAAACCGCGACAAATTTCTCTTCTGGGTTTTTTGATAGATTAATTTTACAAAATTTTATTCTAATATGCGCCCATAAAAACTAATATTATTATTTTTAATAATGTCTTTCGACTCCAACAAAGTAATAAATATATTGTATCCTTGAGCCGGTTGCTAACGCTTAGAAAAGTTTTCACAGCGATGGTGCTTGAAAAAGGAGGTTTGATGCAAAGAAGCCGCTTTCTTGCGCATGAAGTGGAAAAACCTAGTTCTAACACAACGAAAGATCCATGCAGACGGGTCGGCTCCTGACGCGTGTTTTTACTTATTTTGTAGGGCCGTTAAATTTTTACAAGAAATTAGCCTCTGGTTTTTTTGTCGTACAAAGCTCTGATAGCGTTTTATTTAGATAGTTTATAAGTATCGACTGAACGAAGTCTCTTGACCAATGCTGAGGGCGTTCTTGTGTAGTGCTCTCCGCTGTCAAGAGTCGAAAAACGTTTTAGGTTTTTCGAGGGAGAAAGGCGTATTTCGTTTCAGAGAAATCCCTCTCCTGAGGATAGAATAAGGGAAACAATGAGTCGCTACAATCACCCGGTTGAGCGCGACGGCTAAGAAAGCCTTATGCTTCCCTTTAAAATTCCACAATTTGTCCTATAAAATCCGTAAATTATCTATTTCGCCTCTCCTTGCTTTGCTCCTTCGTTCCTTAAAACAAGTTTTTGTTTATGATGAAAATATCGACTCTTCTTCTGAGTTGTATGGGCTTATTCCCATATTTATCTGCCGCTCAAAGTGATAGTCTGCCTCTTTACAGACTTGGTTTAGTGCTTGTCGAGGCGCCCTCGGCGCGGGTAGACACGGTGCAAAGAATTAGTATTCAGCATTTAGAATACTATCACCGCCAGACACTTTCAGAAGCTTTAAATTTGTTGCCAGGCATATACCAAGCCAATATAGGAGCGCGCAATGAGTCGGTGGTGTGGATACGGGGTTTCGACCTTAGGCAAGTGCCTGTATTTGTAGATGGTATTCCTGTTTACGTACCCTTTGATGGCTACGTGGACATGGGGCGCTTTACCACTTTTGACTTGGCAGAAATTCAGGTGGCTAAAGGTGGCAGTTCTGTACTGTATGGGCCAAACACCCTAGGCGGGGCCATCAACATAGTCACGCGCAAGCCGTTGCGTCCTTTTGAGGCAAACGGAGCTTTTGGGATTATCACTGCTGGCCGTCAGGCTCACCTGAACGCAGGTGGACAGTGGGGCAAATTTTATGTGCAAGGGAGTATTTCTCACTTGCAGCGCGATTCGTTTCCGCTGCCAAAGACGTTCGCACCAACGCGCTTTGAAGATGGCAGCCGTCGCGCCAATGCTTGGAATGAGGACAATAAGATCAATGCTAAAATAGGTTGGCAACCCGCTGTAGGTCATGAGTACTCACTTGCATATATTCGGCAAAAGGGCAAGAAGGGCAATCCGCTCTATGCTGGTGCAGACCCCCAAAACAATCAGTTTGCCCGTCCGCGCTATTGGCATTGGCCTCGTTGGGATAAGGAAAGCTGGTACTTTATTGGGCGAACACCTATAGGAGAGTACAGTTACCTAAAAACCCGGCTGTTTTACGATGCTTTCGACAATGAACTGCGCAGCTATGACGATGCCACGTATACCACCCAAAACCGCCCGTTTGCTTTTACCAGCATTTACGACGACCATACGTGGGGCGGCTCTCTGGAATATGGCATCGAAAAATGGCCGCGCCATTTCCTTAAGGTGGCTGCCCATTATAAACGAGACGTACATGAGGAATACACGCCAACTACGCCACGCGTTCGAATGGCCGATCACAACGCTTCCTTTGGCATCGAGGATGTTGTTCAGTTAGGACCGCTGCAACTCGTCGCTGGACTGAGCTATTCTCAGCGCCATTCTCTTGAAGCCACATATTACAATCCTCAGCGCCGAGAAATTGTACCCTTTCCTAGCAATCGAAACGATGCCTTGAATGGACAATTCGGTGTGACATGGGCTGTAGCGAATGCTACGCGCCTATTCGCTTCCTTGGCGCATAAGACGCGTTTTCCTACGTTGAAAGATCGTTATTCATTTCGCCTAGGCGCTGCTGTGCCCAATCCTTATCTTAGGCCCGAGCGCGCTTGGAATGCTGAAGTGGGTTACGAAGGACAAATAGTAACAACTCTTCAGGCGCGTATGGCACTGTTCTACAGTCGCCTAAGCGACGTTATTGTCTTAGTAGACAACGCTGTTTTCGATGAGGTCACTAACCGCCGGCTGGCCCAGCAGCAGAACGCTGGCGATGCCGTCTTTTACGGAGCGGAGGCTGAGTTGTCTTATCGAGGTAGCTCCAAATGGCATGCAGGAGTCCAGTACTCATTCATTCGCCGGCGCAATTTGTCCAACCCCAATCTTTTTTTTACCGACGTGCCAGAGCACAAGACTGGGTTGTGGGCAGCATACTTCTTGCGGCCAAAAATTTGGCTAACGCTCTGGGGGGAGTACAATTCACAGCGCTACAGTACAACTTACGGAACCAAGAGTGGCGCGTTTGCGGTAGTACACGCTAAGGGCCATATCCAAGTCTGGCGCTTCCTAGCCTTTGAGGCGGGCGTATTCAATTTGCTCGACCGAAACTATGCTTTGGTTGAAGGCTTCCCAGAGCCTGGTCGCAATGGGTTTATTCGATTGGTCTTCAATTACTAACTAACCTTACACCAACGGCCTAAAAAGATGAAGAGCGAGCGGCCTTTCTGTCCTAAGCCGCTCGCTCACAGCGTCGTGTGAACAAAAGACAAAGATTTGCCCACCCTCAAAAGTTGCTTAAATACAGCGCGTCAATACTTAAACTGCATCTATTTTCGTCGCATTGCAGCGCGCCATGGTCTCAACGCTGAACTGCCACCGGTAGGGCGGAGGTGCGTCCATGCTCGTCGGAGAAGCGCAGCCAATAAAGACCTTTGGGCAAAGAAGGCAAGTCGAACGAAAAGGTGTTCTGGCCCGCTTCCCAGAGGCGCATAGGCGAGACAGCGGCGCTCAAGCGGCCATGAACGTCCAACAAGTCTATTTGCAAGCGCCTTGGTTCATCAAGTTCGAATTGCACACTTGCCTGCTCGCTCGCTGGGTTTGGAAACACGCGTACATGCGCGAGGTGAAGGCGTGCTTCCTTAGTGCTTACGACGTTGTTGTTATAGCGATGAACGAACAGCCCTCCTTCGGTAGGCAGGCTGTATACGCCACTGACGAGGATTTTGCCATCGGGTTGTAAAGCCATATCACCCACCGTTTGGTTAGCACCTTGGACGACGAAGCCGCCATCGCCAAAAGTTGTGTCCGCTTTACCATCACTTCTAAAACGTGTTAGGACATAACCAAGCTCTTGCGAAACGCTATCGATTACACTTATTCCAAGAACGATGATCTTTCCGTCGACCTGTGTGCTGCACCTGATGGCAACATTTTGCTGAGTGCCCTCAGGGAACAGACCGGCTATGCCTCCAACACCAAAACTGTTATCTACCGAGCCATTGGCATTTAGGCGCAGCACAAGCAAAGAGTCTGAATTAGGGAGTTTGACGCCGGTTAACAAAAGTTTTCCGTCAGCAGCGCGCGTAATATGGGTAACGCCGCTAAGTTGGCTGCTCAATGCACTTAAGCGCACAATGCCTGCCGAACCGAAAGTGAGGTCGAGCTGTCCATTACTGTTTAGACGCAAGAGCAGTCCTAAGAACGATAGATTAGATGGTTCGAAAGTGATGCCTCCGACTATAAGTTTTCCATCGGGCTGAAGCACAATGCTTGAAAATAAACTAAAGACAAGAGAAATTGGTGCGTCGTATCGTCCATCGCCATTAAAGGTAGAATCTAAGGTGCCATTGGGATGGAGGCGTAGAACGATACCACGCGAAATATCCAAGCCTGGAATCGTAGTATTGCCTGCTAGCACAATTTTTCCATCTGGTTGTACCAGCCCAGCGGATAGATATTCCTCTCCGGAACCCGGCGATAGGTTGAGCCGCAAAATTCCAGCCTTTCCAAAGCCAACATCGAGTTTGCCTGTGGAATCCAACACGATGATGCGCGTTTCATCGAGAGTATCCTGGTTGTAAGCATTGATTACCAGTAGTGTTTTATTCCCCGGCAGCGCCATGCCGAAGGTGATGTCCTGGTTTAGGTCGGATTCGGTTTGACCTCTGACCACACCACCCGTGCCAAATGTCGAGTCTAGTTGGCCGTTAGGCAATAGCCGTGCAGCGTAAAAGGCGTCTCCCACACTGGAGCAAACAACTGCGCGATTTTGAGCATCAAGCGCCAAGAATGGCTCAACGAGGAATTCGACCTGCGGCAGTAGTACCCGTCCGTTATCGCCGTAGGTAACGTCCAGTGTACCATCTTGAGCCTTGCTGAATGGAGCGATTCCCGCTAGTCCGAGTAAGAGCAGAAAGAGAGTTGCTTTCGATTTCATCATTCTTGTTCGTTTTTTGTTCTTGCATAGAAGACGCTTCCAAGATTGTTTATAGTTGGTTATTACTTTTTTAGCGAAATGTTAAACCGCTCGAGCCGTTGTATTTTTGCCGCTAATGGAAGAGAAGCGCATGCACTTTGAGCCCAAGGACGTTTTGCAAAAACTCGAATTTGACCGAGTTTTAGACCTTTTAGAAAAGCGTACGCTAACGCCTATGGGTGCTGCGCGCGTGCGCTGTATTGGTCCCATGCTCGATTTTGAGCGCATAGATGTCGCCTTGCGCGAGGTGCGCGATTACAAACTCCTCTTAGAAAAGAATGAACGTCTGCCTCTTGAGCCTTTTTCCGACCTGAGTCCTGCGCTGCGCTTGCTGGCCATCGCTGACTATACGCTAACCATAGAAGACTTTCAAAATATCCGCCGCGTACTGAAGCTTATGCGCGGGGTATTTCGTTTCTTTAGTGGACCTAAAAAAGAAATATATCCTAGGTTATACGCCCATATCGCCCATTTGCCTTATGAAGAAGGTGCATTGAAAGCCATTGACGAGGTCATAGATGAGAAAGGCGAGTTGCGTTCTGATGCTTCGCCTGAGCTCATGCGCATTCGCCGAGAACAGGTGGCTAAGTTGCGAGAGTTGGACACACGCTTCCGCCAGCTTGTAGCTGAATACCGACAAAAAGGCTGGCTTTCCGATGCACCCGAAAGCATCCGAAATGGCCGGCGGGTGTTAGCTGTCCCTGCTGAACACCGGCGAAAAATTCGCGGCATCCTGCACGACGAAAGCGATACAGGCCGCACCGTCTTCATTGAGCCAGAGCCCATCATTGAGATAAATAATGACCTCTTTGACCTAGAAGCTGAGGAACGCCGCGAAATCTTCCGCATTCTGCGCCAATTGAGTGAGCGCATTCGACCACATGTCGAGCTACTCAATGGATATCAAGACGCGTTGGTGCGCCTAGAAGTGATTCATGCCAAGGCCCAACTCGCCGTGGAAATGCGCGCCAATATGCCAGCTTTGCAGCCCAAACCCATCATTAGTATCCGGAAAGGCTATCATCCGCTCTTGTACCTGAAAAATAAGACCGAAGGGAAAAAAACCGTTCCTTTTGACCTCAGGCTGCACCCTCACCAGCACATCCTCGTTCTCTCAGGACCCAATGCCGGAGGCAAATCCGTTGCTATGAAATCTGTTGGCCTCCTGCAGCTCATGGTACAAAGCGGCCTTCTTGTACCCGTACACGAACTGAGCGAATTGGGCATTTTCGAACAGATATTTGCCGACATCGGCGACCAGCAAAGCCTAGACGATGGCTTGAGCACCTATTCGTCGCGGCTGCAAAATGCGCGCATTTTTATCCAACAAGCTACGCCAAATACTTTGGTGCTTATTGATGAGATGGGTAGCGGCACCGATCCAAAATTAGGTGGCGCCATCGCCGAAGCCGTCTTGCAAGAGCTTTACCGCAAAGGGGTGTACGCGGTGATTACCACCCATTATTCCAACCTCAAGGTCTTTGCTTTCCGACACGAGGGTATACTCAACGGCTGCATGCACTTCGACAAGGATACCCTCTCGCCCACCTATGAACTCAGGGTAGGGCGTCCGGGCAGTAGCTATGCCTTTGAAATTGCAGCAAAAAGTGGTTTGCCCAAACACCTCCTCGATTACGCACGCAAACGCGCTGGTAGCGAAACTGCAGTAGATGATTTGCTTATTGAGCTTCAACGTGAAAAGCAAGAACTCGAAGAACTTTTGCGCGCTGTAAAAGAAAAAGAGGAAAATCTCGACCGCCTCATTAAGACCTACGACAGCATGCACCACGACTTAGAACTGCGCCGCAAACGGCTTAAACTCGATCAGAAAGAATTTGAATTGCGCCTTAGTGCGCAGGCGACTCGAGAAGTAGAAAAACTCATCCGCCAATTGCGTGAAGAGAAAAACCTCGAACGCGCGCAGCAAGTAGCTCAGCAATTGCGCCAAACCCGCGCTGAAACCGCGCGCCAAGTGGACGATATCAACGCAGAAGTCCTTCGTTTAGAGGAGAAGTCTGCAGTGTCTACTCGCACTAATGCGCTTCAAGTGGGCGACTACGCTCGCCTGCGCGCTGGAGGAGCCATCGGCCGCATTGAAGCCATCAAGGATGGTAAAGCTCAACTCATCATGGGAGGCCTCACCGTCACGGCTCCTTTGCGCGACCTGTTACCCGTTGCACCGCCTAATTCTACGCCCAGCTCAACCTTCAAGGTGGATATCCAGAAAACGACTGAGTTTGAAAGTAAGCTTGACATTCGCGGTATGGCTCCTGACGAGGCCATGCGCGTCGTTGAAAAATTTGTAGATACGGCACTGCTGGCCAATGCTACTACGCTGCACATTTTACATGGAAAAGGTGTAGGTGTTCTGCGCCGAGTGGTCAAAGAGAAATTGCGCGAGTACGGCCGCCATATTGCACGCGTCTATCACCCAGAGCCTGAGCTTGGCGGTGACGGGGTTACTATCGTCGAATTGGCTTAATTCCCGCAAAATTCACGTGGACGCAGGCATGTGCGCCGACAATCAGCGCTTTTAAGAGAAAAGAACGGTTTTTGAACTTTCCTTGAGGCGTATCGCACAAAGAAAAACGAAGATTTTTTTTTACAATTTCTTGCGTAAGTTAAGCAGAATAACCATACCTTTGCCCCGCTTTTTCCGAAGAGGTCTGGTAGTTCAGTCGGTTAGAATGCCGCCCTGTCACGGCGGAGGCCGCGGGTTCGAGTCCCGTCCAGACCGCAGCGCAACGAAACGCGACGCCAGAGAGAAAAAGCGTCGCGTTTTTTATTTTTCCTCGACGGCCGCCTATTCAGCTAATATGTACACGCAGACTTATCTTCTTGCTTTCCTTTCCTCTACAAAGAGGGTGCTGCTACATTTGCAGGCTTTCTCATGCGCTTTTTAAGACACTAGCTCAAAAATTTTCTTTCTTCATGACAACATTTAAAGAACTGGGTCTTTCGGAGGCCCTACTCCTAGGGCTTGCTGACCTGGGTTTTGAAATGCCAACACCGATTCAGCAACAAGTCATTCCGGTAGCGCTAAAGTCAACTAGCGACATCGTTGCTCTAGCGCAAACAGGAACGGGGAAGACAGCAGCTTTTGGTTTGCCTTTGTTACAACGCCTCCAGCTAGGACAAAAACACGTACAGGCTGTAGTGCTCTGCCCAACGCGCGAGCTATGTCTCCAAGTGGCGGATGATTTGACAAAATACGGGCGTTTCGCTCCCTCGTGTAAAATCGCACCGGTATATGGAGGTGCGCCCATAGAAGCGCAGATTCGCCAGTTGCGTGCAGGCATACACGTTGTGATAGCTACGCCGGGCCGATTGATAGACTTGCTCGTTCGTCAGGCGCTCAATTTAGATAAGGTATCACTCGTTGTGCTCGATGAAGCAGACGAAATGCTTCACTTAGGCTTTCGCGATGCAGTAAACCTCATCTTGGAAGCCACCGAAAATCGCCATTCGTTATGGCTGTTTTCAGCCACTATGCCTGAAGAGGTGCGCACTATTGCTCGTACTTACATGCGCAATCCTATCGAAATCAGCTTGATTGCACATCAACAAATAAATGCCGACATCGAGCATGAGTATTACCTATGCCGCCCGGAACACCGCTACGACGCGCTTAAACGAATAGTAGATGCTCACCCCGGTATCTACGGCCTCATCTTTTGCCGCACACGTATGGAGGCAAAAGAGGTCGCTGAACGGATGATTCGCGACGGCTACAGTGCCGACGCCCTTCATGGCGACCTGTTGCAAAGCGATCGAGACCGCATCATGCAACGCTTTCGCGAGGGCCATCTGCAATTGCTAGTAGCTACTGACGTAGCGGCTCGCGGCATTGACGTAAGCGATCTTTCGCACGTGATTCACTACAGCTTGCCCGACGAGCCCGAAAGTTACTTGCACCGCGCCGGCCGCACAGGTCGCGCTGGCCGCAAAGGAGTATCTATCAGCATCCTCTCCCCCAAAATGGAAGAGCGTTTGCGCCTCATCGAACGCCGCATTCGCATTGCCTTTACACAAAAGGCAATACCCTCTGGCGCACAGGTGTGTGAACGGCAACTGATGTATATCATCCAAAGCATTCGTCAACAAGAGGTGCAGCGTGAGCAAATAGCACCTTTCTTACCGCAGATCTATGAGGCTTTACACGAGTTGAGTAAAGAAGAACTTATCGAACGGTTTGCTAGTGTAGAGTTCAATCGCTTCCTCGCTTATTATCGAAATGCTCCTGACATAAACCTAAATACTCGTTTTCGACGCAGCGAAAACGCAAACCGAGCGGAACTCACCCACAAGGATAAGCGTCTTAAGGCGTCTCAACGTCTATCCATAAACATAGGCCAAAGAGACGGATTGTACAAAAGCGTCTTACTCGATTTGCTAACCCATGAGCTTTGCATTCCTAAGCACGCTGTTGGCAAAATCGAGATAAAGCACAATCATACGCTTATAGAGGTAAGTTCTCGTTTTGCACATAAGGTGTGCCGAGGGTTAGACAACTTCAAGGTGCAAGGGCGCCGCATTCGCGTAGAGTCGGAATATCCTCTTAACGGACGTAAAGCAGCGGTGAAGAAAGGCAGGGAACGCACTTCTAAAGCGGCAGCAATTCTGTAGACAGACGTCCATGCCTACAGGTAGCATAGCTTTCGCTTACGAGTTCTTCTGCTAATCTTCTACCTTTGGCCTTACCACACACAAAGGGTGGTGGAGGACAGCGATGACTCGAAAAACCCTCCTGTACTGCTACCTTAGAACAACATGCTGGCCAATTCGCTGAGGGTCGATTCAAAGGAAGCCGGCTGCAATTCGACGTAGCCTGCTTAGAAGAAAACGCCCAGTCGGAGGGTGATGGCATTAGCTGTCGCGCGAGACTCTTCGCGCCGCCATTGAGTAGCATTAGGCGGAAGCACAGACCCTTTATTGGTAGTTATGTCTGTAAAGATTTGCTGAAATTGAATGCCGCCAACGGCGATGAGGCTTTGCGTAAGCTCGTATTCCACCCCTGCACCGAACCCCCACGATAAAGCCAGGCTTGTCACGTCGCGCTTGATATTTTCGTCTTCGCCGCGCACGGGCACGTTGCCGCGAATATTACCATTAGCGGCTGATAAAAACCCAAGGGTGAAAATTGGTGCTTCGGCGTAGAAGCGCAAAGGAGAATCCTCTCCGCTGCCACCTCTAAAACGAAGGCTAACGGGTAGTTCTACGTACCGGAGGCTGTAGTGCACGCGCGCATCTTTGCTCAGCGTGTCAATTAGCGGGTCACTAACATTCGTGTTGGGCAGCAATACGGCTGCTGGATAACCGTTCAGGAGTTCGCCTCCGTGTGCAAAGGCTAAGCCCAGTCCTCCTGTTAGAGCATAGTTAGCAGCGAAGTAATATTCGCCCTGCACGCCCATTTTGAGCCCCCAATTCAACCCTGTGCCTTCGAGAAATTTGTCATCGGTGCGCATCCACGACCAAGTTGGACTAGTGTGAATACCAAAGCGAAATACCTGTTCCTGTTGCCTCTGTGCCTGAATGCCTACAGGTTTTAAAAGCACTAACAAGGTGAGTAGAAATAAAATTTTTTTCATCGCGCGCAGTTTTTTTGTGTCGTAAAAGAGCCGGTATCAATTTATTGACGGCGCGAAATTCGCAGCTTTTTTCTCGGAAAGCTTATGACTTTAACCTTTTTGAAAAGATCTCTTTTTGCAACGACGCTGTTTCTTCTCCTTTTCGCTTGTGCAGAGGAGCCGCCACCTGTTACTTTACTTCGTTTCGATCAAGACCTTATGGCTCTCGATACCACTCAGGTAGAGGCCAGCATGAAAGAGTTGGCGCGGAAGTATCCAGATTTTTTGCCCTTTTTCCTTACCGAAATTGCCCACGACCCTACTCGGTCTAATGAGACGCCTCGAGAGGCACTAATTGGTTTTGCTTTTTCTCCGCAAATCCGCCGTTTGTATGACTCATGCCGCGCGGCTTTTCCCGATTTATACGAAGAGGAGCGTGCTTTAGCCCGTCTAGCCCAGCGCTATCAGCAGCTCTTTCCGCGTCGGTCACCCTTGCGGTTCGTGGTTGCAATTACAGAATTCGTGGGCGATGCTTATGCTGTTAACGACAGCCTTGTCATGATCGGACTGGATATGTTCTTGGGTGAAAACTTCAGCGGCTACGATCCGCAGTATTTTCCACATTACTTACGGCGGCAATTTCGAAGAGAATATTTACCTGTGAAAGTAGGTCTAGCCGTGGCTAGCCGCCTTGTAGGGCCGCCTCCTCAGGAGCGCATCTTGGACTACATGATCAACAACGGCAAAATTTTATATGTGTTAGACCAGCTGCTGCCAGACGAACCAGAATACCGCAAGATGGGTTACACGGAGGAGCAACTCGCTGGATGCTATGCAAATGAAGCCGAAGTGTGGGCGCGCTTGCTAGAATTAAAAGTGCTTTATGAACCCGTTAGTGTGCGCAATCAAAAACTAGTTATGCCTAGCCCAGCAACCGAGATGGTTTTTCGGGAAGCTCCTGGTGAAATCGGTAATTGGGTCGGATGGCAAATCGTTAAGGCGTACATGCGCCGTAATCCGAAGACGAGTTTAGAGGAACTGATTAACTTTCGCGACAGCCAGCGATTGCTGGAGTTGTCTAGGTACAAACCCAAGCGCACAGATTAATGCGGGTTGTTGTCTTTCGTCGGCAAATCATCCGGTGGAGTTGGCTATGGCTAAAGTGGCTAATACCGTTGGCAGCCACAGGCCAGGCAGATACCGCTCTGTTCGAGGTAGATGGCCCGCGTCGAGAGGTAATCGAGGGTAGCCGGTTTGAAGTTTCCTTCGTGTTGAAGAATCAAACGGCTTTGCGTTTCATTCCGCCAAAGTTCAGCGGGCTAATAGTGCGCCGTGGGCCCTCTGAGGTGCGCAGCGCAGGCTTTCTTCATGGGAAGGCATATGCCCAACAAGCCTGGGTTTACGAGTTAGAAGCTAAGAAGCCGGGACTTTATACAATAGGTTCGGCAACAGTGCAGACATCGCAGGGCCGCTTGAAAAGTCAACCCTTCATTGTCCGGGTGGTCAGGTCTCCTACGCATTTGCTGCAGCAAGATCGCTCCCTTGAAGCGAAGCGCTATTTCCTCGTAGCTGAGGTTTTGCCTGAAAAGACCTGGTTAGGCCAACAAATTCTATATCGGCTGCGTTTGTACACACAAGAACCCATCCCAGAGGCCGATCTGATTGAGTTGCCCTCTTTTGAGGGTTTTTATCTCTTAGAGAAACGCCATTTCGATACGCACACCCAGTACGAGAGGGTCGGTAACCAGTCCTACACGGTGCGCACACTGTATGAGGCCTCCCTTTTTGCTCAGCGCGCAGGGTTATTGAGCATAGGACAAGCGCGTTGGCGCTTGACGATTGAACGCCCTGGTCAAGGCATGTTCGACGCGACGTCTGAGATTGTCACCTCCAATTCTCTTGCTGTTCAGGTCAATCCTTTACCCGAGCCAAAACCTGAAAACTTCTGTGGAGTAGTTGGCCATTACCAGTGGAAAATCTCAGCAGATAAGCAGGCATTGACCACTGACGACGTACTCACGTTAACAGTCCAGATTCAGGGCAATGGAGACAGCCGTCGCTTTGTCAGCCCGCGCTTCAACTTACCGGAGGGATTGGAAGCCTTTGACCCTGAGGTGCGCGAGCAAGAAGAGTATGAGACAGGCGATGAATTCGTGCATCGTCAAACTCTTTCCTACGCCGTCTTACCTCAAAAGCCAGGCACATATCTGTTTATGCCTGAGATAGCCTTCTTCCACCCAGACAGCGGCGATTATCGGATTTTACGCTCGGAGGAATCCATAAAACTTGTGGTGTTGCCAGGACCGAATTTTGGCAAATCGGAGTCCTCTCTCGATACTGCACTTTCGCCTAATCCTCCTGAGGAGCTAGCGAGGTGGGACGCTATGGGCGATGTCCTTAAACCCTGGCTGCCAATAGGATTGATTGTACTATGCCTACTCATCCTCATCGGTTTTGCGGGGTTTCTCTGGCGAAAACTTCGCTCTACCCCTACTTACTCTATGCGAGCGATTGAGCAGGAGAGTGCGTCTTTAACCTTGCCCCACAGGCGTGAGCTTCGAGCCCAGTTGATGCAGCTCCGCCAGTCCTTAACTGCTACACCATCTGAAACCTTTTATCGCCAACTATTGCGTTGGCTGGAAACCGCTGTAGCGACCTACTTGCAAGCGCCACTCTTCTTGTTGCATCGCGATGAGGCGCTCAAACAATTGGGTGCACGTGGAGTGCCCTCTCCCGTCGTGAAGACAATAGAGGAACTGTGGGAATACTGCGAACGCGCTGTGTACGCTCGCATGAGTCCGACAAAAGATGCTATGCAATGTTGGAACGAGGCATATTTTATCTGGAAAAACTTGCTATCGTGAAAATTAATTTTAAGGCAACGCTACGCTGACATCTCTCTTCGATCCATTTGGCGACACTGCAAAATCACGCGTTCACATGCGTGGAAATTAGGTTTTACCTATGCTTCGTTTATAAACTCAGAGGTCCATTGCAGAAATGTATTTTTTCGCTGCTCGACCCTTTTGTTGCATCTTCGCTGGCTGCAGGCACTCTCCTACACAACCTTTTCGAACGCAGGGACTGATTTGGTTGCAGAATAAACTTTTGATATCAAACTCTTTGCTAAAAGAATATTTATGTTGGGTCTACTTTATGCATGGCTTTTAATGGCTTTTTTCAAGTATTGTCCTGCTTCATCTGCTGAATTGGCCGGTGCCTTAAGAAACTCTTCTATGACGGATACGGCAGCTATGGATCCCAGTAAGCGAGTCCGACGGCTGTTGCAAAAAACGCCTATAGTAGATACTCACATAGACTTCCCTTATCGCTTGTGGGAGCGAGGTGCATGGCCAAAGGCGGGTTTTGAAGCATTCGCACTTCGGCATCCGGAGGGACAATTTGACTACGAACGCGCTCGAAAAGGCGGCTTATCCGGTGCCTTCATGTCTATCTACGTCCCTGCAGCCTATCAACAGAAGCCCTCAGGGAGCGCTCGTGCCTGGGCCGATTCACTCATTGACCTGGTGTACGCAATTGCTAGGGCTTACCCTGATAAGTTTGCCATCGCCTATCGAGCCGATGATATTGAGCGCAACTTCTCGAAGGGCATTATCTCGTTGCCCATGGGCATGGAAAATGGCGCTCCCATTGAACAGCTCGAAGACGTAGCCTATTTTCATCGGCGCGGCATTCGGTACATCACTCTGACCCATAGCCGCGATAACCGACTTTCGGACTCCTCCTACGATACGTCGCGCACGCATGGCGGCTTGAGCAAATTTGGGCGTGAGGTCGTTCGCGAAATGAATCGCGTCGGCATCATGATAGACGTTAGCCACCTGAGCGACCAAGCAGTTTGGGATGTCCTGGCTGTAAGCACTCGCCCTGTCATTGCTACCCATAGCGGCTGCCGGCATTTTACTCCAGGTTTTGAGCGCAATTTGCCCGATACACTCATTCGAGCTATCGCTCAAAAGGGAGGAGTTATTCAGGTGCCCTTCAGCCATTATTTCATTAGCCTTGAAAGTCGAAAGGCTTTTCGAGCTGCAGAAGATCGCATGAAAGAACAAAGAATAGATAAGGAAAGCGCAAAGGCTCGTCACTTCATGGCTAAAGAACTTCGACAGGCTGGCTTCGGCGTACACCACGTAGCCAATCATATCGACCACATTCGCCGAATCGCAGGAATTGATCACGTGGGCTTAGGCAGCGACTTTGATGGCGTTGGACTAGCTGTACCCCCCGACTTGGCCGATGTGAGCATGTATCCCAACCTCCTTGCTGAACTCTTTAGGCGCGGTTACACGGAGGAAGATATACGCAAGATATGCTATTTGAACGTGCTGCGTGTTTGGCGGGCAAATGAATGAAATAAAGCATGCCCATCGCTAATTAGCCCAGCCGGTTTGGCTCTAAGAGTTACATCAATAGACGATGAAGATTGAAGGCTGACTTTGGGCAGCGTTCAGTCAACATGCGAGAAAGCTAGAAAACAGAAAAGGGAAGCTGGTCTGTTTGCACCAATTGAGTTTCCGCCAGCGAAAAGGGCTTTGCCTCGGTATTTGAGCACGAGAGCGATACCTTCACCTCGGAAACACCCTTTCGAGTAACTTCACTGGGAAGCCCTCTAGAGGGTGAGTTGGCCCTAAGAGCCTCAAGTTTCCCTTGTTTAGTGCAAGGCTCCAATATTAATGGAGAGGCGTTTCCATTCGATAAGAACTTTTTAACCTTCTATTGTAGCGAATACCTCGTTAAGGTATCAGCGCGAGAGTTTTCTCTTCGCAAGCAACATCGGTGTTTTCGTGTGAGAATTTTTGTGGATGTTTGCTGCTGTTCTGCTTCTTTCCTCCAGCAATTGCTACTTGGTTGAACAATGAAAAACACACCACTTACAGAACGCCATATCGCGCTAGGCGCCAAAATGGCAGAGTTTGCAGGTTACAACATGCCTATCTTTTACACCTCCATCACAGACGAACACCATGCCGTGCGGAATGGCGTAGGCATCTTTGACATCAGTCACATGGGCGAATTCATCGTTAGAGGTAAAGAGGCCCTGCGTTTTTTACAGCATGTGACGGTCAACGACGTTAGCCGCCTCAAGCCAGGAGACGTACAATACTCATGCATACCCAACAGGAGAGGCGGAATCGTAGATGATTTGCTCATTTATCGGCTCGATGATGTGCCTGAAATGACCGAAGAGGGCATCCAAACGTATATGCTCGTAGTGAACGCGGCCAACGAGAAAAAAGACTGGCGCTGGCTTCAGCGCATGGCAAAAAACTTTGACGTTCAGTTGAAAAACATTTCTGATCGGACAGGCCTCATTGCTGTACAGGGGCCAAAAGCAGCCCATATGCTCCAAGCCCTCACTGATATTGACCTAGCGAATATGAAGTATTACACTTTTAAACGCGGGACCTTTGCTGGCTGTCAGAACGTCATCATTTCGGCTACAGGCTATACTGGAGCGGGTGGATTTGAGATTTACGCGCGCAAGGGCGATATTGTCAAAATATGGGATGAAGTAATGGCTCACGGGTCGGAATGGGGACTAAAACCTGCAGGACTAGGAGCGCGTGATACGCTTCGCCTCGAAAAAGGTTATTGTTTATACGGCAACGACATCAACGACAAAACCAGTCCCTTAGAAGCAGGCTTAGGGTGGATTACCAAATTAAACAAGGTCGAAGATTTTCCATCTAAGGATCGGTTCCTTCGACAGAAGGAGATGGGCGTAAAACGCAAATTAGTAGGCTTTTTAGTGGAAGACCGCCGTGTGCCACGCCATGGATATGAAATTCAGAGCCCTCAGGGCACCAAGATAGGAGTTGTTACTTCTGGGACGCACTCTCCCACGCTTGACCGACCTATTGGCATGGGATATGTCAAGATAAAATACGCTCAGCCTGGTGCACGTGTTGTAATTGTAGCTTCAGGAGGTAAAAAACTAGGGGCAACGGTAACTAAATTGCCATTCTTGTAGAGGGTACGTCTTTTGGAGGTCTTTTCTAAAAAAGGCATGGTCTTTTATCGAAAGCCGATATAATCAACAGGATTGATCGGTCGTCCGCGATACCAAAGCTCAAAGTGAAGATGTGGCCCAGAAGATTCAATGCCTGTATTTCCGATAAGAGCGATGGCTTCACCTGCTTTCACAGGCGTGCCAACCTTTTTTAGAAGCACGGAATTGTGCTTGTAAAGGGTAACGACATTGTGCGAGTGCTGAATAACAATGCTATAGCCAGTCTCAACCGTGTAGCCAGCTAGAATAACGACGCCATCGGCGGCTGCTTTAACAGCAGTGTTCTTTGGAGCAGCTACATCAAGTCCAAAATGATTCTTCAGCGGGTCGAATTGAGCTGTGATTTCGCCCGAGACGGGTGGTATGAATTGAAGGCGCTCGATGGGCAGGTCACTACTTGACGACGAAGACATCCCTACTGAACGCGCTGAAGTAGAAGGCACTTCCTTATCTAGGGCAATAGCTGATGATGCCATTTCACCCGAGCCACCACCTATGTCAGCCGATACTTTAGTCGCTTGCAAAGTATCTATGCGGCTTTTATTAGTGATGGCCTCTTCCGTGAAGTCGGCTATATCACCGGTGAGGATCTTGCGCAGGTTCTCATTGTAGAATCGCTGAGCGTTTACTTCCCTTTCAAGAGCCTCAGCTTTTCGAGTTAATTCGGCGATTTCGCGGTCGCGCCGTAGGTCGCCATACCCTGGAATATAGCGCTTCAGCGGTGTATATACGATTAAGAGTACGACGAAAATGGCTGTACCTACGACAAGTGAACTGAAGAAAATATATACGCTCAGCGGCGAAAGTTTAAGGGATGAAACCTCCTCGAAAGTATCGTCATTGACAATCACTAGGCGATATTGGTCGCGCAAGCGGTCCAACCAGCTGCGCTCTTCGCCCGATCGATTCCGACGAAAAGACAGCAAGAAGTTTTTGGCCACAGCGAGGTACTTTTGCATCTTGTTCGAGCTGAAGCTTTTTCCGAAATGACTCCTTGTGCAAAGTTCAGGGAAAAAACGCGTCTTTAGGTGAAAAAAGATAGATTCTTCCCTCTTGTGAAAAGCAGGCAACCTCCTCAGGATAAATAGCGCCATAAATGGCCTAAGCATCAATGCACAAACTCACTGGTATGGCGACGTTTCGGCTTCTTCTCGGGGTGCTTGTAGCTGTCCTTGCCATCGGCTGCGTGACAACAAAGAAGAAAAAAACAGATGTTGGGTGGCTAAAGAAAAATTATCACAATCTTACTTCCAAGTATAATTACTGGTTCAACGCAGACGAACTGCTTCGCCTCACCATAGCAGACCTTTCAGCGCAACATAAAGATAATTACAACCAACTCCTAGAGCTCTATCCTTATGCTGCCGTCGACCCTAGCGGCGCGTTGGGCAATTTGGATAATGTCATCAAAAAGTCTGCTACTGCCATTGTCCTCCATCGCGTAAGCGACTTTGTCGACGATTGTTATACCCTCATGGGTCAAGCTCAATACCTTAAGCGCGACTACGAGACAGCAGAGGCTACTTTTAGATATATCCAAGAGCATTACAACCCCAATACGAAGTCAAAATTGAAGCAAGGCAGCAAGAAAAAGAAGGACCTTAAGAAGAAGAAGAAAAAAAAGAAAAAGTCACCAAAGAAGAAAAAGAAGAAGAAAGCTTCGAGTGGAAAAGGTTCAAAAGAAGCCCAAAAAACAGCCAATGCGACTTCAGGCGGCAAAAACGTGAACAGAACTTCTGCTGGAGGTGCTAAATCCAGAAAAGATGATTCGCTCTTAGAAGAGGAAGACCCTTACAGCAACTTCTTGCAACGTACGGCGGCCTATCCTTTGGCCATGATCTGGTTTGGGCGCACACTTACGGAGCGGCAGAAATACGAAGAGGCAGATTTCTTATATCGCAGTTTAGAACAAGATCCATTCTTTCCAGTAGAAATTCGTAAGGATCTTTACACTGCACAGGCTTATCTATACATCAAGCAGAAGCGCTTTGACCAAGCTATTGAGCCGCTAGAACGCGCTGTACAGCAAGCTCCGCGCAAACGCGAACGCGCTCGCCTGGCCTACATCCTTTCCCAATTATACGAACGCGCAAACCAACCCGACAAAGCCTATCAGGCGCTAAATATTGCTCTAGCTAGCAATCCGGATTACGAGATGGAATTCAATGCCCGTTTGCGCCAGATACAGGCCGGGTATGCTCATCAGCGCTTCAGTGCTGCCGAAGCCATAAACCAACTGGAGCGCATGATACGCGATGAGAAAAACATCGACTACAAAGACCAAATTTATTTTACTATAGCAGGCATCCTTCTGCGCGAAAAGCGACGCGATGAAGCGGTTGCTATGTTGAAGAGGGCCTTGGCTAACGCTACTTCGAATACTTACCTGCGCGGCGAAGCCTATTTGCTGCTGGCCGACCTATACTTCGAAGGAGAAGACTATGTCTCTGCAAAGAAATATTATGACAGTACGCTGACTGTTTTGCCCGCAACAGACCCACGCTTTGGCCGGGTTCAGCGCTACGCGGATAACTTAACGGAGATTGCCCGCCTTATCACGCGGATAATGGAAAACGATAGCATCTTGCGCCTCTACTACATGTCGCCTGAGGAGCGAATAGCCTTTGCAAAGCGCCTTCAAAAACAGCAAAAGGAAGAGGCCAAACAACAAGCTGCCACCAACATGGCCGACAACTCGAAACCTACAGCTGAGCCACCTACTGCTCCTACCGCCGGTCAGCGCTCGTCATTCTATTTCTATAACGACGCTTTCGTTAAAAAAGGTAAAAAAGATTTTGCCAAAGTATGGGGCAACCGAAAACTAGAGGATAACTGGCGACGTAGCAACCGAGCCCAAACTTTCGCCGGTGCAGAGGGACTTGGCCCCAGCAGAACGGATACTGCAAACACTAACTTAAACGAAGACATAGAAGCCATCCTCAAAGGACTACCCAAAAGCGAGGAAGAAATGGCCGTCATCCACGCCTCCACCTATGAGGCCATGTATCACCTCGGTGTGTTGTACCGCGATAAACTAGCCCATAATCAGCGTTGTGCTAATACGCTAGAAGAATTGCAGCGCCGCTACCCAGATACAACTAGATTCCAAATAGAGACTTGGTATTATTGCTACCTGGCATTCAACGACTTAGGAAATAAAGAACGAGCTAAATACTACTATGATTTACTTGCTACTAAGCACCCGAATAGCCCTTACACGCGCGTGTTGACTGATCCGGCTTTCCTTCATAGTGCCCGCGAACGCGAGCGCGAGGCTACGCGCTATTATGACCAAACCTACGAACTCTTTAAAAAAGGCGACTACCAGACCGCTCTCGAACGCTGTCTGAAAGCACCTGAGCGTTATGGCAATATTCACCCGCTCATTCCCAAATTTACCCTCTTGAGGGCCTTGTGTATTGGCAGTCTGCAGGGACAAGCTGCCTATTGTGGGGCATTAAAAGAGGTTGTTGCCCTGCATCCTGAAAGCCCTGAAGCTACTCGCGCCAAAGAAATTATGCGCGTCGTCTCTTGCGATGGCCATGAGGTTGCCACAACTCCTGCTGCGCCCACTGCTCCTATCGACGATGCTTTCACCTTAGACGATGACAAACTCCACTATTTCCTCGTTGTTCTCTATGGCAGCGACATCCCTATCGATGAAGTTAAAATCGCTGTTTCCGACTACAATCGCGAGCATCACCGCTTGGAACAATTGCGCCTGTCGAACATCTACTTAGGCACTGATCTCAACACTCCTATTTTGGTGATTCGAAAGTTCGACAACAAGGAACAAGCCATGCGATATTATTACGAGGTAAAAGATCGCAAGGATTTTCTCGGTGAGACGTCAAAGAAAACGTACAGCAAAGAATTTTTTGCCATCACTCAAGAAAACTATCGCCGCGTGCTGAAAAACAAGACTTTAGATGGATATCGCGAGTTCTTCGCCCAACACTACCTCAAGTAGAGGGAAAGTCGAACTCTTCATCAGGCGAATGAGCACCTACAACCGTTGAAAGGACGCGCAGCCGAGCGGCCGCAGTTCTTGGTCGTCGAGCACAAGCAAGAAGTAAGTTCCTCGAGGCAAGTGGCCAATGCGCAGTATTTCGCCGCTGTAGATCCGTTGGCTGTCAATGAAACGACCGGCGGACTCTACGACCCATACTCGTAGCAAGCCAGGATGTTCTACTCTCAAACGCAAGGTTTCGGAAGCTGGATTGGGAACTAATTCCACCGGTAGCAATGAGTAACTTGGCTCTTGTGCACCAACTGAACCTTGAAAGGACAATTCATCCACCCACATGGTGCTGTTGGGCGCAGGTGCAGCCGGATTTTTGCTCGAGGAAATGACGATTAATGCAGTGTCTGGCTTGGCATTAGACCGGTAAGTCAACGGCGCAGAGAACGGCGCATAATTTGCCGTAGGACCGCCTAGCCAAAAAAACAGAGCCACTGTGTCGCGCGCTCCGCTGGGTAGGGTCCGTGTCAGCAAACCAAAGACTGCACAACTGTCGCCCGAGCCGGGCACGTATTTGTAATATCCGGTCAAGCGCTCCGGGCGTTGATCGTAAGCGAACCCGCCACTTACTGTCTGACTTTGAAGGTCCAATTTGCCCGTGAACAATAATCCCGGGATACGCCCGAAAGGCAAGTCTCGCGTAAAGAGGCGCGCGGCAAAATTGCCAGAGTACTTGTCTGTACTCTTCTCACACGTCACAGCAAGTCCATTCGTCGCTTGAGCAACTGTGCCCCAGCTTGTCGGGTATTCATAATTGCCGCCAGACTGCCAATTCTCAAAACCCGCATTTGGAATCTGGGCTAAAGCACTCGTTGTCCAAAAACCAAACAGGAAAACTAAAAAAAACACCTTCTCCATGATAAAAGGAAAACAAACATTGAAAGCTAAGGTAAATATCGCGAGTCGAAGATCGGAAATTAGAAAAACATTGGATTAGCCCAGAAATTTTTGCAGAAATTGACCAGTTGTTCCAATCTAAAGTTAAAACGCGGCAATAGAAAATAGGCCTACGCGGCTAAGTAAGGCAACGTGCTGTTTTCTGCACGGCACTTGTCGTGCGGTAATGCGTCAGTTTCTTTTTTAACGCTCGATTTATCAAGTGAAGAGCTAAAAATTCTGCTTATGTTCGTTTAAACAAAAATATTATTCTGGCTTTATGGTCAATACTGAATTTTTTATGAATCGGATTAAAAATAGATAAAAGGTCATACCTCAATGAGGCGAAACATTGGATGGCGTTCCTTACTACATGAGTCGGCTATATGGGTTGCTGATTTTCAGGTTTATGTATGAAAACTGGGCTATAGGGGAACATGCTTTCAATCTGCAACTTTAAAGGCAAGAACAGGGGGCTTAACTTGTATTGCACGACAGTTCAATTCTTCGAAGACCTTGCGTCAATTTCTCGGTTGGAAAAAGTTCGTATGTCTTGTTGGCTGAGCCTACAAGACCGAAAACGCGAATTCTCACGTCTTTGTGCAAAAACTGGCTAATAGGGAACGCGAGCCGAAACATTCGTTAAAAAAATTAAACTTACGAATCTCTTCTTGTGTTAAAAAATTAACATTATTTGAGAATAGCTGTTTTAGGCCTGTTTTCAGAAAGCTAAAAATTTCTTTCGTATAAAACCGCTTAAGAGGAGATTTCATAAAATCACATAGCAAGAGACGGCTTTTTATTGGTTAATTATTCTGAGAACTTTATTCGACATCCTTTATCGCAAGTTGGATTTTTGCTAAATTTTAACAACTCTTTCTTAAAACTTTTTAACTTTTTTTTAACGATCCGAGTTACCTTTGCCTCGCCTTTTAGGAGGCTGTCTAAGTTTTTATGAAGAACGCCAGCAAACCACGCATCGCTGTGATTATTCCAGCCTTCAACGAGGAAGATGCGTTGCCATTTGTGCTGGCGACGCTTCCAAAGAATTGGGTGCAGCGAACCATTGTGTGCGACAATGGCTCAACTGACCGAACTGCCGAAATTGCCCGACTTATGGGTGCTACTGTGGTGCGAGCATCTCGGCGCGGCTATGGTTCGGCTTGTTTAGCGGGCATTGCTTACCTCAAACAACTGCCTAGAGAAGACCAACCTGAAGTCGTTGTCTTCTTGGATGCTGACTACGCTGACGACCCCAACGACCTGCCAAAAGTGGCTGGGCCAGTCCTAGAGGGAAGCTGCGATCTAGTCATAGGCTCGCGTCTCTCAGGAAAGATGGAACCTGGTGCTATGAGCTTGCCTCAGCGCTTCGGCAATTGGTTAGCATCGCTACTCATCCGTCTTTTTTTCGGCAAACGATTTACCGACTTAGGGCCTTTTCGGGCCATTCGGTGGGATCGCTTGCAACAGCTCAATATGCGCGATACAAACTATGGCTGGACGGTAGAGATGCAGATCAAAGCGGTGTTGCAAGGGTTGTGCTGTGCAGAAGTGCCCGTAAACTACCGTAGACGCGTAGCTGGTCGTAGCAAAGTTTCTGGCACATTAAGAGGTGTTGTCTTAGCCGGCACCAAGATCCTTAGCCTCATTTTCTGGCACTACCTCCAATACAGTCGACAGAAACGCTGAAAAACAACATTAACCCGTTTTAGCAAAACTTAAAACAGCTCACTCGATATGTTTGGAATTCAAGCCCTATTTGATGCCTTGCGCTATCAGGCTTTCGTGGACTTTGGCTACCTGATGCTGCTAGTATATTTCATAGCAATGAGCGGTGTCACATTGTATGCTCTAGTGCAAGTGCACCTGCTGTTTCTGTACAAGAAGTACCACAAAGAACACCCCGTCATCGAATACAAAAAATATGACCCAAACGACCCGAACTTACCTTTTGTGACGGTGCAGCTGCCCATGTACAATGAAATGTACGTCGCTGAACGCATCATTGACTGCGTGGCTGCGCAAGAATATCCAAAGGATAAGTTTGAAATTCACGTTCTGGACGACTCTACCGACGAAACAGTTCAGATTGTCGCCCGGAAAGTTGCTGAACTGCGCGCAAGAGGATATAACATCGAACACATCCACCGCACCAATCGCCAAGGCTACAAGGCCGGTGCGCTACAAGAGGCCATGCCGCGCGCCCGCGGAGAATTCATTGCAATCTTCGATGCTGATTTCACCCCTCGGCCCGATTTCCTGAGAACCACAATTCCTTACTTCGAAGACCCAAAAGTGGGTATCGTACAAACGCGCTGGGAGCACCTCAATGCCGATTATAGCATGCTCACTAAATTGCAAGCGCTTCAGCTGAATGTTCACTTTACCGTGGAGCAGGCGGGCCGCTCGTATGGCAATCTGCTGCTGCAGTTTAATGGAACAGCAGGAGTATGGCGCAAAAAAGTCATCGAAGAAGCTGGCGGGTGGCAAAGCGATACGCTCACGGAAGATCTAGATCTCAGCTTCCGGGCACAAATTTTGGGCTATCGCATCCAATACTTAGAAAAACTCGGTAGCCCAGCAGAATTACCTGTGGATATGAATGCCCTAAAAGGCCAGCAATTCCGCTGGAACAAGGGTGGTGCCCAAAATGCTCGCAAACTCATTAAACTGGTATGGAATGCCAAAACACTTACTCCTCTACAAAAAGTACATGCCATCAGTCAGTTGCTGGCTTATGGCGTGTTTCTATGGGTATTTATCGCTGCGATCAGCAGTATCCCTCTGTCGTTTGCCTTTAGTGAATTGGGCATTTCCACGCACTTCCTCTCATTCTCAGTAATAGGGTTGTTTGCTGTAGCAGCTATTTCTTACACTGCCAACGTCACAGCGGCGCTCAATCGTCAGACGCCTCCTTCCTTCTGGGAAAAGGTGCGTTTCTTCGGATTGTTCCTCTCTTTCCTGCCAATGTCTATGGGGCTATCATTATATAACGCTATCGCCGTTATCGAGGGCCTGCGCGGAAAGGTCTCTGCTTTCGTACGCACTCCAAAGTACGGCATCACGAGCGATCGCACGCCTATTCGCCAGGCAGCCTACATGGCCCGCAAAATTTCTTGGGTAACCTATGCCGAAGGTGTAATGGCTTTAGTATTCCTTTCTGCGGCTTTGGCAGGCATCCGAACAGGAAACAGCGCCTTCGTGCTTTTCCATTTTATGCTAGCCTTCGGTTTTGCCACCATCTGCTATTATTCCATTAAACACTTGCGTTTCGATTGAAAAAAGTTATTTTCCTTGCACTTTTCTCTGGAAAGAGCGCATTCCTCTAGCCTAGAACTGATTCTGCGACCGAAATTGCGATAGAAGATTCAAGGTGAACGCTAAAGCTTAGACATCAGCTCTATCAGAGGAAACAAAGTAGCCCATTTTGAATAATTACCTAAAAGAGGTTTTCTCGTATTCGCAAACTCGAAGACAACGCCTTGTATCCTAGAAGGCGTTTCCTCGGGTGGAAGTCAGTGTAGTTGCAGTCAAATTACTCTATGAGTTCTGCCTTGTAGACAAGGAAGTTTGTCTTTCCTTGCCAAGGGAAAGCGTCTATCTTTTCTCGATAATAGCACCGCACCGTCCGACCCTCCCATTGTTGCAACTGCTGATAGACACTGCTGCCTTGAATGGAAAAATCCCAAACACTCTGCTTCGACATCATCATGCTGCCTGTCAAATGCAGTTGACCCTCGTATGTTTTGAAGAAAATGCCTTGACGGGCTACTTTGACCAATGTACCTGTTCGAGAACCATCGCTGACAGTGTAGTTTCGGTAGAAGTAGTAGCCCATTACGAAGAGCAAGGCTCCCGCTAAGAGAGCCCACAAACTTCGGCGAAGCCACTTGAGCAAAGTCTGCATTGAAGAAGAGAAATCCATAACAAAGCGCTGTTTGGAAAGAACACTATTTCAGGCGCTAACATACGGGCGTTCGCTCAACTGTTATAACCAGCGCGCTAGCCAGCCCGCTGCATACTTCACGAAAGCGGAGCGGTAAGGCGGCAAAAAGAGCGTTGTCGTAGGCCATGGGCTGTGCTGGCGCGCAACAGCTCGCGCGTGACTGAACTCTAAGAACCCCCACTCGCCGTGATAACGCCCAATTCCACTGTGGTTTTGGCCTCCGAAGGGCAAGTTAGGATTGAAAAACTGCAAACCACACTCGTTAATGCACATGCCGCCGCTGCGCGTTTCATTGAGCACGCGCTGCCAGTGCTCGCGTTTTTTGCTAAAAACGTACAATGCCAGCGGTTTAGGGTAGGTATTGATGTAGTCAATGGCCTCTTGTAACAGGCGATACGGGCGTATCGGCAGCAAAGGGCCAAAAATCTCGGCATCCCAAATGGCTGCTCCATCGGGCACAGAGGTCAAAATCGTCGGTTCAATGTAGCGCTCCTCTGCCACACTGCGCCCGCCAAAGCGCACCGTTGCACCGCGCTGCACGGCATCGTCTAGTAAACCCTTGACGAAAGAGAAATGCCGGTCGTGGATGAGCCGAGGGTAATCAGGCGACTGCTGCCGCGCCTCGGGTGTTGCACCGTAGTACCGTTTAAAATACGATTCTAGATGCTCAATAAGGGCCTCCTGAACGGACTCGTGTACGAGCACATAATCAGGCGCAATACATATCTGCCCTGCGTTCATGCCCTTCATCCAGGCAATGCGCGAGGCAGCTCGCTCTACATCAGCACTTTCATCCACGACAACGGGGCTTTTTCCTCCCAACTCCAGCGTCACTGACGACAAATGCTTGGCCGCGGCTGCCATAACGATTTTGCCTACAGCCGGGCTGCCCGTAAAAAAGATGTGATCGAAGGGCTGTTCCAAAAGCACTTGAGCAACTTCTACATCTCCCTCAACCACAGCTGCTTCCTCTTCTGCGAAGCATGCATTAACTATTTCCTTAATCAGGCAGGCACTGTGAGGCGCATGTTCAGAAGGCTTAATAATGGCACAGTTGCCCGCTGCTATTGCTGATGCTAGTGGTATTAGGCTAAGGTTGAACGGATAATTCCATGGCGATAAAATTAGGCAAATGCCTTTTGGTTCGTAGTGTATCCAAGCTGAGGAGCCAATCAATGGAAGCCGAACACCTACACGACGCGGCGCCATCCAAGCAGAGAGATGACGCAAGGCATGGCGAATCTCGCCAGTAGTGGCTGCTATCTCGGTAATGTCTGTTTCGAGAGGAGGCTTCCGAAAGTCTGCCCACATTGCTTCCTGAATGGCCTTACGATAGCGCAATAAAGCGCTGTGCAAGGCGCGCAGCTTGGCTTTTCGTTCGCGAGCAGTTGTGCGCGCTACGACCTCTCGATGTCGACGCTGGCGCTCGAAGAGTGTCTTAATTGTCGTATGCCAACTCTCAGCAGAAATTGTATCAAGGTTCATCTTTTTTTATCAGTTTGGCTACTCTGTAGCAAAACAACAAACTTTTTCCCAAAGGTATAAAGGATAGAGAGACGATATTCGTTCTCTTTGTGCGAACCATTTACAAAGCAGTGGCTGATCCTTGCTTTGAAATTTTTAGGGTAAATAAAAAACTTTAAGCACTTGCTTTATATTGAATAAATGTTGTAATCTTGCCTCGGAAAAGAAAAATTTCCAGTTTTGGTCGATAGAGATCAAAACTTAAGATGGTAAAAGTTCATTTTATAACTATTAAATTTTAGAACTATATGAACATCAACGTGCGAACCTTGCACTGCCAAGCTGATGAGCGGTTAGTCAATTACATCCACACAAAAATTCAGCGCTTGCGCAAAATATATCATCGAATTGAAGGCATCGATGTTCGATTAATAGAAGAAAAAAAGGGGGACAAAGTAGCAGAAGTTCAGATGCATGTTCCGGGAGGTTGGCTGGTGGATAGAAAGAAGGCGACGACATTTGAATCGGCAGTAAACGCTTCTATAGATACACTGCGTCGGCAGCTGGCGCGCTACAAGGAAAAGCGCCACGGTTACGAGCCAGAGAAGGCAAGCAGTTTCCAGGCAAGTGAGTAAGCGTAATTATCTAATTGGGTAGAAGCAGCGCGAGCAAAAGGGCCCTCAGAAAGCGGGAGCGTCGATGAGTAGCGAGGGAGGAAAGTTTCCCTGTGGTATAAGCTTCACCAGAAAAAATGCGGAAACTGCCTCTTTCTCGCGCTGCCTACAGCCCATTGAAAAGAGAGGGCGCCCTGGAGCAAATGATAAGGGGTGCTCAGCAGAATGTTTTCCGCGTTTTGTGAGTTACTCACTTGCTTAACTTTTAAGTGATAGCTGCAAGGCACCACCGAAATTCTTCTTTCACGACAAAAATTACCGCCGCACGAAAAGAGAGTGCTTTATCCAGAATCGCCATTCCCACTTAGCGCACTCTCCGGCATATTCTACTCCGATGCGAGGGCCTTGAGCAATATCTCCGTCGCGAAGAAGTACCTCGGAAGTTTCGACCCACATAGGCGAGGATGGGTCGATGAGACTTTGACCGCTTTGATTAGCATGGAAACCAAGAGCTTGAGCCAAAGCACCGGGCCCAGTAGTTAAGGCAATCCTTTGCTTAAGCGAAAGACTTTTCCACGCCGCATACTTTCGGCGTTGACACATAAGTTCATGACCTTCGATAGGTTCGATTGCTCGAATAAGCACTGCATGCGCCATACCTTCCGGGCCAGTAACGATATTGAACAGATGATGAAGTCCGTAACACAAATAAATGTAAGCACAGCCTCCAGGCCGAAACATGACCTCTGTGCGAGCAGTTCGGCGGTTGCCATAGGCATGGCACGCCCGGTCTTCAGGAGCGCGATATGCCTCTACCTCGGTAATGATACCTGCTGTACGCTGGCCGTCGAAGGAGGTTACTAACACCTTGCCCAACAAATCTTTTGCTACGGATAGTACATCTTCGCGTAAATAAAAATCTGTACCTAAGCGACGCATATCATGAGTTGGAAGCAGAGAGTAAGTGAGCTGTCTTATGCAAATACAGCTGCCAGCGCCAGGCATCGGCTAGAGCTTCCTTTAGCGTGCGGTGAGCTTTCCAGCCTAGATGTTTGTGTGCTTTTGAGGCATCAGCATATACAGCAGCTGCATCGCCTAGGCGACGTGGTCCGATGCGATAAGGTACGATTTTGCCCGTAGCCTGTTCGAAGGTTCGTATTACCTCCAGCACGCTAGCTCCCTTCCCTGTACCTATATTAAATACATCGTAGTAGGCTGCCGGAATGGAGGCGTATTCAAGATGGCGCAAAGCAGCCACATGGGCTTCTGCTAAGTCCATCACGTGAATGTAGTCTCGAATGCAAGTGCCGTCGGGCGTTGGATAGTCGTTTCCAAACACTACGAGCTCGGCGCGCAGGCCAATAGCAGTCTGTGTAATATACGGCACTAAATTATTAGGCACTCCTAGCGGGAGTTCACCGATCATCCCCGAGGAATGAGCACCGATAGGGTTGAAATACCGGAGCGAAATGATGCGCAAAGCCTCCCCTGCCCGTGCAACATCGCGCAAGATTTCCTCTCCGATTTGTTTCGTATTGCCGTAGGGAGATAAGGGAGGCAGAATGGGTGAATTTTCCGTAACAGGTAGTTGTTCGGGTTGGCCGTATACCGTGCATGAGGAGGAGAAAATAAGGTCTCTTACATCCAATTCGATCATTGCCTCCAACAAGGTAAGCAATGCGTTTAAATTGTTGCTGTAGTATAGCAAAGGCTTTTGAACGCTCTCGCCAACAGCTTTGAAGGCCGCGAAGTGAATAACGCCGCTCACTCGTTCGCGTCTCATGGCCTCGAGAAGCGCCGCTCGATTGGTGCAATCCGCTCTATAACAGGGTACCTCGAAGCCTAAGATTTGGCGCAACCCTTCCAATACCTTCGGTTGTGAGTTGGAAAAATTGTCAAAAATCACTGGACGATAACCCGCCTCTGCTAGCGCAATTACCGTATGGCAGCCAATGAAACCCGCTCCGCCCGTTACTAGAATGGAAGATGGTGTCATAGAAAGCGAAGGTCTAAAAATTTCGAACAACAGAGGCACTACTTACATAGGTTCGCGGCATTAAATTAAACTTCACAACTGAGAAAATCCCTTGGTTTGGCGTCGGCCTTACGAAAGAGAAAATGAACAACGTTAAACTTTCCTTAAAATCCCGCTGTCCTAAGAGATAAGTCTCTGTTTATTAGTTTAAGCAAAACTACATTTGCTGGCTATTTTAAAACTTCTTATCTAAGATTTACGCATGTGCAGACTGCTCTTGTGCGGCTTTTGGACTCTTTGTAGTTTGAATCTTCTCTTTGCGCAAACCATCCCGCGGGAGGGCCAAACTCTAGTGCCTGTTCGTCCATTGGAAGGGGAGTCAAAGGGAGGCGTGTCTACTTCTTTGCTTCAAACGACACGGGGAAAAAACCCGCCGAGACCCTATCACCATCCACCTCATCGGCCTAAGCGCTCTGACCAGGAGATAATGGGGCGGCCTACTCCTGAACTTCGACCTGGCGGCGGAGATGTAGAATTGCGCACTTCAGAAAACTCCTCAACGCCTTACCGTCCGTTGCGCGCCTCTGAACAGGTAGTAGGGTGGCTTTCTTTTGAAGAGGCCATTAACCGTGCTAAGGCAGAAAAGCGAAAGGTCTTTATTCACTTGTATACGACCTGGTGTGGGTGGTGTAAGCGCATGGAGGAGACTACTTTTTCCGATCCTTTAGTAGTGCGCTATTTGAACGAGAAGTTTTATCCCGTTAAGTTTGATGCGGAATTTACGGAGGAAATTACTTTTAAAAGTAAAACATACACTATGCGCCGCGAGAGTTCGCGTCGCGGATACCACGAATTGGCTCTTGAGCTGCTCAATGGTCGTCTGGGCTTTCCTACCATGGTTTTTCTAGATGAAAATTTAGACGTCATTCAGGCTATATCAGGTTATCGAGATCCCGATAACTTGTTTGTAATTCTGAATTATTTCGGCACCGATAGCCATAAGACGATACCTTGGGAGACCTACGAGCAAAGATTTACTCGACAGCGCTGATCTGTGGCAGGCAATACCTTTGGTGTTTTATTTCGGGTAACAACTTTTGGCGAATCGCACGGCCCGAGCATAGGCTGTATCATAGACGGGTGTCCTGCGGGTTTAGTGATAGATGAAGATTTCATTCAGCGAGAAATGATACGCCGCCGGCCGGGCCAAAGCGCTATAGTAACGCAGCGCCGTGAAGCGGATATAGTGCGCATATACAGCGGAGTTTTTGAAGGCCGCACGACAGGAGCACCCATTACCCTGCTTATCGCCAACGAAGACCAACGCCCTCGCGATTACGAACACCTTAGCGATGCCTTCCGACCCAGTCACGCGGATTATACCTATTGGGCTAAATATGGTCATCGCGATCCGCGCGGCGGTGGGCGAAGTAGTGCTCGCGAAACTGCGGCCCGGGTTGCTGCAGGCGCTGTTGCCAAACTTTTGCTGCGTCAGTACGGTATTGAAATACAAGCCTATGTTAGTCAAGTAGGGCCATGGATTTTGGAAAAGCCATACACTGAGCTAAATTTAAGCCTCGCGGAAACGAACGAAGTGCGTTGCCCTGACCCTGCTATAGCCGAGCAGATGATTCATTTCATTCATCAAGTGCGCGAACGCGGCGATACTGTAGGAGGTGTTATCACGGGCATCATACGAGGCTGTCCTCCGGGCCTAGGCGAGCCTGTATTCGACAAACTTCACGCTGATTTAGGAAAAGCTATGCTCAGCATTAATGCCGTAAAGGGCTTTGAGTACGGTTCGGGCTTTGCTAGCGCTGCGATGTTGGGCAGCCAGCACAACGATGCTTTCATCGCTGAAGGTGACCAGATTCGCACCCAGACGAACTACTCAGGAGGAATCCAAGGTGGCATTTCTAACGGGATGGATATTTACTTCCGAGTTGCTTTCAAGCCCGTAGCTACGCTTTTGCGCGACCAACCCACAATCAACACGGCCAAAGCGCCCACGATTATTCAGGGAAGAGGCCGCCACGATCCTTGCGTCGTGCCACGTGCCGTACCCATCGTAGAAGCTATGGCCGCCCTCGTTGTAGCTGACCATCTCTTACGCGCAAAAGCTCTTCAGAGTGCTAACTCCTTGCATCGGTAGGTAACAATTTCCAATTATCCTTATGTGAATAAAAAGTGGTTTGTCTCAGTTATGTTTAAATCGCTCAACAACTGCAAAAAGAAGGGCTTTTCAGCATATCGGCCCATATATATGTCGAACAAAGTAATTTCGTTTGCTGAGCGTCCGTTGCGCTGTCGATAATTTCGGATTCTCGCTTGACCTATCGAGCAAGAAGAGAGATTATCTTTTCTTCCTCTTGAGTAGACTTAAAATTTCCTCAGACACTTTAATTTTGCCGCTATATGTCTCGGTAACAAGCCTGTCGCAAAGAGCGACAGGCTTTTTTTTCCACAAAATTTGTTGTGTGTTTCATGGAAAAAAATGCAAAGGAGCACCTGGTAGAGGCGACTAATCAGGAAAATTACCGCAGTGAAAAGACAAAGACCAAACAGTGGAAAATTCTTCGAGGAGAGAATGCATGGACGATGTTCAAAGTTATGTCTGAGTTCGTTCAGGGTTTTGAAGTGCTCAATCAAGTAGGGCCATGCATCTCCATTTTTGGGTCGGCGCGCACGAAGCCAGGGACGTACTACTATGAATTGGCCACAAAAATCGCCATGCGTTTAGTGGAGGAAGGCTATGGCATTATCACTGGGGGCGGCCCGGGCATTATGGAAGCAGGCAACAAAGGCGCCTGGATGAAAGGCGGCGTTTCCGTGGGGCTAAATATCAATTTGCCTTTCGAGCAAAGTCACAATCCATTTATCGCGCCAGCCCTCAACCTGAAACACCGATATTTTTTTGTTCGAAAGGTAATGTTTGTCAAATATGCGCAGGGCTTCGTAGTCATGCCCGGCGGTTTTGGCACGCTCGATGAGTTATTCGAGGTGCTTACCTTAGTACAGACAAAAACCATTACACCGGTGCCTATCGTATTAGTAGGTACAGAGTTTTGGACAGGATTGAAAGATTGGATGATGGAAGTTATGCTCAATCGCCACTATAACATAAATCCCGAAGACCTTGACCTCTTTCATATAACTGACGAGGTAGAAGAGGTCGTTCGCATCATTAATGAATTTTACCAACGCGACGTAGAGCAGCTGTCGCCGAACTACACGTTAGAGTAAAATTCTAGGTATTTGGCGCTAACATCCTGATGAAGCTGTATTTAAAACCTGGAAAAGAGGCATCTGTACGCCGCTTTCATCCTTGGATCTTCTCTGGGGCGCTTCAAGAAGTACCTACCTCTGCCACCGACGGCGATATCGTAGAGGTGTATGATGCCCGAGGAAAGCTGCTTGGCACAGGGCACTTTCATCGCGGGAATATCGCCGTGCGCCTGCTCGCTTTTGGCGCTGCAGATTTAAACAGCCCAGTCTTTTGGGAACACAAACTACGCGATGCTCTCTGCCTACGCCGACAGCTGGGGCTAGCTCATTGTGATGCATATCGCCTTGTTCATGGTGAAGGAGATGGACTGCCTGGTCTCATCATAGATATATATGGGCGCGTGGCCGTCATTCAATGCCATAGCATTGGCATGCATCGCCAGCGCGCACTCATCGCTCAGGCTCTTACGCAAGTAGTAGAGCCGCCTCTAGAGGCTGTCTTTGACAAAAGTCGCGATACACTTCCCGAACACTATGCTCAAAACGTTCAAAACGCCTACCTTATGGGCAGTGCACCTAGCAGCGCTATCCTTTGCGAAAATGGCGTTCGTTTTCGCATAGACTGGGAGAGCGGCCAAAAGACGGGTTTCTTCCTGGATCAACGCGACAATCGCCAGCTTTTAGGGCGCTTGTGCGCTCGAAAGCGCGTACTCAATGCTTTTGCCTACACAGGAGGCTTCTCCTGTTACGCGCTTCGAGGCGGTGCAGCATTGGTTCACTCCGTAGATATCTCTTCTCGAGCCATTGCTCTACTCGAGGAAAATGTTACGCTCAATCAGCCCTACAACGGCCAACATCAGGCTTTCGTGGAAGACGTGCTCGTTTTTCTAAAGAACACGGACTACGAATACGACATTGTTGTAATTGACCCGCCGGCCTTTGCAAAGACTCTAGCCAAACGCCATCAAGCTGTGCAAGGCTATAAGCGGCTAAACGCTGCAGCGCTTCGGCGTCTAGCAGGTGGTGGATTGCTTTTTACCTTCTCTTGCTCGCAAGTAGTCAGCAGGGAGCTCTTTGAGCACACAGTGGCTGCTGCTGCTATCGAGGTAGGCCGTCCAACGCGCATAATATATCGCCTTTCACAAGGCGCCGACCACCCAACCAGCATTTACCACCCTGAAGGAACTTACTTGAAAGGATTGGTGCTAGAGGTGCAATAGTACAGGTTGAATCTACGGCTTCAACTCAAGTACGAGAGGCGTATACGGGCCAATAGTCAGACTCTTTCCCAACGCGATGGTTTGGCCGGAGACCACATCTATCCCAAATCGAAAGCTGTTGAGGCGCTCAGCAAAGCGCTCTAACTCAAGAAGGCGTTCTTCTTTTGAGGTGTTGAGGATGATCATAATCGTTTGGGCGTCGTCGTAACGGAAATAAACGTACACGCCGCGTTCAGGTATGAAGTGCATGAGTCGGCCAGCGTACAAGGCGGGTGTGCGGTAGCGGTAATGCAATAGTGTGCGCAAGAAAAGAAACGCCTCCTGTTCTTGCGGCGTGCGACCTTCAGGTGTGAATTTGTTAACCGGGTCGTTAGGCCATCCGCCGGGAAAGTCCTTTCGGATATTTCCATGTGAAGGAGCCTCGAAGCCTGTGCTTAAAATTTCTGTGCCATAATAAATTTGTGGTATGCCGCGGGTGGTAATGAGCCAAGCGATGCCGCATTTCCAACGATTGAGGTCTTCATCAACAACGGAGAAGAATCGCGTTAGGTCGTGATTGTCTATGAAGACGACATTGCGCATAGGGGCTTCGTAGAAATAATCTTCGATAAGCGTGTAGTAGAGTTTGGCTACGCCTTCTGTCCAGCCTTGTTCGCGAGTGAGGGCCTCGCGGATGGCGAAACACAATTGGAAGTCCAATACACTCGGCAGATCAGAGTCGAAATTAGCGCGGCGCATAGGTTGATTGTCGGCGAAAAAGCCTTGGGCGATGACTCCATGCTCCCAGATTTCGCCAAACAGAAAGAGGTTTGGGTACTCGTTGCGCAGAGTGCGGCAGAATTGGCTCATGAACGCTTGGTCGGAATAAGTATAAGTATCAATGCGTAGGGCATCAATGCCGGCGTATTCGATCCACCATATGGCCTGTTGGATAAGATAAGTGGCTAGATGAGGGTTTCGTTGATTAAGGTCAGGCATAGAAGGTACAAACCAACCATCGCTGAAGCGCTTGCGGTCGTGTTCAGAGGCGTAAGGGTCTAAGAGTGTTGTAGCGCGATAGTTGGTTTGCGTCATTACCGGCCAGGTATTCACCCAGTCGCGCATGGGCAGGTCCCGCATCCAATGGTGATGGTGCCCTATATGGTTAGTTACTACATCGCGAATAACCTTAAGGCCGCGCTGATGGCAGGCGCGAACTAGTCGGCGATAAAGCTCATTCGTGCCCAGACGTCGATCAATGCGATAAAAATCTGTAATGGCGTAGCCGTGATAGGAGGCTTCGGGTTGGTCGTTTTCTAGTTCGGGGTTGAGCCATAGGGCAGTGATGCCTAAGTCCTTCAAGTAGTCCAGGTGCTCGAGGATGCCTTTGAGGTCGCCGCCATGTCGGCCTAAGAGCGAATCTCGGGCTGGAGCCTCGAGCATGCCAGGGACGTAGTCGTTCGAGGGGTCGCCATTAGCGAAGCGGTCGGGCATAAGGAGGTAGATCACGTCGCGCGAGGAAAGACCTTGGGCCTTTGGTTCGCTGTTGCGAGCTAAAATGGGAAATTCAGCGGTAAAGCTGAGTTCGGCGCTGTCGCGATGAGTTAAAATAATAGGCACAACTTGCGGCGGTGCCTTGGGCGAGATGTTGAGCGTAAGAAATAGATAATTAGGACTATCGCCGCGAACTACGCGTTGTAGGGCTACGCCGCGCGTGCGACCCAACCGTACATTAAAAGCTTGCAAGTTTGGGCGATAAAGCAAAATTTCAACCTGGTGATGCCGCATGCCCGCCCACCAATTAGGAGGGTCTAGGCGATATGCCGCTGGGGTAGCGTGTGTTTTTTTCTGCGCCGCTATTAAGTTGACGGGTTGTTGAGAAAAGCTAGAGCTCAGCCCAACAGACCAAAAGAGCAATAACCACAGGGCAATGTTCCTTCTCATTCTAAAGTGCCGTTGTTTCTACAAAACCAGCTATAAACCTCCAGTTTTGTCGTAGGCGGTAAGAAGCGTCTCTTCTTTGCCCGCAAGAGAATGTTTTTACCTTCTCCAAACGTCTAAACAATGCGTCCTTCAGAGGTTAACTCCAGTTCACGCATGCGCGAGGTCGTCGGGTCGAAGGAATCGTCATCACTAGAGGCTTCGCCTTCAGCAATAAAGATATTCCAATCTTCATCAATGGTGGACACTGCTCGCCGTACCTTGTCGCCCTCTACGCGCGTATATGCGATTGTACGACGGTCAATAAGTTCTCCCTTTGGTGTATACGTGGCCAACACGTATTCATAACTCAATAGAGCGGCTTTCCACCATACTAATGCGACAAAACGTTCAGTATTTGCGATGGCAAAACAAGGGACATACTCTACTAAATCCTTTCCCTCAGGAGGAGTCTCTTCATAAGGCAAGATAAACCGCGCCGTTAGCATCTCAGGCAGCGGTTTGTTTTCCTGAGAGAAGACGTGATGCGTGTCCTCCCCTAAGACTACTGGCATGGGTACAGAAGGGAAACGCTCGACGAACTCGGAAAAAGCACTGGACATAGGGCAAAGGTAGGGTGGCAAAAGCACTTTGGACCACCCTAATTGCCTTTTGCCGCAAGGGATGCTTTCTCTTGTGAAAAAGCCCAATGAAAAAAATTACCTTCCTAGCTGATTGAGGCCGTCGCTCTACTCTTTTTCGGCGCAGCTAACTTTGTGAATAGGAATCATTAACCAACCTCTGGTGTCGTGAAAACCATCAACACAAAGCTTGCTTACATTGTCCTACCTCTTTCGATTGTGGTAGGCTATTTGGTGTACACTTATGTAGCAGGAAATCCAGCTAATTTCGTAGAGGGCAATACGAAGGGTCGGGCGCTTAACATGTTGGGCACCATCTATCAGGGAGGAATACTCGTTATTCCGCTGCTGAGTTTTCAGTTTATTGCCTTAGTGTACATCATTGAGCGTTATTTTTCGTTGCGCTTGTCGCGCGGTCGCGGCGATTTGCGCGAGTTCATCTTTAAAGTGAAGGATGCCTTAGCCGCTGGCGACTATTCGAAACTCGTCGAAATCAGCGATCAACAGCAGGGAGCTGTAGGCAACGTTGTCAAAACCGGCACAGAAGTGTTCCTTGCTCGGAAAGCTACAGGAGAGATAGACCAAAAGGATATCTATCTTATCCAGAAGGAATTGGAGGAGACTACACAGTTAGAAGTATCGGAGTTGACCAATAACATGTTTATTCTAGGCACAGTGGCGCAGATTTCGACATTGGTAGGCCTTTTGGGTACCGTCACGGGAATGATCCAAGCGTTTGCGGCATTAGCGAGGGTGGGCGAACCTGACCCTGTAGGATTGGCCAGTGGTATTTCACAGGCGCTCGTAACCACAGCCGTAGGCATCACAACAGCAGCAGTTACCATCGTATTTTACAACTCGTTCAATAATCAAATCGAACGCATTACGTACACTATTGACGAGGTATGTTTTAGTATCATTCACAGTCTGAAGCTCAAATTTTTTGTAGATTAGTCAAGTGCTGCAGACTATGCGCTCAGATACTTTGTCCAGACCTAAAACGCCACAGATAGACATGACACCGATGGTGGACATGGCTTTCTTGCTGGTAACTTTTTTCCTATTGGCCACTACTTTTAAAACGGGTGAAGTAGTATGGGTACAAATCCCGCGTTCGGTAGCGGGACTAAACTTGCCAATGACTGATCTTTTGACTATATCAGTGAACAAAGACGGTCAGGCGTATTTGAGCCTGACCTCGCCTGCAACTCGGAGAGCTTGGTTGCAAAAACATGCACAGGTTAATCAAATCCAGTATACCGAGGAAGAATATCGCGCCTTTGAGGCGATGTCGGGTTTTGGAGTGCCCACCGCTCAACTGCGCCAGTTGCTGCAGATGCCTTCTGAGGAGCGCAAGCGATTCAAGCAGGCGGGTATCCCGATGAAGGCGGGCAACAAAAACGAATTGGCCGATTGGATCATTCTCGCCCGGGTAGTTATCCCGCGCTTGCGTATCGCCATAAAAGCTGATGCGACTACGCCCTACAAGAAGGTCGAGGATGTCATCAAGACGTTGACCGACATTAATGTCTTGCGATTTACCCTCATTACCCAACCTAAAGGATTAGACGATGATGCTAGATATTGACGATCTTCCTAATCCTAACCGCCTACGTCGACTAGGGCGAGCTAAGGAAAAGCCAGGTGTTGTAACTGATATGAATTCGATGGTAGACATGGCCTTTCTGCTGCTCACTTTCTTTATGCTCTCTACCACGATGTACCGCCCGCGAGGGCTAGAGATAGCTTTTCCCGTTCCCGACGACACCGAAACACGTGTCAAAGAAGTGCAGGCCGTTAAAGCCTCGCAAGCGCTTACATTAATAGCCATGCCGGAAAGCAAGCTCTACTACTATCGAGGCTTACCTGAGGCGTCGAGCATTAAGTCATTGAGCTACGGTAAGGCAGGGTTGCGAACTCTTCTGCAAAAATTTATTCAAGAAACGCCTAAAGCGGTTGTTCTCCTAAAACCGCATCCAGACTGTGTGTTTGAGGACCTTGTGACTCTATTAGATGAGATGAACATAAGTCGAGTTCCTCGGTATGCCATTGATAAGGCAAGCGAAGAAGAACTTCAAATTATGCGCAGTGCAGGTATTCCCGTACCTAATCCTTAGGCCTACTTAATTGTCGAGCCATCATGAGAGAACCAGATACTCATTATACGATAGAAGAATTTCTTTTTGCCTTTAAAAATAAAGCCTATGGTGCATACTGTCTGCGTCAGCGGCGGCTGGCTCACTTGATATACGGTATCGCAGGCAGTCTATTGCTCTTGGGTTTGCTTTATGCCTTACCATTAGTTTGGTTGCTGCTTCAACAGCAGCGAGACGCTACTCAGCAGGTAGAGGTAGAAGTTCATGTTACTCCTTACGCAGAGTTATCTGCTCCTCCTCCCGTAAATGAGCCAGAAAAACCTAAAAAGGCACAACTGGCCCCTCCACAGGTACGAACAGTAAAGTTCATGAAACCCGTTGTTAAGGCTGACGAAGAGGTACGCGATGAGGAAGAAATTCCGACGGTGGAGGATCTGAGCAAGGCTAACCCAAGTCGAGTCACTCAGGAGGGTCCTATCGACTTGTATAGCGACTACACGCCTAAAGTAGCCCTCCCTGAACCACCGCCACCTCCCGAGCCACCTAAGCCAAAGGAGATACCTAAGCCGCATGAAGAACCTGTGTTCGATTTTGTCTCCCAAAAACCTGAGTTTCCAGGTGGCGAAGCAGCACTCACGGCATATTTGCAGGAAAACCTTCGATATCCGCGAATAGCTGTAGAAAACAACATTCAGGGGATTGTAGTCGTGCGCTTTGTAGTGGATACCGAAGGGCGCATCTCCAACGTAGAAGTGCTCAAAGACATAGGAGGTGGATGTGGTGCTGAGGCCGTGCGCGTTATCAAATCTATGCCTCTGTGGAAACCCGGAGAACACAACGGCGTAAGAGTAAACGTGCGCTTTGTGTTACCCATTCGTTTCCAGTTGATAAAATAATAACTGACCTCTGAAGACCCAGTCCTATGGAGAAAAGGGATAGGCCTATCTTCCCTCCTTTCCCATTTTTCTAGTATTCAAACCGGCTTGTGTGGCCGCTTTATTTATAGTGTAAGGAAGGTTTTCCGTTTCTGCCGGCCACGTCTAAAGTTCTTAGAACATATCCGCTGCTTTTTCTTCAAATTTGTAGGAGTAAGGATGTGCTATTCCGTTACTGTTTTATTAAATTTGGGGCCATGAGATTTTCTCGAAGAAAAGGATTGCTCTTGTTTTTTGCGCTGCTGTCTGGAACACTTTGGGGGCAGTTAGAGCAACTAGGCCATCTTCCCTATGCTCCTGCCACTTTGGCTGGGTGTTGGCATTATGTGGATAGCCTAGGCCGCGAATACGCGCTCGTAGGTACTAGTCTCGGATTAAGTATTGTGGATGTAACCGAGCCAACTAAGCCGGTGGAACGTTTTTTTGTGCCAGGCCCTCCTAATACTTGGCGAGAAGTGAAAACGTGGAACGGTTTTGCCTATGTTGGCTCTGAGGCTGCTAACAGCGGCATTACCATCGTAGACTTGCGTTACTTACCCGACACAGTCTATTGGCGCGTGTGGTTCGGGCCAAACGCTGACACGCTCATTCGCCGCAGTCACACGGTAGCTTGTGCAGAGGGGCATCTTTTCATATTTGGTGGTAACCAACAAGGTATTGTTATCTGTGACTTAAGCGACCCCTGGAACCCAGCCATCAAGAGCATCACTAATTATCCGTACGTACACGATGGATATATTCGCAACGATACGCTCTGGGCTAGCGAAATTTATCTTGGGCGCTTTAGCGTCTTCGATATCTCTGATAAAAAAAAGCCAAAACTCTTAGCGGTTCAACCTACGCCAGGGGCTTTTAACCACAACAGTTGGCTCTCCAACAGCGGGCAGTATCTTTTTACCACAGATGAACGTTGGCATGCGCCATTGGCGAGTTTTGACGTAAGTGACCTAAATAACATCCGCCTACTCGACATTTACTATCCTAGCGTGCGCCCCACCCAAGAGGTACACAACGTGCGGGTATTCAACGATTTTCTTATCAACCCCTCTTATGGCGGGCAACTGACCCTTGTAGATGCTCATCGCCCTGACAACCTCATTGAAGTAGCACACATCTTATTGGGTAATTCTCTTGTGTGGGATGCCTCGCCCTACTTACCCTCAGGCAACATTATTGCTACTGCTCGCAACGAAGGCCTCTTTATCCTCCGCCCTACCTATCAGCGCGCTGCTTACCTGGAAGGTCGTGTGATCGATGCCAACACCGGCCAGCCTCTGTCACGAGTTAAAGTCCTCGTTGAAGGCACGGCTAATACCGATGTGACACGCCCTGACGGAACCTTCAAAACCGGTGCAGGTAGCCCGGGCTCATATGTCATCAACTTTGGCAAAATCGGTTATAAAAGCAAAAGGTTAACAAATATTGAGCTCAAGCGCGGCGAAACGACTTGGATAGAAGTGGCTCTTGAGCGGTTTTGAGTGGCGACACAAACCAATCAACAGCAGGCATCTTCCTTTACAGCAACAAGGAAAGTTGCTTTTCTTTGCTCGCTTGTCAAGGATATAAAGCAAAGATGTCCATCTGCCAGCATTCTCTCTATGCGTATTGCAATTATTGGCGCTGGATGCTCAGGCTTAACAGCCATCAAGGGCCTAATAGAGACAGGCCTAGAAAATGTAGTCTGTTTTGAAAAAAGCGATCGCTTAGGCGGTAATTGGGCCTTCTCGCTCGAAGAAGGACACAGCAGCGTTATGGAAACGACTCACCTTATCTCGAGCAAGAAAATGTCCCAATTTAGCGACTTTCCTATGCCAGCCGATTACCCTGACTATCCTAGCCATCAGCAGGTATTAGCGTACTTTGAGGCATACGCCCAACACTTTGATCTAGAAAAATACATTCGCTATCGTACAGCTGTTGAGCGAGCGGAGCCGGTAGATGGACTACGGTGGCGTTTATCCTTATCTAATGGCACAGAAGAGGTGTTTGATGCTCTAATCGTGGCAAATGGACACCATTCAGCGCCCCGACACCCTGAATGGAAAGAAGCCTTTAGAGGTCGCTACATGCATGCGCATGCAATGAAAACAGCGCGAGATTTGGCAGGATTACGCGTGCTAGTAGTGGGAGCGGGTAACTCTGGCTGCGACTGCGCTGTCGAAGCCAGTCGAGTTGCAAAACAGGTGGACATTAGCCTACGCACGCCTCAGTATATCGTGCCAAAATTCTTTATGGGCAAACCTACGGATACCTTTGCCGCTTCGATGAGCTGGCTACCGCGTTCGATACAAAATGTTCTTCAGCGCCTTTGTTTGCGCATTCAAATAGGGCGTTATCGCGATTATGGCCTACCCGAACCTAACTTCTCCCCAACGCATGCTCATCCTACGATTAACTCGGAGCTGTTGGAGCGCATCCGCCACGGAAAAATACGCCCTAGACCTGCGATCGCCGAAGTGAAGGAACAAACAGTATCCTTTGTGGATGGTGCAAAAGTCTCTTACGACGTCATCATTGCCGCCACCGGCTATCGAATACATTTTCCCTTCTTTCGTCCGGAACTTATTAATTGGGAAGACGCTACTCATATTCCACTTTACTTGCGGGTATTTCATCCGCACTATCCGACACTATTTTTTATCGGATTGGTGCAACCTCAAGGTTGTATCTGGCCGCTGTCGGAAATGCAGGCGCGTTTGGTAGCCCGCGTACTTACAGGTCGAGTATCTCTGCCTTCTAATTGGACTGAACTAGCTTACCAGGAAGCCGATCGCATCCGAAAAGACTTCTTGCCTCGCCCGCGTCATGTTCTAGAGGTGCACTTTTTGCCCTATTTGAAGGCCCTGCAACGCGCCACAGAAGGTCGCTTCTAGTTGCCTCTGCTCCGGCTCTCAGGAAGAGAAGTAGTCAGCGTGACATCAGTCACCGCTCACCGCCGTGCGTTATAATACTTTTGCAGCGGTTTTTCCTTTTTACTGCAGCATGGTAATCTAATTATGGATAAAGTTCAACATTCAATTGATTCTTCTAAGTCGCTCTCTTTCCAGCGTTTTTTCCCTTTCCTAACTTGGTTGCCCTCATATACGAAGAATGACCTGCGCGGCGATCTTTCGGCAGGTCTAACCGTAGGTGTTATGTTGGTGCCTCAGGGCATGGCTTATGCTATGTTAGCAGGCATGCCGCCTATCTATGGCTTATATGCAGCCACCGTACCTCTTATTCTTTACGCTTTGTTGGGCACTTCTCGCCAACTGGCAGTAGGTCCGGTAGCTATGGTGTCTTTGCTTACGGCTACGGGAGTAAGTGCGATGGCAGAGCCCGGATCGGCGTCCTACATTGGCTTAGTGCTTACCTTAGCCTTTGTGGTAGGTATTGTGCAATTTGCGCTAGGGGTATTTCGCTTAGGCTTCATGGTTAATTTTCTCTCTCACCCAGTGATTAGCGGGTTTACTTCAGCTGCGGCCATCGTAATTGCTTTGAGCCAGCTCAAGCATCTCCTAGGTATCTCCATACCTCGCAGCGAACATGCCCATGAAATTTTGATTAACGCTGCTCGCAATATTGAATCCCTTCACTGGCCCACGTTCGCCATAGGCCTTAGCGCTATTGCGATCATTCAGCTCTTTCGGAAATGGAGTCCTGCCTTTCCAAGTGCCTTAGTGGTGGTGGTGCTAAGTATCTTGGGCGTATGGCTTGGAAATCTTGAAAGCTATGGCGTTAAGGTCGTGGGTGAAATACCTCAAGGGTTGCCTGCTTTGAGCATACCTATATTTGATTGGCCTACTATGCAAAAACTTATCCCTATCGCTATGGCAATTGCTTTGGTAGGCTTTATGGAAAGTATTGCTGTAGCAAAGGCCATTCAAGCGCGTCACCGCAACTACAAGGTGGACGCCAATCAGGAGCTAATCGCTTTAGGCATGGCCAACATGGGAGGTGCTTTTTTCTCTTCTATCCCAGTGACTGGTGGGTTCTCTCGCACGGCGGTAAACGATCAGGCTGGCGCTCGCACAGGAGTGGCCTCATTAATTAGCGCTAGTCTAGTTATCATTACTTTATTGTTTTTGACGCCGCTTTTCTACTACCTACCTAATGCCATTCTAGCTGCCGTCATCATGGTGGCTGTGTACGGCTTGATTGACTATAAGGAGGCTAGACATCTATGGCATAGCAACCGAAGCGACTTTGTTCTCTGGATGGTTACTTTCGCGGCCACTTTAGTTGTAGGTATTGAGCAAGGAATTGGCCTGGGAGTCCTGTTGTCTTTAGCTTTAGTCATTTATCGCACAACTCGCCCACATATTGCCGTCTTAGGGCGGGTGCCGGGCACTTTCTTCTACCGCAACATCGAGCGCTTTGATAATCTAGAGCAGCGCCCAGATGTGCTTATCGTTCGCTTTGACTCAGACCTTTATTTTGCGAACGTCAACTATTTCTTAGACACTATAAATGAGCTTGCTGCTCGAAAAGGAAACGCACTCAGAGTGCTGATTATCAATGCTGAAAGTATTAATAACTTAGACAGTTCAGGTGTGCATGCTATAGAAGAACTTTTGCTCCAATTCCGACAGCGCGGTATTGATGTTTATTTTGTTAGCGTAAAGGGCCCTGTGCGCGATGCTATGGCACGTGCAGGGCTAATAGAAAAAATCGGCCCTGAAAAGTTCTTCCTCAGCAATCAACAGGCGGTAGATGCGTGCGATTGTACAAGCGTCGGACATGCCCAAGAGCTCATGCAATATGCCCTGCAAACCAACGCTCAAAAACGGTAGGGCAAGGCGAGGCAACTTTTCTCGAATGGCCTAAAATTTTCGGTTCCTCTTCAGCTTATTTTGCGTATGTCCACCAAAGGTAGAACGGCACACCCGTGAGCATGAGCATTCCACCGATGGCAGCCTCGCGCGGATGATTAAAACAGGTGATGACCACTAATGCTGCGCAAAAGAGCACAAATAAGCCCGGTACTAGAGGATACCCCCATACACGATAGGGTCGCAGAGTAGCGGGTTCGCGATAGCGAAGGATAAACACACCCAAGGCAGTTGCCCCGTAGAAGAAGAACGCGGCAAAAATGAGCATGTCTGTTAGTTGGTCAAAACTCCCTGACAATACTAGCACACAAGCCCACAAACCCTGTATCCACAGTGCCGCATTCGGCGTGTGGTAGTGCGGATGAATCCGCTTCGCGGCAGAAAAAAATAGCCCATCGCGCGCCATGGCATAATAGACCCGCGGAGGCATAAGGATCGTAGCATTGGTGCAGCCTAAGGTAGTGATAAGGATAATTCCAGAGAGCACCGCGGCGCCTAGTGGCCCAGCGAAGTGGCGAACGACTGTTATTGCCGCAATTTCATTCTGACTCTTGAAGCTTTCGATGATCCGGTCGATGGGCAGTACATATAAATAAGTGAGATTGACTGAAACGTATACGCCCATGATGAGGAGCATGCCTACTGACAAGGCTATGGGCAAATTGCGGTTTGGGTCCTTAATTTCAGCGCCGAGAAAGCCCACAGTGTTCCAACCTTCGTATGCCCAAAAAGCTGCCAATAAAGCGGCAAATAGGGCTTTAACAAAAGCGAAATCCCATCCCGGCTGTACTTCCGCATGAGTAGCGGGTGTATGCAAATTTGCCCAACGACCTCCTCCCCACATAAGCCCAGCAATAACAAGCAACAGTAAGCTCACTAGCACTAAACGCGATATCCAGGTACTTAGGCCCGCGCCTCCGCGCAAGCCACGCGTGTTCAGAAAAGTAAGCGATACAATAAGTGCAATTGTGACACCCTTAACGCCGCCGTTATCGAAGGGCTGAAAAATGCCCCACAAGTCTATTTGCTCGAGCTCTTCCGGTAGACGCGGCAGCGGAAACAAGGCGTGGAGGGATTGAGCAAATACGTAGGCAATACTAGCAATAGCCCCCGTTTTTATAACGGCGAAGGTCGTCCAACCCCAGAGGAAGGCCATAAAACGGCCATATATATGGCGAAAGTAAGCGTACTCTCCTCCTGCGTCGGCCAACATGCCGGCAATTTCAGCATTGCTCAATGCCCCGCAAAGACTAATGAGGCCCGCAAGAGCCCAAGCCGCCAATACCCATTCAGGAGCTCCTAATTGCTCAGACATCGGCGCTACTTTCTTGTACACTCCTGACCCGATTACGGAACTGATAATGAGCAAAATAGCAGCCCGCAGTGTCAAGGTGCGTTGGAGTTGTCCCTGCTTCTGTTGCATGGTGCGATACATTGGAGATTTTTACCAGCCGCACACGACCCGACGCAGCGACTCGAACCACGTGATGCCCAAGAGTTGGCGAATGCGGGCAAAATCTTGACAGGCCTCCTCGCGTCGGTTCAGGTTGAGCAGCGTAGAGCCTCGATAGTAGAGTAATTCGGTATTGTTAGGCTGAAGATTTACCGCTTGTGTCCACTTTTCTAAGGCGACGTTAAGGTCTTCTTCGTCAGCAGCGTCGGCGGCCAAAAGCATAGCCTGGTCGAAGGCATCATTAGCCGCTTTGCAGTGCAATGCATCGGATTTGAACAACACGCGCAAGGGCACACTGGTCGTAACGCGTCGGCCCTGATAGTAGGCAGGTGTCCATAAGCCAGCTGTGCGGTGAATGAGCCGAATGGCCTCCCATTGAAAATCCATGCCTAAATTGCTAAAATCTAGTTGGTTGTCTATCTCGATGTTGCCATTTGCATGGACCAGGATCGCTGTTTCAATGACGCCCACTTTACAACTGTCGCGGTAAGAGCGAGGGTAGCGCAATTCGCGCAAGAGAAATGTAATAAGTGAGTCCTCGCCAGCACCTTGGAACCTTGGCAGCGTGTCAATTACGGTATAAATAGAATCGCCGCGTTCATTAAGGTAGAACGGCGGAGCTTCTTCAAGACGAAACCGCAAAGGCAATGCTTGCCGCATACGGACAGGTTTGCCGCCTTGTTGAGCCGGCTTCCAGCGCAGGCCACCTTGACTAAGTTCTGTTAGAACGCGAACTGCCTCCGCACCACAGCCGCCACCTATGTCCTTTATTATGCGTATGTTGGAAATGCGCCCATCTACCTCCACCACAAAAGACAAAACTACTGTGCCTTCAATGTTCGCCTGACGCGCCTCAAGCGGATAGCGAATATTGCGGCGCATGAGCGTTATTAGCCCCAATTCAGCACAGCGCCTTAGGCTATCTTCAGGCCAATCCGGATGTTGCGTTGGAAGGCAGCCTGGTACTAAAGGCATTGGTAAATGCTCTGCTGCCTCATAAATTACCGTGTCCCCACTTTGGCTTAAGGCTTTAAGCCCAAACCCTATATCTAGAAAAACCAACAGCAAACAACTTAACAAATATCTTTTCATCCCTTCCTCCAAAATATCGGCAAAGGTAATGTGTCGTAAGCCCTTAAATTAGAATACTTCAAGTCCCATTAACGAAATCAATTTCGTGTCATTGCTTCTCTGTCGGCCCAGAGTAAGTCGGCTGTGGAGGTGTTTATCTCTGGTTTCTGTATGTCTGTCGTAGTTAGAACTTTTTCTTTCCTCTGGGATCGTTCTGCTGCGGTACGACCAGTGGTAGTTCCTGTGTACAATAAAAATGGGCTTCCACCTTTCGGCGAAGCCCATAAACCTCAACTCATCTGTGTTTTCAAGCGAAAGTCGGTTCGCTTAGCGCGAACCCGAGATGCGGACGGTACCGTCTTTGATTTTAATTGTAACTGGTTTACTCATAGGCCATTACAAGTTTAGTGAAAGATTTTAGCAATATAACGATTATTAGACTTAAACAACGAGCAAAGATGCACGTATAGTCGTAGAGGCTTAGCTTAGAATTAACAAATTTTTTTACCATTTGTCTCAAACGAGCATTTCTAAACTTTTTTTTCCGCTGATTTTATTTCTCCAGGAGTTTTGGCACGCAAAGAGGGAAAGCACCTTTCCTTCTTCGCTGACCGCAATACCTTTGCAGCATGAACATAGTGAAGATACTCCAGCAAGATGTAGCAGCAGCAGTGGAGAGATTATACGGTCAAGCCATTTCTGCCGAAAAAGTACAAATTAACGCCACCTTACCAGAATTTACAGGCGACTATACGGCCGTGTTGTTTCCCTTTGTGAAGATAGCCAAAAAATCTCCTGAAGTAATAGGTGCTGAAGTAGGCACTTGGCTTCAACGCGAGACAGCCTACGTAAAAAACTACAATGTAATAAAGGGTTTTCTTAACCTCGAGTTGAAAGAGACTTTTTGGCATGAGCAACTTCAGGAAGTGCTAAGTACACCCCATTACGGCAGATTCCCTAGCCGCGGCGAGCGCATCGTAATAGAATATTCATCGCCCAATACCAATAAGCCGCTGCACTTAGGCCACATACGCAACTGTCTGCTAGGATGGTCTTGTAGTCAAATTTTAGAAGCCGTTGGTTACGAGGTAATTAAGGTGCAAATCATCAATGACCGGGGCGTAGCTATCTGCAAAAGCATGTTGGCATGGCAAAAATTTGGGGAAGGGCGGACTCCTCAATCCGAGGGCATGAAAGGCGACCATTTCGTAGGAGATTATTATGTGCTTTTTGAGCGCAAACTGCAGGAAGAGTATGAAGCTTGGCAGCAGACGCCTCAGGCTAAGGCACTTTACGAGACCCATCACAAGCCAGGGCAACGCGAAGAGGAATTTTTTAAGGACTATAAAAACCGTTGGTTTAATGAGCATTCGCGCCTAGGCGCAGAAGTCCGAGAGATGTTACTGCGCTGGGAAGCCGGCGACCCTCAAACGCTTGCGTTGTGGCGGCAAATGAACAGCTGGGTCTATGAGGGCTTTGAAGCTACCTATGCACAGCTCGGTGTGCAGTTTGACAAGAACTATTACGAAAGTGATACCTACTTGCTCGGTAAGGATATCATCGAAGAAGGTCTACAAAAAGGAGTGTTTTTCAGAAAAGCAGATGGCTCAGTGTGGATAGATTTGACAGATGTGGGTTATGATCAAAAGGTCGTGCTGCGTTCCGACGGCACTTCGGTATACATTACTCAGGATTTGGGTACGGCCCGAATGCGCTATCGAGATTTTGGCTGTAAGCGCATGGTCTATGTAGTCGCCGACGAACAGAACTATCATTTCGCTGTGCTTTTTGAAATATTGCGCCGACTGGGCGAGCCGTATGCTGATGGCTTGTACCACCTGTCGTATGGTTTAGTAGAACTGCCTACTGGGCGAATGAAGACGCGAGAAGGAACTGTGGTAGATGCCGATGACCTCATTGCAGAGGTAATGCGACTAGCTCGAGAACAGGCTGCTGAGCGCGGTAGTCCTACAGAGGGACCCGAAGCTGAAGAAAATCTACGTCGAGTAGCTATGGGCGCCCTCAAGTTTTTTATGATTCGAGTAAATCCCAAGCGGCGTATGGTTTTCAATCCTGAAGAGTCTGTCGACTTGCAAGGACAAACCGGTCCCTACATCCAGTACTCTTGGGTTCGCATTCATGGCTTGATGCAACGCGTCCAGCAAGAAGGCGTAGACCTATCAAATGCCCGCTGCTATACTGATTTCCAGTCATCGGAAAAGGAATTACTTCGAGCCTTATGTGAATATCCCAGTGTCGTGCTTACCGCCGCTCAAGAGTATGATCCTTCTCACGTGGCAAACTACAGCTACCAATTAGCAAAAACCTATCATCGCTTTTGGCATGACCTACCCATATTCAGCGCGCCTACTCCCGAAGCACGTGCTTTTCGCCTTCAATTAAGCTGCGCTGTAGCTCAAGTGCTCGAGTCGGCCATGCGCCTACTCGGTATCGAAATGCCCACCCGCATGTGAGGCATTTTTTCGCTCTTAATTTTACCCTGTGCAAACTTTCCATACCTTTGCACGCCCATTGCACGTAGGGCCCTGCTCTGATTTATTTTAGGCAATCTTTCCTAGAAATGGCAAAGCGCAAGACAAAACAAGCAGAAGAATTACCCGTTGTAACCGTAGACGAGGTACATGGCACGGGGAAGAATGGACTATCTTCCGTGTGGAATACGCTCAAAGACCGCCAAGACATTTTTCTATATGTTTTAGGAGGTATCGCCTTGGTCATCCTAGGGTACTGGGGATATAAAGTACTTGTCGTAGAACCGCAGCAAAAGGATGCTGTAAATGCGATGTGGCAAGCCCAACGCGCTTTCGAACGAGATTCGTTTCGTCTAGCGTTGGAAAACCCTGGCGGCGGGTATGATGGCTTTCTCGGCATCATTGATAAATATGGTAGCACTAAGGCAGCTAACTTAGCTAAATACTATGCGGGCATTTGCTACCTGAATCTCGGCGAATTAGACAACGCTATCAAATATCTGGAAGACTTTGATGCAGAGGGAGACATTTTGCCTATCCTCAAATATGGAGTTTTGGGAGACGCCTATTCAGAAAAACAAAATTACGAAAAAGCTGCGAAAATGTATGAAAAAGCCTCTAACTCTGGCAATCATCCGCAGCTGGCAGCGCATTATTTAAAGAAGCTCGGCCTTTTGCACGAATATCGAGGAAACAAGGAGGCTGCTATCGCGGCTTATGAGCGCTTGCGGCGCGATTTTGCTGACCAACAGGTTGCTGAATGGCGTGATATCGAAAAATATATATATCGCGCCGGTGGAGGCTCACAATGAGAACGTGTCGAAAAGTAGTCTTCTCGCATCCCGACTCCGACTAATGTGGCTTGTCATCTCCGTTCGCACGATCAAGGAGTGCCCCTAATTTGTATTAGGGAGTCAAATCAGTGAAGGAGTACCCCTCCTGTTAGTACAAGAGGTCGTCCGTTCGATTTCGCATACGCTGGCAGTGGAGCATACTTTACTCAAAGGCAAGCTGTTTTAGCGGCTGGTATACAGCATATATCCTCTCTATCCGACGCAACGGTTCGAAAGCGACAGCGTCGTCGAAGGCAAACTCTCTGTCGGTTGTATACACCGACTGCATGGATAAGCTGTCCTCACGAAAGAAGGTGGCTTTGTTTGAAAGTCAATGCGGTCCTTTACATGTTCCTCCGATACTGGCCACCTACTTCGAAGAGCGCGTGAGTAATTTGCCCGAGTGAGCAAACTTTAACAACTTCCATCAATTCAGCAAACATGTTTTGATTGCGCACAGCTGCTTGTTGCAGCCTCTTCAATGCAGCAGGCGCTTTATCAGCATTGGCTTGATGCAAGCGGCGCAAGGTCTCAATTTGCGCCTCTTTTTCTTCCGTTGTAGCGCGAATCACTTCACCCGGTACTATAGTAGGCGAACCTTCCTTACTCAAAAAGGTATTCACGCCGATAATGGGCAGTTCGCCTGAATGTTTTAGCGTTTCGTAATAGAGGCTTTCCTCTTGGATCTTATTGCGCTGATACATAGTCTCCATAGCACCCAAGACGCCACCGCGTTCGGTCAGGCGGTCAAACTCTGCTAAAACAGCCTCTTCGACTAGGTCAGTAAGTTCCTCGATGATAAACGATCCCTGCAGCGGATTTTCGTTTTTGGCCAAACCTAGCTCATGATTGATGATAAGCTGGATAGCCATAGCACGCCGAACGGATTCCTCAGTCGGCGTAGTAATGGCTTCGTCGTAAGCATTAGTGTGGAGCGAATTGCAATTATCATATATAGCATACAGGGCCTGCAGGGTAGTACGAATATCGTTAAAAGCGATCTCTTGAGCGTGTAGGCTCCGCCCAGACGTTTGGATATGGTATTTGAGCATTTGGCTACGCGGATTGGCGCCGTATTTGAAGCGCATGGCTTTGGCCCAAATGCGGCGTGCTACGCGACCAATAACGGCATACTCCGGGTCGAGCCCGTTGGAAAAGAAGAAGGATAAGTTAGGGGCGAAGTCATCCACATGCATGCCTCGCGAAATGTAGTACTCTACGAAGGTAAAGCCATTAGCGAGAGTGAAAGCAAGTTGAGTGATGGGATTTGCGCCCGCTTCAGCAATATGGTAGCCTGAAATAGAGACAGAGTAAAAATTTCGAATTTTATTTTGAATAAAATATTCTTGGACATCGCCCATCAGGCGCAGGCTAAATTCAGTGCTAAAGATACAAGTGTTTTGTGCTTGATCTTCTTTCAATATATCAGCCTGAACCGTTCCACGTACTGTAGAGAGGGCATAAGCCTTGATTTTTTGATAGGTTTCGGGGGGGAGCACTTCGTCGCCAGTCACGCCAAGCAAGAGCAGGCCTAAGCCATTGTGACCCTCGGGCAGTTTTGGCGCGTTGTAGCGAGGGCGAGGCAGGCCGCGTTCGTCATATTTCTCTTTAAGTTTGGCTTCAACGAGGTGTTCTAAGCCATTCTCCCGAATGTATTTCTCGCATTGTTGGTCAATAGCCGCGTTCATGAAGAACGCCGCGATAGTGGCTGCAGGACCATTGATGGTCATGGAGACCGACGTTTTCGGGTCACATAAGTCAAAACCGGAATAGAGCTTTTTGGCATCATCTAAGCAGCAGACGGATACTCCCGAATTACCTACTTTCCCATAGATATCGGGCCGATAGTCGGGGTCTTCGCCATAGAGCGTGACAGAGTCGAAGGCGGTGCTTAGGCGCGCTGCAGGTAGGCCATATGACAGGTAATGAAAGCGCTTGTTGGTTCGCTCTGGACTACCTTCACCAGCGAACATACGCGTAGGGTCTTCGCCTTCGCGTTTGAAGGGAAATACACCTGCTGTGTAGGGGAATTCACCAGGTACATTTTCCCGAAGGCGCCAGCGGAGAATCTCGCCCCAATCTTTAAAGCGAGGGAACGCCACGCGTGGAATGCGCGTGCCTGACAAACTCTTATAGAACGTTTTAACTCGAATTTCTTTGTCCCGTACAGTGTAAGAATATTGGTCAGCTGCATAACACGCTTTCTGCTGCTCGTGCTTTTCCAGGATGCGCTTGCAACGCCAGTCTAACTGTGCTTCTAAAGACGAGTATTGCCTTTTCAGGGTTTCTAAAGTTGTCTTCGATGACTCGTCGCCTGAATCTTTCGCCTCGAGCAACTCGATGGTACACTTCAATCCCCACAATTGACGGGCAATATTCACCTGCTGCTCTACATCGCGGTCGTACTTTCGAGCAACTTCAGCAATCTCAGATAAATAACGTGTGCGGCTAGGCGGAATAATGTACACTTTCTCAGACATTTCCTCAGGCGCCTGGAAATGAGAAACTAGCCCAGCGTTACATTTCTCGTTGAGCAAGTCGATTAGACGGCGGTAGAGCTGGTTAACTCCTGGGTCATTAAATTGGCTAGCAATACAGCCGATAACGGGCATTTGATCTACCGGCGTAGACCATGCGCCTCGGTTGCGCTGGACCTGCTTGCGTACATCGCGCAGTGCATCCAGTGCACCGCGTTTATCGAATTTGTTGATGGCGATGAGATCGGCGAAGTCCAGCATGTCGATCTTTTCTAGCTGAGTAGCGGCCCCAAATTCAGGGGTCATAACATAAAGCGACAAGTCGCTGTAGTCTACGATTTCGGTGTCGCTCTGACCTATGCCGCTGGTTTCTAGAATGATCAAATCATAGTTGGCCGCCCTCAAAATATCTAGGGCGTCTTTAATATGGCGCGACAAAGCGAGATTGGACTGGCGCGTAGCCAGTGAGCGCATGTAGACCCTCGGGGTATTGATAGCGTTCATGCGAATTCGGTCGCCCAACAAGGCGCCGCCAGTCTTTCGTTTGGAAGGGTCTACCGAAAGAATGCCAATCGTCTTGTCGGGAAAGTCTAGTAGGAAACGCCGAACCAGCTCGTCCATGAGCGAGGATTTACCTGCACCACCTGTACCTGTGATACCCACTACAGGCGGCGAATGAGTGATGTTTAAAGCCGGTCGCACTGCGCTTTCGAAAAGCGCCGGATTATTTTCAGCAATGGAGATTAGCCGAGCTACTGCTCGAGGGTCGCGTTTGCCCAAGCGCTGTAACTCGCCATTCAAGGAATCGCCGACAGGAAAGTCACACTTTTGAAGAACGTCGTTGATCATCCCTTGGAGTCCCATGGCGCGCCCATCGTCAGGGTGATAGATGCGCGCAATACCGTAGGCGTGAAGTTCCTCTATCTCAACGGGCAAAATGGTACCGCCTCCACCGCCAAAAATCTTTATGTGGCCTGCGCCGCGTTCACGCAATAGGTCGTACATATACTTGAAGAACTCCATGTGGCCGCCTTGATAACTGGTAACCGCAATACCCTGCACATCCTCCTGAATAGCGCAATCTACAATTTCCTGCACGGAGCGGTTGTGACCCAAATGAATGATTTCTGCGCCACTCGCTTGCATGATGCGGCGCATGATGTTTATCGCCGCGTCGTGTCCGTCAAAAAGGCTGGCCGCTGTTACGATTCGAATCTTATTCTTCGCTTGATAAACAACCGGGTTTTTCATACGAAAAAGAGTCATGTAGACTAAACAGAAGCAAAGTTACACACTTCTATCTCATGTCAACTGAAAACATTTAACTCTGATTTTCAGATCTTTCGCACTTTGCAATGCTGCGGCCATCTGTTTCTTAGGAATTCTTCATGGCCAGAAAAAACCGGAGATAATCAGCGCCTTTAATAAACTTTGCTCTAGATCAGGGACAATAAAGCAATACGCGTGTAGTACACCATCCTGTCACGAGCTTCGAGGGTTGCCTTCGAAGCTTGACGCCAAATTTGAGTGAGGAGTTGGGATTCAGACCTCGTAGGAGAGAAGAGTACGGCCGGCTTCTTTCCTCACTAATGCATCGCTCATGCTATGTTTCAAAAGCACAGCATTCTCTATCGTCTCAAACACTGGAGTGTTTTCTTTTTGTAAGATACACAAAAGAGGTTAGTCATTTATTAGGCCTTGCGCATGACTTCTTGTGTCCACGGTCTTTTCTGCGGTTAGGGCATTCGGATATGCACGAGTCGCGCCGAGGTGTGGCCACTACTTGTACGTAAAGTGGCCAGGTATTGGCCAGGAGGCCAACCCGTTGCATCAAAGTGTACATGGTGTAATCCCTCCGGTAGGCGTCCCAAAGTGTGTTGTCGCCAAGTATGTCCGTGCATATCGCTGATTTCGATAGTGATCTGTTCTGGCTGAAGGAGCGCAAATTGCAATACTACCTGACTCACAAAAGGGTTGGGTATGGCTACTAAGTTGATTAAGCTATTTTTCAAGCGACGATAGCTAACATTGCCCGTGCCAAGGGGTGCTAATGGCGGATAAAGAGGTGGATTAGAAAGCGTAGAAGGACTCAAGCGTCGAGAACCATGCAGCGTAGCCCATGCTGGCCCTAATTCAACGGAATAAGTAGTGCTTTTCACGTCGTTGATAAAAACGAACTCTGCTTGAGCTCGCTGAGCAGTAACGTCGAGGATGAAGTAACCAAAGCGCACTAAATCTACGAATTTTACGTGCGGATTAAGCAATTGTACTATAGAGGGACCTCCAGGCACGGGTATTTTCGAAGAGGTAATGCTGGTAGTAATAAACTCTACTCCAATGGCATTTTCTCCCGTGGTCGGATTATAGTTGGACAGCGGTAGGTCATTTGCCCAGGCAGTATGCAAATCACCCGTTAAGACGACGAGATTGTTCTTCTGATAGTGTAACAAGCTGTCGTATAATCGCTGGCGTTGAACGGGATAGCCGTCCCACTGGTCGGTGTTGAGCACTTGCCCAAAGGCTTGTAAAGGGGCCATCATGACTTGCTGTCCTAGCAAAATCCAGCGGGCAGTATCTCGCCGAATGTGTGCTGTTAACCAATTGAATTGTTGCGGGCTTATGAGAGTGCGGCTAGTGTCGTTTAATTCGGGACTAGTATTTGGCACTTGTTGACTGCGCCCTTCTAGGCGCGTGTCGAGCATGTACAGCGACACTAAGTTACCAAAGATGAATTTTCGATAAATTTCATTGTCTGCCGTCGCATTTTCCCGAATGGGCATCCATTCCATGTAGGCCTGTTTGCCTGCATGCTTGCGTGATTCCCAGGGTCCTTCGGTATCGGGCTGATGGTTCTGCGCCCCGTGGGTCCAGGAGTTGTTGGCTGTTTCATGGTCGTCCCAAACAGCGATCATAGGTAGTTGTTGATGGAGCAAGCGCAAATCCTTGTCTAACTTGTAGAGGGAGTGCCGCAGGCGATAATCTTGTAGCGTAATAATTTCATGGCTTGGCTGGTGATTGCGGTGTAGCAGTATTGATGCGGCAGGATATTCGTAGATATAATCGCCCAAGTGTAAGACGGCATCTACACTGTTTCGCAAGGCCAAGTCGCGATAAGCGTGAAAGTAGCCGCTTTGATAGTCCGAACAAGACACAACCGCTAAGCGTAAGCGCTCCAGATTACCTTGAGGGAGAGTTCGCGTACGTCCGATGAGGGATCGCACTCCCTTGTACTCGAATTGATAATAGTACCACGTATTCGGTTGAAGCCCTGTAGCATCTACTTTTACCGTGTAATCGCGCTCAGCATTAGTGGTAACTGTCCCTGACTGGACTACGTTCTGGAAAAGCGTATCTGTTGCTATACGCCAAGACAGCGTTGCTTCGGAGACTGGTTCTTCTAAGGTTAGACGAGTCCATAATATAACCCGATCGGTTAGAGGGTCTCCGGAAGCCACGCCGTGATAGAAGGGAGCTAGTGTGCTGTCGGGCATCGAACGACTGTCTTGAGCAGTTGTAGCACCGCGCAGTAAGGCTGCACAAGCTAAGAGCGTAAGAGCCAATCTTTTCATGATTTAGTCTTTTTGGGCCTTAAAGATAGGGTTTCGTATGGGCTTAGGTTGCTCATGGGGGTGTAGACAAACAAAATTGAAACGGCCTTAATTCCTTAAGGGACAGGGACTTTTACGTCGAGAAGATATTGTTTCTTTACAAAAACTTAATCTACTGTGAATCGAACTAAACAAGGGTTAATTCCGAAATTTTTAAGGATAAAGAACCGCGTTTCGTTTTTTAAATTTTTCTTTTGCAGATAATACAACATTGCATCTAAAATGAGGAAGGAAGGTGGGAAAACAACGTTGTGCGGCCTTTTTATGCTGACCTTCTTGTCAAGGTCCTTGAAGACGATACGCGCGTCGCTCAACGATTAATCTCTTTTTTATCACCCGAATAAGTACGGTGTGGCAAGTAAGGCGGGTCTCCTCAGCGCGCGTCGGATGTGCTACGATGTCTCCTTCAGTGATGTCATCCATGAGGCGCCTTTGTCGAGTATCGCTAGCCTAAAGGTCGAACAATTTTTTTACCTGAGCATAAGGGCCTCATTCTGCGACATCCTATCCACTTGCAACTGCAAGTTTACATGATGCACCGACGAGAAGAAGACCTATGTCGGAAAACTCCTCTTGCGCAGCTTATTCCTGTTGTGACATATCATAGGAAGCATCCTTAGCAAGAAAAACCTTTCTTCGTCCATTTCAAGGGTCTCTTTCACAAGTGGCGTCCTTTTATTTCGAGTTTTCAATGAATTTTGCTGGCTTTACATGGCATTCCACCCAAAGCTTTTGAGCAACACGAACGGTCAGTTCATTTGGCTGTATTGGTTCTAACTTTTAGATTTGCCCGAGATTGGCAATGGTTGGTCTGTCGTTTACCTGTTGCTCCTCTTATTCGGCAAGAGCTTCATATATGTCCTGATTTTCGCAATCACTTACCACTTCAGTTGAGGTTTTTCTGTTCATTAAGTTGTCAGCTATGGATGATATACAATATTCAACTTCCAAAGCATTTGTTCCAAAGGATGTGCGTAAGTTTATAGAGATGTTGATGCGAAGGTATAGGCTTTGGCTCAAGGAGGAGATTCCAAACAGAGAGCGAGAAACATCTCGCTAAAGAGAGTTGCGTGGAAGGCCGAGAAGAGTAAAAAACGCTTAGTCATAGCTATTCAAGATTGCCGAAATTTTAAATGCGATGGAAGAAGTGGTCGCCCAAGTTCATCGGCAGGTAGGTTAGGATAACCCGGATTGATATACCTTATGGAATACTTAGATACGAGAGGATATCTCCTTGGTTTGTAACTACTTCAACGCTTGCATATAATTATGGTACTGTCGAAAACAACCTGTCTTGTGACGAGCGCTCTCCTACTCACTCTTGGAGGAATGAGTCAATCGACCATCAACACAACATTTAACTTAACGCCTGGCTACGATGGTGGATGGACAATTTTACCTGTAGCTGCGGGCGGCTATGTTATCTTCGGCAACCAATACTCCAGTATAGGCGCAAAAGCCGATGCTTTTTGCTTAAGGGTAGACAATGAGGGGAAAAAAGTCTTTCACCGCTCCTTCGGGGCTCCCAACACGGAAGAGACCTTCGGTCGTGGTGCTGTTGCTTTAGCAGACGGTTGGTTGGTCGGCGGCACTCGCTCTGTACCTCCGCAAGGCTGGTTGCTGCGCCTCAATACTGATGGGCAGATTGTCTGGGAAAAAACCTACACTAGTATCACAAAAATCAATCAACTACTTCCTTTGCCCACAGGCGAATATTTGGCGATAGGGGCCGGTCCATTGGGCGGTGGAATGGCCTTGGCTCGTTTGAGCGCTGACGGCACAATAATTTGGCAGAGGAGCTACGCTCTTCCTGAGCCCAGGGATGGCTATCTCACTGCTAGCGGCAATGCCTGTATTGTTTTGAGCAGCGACCGAATCAGCAAAATTCACCTAGGTACTAGAGACGTAGTCTGGTCGCGGAAGGTCAGCTTTCCAAGCCTTCCTCCCGGTGCTCCAGAGGCAGCGACTTTGACCGACATTGCTCCCGCTAGCAAGGGCCTGTTTGCTGTGATCGGTTCGGTTTATCGCGAATTGCCCACCGCTCTCTATACGGCTCACTATGCCGCTGTTTGGACAGAAAGTGGCGAGTTGCGATGGGATCGCTATTTCCGCGGTGCTGCTCGAGCGGACTACGATGAAAACGCGGGTTTCGGCGTAACTTATCTACCCAACGCTCAGCACATCCTCTTTACCGGCAAAGTGGGCGATAACATCTCTATAACGCGTACTGATTTAAATGGCCACCTCATAGATCAAAAAGAGATTGTTACGCCCGGCCCTGTCTATGCCGCCACCCTCATTCGCGACGGTGCGCGGTATGCGATGACGGGAGCGGTGTTTGTAGGTAGTATGGCCACATATTTTTACCGCTCCAACGGAAATGCACTAAGTATGCACGTAAATAACTCCGACCTATTTGCAGAGACTCCTGCAGATAGGTGGGAGCTTTTGCACAACCCCGCTCAAGATCGCGCTTGGATCGTGTCTAACGTTCACAACGTGCCGCGTGAAGGTATCTTCCGTCTGTGGACTCTCAATGGTTCGCTAGCGCGTGAGTTTCGCCTATGGCTTACAGAAGGCGAAAATCTCTTTCCGCTTGACCTTAGTGGTTTGCCCGAAGGCTTGTATTGGCTAGCTCAAGTAGGAGAAGCTGCCCCGCCAAAAGCTTTACTTTTGCGCCGCTGATAAACACATTGGCATTCCGCTTCACCGGTTTGAGAAGTATATTGGTTCAAAGGGAAAATTTTTATAGAAATTCTTCTTTTACAGCCTCTTGTTGCTCCTCTTTGCATAGAGAAAATAGAGTAAAGGTACCAAACTGGATTGAGGCAGTTGCCTCAGCATGAGGCTACATTCATTTACATTGGCGGCATAGATCTCCCTTAATTAGGTTTGGCCTTAGCGTAGGTGAGGCCTCATTTGAATGGACTTTACGCGGCTTGCGGCTTTGTTTTAGATGAACACTTTGACTGCATCTAGTTGACCTAAGAGTCGATAGCTCTACGATCTTCAAGTTTTAAGTGTAGTATTACCTTCTTGATTGAAAGACAGCCCGTTGCCGCGCAGGCGGATACGAATAAGTTGAGGCATGGAGAGAATTCGACGCCTCCACAGTTTAAAAAGCATTACCTAAGCTGCTCGTAGGCTTATTAGCAAGCCAAGCACAGCGAAGAAAAATATTTGAAGACCCAAGAGCATTAAAGCTGCGCGGTTTTGCAATGAATGTGGCATTACTAAGCGCCAAATTATTGCCAAGATTAGCGAGGTAGTATACCAACCCACGTAGTTTTCTAGTGGTGGCAAACCTGTAGAAGGCCAGCTCCACATACCAAAATGGATGGCTACAGGCTCGATGAGAAAGTCTAATCCCACGGGTAAAACTGCCGCTAACGGAGCAAAAACTAAATGAGGCAGCCGGGGCAGTAGTTGTTCCAGGGCATAGAAACTGCAATATGTAACAAGTGTCCAGTTGATGCCGATTAATAGCGGCGTGCTAGCCACCTTTGGTCCCAGAACTGAGCCGTACTCATAATGCCCAAAAGGCCAGCCCGTATTTACTCCTACTATTTCGATGCCAAATCCGACGATGAAAGCACACAGGAAATATACAGTAGTTTCACGCGTGTGCGGCGAATGAAAAAATAAAAGAGTGAAGTAGGATAGCAGTAAGCTTACAGGTGTCTGGCTAACAAACCAGGGCTTGGCAGGCGAGAGCATCCCTACTATGCCGAGGAGATATACGATAGCACAGAAGTTTAGTAAAAGATCGGTTGAAGGATAGCTGAGGCGCTGAATCATGGCCGGCTTGATTTTCCGATAAGTTCACTCGTAATTTTGGCAGAAAGGAGGCACAGCGGAATGCCCCCGCCCGGATGAACACTGCCGCCACAGAAGTAGAGTTTATGGATGCGGGGCGAGAAATTAGGATGCCGTAAAAAAGCTGCGAGAGGCGTATTTGAGCTGTATCCATATAAAGCTCCCAAGTGTGAACTCGTTTTCGCTTCAATTTCGGGAGGCGAAAGGACAGCTTCTGTTTCTATAAGGGTTTCAAGGTTAACCTGGAGAAGACCATCAAGCTTAGCTATTATATTGCGACGTACCTGTGCAATCAGGTTGTGCCAGTCTTGCCCGCAATGGAAGGGGGCATTAACCATGACAAACCAATTTTCGCAGCCATCTGGCGCATCAGTAGGTGTGTATTTCGAAGTGATGTTGATGTAGACAGTGGGGTCGTCTATCATTTCTCCGCGCTCTAGTGCTTCGAACTCCTCTTGATAGCGGTCAGAGAAGAAAATATTGTGTAGATGGAGTTGTGGAAATCTTTGGCGAATTCCCCAGTAGAAGATCAGTGCTGATGTGCTTTTAGGTTGATTCAGGATGCGTTCAGGCGCCTTCTCTCTAGGCATCAGACGCTTATATGTGTAATATACATCCATATTGCTGACGGTAGCGTCGAAGGGATGCGTAGCTCTAGCCGTGCGAAGTCCTGAAGCACAACCATTCTCGACTACAATTTCTTCTACGCGCTGACCAAAGTGGAAGCGCACTCCTAGTTGTTGTGCCAAAGTAAAAATCGCTTGGGTAATGCTGTGCATCCCTCCTCTCGGATAGTAGACGCCGAGGTTGTGCTCAAAATGAGGGATGATTGTCAACATACCAGGAGCTTTGTACGGATTCGAGCCATTATAGGTGGCAAAACGGTCGAACAATTGCACCAGTTTCGGATGTTCGAACCATTCTACATTCACCTGATGCATCGAAGTAGTAAGGTCAAATGTTGCGAGATGGGGCAGCGCTTTTAACACATCGAAATTCAACCACGTATTCCAGCGGTGTAAAGATTTTTCCAAAAAAATGCGGCCTGCAAGCCGGTACTTTTTTTCACTCAACGCTAAATAATCTGAAACTCGATGCGCCGACACGCCGAGCACGTGCTCGACCTCTTTGGCAAACTGCTCACGATTACTCCAGGCAGTTAACCGTGTGCCGTCGTTCCAGAAATACTTGCAGGTAATAGGGACGCGTTCATAAGCAAATTGACCCTCCATGGGCACGCCTGCAATGCTGAATAGCTCTTCTACATAGGACGGCATAGTAAATACCGAGGGGCCGGCATCGAAACGATAGCCCTTTTGCTCGAAAGCTGAGAGCTTGCCACCTGGATAACTGTTCGCCTCAAAGACCTCTACTTGGTGACCCTTGGCCGCCAGGCGAACGGCTGTAGCTAATCCTGCAATACCTGCACCGATAATGCCGATTTTCACAGCGAAAAACGTTTCATTTTAATCTTACTGAGCTTGGCTAAGCAAATCAAGAATTGCGTTTGCGAATTTTCCTTTTGCAGAAATAAAAACAGCAAGTGAAACGCTAGAAATTACTTCCTTGTTCCTGCATCGGGTGTTACGCAAAGATTACAGCCTACAACAAGAAAAGGTTGTTTTCCGCCAATAGCTAGCCAGACATGAACTGCACGCTTGCATGAGTCTCCTTTCATTCAACACCCTCACAAAGCTCAACGACGTTGAATTAGCTAAACTTCAAAAGCTGCTATGACAATAAAGCCCTCGTTTTGCGCTCGTAAAACATCCTTAGAAAGTAACCTCACGTACGAGGGTTTCTGTGCCGCGTATAAATTTCACCGTCGTCGTATCGCCTTTTTGAAACTTTGACAGGGCCTGCATGTATTCGCGAATGGTCCGCACCTCCATGTCGCCTAATGCGATGATACGATCGCCACGCTGTAGGCCAGCGCGCGCAGCAGGCTTACCTTCCGAGACGCTGTCTACCTGCACTCCTTCGCCCTCGAAGGAATAATCGGGCATGATGCCCAGCGTTACCCGAAACCGAGGCGTGTCTTCCATGTTCGAGCGGGTAGGCTGGAAGGTTAGTTTTGGCCTTTGGTCGAGCGCTTCCACTAGCCGCACAGCGAACTCGAGCACAGCTTTTTGGCCTGCGAAATTGATTTTGTCCACGTCGTCGGAAGGCTTGTGATAATCAGCGTGTTGACCAGTAAAGAGGAAAAGTACAGGGATGTTCTTCAGGTAAAAGGAGGCATGATCACTAGGGCCAATGCCGCTGCTGTCCATTCTGATAACGAGATTTCCTTTGGGCAGACTTTCAATAAGCGGCACGAAGTCAGGTGCCGTGCCCACTCCGCCTATCATAAGGCGGCGCTCCTGATTGAGGCGCCCAATCATGTCCATGTTAAGCATAAAATGGACTTTTTCGAGGTCAATCGTAGGGCGCTCGGTATATTTTTTTGACCCAATAAGGCCGAGCTCTTCTGCTGAGAAGCATATGAAGAGAAAGTTGTGGCGTTCGCGGACGCCATTTTTAGCAAAGTAGCGCGCCAGCTCTAAGACTCCGGCCGTACCTGAGGCGTTATCGTCTGCTCCATTGTGAATCTTGCCTTGCGGGTTAGGGTCAAGTGAATTGCGGTCGTACCCTAGTCCAAGGTGGTCGTAGTGTGCACCAATAACGATTGTATGAGCAGCGCCGTTGTCCAAAAAGCCTACCACGTTCTGACTAGTCAAGATCGCTGCATCAGTCGATTCAACGCCGTGGGGGTCATTAGTTTTCCTGAAGGAAAAAGTGTGAAACCACGTGCCGTTGTCTCCCAATGGCTTTAGACCTGCCTTGCGAAAGTGTTTAGCGATGTATTGAGCAGCTTTTCGCTCCTCGGCTGTAGCTGTGCCTCGTCCCTTGAGTTTGTCGGAGGCCAAGTAGGTGATGTGCTGACGCAAACGCTGTTCAGAAATGACTGCGTTTTGCGCCCAGAACACTTGGGCATATCCTATTAGCAAGCACGTGAGCAGCCAGGTTCGCATGAGCTTCATGTCGTTTAGTCGTTTTAGCAATAAAAGATAAGATGCTCTCAAGGCGAGTATTTGCCATGCCTGAATCAAATAACGGTAGAAATCAAATGCGGTTCATCTTACTAAATCGGCAATAGGGTTGTCTTGCCGCATGTAGGGTTTCAGCAGACTATAGGGCACAATCAAACTGTGTTGGCCGTAAACAGGGTGGAAAGGCGTACAGATTTCGATGCCATCGCGTCGGATAACCACTATGGGAAAGCCTTCCTTGACTATCCACTCGCGAAAAGGAGATTCTGCAGCATATTTAGGGAGTTTGGGTGCCTCTTTTCGGGCGTAATCCGCAAACCATTCGCGCGCATTGAAATGGCGATTGAAAAGATCCTCCAGAGCAATCTCTTTTCCAGTTCGCAAGTTGAAGTTAAATGCTCGAGCAGTTGGCGGTTGTTTCCAGGACTCACTGAAGAAGAGCTGACCACAAAAGAGCGTCTCTGTCCAACAACTGATGTTGTACCAGACGCTCGCGCGCAGAGCACTTCGATTTTCGGGTGTCGATGGGCGCCTTTGTCCAGCGATAGCGCTTTTTGTTTGTTCTAACCAATCGAAGATGATGCGGTTGAATATCTCGTTGCAAGTAGGACATTCTAGGCGTGGATACAACAGGTCGTAGCTGCTGACGTAATCGGCGTATTCGATGCAACCGCTGTTTAGTCGGGCGCGCTGAGTAAGTTTGAATGCCCGTTTCTCGCCTGAACCAATCCACCAACACTCATGGACTTGCGGGCTTTGGAAGCTTCCACGCAAGTGCGCCGCCACTTTTCCATTGGGCAATAGGGCCTGTACTTCGTAGTCACTATCGTTAACTAACTGACCTCGAAGGGTGTAAGTCCTATTTTCAGCCTCAATCCACAAGTAACCGTTCAACCGGAGGTTGCTTTGCCGAGCAAGGACAAGGTCTAGGCGTGCGTTATTCCACCGCGCTACATAACGAGCAGCCCATTTGTTGTCGCCACAGGGTTTAGGTACAGCGTTAGCACCTTTTACCTCGCGAGCATATAGGGTACATCCAATCGTATTGGTTAAGTTAGCCCATTCCGCCTGAAGTCGTTCTCCTTGCAAGGTGCCCGTCAACTGGCCAGTTGTGGTTCCTTTGATATCGCTTTCTGTTAAGACGAAAAGCCCATTTTCAAACGTACCGTTTAAAAGGAAGGACTCTTTGCTCTGCAGATAAGTCATTTGCCCTCGGCAGTAAGTGCCGTCGTAGCCAAGAGAGAGTAACACCTCAGTTATGTCGTCGAAGCGGCCGCGATAGTGGCGTACCCATTGAAGACGGGTGTTAGGAGGAAACAAGCGACTTATCGTCGTGTCAGCTACTGGCCGCTGCGCCCAAAGCACTTTCGGCCGAGCCCACCAAGCCGTTTTTAGAGCGACTAAAATCAATAGAATACGCCCAACTCCTGCCGTACGGAAAGCGTATTTTCGTATATGGATTCTCTCTGCTCGGCTTTCTGTTTTCGGCTGTAGCCCAAGAGCAATGATGTTTTTTGGGCGAGACAGAGAGCATGCTTTGTGCCAAGTGAAGCTGCGAAAATGGAAGCAAACAAGCTCGGCAATCTGCCCTCTTTCCGTAAAGAGAACACTCGAAGCGAGGGGTAATAAGTAACGGTCATACATACGCCTACTATGACTTTAATCGAATGGAGAGGACGGAGATGTTTGGCACAGACGAAGTTAGTCGGTACAAAAAACATCCGCGCTCTCGTCTGAAGGAGACGAAGCGCGGATGCCTTACGCACCCAAGCGGGAGCGCTCATTATTTTATTTTCGGACCGGCGGCTATGATTTCAGGTTTGGTTTGGTCGGCAAATTTTTCAAAGTTGGCAATAAACTCCTGCGCCAACTGGCGAATCTTGGCGTCATAAGCTGCTTTATCGGCCCAAGTATTGCGCGGATTGAGGATTTCATCTGGTACGTTAGGACAGGTAGTAGGCATATACAACCCAAAAACCTCTTGCTGTATGTAGGGCACATTGTCGAGGGCGCCTTCAAGTGCCGCTGTTATCATAGCGCGCGTGTAGGAGAGCTTTATACGACTCCCTATGCCGAACGGCCCACCGCTCCAGCCAGTATTTACAAGCCAGACATTTGCTTTGCTCTTTCGCAATTTTTTGCCCAACAATTCCGCATATTTCGCTGGATGCAAGGGCAAAAAAGGAGCTCCGAAGCAAGCTGAGAAAGCAATTTTCGGATCTTTGATGCCTACCTCTGTGCCGGCTACTTTAGCAGTATAGCCACTGATGAAGTGATACATCGCTTGCTCTGGCGTCAGGCGACTAATGGGCGGTAGTACGCCGAAAGCATCGCAAGTAAGAAAGAAGAGGTTTTTAGGGCTTCCTTGGGCGTTACCACTGGGCACGCTATTGGCAATGAAATGTATAGGATAAGAGGCCCGAGTATTTTCTGTGATGCTGCGATCGGCGTAGTTGATGGTGCGCGTCCCTGGAAAGAAGACAGTATTCTCGATTATCGTTCCGTGTCGCATGGCCCGATAGATGTCGGGCTCTTTTTCTTCGCTTAGGTCAATAACTTTGGCGTAGCAACCTCCTTCGAAATTAAACACTTCGGTGTCCGTCCAAGCGTGTTCATCATCGCCAATTAGGAAGCGATTCGGATCAGCGCTGAGGGTTGTTTTACCCGTGCCCGACAAGCCGAAAAATAGCGCAATGTCTCCTTTGGGCCCGATATTGGCCGAACAGTGCATGGGGAGGGCGCTCGTACGAGTGGGCAACACGAAGTTAATGACCGAGAAGATGCCTTTCTTGATTTCACCCGTATAAGCCGTACCGCCAATGAGCAAGCGCTTTTTTTTAACGTTAATGATGGCAAAGTTGTGCTGGCGCGTACCATCCACGGCAGGGTCGGCATGGAACCCAGGAGCACACAATACCGTCCAATGAGGTTCAAAGTTTTGGATTTCTTCAGGCGTTGGGCGGCGAAACATGTTGTAGGCGAAGTGGTTGCTCCACGGGTATTCTGTAATCACGCGGATACGCAGGTGGTAAAGCGGATCAGTACTTGCGTTTGCTTTAGCATCGCGTACATATATGTCTTTCTTCTTAAGATATGCACACACCTTCCGCCATAGGCGATCGAACTTTTTTGCATCAAAAGGCTTATTGATTTTACCCCAATGCACCTTGTGGCGGGTAATGCTGTCTTCCACAATAAAGCGATCGTCGGGCGCGCGCCCTGTAAATTCACCGGTAGAAACTACCAAGGCGCCGTTATCGGCCAACTGACCCATGCCTTTAATAATAGAATGCTCGATGAGCTCCTCCGGCGTCAGATTCCAGTAAGCCGTCTTGTAGCCCTTCAGCCCAACGCTCTCGAGTGAAGCGGCCGGATTGCGAAGTCCAACGTCTTGCATGTTGTTGTTTTTAAAATGGTTAGGCAATAATATGCGACAGATTGTTTACTTTTTGGACACAGCCTTCAGCCCCTGCCTTGGGCACTTTCGGCGCGGCGAAGATACAGCAGGGCTCAATTGCCAACTGGCGCTCATTTTATTCCATTTCAAGGGTAAGAGGTTGCAATGGGTATATCCTACTGAGAATCAGAGTGTATTCATTTCAAAAGGGTTTCCAAAAAACTCAACTGCCCCATTCTACAATGGGAATCCTTCTTTCTCCTTGCGCCAAGAGGCATCTTTTGTTGTTTAAAAAATCCTTCACTGCCTGCTGTACCGCTCGAGCGCAGTTTTAGGTTGGTAATGAGGTAAGCATACAAACAGGTGTAAAAAACGCCTCAGTTCTGTGCTTTCGAAAAATCTTGCTTAGAAGCAGGCAAATCTTCTGCTTCAAGATCCCCTGATTTCGAATAAAAAGGCGGCAAATTGTTCCTTTGAACCTAACTTGCTAGCTGAGGATACCTTTAGGCGCATTGCGATCTAAGCTGGTCCACAACTGCCTGTGGTATAACATCCTGTTTTATGCATGGGCCCTTCGGCATACGGCGGTGTCGCACTCTCGGGCGGTCCTGCACAGACATCTTTAGCTCCTCCTGCGCAGTTTTCTTTTTTTCTAAGCTGCTTTGAACGACAGCAGTGCAGAGTGTATAGCAAACAAGTAATAGTTATTGAGGATACCTTCGCACTTCGAAGGGGCGCAATAAGAAGAGAAAGTGCGTTTGCGCCATAATTTTGCTGTCGATGTATGCTATTGTTGACGTAGAGACCACAGGCGGGTCGGCTCGATATGAGCGAGTGATCGAGATAGCTATCGTGCTATACGATGGCCGGCGTATAGTAGACACGTTCTCTACGTTGCTTTATCCTGAGCGGAGCATTCCATGGAACATCACACGCGTTACAGGCATAACTGATGAGATGGTGGCCAATGCGCCGCGCTTCTTTGAAGTGGCTCGTCGCATTGTGGAGATGACGCGCGAGGCAATCTTTGTAGCGCACAATGTTTCGTTTGACTACGGCTTTCTGCGTGAAGAATTTGCGCGCTTAGGCTATACCTATACATGCCGTCAACGCCTGTGCACAGTGCGGTTAGCGCGCAAGGTATTCCCAGGGTTGCCTAGTTATAGCCTTGATCACCTGCGCGTCCATTTTGGCATTGATTCAGGGCGTTCGCATCGAGCTTTGGACGACGCGTTGGCCACTACCCAACTTCTAGAACGCATCTTGGCTACTCAGCAGGGCCAGCAAAATATCCGCTCTTTTATTCATCAAGGAGTTCAGGCTTCTCGACTGCCTGAAGGTATCTCCCTCGAATGCTTGCACGAAGCTCCAGAAGCTTGTGGCGTCTATTACCTACACGACGCCCAAGGCGATGTCGTGTACGTGGGCAAAAGCGTAGATATTCGCAAGCGCTTGTTGGAGCATTTTGCCGACACATCGCCCAAAGGCGAAAAATTGCGTGCTGGGGTGGCGGACTTTAGTTACGAAGTTACGGGTAGCGAATTGGTAGCTTTACTCTTAGAGAGCGCTGAAATCAAGCGCTTGCAACCTCGTCTCAACCGGGCATTGCGAACGCGCCAGTTTATGGCTGCGATTTATACTTACACTGACGAATGCGGTTATCGGCGATTGGTCGTAGGGCGCATGCGGCGACGTTTACGTCCCTCTTTAGAATGCATTGTTGAGCTACCGCGCCTCTCGAACGCCCGCAATTGGTTGAGAAGTGTGGCCCAGCGATTTGAACTATGTTATAAACTCTGTCATCTAGAGGACTCTACAGGCGCCTGCTTCCATTACGCCATGCACCGCTGTGCAGGGGCTTGCGTAGGTGCTGAACCTCCTGAGGCATACAATAGGAGAGTCGAACGAGCCATTAGTGCCTTATCGCGCGGATTGTCAGGTAGTTTTGTTCTCATTGAGCCGGGGCGCACGCCAGAAGAACGAGCGATGATAGTGGTGTTGAGAGGAGTTTTTGCAGGTTACGCCTACTGTTCTGCAAATGAGCAGCTTTCGCTCTCAGACGTCCTTGGTCTTGCGCGCGTACCTTACAAAGACTTAGATGCAGCGCGCATTATCCGCAGCTACATGGAGCAGCACAATGGTACTCTGAACGTAGTTCCACTTGAAATTTAGGTTAGAGACCCTAAGTGTAAGTGCGCGATGCTCTGTCCTTTGTTCGCAAGGAATTTGCTTCGGTTGCTTTTCGACCGCTAATAAGACCACTTTAAATAAACGGAGCCCCACGTGAAACCACCTCCAAAGGCCGTTAGAATGAGGTCGTCATCTTTCTTTAGGCGGTCTTCGTACTCCCACAAGCACAATGGAATAGTAGCTGCTGTAGTGTTGCCGTACTTGTGGATGTTAACCATTACCTTTTCCATAGGAATGCCTAGATGCTCGGCTACAGAGGCAATGATGCGCATATTGGCCTGATGAGGTACTACCCAGTCTATTTCTTCAGGAGTTTTATGATTACGGCGGAGGATTTCTTTAGCGGTGGAGACCATGCCTTCAACAGCAAACTTAAATACGCGCTTACCCTCTTGGTAGACGTAGTGTTCCCGGCGAGCGATAGTCTCAAAGGAGGGGGGGCGCAGCGAACCACCTGCTTTCATGTGCAAATATTCGCGCCCCGAGCCATCACCCCGCAATACAAAATCGTGGATACCTGTGCCATCGCGTCGTCCCTCTAGAAGCACTGCTCCAGCCCCGTCACCGAAAAGCACACAAGTGTTGCGGTCGGTGTAGTCTACGATAGAGGACATCATGTCAGCTCCTACGACGACGACCTTTTCGTAGGCGCCCGAAACGATAAATTGTGCCCCTGTAGTCAGGGCGTACAAGAAGCCTGAACAAGCGGCATTGATGTCAAAGCCAAAGGCGTTTTTAGCGCCTACTTTATCGCACACCGTATTGGCGGTGTCAGGAAAGACCATATCGGCTGTGACAGTAGCGACGATGAGCAGGTCTATTTCTCCGGGCGAAATGCCGGTTTTAGTTATTAGGCCACGCACAGCTTCAGCAGCCATGTCACTGGTGGCCCAGCCAGGTGTACGCAGGATGCGGCGCTCTTTGATGCCCGTGCGGGTAGTAATCCACTCGTCGGAGGTGTCTACCATTTTCTCTAAGTCGGCGTTCGTGAGTCGGTCTTCCGGTACCCAGCCGTTGACACCTGTAATGGCAGCTCGCAGTTTATTCGGCATATATTAACTTGTAGTTAAACCGGCAGCAAAGGTATCGGCAAAAGTTGGCAGCATAAGGTTTGGTGAGCACGTATTTTTGCCGGCAAATGAAGCACTATTTATCGCTTATTAAATTTAGTCATACAGTCTTTGCGTTGCCCTTCGCTTTGGTGGGCTTTTTCGTGGGTGTTTCAGAGCAGGGAATTGGTCTGGATTGGCGACTTTTTTTCCTGGTCATCTTGTGCATGGTATTTGCCCGCAGTGCCGCCATGGCCTTCAATCGCTGGCTTGACCGCGATGTTGATGCCCTCAATCCGCGCACACGGATGCGCGAAATTCCCGCTGGCGTTATCTCTCCGAAGGCGGCGCTGCGCTTTGTTGTACTGTCTTGCGGCCTCTTCATTGCCACCACTTATTTTATCAATTCCTTGTGTTTCTATCTGTCGCCCATCGCTCTGGCTGTCGTGCTGGGCTACAGTTACACTAAGCGTTTTACTTGGCTCTGCCATGTCGTGCTGGGTACAGGATTAGCTCTTGCTCCTATAGGAGCGTATATTGCTGCAACTGGCCGCTTTGGGTGGATTTCTGTCCTGTATGGTTTAGCTGTTTTATTTTGGACAGCGGGCTTTGATATCATCTACGCCCTGCAAGATGAAGAGTTTGACCGCGAAAACCGCCTATTTTCCATACCTGCTTATGTCGGCAAAGCACGGGCCTTGAGTATCTCAGAGTGGTTTCACCTTGGTGCAGCAGCGTTCATGGTCATGGCAGGGGGGCTCATGCACCAGCGCCTAGCGGAAGCCCATTGGCTTACGTGGTTAGGCACTGCCATCTTTTTGGTTATGCTCGTTTATCAGCACCGATTAGTGAAGCCTAACGATTTAAGCCGGGTAAATATGGCTTTCTTCACTACTAACGGCATAGCTAGTCTTATTTTTGGCTCCTTGACAGTGCTAGATTTGACAATTCTTTAGCAAGCCACCCTTTCTATTGGAGCTCCAGAATTTTTTGGAATAGCCTCTGCTCATCACCCGGGCGAAACCCTTTTTGATGGTAGGCTATCTTGCCCTCTTTATCTAGCAAGAAGATCTGTGGAAGGCCGTTCAGACCACCTGGCATAACGACGCGAAAAAACCGATGCACGTCCCAGTACACCTCGAAGGGAAAGCCTAATTCGCGAGCAATACGCGCTATGTCGCGGAAGCGATGAGGATAATCGAGCGAAATGGCCAGTATGCGGAAATTGGCTTGCTTCCTCCAGGCTTCATACTGCGCTGCATAAGTTGTTAATTCCGCTCGACAGGGACCGCACGTGGTGAGCCAAAAAGCGAGAACAATGGGTTGTTTAGGGCCCTTTTCCGGTTGAGCCAAGACTTGCTCGGAGGTAAAAAACCGGCTGCTGTCCATGTCTGCGAGCAGAATGTTGTAGGGATAAACTGTATCCAGAACATATTTGGGATACCGGTAGATAATTTGGCCCTCACCCTGTTGGACACAGCTTAAAAGGCAGGCATTAAGAAAAATGGCGTATAGGTTTTTCATGAAATAATTTTTTTACAGGGAATAAAAATAAAAGAGGCTTTTTTGGCTTTTCACGGGCAAAAATACGTTTCGCCCTAATATTTTTGCCGCCAACCATAGCAAATTTAGTCGGAGTTATGGGCGCATTGCTCGCAAAGGAGAAGTCAAAATAGAATAAAATACTAGATATATTTATGGCAATATCTATTAAATTTGGTACTGATGGTTGGCGGGCTATAATTGCCGACGACTATACAGTAGAAAATATAAAGCGGGTTGCCGAGGCGACCGCCCGCTATATGAAGGAGCGCCGAATGAAACGCGCCGTAATCGGTTATGACTGTCGTTTTGGCGGTCAACTTTTTGCAGAAACAACAGCTCGCGTATTAGGCGCATACGGTATAAAATGTTATGTCGGAACAGGTTTTGTATCTACGCCTATGGTTTCGTTAGGCGTAGTCAAGACGAAAAGCGACTTAGGAGTTGTCATCACCGCTAGCCACAACCCTCCTTCTTACAACGGTTATAAGCTCAAGGCTGCGTACGGGGGGCCTATGGTACCAGCAGAGATAGCCGCCGTGGAGGCTCTTGTACCTGAAGCATGTACACTTTCCCACCTGCCTACGGCAAACGAACTGCGCAGCAAGAACCTATACGTAGAGGCGGATTTAGAAAAAATATACTTGCAGCATGTGCGCAAAAACTTTGACCTGAAGAGCATTAAAGCTAAAGCAGGCCGCCTTGCTTATGATGCTATGTATGGAGCTGGTCAGAACGCTGTGCGCAAACTTTTGCCGCGATCGGTTTTCTTGCGCTGCGACTGGAATCCTGGCATGTACGGCCAGGCACCTGAGCCGATCCATCGTAACTTGCTAACTTTGAGTGAGTTAGTTCGTAAGAATCCAAAAATCACAGCGGGATTAGCTAACGATGGCGATGCCGACCGGATTGGGATGTACGACGAGGAAGGCAAATTTGTAGACAGCCATCATTTATTGCTCATCCTGTTGCTTTACCTACACCGATATAAGGGCATGAGCGGCAAGGTCGTGTTCACCTTTTCTGTTACTGATAAGTTGCGCAAAATGGCCGAAATCTTTGGTTTACCTTATGCCGTTACGCCAGTAGGCTTTAAGTACATTGCCGAGATTATGATGCGCGAGGATGTTCTTATCGGAGGCGAAGAGTCGGGTGGTTTAGCAGTCAAGGGGCACATTCCTGAGCGCGATGGCATTTGGATGGGCTTATTGGTGTTAGAATTCATGGCAAAGACAGGAAAGACCATTAAAGGACTAGTGCAAGAAGTTTACGATATCGTAGGACCGTTTGCTTTTGAACGCGATGACTTGCATATTACTGAAGGGCAAAAGCAAGCAATTATTACTGCTTGCCGTTCGCGCCAATACACAACCTTCGGCCCTTATCGTGTGCATTGGGTTGAGGACCTAGATGGCTGGAAGTTTCATCTTGGAGAGGAATGCTGGGTAATGATCCGCGCTAGTGGTACTGAGCCCGTACTGCGGGTTTATGCCCAGGGTCCTGACTCTGCGGTATGCCGCGACATTTTAGATGCGACGCGAGCGACTATCCTCTAGCGCAAGAGGGCAACATCGCCTGTTAGATGCGATTCGCTGCCGTTGGTGTAGCGCACCACAGCCCTCCAAAGGTAAACTCCCGAAGCAGCAAGTTGTCCGTTGAAGAAGCCATCCCAGCCCATCGAGGGTATGCCTGGCGCAAAATTTCGCCGCTCAAAACACAGCTGCCCCTGGCGGTCGTATACCTGCAGGAGCACGACTTGCTCTACGCCCGATTCGGCATAAAGAGTAAAGCTGCGGTTCTCAGGCTCTAGTGCCTGAGGCCAGAAAGCGTTAGGAGCGTACACTTTGCGCTCTTCGCGCACTTCTAAATGCAAGCGGGTCGTTGCAACGCAGCCCTCCTCGCTTATGGCCGTTATCCGATAAGTTGTGCTGAAAAAAGGCGATAGCTTTACTTGGGTCGGTGAAATATGTTCCACGCCTGTTAGCGGTTGCCAACGCACCTCTTTTAAAGACAGACTAGAAATAAGTGTACGATGGAGGGTGTCGCCGCGAAAGATTAGCGTATCTGAACCCGCTTCTATAGAGAAAGGCAAACCCGCCGGTATGACAGCGGCTACGGATAACGAACAGCCAGCTGCGTCTTCAATATGAAGCCAATGCACGCCTGGCGCCAGAGAGTCCCAAAAGGGGAGAGTACCAAAAGCTGCATTGTCTAGGGAAAACAGGTAAGGAGGGCGCCCACCTGAAATAGCAGACAAGTATAACCGTCCGTTGCGCCGCCCAGCGCAACTCTCTCCAAAAACTTGTACATCGGCCTGTATCGGCGTAGGAAGTTGTACCAGGGTATCGACTACAATTTGGCATCCCTTCGAATCAGTAGCCGTCACTCGCCAAGTTCCAGAAGTAAGACTATCTACGCGCGAAGACGTGTTGCCATTTGACCACAAATAGGTGTAAGGCGGTGTACCACCTTTCACATAAAAAAAACCAACAGACCAGCCTGGATATGTACACGGGTTGGGGGGGGCGAATACGAAAAAGTATCCTTCAAGCGGTTCAGGTTCTGGTAAGAGCATCTCCATACGACTCGTTTTTCCATCGCTTGCGGTAAATTCAAATCGGTATAGGCCTCCTGGCAGTTGGGTTAAGTCAAAGGATATCCCTAGGTGTTGTAGTACACCCTTGCCTTGAATATCGCGCGATGAGTTTTTCCAAGAAAATGTTACTGGAGGCACCCCTTGTTCTAGGGTCAAGCACCAGCCACCGTCGTTGCTGTTGGCACAGGAAGGCGATTTTGGCTCTGCTTTTACGGAAATTTGCCCTGAAGCAAGGGATGGTATGAGCCCAAACAGGCAGAGAAGGGTTCTGTGGTTCATGGATTCACGACGTTGAACTAGAGGATAGGAAAATCAGCCTTCGGCTAGAGAGATACTCACCGAAGATGCGGGCAGAGGGGATGAGAAAAAGAATGCTTACGGGCGCATGGGGCAAGGATTTGGCGCGTAAGCAATAAAAGATACTACAAAGATTATTCCCATTCGCGCTGCTTGCGAAAAGCTACCCCGCGAAAAAAAGCTATGGGCGTACCATCAGTTCGCTGAACGCGAACAGTGTAGTATGAGAGATGATTACTTACGTGGTCTTCTGCAGCTATAGCAATTAGTTCGTCGCCGCTGCGTACAGGAGCAACGTGCTCAATGGAGCAATGAATAGAGAGCGCCTGACGGCCATGTGTGTTGCAAGCGAAAGCAAAAGCGCTGTCTGCCAGTGAGAAAGCAATGCCTCCGTGAGCAACACCAAAACCATTGGTCATCTCCGGGCGTACCGTCATGCGCAAGGTGCATTGACCTAATCCAATGGACACCAGTTCCATTCCCATCCACTGGCTAAAAGGGTCGTTGTCATACATACGACGAAAAACTTCCTGCGGCGTAAGAGGCATGGCAAGTCTTTTTAGTAGAATGTGCGGTGCTCGCGAGCCATAGTGCGCAGCAAGCGGCAGCAGCGGTAACGGTCTTCACAGTATTCGGCGTGCAACCAATCGAGGTGTTCTACAATACGCGGAATGCCAATTTCATCAGCCCAAGCCAACAACCCTTTTGGATAATTCATACCATGTGTCATAGCTAAGTCTATGTCGTCGCGCGAGGCAATGCGCAAGTAATAAGCATCGGCGGCCTCGTTGATAAGCATGCATATGATGCGTGTGAAGATTTGCTTTCCAAGCATCTCGTCCTGTACGGGTTCCGGATTTACTGCCCCCTCGCGATAGTCGTAAAAGCCTCGCCCTGTTTTGCGGCCTAAATAATGGGCATCTACTAGGCGCTTCTGGGTAAAAGAGGGTTTGTAGCGCGGGTCGTAGTAAAAGGAGCGAAATACCGTTTCCGTAACAGTGTAGTTGATGTCGTTTCCGATGAAGTCCATGAGTTCGAAGGGCCCCATCCGAAATTTTCCAAAAGTGCGCATCGCCCAATCAATCGTAGGCGCATCTGCTATGCCTTCATCCAAAATGCGCAGTGCCTCGCCATAAAAGGGACGAGCTACTCGATTTACAATGAAGCCTGGAGTGTCTTTAGCCAGTACAGTCGTCTTCCCCCAACGATGGATGAGCGCCCGCGCTTTTTCCAAGTATTTCGAATCGGTCTGAAGCGCTGGAATAATTTCTACCAATCGCATTATAGGCGCGGGATTGAAAAAATGAATCCCTAACGCCCGTTCAGGGTGTTGCAACTGAGCAGCAATGGCTGATACAGATAGCGAAGAGGTGTTTGTGGCTAAAATCGTCTCAGGAGATACTACCGCCTCCAAACTTTTAAAAGCGATTTGCTTCGTCTCTAGATCTTCAACAATGGCTTCGATGACAATATCGCAATCTCGAAATTCACTCATGTGGTCGGTATAGACGATTCGATTCATGAGTGCTTCAGACTCGCTAACCGTCATCTTGCCCTTTTCTACCAAACCAGCAAGTGTCTCTTTTAAGTTTTTGCACGATTTTCGAAGGGCAGGACTCAAATTGTCACACACTACAACTTTATGCCCGTTGGCCGCTGCCACCTGTGTAATGCCGCTCCCCATGGCACCGGCGCCAAGCACTCCTACAATTTCCATAAGTCAATTTTCTGCTGATGAATAGGTGATCCTCATTTGGACGAGCGAAAGTAGAAAGGGAATACGCTTTAAAACGTCAAAACTTCGTCCAATATGGGAAAAGAGCGCGCTAAAGTCCTATTTCATTTGAAATCTGAAACCGTCTATAGTCCATTTAATCTTTCGTTAATTTTGGATTGCGCGTTCGAGCAACAAGACAGCAGCGAGTTTACTTGTTGGGCTGCGGTAACGAAGGCCCATATTATTCCCCGTAAACTTTCTTAATATAAGGCTGATGACTACGACGGAAACGCGCTATTTCTCACTACCCGAGTAGCTCCCTTGGCCATTTACTTCCATATTTTTTCGCGAATGCTCGCCATCAAGGAACACAAGCCGATTTTTTCCCTGAATAGCTGACCTTTAAAAAATGACATAAATAAATCGTTATCAGGGTCTTGTTGAAAGACTCGATGAGGAAGGGCGCATTAGCACGTGTTTTGTCTGCAGGTCTTGGAGGTGCTTTTTGACTTAGGAGCCTTTGCAAGGCGTCTCTCGATAGACTACCTTTGGGCATCGAAAACGTGCAATCGTTGTTATGCCTGTTCGCATTCTTGGCATAGACCCGGGAACGAATGTACTGGGCTTTGCCGTTCTTGAGGCCGATAAGGATCGTATTCATCTCTTGGAGATGGGAGTTGTTACTCTCGCTCATGTTGGAGATGCGCACACGATTAAACTGCGCCATATTTTTGAACAAGTTCAAGAGCTTATCCGACGATATAGCCCTGATGAGATGGCAATTGAAGCGCCTTTTCATGGCAAGAACGTACAGTCTATGCTCAAGTTGGGCAGAGCGCAAGGGGTAGCCATTGCTGCTGGCATGGTCAATGGTTTGTCTATTGCTGAATACTTGCCCAAAAGGGTTAAGCGCGCTATCACGGGCAATGGCAATGCTTCAAAGCATCAGGTAGCAGGGATGCTGGGCAATCTTTTGCACCGCACGTTCGAAGAACAATATTTCGACGCTACTGACGCTTTGGCAGTAGCCGTATGCCATTGGTTTCAGCGCTCTAGCCTAGAGCATGCGCGTCGTATTTCTGGGAGTTGGAAATCTTTCCTGCGTGAGAATCCAGATAGAATTGTCTCTACTCAGAGAGGCTTGCAATCCAAGAAGTTATCCTAGGGTTTTTTCCAAAAAGCGATGAGCCAAAATGGCTCTTGTTGGTCGAGGAATGTACTCGGGCGTTGGGACTATCAGTTTCTAATCCAAGTGAGCTTCAGAACTTTAGAAGTTTTTTCTGTTACTTTGAAAGGTTCTGAAAGACGCAGCCCAACTACCCAGATGATCTGGCCATCAGCATTTTCGAGGATCCAGACTCGCTCTTTCTCGATGACAGACATTTTTTGATTCGTGAAGAAGTCCTGAAGCTTCTGTCTCTTTCCGCCCATACCTAGAGGCTGAAAAACATCGCCCGACCGCCAACGGCGCAGAAGCAGCGGGAAGCGCAGGCGGCCAGCATCTACTACAACGGCATGGGGGTCTTTCGAAAGGACGTAGTTCGGCTGAGTTTCGGTGAGGAAAATTCGGCTGTTGTCGGGAAGGCGTACCATTAGGTCATCAGCATGCAATCGAATAGACTCTTGCGACGGAGAACTAGTAACAAGTAACCACATCTGGCGCCCAACGACGAGTCGGTAGCCCTGCTTTGAGGACCACTCCGCTCCTGGCGATTGCCGACTGCGCCACATGGCTTGAGCTTGCTCGGCAGAAAATCCATAGGGTTGTAGTAGATCAAAGAGTGCATCCGCGGGTGCTGGGAGCGCTTCTATTTCTTCCACTGAGATAGAAAAGATACCTTCTTCACCGGAAGGCTGTAGCAGTTGTCTTAGTAGATACTGAGCGTTAGCATCAGCAGCGCGCAGGTAATGGAGGGTATTGCCCGCTCGGTGGACGAAATCCGGGAAAAGTTCCTCCAAAATAGGCAAAACTCTGTGTCGCAATGCGTTACGCGTATAGTGTAAATCGGCATTACTCTTATCCTCTCGCCACGTCAGGCCATGAGCTCGCGCATAGGTCTCAATCTCGTCTCGCGTAACGGAGAGCAAAGGCCGGATCACGCGTCCGCTGCGCGGCGGAATACCAGCTACACCGCTTAAACCACTACCTCGTGAAAAATGAAACAGCGCAGTTTCTATTGAATCATTCAGATGATGGGCGGTGGCAATATACTCCCAGCCATCTTCATCGCATAGCGATTCGAACCATTGATAGCGCAACTGGCGTGCCGCTACTTGAATGGAAATGCCTTGCTCCTCGGCATAGGCGCGTGTATCAAAACGCTGAGTATACAGAGGTAAGCTCCATGCTTGGGCCAATGTCCGCACGAAGTGCTCATCGCCGTCCGATTCCTCACCTCGGAGTTGAAAGTTGGCATGTGCTAAAGCCATTGGCTGCTGACGTTCACGCAGCAGATGAGTTAGTACCACCGAGTCTATCCCTCCGCTAAGGGCAACCAAGACCTTCGCTCCTGGAGGCAACAGGTCGTGTTCTCTGCAAAAAGCCTCTACTTTATTCCATAAGTTCATGTCGTTCAAAACTTCGGCCCATTCTATTCCGGGAGGATTTTGCTCGTCTACAAAGGAAATTAAAATGGGAAAAACACGGGTATTAGTAGGCTTGCTAGAATCCAGAACAGCAGATTTAGTGGAGTTCCTACCCGAAAAAAGTCGCGAAATGTGTAGTCACCTGCAGCATATACCATCGTATTCGTTTGATAGCCAATCGGTGTCATAAAACTGGCAGAGGCAGCAAAGGTAATCGCCATTAGAAATGGCCGAGCGGAAACCCCCATGGACTCTGCCATGGCAATGACGATTGGCGCCAACAACACTACAGTAGCATTGTTCGACATTACCTCTGTCAGTAGGCTGGCAAACAGATAAACAGCACTTAATACGATAACCGGGCTGACCGCATCGCCAAGGGCTTGTATCTGCTCTGCCATCAGGCGAGCCGCTCCTGTTTTCTCTAGAGCTAGCCCTAAGCTAAGTGAGCCAGCGAGAAGCATAATCACTTTCCAACTGATGCTCCTGTAGGCCTCTTCTGGTGTAATGACTCGCGTGATAATCAGCACTAAACAGCCTAAAAGAGAAGCCGTTACGATGGGAAGAATTTCTAGCGTAGCTACAATGATAACGCTTGCGATGACGCTCGCTGAAATTAGTGCCTCACGCCGGAGAAAGTCTGTATAATCAGTGTGGCTGATTACAAACAAGTCCGGGTATTTGCGATGCAGCAACTCCGACTGGTCTTTTGGCGAGCCCAACAATAGGCAATCGCCAGCGCTCAACTTCCAATCGCTTAGGAGGCGATGCTCTAGTCCCTTTCGGCCGCGAACCCCGAGAAAAACCGCATTCCCAAATTTGGCCTCAAAATCTATTTCTGAAAGGCGTTTTCCCGCTAAGTCGGATTCGGGCAGAACCACTACCTCATGGAGCGCTAATCCAATACCCGATTTGGGCAAAGTCTCCTGATTAGGCAAAGGCTGTACTAGAACCCGATTCCGCTTTTGCAATTTGCGCATTTGCTCGACATCACCCTTTACCTTCAGTACATCGCCCTCTTGTAGAGTAAAATCCTCCGACGGAGCAAAGAAGCGTTGGTTGCCGCGCTGTACTTGAATGATTTCTACACCCAGTTCGGTAACAAGCGGCGAGGTTTTCACTGTCTTGCCGATGGAGGGCGCGCCGGATTGCAGAACTACATTTGTCACATATTCTCCCAAATGAAACTTCTCCTCTAACGTAGGTCCCTTCTTATACCCAGGCAAGAGAGGCCAGCCAACGAACAACAGGTAGAGAAAACCTGCAGACAAAAAAATCAACCCTAAAGGCGTCATTTCGAACATGCCAAATGGTGCGAGCCCATTCTTAGCTGCCATTTCACTCGCTAGGATGTTCGTAGAAGTACCCACCAGCGTGCATACTCCTCCGAACAGTGAGGCATATGAAATAGGGATAAGAAGTTTTTCAGGACTGGCTTTCAAGTTGCGACAACAGGAAATTACTACGGGAATAAAGAGGGCTACCACAGGGGTGTTGTTAATGAACGCAGAGAAGAAGGATACTGACGCTAGCATGACCCCTGCGCCTATCCAGTAATTGCGCCGAAACAGTCGCTCTAAGAGGGTCATAACTGGATGAAGCGCACCACTTTTGTCCACAGCTGAACTTAAGACAAACATTGCAGCAACAGTAGCCACTGCGGTGTTGCTAAAACCGGCAAGCCCTTCTGCTGGCGTTAAAATACCCGTAAGAACCAGCGCTGCAATAACGAACATGGCAGTGACATCGATAGCCACGACCTCAGTGGCAAACAGGAGGATCGCTCCTACCAAGATGATTATTGTCAAAAGAATTTCAACATTCATAGCACAGGCATGCCTTCTTCTCAAAGGTGCAGCGCAACAGTTGGTTATGCGTGCAAGATATCGTACAAGTGGTCGTGGTATTCAGGGAACTCTGGCAGGTTGTTGTGCCCTGCTCCTTTTATAGGGATGAGGTAAATGTTGTCTGGCGCCAGCGTTTGCAGCATTTCACTCTGTTGGTAGGGAATTAGGCGATCTTTGCTGCCGTGTAAGATGAAAATAGGGCACTGTACTTTTCGAATAAATAAATCCGTACGAATGTGATAGCGCAGTAGCCATCGCAAGGGCAGCCAGAAGCCATAGCGGCGAATGTGATAATAGAACGAATAATAAGGGCAGTCCAAGATGAGAAGCTTCGGGTTGTTCCATGAAGCAATGCGGGTTGCTAATCCGCTGCCCAAGGAGCGCCCATAAAGCACGATGCGCGTTTCGCCATAGCGAGCAGCCAACCATTTATACACTTGCTGAAGATCGCTGTAGAGAATATTCTCTGTTCGTCGGCCGCGGCTTTTGCCGAAGCCGCGAAAATCCATGATGAAGAAGTCGTAGCCCTTGCCTATGAAATCACGGGCAAATTTACCCCAGCCCTTAATGCTACGCGAATTTCCTTTGATATAGAAGACTACTCCCTTGCTGTTTGGTATCTGAAAATGCAGGGCGTTTACCACTCCGCCATCTTCCATCTCGAAGTTAAGTTCCTCAAAAGGAAAGGGATATTGGTATGTAAACCAGGAGGGTAGTCGCTCTGGCCGGAAGAAAAACAAGTCTTGACCGAAGTAGAAAAACAAGCACGCTCCGCCATAGACCATGGCGGCCCAAACAAATACCGACAGCAGTACATCGCGTTCCACGTGGCGAAAGTAGAATATAGCACCCGTAAAGCCAATAGAGGATACAAACTCGGTCAAAGCAATTGCTCGCCAGAAAGAGTCTGCTTTGCCCGAAAGCAAGAAAAGGGATTGGCACTCATTTCCTCATTTTTCTTTAGTCTTGCAGCGTATTAAATCATTAAAAACGGGTCATTGTATGCGACAATTAATAACCCTTTCCTTATTTGTAGCGGTAGCCACATGGCCGACTTTAGCGCAAAAACCTCAGCCTTCTGCTGCTGCGGCGCGCATCGACGAACGTTTGTACAATGCATTAGAATGGCGTTGCATCGGCCCGTTTCGAGGTGGGCGTTCGGCTGCAGTTGTAGGCGTTTCAGGGAAGCCTAATTTGTTTTATTTCGGCGCTACAGGCGGTGGCGTGTGGCGCACTACAGATGGCGGCCGTACGTGGGAAAACATTTCAGACGGCTATTTTGGTGGGTCTATAGGAGCGGTAGAAGTGGCACCCTCCGACCCAAATGTCATCTACGTCGGCGGTGGAGAAAAGACCGTACGAGGTAATGTGAGTGCTGGCACAGGTGTTTGGAAAAGTGTTGATGCCGGTCAAACATGGACGCACGTAGGACTACCCAACAGTCGGCACATTCCTCGGATTCGAGTGCACCCACAAAATCCAGATATCGTCTACGCTGCAGTTTTGGGCGACCTGTTTAAACCCACCCCAGACCGCGGTGTCTACCGCTCTAAAGACGGAGGCCGCACGTGGGAGCGCGTCTTGTTTGTAAACGAGGATGCCGGAGCCGTAGATCTGTGTTTCGACCCGACTAATCCGCGTATTCTTTACGCCAGTACGTGGCGCGTGCGCCGAACGCCATACAGTCTTAGCAGCGGCGGCGAGGGTTCAGGGCTGTGGAAGAGCACCGACGGCGGCGATACTTGGACGGAATTAACGCGCAATCCAGGTCTGCCTCAAAAAGATACCATTGGCATTATTGGCGTCACGGTCTCTCCTGTTAATCCAAAGCGCGTGTGGGCTATTATTGAAGCTCGAAACGGCGGAGTTTTCCGCTCTGATGACGGCGGCAAAACGTGGACAAAACTCAACGAGGATCGAAACTTGCGCCAACGTGCTTGGTACTACACTCGCATTTATGCCGATACGAAAGACCCCGATAAAGTTTACGTGGTTAACGTCCAATACCACGTCTCCAAAGACGGTGGAAAAACCTTTACTGCCAAGTCAGCACCTCATGGCGACCACCACGACCTCTGGATTGCTCCTGAGGACCCTAACCGCATGATCATAGCCGATGATGGAGGCGCCCAAATCACTTACGATGGCGGTGAAACTTGGAGCACCTATCACAATCAACCCACGGCGCAATTTTATCGCGTGACTACCGATAACGCCTTCCCTTATCGAATCTACGCCGCTCAGCAAGATAACACTACCGTTCGAATTCGCCACCGCACCGAGGACGGCAGCATTGACGAACGCGATTGGGAGCCCACTGCTGGCGGAGAATCCGGTCACATCGCCGTAGATCCCACCAACGACGACATTGTTTACGGAGGTTCCTACCACGGTTACTTAAGCCGCGTAGACCACCGCAACAAAACTCAACGCATCATCAATGTATGGCCTGAAGACAACTTGGGCCACGGTGCCGAAGATGCTCGATATCGCTTCCAGTGGAACTTTCCTCTCTTCTTCTCGCCGCATCAGCCAAATAAGCTCTACGCTGCCTCTAATCACTTACACGTGACCACTGATGAAGGACACTCTTGGACTACCATCAGCCCCGACTTAACTACCAACGATAAGGAGCGTCAGAAATCCTCTGGCGGCCCTATCACCAAAGATAATACTGGCGTTGAGTATTATTGCACCATCTTCGCTGCCTGCGAATCGCCCTACGAAGTCGGTCTGCTCTGGGTCGGTACAGACGACGGCCTTGTACATGTCAGTCGCGACGGCGGAAAAACCTGGGCGAACGTCACGCCACCTCAATTACCTAAGTGGTGTATGATCAATTGCGTTGAGCCTGACCCATTCCGAAAAGGAGGGTTGTACATCGCTGCTACCTCCTACAAGATGGGAGATTACAGCCCTTACCTCTTCCACACTGCCGATTACGGCCGTACCTGGCGCAAAATCACACAAGGCATTGCTCCTGAACATTTTACACGTGTCATCCGTGCCGACCCGAAACGCAAAGGTCTCCTCTACTGCGGAACGGAACAGGGAATGTACATCAGCTTTGACGATGGCGCAAATTGGCAGCGCTTCCAGCTCAATTTGCCTATCGTACCTATCACCGATTTGGCGATCAAGAACGACAACCTTATCGCTGCTACTCAAGGCCGAAGCTTATGGATCTTAGACGACCTCACAGTACTTCACCAAGTGCAAGAGAGTCTCGTCCAAAAAGACTTTCACCTTTATCAACCCATGCCTACTTATCGCATGGCGGGCTACCAGGCCCGAAACCTCAAAACCGCTGGTACTAATCACCCAAGCGGTGTCATGGTGCACTTCTATTTGAAAAATAAGCCTTCCGAAAAAGACTCCATCGCCCTAGAATTTCTCGATGCAGAAGGAAAACTCATTCGGCGCTTTGCCACTTACCACGAGAAGACGGATAAGCTCACGGATTTAAAAGAGGGTGGCAATCGTTTCGTGTGGAACATGCGTTATCCTGATATCAAGAAATTCGAAGGATTAGTCTTGTGGTCTACCCAACTTCTCGGGCCAAAGGTGCCGCCGGGCGAGTATCGTGTCCGCCTTATTTGGAATAGCCATTCGCAAGAAGAGCGCTTCACCATTCTGGCAGACCCGAGAGCATCAGCTCGTGCCGAAGACTACGCCGCTCAATTTGCTTTTGTTAAAGCATGCGCTGATAAGCTTTCAGAAGTGCATACTACCATCGAGCAAATTCGCAACCTGCGCACTCAACTGAAAAGCCTCGAGGGTCGCTTCCCCAACGAAGAACGCTTCAATGCCCTTCGTGAAAGAGTAAAAACCATTCAAACCACCCTTACAGAGATAGAAGAAGCACTCTACCAAACGCAAAATCGCGCTCCGCAAGACCCGCTCAACTTTCCGGTGCGGCTCAACGACCAATTGGGCCATGTTATGGAAGTCGCTGCTGTAGGCGATTTTCCGCCCACTACCCAAGCTGTGCAAGTGAAAGACATGCTGTTTGAAAAGACAAACGCTGTACTAGCTCGCTGGCAGCAAGTTCGCGATAGCGACTTACCCGCATTGAATCGAATGATGCGCCAGTTAGAATTCGATGTAATTGGAGTAAACTGATGCTTTCTTTCGGGAATGAGGTTTGAATCACTCTTTCGTCACTTTTGGTTCGCTCGACGCCAAGTCACCTTCATCCATCTCGCGAAGTAGATGCGCTACTGTAGCAGCATCACCCATTACCGTCGTATCTTCAACGCGACGGCGTTTGGTATGCACGCGCAAGATGCGCTCATTCTCCTTTTGAACGAGCGGGTCTTTCTTGTGCGCCCACAAGCGGTCGCGTGCGTGAGTAGCTGATTTTTCTAAGTCTACGAGAGGTAGCGGGTAGTCTTGTCCCAGTCGAAAATTGTAAAAAGCCGCTTCAAGCGGTGTCATTCGCCAGGGCTCGCGAGCAAACGGCGCAGGGAGAGCCGCCAGTTCAGGCACCCACTTTTTGATAAAGAGACTCTCAGGGTCGTGTTCAGCCGCTTGTTTCACTGGGTTGTAGATGCGCACCATGTTCACGCCTGTCGTTCCAGCCTGCATCTGGAACTGAGCGTAATGGATGCCTGGTTCGTAGTCAAGAAACTGACGTGCGAGATGGTGAACGCCTGCCTGCCAAGGCTGCCATAGGTGATGGGTCAAAAAAGATACCAGCATGGAACGCATTCGAAAGTTGAGATAGCCCGTAGCCATCACACAGCGCATACAGGCATCTACAAGAGGCACGCCCGTTCGGCCCTCGCGCCAAGCAGCTACCCATCTTTCGTTAATTTCGGTGCGGATGGTATTGAATCCTCGGTTGAGGTTCTCGAATTCCATGCGGCACTCAGTCTCAAACTTTTGGATAAAGTGGCAATGCCAGAACAGGCGACTAACGAAGGCTCCCAAATTGTAGCGATCTCCCGTGCGCTCCATCGCCGCGCGCGTAGCCTGCCACACTTGGCGCATGCTGAGATTGCCCCAAGTGAGGTACGGTGAAATCCGGCTACAGCTTCGGCGAGCCGCTTCAGGTTTGGAAATATTGCGAAAATATTGATGGCTGCGTTCGTAAAGAAAACTTTCTAAGTAGCGCCATCCTGCCGCCTCGCCGCCAGGTTGGAAAACTGTGCTAGGAGTGAAAAGGCCTGTAGGGAGTTGCTTTTGAGGGAAAGCGGCCAACCACTTCTCAGGCAAATAAAAGGGCGTAAAATTTGCCCAATCAGGTTCTACTGTTGGGCGGCTCATCCGCTCCAACCACGCCTTCTCCCAGCCGTTGCGGTGGTAGAGTCGCCGCGTAACGCCGCCAGTAGGTGTTTCTAGCCAATTTATGCCGTGGCGCCGGCAAAAGGCCGCTACCGCTCGGTCGCGGTCAAACGTAATTCGGTTGCCTGTCTCCTCATGAGAAAAAATAGTTTTGATCTCAACAACTGACCGCAGTGCATCCAGCACGTCGAGTACTTCGGCGCAAAAAACGTAAAGCGGAATGCCTCGCGCCAATAAGCGATGCCGCATTTCTTCCACACTTTGCCACACAAAACGCCAATGCCGCTCATCACTGTCGGGTGCGCGCATCCACGACGGCTCAAAGCAATACAAAAGAATCACCGGCAACCCTGCTTCGATAGCGCGCTGGAGTGGCTCGTGGTCGCTTAGTCGCAAATCGCGTTTGAACCAAACAAGGTTAACTTGCGGTAGCATATTAACTCCTTCAACGCATGGAAAGAGCAATCGGTTGAGATCTTTGCTGCCGCGGCATCGAAAATAAGTTCATGCTCTTTGTCGACTGATTTTTGTGGAAAAGTCCGGAAACCTGATCTCATTTACTTAGCCACTGAGGAACGCAGACCTGAGGAAACGATGCTCAATAAAGCTCAATTGCATCTTCCGCACCCCAAAAGTAGAAAATCATGAATAAAAATCCCAGTAGGAAAGCAGGGAAAGGATGTTTCGA
>JANWXM010000013.1 GCA_025055285.1 Saprospiraceae bacterium
GTCTACGCGGATGGAGCCGCTGTTGAGGAGCGCGCATTCGGGTTTTTCGCGCGCGGCCGCCAGCATGGCCTCCAGAATGATTTGACCGACGGGCGCCTGCTGGTGGCGGATGAGGGCTTCGCGGCAGTCCAAAGGCGTTGTGAGGGAGACGACCTTTGCTCGCGCGTCGAAGCCGGCACTTTTGAGCGCATCTTCTTTGATTTTCTCCCATTTGGCTACTACGGACGCTGTGTTGGGTTCTTCCGGGAGGCTGCCGTCTATGCGGCGCAACTCGGAGCGCACCTGAGCCGTGCCCTTGCGTTTGTCGTAGCGCAGCCGATGGACGTAAACGGTGCGCGCGTTGGCGTCGGCTTTAGCCACGGTCGTCGGGCCTACTTTGTGCAGCATGTTGTCGTGGTCGTGCCCGCCCAGGATAAGCGGCACGCCGGGCAGCCGGGCAGCCAGTTTGAGGTCGTCCTCGATGTCCAGATGCGTCAGACCCACCTGGACGTCGCACTGGCCGCGCAGGGCTTCGTACATGCGCTGAGCCGCGTCCAACGGGTTTTCGTAGCGCACATAGGGTTTCTGGTTGACGGTTACCGTTACGCCCCACAGCCCTACGCGCAGGCGCGTGCCGTCGGCGTCGGTAAACTCCACGATCTTATAGTCCGGACAGGCCTCGCGCTGCCCGCCAGGGCGCTGTTTGAAAAAGGGCCCGACGACCGAGTCGCCCTGCACCAGCCGCAGGTTTGTGCCCAACCAGGGGAAGTCAGACTCATTGAGGCGCGCCTGCAAGTCCTCGTAGTCGTAGTCAAATTCGTGGTTGCCAAAGATGACAGCATCTACGCCCAACGTATTGAGCACGTCCACCATATGCCGCCCGCGGATGCGCTTGCCCTCGTGGCGCAGCGTCGCGATGACCGAAGGGCTGATGAAATCGCCTGCCAACAGGGTATAGGTATTCGGGTTTTTGGCTTTGAGGCTTTGTCGGATAGCCGCCACGCGCGCCAGCCCGCCCGAGTCATCGGAGAGCGGCGAGATTTCATAGACGTCGTTGAGGTGCAGGAAGACGACTTCGATGATGCCGTCGTCTTTGCCACCGCCGGTTTTGGCAGAGCGACAGGAGAAGAGGAGTAAAAGGCAGAACGCAAAGAAGATTCGGCTTTGTCTCATAAATAGTCCTGATTTTGTTGCAAAAGACAGAAAAATTTCACTTCTGCCGTTGACACAACGATTTTGAAAAAGTGAAATTATTGGTCAAGCAAAGGGCCTCCGCAGAAGGTAGGCCGAAAATGCGCAGGCTGCTTGTTCTCATACTGTATCTGACTATAGGCGTAGAACCTTCCTAAGCAGGTTCTGTTTTCCGCTGCAGTTTCCCAATGCCGTACCGCGAGTGCTCCCGCATGACCCAGGACGCTCTTACCGTGCAAGGTTGACGCCTCCAGGCGGAAACAACGAAATACGACTGGGCATGAATGGCGTGCTGACTTATTCAAAGCTTCTACAGGCTCTCGCGCTGCTCCGCAGGAGCTTTAGCTGCAATGCAGAGCTGATTTCTATTGCTCGCCGATGTTTCGCAGGTGCAGCCTGGGTTGTCTCGTTAGCATCTGCGCTATTTGAGAAGCACTTTCTGCCAATGTGTACGTGCTGCTGAAACGTTAATACATAACAGCGAATATCCCTACATAATGTGCTTTATGTCAAAATGCTCGGTGCAACGGAGGAATCCCTAAGCTAATTCACCTGCTCAATCGAGCGATTACAGAATGTTCAAAGGGCTCTCCTTGGATAAACGATAGTGCCCAAAGGAAGGGGTGTTTTGCCTCGCACGCGTACCTCTAGGTTTGAGTATACCAAGGACCACTTTACACAAATGAATTGGATTCAGATATGCGTTCTTTCTATCCTAAATCCTAAGGTAATTCTTGGCTTTTCTCCGTATAAAAGTCAGAGTGGAAGGAGGTAAAAAAATCCTTCGAAAACAGCCGTGAATGAAAGACCTACAAAAAAATGCCATATCCTTGGATGCTCTATGCTCCCTTTGCGACAATATTCGAAGGCCACTATAGCAATGAATCGTTTGGTTTACTGTCTCTTATGCATACATTACGGCCTCCTAGGGTTTTGCCTTGCGCTACTGGCGGGTGCATGCAATGGCGCTTTTGACGCCCACTCAAATGCCAACTTGCGCGTTTATTCAACTACTCAGCTTCGAGAACGGCCCGAAGAAAGTAGTTCAACGGTACAACATCTTCCGGAGGGCACGGCGCTTAACGACTTGGGCGAGGTCAGTCCTTATTTTACCGGTGTTTACGCTGGTGATTCCCTTCTCTGGGAACCTTGGTTGCGCGTGCGCACGCTCGAAGGGCGCACGGGCTGGGTTTTTGGCGGTTTTGTCCAACCTCAGGAGGCTGACGGAAAAGACCTACTTCGATGGCGACATGAAAAACGCCTACAAGCGCTTTTCGGGCGGGCTAATGCCCAACGACTATTGAGTTGGCACGCGCAGCAGGTACTTACCGACAGCGCACTGGCCCAACACTTGCGCGAAGGCCTTGCCCTCCGTAATACTCTGCAACTCGCCCTACGCCACGGTCTGCAGCGCTCTGCACCTGAGATACGCCCTACGTTGAACTGGCTACATCCATACTTGCGCTATTTTCGTTTACTTGGACATACCATCGCCCTCGATTACAACTCACTAGCGCAAGAGGTCAAGCAGACCAAAGGTGAACAAGACGACGATTTTGTTCAATATTGTTTGGAAATTTATCCTTTAGACAGCATGGAGTCGCCTCTGCCAGTGTGGGTCTTTCCGCTAAACGTAACAGAAAGTGTTAGCAACCTTGGTGCAGGACATCATTGGATAGCTCTGCAGCGTTTAGATGAAGTCTATCGGCAAGCGCCTCTATTTCAGCCCGAACTAAGGCGTATAAAAGAACTATTGCTGGACGATATTCTAGACTCGCGGCGCATCTATTGGCAACCCTTGCCTAAGATACTGGCCGAGTTAGACCGGATGCTGCAGCGGCCGCCTGCATGTTTGAGTGAGCAGGAGCGCACAGCACTAACCCTTAGGCGTCAGATGTTTGCTCTGGGCAGAGCGCGCACGAATTTGCGTTCAGGGCGCTAGATCTGATAACTGCGCAAGAGTTGCTTCGATGAGGCGTTGCACCGTGGCATCAGGGTCGTTGCTAAAGCGCCCTAGAGCTCGATTGGCAATGATGGCGCTCACCGATGCGGCCCGATGCCCCAGTAGTTGACAAAGGCCGAAGAGCGCTGCGGTTTCCATCTCCAAATTGAGCACGCGAAAACCCTGGTATTCGAAGCGTTGCAAATAATCCAAGTAATTGCGCAGTCGACCGATCGCGCGCAGTTGTCGGCCTTGTGGTCCGTAGAAACCGCCGTGCGTAGCCGTGAAGCCCTGGTGAAAAGTCTTTGCAAAATGCTTAAGCAGCGTTTCGTTTGCGGCAGCGTAGTAGGGCGGGGATAGAAATCCTCCTGCGGGCTTAAAGTGCTCTTGTAAGGCTTTTGCCACTGGGTGTTCCCACAATTCTCGAGCCTGATAAGCGAGCATTAGTCCATCCAACCCTATACCTCCTACAGAAACAACCCAGTCGTCTACTGGAATTTCCGCTTGGAGGCCACCTGCAGTGCCTAGGCGAATGAACGTTAACGCAGTTAACTCGTCCTTCACTTCGCGCGTCTTTAGATCTATGTTGAACACTGCATCCACCTCGTTGACTACGATATCTATGTTGTCTGGCCCAATGCCCGACGAGATGACGCTCAAGCGCATCTGACCGATGCGACCTGTATGCGTGATGAACTCGCGCTTGTGTACGCGGCATTCTACGGCATCGAAGCATGCGCTTACCTTGGATACGCGACCTGGGTCGCCAACTGTGATGATGACGGGTGCTACCTGTTCGGGAAGCAGATGCAGGTGGTAGACACTTCCATCAGGATTGAGAATGAGCTCAGACGGTGAAAAAGGCATAGGCGGAAATGCGTTGGAGAACACTTTTGCTCAGTAAAGGTAGGTCAATGCTTGCTTTTCCTCCCGTTTGGGAGAACAATCGCGCCGTTGGCTCGGGCGTATCCTCATGACCAAGGCTAATGCGGCCGTTAAGCCCTTCTTTCATGGCTTAACGTACAGCTCGCCTCGCTAACCTCTAATTGTCGGCACCCCTGCACTTTTTCTGTGGCCCACCACCTGCCCTGCAGATGGACGTTTTTGTTGCGATGAATGCGCCTGCACGCAGCTGTCTCAGGCCTTCAAGGCGCCTTGAGCGAAGCGAGGGATGGTTTTTCTCCCTTTGGGTACCAGCATAGGCGTTCGAGCATGCTCGGTGTACCGCGAAATACATTTAGATCTACCGGACGCGGGATGCCAGGCAATCGCCCTTTTTCCGTAAATTGCCAGAAATGCCATCGGTGCGTCCTCAGTTGTGGAAGCCCTTCTGCGTAGCGCGCAATCCATAGCGGATAGTCCTCAAAGTAACCTGCTAGGTGCCGTTCGTAAAAGTTTAAGTTAGTGTAGACTATAGGACGTATGTGCAAGGTTCTTTCTACATAATCTAGCCATTCTAATGCTTCGCGCCGCACAATATCGGGATGCAATCCATCGGTGGTTTCTAGGTCGAGTACAGGAGCTAGGTCTCCTGGCTCGAAGTGAGTAGCCTTCAAAAAGTGCTGGGCCTGAAGCACACCATCGCGGTTCGGCCGAAAATAGTGGTACGCCCCACGCCGAATACCCATTTGACGCAGGATAGCCCAATTTTCGGCAAAGAGTGTGTCTACGAAGTCGCCTCCTTCTGTCGCTTTAACGAATACAAAGTGCAGCTCACTGTTTTCAACCAAGCGCTGCCAGTCTATGCGCCGTTGATGGTGCGAAATGTCGATCCCTAACAACAAGGCTGAGGGCACGTCCAAGACGCCAACGTCGTGTTTCCCTCGAATAGGGCATAGAAGTAAGGCGACGAGAGCAAACAAACGCATAGGCAGCGAGCTTTCCAGATACAAAAGGAAGAGTAGGATTAAACTTAAGCAGATGAAGAAATACTCCGCGAATATAGTGCCTAAAATTGCCAGCAGTTCAATCGCCACCCAAGGATTTGGACAAAAGAGCTTTTCTTGGCCGTGGGTGACTAATAAAGCGCCGATCTTTCTGCGAGAGTATGAGCCGTCGTTTGTAAAGGCAATTTTTTATCCAGTTGCCTTGGGCGTTTTCTTGCTTGGCAATACCTTTGTGGTATGGTCTCAGCCACTCGGCTTTTTTATGCTCTGCTGTTGAGCCTTTCACTCTTAGCCTCGAGCGGGCTGAGAATAGGGCATCGGCTGTTTGACTGCGAACATCATCAGGCGCCGCTGTGCTTGGCGAAGTACGATAAGGCGCATCCCTACCACTTGCACGATGAACGTTACAGCGTTGACTTCTGTTGGGCGTGTGCTTTTTTATTTTCGACACTCGATTTGCCAACAGGCGTTCCAATTATAGTTTTCTTCTCCCTAGAAATTTCAAACGAAGCTACCGCCCCTTTAAAAACTATTGCTTCCGCCCAGCTAACTTCTAAGTGGTCGCGTGCGCCACCTCATTTTGAGTAGAGGATTTCTTCTCTAGAGAGGTGACTTTCTCGAAACGCCCGTGAGCTAGCATGCAACTTCCTAAGGTAAAAAAGGAAGTGCAAGGCGTGTTTGGAGCGAGAAGCAAAGAGCGTCCTTGCTCTTATTTCCAACTGTTTCCAAAAGAAAAGAAGAGATGATTGCTCAAATAGTGCGCGTATGGGGCGCAGTGAGCCTCGTCTTTAGTAGCTCGCTATGGCTCGGAGCGCAACATTGCGATATTCCTCTGCGCGGTATGGTTTGGGATGCCGACACAGGCGAGCCGTTGGCCTTCGCCGCTGTTCGGGTTATTGGTACGCATCGCGGTGCTTTAACCGACGAAACGGGCGCTTTTTTGATTCCTGACCTGTGCGAAGATTCACTCTACACAGTAGTAGTTAGCCATATTGCGTGTGAGCACGAGAGGCAGGTAATTCGACTGTTGGAAAACCAGGTCTTTCATTTTTATCTGCGCCATCATGTCCTCAAGGAAGTCGTCGTACAAGCACAGGCGGCTGCGCCGATGCCAATCCAGGCCTTGGAAACGTTGAGCGGTGAATCGCTAGCACCAAGGCAGAGTTTACCGCTAGGTGAAGCACTGCGCGATTTGGCGGGTGTGTCCGTGTTAAATACGGGAACAACCATTGCAAAGCCAGTAATCCACGGTCTTCACTCTAATCGCATTGTTATCGTTGCGCACGGCGTGCCGTTGGAAGGGCAGCAATGGGGCGCTGAGCACGCTCCAGAAATAGACCCTTTCTCTGCTCAGCGGATTTCAGTAGTAAAAGGAGCAGCTGGAGTTCGCTACGGAATAGGCGCTATGGCTGGTGCAATCGTTGTGGAACCTGCGTCCTTGCGCCAGCAGCCGGGCATGTCGGGATGGTTGTATGGCGGCTTGCACAGCAATGGCTGGAGCGGTGTCTTGGCTGGCAGTGCGGACTGGAAGGCCTCGCGCCGTGCTTTGGCCCTTCGACTACAAGGCTCAGTGAAACGCAGCGGCAACTTGCGCGCGCCAGACTATTGGTTGGGCAATACTGGTTTAGCCGAAATGAATTTCGCCATCACAGCAGAAGGAAAAACAGGTGCCTGGCGCCATGAGACCGTTATAAGTCGTTTCAGCCAGCGCATTGGTATTTTGCAAGCAGCACACGTTGGAAATCTCACCGACCTGCGGCGAGCTATCGAAAGTCAAAGTCCGCTGAACAACGACAACCGCTTCACTTTCGACATAGGGCGACCCTTTCAACGCATTCACCACTACATGGTGCGTCATCGGGCCAGCCGATCGCTAGCAGAAAAGTGGAAATGCTCAACTCAGTATGCCTTACAATTCAATCGACGCGAAGAGTACGACATTGTGCGTCGCACCGATAACCTCTCCACTAAGCCACAGCAGCGCTTCCGCATTTGGACGCATATGCTCGACGTCGCCCTAAAACACCTACCGATTTCCCATTGGGAAGGAGGTCTTGGCGCTCAGCTGCTGTATCAGTATAATTTAGTTGGGCGCGGCGGCCTTATTCCCGACTACCAGAGTTGGGGCGCTAGTTTGTGGTGGCTCGAACGATGGAGACATTTTCCCAAACCTTGGGAAGTAGAACTAGGTTTGCGCGCCGATTATCGCCGAACCGCTGCAAAGACTACTGGAGCATTCTACAACGTAGATACGACAGTTCATTTTGGCGGCGTATCTGCAAATCTCGGTGTCGCAAGGCTTTTTGGCGCATACATGCGCCTAATGCTCCATACTGGCTATGCCTGGCGGCCACCACACGTCAACGAACTGTTTGCTCGCGGCGTACACCACGGCGCAGCTACTTACGAGGAAGGGCGCCCTGACTTAAAGGCTGAAAGAAGCTGGAACACGCATTTGAGCGCGCAGTACAGGCGACAACGCATACAGGCTACCCTGACGCTCTTCAGCAATCGAGTGAAAAACTTCATCTACCTAGATCCGCAGCGCACCTTCGTGCTAACTTCGCGCGGGGCTTTTCCAGCCTACTTCTACACTCAGGCTGATGCGGTTCTCTCCGGAGTCGATGTCTCGCTGTCGCTTCCCTTGATTGGCGCTCTACATATAGAAGGGCATGCCTCGCTCTTGCGCGCTTACCGCTTCCTTTCCGACTCTGCTGAAGGACCTTCGCCGCGCGACTGGCTTCCGCTTATGCCAGCCGATCGCTTTCAATATGGACTCTCCTGGTCAAAACCAGAGAGCAGTGCCTCCCAAACGCCTAGTACGCTCGTTCGTATCCTGGCCACTACTACGCTCCGACAAACGCGCATCCCTGCAAGTGGTCTGCTGTCGAACGCACCGCCAGCTTTTACTCTTTGGAGCGCAGAAATCGCGCATGCTTTTCGCGCGAAAAAATCTCGCCAACGCTACTTAGAGGCTGGCCTAATGGTGCGCAACTTGACAAACGTTCGCTATCGCGAATATTTGAATTTCTTTCGGTTTTTCACGGATGAACCTGGTACTAACATTAGTATCTGGAGCAAATGGCATTTTTAGCAAAATCGCCTAGACGAGAGGGTCTGGTAGACTTATTTCCCTTCACCAATAAAAAAAAAATCTCACCATGAATCGCTCGTTTGTAAAAACAATCCTCTTTTGCTTCATTGCAAGCGCTCTTATCACTGCTTGCAAAAAAGAAGACGACACTGAAAACGAGGTAATTACCACAGTGGTTGTACAGTTAAAAAGCACAGATGGCTCTATAGACAGGCGCTTTACCTGGAACGACCCTGACGGCGATGGAGGTCTGCCGCCGACTGTAGAGGATATTATCTTGGCGCGCAACAAGGAATACGACGCTCAGGTATATTTCTACGACCGCAGCAAATCGCCTGAAGTGAATGTTACGCCAGAGATCGAAAGAGAAAGCGACGACCATCTTTTGGTCTATCGCATCAATGGAGCGCTTCAACTGACCATTACGCCTACGGATGCCGACACCAAAGGCCGGCCTTTCCGCTTGAAGACGCGCTGGACGACCAAAGGAGCTTCTACAGGTTCAGTGTTGATTACTCTGCGGCACAATCCGAACAAACTGCTCTCTAATCCTGACGAAACAGGAAGTGTAGACGCCGAAGTAGAGTTTCCTGTGCGCATTCAGTAGGCAGCAAGGAAGACGTCTGAGCAACTACTATGGGAGGCGCCGCCTCTGCATTGCACTGACGCGGCGCCTTTCCATTTTTAGAGCATTTGCCATAAAGAGGAAAAAGCCTCTTTACAAGATTTTTGTAAAGAGGCTCGACGTCAAGGCCAACACCTTCCTCGGATGGATTATTGGGCTTGTTGATAGATGTTTGTATTTTGAATAGGTATTGGTGGTTTTTTGCGCTTGAACGTATAGGCGAGGGAAAGCTCGTGTGAACCGAAATTGTACTGCTGGAACGGCCCAAAAGAGAGGTCGTACGAGTAGAACAGGTTGAAGCGATTGAATCGAGTGCCTATGAGAAATGCCATAGAGCCGCGGGTGTTTGGCCGATAAGTGATGCCTGCGATGAGTTTGCCTTCCATGAAGTGGCTTTGAAGATTAAGGTCTACTTGGAAAGGTACGTCGCGAATGCTCCGCACGGCAATGGAGGGTAACAGCTTGAAATTGTGTTGGTAGAAGTTGAGTATGCCACCGAGTTGGAGAATGAAATGGCGTAGACCTGCCCCCGTTTCGTCTCGCGGTTCTTCTGTGGGTATTTCGTCTAGGCGAGCACGGATAGCAGTAGGCAGCACAATACTGATAAACATAGCCTCATCGTACAATAGGTGCGCCCCGAAGGAAGAAGTAAAAATTTGTTGGCCGACTACGCCCGCCTCGAGCACGTCATCGCGCGCATCTACTAGAGGATTGGTCAATATATTATTGTTCAGCCGGCGGCGCAGAAACTCTGTAGTTAAGCCCAGGCCTACTTCTGCGCGGTCTATTTTGAAGCGAAAGGAGTAAATACCTTGGAGGCGCGAAACAACCTGGTCTCCAACATGTTCAGTGAATAAACTACCGCCAAGCCCTAACTTATCACCCACTGGACCGGTATAGAGGAATGTATAGCTTTGCGGTGCGCCAGGAAAACCAGCCCAAGAATGACGCGCATTTGCTAAAAAGAGGAATTCGTTGCCAAATCCCGCGACAGCAGGGTTAATAAGGTTTTGGAAAACCTGATACTGAGAATAAATGGCCTGCTCTTGGGTGAATCCATGTGTAACCCAGAGGCCAAACATCAAGGCGTAAGTGATTTTTTTCATGGCAAAATCGTTAATGGGAAAATTATGTGAGGCTGTTGGTGCACTCGCCCGCTTCTTTTCTTATGGAAGGTGCCGGACGAACGCAAGAATAGAGCATTAACGAATAAGATTGATAGAGCCCTTAAATTCGTGAGGTTCGTTCTGAATAAGTACTTTCAAGACGTAATAGTAAACACCTTCAGGCAGGACAGCACCTTTGCTGGTACGACCCTCCCAGCGTTTCGTGTTGTTGTCGTAGCCCTCCACCTGGTATACGAGTTGCCCCCATCGGTTGTATACCTCAAAGGTATTTACAGGATAATCTTCGATGCAAGTAATGAGCGCGTAGTCGTTTTGTCCATCGCTGCCGGCGGGTGTAATGACCGGGCGCACTAAGAAACACCCATCAGGAGGATAAGGCACTCGGGCTCGACCCGTAGCCAAGCAGCCGTTGGCGTCCTTAACAATAAACTCTAACAGCTCACCCGGGCAGAGATTCTCTGCTCGTGCTTCGTTTCCTTTTTTCCCGGTGGTCAGGGACGACCACGTGAAGGAAAGCGGTGGAATACCCGCCGATACGAGGGCAATCACCTCTCCATCGCAGAGGGAGAAATTCTCAGGAGGCAAGAAAGAGTACTGAAACTCCAACGGCGCAGGCTCAGTAACAGTAAAAGTAAGGATACTCTGTACCTTGTTAGCGTCGGTAATCGTCACGCGATGCTCGCCGCCACACAGCTGAGTAGCCGTAGAGAAGCCTCCCAACGGCACATTGACGTCCACCTGTCCAGTGGGCCATTGAATCCGGTAAGGCGGCACACCTCCAACAGCCGACACCGAAACCCTACCGTCACAGTGACCATCGCAACTGACGCCAAACCCGTTATAATTACTTTGTGTAACTGAACTACCTACGATGGAAGGCGGGAACGTCAAATTGCCCTGCCACGTGGCTGTACACCCAAGAGAATCGGTTACCGTGACGCTGTAGGGACCGCCGCACAGTCTATTGTTTATCGGAGTGTTGACACCATTATTCCAACTTACAGTAAAATTACCCACATGGCCATTGACTACAACCGATGCTACGCCATCGCAAACCGTAGCGCCACTTACCGCAAAGCCATTGTAGTTAGACAAAACGTTGACATTAGCTACTGTAACCTGCGATAGGGAAGGAATAGTCACTGTAGGACACTGTCGCGCCACCTTGCTTTCGTCGATGACTGTACACGTATATACCCCTGGGGGCACTTGGGTAAGGTTCTGCATCGTGGCAGAGAAACCACCCGGTCCGCTCCACTGAAACTGATAAGTAGGCCCATCACCTCCCGTTACGGAGATAATAGCAGCACCATTGCTCCCATTGGCACACGTAGCTGGCGTTATTTGCACGACTTTGCATTCGAAAGATGCATATGTGCGCACAAGGACGAAATTATAGACGCTAGTGCAACCCGAATTAACGTTTGTGACAGTAACTACATAAGTGCCCGAATCCAGATTATTCACAACGGGCGTCGTGGGCCCGTGTTGCCATCTATAAATTAGATTGGCATTCGACGGTATGGGCGTCAAGGTAATAACGCCATTTTTCATATCGTCGAAGGGAGGAGTAAACGACGAACCCACCACTGCCGGCTCGCGCTGAGTAATAACAATATCCTTAAGGACAAAGTTATTCCCTGCGCCGTCTGCCAAGCCAACCTCGTATTGCCCGGAGGGCAAATTGCAAATCTGGAAAGTGTCCTTATTCGGAAAAATTGTTTGATTAGAAGGATTCGGCGGCAATTTGCTCAGCATAATGGATACAGGAGGAACAGCACCAGCAGGAATGTTAATCGTTATACACCCGTCGTTATTGCAAGCACCTTGAATGTTGCTGACAGTAGCTCCAATTAAAATATTAGTCGTAGGAACTTCATAAGTGAATGTTGCCGTACAATTATTGGCATCTGTGATAGTCAAACTATAAGTTCCATAAGAGAGCCCACTGATATTTTGTTGATTGGACGTGAAATTGTTTGGGCCTTTCCAACGGAACGACAGTGGTGCCGTGCCTCCGCTTACATTGTTCAATGTGATAGAGCCAAGCGTCAGACCGTCCTGAGGTTTAATGTCGACACTGCTGACCGAGATGGGCTGAGGCACGTTAACGACGATGGGCGGTGCTTCTACGGTACACCCTTTGCTATCTGTAATTGTAGGTATGTAAGAACCACCACTAAGGTTTTGAAGCGTTGTGCCCGTCTGATTACCTGGCCATTGTACTGTGTAAGGAGCTCCATTACCACCACTTGGAGCCAACGTAATAGAGCCGTCATTTCCGCCTGGGCACTTAACGTGTTGGACAGTTGGGTTTGCGGAAATAGCTGCAGTGGGCCCTCCTACGACGACGGGTGTACTAAGGGTGGCCGAACAATTTCGAGCATCTGTAGCAATTACGGTGTAAGAGCCCGGCGCTAAATTATTCGGATTCAGGCTTGTAGATACGGTTTGGGTGCCTAACCTCCATTGTACGTTGTAGGGAGAGGTGCCGCCTGCTATCGTTACTGCAGCAGAGCCGTTGTTTGTGCCAAAGCAAGTAGCAGGCGTTGGCGTCCCCGAGAGCGTTACAGAAAGAGGCGACTGCGGCTGCGTTACCTCGTAGTTAAAGCTTCGCGAGCACTGATTTGCGTCGCGCACCGTTAAGGTATAGGTGCCGGCTACTAAGCCAGAGATGTTTTTGGTCGTAGCGGTGAATCCCCCTGGGCCACTCCAAGAGAAAGTATGAGCGCCCGTGCCTCCGGTGGGATTAGGAAGTGCAATAGAACCATTGTTGCCTCCGTGACAAGACACAGGATTGATGACCACTAACGATTGCGTAATCTGAATTTGAGCAGGGGCCGCTACCTGTACACCTGAAAGTGTATGGGTGCAGCCTTTGGTGTCAGATATGGTCACACTATATGCTCCCGCGGCTAAACCCGTAATGCTTGGGCTAGTTGTTTTGTTCGTGTATGAGGGCCCGACCCAGTCGTATGTATAGCCAGGGTTTCCTCCCGAAGTAGTTAGGGTGATGGAGCCATCTTGACCACCCGGGCAGGTTACATTGACCACGGTCGCGTTGGATGAAATGGGTTGCGGTTGGCCTACCGTAGCCGTACCCGTAGCCGTTAAGCCACTAGCTACGGTTACTGTTATAGTGTAGGTACCGGGCAATAAGTTCTTGATCAGGGTATCGGTAGTTGTTCCGTTGCCGCTGGGACCTGTCCAACTAAAGTTTGTTGCAGGCCCACCTTGAATAAGCTGAGCAGAAATGGACCCCGTTGCTGAGCCATTGCAAGCTGCATTTGAGGGCTTCAGCTGAAGCACTGGCGGAATCAGGGCACTTATGTACACCCTGCCGTTGATCAACCAAGGCGTTATTTCACCCTTCTTATCTTGGAAGACTTCGATGGGGAATCCGCTGAAACCAACAAAGTTGACGGGCGATGTCTTTCCGGTATCGCCAACGGCAGTAAAGCAAAGGCTGAAGATGATAGTATTATCTGGAAGGGTTCTACCTATTCCGTTCGGGTCAAACCAGGTGAACCGTACTTCACCAGGGGGATTGGTGTTGAACATAGAGGCGTTGAGCCCTAACGGATTTGAACCGAACTGAATGGGAGGATTCAGCTGCAGCAAACTCGGGTTATAGGTAATGCCTAGTTGAATAGAACTGATGTCTTTGAAATTTTTCACGCGAATGTCTACACAACCCGAGTTTCCTTTCACTATAGTATCTTTTTCTGCAATAAAATGCACCGAATTTGAATCAGGAGGAGGCGCTACTACAAAAATGGTGTCTCGTACGGCAGTGCCGGGTTCCCAAACATTCTTACTGTTCTTATCGATGGCTTCCTCTTGCGTTCCTCCACTGGGAGGAAAACCTTTGGCGTCAATCGTGATGACAGAATAGCTGCCTACAGGGCCAATGGCGCGGAAACACACTTCATAGATAGCAGCTCCGTCTGGGCGCGTAACGCCTGTAACATTTTGGTCGTACCAACTCAAAATCAGGTTATTCGAATTCGGAGGCTGTACACTAAAAGTGGAGGCATCTAGAAAGGGTAAGTTGTAGGCGCCCGTGCTTTGATAGCGCAGTACGGCAGTATCCCAATGCATGACATAGGAGAGGGAAACGATGTCCTTGAATCCCTTGACGGTGATGGGCATGCAACCTACCTTGCCTTTCTCTATGAAGAGCTTATTGGCGCGGATTTGAAAATTTGCCGGCGGCCCTCCTGTGCCTACGACCGTTGCTCCACCGTTGCTAAAGTTGACCTGGACGTTCTGGCCGTTGCGCACTACCTCAATGCCTGGCGATACGTTGGCTAAATTCACAACCGATGAACCTGCTTGCTTTATGCGAAAACGAAGTGATAAAAGTGTCGAGTTATTAGCCAGCGTTAAACCATTCGGGTATTGAAAGGCATCCGGAAACCACGACACCGTGACTTTCCCAGGCTGTACATTGTAGTTAGCCGCTGTAAAGCCTGGCAACGTCGTGGTGGTTAGGCTCACGAATTCTAACAGTGTGTTGTTGAAAGTGATCGGAAACTGCAAAGAGGCAATGTTGGTAAAGTTTTGTACCTTCAATTGCAGCGTTATAGTGTCACCGTAGTTGGCGTTCAAAGAAGACGGCGAGAAAGTAGTAATCAGGCTTTGGCCTGACGTTGCCACGCTACTGATTAACAGACTTGCCGCAAGAAGCGTAGGGAAAATCGGTCTCATCTTTAATGAAAAATAGGGATGATGAAGGAATAAGGAACTCGTCATAGTCGAACCAAAGGCTGAATACTTACCTGAGTTTTCGTATGAAGGACTAAAAAGTAAACACCACTTCTTGGCAACTGGGAAGAGGCAATTTCTATGCCATGCTGGCCTTCCGGAAGCACAGAGTGCCAACTTTTAACTTCTCTCCCAGCAGCATCGATTAAGAGCAGATAAATTTCCGCTACGCTGCTCAGTTCAAATGCAACAACGGTGCTTTCTAAAAAGGGATTTGGGCAAACTCGAAGGGAAAGAAGCTCGGCGCCGTTCGGCCTTGCAACGGTATTTACTGAAAAGCCAACGGCGACGTATCCGTGTTTTAAGAAGCAGTCTTTCATGCGCAGAGGCGGAGGAGTAACTGGATTTCCGGCTTTCGTCACTTCGAAATCCGTAGGCGGAATTTCCGTAAATACTACAGGCGTGCCCTGCCCATTTTGACCTTTGACACCGAATTTTACTATAAAAATAGAAGTACTGTCAGGAAGCGATACGCCGGTCTTTACGTTGGTCGTATTCCAAGAAAATCGCAAAATACCTTGGCTTGTTTCGTTTGTATTAAAATTATTTATTGTTAAGCTCGGAAGATTGAAATTCAACACACTCAGATAATTGATCACATTCGGATCCCATTGCAGAACAAATTGTACTCCAACAATACTGTCGAAATTTGCTACCCGCACGGGCAGGTTCACTACTTCACCCGGTTTGGCATTGTTCACCACTGGCAGGCAAAAAGTTACTTTCTTCTCCGCGTAAAGCGTTGGCAGGCTTAACGCGATGAAGAGAATGCTCCAAATTTTACGGGAGATTAAGCGCATAGAAGGAAAAAACACATACAGATCCGTTGAAAAAAGCTAGCATGTCGGGCAATGGCCCTCAGCTTCTGCTGGTCAAGCAAGAGAAGAACCTCTATTTATCCCGAAAAAAATGAGTGAATGTATTTTTCAGTCCAAAAAGTGCGCCAAAGTTCTGATAAAATGGCTGACTCATCCAATAATGCGGCTGTTAGCTTGCTTAACCCCTCAATTTTTGACCCTTGCATTAGTTTTCTCTCTGCTTGCAGGAAGGAATTATTTTCTTTTCAAAGTCCTTCGAACAAGCGCGGGCGGATGACCTGGCGGTTGTAGCAATCGTAAAATTCGCGCACCTCGTAACTTTTGGGCAGCCCTTGCCAATCTAAGTAAAAGTTGTTTGGCGGTAAGGTAGGGGTATAATCCTCTACAAAAATCTCCAATAAATAACTCGAAGGGAGACTTTCTTCTTGTGCAAACCAAGCAGAGAGGTTGTCCCGTGGCACCTCTTCTTGCCGTTTTGGCATCACCTCCTCCTTAGCGTGGCGCTCTTCCCAGGAGCGATAGCGGAAATACGTAGGCAAGCCGCTGTGTCGCTCGATGCCAAAGAGCACTCGGTAATGAAGGCGTCCCTGGGATGTATCTGTTTTCGTCCAGTTTGCGCCTATGAGCGTGCATGGCTTCTGGCCAATGAGCGTATCGCCTAAAGTTTGGTAGGGTGGAATGCCGAAGTCTTGGCGCATGCCGTAATATTTGCGCACTGTGGGCTCATGCATCAAAAGTGGCACGAAGAAAAATATGTAGCCATGGTGAAATTGATATTGCTCGGGGTCTAGGCGATGCAGGTCATAGCGCTGAACAAGGCTATCGCCGTAGACGACGTATTTGTAGCGCCCGTCAAAGACAATATGAAGGGCATGCTGCTCACTATGAGGATACTTTGTACTCAGATCTGCCTCATACCGTAAACCACGCCGCCCGTCGAAGTGCTCAAAGCGAGAAAAGGCTACTTGCCCGCGATGAAAGATAGTATCGTTGCCGTAACTATACTTTTCTATGGCTCGAATGCGATAACTTCCGTATTGTACGCGCTCCGCGCTGTCCAGCGCGGCGATGAGCAGCGGATGAGTCACTTGCGCCATCAACTCAGCAGCCGCCGCGAAAACACATATGTGAAAAGTCAAGGAAATGAGGATACGCCTTGCCATAGGCTCCCAGTTTTATTCATTGGTTCGGGTAGGAAAGGAGCAAAATCGCTCCACTGTAAAATGCTGCTCGGATATATTTTTTTTGCTTCGTAGGGGGCAAGTGAACCCCGTCTTTTTGACGGCCGTTGTTTGGCTTGAATGACCTCGCCCCGACGTTGCGGATGAAATGCTTTGTCACTGCTGCAATATGCACTCCGCTAAGGCAAAGGTAAGGTTTAACTCTCTGTCTTCCCTTGGAAAAATATGCTAAAGTGAGAGACTGCAGTTGAAGAGTAGACCTTAAGCAGAGGAGGCAGCTAGGCTGGCCACTGACTTTCATATCTTTATGCGAAAATTGGCCAACAGGGGACACGAGCCAAAGCTTTACCTCAACTGAACTATGAGCGGTTGAAAGGAGCAGTTATTCTTTACTGCGCAAGCATCGCCGCGTTGTTAAATTGATGGATATTAGGTTAATTGTGGATGATTGAGGGCACGAAGTTTGTATTTTTCGCCTTGGAAAGGCTTACCGGTGAAAAAAGAGGCAGTTGTGCGATTAGCGTTCTACCTGCGAGGAAGGAAGGTAGCGTGGGCGTTTGGATGGCTCTGCGAAATAGCAGCTGCTTTAGTGGTAAATGCCCAAAATGCTGGGGACGATGTCCTGGGTGTGCGCATTGACACTATCATTTTGGAGGGCAACAAGCGCACCCGAGCAGAGCTCATTTTGCGGGAATTAGAGTTTAAGGCAGGAGATACCCTGGCGCTGGCTTCTCTCGCAGAGACTCTGGAGCGCAATCGCCTGCGGGTGATGAACACGAGCTTGTTTTCTCATTCAACCATTAACCTTCAACCCCTTGAACCGGGCAACCGCCTAGCCGTTCGCCTCTGGTTGAGGGAGATATGGTACCTCTATCCTATGCCCGTGTTTGAACTGGCCGACCGCAATTTTAACGTGTGGTGGACGGACTTCAATCGCTCACTTAAACGGGTGAATTACGGCATCAGTTCCGTGCATCTCAACCTAAGTGGCTGGGCCGATGTGCTCAGGTTAAATTTAAATTTCGGCTACACCAATCGGTACGAGGCTTCTTACGAACGCCCGTGGTTTAATCGCCGACAGACACTGGGCTTCCGAGCTGCTGCGGGCTTTAGTCGAAATCACGAGGTACAATATGTTACGCGAGGCAATCGCCAGCAATTCGCCTCCGATCCAGACCTATGGTTGCGTCAGCGGTTATATGCTCATCTTTCTCTCTATTGGAGGCCGGCATTGCTTACTACACATACCTTTACTGCAGAATATCATCACAATCGCATAGACGATACGGTTGCTCATCAGCTGAATCCATACTTTTTTGGTGAAGGGCGCACTCAACAGCGCTACTTGAGCGCTATCTATCGCTTGGTCACAGACGTGCGCGACGCCCGGCCCTATCCCCTCAAGGGTTGGCTGATTGCGCTAGAACTACGCCAAAATGGCTTGCTGAAGTCCGATGACCTACATCTTTTTCGCCTTAGCGCCGAAGCCCACTATTACAGGTCGTGGAGCAGTCGTTGGAGTTTAGAATTAACCGGAAAGGTGCGTTTTAGCGCTCCACGGCGTCGCCCGCCTTTTAACAACAATCAGGCCTTGGGTTACGGCGGCGATGTCCTACGCGGTTATGAATTCTTCGTCGTAGACGGCCTTGACTTCGGCTTGCAAAAGACCACATTGCGCTTTTGCCTCTTGGATGAATATCTCTATTTGGGTAAGTGGATTCCTTTCATTACGCATCTTCCCGCTCGTGTGTTTTTCGCTCTACATCACGATACGGGCTACGTCAACGACCCGTTCTTTGCTGCAGAAAATCCGCTTTGCAATCGCCTCCTGCGCAGCTACGGATTTGGATTGCATCTGGTATTGCTTTACAACTCAGTGATTCGTTTTGAATGGAGTTGGCGCAATACCGGAGGAGGCGGCTTTTATTTAAACTACAATTCTAGATTTTAATGGCTGGGTATTCGACTGCTGAGCGGATTGAGCGCCAAGAAGCCTATCGGCGCCTAGCAGCCCACGCGCCGGATATGCCTGTTTTTTTAAAACCCTTTTATCTAGACGCCGTGTGTGGGCCGGAGCATTGGTCGGCGGCCCTAGCCTACCGCGGTAGTCAAGTTGTGGGAGGCTTGCCCTTCTTTCTTAAAAGGAAGCTTTGTTGGTTATACGTTGCTATGCCGCTTTTATGCCGCTTCATGGGGCCGTATGTGTTGCCCGAGTTTCGTTCGGTGCGGCGCGAAATACCCTTGCTGCGCGCTCTCCTCTGCGATTTGCCGCCACTAGCAGCCTTTGAACAGGATTTCCACTACATGGCTGCCAATTGGCTGCCGTTCTATTGGGCGGGCTTCCGGCAGACGACGCGCTATTCATACACGGCAACGCTTACTGATTTGGCCTCATTACAAGCCAATCTGGCACCTGACTACCGCAACAGCAAGCTGCCCAAGGCAGCAATGCGGGTGGAAGTACATCGTGGGGGCGACCTAAGGCTCTTTTACGACGTGCACAACCGCTCTTATGCGCGCCAAGGCTTGCAAGCGCCGTTCCCATTTTCCCTGCTAGCGCGCCTAGACCAGGCACTCGCCGCTCAGCACTGCCGCGAGGTATTCTGGGCTATCGACCGCCATACGGGTGCGCCGCATGCTGTAGCTTATGTCGTTTGGGACGAACATTCGGCTTACTATCTGTTGGCCGGCGAAGACCCAACGTTGCGCAACTCAGGAGCAGGCATTCTGTTGGCTTGGGAAGCCATGCGCTTTGCTCTCGAAGAGCTACGCGTTGCTACCTTCGACTTTCTGGGCAGTATGCTTCCGGCCATCGAACGCGTACGTCGCCAATTGGGGGCCGAACCGCGGCCCTACTTCCGCATTCAGAAAGAGTGGTCCTTGCTGTGGCGTATCGGAAAGCGTTTGCTGCGTTAAAGTTTTATGCAATTTCGCCGATGGCTACATCTAAAGTGTGCTTACCGGAAATACGCATGGGTTCTATGAAAAACACTTTTTTCATGCCGCTCTTCCTGTCGCTCCTCGTTAGCGGCAGTTGGCATTCAATTCGGTACGACGGCGCCCAAATCTGTGCTCGCGTTTTTGACAACTTTGGTCAACCTGTAGCAAAGGCATCAGTGCGTATTTGGCGGGATACTACCTGTCTGGTTACGCTGTACACGGACGCTAAGGGCGAGTTTTGTGCTTCGGTTGCTCCGGGGGTGTATACCGTAGAAGTTGCTAGGGAGGGTTACACCCGCCTGTGTTTAACTCGCGTGCCCTCAAGTAAGGGTCAGCGGACAGACCTGCACACCCTTGTGCTTGAAGCTTCTCTACCTGGCTTGGAGGAATCGGTCACGGTGTGTTATCAGCCTCCGCTGTTTCGCCATGATGACTTACTTGGGGGGCGTGATCCTGTTCTTGCCCCCGATAAAGAGCGGCGAGAGATGCACTTCGAGGCTCCTCGGAAGGATGCTCCAGCCCTGAAGCGCCGCGATGCAGAAGCCCGTACCCTTATGCGAACGCTGAAGACGCCGCCTTCTGCCCCTGATGAAGGTGTAGACAAGCCGACGCCCACGGCCTTGTCCTCGAGGCCTATGTCATGTACTTCTGTTGCTGAACCAACGAATAGTCCAACCACACCGACACCCTCTGACCGCCCAACACACAGGCGCCGCCCAATGCCCGGCGCCGACCGCGCTGGCCAGCTAACCGCCGGCGAATGGAACGACCTACACAACTGGAACACCCATTGGGTGGACTTGCTGCGCGACGGCGAAATCGAGCAACACCAGAAAACTTACCGGTTCTACCCCCGCCGCCGCTACTCTGTGCTGCTGCAAAATGAGGCTGGCATGCCGCTTAGCGACGTACCTGTGCGCCTGCTCGACCGCCATGGCGCTGTTCTTTGGGAGGCCCGCACCGCTAACACAGGACAGGCCGAACTCTGGGAAAACCTGTTTGGAGAAAAACCTGCCGAGGCACCGCTCAAAGTTGTCGCCGATGTGGACGGCAAAACACACACCTTAGGCACGCCCAAACCGTTTGAAAATGGCATTAACCTGCACAAAATCAAACGAGAATGTCGTCACGCGCGCACCGTAGATATCGTCTGGACGGTGGACGCCACCGGCAGCATGGGCGATGAAATTGACTACCTGAAAACCGAACTCCTCGACGTTATTAGGCGCGTGCAAAGGCGCTTCCCGAATCTCGACTTGCGCATGGGTAGTATCTTCTACCGCGACGAAGGCGATGAGTATCTAGTCAAGAGCAGCATCCTTAGCCGCGACATCTCTAAGACGGTAGACTATATTAGCCGCCAATACGCCGATGGCGGCGGCGATTATCCCGAGGCTGTACACAGTGCCTTAGAAGAAACGCTGCGCCAGCCTTGGAGCCGCGACGCCATAGCGCGCATCTGCTTTTTGGTGCTTGACGCCAGCCCGCACCAGCGGCCCGAAGTCATTCAGAGCCTTCAGCGCAGTATCCGCGAAGCCGCCCGCCGCGGTATCCGCATCGTACCTATTGCTTGCAGCGGCATCCAAAAAGATACGGAATTTCTATTAAAGTTCTTTGGATTAGCCACCAATGGCACCTACTTGTTCCTGACTGACCACTCGGGTATCGGCGACAAACACTTGACACCGACAGCAGATGTTTACAAGATAGAATTCCTCAACGACCTGCTCGTACGCATCATCGGCGAATACGTTAGCACGCCCAACTGCGATGACGGAAAAACCCCCATAGCCTTTCATACTCAACCCGATCCGCAAAGTCCAGTAAAGACTGTGAGTCCCGCACTTTACTATCCGAACCCGACAAGCGAGCGCTTTACGCTAGAACTGCCCTTTGATGCTATTAAAGTAACGCTTTATGACGCTGAAGGTCGTGCTGTGCTCGACTTGGGCGCTCTATCGGCAGGTGTCCATGCTGTAGAGGTAAAACACTTGCCGCCGGGTACCTACACGCTGCGCATTTGGGGCAATAGCGAAATACAAAGTGGCAAGGTGCTCGTTGTCGCGTCGTAGCAGTCAACCGCGGCCAGTCGTTGAAGAGTGATGCGGAGAATAGATTTGCCACGGCAATGCCTTCGGCAAAGATGCCATATTGCAACATCGAAATTCCAGTTTGGCAAAGTTGGACTCACTTTTCACCCTGCTGTCGTGCAACCTTCGCTGCGACGCGTTGTCTTTGACCATCGGCTTTATTGCGAAATTTTTTCAGAAACAGACTTTCCTATGAAAACACGGCTTATCCTAGTGGTTGCTGCCCTCTTGTTAGCCACTGCTCCACTGTCAGCACAGCAAGAGTCGAGGCCCAGAGATGAAAAAGAGAGGCAAAAAATTATCATCACCAAGCGCGTCATCGAACCCGATGGCACCGAAACTATAGAAACGATCGTGAAAAAAGGCCCTGGCGCCGAAAAGTTTGACATCGAAGCCTATCGCCGTTCACAAGGTTCTGACAGTGTGCGCATAGAGGTGCACGTCATAGAGACGCCCTCACAAGAAAGGCGCGAGCAAATGGAGGAAGCACGCGAGCAAATGGAGAAAGCGCGCGAGCAAATGGAGAAAGCGCGCAAGCGAATGAATGAGATGAAAGATGTTCAGCGGTTGGTTAGGGAAATGCGCGAGCGAATGGATGAGGTGCGCGAGCAAATGGACGAAGCAAGGCAACAATTGGAAGAAATAGACTGGAAAGCTATCGGCGAAGAATTGGGCGAAGGGATAGAAGAGGCAGGTGAGGCGTTAGAACGCATTTTTGACCCGGAGGATGGCGAAGTTGGCCGGGTGCTGCGCGATTTGGAGGGCCGCCCGCACCTGCACATGCGAGGCTACCTGGGCGTCAGCCCGCTAGAGGATGACGACTCTCAGGCACAAGGGGTACCTGTTAACGTCCTGCCTGGCACGGCAGCCGAACGCGCTGGCCTGAAAAGTGGCGATATTATCTTAAGCCTAGACGACCAACCCATACACAATTGGGACGAACTGGAGCGCTTCATGGAAAAAACCAAGCCAGGTCAACATTTGCTGGTGCGCTATCAGCGAGGCAAGAAAGACGCCACCCTCGAAGTAGAGCTCGGCAGTAAGATAGTAAACAAGCTGAAAGGTTCCCGTTCCCTCTCCGGGCCATATGTGATTATGAAAGCAGAAAAATTTCGCGAGAAAGAAGCTTGCCTGGGCGTCTATTCCAGCAGTTATAAATCGGTAGGTACTTCGAAAACATTACAGGGCGCTAGGATTGAGTCATTTACAGAGGTATCTGCTGCACGAGAGGCCGGTATGCGCGAGGGCGATATTATCACTGCTATTAATACCCAGACAATTGAAGACCACGATGATCTTTGGGAGGCTATCGCTGGCTATCGGCCCAATGATCGCATTACCGTATACTACGTGCGCGATAACCAGGCCAAACAAGTTGAAGTCTCCCTAAAAGCTTGTCGCGACCGCTCTACCGTGATATCGTCGTCGCGTTCGAGCGAAAAGCGGCCGCCCATTGTATTGCGCGCGCCCAAGGAGGGCGACATTCCGCAAATCAGTCCTCTGCCCGAGCCTGCGGCTAACCACGTGCTCATCCTAGAGGAATTTCGCGTTTATCCAAACCCGACTACGGGGCTGGTTACCGTCGAATTTCAAGCAGAACCCAAGCCAACTACTGTGCTCTTGCTCGACTTGTCGGGCCGACAACTCTTCCGCGAAGAATTGAACGCCTTTAGCGGCCAATACATCCAGCAGTTTGAGCTGCAAGAATTTCAAAAGGGCACTTTCTTGCTCGTCGTTCAGCAAGGAGACCGACTTTTCGTCGAGCGCATAATATTGCAATAAGGTGACCCTACGCTGGTTTTTCCCTCTTGCCCTGCTTTTTTCAAAGGCGAAAAGAGCAGGGTTATTTCTAATTTAACATATTGCGCAAGCCACCATTGAAGGGAAGTGCCGCATTTTTGTGCGCAGGCTTACGCTTTAGAGCGCCCAACGAATCTTACAAACTTTAATCCTTATGCCCTTAGTCTTACTCCTGTTTTTCCTTGCGTCGGCAGCATTCCCCGTCTTATCCCAAACAATTGTTCCTGAGGGTATTAATGACACATTTAACCTCTCGTGTGCCAAATGTCGTATGCGCGTGGATGGCGTATCGCTCACGCATGGGCAACACGCCTTGCCGATGAATGTCCGAAAGCCCGTATCTATGAACTTGCTTTTGTGGCGCTACTACGACAACATTTTGGGTAAACAAGCCTACATGGCCCAAAAGCCCTTCTGGACTTCAGCGATTCAATTGATTGATGAGGTGCCTGACGATGATCTGCTGTCGTTGCACATCAACTTAACCTGGACAGACTCCTTGGCGCGCGAACACCGTTTTTACCTCGTAATGGCTGGCCTGACTAAGCGCCATTTAAGCGCTTTGCCCGTCATAACTGTCACCGACCCTCAAGATACCTATGCTCCCTTGCGCTTTAGCGCCTCTGTGCAGATCTTTCACGATCGCAATGTTTGGGAAACTTTTGAGGCTCTCGAGGGTATTGCTATGCTAGAGAAGTTCGACCCTAGAACGGGTAGCCTTACGGGCTCTTTCGATTTCGTGGCCCAGCGCGTGGGGATGGAGAAAAAAGGTGTTTTTCAGAGCGGTTGGTTCAGCCGTTGACTTCTGTGGGCCTCCAGAGGCCAAAAGAATCTATGTAAAAGCGCCCTTCCGTTTGAAGTAGACTGCCAGGAGTATGAAACACTCCTTGAGCTTCGAGGTGTTGACCGGCGTATTGCCTAGCGCGCGCTGAGTTGGAGCGCCATTCGCGCCCAACCAGTGGCTCTATGTTGCCCACAACAGTGTTAGCACCAGCGTGGGCATGGGCTAAGAGATATCCATTCTCAGGCATTTGTACGACTACCTTTTCGCCCTCCAGGTTGAACGTCGTTTGCACACAGTCCTGATGGCTCCAACCAACTGTTTCGGTGGGCACACAGCGCACTAGTTCTACTGCGCCCCAACCGTAGGTACGCTCAGCGCCGAATTGTAAAGCTTGTAGGGCCTTTTGCCAGGGCAAGGAGCTGCCGTTTTTTTCAAACACAAACCCTTTGAGAAACACTGGTTTGCCCTCGTCTATGGTGTGCGGAGCGATGAACTCCACTTCGTGTAACATGCCCTCTTTAGCCGACTGGACGGGATAACTCAGCGCCGCACTGACGTAGCTGCCTATAAACCGATAGCGAAAAATCGCCTCGTTGAGCCAGGGCCATTCAACGACGTATTCGTCGCCGCGCTGAAGCGCCGGGTAAAAGTAGGTGTAGGCCAGCTGCTCGTGCACCTGCTGGCCGTATTGCTGATAGAGGCTCGAGTCCGTTGCTGCTCCTGCTGTAGCCATGCGCGTTAAGCGCAGGGTTAAGGCGCCCCAGAAAGTCCGGCCCAATACATAGGGGCGCGTCAGGAGCAGATTGCCTACCTTGCTCCAGCCGACGTGCAAAGGCGCACGCAGGCGAAAGACAACTTCGTAAGCAGTCCAGGTGCTCATCGTTCGGCTTCAGTTGACTTTTTGGGGTTGCTTTCGCTCCCTGCCTTAGCGCCATAGCGAACGTAAATGAGCATTTGCTCTAGGGTCTCCTTGGCCAGTAGGAGGCGTTCGAGGTTCTGGGCAATATCCTCGTTGACGAACTTCAGCACCTTCTGAGCATCTGCGGTATCATCGGGCGGCACCCCTAGCCCTATCGCTTTTAAGAGCGCGCACATTTTCTCGCTGAGCTTCCTGCCGTTCTCCTTTTCCTTTGCAAACAAATAGAGGAAGCAAGCGTAGACGCCGTTTTCTTGAAGTACGCCTAAAGCTTTGGTGGCCGTGTTTTCGATGTCTTTGCACGTGGCAACAGCCTGCGCGTGTTTGGCCGCTAAGTAGTCTATGTTTATCTTATCTAGTAAGCTGCTCATGGTACTGCGATTGAAGGGTTTCAAAGTTTTGTTCTTTAGGTCGGCCGACGAGGGCAATGCGCCCAAAGCCGCGCGTGCCCATACCGCCTACGCCAAGCCATTCGATGAGGCAGAGGCCAGCAGTGAGCACGTCAGCAGGAGAAGACCATTTTTTGCTATCATCTTTAGGAAAATTACCTCGGTAGTCATCAATTATGGCTTCCATCGTCAGGAATGTCGCCCTAGGAATGGCCTCATACGTAAACAACGCGCCTTCTTCGGCTGCGCCCGTTTCGGGATCTATGCTTACCGAGGTGCGCACCTCTAAGTTGCTGTTGACGATTTGGCTAAAAAGCGCGTCGGATACCAGTGCTAAGCGGTCTTTGACAACATTCCAGGGTTCACTGCTCCACACTTCAGGAGCATTTATTTCTACTCTTCCAGCGGAAGGAAGCATGAGCCAGCCCAGGTTAAGAGGGTTTTTCCGCTCCCAGGTTAAAAAAACACCCTCTTGGGAGAGAGATGAACCACTTAAATTTACCGAGAACCCTGCCTCTTTCAATCGTTGTGCAGTGCTGACCCATATGGGGCCAACCATAGAATAGACAGGAAAGAGAAGGATGTGTGCGTCAAAAATGTTGACTACACCGGAGTAAGCCATTACTTCCTCTCCTTCGTTGCTATCGTTGGCCTTTTGTTTTTTAATATAGCCAAAAGTGTAGCAGATGGGATTCTCATCCGGTTTCTCTACAGCATCGTGCTTTTGACCGGCAGCGGCTGGTGTGCCATAAAGGTAAGCGGCGTAAGCGCGTATAGCGCCGTGTAGGCTAGTGCCGGGTATTTTGGGCAAGCGCGTGCCGGGATCTCGCACGATGGCGTTGTCCACACGCCCGAGGCGATAGCCGCCCGTGCCAATGTGTACAGGGTCAGTAGTTTGGAGCAAGTAGCGAAGTCGCACGTAGGTGGCCATATGAGATGCATTTTATTGCTTTAAAATTTCCATGTACAATTCGCCTACGTCAGCCAAGAGACCACTGCAACTGGCGTGGATGAGGAGTTCTTTTTCTTGAGTATCCATGTTTTTCCAAGAAGTCCGTTTTGGCCATTCGGCATTGGCCAAAGTGTCGGCGGCGAATCTGCGAAAAGTAGCATCGTCTTCTATGGGTTTGTCGTGTCCGTACCATAGCTGACGCGTGGCCTCGATGCTGTGAATCACTAAGTGGCGTTGGCGCCGGGAGAGGTTCTGGAGGCAGCTCCAAATGCGCGCTGCATCGGTCAGTTCGTCTAAGTAGAATGGTCGCGTTGGACGGCTCAGGCGCCTGCCCTGGCTATTGTAGTAAACTTCGAAGCGGCGGGCATTGGTGTCTAAGAATTCGAAGTCGAACGTAGCGGGTGTAAAATAAATCGGATCTCCTTCTTTCAAGTCGTCAACATGGATTAGGTAGCCCTCTTGCTTGGTCCAAGGATTGTGCGCCTTCACCCTTCGACTGCGGTCAACGGGTTCGGCATCTGTATCTAAGAAGGCATACGGATACCACAAGTCTTTTGTCTTACCGTCGCCCATAAGCAGTGGCACGCGCCAGCAGAGCTTACGGCCCTTACGTTCCAGATGGATCTCTGCTATTTTAGCCAACTGCCCTTCTTCATCGGTTTGGATGGTCTTCTTTTGAATGCTCCACCCTCGCATTTCGGCTTCATTGCTTCGCTCCAACATGGCGCGCCCAGCATCGAGGATGGCCCGCAGGGGTGCGCGTCGGTTAGCAAATATAGCGCCGAGGTGAACAGGTAAGCGATTGCGCACCTTGCCCATTTCGCACTCGTATTTGCCACGAATGGCAGACACGATGTTTATTGCCTCTGACGCAGGCACGAGCATCATAAAGGCATTAGGCTCAGCCAGTATGGGAATAACAGGAGCGTAATAGCCAATTTCCTCAATGCTTAGGCTTTGAAAAGTTCCTATTGGCTGGCTGCCTGTACCATACTCTGAAGGCGTATGAACAGATACCGTGCTTACTTCCTTCAGGAAGGCTATTACTGGCTGGCCGAGTTGCTCTCCTGAGCTCAGGTAGGTCAAGTTATCGCAAGAGATGAAAGCACTCCCCTCCCACAATACGCTCATCTTGAGTCGGCCTCTGACTACCTCGTAAGCATGATAGGGAAGGAGCGACAGCTTGCCATCTTTGGGTATAAAACTCCCTCTTATTCGCAACCGAGGATGTTGGCTTTGTTGCTTATTCTGTATTTCTGCACTTACCTCTTGCCAAAAGCGCCGCGTAGTCTCCCAAATGCGGCGCAGGCGACTAAAAGAAGGCGTTTTCGGAGTAGCGGGCTCATTCTTTGTATTTTGTGCGTCAGCTGGCGCTATCAAGAGCAGTGTTTCCACCAGTCGCCCGCTCAACCAGTGTTGCAGGTCGAAGCGCCCTGTGATCAGGGCCACCCGGCCATTTTTATCGGCCACTTCATCGAGCCATATAGTCTGTTGTTGCTTTTGAATAACCCATTCTTTGGCGCGATCGGTGCGGCGTTTTTCGCAAATATCGCATACTCGCCTTTCGAGGGCTTTTTGGCCTGGCCCTTGCGGTCTAAGACCACATACCGAGCAAACTTCAGCAGGCGCTTTACCCTGTTGCCAGTATGCGCTTATCTTTTCGACGTCAAGAGAGGATGTTGCCCTCGAAGACAAGATGCCAATGATGTCCGGCAGTTCATCTTTTAAAACGGGTGACTGTTCGGTAGCCTGGTCATCCGATGGCTGCTTGAGGTCTTGCTCGGTACATGACTGCTTAGTATCCTTTTTTTTAGACGACCACTCAGGATCCTGCCCCCACCATGGTTTTTGCTCCAGGTATACCTGCGGTGCCAGTTCCGAACCTATTTGCAAGTTTGGGTCACCTTTTATTGTACTCGCAGCAAAGGCGTCGAGAATGCAACTCGCAAGCGTTTTGCCATTGGCGTTTGCCTGGTTTAATAAATCTTCAAGATCAGGCGCCACGTAAATGCTCCCATTTTCATCGCGATAGACTTCGCTTGCTATGGGATATTTAACCTCTAAAAGTGTTCGTACTTCATTTAGACCATTAGAAAGCAGCTCCATTCTCGCCAGGAGGTCTGGCACCTTTTCTACTTGAAGCAGGTAGCTCAGGCCGTCTAAGCGTATGCTGAGCAAGCGCCAGCGTAAAGAATTAGCTTCTGGCGCATTGTTCGAAAGAACAACCCTTGCCAGTGCAGCTTTGTACAATGCGCCTACCAGGACGCCCCAGCTCCAAAGGTCTACTTCGTTGATGGGACGCCGGGTATCGGCTACGGTTTGGGAAAAGAGCTGTTCAACGCTTTTGTGGGTATTCTCTCGGTCGTGCAAGTTCGCCCAGGGCAGCTTCCAGAGTTCTTCTGTAAGATTGGTCGGAACATTTCTTTCAAAACCAAAAGGCGTACTTAAAAAGGCATTAGGATAGCCTTGCTCGCCTCCAACAGGCTCTTGTTTATCAAAGTGAGCGGTGTTGTGGGCGCGACTGAGGTAGCCTCCGAGGACTGGCGAAGCCTCACTGCGGTTGTTTAAGAGTTTTAGAATGGGCCCTTCTTCATGAAGCAAATTTACCTTAAGTTCTTGTAAGTTTTGGTACTTTTTACCCAGCTCGTTCCTCGGCAGGCCGGGTCCTTGGCGAGCTTGACTATTCAAGAAATCATCGGAGCATTTTCGATAATCATGCAGCCATCCTACTACTTCGGCCAGGAGGATATCTTTGCGATGGTGCACCAGTTGGTTCAAGTCATACATGATATTGGTTCCAGGCTTTGATGAAGGTTTCCTTGAATGCGTCGGGGTTTAGAATAGCATCCTCTGCCTTTGCGTAAGCTAGGCCGTAGCCACTGCTGGTTTTGGCGCCGAAGCCATACTGAGTAAGCATAGCGCGCAGGGCGCGAGCAGTAGCCTGGAGGTCTGTTTGTGTTGGTGAAGCCGTTGCCGCTTGTGCTGTAGAAGGGCTTAGCGGTACGTAGAGGAGTTGAATGACGCCTTTTGCACCTACAGGCACGCATTCGAAGAGGATAGGGCCGCGTTTACCTACGTTGGTTTTGCGGTCGTGCGGGTTGAGCACTTCCAGCCCTAAGCGGTCGAAAAAGGTTGGGAAAAAGTGCAAAAAGCCGCTTTGGAAGTGTTCGTCTTCGCCTTTTTCATTGCCAAAAAGGCGGATTTCGGTTGCTGTGTCTCTCGCTATCTTTCGGAAAGCAGCGCGCAAAGCGCCTTTCCATTGAGAAGCAGCAATGTACGGGACTTTGAAGACGCGTTCCCTTTTGAGTGGATTATCCAAAATATGGAACAGCTGGTCGTCGCGGCTGATGTAGGGCTTTTGCAAGGTAAAGGGCAGTTGAAGCGCCCAGGCGTGAGGGGGCAGATGCGCCGGGTCTGGCAAGGTTGGCACTATACCAAGTTGGCGCATGAGGCGAAGACGCTTTTCGAGGAAGGCGGCGGCGTCTTGTTCGACCCAGCGCCGATAGCCGCCCGTGTGAGGGCGTATTCCCATACGCGCGCGGTCGCGGTAGGGCGTGTTAATGGCCTGAGCTAGCAAGTCGAGTCGAGCGACCGGGTCTTTAACCTCATCCACTTCGCGCCATGCGGCAGGCACATTTGGAATATCGCCCGCCAGCCACCGATAAGCATCGAGCTGGATGTGACCAGGCTGGAGAAAAAATGGGTAATGGGTATGGAAATCGTAGGTCATTTCAGCATCTCAATAGCAGTAAACAAAGGCGAAAAATGTCGTTGAAGAACCTGATCGTCGGCCTTATTAAAACTATTTGAGCGAAAACTGATGGCGAAGTGTGTTTTTTTAGTATGGCAGCGTATAACCCAATGTAGTCCTTTGCTTCAAGGAGGGATATTCCATTCTTGGACAACAGATCTGGAATCTCTTCAGTGATTTTTTTTATGAGAGTGTTTCCGCTAATTATCCTTTGCCGCTCCGCTAAGGTCTGTGCAAGCTGAGGCTCCAAAGCTATAGCCAGTAGATAGTCGTCTATGGTAGACTTGGTGAAGATCTCATTCCACCGATAATTGGCAACATGAAGGACTAGCCGAAAGTCAGCCGCTTCCGCAGCGAATAGAAAAACGTTGTCTGTTATCGTTTCTACCTGGATCGAGGTCCTAATTTCTCGGTTCTTAAACATCTTTTTTATCATTTCTTCGATCCCTTGTTTCAGGCGTTCGACAGTCTCGCCCTCATCTAAGTCGCGCATGATCAGGGTTCTAAGCGGCTTTATCTCCAAAAGTGGTTCCAAACTTTCAGCTGTTTTCTTATTTATAGAGCTTTTACCATTGCTCGAAATAATGTCGCCGGGAAAACCCACTCTTTTGAGTACGGCCACTTCCGTCTTGCCTTCAACAAATGCCTTCGTATTCATCTTCATGGCGCAATTGGAATTGAAGCGGTGCCTCGAAATCTTCCAGTATCCTTGGGTCGAGTCCAGACTCTAACCATGAGGTGAGGTGGTGAACGTCGAACCAAGAGTTTTTAAAGACCCCATCTCGCAGGTCGAACAGGAAGGCCAACGCCTCAGCAGAGGGAAAGTATTCCTGTTGGAGCAAGCGGGTGAAATGCGCCAGTAACTCAATACTGTGCGTAGCCAGGAAGACTTGAATAGGTTTATCTTTGACCATGTCTACAACTACAGTAAGTAAGCGCGTCAGCGTAGCGGGATTATTAAACACTTCTGGCTCCTCCCACAAGAGCATTCCTGGCCGTTCGTCGCTGACAGTTTCGCGCAAGGTTACTAAGGCAGTCAGCAATTTGAAGGCGTGGCGCGCCCCGTCGCCGAGCTGGTCAATGGGCAAGGGGGCCTTTCCAGGGAAGCGCACGTAGCCGGCATACCCTGGCTGTCCGTCAGAGGCTTCCATCATTTCTATTTTCGCTCCTTCTAAAGAAGGAAAGACTTTAGTCAGCTGAGCGGCAATTTTTTCCCACCAGTCGAGGATTCGGTGGTAGTTTTCCTTGACAAAGTGAGCGGGCAGATGAGCATCTATAGTGTTGAAATTAAAAGAGATGACATGCTTAGGCGCTGGGCGCTGGCCTTGAGTAGCCCATACAGCGAGCTTGTCTATGTCTGAGTTTTGCTCCCAACGATAGACCCAAGTGTCTTCCCACAAATAGTGCCAGTCGGCATCAGGCGGATGGAGGCCTTGCTCGCGCAAGTAGGGAGGCACCATGGTATTGTCGAGGTACTCGGGCTTTGGTAGGGTAAATAGGGCGATTTCAGCGCAGTCTTTCTCCTTGAAAATGAGTTTATCCTCGTCTTGATTAGGCTCAGGCGGAGGGGCGGCTAAGAGGAACCCTGGCCAAGAGGGAAGGTCAAGTTCGACGCGAATGCCGCCTTGCCGGGTCAGGCCGGTTCCAGATTTTTTCCATTCGGGCTTTGCATTGTGGCGCTGGCGCAGGCAAGGTAGAGGTGCCTGTCCCAGCAAGTCAGGCGCAGAAGTAGTGGCTTCGAGGGCGCTGACTCGGGCGCGCGCCTCGTCTTCGGCATTCATGAGGTCTTCGCGGACGAACTGCGCCGGCCGCCCACTCGTGGCACTTAGATAGAGCAGTTCGAGGACGGCCGTCTTGCCGCTGTTATTGGGCCCAATGAAAACATTGAAACGCCGCAGGTTATCTATGCGTCCCTGCCTAATGCCGCGAAAGCGGTGGATGAAAAGTTTTTTGATCATAGCCCATTCAAGAGTCAAGCTCCTAAGCCGAGCGTTTTTTTCCACTCCTTAGGAGAAATAGAAGTAAGCTTGCCCTCCATGCCCAGTGTATTTGCCCAAATATCGGTGTTTTGGAACATCGCCCAAACAGATTTTGGGTCTACAAGCCCATCTAGCCATACGGAGCCGCGAATTTCCCACGTATAGTCCGCTCGATAGGCCCAACTAACCGCTACTTTTCCGCGCTGGCGCTCGGCCTCGACCAATCCCCAAAAGTCGCGCTCGCGGCCCCAGGAGCGCCGCCAGTGGTCGAAGCGCCAAGAATTTTTGAGCAAAGGCGCTAAGGGTATAGTTTGCCGAGAAAAAGGCTGGACGAAGCGCGCAACGCGCTCTAATCCTGACAATTGCATCCACCAGTTGGAGTGCTCGGGCTGGAAGCAATAGCGGAAGAATCCCATTTTGTCAAGGCGAGGTAAATCTCGCTGAGCTGTTGAGTTGCCGTACCCCTGGGCTGTTTTTTGGGGTAGAAGGTGTTCCCAAGAAAAGTCGCCCATAAGAGGCTTTACCTCGTCCTTGTTGAGGATTTCCACTACACCATAGCCAAGCTGAGGTTTGGGGCCTAAACTGGCGTGTTGCTCTGCGAAGTGCAACAGCGCGAGCACTGGCGCTAGGGCAGAAGGTGCACCTTGTAAGCGCAGCGAGAACGTTCCCAGATGGCCAGGAGGCAAGAACCACCCGCGGCTTCGGCCTTCGGGGCGGATGTTGAGCAGCTGCTCGCCGGTCCAAAGCGCTTGTGTGTGGTCTTCTACAACCTGCAACTGAAAGCGACGGCGCCAGCCTGTGGCGCCAAAAAGCTGACAAACGTCGCATAAGCCGGCGTCGCGCAGGCGTAGCCGCTCGTCGAACTCCTGGCTTTGCTCATACGCTGCGGCATCGAACAGGCACTTTATGTCGCCGCTCGGGTCGCAAGCCCAACCGCCCAAAGCGCGCACGATCGCTTCGTGCCACCAGCGCAGGCTCCCCAGCAGCCCTGACTCATAGATACGGGCCATCTTTCCGTTCGCTCCAGCCGTCCACAAGGGAGTAAGGGTCTTGAGCACGACTTTTACGGCAGTGTTTTTTTCGCTGGGTGAGGCCATAGTGCCGAAGCTTAATTCTGTTTGGACAAATGTATAGAAGGTTTGGTTGAGCCTGCGCCAACGTTAAACTATTTTCTGTTGACGAGCTGCCTTTAGCAAATTGGCTGCGAAATTTAGCTGTTGCTTCATTAAAATAAGCTAACCAGCGCCCACGCTAGGAGTAGAGCAAAGCTGTAAAACGAGAACCACGGCCAATTTAGCCATTGGCTTGTTGTGATGCCCGAGTACTTCCAAACATACCAAGAAAGCACCACTTTTTCCCAGAAAAAAGAGAGTACGGCCGACCATGCCACTCCTGGCAATCCCCACAAATGGATAAACAGAAAACCTGTAGCAATCTTTATCCCTAACTCGGATAAACCTACTTTGAGCAAGACAGAAGTATTCCCACAGGCCAAGACGATAGTATTCGGCAGCAACACCCGACTAATGGTGAGCAGCAGATAAATTCTAAATAGTGCCGCTGCTGGCTCGAAAGGAGGGCCAAACAACACTTGGAAAAGCCATGGCGAGGCAAACACGAGGGCGATGCTGAGCGGAAATACGCGGTGGAACAGCCGCGTACTTTCGCGCCGCATTTCGGCCAAGCCTGCAACAGGCTCTGCAGCTATGCGAACGGTGAGCGCTGTGCCCAGCCCTGAAGCAAGCGCTTGAGCCAGCGGCAGTTCGCGCGAACCATAGCGATATAAAGCAAATACTGTCTCGTCAGCATAGTACCAGCCTACTAACCAACTGTCAAACAATACAATAGCCTGGCCTACTAAGAGGTTAGCTACTAAAGGCGCAGAGAGCCGCACATAGCTCGGCCAAAACATCGGACGCCACGCAACCTCGACAACATTCCGCAGGGCGGCAACACACCATAGCAACCGAAGTACGCCCAAGGCTGCCAGAGCTTTCATGCTGCCCAATATTCCCCAACCGGCAAAGGCTGGAAGCGCTACAGCTACTACATAGCCGCCAAACGACACTGTAGCCCAAGCCAATAGCGCGCAAGGTCGCTTATGTAAGGCATAGACATGCTCAAGCGGCAATGTAGCCAGGTGCACCCACAGGTGTACCAAAAACCAGTTCCAACCATTAGCGGGCAGAAAGCCCGTTAGGGCGGGAAACAATACTAACCGACCCGCCCAGAACGCATAGCATACGAGACCTGAAAGAAGCCCGAAAAGAATAAAAACTTGGAATAGAAAAACAGGGCGCTCTGCTTCTGCTAGATGAGCATAACGAGGAATGATGCCTTGTAGGAGCCCATTTGCCCAGAAGAATGCAGCTACAGTGCCGGCGAAGAGCATGGCTTCAAATTGGCCAACAGCCTCTATGCCTACTGGGCTACGCGCCAGCAAAATGCTAGCCAGTACCGCTGCACTCAGGCGCAGCACTTGGAAAGCTTGTAAGGCTGTGCCCAGGGTGAGCTCCTGACGCTGAGGCATATGTTAAGAGGCCTTTTTGCGCATTCGCATCCAAGTGCTCAAGCCATCGAGGAGCTCGCCGAACGTGTTAAACTCTCTGCGAAAGACTACTCCGCCGCCTGAGCGCGAACGGCGCGAACCGCCGGCAATATCGGGCTCCGTGCGATGATAGACGCGCAACCGCCAATGGCGATTTTGGGTAAACTGAATTTCTACTGCTACGTCGCCTCCTACGAAAGCCTCCGTAGCAGCTGTGCCCGGACGCGTGATGCCGAATTGGGAGCCCAGTTGAACAGTGATACGGTCATCGTTGAAGCCGCTGGTCAGGCGCACCTGCAGGTCTCGCCCTACGCCATTGCTAATAGGCTGATCAGGATTGAGTTGACTGCGATACTCGTTGTAAATGATGTCGAATTCAATGCTAGACAGCGAACCACCGATCCATTCAGAGGCCAGTTCATTGAGATATCTCGACAACTGCTTTCCGAGCACTTGCGTGAGGGTATTGACGGCTGAAGCTGCATATTCGCCGCCTTGGATGGGGCCAGCAGTAGTAGGCGGTGGCAAAAAAGAACCGACAACTACTAGGCCAAAGATCTGACGCGTCAACTCGTTTTGGTCTTGTCGAAGCAAGGCTAACTTGCTATCGGTTAATGACTTGAGTTGTCCGCTTATGTTTGGAAAGCTCAAGTCGAAGCCGATGCTCGGCTTAAAGAGGTCGCCGCGTAAGTGCATGGTTACAATAGCAAGCGTAGGTCGGTTGGCCTCAGCAGTGAGGGCGGGCGCCGTTACTAATTCGTCGCGGATAAGATTTGTGAGCGAAGTATTCTCTGCGTAAGTAGCCTTAAGGTTGATTTGAGCGCCAAAAGGATCGCCATACCAATTGATAGTTCCACCCTGCTCTACGGTGAAAGGTTTGTTGACCCAGTTGAAGAGGGTGAAGAGGTATTCGCCGCGCAGAATGCGGTAGGTACCATACATATTGAAATCGCCTTCACGCGTGATAATTAGGCGGATGTCGCCGGAACCGCGGCCCTTTATAATGTCGCCTGCTTGGGCGTCGAAGATAAGCTGTACTTCGGCCTCTTCCGTGATGGTCAGGTTCATCTCCAAGGAGATGCCCGACGTTTGAGGTGCCGCCAGTCGGCGAGTGGCAACCATCTCTGCGGTATCAGTCTTTTCAGCGGCAGCATTTTGGAAGGTAATGAACCGAATTTCTTGGACGTCAGAATTGCTCGTTCCGATGGGGATATACAGGCGCGTGTCGCGACCCGTGGTAGCCTGGATGCGAATGTCTATTTTTTCGAGACTACCTTTGAACGTGGCGTCGAAACTGCCCAGGGCCTGACCGTAGAAGAGGTCGTTATCGCCCTCGCGGGTATTGAGGATGAGGAAGTTAGGGCTAATGCTTCGAATGCGGCAATCGGCTTGCCAATCTTTAAAGTAGTAATGTCGTAGGCCCCCTGAGAGGATAGCGATGTTGCGGCGCGTAGCATCCAACAGGGTGTCGCCGTCGGCCCAAATTCGGTCTTGAGTCAGGACGATTCGCTCGCGCGGGATGTAGAAGAGTGCTTTGAGGTAGTCCAGTTGAAACTGCCCTTCTGCCCACACTTCGCCCTGGACGCGCGGACGCTCAAACGACCCACCTAAGTTCAAGCGCGCGTCGAGCGTACCGGAAGTTTTGGAAATATCAGGCACGATAAGCTCAAGCACCTGTAGAGGAAAGGCCCACATCATCACAGCGGCTTGAAATTCACCTGGGCGGATTTCTCCTAATTCATAATGACCGAAAGGTTCTGAAACTGTGCTGGGTAGAATTCCACCACTCAGGCGCAGCTCGTATCGGTCGCGCTCCTTCAGGTAAAAAAGACCTGTTATTGGCGAAGAAAGGTTTGCCATTTCGGCAAAACCCGACAAGGTTCCGAAGGGTTTTTCATTTAAAAAGACGGTATCTGTGGTAATGTAAAGCTGTAGATTCTTCAAGGCGAAGATGTCTTCAATTTCACCGTCTAGGTTAAAGATATTTCCGCGGTAGGTAATGTTTTCCAAAGGAAGTAGGCGCTCAAAGAAGTTAAGGTCGAAGTTGGCAAGTGCAAAACGGAGGCCTCGGCCGGCGTTGTGGCTTTCCAGGAGGATGCGCTTAAGGTCGTGCATGAGGTAGATGTTGCGCGCTTCCCAATAATCTCGGCGGAAACGCACATAGTTGTCCTCTTCCATTTGCCAACGCTCGTCGAAGAGCGTGAGGGTAGCTGTGTTGAAATGAATGTTCCATAGCGAGTCTATCACCGATAGTTCACCCTTGAGGAAGAGTCGCTCTACAACCGACGTTGTATCTTCAGCCACGAAGAGGAAATCGAGGCGTTCGGCCGACAAGTCGCTTTCCAGGCTGAAGTGGCCGAGAGGTCGTCCGGGGGCTAAGTTAGCCCAGGGAAGGTCTATTTTAAGGCGTCCGTTATCGCGATTAATTCGCAGCAGGATTTCGGGCTGAAAGGCCTCCGCCTGGCCGTAGCGCACGAAAGGTACTGAGAGGCGCATGTCTACTTGACCCTTAGGCGCATTCACGCGGGCATCGAGAAAAACCTGCTGAAGAGGCGCCAGTTCGGGCACAAATAGTTGTAGAAGATTGCGCGAGTCTTTGATGCGCAATTTAATCTGGTAGTTGTCCTCTATGAAAGTGGTATCTGGCAAAGGCTGAGTGTTGAGGGCCTGTTGAATCAGCGATGGATAATGCCGCTGCAGAATAATTAGCAAGTTGGTCCACAGGCGATTGAACGTGAATCTTCCAGTTAAGCTGCCATTGAGCACATCCGAAAAAAGGAGAAAATTTCGCTGTCCACGCGTATTGGTTGAAGCACCAAAAGTGAGCGAGTCTAAGCGATAGACTTGTCCGTGTTCCTCTAGGCGGAGGTTACGCAGCACTACAGCCCCGTAGAGGTTATTCCAATCGGTGAATTGTAATTTCAGTTGTTGGACTTTGCCAGATAACACCCAATCGCGTTCCACTAGATTGAGTTCACATAGGTCGAGGCGGCGGATGTCGGCTTTGAAGTCAAAGTCAGGTGTGGAGTCCTTGAAGCTGATGATTCCATCGAAAGAGAAGGCGATGTTAGGGTCGTTCATTTCAGCTCGGCCTTTGAAGACCGACTGTTCAAAGTGACCGTCGAGTTTTATGTTGTGGTAGTTATATCCGCGAAAGTAAAGCGAGTCAACGACGCCTGTAGCACGCGTGCGGACGGCTTTGAGCGTTAGGCCTGTTCCTTCGGCAATCTTAAAGTTGAAAGAAGCCAGCCCGAATTGGCTGTCGCCAGTCCAGGCGGCTAAATCGAAGTCGTGCATCTCGAGGAAACCCGAGTATACGGCGCGCTCTTGGCCTCCGCTGAGGTCTAATTTCATATCTACTCGGCCGAAGCCGATATCAGAGGTTAGCGAACCTGCCAGAATGTGGTTGACGCCGAAGAGGAAGTGGTAATAGCCGCGAAAGCGGATGTTCCCCAGGGTGTTGAAGGAGGTCGGAGGATGGAATCTGGGCAGGATGCGGCGCAAAGTTAGGAGGTCGGTTTGGGCCTCCTCCAAATCGAGCAGCACGCGCAGGCGGTCAGCGCCCTCGGCTAAGTCGTTGCCGTCAAATTTGCCACGCAGGGTTAGGTTATTGCCAACGCGGATGAGTAGGTTTCGACCATTGAGGCTGTTAACGCGTCCGTATACCCACCCTGACAATTCTGCAGTTAAATTGGAATTGTGTTGAAAGAAGGAATTTTCCCTCAACTGTGGACTAAAGAAGGCAATATCGCCCAAGCGGACGCGCGAACCGGCGGCTAGTCGTCCGTCCATGAAAACGCGGTCGGGAAAACGCTCAAAGTCGCGATAGTTGCGATAGCGCAGCCGGACAGTATCGGTCAACACGCTGCCGTTGGTCTGCAGGCGCATCCCATAGAGGGCCGTAAGCGTGTCAGAAACGTAGACTTGCTGCGCCGAAAGGTGTTCGAGATTAAAGCCGCTTTGTTCGCGTGCTTGCAAGCGCCGCAACTGCCCCTGGAAAACTAAATCTGAGCGAGCCGTAATGCTATCAGCCTCCAAGGCAATATCGCTGACGAATAAGTGTTCGAAGTCAATAACGTTTTCAAAGGAGTGGCGTGTCGGCGATACGTCGAATCGGTCGAGCGCAAAGTGTCCGTCTCGAAGGTGAAGCCGCTCTACGAAGGCGTGAAACACTTCCGTGGCCGAGGAATCGCTTGGTGTTGCTCTGGCCAACTCAGCAAGCGGCTTCTTTATTGAGGTAGGAACGCCAACGCTAGCTATAGCCAAGCGAAAGCCATCGAGCGCTAAGTGGCGCACACAAAGGCGCTGAGTGCCAGGGCTGAATTCTTCTACCTGCGCCATACCCTTGCGTATGTAAGCTGTTATGCACTCGCCCGTCGTGCGGTCGTCCATCAAAAAATGTACGTCGCGCAGGTTTAGGTAGCGTGCACTGAGGCGAAAGGGCGAAGCCTCCTGAGGAGGAGAAGGCTCAGAGGAAGCAAAGTAATCTAAAAGGAATTGCAGGTTAAGGGTGCTCTCGCCCGTATATCGCCGCAGACGAAAGCGAGCCTCTTGCAGCGTCACTTCGTCGAATTCTAAGCGCATGCTCAGCACAGACCAAAGGCCTTTGCGCAATCCTGCTTTAAGGTGACCCACGGAAAGAAGGGTATCGTTGTGCTGGTCAGAAAGGTATAACCGACTCAGTTCTAAGCCATCCACCAATGACAAATACACGTAGCCCACCGATACTTTTGCTTTCCAGGCCTTAGAAAGCGCATGAGAGACTCTGTCTATTAGCCAATTTTGCACAGGCGGAAACTGCAGCATGAGCCCTAGTATCACGAGCAAACTAAGGCTCCAAAAAAGTGCTCTCTTCAAAACTGTCCATACACGCCAAGACTGCAACCTTGGCTGTGGTTGTTCGGCATTGGGTCTCTCTTCAGGTGGCAAAATCGGTGCAGGCACTAGTTCAGACATGTTGCTTATCGGAATGGGTGGCGGCCAAACCGGCCAAGTTTACTGCTCCAACTAGCGCAGGCGAAAACTGGAGGCGCCCAGTAGCCCTTTGTCGCAATAAATGGCGGCTATGTAACTGCCTGCCTTCAGGCGCTCCTCTAGTTGATAGGAGAAAGATAAGCGTTGGTTGGTTTCTAAAACTACTTGCTTTGCTTGTTGGGCTTGAATTTCGACAGGGCCCGTAGGGGCGTATACAGTGGCTTGAATTGGATTGGCTGCATAGATAGGTTTGCCCTTGTCGTCAGTGACTACGAGGTAAAGCTTCTGTGGTCCTTGGAACACCGAGGGTACATCCACCAGGTCGAAGCTAATGAATAACTCGCGCGCCTGTCGAGCCTTAGCGACCAGCTTGTCGGCCCGGCGCACTACTTCGACACGGAACGAAGTAGCGCGAAACTGCGCAGATTGTGTTTTGCGAATTTGCTCCTCCAGTTGTTTAGCGATATCTTCTACCCGTCCTTGCAACTGCGTGTTCTCCTCCGTCAGCCGCTGATTTTCTTCGCGCAGCTGGCGGTTTTCTTCGCGCAGCAAGGAAATAATGGTTTCGTATTCGGTTTTGATTTTCTTGAGGTCCTCAATTTGTTTTTCTAGAGCCTTTATCTCCTTGCTATTCTCAGCCTTTATTTGTTTGATGATAATTTCTTTTTGTTCGATGACAGAAGCTGATTGCGCGATTTGCCCTTGAAGGCTCTCGTTTTCCGTGCGCAGAGTAGCGTAATCTTGCGACAGGTTGTCTAGCTCTTGTTCTAGTTGAGCCTTTACCTGAAGGAGAGAGTCTGCTATAGCCTCTTGTCGGCGAAGGCTTTGCTGGTACTCTTGATTTCTACTCCACAAAACCCACCCAATAGCGGCCGACACTAATAGCAGTAGGGTAACGATGATGGCATAAACGCGGGAATTTCCGGTAGTACTCATAGCGTGTTAAAAATTAGGTGTTGAAAAACGAAGAGTAAAAGGTGTTGTCAATAATTTTCAAGTTGAAGGAGCAGCGAAATTTTCGGCCCAAACAGACAAATTTTTTGAGAATTTTCAGTCAATTTTTTCCCAAAAAAAGAGCGCTTAGCCGACGAACGGTTGCAAAAAGAGCGAGCGCGTGTCTGAGCGAAGAGCGAGCAAGTGCCCAAGTCCTTCCCGCTGATAAACGCAACCGTTATCCAAATTAAGATATTGCTGCTCATCGAGCAGTTGATGTTGTTCTTCGATCACCTGTAAAGGCATAGGCGTATGCCCATGGAGGAGGATGCGTTCGCCAAGCCAAGAGTAGTTTATATTGTCATACCAGTAGCGGATCCACAGCATTGCGTACTCGTCGGCTAGCGGGTCTGGTGAGTTGAAGTTGAGTCCAGCATGTACGCATAGGAAGCCATCGGTCTCATACCAGAGGGGCATGGCGCGGAAGAAGTCCATGTATTGGGTGGGTAGTTCGCTAGGGTCTTCTGCGCCGAAGCTTTTTAGGGTGTGCTCTCCGCCATTTCGGAAACGCCAAAGTGGTTGAAGGGCTGGGTCTTCAAGCACATCAAGCAACATTTGCTCGTGATTTCCGCGCAGGCATACGATTTCGATCCCGGTGGCCTTCAACTGCCAAATGGTATCTATAACGCCCTTGCTATCGGAGCCGCGATCGATGAGGTCGCCCAGAAAAACGGCCTTATCGCCTGGACGAATGTCGAGGCGCGCCAATAACTGCTCTAGGGTGCGTTTGCAGCCATGTACATCGCCGATAAAATAAGTGGGCATAGAGCCTATTTGGATTGTTTCTTGTTGAGCCGAGCCAGAGCCTCCTTTGGCTCAGGATAATTGGGCGACATCTTGTTTGCTTGTACGTAGTCGGCTCGTGCTGCCTCGAGATTGCCCATCAGTTCGCTCGTCAGGCCGCGATAATAGTAGGCCATAACGAAGAGGGGGTCAGTTTTTATGGCAAGGGTGAAGTGGTCATAAGCTTTGTTAAGGGAATCTAGGTCTAGATACATCATGCCCATGTCGAAGTAGGCATTAGAATAATCTCGGTTGCGGCGTACGAGGTCGCGATAAATCTCAAAGGCTTTGTCGTATTCTCCTCGTACCTTGTAGAAGACGGCTTTGAATTCATGGGCTTCCAGTCGGGAAGAGTCTACGCGCAAGACATTATCGAAGCACTGAATGGCAAGTGGGTTATTCTGATTGAGGTAGATTCGCCCCATGAACATCCAGGCGTCGGCGTGTTCAGCTTCGTACTGAACAGCCTTCTTGAAAGAGGCAAGCGCTTTTACGGTATCGCCCATGTCTAAGGCGACGCGTCCGGCCATGAAGAAGGCTTCAGGGTGGCGAGGGTCGATGCGAAAGATGCGATCAAGGGTAGCCATGGCGTCGCTATATTGACGCACAATAAGCTGGAATTCGCTCAGTTTCAGCAGGGTAGGGATGCGCTCTGGAAATCGTTTAGCTGCTAAAGTTAAGACGTCAATGGCGCGTTTAGAGTCATTTGGGCGTGCATAATCGATGAGCACGTCCGCCAGCAGGTGGTAGTATTCTGGTTTCATCGAATCTATGCGCATCGCCGTTTGAAGGTCGGCTAGCGCTTCGTCAAAACCATCTAGGTGATAGTACACTTTCGCACGCCTATAGTAGAGGGAATCGTTCTGTGGCTCTTTCTCGATAAGTTGGCTTAAGCGTACGATCTCAGGATCGGTGGTTAGTTGCAAGTATGCTTCGGGAACCTTTTTGCGCTCACTTTTGCATCCTGTAAACACTACTAAACAAGCTAGCAGGGTATAGCCTAAAATTTGGCCGCGTTTTAATACTCCTATATTCATGATTTTTTAGATGCAATGGCTAAAAACTTTCAAATTAAATTGGAGAATTGGAGTTCTTTCGCTTATCGAACCTATGGTGGGCAAAGGTAAACAATAAATGTGCCCTGCCGTTTTATCTCTGTTTTAAGCCGAATCATGAAACTTTACTATCGAGAATTTGGGCGAGGAACGCCCGTAGTTATTCTGCACGGTCTCTTGGGCTCATCTGACAACTGGCAAACAATTGCTCAAGCTCTGGCTGAGGAGCATTTTGTCATTACTCCTGACTTGCGCAATCACGGTCGTTCTCCGCACGTGCCGACGCATTCCTATCCGGAAATGGCGGAAGATTTGTACGCCCTTCTCGACAGTCTAGGTATCTATACTACTTCTCTTGTGGGCCATTCTATGGGGGGCAAAGTGGCTATGCAGTTTGCTCTGACTTATCCTGAGCGCGTTGACCACTTGGTCGTGATAGATATTGCGCCTGGGGTTGGTGAAGGCAAGCACGAGCATATTTTTGAAGCACTTCATGCGTTAAGCATTGAGCAGATTAGAACGCGCCAAGAGGCCGATGTTTTCCTTCAGAAGTACATTCCCGAGGCGCATGTTCGTCAATTCTTGCTCAAAAACTTAACGCGAAATCCCGACGGTTCCTTTGCTTGGAAGATGAATTTGCCCGTGCTGTGGGCCCACTACGCGTATATTCTAGCCCCGGTAGAGGGCGAACCATTTCGCAAGCCGACGTTGTTCATACGAGGAGGGCAATCGGAATACCTCTCGGAGGAAGATCTGCCGAGTATCAAAACCCTTTTCCCTCGCGCCCGCCTCGAAACCGTTGAGGGCGCAGGGCATTGGGTTCACGCCGACAAACCTCAGGAACTTCTCTCCTTGCTAAGCGCCTTTCTTTCGCAGTGAACGGCTCTTTGCCTGTAGCCTTTATAGGCCGTCTAGTCTACATTTTCATGTAGATAGCTGTTGCCTTCTGGGCGTATTTCAATGTTTTCATCTTCGATGGTTATTGTCCATTCTGAGATCTCTCTGGAGCTGGCTTCGGGCACGTCATCGAGTTTGATGCCTTGACGCAGATAGGCGGGTTGGCTTTCTAACTCGATGATGGTTTGTGGCGAGTTAAGCTTGACGATGTTGAGCACGCGATTTTGCACTTCTTGACGCCGGCGCTGAGCTTCCATCTGGCGCCGGCGTTGTTCTTCGGGTGAGGGTTGCGCAGCAGGTGGTTGGTTAGGCTTTATGAATGGCTCGTTTGTCCTTGCTCTTGCATTGTCAACGGTAGCCCGTGCCACGTTGAAGTCAAACTCAACAGAGGAGGTCTTTTTCGGAGTGTTGGAATTCTCCTCGTTTTGACCGGTAATTGTAGCTAACGAAGGCTTTGGAGCGTCGTCGTCTAAGTGCAAAATTTGTTTGCTTGGCGTTGTGGAAATCGCATGGGTGCGGGCGGAAGCAAAGGTGGGCGGTGTTTTTCGAGAGGCCTCGAAGCCAGTAGCAATAATCGTTACGCTAATTTTTTCTCCCAAGCGCTCATCGAAGCAATTCCCCCAAATGAGGTTGGCGTTTTCGCCTGCCTCTTGTTGGATAAATTCAGTGATTTCGAAGATTTCGTCCATGGTAGCCTCTTTCGTTCCTGACGTAATGTTTACGAGGATGTTCTTTGCTCCATAGATGTTGTTATCTTCCAACAGAGGCGAGCTAAGAGCTTCGTCTACTGCGCGACGCGCGCGCCCTTCGCCTTCAACTGCTGCAGTGCCCATGATGGCTACGCCAGAGCCGCGCATGACAGTATTGACGTCTTCAAAATCTACGTTGATGTAACCAGGTACAGTGATGATTTCTGCAATGCCCTTAGCCGCAGTGCACAAGATGCTATCGGCTTGAGCAAAAGCAGCGGAAACACTCATATTGCCGTAGATCTGGCGCAATTTATCGTTGCTGATGACCACCAGGCAATCTACATTTTTGCGGAGCTCCTCTAGTCCTTCGTACCCATTGTTGATGCGGATGCGGCCCTCGAAAGAAAATGGCAGCGTGACGATGCCAACAGTAAGGATACCCATCTCTTGTGCCGTCTTTGCAATGATAGGTGCAGCACCGGTGCCTGTTCCTCCTCCCATACCTGCAGTGATGAAAAGCATCTTGGTACCGTCGTCTAGGAAGCGTTTGATTTCTTCGATGCTCTCCATGCAAGCGCGTTTGCCAATTTCAGGTCTGCTGCCTGCGCCGCGGCCTTCCGTGAGGCTAGCCCCTAGCGGTATCTTTACCGGTACTGGGCTCAGACTCATTGCTTGAGCGTCGGTGTTGCAAATGGCATAGTCTACTCCGACAATCCCTTGCTTATACATATAAGTAACGGCATTCGAGCCTCCACCGCCCACGCCAATGATTTTTATGATAGAAGGCTCCTCTTTTCTTAAGTCGAACAACATAGTTTACGAAATTTATGGGTGAACGATTTGGCGTTTTATTCAAGGGTTGTACTTTTTAAAGTCTATGTCGGGTTCTGCCTCGAACCATTCCTTCGTCTTGCGCAGCACATGGTCTAGCCAGCTCGAGGGCTTCTCTTCGGTCGCGTTAGAAGGCTCCTTCGCAGCGGTTGAGGTTTGTTCTGCAGCAAGAGTCTCGCGTTGGCGAATGTCCTCTAAGCCTCTGATCAACAGACCGATACCCGTACTAAAAATAGGGCTATTCACTCCTTCACGGTAGCCATGAGCCAAGTGCTCTACGGGAGTGCCGATCCGGCAACTCATGCCAGTGTGCAGCTCGGCGAGCTTATCCACATGTTGCAACAGAGCGCCTCCACCCGTAAGGACGATACCGCCGATGAGCTTGCGCTCATAACCGCTGCGTCGGATCTCCCATAAGACATAGTCGAAAATTTCTTCCATGCGCGCCTGAATGATGCGTGCTAGATTTTTCTCGCTAATCTCCTTGTGGTCACGTCCTCGCAGGCCAGGAATAGTGATGATGCGGCTCTCGAGCACTTCTGAGGCGAGTGCCGAGCCGAAGCGGACTTTTAGCTTCTCGGCCTGAGATTGAAGCACCGTGCAACCCTCCTTAATGTCGGAAGTTACAACGTTTCCTCCAAATGGAATGACTGCTGTGTGCCGGATAATGTTGTCGTGGAAGACGGTGATGTCTGTGGTGCCACCGCCAATGTCTACCAGTGCCACGCCGGCTTGCCGCTCTTCCTCGTAGAGCACAGCTTCGGCACTAGCGATAGGTTCTAAGGTCAAGTCTGCTACCTTTAGGCCGGCCTTCTCAATGCAGCGGTACAGGTTGTTAATCGCCGTTATTTGACCCGTGATGATGTGGAAATTGGCTTCTAGACGAACGCCGCACATGCCAATAGGGTCTGTTATACCTTGCTCATTGTCTACAGTGAATTCCTGCGGAAAAACGTGAATGATCTTGTCGCCGGGCGGAAGCACGAGCTTGAACATATCGTTAATCAAGCGGTCTATGTCCCGCCGAGAAATTTCCGTGTGGTCGTTCTCGCGCGTTAAGATGCCGCGGTGTTGGAGGCTTTTGATGTGCTGGCCGGCGATGCCGACGTAGACGGTGTGAAACTTCATGCCTGCCTGCCGTTCGCAGATGTCTACCGCTTCCCGAATGGCATGGACAGTCTTTTCAATATTGCTAACCACACCGCGTAGGACGCCTGTGCTTTCAACTTTTCCAACGCCCAAAACCTCGACCTTTCCGTGGGCGTCTCGACGCCCAGCCAGACAACATACTTTTGTGGTGCCAATGTCGAGCGCAACAACCACATTCGATGCTTGTGGTACTAGTTCACTCATGTTATGTGCGAGTTGCGTGAAAAAATAAGGTTTCTCATAGATGCTTATCCGCTCCTTAAACCGAGCTACAGATACAAAGGTAGCGGACTTTTATTTCTGAAAAACAATTGCTTATGTGAAATCATAGAGAAAAATAAGTTTTACCTTCTTACCAGCAAACTATCTGACCGTTATACTTGAGAGAAATCGCTTGATATTTTCGCCAACCAACGTAGGGCATACCCTGTTGATAAAACACTTTTAGTCGTTTCAATTTGGCTTCTATGTGTTGAAGGCTTCCAAGTAGAATTTTTTGGTTTCCAATAAGTGGGACGAGGATAAACTCACCAGCTTGATTTACGTGAATTTGTTGAATAAATATTGACCACACCGGATCTTCTCGCAAAATATTTGCCAAGCTGAATACGTCTTTTAAAATATTTTTATTTTTACTCATAAAATCCTGGGTATAAGGTGAAATATTGCCTGTAGCCACGAGTACGCGCGGTGTATAGGCACGGGAAAAGGGCATCATAGCGCCCGTTTGATCTAAATAGTAATTGCTGCCTTCGTTGTCTAGCACGCGCAAAACAGGTTCGCGTTGCTTAATTCGAATGTGCAGCACGCCATCTTGAGACAGGTATGCATCAGCTTGAGCTACGAAAGGGTCTTCTTCGACTACGCGCTCTATTCGGTACAAATCAATCTGTCCGATTTCCATATTGCGCAAAGCATTGCCAAAAGCCAGTATTAATCGCTGACGCACATCGCTCTCTCTCAGTAAGCTAGCGCCGCTCTCCAGGGGGCGTATATTAACTTGAATCCCTGCGATGAATTCCCGTTGTTGGCGCACCACAGAGGAGAATAGAATAAAGATTACGACAGCCACCAAAACCCACGGGACGAGGTGTCTGTATCGAGGAAGTGAGAAGGTGTAGTTGAGTAAGTTGGACAGACGCATATTTCCTTACGGTTTTAATTGTTGGGCGATAAGTTTTACTAAAGTGTCAATATCCCCTGCACCCATGGTAAGCAACATCTCCGGGCGACGAGCGCGAAGGCGCTCCAGCAAGTCTTCTTTACTAACCAAGTATTTGTCTGGAATAGCCATGTTGCGAAAGATGAGTTCCGAACTTACGCCTGCTATAGGCTCTTCGCGCGCGGGATAGATGGGCAGGAGATAACATGTATCCAGCAGGTCTAGCGCTGCGGCGAACTCGTCGGCAAAGTCGCGCGTACGCGAGAAGAGATGAGGCTGGAAGATGCCAGTAACTTTTTTGTTAGGGAAGAATAGGCGCGCGGCCGTTATGGTTGCCCTTATCTCTGCTGGGTGGTGGGCGTAGTCGTCTATGTAAACGAGCTCGGGGAGGTGCAAAACGACCTCAAAACGCCTTTTTACCCCTCGGAATAGAGGCATAGTGCGCTTCATCTCCTGCTCAGGAGCACCTGCTGCGAAAGCGGCCAACCAAGCGGCTAATGCATTTTCTATGTTATGTCGTCCTGGCATCGGCAGGCGCATGCCCTCATACAAAGCGCCGCGCATTGAAATGTCAAAAGCCATACAGCCATTGTCTCTGCGGAAATTTATCGCTTGGCATTCGCCGTCTTCTACACCGAATGTGGCTACTTGGCAGCCTCTTTGGCGTAAATCCTCAACGACATGGCGCAGCGGTAGGTCAGCGCGGTAATAGAGCATGCCGCCGGGTTTAACTCGGCGGGCGAAGTTCCAGTAGGCTTCCACGACGGCTTGTGGAGTACCGTAAACATCTAAGTGGTCAGGGTCGAGCGAATTAATGACAGCAATTTCCGGTTCTAACTGCAAGAACGAACGGTCGTATTCGTCGGCTTCTACTACTACCCAATCGCTGTGACCTAAGATGAAATTAGACTCAAAATTAGCGGCAATGCCGCCTAAGAAAGCCGTGACATCCGTTCCCGTACTGTGTAAAAGCCATGCTATGAGCGAGGTAGTAGTCGTTTTTCCATGCGTGCCTGCTACGGCAATACAACGTTTGGTCTGGCTAATAAGGCCTAGCACCTGAGCGCGTTTCAAGATGGTATGGCCGTGTTCGCGCAGCCACACCAGTTCCCGATGCGTGGTAGGTACAGCCGGCGTCCAGACCACTAGGTCTACCGCAGAAGGGATTTGGCTTATATCCTCCTCATAGTGAATATGCATGCCCTCTGCCTCCAAGGCGCGCGTCAGGTCAGTCTTAGTACGGTCATAGCCGTATACCTCACAGCCCAGGTGACGGAAATACCGCGCTAGGGCCGACATGCCGATGCCGCCGATACCGATAAAGTAGACCGTCCTGACATTTTCTATGCTCATGATGCGAATACAGAATTTTGGAATGGTTCACACAAGCGCAGCACCTCGCGAGCAATGGTTTCTGCGGCGTTAGGGCGAGCAAATTGTCGAATGTTTTTGCTGAGCATTTCTTGTTGCTGAGGGTCGCGAAGCAAGGCTAGTGCCTGAGGCAGCAAGCGTTCTGTAGCTTGTGCATCAGCTATGAGCAAGGCGGCATTGCGCTCAGCAAGCGCTCGGGCATTACGCAATTGGTGATCTTCCGCTACGTTGGGCGATGGCACAAGGATAGTCGGCTTGCCTACAACAGACAGCTCGCTAATAGCCATCGCACCTGCGCGAGAAATGATTACATCGGCAGCAGCGTAAAGCAGGTCTATGCGCTCGATAAAAGGTCGCAGCTGTACGTTGGGTAATTGAGCTGTCGCGCTCTGTTGGTATACCTTTTCGTAGAGGCGACCGCATTGCCATAGAACTCGTACGTCGGGGTTTTGAGCTAATAGGGCAGTGCTTTGAGCCATCGCCTCATTTAACGTGCGCGCACCCAAGCTGCCCCCTAGTACGGCAAGTGTCTTGCCGTTGTCCGCCAAGCCGAAGAAATTGAGGGCTTCTGCTCGTTTGTCTATTGCGATGAGCAAATCTGCTCGTACGGGATTGCCCGTTAAAAGAATCCGGTCAGCAGGAAAATACCGCTCCATCCCTTCATAGGCTACACAGATGCGTTGCGCTCGACGCGCCAACTGTCGGTTAGCTAAGCCAGCATACGAGTTGGCCTCGTGAATGAGGGTCGGAATGCCCAAATGCTGACAGACGCGCACCGGGGCCCATGAGGCATAGCCACCCGTACCCACGGCGACATCAGGCTTAAAATTGCGCACAATGCGCCGAGCCGACTGCCAACTGCGCCACAACTTCCACGGAAGCCCAAGGTTCTGGCGTAAACTAGCCCAAGAGTAGCCGCGCTGCCACCCGGCCATATCTATACCCGCAATACGATAGCCCGCCCGAGGGACGTGCTCCATTTCCATGCGACCGTTGGCGCCAACAAATAAAAACTCCGCCTCCGGCCGTAGGCGCCGCAACGCATCGGCAATGGCGAGAGCTGGGAAGATGTGCCCGCCCGTGCCGCCACCACTGATCAGGATGCGGAGTTGCTTGCTCATGATTTGGCGATTTCGTCTAATTTTTCTATGTAACGAGATACACTGAGGATAATGCCTAAAGAAATAGCGCTGAATATCATACTCGTGCCGCCTTTCGAGATGAATGGCAGGGTTAGGCCTGTCGTCGGCACGAGGTGAACAGAAACAGCAATATTGGTAATGGCTTGGATTGTAATCATAAGGCTCAAACCGATAGCGAGAAAAGCGCCAAAGACTTTAGGGCTTCGCGTAACGAGCACCACCGTTCGCAGGAAAAGCATTACATACAGCCACACGACCAGCAATCCACCCAGAAGGCCGTACTCCTCGCAAATAATGGGAAAGATGAAGTCGTTCTGTGAATAGGGCAAGTAGTTGCGCGATAGAGAATTGCCCGGACCAACGCCTAACAACCCGCCTCGCGCGATGGCAATTTTTGCTTGCTCTACCTGGTAGCCTCCACTCTCCTCGTGCAGAAAGGTGTTCAGACGACTTATCCAAGTATCAACGCGCACTAGGTCAGGTGCAACGTTGCCAATGAAAATGAGCAATGCCATCGTGACAATGCCCAATAGCATAAGTAACAGAATATATCTGTAGTGAACACGTCCGATGAACATGAGCACTACACACGTGAAAAACAAAATAATTGCCGTCGAAAGATTGGCCGGTGCTATCAGCCCGCATATGAGGATTACTGGAACGATAATAGGCATAAAGGCTTCTTTGAAGGATTGAATATATTCTTGCTTCTGGGTCAGTTTTTGAGCTACGTAAATGATTAGGGCCAGTTTGGCAATGTCCGAGGTTTGAAAGCCAAAGGGCAAGAAGGGTAGTTCTAGCCAACGCGAAGCTTCATTTACGCTTCTTCCCATCGCTAGGGTGAGCACAAGCAGCGGTACGGACACTAGCATGAGAAAGTAGCCCACCTTTTGATAATAGCGATAGTGGAGGCGATGACAAAAGTAGGCTAACCCAATAGCGATCAATACATGGAGTAGGTGACTTAAAAAGTAGGATGTGGTACTTATACCGCGGTCTTGCCACGTTAGGGCCCCTGCAGTAGAATAGACTGCTAATAGGCCGACTAGACACAGCAGTAAAAAACTTGCCCAAATTGCCCGGTCACCTTTTATACTCGACGCTATTTGATAAATAATAAGCATATTTTATTTTAAATGCATTTTTGCGTAAATTTTAATACGGCTTCCCGAAACTGATTGCCTCGGTCCTCAAAATTCTTGAACAAGTCGAAACTAGCACAGGCTGGGCTAAGCAACACTGTGTCGCCGGGTTGGCTCAGGCGAGCTGCTACGGCCACGGCCTGTTCGGCGGTGCGAACTTCTTCTATAGGCTTACCCAAGGGTTGGAATGCTTGCCGCAACTTGCTGTTGTCGGCGCCTAAGAGCACTAAAGCACGCACCTTGTCGCGTACGAGAGGGATTAGCGCCGTATAGTCGTTGCCTTTATCCGTACCGCCCGCTATCCAAATCACAGGCGATTGGATGGCACTTATGGCGTATTGCGCTGCATCTACGTTTGTAGCCTTACTGTCGTTGATCCAAGTAATGCCGTTAGCGCGTGTTACGAGTTCCATGCGGTGGGCTGGCGGCAAGTAGGTGTACAGACCCTCTTGGATCTTTGCCGGGTCTGCCTTCATAATCAATGCTATGTGAACTGCGAAGAGAGCGTTCATGGCATTGTGCGGTCCGATAAGTCGAGTATCGCGCAGGTCAAACATTCGCCGGCTTACGCGCAAGTGCCCATCTACTATGTCGCGCGGGTGGATGGCCTTGACTTTGGTCGCGCGCCAATTCGAGTGTCTAGTTAGGTAATCCACCGATACTGGATCTGCGGCGTTGTAAAGGAAAACGTCGCGCGGCCCTTGATTTTCGCGGATGCGAAACTTCGCCGCGGCATACCGGCGTATGTCATAGCCATAGCGGTCCAAATGGTCGGGCGTAATGTTGAGCAATGCAGCCACATTGGGCTTGAAACGCGCTATGTCTTCCAGTTGAAAACTGCTGACCTCCAATACGAAAATGCGCGACCGGTCTAGGTTGCCTTCCACGTGATGCTTCCAAACTAATTCAGCAAAGCTATTGCCTACATTACCTGCCAAGTAGGCGTTTAGCCCTGCTATATGCAGCAGGTGATGTGTTAGCGTAGTGGTAGTGGTTTTGCCGTTTGTGCCAGTAATGGCTACTATCTTGCATGGGCGGGCAAAGCGGTAAGCGAACTCGATTTCGCCGATAATGGGCACGTTCTGTGCGCGCAGAGCCTTAACCACAGGAGCGTCTTGCGGGATACCAGGGCTCTTGACCGCTAGCCCCACCCAATCTATGTTACGGCGGCCCAGTATCCAAGGAAGGGTATGTCCGCCGCTCTCATATGGAATGCCAGCCTCCTCTAGGCGCTTGCGAAACGCCGGTTTGATGTCGTACTCATCCGATACGCGTACTTCAAAGCCCATGTGCCGAGCCAACAGGGCTGCCCCTGTGCCAGACTCTCCTGCTCCAAGGATACTGATGTGTTGCCTACCCATGCCTATCGAATTTTGAGAGTGATGACAGCCAACACGGCGAGTAAAATTTGCACAATCCAAAAGCGTATAGAAATCGTTACTTCATGATAACCCTCCTTTTGAAAGTGATGATGCAAAGGAGCCATTTTGAAAATTCGGCGTCCTTCGCCGTATTTTTTCTTCGTTCGCTTGAAATACCAGACCTGGAGGATGACCGACAAGTTTTCCACTAGGAATACGCCACATAAGATAGGAATGAGCAGTTCCTTTCGCAAGACAATAGCCAAGGCTGCAATATTGCCTCCTAACATAAGGCTACCGGTATCACCCATAAAGACGCGTGCCGGAAAGACGTTGTACCACAGAAAACCAATACACCCTCCGAGCAGACAAGCAGAAAACACCACCAATTCGCCTGTGTGCGGTAAGAAAAGAATCTTCAAGTAATCAGCCGCTACGGCATTACCACTTAGAAAGGCCATAATGCCCAGAGACATAATCACGATAGCAGAGACCCCTGCAGCTAGGCCATCCAAACCATCCGTTAAGTTCGCGCCGTTGCTTACAGCTGCAATAACAAATACCGTCATGAAAAGGAAGATGGGCCATACGAGCCACTTGCTCTTGTCGCCTAAAAAAGAACACAGCCTCGAGTAATCCAATTCATTGTTTTTGAAAAAGGGTACATTCGTTATAGGTGCTCTAGCGTGCACGAGTTCCTTGTAAGTACCGGAACTGCTCTTCACATATACGTATTTTTCGATTTTGTAGCCGTTCTGTATTGCTTTTTCTGGTTCCATCCGCACTACCACCTCGTCGCTACTCAGCATCGTCACTCCCACGATCAGCCCTAGACCTACTTGACCGAGAACCTTAAAAATCCCTTTTAGGCCTTTCTTGTCCTTTCTGAAAACTTTTATGTAGTCATCTATAAAGCCAATGGCGCCCATCCAAAGTGTGGCCGTGATCATGAGCAGCACATAGACGTTGTCTAAGCGAGCCAAAAGCAAGCATGGAACAAGAGTGGCGGCTATAATGATGATGCCACCCATAGTTGGGGTGCCTGCCTTAAGATTTTCGCCTTGTAGCCCTAGGTCACGCACCGTCTCACCAATTTGCATGCGCCGTAAAGCATTGATAATACGCCTTCCGATAACTAGGGAAATCAACAAGGATAAGATCACGGCAACACCCGCCCGAAACGAAATGTACTGAAACAACCTTGCTCCGGGCAAGTCTACCCATTGGGATATCCATTGGAAAAGGTGGTAAAGCATGTCAGCAAAGAATTCGGTTACTCCTTAGGAAAGACTCTGGGGCGATCTTACATCGCCCCAGCCATTAGCAAAAGAAAGTCCCTCCACTACATATCTTCGGCGTATTTATCGGCGGGATAGTGCCGTTTAGAAAGTAAAAACTTTTGAAGAACAGCCTTGTCATCGAATGCGTGTCTTACTCCGTTGACTTCTTGGTATTTTTCATGTCCTTTGCCAGCGATGAGAATGATGTCTCCTGGTAACGCCATATGGCAGGCGGTTTTGATGGCCTGTTCGCGGTTTTCAATGGTGAGTGTTCGAGCCAACATATCTGGCGTCAAGCCTTCTTCCATGTTGCGCAAGATGGCACGAGGGTCTTCTGTTCGCGGATTGTCGCTGGTCAAGATGAGTTGGTCGCTCATTTGAGCGGCAATCTGAGCCATAAGTGGGCGTTTTGCTTTGTCGCGGTCGCCGCCGCAACCCACAACAGTGAAGATGCGGGCGGGCCGGCGACGCAGGTGTCCGATAGTTTCCAGGACATTTCGCAATGCGTCGGGAGTGTGTGCGTAATCTACGATGCCAATGCGAGGCGGCTGACTGTGGTCACATATGACCTCGAAGCGACCTTCAGCGCCGGTCAAGTTGCTTAATGCTGCTAGTGCAGCGTCCTTTTCTACGCCAAGCAAGCGCGCTACAGCGTAAACGGCTGTTAAATTGTAGGCATTAAAGGTACCCACTAGGCGAGCATGAACCTCCGTACCATCGATCTGTAGGTAAAGACCTGCTAGGGTACTCTCTAACATTTTAGCCTTGAAGTTTGCAGGATTTTTTAGGCCATATGAATAGCGAGCAGCTCGTGTGTTCTGTAGCATATAGGCGCCGTTGCGATCGTCAGTGTTGGTCAGGGCGAACGCAGAGGTAGGTAAGTCGTCAAATAAGCGTTTTTTAGCATCTCGATAGTTAGCAAATGTTCCATGGTAATCCAAGTGGTCATGGGAGAGGTTCGTAAATACCCCGCCAGCGAAGTGAATGCCGGCGATGCGGCGCTGATGAATGGCGTGGCTGCTAGCTTCCATGAAGACTTCTGTACAGCCGGCCTCGGCCATTTGATGCAAGAGAGTGTGCAGGGCTATTGAGTCTGGAGTCGTAAGAGCGCTAGGGATGCTCTTTGACCCGATGCGATTCTCGACGGTGCCAATGAGGCCTACTGTATGCCCTAAAGCACTGAATAATTGATGAAGGAGCGTAGTAACTGTGGTTTTACCGTTGGTGCCCGTTACGCCTACAACGCGCATTCGGCGCGAAGGGTGACCAAAGAATGCCGAGGCGAGATGGCCTAATGCCTCAGCGCTATTCTCGACGCGGACGAAGGTGATTGTCGGCGGCAAGCTTAAGTCCTTTGGCCAGTGTTCTCCAACGACAACGCTAGCACCGCGCTGGAGTGCAGAAGCAATAAACGCATGCCCATCGGCCGACAACCCTCGCACTGCCACGAAGCAGTCGCCTGCCTCTACGCGCCGACTATCGGGCTGGATGGCCCGTATTGCCACGTCTGCCGGGCCATTGACATCAGACAGTCCAGGAATATCGCGTAAAAGAGTGCCTAATTTCATGATTTGAGCTACTTGAGCTACTTAAGCGTTAGGGTAACAGTCGGGCGTCCGTATATAGGCGTGCCTGGTGGTGGGCTTTGGCCAACGACTTTGCCTACTCCTCTGACGAAGACGCGACAGCCGCGATTTTCCAACACGGGCAGAGCGTCTTTGAGCCCCATACCTATGACCGATGGAATAAGCTGTTCTGCCATAGCGCGAGGCAATACCAGCAGGGAGTCATTGCGCAAAGTTAGCACGCCGTAGTTCGGCCACTTGCGTTCGACATAGGCCTCTAAGTCAAGCCACTGCAAAGCTGCTTTCAAGTCCTCTCCCATACCGGCATGTGCGTGCGGCAATTGAGCTGCCGTCAAGGAAGGGCGCTCGCCAGCATTGATGGGGACATGCAGTTCTGGCCTAAGGGCAAAGCACTTGTCTGCAATCTCGCGAAACACAGGTGCCGCAGCCTCTGCTCCGTGAAAACCGCCTCGTTTGGGCTCGCTAATCACTACAATACAGGAATACACAGGGCGGTCCGCAGGGAAAAAACCACAAAAACTGGCCTGGTATCGAATGCCTCCTCGCGCTCTAAACTTGTGGTAGTTCAGTTGGGTGGTGCCCGTTTTTCCCGCGAGGCTATAAAGCGTGGGGCGAATGTTGCGGGCTGTGCCTGTTTCTACTACTTCGCGTAGGAGTTCCCTAGCGCGGAGAATAGTGCTTCGGCTGGCAATGCGCGAGTCTAATGTCTTGGGTTTGAAGACTTTTTCTACTTTTCCCTCGCGCTCAATACGCTCTACTAAGTAAGGCTTCATGCGACGACCGTCGTTGGCCACCGCATTGTAGAAGGTGAGCAGTTGCAGAGGAGTTAGCATGACCTCGTAGCCAATACTCATCCATGGAAGGGTAGTTCCCGACCATCGCGCACGGCTATCGCCAGGCGTTTTGATATAGGGCGGCTCTTCGCCTCCAATTTCAATACCCGTTAGCTCATGCAAACCAAACTGCTTCAGGCGCTCTACAAAGACAGCGGCGCGACGCGTGTCGCCATAACAGCGCTGCACCAAGGTCGCCGTCCCGACGTTTGACGATTGCGCAAAGACCTGGCGTATGGTCATCGAATCCTGTCCATGAGCAATTGCATCGGCTAATTCATCTTGGTAAAATTTTATCTTTCCACCGTAGACCGGGATTTTTTGGTCGAAGTCTTCGATATGGTTATCTTCTAGCAGGGCCATAAACGACGCGAGCTTGAATACAGAACCGGGTTCTACGCGTTCGCCTACGGCATAGTTGAACATCTCCCACCAACGGCCTTCCTTCGTGCGGCCTAGATTGGCAATGGCGCGAATGGCGCCCGTTTTTACCTCCATTACGACTACGCAGCCGTGGTCGGCATCGTGCTCTTGGAGTGCCTTGAGCAGGGCATTCTCCGCGACGTCCTGAATGTTTACGTCTATTGTAGTGACTAGGTCGCTGCCCGGTTCTGGCTCGATCTCAGATAAGTCCTCTACGGGTATGAACATATCGCCCGGAACCCGCACCATGACGCGCTTGCCTGGCTGACCTCCTAAGACCGCGTTGAAGCTCCCTTCTAATCCTACGCTTATGCTGTCGCCTCGCGTATAGCCGATGGTGCGGTGAGCTAAGATTTTAAACGGCCGTTTGCGTTCGTAGATTTGCTCTACGATTAGCCCTCCCGTGTGTCGCCCTAAACGGAAGATGGGAAAAGATTTCACGAACTTTACTTGTTCGTAGGTGAGGCGTTTCGCGATAGGGACATACCGTATGCCTGGTGTGTCGGGCGGACTTTCTCGCAGCTTTATCAACCAATCTCGATAGGCACCCGGCGTATATTGTTGATCAATATAGGTGGCCAGCATCCAGGCGAGGCTATCCACCTGTTCATAGAAAATCTTGTCGGTCAGCCCTTCCGCTTTAGGGTCAAAGTAAATATCGAAGTAGGGTAGGGAGGTGGCCAGTAGGCTGCCGTCAGCAGCCAAAATATTTCCTCGCTCAGGCTCTATTTCAACCACTTTTAGGAACAGCGTATCACCCTTGCTGCGCCAGCGGTCGGCATTAGCCACAGCTAAATCGTATAGGCGCCAGCTTACAATTGCGCTTAGCCCAATCACCACAAAGGCGACCAGGTATAGCCGAATAAGCACTTCATTCTTTATATTCAGCATGGCGCAAAGGAGTAAGATTTAGTTTATCTTCTTGCTTCGATGACCTTAGGACCTTCCGGAGGAAGCTCCAGCCCTAGAGGAGCGACTGCTTTTGCCACCTCCGATTGCATAGAGCGATACATCATGTTGCTGATCATGGAAGTGTATTCCCATTTCAATTCTCTGACCTCGCGCTGAAGCCGTTGGATCTCGCGCAGGTTTTTCTCCGCTAAATGGGCATTGGCGATGTAGGTGACTGACAACCCTACTAAAAAAAGAAGATATCGGAAGTTGGCAAATACCCACTCCGTCGTTCGCTGACTGATGTTAAACACGTTGAATATGTTGAGCGTTTTGCGTGCCATAGTGGAAAGACTTTATTGTGGATGTCTTTTTTCGACAGGTAAATGCGCTGGGGAAGCCTTTTCGCCTTTCGTATTTAGGCGTTCTCCCACCCGCATCTTCGCGCTTCGCACGCGAGGGTTATGTAAAATTTCTTCCTCGCTCGGCTCGATAGGTTTGCGCGTGACGACGTGAAAAGGGCGATGAATGTTGCCGTAAAAGTCGCTTGTCATTAGTCCCTCAGCATCGCCCGTCTTGAGCCAATTTTTAACAATGCGGTCCTCCAGTGAGTGATAGCTGATGACGACCAATCGACCGCCCGGTTTGAGAAGTTCGGTCGCTTCTCGGAGGAAGTCTTTCAACGCACCTATTTCATCGTTGACAGCAATTCGAACTGCCTGGAAGACCTGAGCCAAGTAACGCGTTCGCTCCACTCCAGGTAAGCTAAGCAGCGCTTGGTCACACGCGTACACTAGATCGCGCGTAGTGCGAAAAGGAGTGGATTGCCGAAATTGCACACAGAGGCGCGCCAACGTGCGAGCATTGCGCACTTCACCATAACGGCTAAAGATCACCTGCAGTAAATCCTCTGGACTTTCGTTGAGCCAATCTGCGGCAGTGCGTTCTTCGGCGGGGTTCATGCGCATATCCAAGGGCCCGTCGAAACGAAAGCTGAAACCGCGCTCTGCTGTGTCAAGTTGGTGGCTGCTAATGCCGAGATCAGCAAGAATGCCATCCACTTGGCCAGGCAACACTCCCCAAGCGCGCAGGTGGCGTTTGAGGTGGCGAAAATTGGCGCGAATGAATCGAAACCCAGCGAAGCGAATGAAGGGCACTTGCTGAGCCTGCGCTTCTGCCTGCGTGTCTTGGTCGAAGGCATAAAGACGGCCGTCTTTATCCAGTTGAGCTAGCAAGGCGCGCGCATGACCACCCCCGCCAAAGGTGGCATCTACGTAAATCCCCTTTGGACGAATCTGCAAAGCCTCAAGGGCTTCTTTCACAAGCGCCGGTGCATGATACGTACTCATCATAAAGTGTCTTCTTCACCAATGCCCTCTTCTCCGCCACCCAATACCTCATTCGCTAACTCGGAAATATCGGCTGTGTCAGCCTTTAACAGAACCTCATAGCGTTCAGGTGACCAAATTTCGATGTAATTGCGAATTGCTAAGAGAATAGCTTCTTCCTTTAATCCCGCATAGTCCATCAACGGCTTAGGCAATAGAATGCGGTCAGCGCTATCCGTTGTCAAATGTGTAGCACCTGAATGAAAAAAGCGGATTAATTTCCGGTTGCGCTCATTGAAGCGATTAAGCCGATTTACTCGCTCTGAAATAACCTCCCAAACCACTTTCGGGTACAACGTCAACACACCCTCAAACCCTCGGTTTACTACAAACTCATGGCCGCCGCCCTCCCCAGTCGGTTCACCCAACTGACGCAAAAGAGCCGTAGGCAAACGCAAACGACCCTTGTTGTCTATGGATACAGGATATTCGCCTAATAATCTCATATCGGGAGTGGAGGACCATGCAGTTTTCGAGCTACAAATGTAATAACTATTTCCCACTTTTTACCACCATTTTTATTTTTTTTATGCATTAAAAATTAATTTTTCTTAAAATTTATTCAAAAAATACTGTATATCAAAAACTTAAAAATGTGTAAAAATGTGGGAAAAGTTTTCGAATCTCATTACGGACTTAGTGACAATATGGAATTTTCTCGCTAAATGAGCAGCATCTGACCCTTGGACTCACCGTATTAGTGGGAAAAAATGGGAAAAAGAGAACCAGTAAAGCGTCGTGCTGCGTTCCAAGATTTTTCACCTTCAAAAGGCCCGGTACACATGGAGAATAGCAATAGGCCGGTCACTCTTCTCGAACACAGAGGGCTAGAATCAAGGGATGCCTACCGTAGGCAGCAGATTGTGTACCTATCTTTGCCCCATGAGAATGGCCGAAGGATTCCGTTTTCCGCTGTTCAAGCTCGGCGACGCATTCCCTGAGCCGTTTCCAGAAGGTCTACTTCTAGGAGTAGACAAACCGCTAGGATGGTCGTCGTTTGACATAGTTAAGAAATTGCGTTACCTTTTAATGCGCCGGCTCAGCCTACGGCGGATAAAGGTCGGCCATGCCGGCACGCTAGACCCCTTGGCAACTGGCTTGTTGGTACTTTGCATAGGAAAGGCCACCTCACTCGTCGAGCAACTCCAAGAAAAGGAAAAGGAATATGTTGGAACCCTGACCTTTGGCGCTACTACGGCCTCGCACGACCGCGAACAACCCATAAACGCCACTTTTCCGACGGATCACCTCAATGACGCCCTTATTCAAGCTGCTCTTCAGCGCTTCAAGGGAGACGTCGAGCAAGTGCCACCTGTCTTCTCTGCTCTAAAAGTAAACGGACGTCGTTTGTACCGAGAGGCCCGACAGGGCCACGAGGGCGCTGTAAGGGCGCGTCGCATACGCATAGAGCTTTTTGAAGTAAGTCCTCTGCGCCCAGTAATATCGGCAGAAGACCAGTGCGAACCTCGATGTATAAGCCAAAAGGGAGTACCAATTTGGCTATATCCAGAATACGCGCATGGAAAACAGTGCGACTTCCGCGTCGTTTGCAGCAAGGGCACATACGTTCGTTCACTTGTTGCCGACTTGGGTCGAGCTGTCGGAAGTGGCGCTTATCTTAGTAAATTGCGCCGTATTCGGAGTGGCTCCCTCAACGTAGAAGAAGCTTGGACGGTAGAGACTCTCGAGGCTTGGATCCGTGGTCAGGCTGGAGTAAACCAACAGAAATGACTTCTTTCTCTGGAAAGAGCGCGCTAAACAAAAAGCACAGATAGAGGATGCGTAATCGCTACCTCTTATTATTTTATTCATCAAAAAGCCAGTGGCGTATCCTATTCATGACCTCTGAATTTCTAGCAAATGTTGCCTCGCGTAGAGAGCCGAGGCCGATATGGAAGGGAACAGCCAAAAGGTCAGACGCTTCTTGTAGGTTTTCCACTTGAGCTCTGCACAGAGCAGAGGCGCGTTCTGCGAGAAAACTGCTGCTCGAGCTAGAGAAACAAAAGATAGGCATGGAGGCAACGTAGGTGCGTTAGCAGTTATTGCCAGACCTCGTGTGGGCGAGGTGCAATGCTACTTCCTCTTGACCTTGCCATCCCGCTGTAGCAAGTACGTTTGCTATTCTTATAACTGCACAGTTTGCAGGCAGACATAAATGCCCCATAAATTTTCAAGGGCATACAGACCACCGAAAAGCACCTCACCCATCCGACTAGACGCCAAGGGACGGTCTATATCGCTTCTGCATAACCTCAGCGATTACTCTTACGACAAGAGGTAAAATATACGAATGCCTGTCGTTTTGAGCATTGCCCAGTAACAATTATGTTTCTAGCATCTTATCTTGTCAAATCCTTAACTTCGCCGCAGCGTCCAAAAATAACCTTGCCGTGCACGCTAGGTCGCTATCCATCTTTCGGGATATTTCGTTCAATCCGCGACATATTGAAGAGTATCTGCCCATGCAGATGCTCGATCCTATGGTGTTTGACCTCTTCTGCGAAGATGGGTGGTGCTATTGGTCCGACTTACTTTTTCGCCGAAATTGGTGGGAGTGGCGCGGGCAAATATGCCGAGTCATCGTCCTCCGTATTCGATTAGACGGCTTTCGGCCTAGTAAGAGTCAGCGCAAATGTTTGCGTCGAAACGCCGACTTGCGGGTGCTAAAGCGCCCTTTACAGATTTTGAAACAACACGAGCGACTCTTTGAGCTCCACGCCTCGCGCTTTCAACATAACCGACCGGCGTCTATTTACGGTTTCTTCAGTGCTTGGAGTCATCTCATGCCCTGTTTTGGGATGGAATTTGACCTCTTCAAGCACAACCAATTGGTGGCCACAAGTTTTTTTCATATGGGTCAAAAGAGCATGGCCAGCAATTATTGCATCTATCACCCCGACGAAGCATGGCGCAGTTTAGGAACGTACACTATGCTGCTTGAAATTGAGTATGCGCGCTTCCTCGGTAAAAAGTTCTACTACCCAGGCTTTGTCTACGATTTGCCCAGCGAGTTTGATTACAAACTTAACTTCAATAATTTAGAGTACTTCGATTGGTGGGGTAATTGGTATCCCATCGAGCGTATGCCCGTTCGGTGTTGGCGAGAGGAGTGGTTTGGCCAAAATACGTCATTCTAGTACTTCCCACGTATGATCGCCCAGTAGGCGAACCGTAGCTAGGTATTCATAAGGACAGCGGTTGCCCCATTCTTCAGGCGAGATAAGGGAGAGCAAGCGTTTGCCGTCGCTCCTGCGTTCGTACAAGTAGTACACGTGGTGAATGACAGGCTGAAAGGGAATTTCGGCCTCATAAATGGCCTCTGAGACCTTCACTCGCTTCTGCAGAGCCTTGGCTTGGTTGACCAGCGTTTCCATTTGCTGGCGCAATTGCTCCATCTGGCGCTCTGTCTGGTCGTACATGGCCCGCATCGCGATGCCGCGAATGCGGCCTTCATCCTCTGGGCGGATCACAGCACTCCCTACCGTATGAGCATAGGGCAATACTCCTGGATGTTCCGCTACTTTGTCTTTGTCAATAGGATTGACAACCGGCTTTTCCGCCTTTTTTTCTTCGTTCATAATGCCTACGTAAGAAGGCTAACAAAAATAGTACCTTTTCAACACCGTTGGCAGGGAAAGAGTTTCCACCCGGCTACCAAACATCAGCAACCGCTCTTTGAAGATACCCTCCAGGCAGACAATGAACATTCTTCACTTGGATGCTTGCCAAGCAAAGTCCTCGTGAATGAATAATTTGCCCCTGCATTTAACTTAAAGAAGTCTACTATTGACGCTTGATAAGAGCGTTGAAGACTTCTTCATTAACACGGACAGGGTACTCTGCGCGCAGCTGTTCTACCCACTTTTTCTCTAAGTAATCTTGATAATCGGCCACGGCATAGCCGCGAGCATCGCTCAAACCCTTGGGCGAGGGCGGCAGAAGGCGCTCCACCTTGAGGAAAGATGCTGTCTTAGTGGCGGCATCTTGCTTGGGCTCTGACATGCCTCCTGGACGCCAGATGTTTTCCAAGTCCTTGTTGCGTCCCTTTTCATAAGTTTTCTCCAGACGGACGAGGACTTCGCCTTTCTTATTGAATTTCTTCAAGACGGCTGCTGGCTCATTTTTGGCAGCAAAGTCATATACTTTCTTGAGAAGGATCGAGTCCTCCGATTTGAGGGTATAGAAACTAACTACGGCGCGCTCGTCCCACAAGTATTTGTTTTTCAGGTGTTCGTCAAAATACCGTTGCAGGCCTGCGGTATCAGTATTAGCCCGATCCCATACTTCGATTTTGGCAGCATCAAACAGGAGCATACCCTCTTCATATTCGCGCATGAGGTGGCGAAATTCTGGATACTTTTTGTCGAGTTGGCTTTCTTCGTAAGTGAGAGCAGCCTCATCTACCCAATTCTGATACAAGTTGGCAATGGTCTGTTCGAGCGGATGGCCTAGACCTCGCATCCGTTCGCGGCTGGAGCGAACGAGGAACTCCTCGAACTCGGCTACTGTGTAGATTCGGTTGCCATAGCGCATCAGGGGTGTTTGTGGAGCTGTAGAATCAGGTTTCCAGCGAAAGGTGTGAAAGATGGAATCTACTTGCTGGCTGGCCCAGGCTTTCAAGTTTTCTGGATATTCTTGGAAGTTTGCTTCGCGTTGAATGCGCTGAATGAGGCTGCGGCGAGCCAGCTCGCTGCGGCTGTCGCGTTTGATGCGGTCTGCAAGAGCGCGGCGCATCTCTTCAAAGGGTGGTAAAGAGCGGCGAGAGATGCGTTTGATGATATGCCATCCTATGGAAGTTTCGACAGGCGGAGAAATAGCGCCATCTTTATCCAAAGCAAAGGCAGCTTCCTCAAAACTGCGTTGGTAGCGATTGATGCCGAAGGCTCCGATATAGCCGCCCTTGGCAGCACTAATTTGGTCTTCAGAATAGAGCATGCAAGCTTCGTCCCATGGCATGCGCTGGGCAGCGAGATATGCGCTGTCAGCTTTTTGGCGCTTCAAATAGTTGGCTTCCTCACTGTCGCCCTTGCGAATGAGAATATGTGCTACCTCTACTTCGCCGCGAGCAGGGCGAAAGCTGTGGACTTTTATGACGTGATAACCTTGATGCGAGCGCACTACGTAAGGTACTATACCAGGCTGAGCACTGTAGATGGCCTTTTCAAAAGCGTAATATCCGTCGGGCAATATAGCGGTGATGAAGCCGATGTAACCGCCATTTTCCTTTGAGGAGCGGTCTTCAGAGCTATCGCGGGCCAGTTGAGCAAAATCTGCTCCCTTGAGTGCCTTCTGTAAGAGGGCATTGGCGCGTTGAAAAGCCGCCAATGTATCGGCAGCAGGCGCATCGCGCCGGCAGGCGATAAGGATGTGGCTGACTTCCACGTCTTGCTTCATGTGCTCGTAAGCTTCGCGGATAAGTTTTTCTGTTACTTCTCGGTCCACTAAATACGCTGCTGCCAGTTGCCGCCGGTAGCCTTCCAGTTCCGTGCGGAAAGCAGGTAGGGTATCTAAGCGCATTTCGCGCGCCTTCTGTACCTTCAGTTTGAATTTAATGTAGAGTTCCAAGTATTCTCGGAGGGAGGCTTCCGAAAAATCAGCTTTTTGCTGGTTGCTCTTCGTGTAAATCTGCAGAAATTCGGATACCCTCACGGGCGTTTGTGCCACGGTAAAGAGCACAGGATCATCGGCATATTCGCCCACAGATTGAGCAATGACTAACTCACCGAAAAATGTCAAGAAAACTGCAATAGGCAAATACAGTCTAAACATACTCGTACCTATTTTGGGAAAGCGTAGTTCTTGCAAGCGCGCAAAAGTACTTACCCTTGTCCAATGGAGCGAAAGCCTCTAAGGGACAAAAAGGCTTTTTTAAAAAAACACTAAAGCGCGAAAACTCGCTGCCTCGAGCTTCGCGCTTCAGATAGGTTACTTGGCCTGTGTAGGCCGTGAAAAATTAGCGGAATAGGATGTTCAGGCCAGCATTCAGGCTTACGTTTTCTTCGAGGAAAACATTGCCCATAACCCAACCTGCTGTTTTGCCCTCAACTTCGAGGTATGGACTGAAACGGCCTAAGTTAGCCCGAGCTTTCAGGCCTATTAAGCCACCCAGTTGGCCTTGGTCGGTAGTGAAGGAAAGATTTTCCGGCTGCCGCCACATCATTAAGCGAGGGCTTATTGCCAACTTGCCCTTAAAAAGCGGTTGGTCAACCATGCCCATTTCCATGCCCGTAAATAATTCATTGTTATTGAGGTAATTATGTAATAGGAAATAGAAGTTGTATCTGGCAGTTTGAGCCCAGAGTTCAATAGAAATGTCATTTCCAAAAGGTGTTAGCACGCTGCGCACGGCGAAATTGCCGTATTCGTGTGACTTAAGCCGGATCTTAGAGAAGCCAAACATAGTGGGAGATAGGAAGTTTAGCCACATCAGACGGCCTTGTCTGCGAAGAAAATCGCGCTCCTCTTGACTCAAGTCAGAAGGTTTAATATACCGGTTAATGCCCACCCCTGAAGGGTGAATGCCGCGAGCTCTGTAGGGTAGGTCAGGTCGAAAGAGGGAGTAGGCCCAGGCCGTGTAGTCAGGGCCTGTGAAGTCGCGAATCAAAATATCGGTGCCGTCTTCTTTGTTCATGTCATCGACAATTTGGTTGAACTCGTCGCGAGCACAACTGCGCACATATTCGCCAGTAGAAAAGGCAATTAACCAGTAGAACACTACGTTGGGCAAACCTTGCGTGTAATAGAAATTATTTCGCTGAAGCGTTTGGAGCAGATGCAGCTCAGCCTCTCCTCCTGCAGTTTGCAATCGCCGCCATTCGTTCTGGTGGTTGTCGTGTAAACGCTCTAACCCTTCGTCTTTGATTTTGTATACTTTAAACACCTCTTTACCTACTGGGAACTTGTTGATCTCGTTGGCGCTTTCTATCTCGCGACGCGTGAGCACATTGCGGTGGTATTCCTCGTGGAGCCACCCGTTTCCAAATGGTATTTGCATGATAAGCAAGTCAAAGAGACCCGCAGCGCCGTGCGTGAGTATTTCTCGCATCAGGCGAGCCTGAACGCCTTTAAAGAGCTCTTTGAGCCCAAAGTGTGCAGCACTGTAAAAGTTGGTCGTCGTCTGAAGAGACTGCTTCATGCTCGGAGCTCCGTAGCCAGCAAAGAAATTTCCATAAGTACTAGATGCGTAGCGCTGGTATGGCAGATCCAACAGAGGAAAATCGAGCAACAGGCGCACAGTATCGCCTGATAGCTGTGCCTTCAGAGAAATTGGGCTAAGAGCAGCTACAACAATGAGAGCAAGAATGAGTCCTTTACGTGTGCATGAGCGCATTTTCTTGGCCATAACTTCAATTTTTGGCGCAAAAAGACAATTTCCTTCCTACTGCTAGAAAGACAAAGGGACGACTCTAGTAATTCGAGTGACGTAATAGGCTTTTACAGACAAACAACTGGCTTTCCTCAGGAAAGCCTACATGTTTTGAAATATAGAAATTGCAGCGTCGTACGGCGCATAGCGAGCATTGTTTGGCCTAACATTTCTCTGTCAGCTCGGCGCCGCGTGGCATCTTATTATGCTTTTGTAAAGTTAGCTAGGGATACTTGAAGCGCGAACGTTTTGCACGCGAGATAGCGTTTTTTCTATTTGGCATTCAAGTCATAGCCTGCATAGAAGCCCAAATCAACGTTGCGCAAGCTCTTTATCCAGAAAGCAATTTGCCCCGTGTGATAAGAATAATGCTCTACAACGTGTAGAATAATTCCTATCCCTGACAGCTGAAAGCCCTGTACGCGGCGCACCCGCAAAAGGTTCTCGTCATCAGCTTGGCGAATGAGTTCGCAAGCTTCGCGAACGGTTTGTTCCAACATCGACCAAAGTTCAGATTTAGAGTAGCCTTGGCGAATGGCGAATTCAGCATTGCGTTGGCGAATATCGGGCTGACCGCCCAAGCCGCTGTGTATATACTGACGTATATTGCCGCACAAGTGAAGGAGAAGATTGCCCACGCTGTTAGACGATTCGTTTGGGCGAAGCCATAGAGCCTCTTCTGGTAATTCCTCCAGAGCGCGGCGACACATCCGCGTGCTCTCCTCCATTCGGAAGATCGCTTGAGCGCAAAATTCTGTAGCGACAGGGCTTGTCATGAATTATCCAGCGTATTGCGAACCAATAAGCAAGCCTTTCTGACCTAGAGTTACGAGAATAATAAGGGTAGCGACAGCCGTGTAGATTGCCGTTCGACGATGTTTAGCTACGTTGTCGGTTGCCTTCTTTGCAGAGGCTCTTCCCATCTCGATGAGACCAATGGCAATAAGCATTGAAATGAGATGTTCTACCGTCCAGTAGCGTTGATTAGGATCTTTCATTGCCAGGTCCATGTTGGCGAAGGCCGTCTGCGTCCATGGGCTAGTAAAAGCCCACATGATGAGGCCGATGACTAGTTGAATGTGCGAAAGAGAGACTAGTGCGATTGAAGCGATACGGTCCTGCTTCTCGTACGGACCTCGAGTCAGCCAACCGTAGAAGGCGCGCCCAAGAACAAAGAGTAAGGCCACTAAAATGAGGTAGCGGTTGTAGGAGTGTAAGGTAGCAAGTAGCGTATGCATACGGAGAAAAGTTTAGCGGTTGAAAAGGCAATCGACGACGATGAAGATGTTTGAAGTTGAGGGGAAACACGCTTGCCGCAACAAAGGTAGGCGCTTGACGGTTCATTCGCGATTTCGGCTATCTATCCAGATCGTGACTGGGCCGTCGTTAACGAGGTGCACCTTCATATCTTCGCCAAAGACACCGGTTTTTACGGGGCGACCACTGTTGCGCTCGAGTAAATGAACGAATAGCTCGTAAAGAGGGATGGCATGTTCAGGACGCGCTGCACGAATGAATGAGGGCCGATTGCCTTTCTTTGTGCTGGCGTGTAAGGTGAATTGGCTAACAACGAGTAACTCACCATGAATGTCTTGCACAGAGCGGTTCATGAGACCAGCCTCATCGGAGAAGATGCGCATAGCAGCAATTTTCTTGCTCAGCCACTCCGCATCTTCGGGCTCATCTTCGTGTTCGATACCCAATAAAATGAGCAGCCCTAATCCAATTCGGGCCTTCTCCAATCCATTTATTGTTACAGAGGCCTGAGAAACGCGTTGAATAACGGCTCGCATATGCAGCAGCAAAGGTGCAACAACACGAAGTAAATTGCTATCTTTGGGCCTGTGGAATGGCGCACATCTTCTCTAGCTGAACTGGACAAAATCATTCCCGAAATTGCAGCTGCCTTAGGCCAACGGCGCAAAGTTGCGTTATACGGAGACCTTGGTGCAGGAAAGACGACTTTCGTCAAAGCCTTTTGCCGTTGGTTGGGCACCGTTGAGCACGCTAGTAGTCCTACCTTTTCCTTGATAAATGATTATGCATATTCCGACAATGCGGCTTCACCTGCTGTTGTACACCACATAGATTTATATCGGGTCAAGACGGTGGAAGAAGCTCTAGATCTCGGCGTCGAGGAAATGCTCTACGATCCGTGGTATTGCTTCATCGAGTGGCCTCAGCTCATTGAGCCTCTTCTACCTGCCGACACGGCTCGGCTCCAGATGCATGTGATATCCGCTTACGAACGACACCTTATTTTATCATAGGTTAATCCAATACAAGCACTTGCATGGAGACTCTAGCCAGCACGTTTGCCAAGCTCACTACCCAGACTGAAACGCTGGAAGTCGGGCGGCGACACCAGCAACTGTTCATTGGCATTCCGCGCGAAACTACTTTGCAGGAAAATCGCGTAGCGCTTATCCCGCACTCAGTGGCTACGTTGACCGCTCATGGGCATCGCGTCGTGGTGGAAAGTGGCGCAGGCGAAAAGGCGCGTTTCTCAGACTTGAACTACACTGAGGCAGGGGCTGAAGTGTCTTATTCTCGCGAAGACGTATATAAGGCAGATGTTATTCTCAAGGTAGCTCCGCCGACCCTCGAGGAGATTACTCTCATGCGGCCTAATCAAGTGATTATCTCGCCGTTGCACCTGCCATTGGTGACCGCGGAGTACATCGAGCAATTGCAGCGGAAACGCGTGATTGCCTTAGCCATGGAATACATCCGCGATGCAGAAATGGGCGTATTTCCCATTGTGCGCGCCATGAGCGAAATTGCAGGCACGAGCGCCTTACTTATCGCGGCAGAGCTCCTCTCTACTGCTCGCGGAGGTCTAGGGATCCTCTTAGGCGGTATCGCCGGCGTGCCACCTGCTAAGGTTATCATCCTCGGTGCGGGTGTTGTGGCTGAATTTGCCACCCGCACGGCCATTGGATTAGGCGCAGAGGTGCGCATTTTTGACAACAACGTTTATAAGCTCATGCGCTTGCAACGCCACATCGGGCGGCAACTACATACCTCCGTAATCAATCCCATTCACCTGACCGAACAGCTCCTGACAGCCGATGTGGCTATTGGCGCGATCCATTCTGGTCATGGGCGTTCGCCCGTATTGGTACCAGAGTCCATTGTGCAACGCATGAAACCAGGTTCCGTAATCGTAGACGTCAGCATAGACCAGGGTGGAGTCTTCGAAACTTCTCAAGCAACTACGCACGACAAACCCACTTTTGTCAAGCACGGCGTCATCCATTACTGCGTACCTAATATCCCTTCGCGGGTGGCGCGAACAGCTTCGGAGGCCATTAGCAATATTCTCACCTCTTTGCTGCTAAAGGCCGAAACAGGGGGCATCCACGCCCTCATCACTAGCGACGAGGGCCTGCGCAACGGGATCTACACTTATAAAGGCTGTTTGACTAACCAGTATCTGGGAGAGCGTTTCCAGATCAAAAGCACGGATATCGACTTGCTTATTTCGTCGGAGTATTGATGCTCCTGGGTAAGACAGCTATCGTGAGAAAAGAGCAGGTCGGTGTCGCCGAATAGCCAGTTTTTGCTGCGCCCAGCGGACCCAGTTGCGAATAAATGTTAAGCCATGTTCCGTAAGGGCCGACTCAGGGTGAAACTGTACACCCGCAATGGGCAGCGAACGATGAACCATGGCCATAAGTACGCCATCGTCGGCCCAGGCCAAGGGCCGCAAAGGCGTATTTTCCCAACCCGTTACGGCTAGAGAGTGGTAGCGCATGACGCGGAATCGGCGAGGGATGTGGGCAAAAAGCGGATGACCTGTATGCCACACGATTGAGGTTTTTCCGTGCATGGGCTTTGGTGCTCGTCCTACGGATGCTCCCCAAAAAGCACCAATTGCTTGATGACCCAAGCAAACGCCCAGAATAGGTAAGTGTTGATGCCAGGCGGCCAACAAGTCAAGCATCAAGCCAGCCTCTTCAGGCCTTCCTGGACCAGGCGAAAGCACCACTGCGTCAAAGTCATCCGACGAGAACGCCAATAAGTCAGGAGCGTCGTTGCGCAAAACAATACACGTTGTCCCCGCTTGCCGCAAGTAATCGTAAAGGTTGTACGTAAAGGAATCGTAATTATCTAACAGCAGTATAGTCAAAGCTATGCAAATCTTTGCGTATTTTGGCACAAAAATCGAGCGATTCTGCGAGATATTGGGCGAGAAAAGGCAAAAGGAGCCAATTCGCAACATTATTCGCTTACTCCTCGAATGGAGCGGCTATTGCCAAACAATTTGCCGTGTTCGCTGTTGCATAGACACGTCAAAAAGCTACATAAGTCCTCTTGATAAGGGACCTAACCGTTTGGTTTGAGGCTTGACTTCTTTGAACTAATTCTATTTTCAAAATTCCTTTACGTCTGGCTTTGTCGTCACAATAAAATGCACTTCATTTGCCGCCGCCTGAAAAAGAGGTAGAGATGAACAAGACCATTCATATTCGACGCGGATACGACATCAGATTGATAGGCGAGGCAGAGAAGGTTGTCGAACAGGCACCTTTTTCGGACTTGTTTGCGGTAAAGCCTCCTGATTTTCCGGCAATTACCCCGAAATTATTGGTACAGCCGGGAGATGAAGTACTTGCGGGTCAAGCTTTGTTTTACGACAAAGACCGGCCCAACCTGCGGTTTCCTTCTCCGGTAAGCGGTGAGGTTACCGAAATTGTGCGAGGTGAGAAACGCCGGATCTTAGAAGTGCGTATCCTTCCTGACCGAGAGGTGCGCTATGCAACCTTTCCCAAGGCTGACCCGGCTGGCTTAGACCGGGCAGCAATTCTTGAGCTATTGCTGGATAGCGGCTGTTGGCAGTACCTGCGCCAGCGACCCTTCTCAATTATTGCCGATCCGGTGGATGTGCCCAAAGCTATTTTTGTCTCTGGTTTTGACTCCGCTCCTCTAGCTCCAGATTGGGGCTTTGCCCTAGCAGAGGAACGAGAAAACTTACAAGTCGGCCTACGCGCACTAAGGGTGCTTGCTCAAGACAATCTTCACGTAGGCATTCGCGACCGCGGAGAAGGACTAACGGAAGCTGACTTGGGTGATGCCGTGCCGCCAACCCACATCCATCGCTTCCGGGGGCCACATCCCGCGGGCAATGTAGGCATTCAAATCCATCACATCGACCCAATTCAGCCCGGTGAAAAGGTCTGGACAATTAATATCCAGGATGTTGTTATCATCGGCCGCCTCTTTCGCGAAGGGCGTTTCCGAGCCGACCGCGTTCTAGCCTTTACGGGGGCGTGTGTCAGCCGACCGCGTTATCTGCGCGTATGGACGGGCCAGCACATGAGCGACATCGTGAATGGGCAACTAAATTCTGATCACTGCCGTATCATTCAGGGTAATGTGCTGACGGGAAAAACCTCCTCTCAAAACGATTTTGTGTCGTTTTACACCAACCAGATCACTGTCATTCCTGAAGGCGATAAACCAGAGTTTTTAGGCTGGTTGTTGCCAGGCTTTCACAAGCTTAGCCTGTCGCGCACCTATTTCTCTTGGCTTTGGCCTAAGCGAAAGTACAACCTAGACACGAATACGCACGGCGAACAACGCGCCTTCGTAATGACCGGCGAGTACGAAAGAGTCTTGCCCATGAATATTTTACCTACGTACTTGCTGAAAGCTATTCTAGCGCGCGACATAGAGCGCATGGAACAACTGGGCATTTACGAGCTTGCAGAAGAAGATGTCGCCCTTTGCGAGTTCGTATGCACCTCTAAAATCCCTGTACAGCGCATCCTAGCCGAAGGCTTGGAATACATAAGGAAGGAAGGATAATCTAGCGTAAAAAATAGCCAGTGGCCACTATGAAGTTTTTAGAGGATTTTTTCAATAAAACTCGTCCACATTTTCAAAAGGGAGGAAAATTCGAGCGATGGTATCCAGCTTTCGAAGCTTTGGAGACCTTTGCTTTTACGCCACCGCTTACCACTCGCGACGGTGTACATGTGCGTGATGCCGTTGACCTGAAGCGGACGATGTTCACAGTGATCATTGCCATGATTCCGACCCTACTTTTCGGGATGTGGAACGTGGGGTATCAACATTACAAAGCCTACGGCATGGAAATGAGTCACTGGGACTACTTCGTGTTTGGTTTTTGGAAAGTCATTCCCATTGTCGCGGTGTCGTATGCAGCGGGATTAGCTGTGGAGTTCCTATTTAGTGTATTGCGCGGTCATTCAGTGAGCGAAGGTTACCTAGTGAGTGGGTTGCTCATTCCGCTAACCATGCCTGTTACTGTTCCGCTGTGGATGGTGGCGTTAGGCGCTGTCTTTTGCACGCTCATCGGCAAAGAGATCTTTGGCGGAACGGGTATGAACTTCATGAATCCAGCTCTTTTAGCTCGAGCCTTTCTCTTTTTTGCATTTCCAGCCTACATGTCGGGGGAAATTTGGACAGACCTGTCGCCAGAAGCTGGCCGTACACTGGTAGATGGCTACTCAGGTGCTACTAATTTAGTGACCTTTGACGAAAACTTCCGCAACTTGCCCTCTCCGGCTGACATGTTTTGGGGCTTTGAACAAGGGTCGATTGGCGAGACGAGCGTGGCTGCCTGCTTAATAGGAGCTCTTATTTTAGTAGGCACGGGTGTAGGCAGTTGGCGCATTATGCTCTCCTGTGTGCTAGGTGCTTTGTTTACAGGCTACCTGTTTAATCTTTTGGCACCAGCCGACATGCCCAATCACGCCATGCATACGCCAGCCTATTACCACCTCCTGATGGGCAGTTTTGCCTTCGGTACAGTTTACATGGCTACTGACCCGGTAAGCGCGGCCCACACGGAAAAAGGAAAATGGTTCTACGGCTTCTTCATCGGTGTCTTGACTGTGACTTTACGCGTATTTAATCCCGCCTATCCAGAAGCAGTCATGTTGAGTATTTTGCTGATGAACGTCTTCGCTCCTGTTATCGACCATCTGGTCGTAGAACAACACATTAAAAGTAGACTTAAAAAAAGTAAATTAAGCCGTGCATAGCAACCGATATACCTTAATGTACGCTACAGCAATTTCCGTGCTGACAGCAATTATTCTGGCCTTTTTTTCGGAAAGCCTAAAGCCTGCTCAGCAGGCCAATGTTGCATTAGACAAGCAAATTAATATTTTGCGGTCTGTACGCCTTGTGAACGCTGACAGGAAGCAAGTACAGGAAATCTTCCAGCGGCGTGTACGTAAGTTAGTAGTCAACAATAAGGGCGAGGAACTTGCTGGACTCGACCCAGATGCCATTGTTCTGAAAGATGAAGTGAACAAACCTGCCGCTGAGCGTCGGTTACCGCTCTACATTTATACGGGCGAAGACGGGCGCAAATATTACATCATACCGACATATGGCGTCGGTTTGTGGGGACCAATCTGGGGCTACATAGCGCTGGAAGACGACTTTAATACGGTCTACGGAGCGACTTTCGATCACAAAGGAGAGACTCCTGGTTTAGGCGCTGAAATCGCTGAAGCTGAATTTCAGGAGCAATTTCGGGGTAAGAAAATTATGTCCGAGTCCAATACTTTTGTATCAGTTCGCGTGGTGAAACCCACTGAAAAGACAGATTTTAGCGAAGAACACCGCGTAGACGGAATTTCAGGAGGCACTATTACCTCACGCGGTACCGATGCAATGTTAAAAAACTGTATAGAACCTTATTTGGCTTATTTCGAAAAACAAAAGCAATCACTTCCCTCTTCAGGGAAATAACATAAAAAAGAGGATTAGTCATGGCTGTAGAAACCGCTCCTGCTCCTGTTGTTGAGAAAAAGAAAGAACCTCTTTTCTCGAAAAAGAACATTCGCACGCTGCGCGATCCGTTGGACGATAATAACCCTATCACAGTGCAAGTGTTGGGTATTTGTTCGGCGCTCGCCGTAACCGTGCAGGTTAAACCTGCGCTTATTATGGCGCTGGGAGTAACCTTCGTTACGGCGTTCTCCAATTTAATCATCTCTTTGTTGCGCCATACCATCCCCACGCGCGTGCGCATCATCGTACAACTCATTGTCATCGCTACGCTCGTCACCATTGTAGACCAAGTGCTTAAGGCCTACATGTTTGACGTAAGCAAGAAGCTCTCTGTTTTTGTCGGACTGATCATTACCAACTGTATCGTTATGGGTCGTTTAGAGGCTTTTGCCTTGGCAAATAAGCCATGGCCATCTTTCTTGGATGGCATCGGCAATGGTCTAGGGTATGGCCTCATCTTAGTAGTCGTGGCGGTAATTCGTGAACTTTTTGGATCAGGGACGTTGCTGGGATACCAAGTCGTGCCACAATGGGCCTACGACATGGGCTACGTGAACAACGGCTTGATGATGCTGCCTCCGGCTGCTTTGTTCATCATCGGTTTGTACATCTGGGCACAGCGCAGCTGGAACAAAAAACTCGTTAACGTCTCTTAATCAACGCGAACTATGGAACACCTGCTTAATTTATTCATAAAGGCCATTTTCGTAGAGAACGTAATTTTTGCGTTCTTCTTAGGCATGTGCTCGTTTTTGGCTGTCTCTAAAAAAATTAAGACAGCCTTCGGCCTAGGACTGGCGGTTATCTTCGTCATGATACTGACTACGCCGCTTAATTATCTCATTTTGACGTATTTGCTCAAAGAGGGGGCTCTAGCCTGGATCCATCCAGCTTTGGCCAAAGTAGATTTGACTTTCCTATCCTTTATCTTGTTCATCTCCACCATCGCTGGTGCCGTCCAAATTGTAGAGATGGTGGTGGAAAAGTTTACGCCTGCGCTCTACAATTCTCTAGGCATATTCTTGCCACTTATTACTGTGAATTGCTCTATTTTGGGAACATCGCTGTTTATGCAAGAGCGCGAGTACAATTTTGTGGAGACGGCGGTCTTTTCATTGGGTTCCGGCATCGGTTTTTTCCTAGCGATCGTCTTATTAGCTGCTATTCGCGAGCGCTTGAGGTATTCCAATATTCCCGCTCCACTGCAAGGACTGGGCATCGCCATGATCATTACCGGTCTGATGGGTATGGCTTTTCTAAGTTTTTCCGGTATTCAACTTTAAAAAAATAGTGCAAAAGCATGCTTCCGATCCTCATTTCTAGTCTAGTGGTCTTTATTGCAGTCATTACATTTCTGACGTACTTTATTTTGACGGCTAAAGACCGCCTATTGCCGAAAGGCGAGGTAAGTATTATCATTAATGGCGACCGCGAGCATCCGCTGCGCGTTATGCCAGGCGGTAGCCTGCTATCCACTCTAGCAGCCAACAACATCTTTTTAGCCTCAGCATGTGGAGGAGGGGGTACGTGTGCAATGTGTACATGCCAAGTTTTTTCAGGCGGGGGAGAGGTCTTGCCTACAGAGACAAACCACCTCAACCGGGCTCAGGTGCGCAACCATATGCGCTTGGCTTGCCAGGTTAAGGTGCGGGAGGACATGGAAATTGGCGTGCCTGAATCCGTCTTTGGCGTCAAAAAGTGGGAATGTGAAGTGGTTTCCAACGATAATGTTTCCACTTACATCAAGGAGTTTGTCGTAAAACTTCCCGAAGGCGAGAAGCTTAAGTTTCGGCCGGGCGACTATATCCAGATCTATGTACCTGAGACAACCATCAACTTTAAAACTGACTTGTACAACATCCCCGAAAAATTTCGCGACGACTACGATAAGTACAAGATTTGGGATCTAAAAGCTGTTATAGACGAACCCATTTTCCGAGCGTACTCCATGGCCAACCATCCAGCGGAGGGTAATATCATCATGCTCAACGTGCGTATTGCCACTCCGCCTTGGGATCGCGCTAAGGGAGCCTTTGCTGACGTACCTCCAGGGTTGTGCTCCTCGTATATTTTCTCGCGCAAACCCGGCGACAAGGTAACCATTAGCGGGCCGTATGGAGAGTTCCACATTAAGGATACCGAGCGGGAGATGGTGTACATCGGAGGTGGTGCAGGTATGGCGCCGCTTCGCTCGCATATCTTCCACTTGTTCCATACGTTGAAAACGAAGCGCAAGGTCTCGTACTGGTATGGCGCCCGTAGTCTGCGCGAAATCTTTTATGAAGACCATTTCCGCGCCATTGAACGCGAGTTCCCTAATTTCCGCTTCGAAATCGCCCTCTCCGAACCACTTCCCGAAGATAAGTGGACAGGCTTCACAGGCTTTATTCACCAAGTTGTTTACGAACAATACTTGAAGCATCACCCTGAGCCCGAGGAAATAGAGTATTACCTCTGTGGCCCACCGCTCATGTTGGCCGCCGTGCAAAAGATGTTAGATGAGCTCGGTGTACCGAAGGAGATGATTGCTTTTGACGATTTTGGCAGTTAGCCGCCGATAGATGTCGAGCGACCGTGCAGGGCAGTGCAGAGCGAAGATTCTCTGTGCTGCCCTGTATCTTTTCAGAACTATCGACACAAGCTGGCATCCTTTGAAGCCTCAGTTACTGTTCGAAAAATAGCCATTGGACGGCTTTAGGAAATTCCTGTCCCCATCGAGCTTCGTTGTGTTGACCTTCAGGGTCGATTTCTAGGCGAGTACAGTTGCGTTTAGGGCAGCGTTCAATGAGCACTTGGGTAAGGTGCTTGGCGTTTTCCACCATACCCGCTCCCTCTTTTCCGCCTGCGAAGAGATAAATGCGCGTATGTGGCAGGGCAGCGAAGTCCAGTTGTTCGCGGTAAATGTTTGGCGCAGCCCAAAGAGAAGGAGAGAAGATGAGGAATTTGGAGTAGATGAGCGGAAAAAGAATGCCAGCGTAGATGCTGATCAAGCCGCCCATGCTACTGCCGCCGATGCCCGTGTATTGTCGGTCGGGTAGTGTTCGATAATTTTTATCGATGTATGGTTTAAGCGTTTCGGCTAAGAAGCGCGCATATTCTTTGCCCAACCCCTCGCCCCATTTTGATGTGTCGTAGGGCATAAATTCCTTTATGCGTTCGTGGCCGCCGTGGTCAATAGCAACGACAATAAGGTCGCCCTTCCCGCGTTGGGCTAAAGCAGCCAAATGCTTGTCCACGCCCCACGTTCCGAACGGCGCATCCTCTTCGAAAAGATTTTGTCCGTCTTGTAAGTAAAGAACAGGGTAGCGTTTGTTACTAGTATGGTAATCCCACGGCAGGAGCACAGAAATGCGTCGGCGACGGCGCAATTGAGGTAAGTGGAATCGCCTAGAAATGACTTGGATGTCAGGGTAGTACTTTGGGTCATACCAAGTGGCGTGTCGTTTCCACTGGGGGACTAGATCTACTACTTTGCCCGTCACTACTTCTAGAATGCGGTTCATACGAGGTAAGCCTTCTTCACTCAGTTCTTCGCCATCCCAACCACCCTTGACGTACTTATACTCGAAGCGCTCGCCGCCGAGGTCGGGAATTTCGTGAAACGTATAGCGATAATAACCTTCCTTAACACGCATCATACGATAACGTTCATCGCGCACGGTCCAATCGTTGAAATTGCCTGTAATGAATACGGGGCGGTCGTCGTCGACAGGTGTAATTAGCTCAAGCGTAAGCATACGATACGGGCTATGAGCAAGTTTTGGAAACAACGGAAAGGAAAAGTTGAGCGCGCTTTTTTATTTCTTCTCTTCCAGGTGGCCTCCAACCCGAATACTTCCCTTTGGCTGCGACATCTTTTGAATAGACCAACGGGTGTTTCTCTTGGAAAAAGCGGCGAAAGGTAGAGAGACGCTATGGTAAAGTCATCGGAGGTTTTCGACGAAGAAACGCTCAATTTTCTCAAATAAGTGGACGCGATCGCGCCCGAGGATGTTATGTCCGTGTTCGGGGTAGATGAAAAAGTCTATGGGTTTGTTTTTGCGCACGCATTCGCGCACATAGCGCAAAGCATGTTGGAGCAGTACAACGTCGTCCGAAGAGCCATGGATGATGAGCAGTCGGCCCTTTAAGTTCTCGATGTAATTAAACAAACTGCTGCGTTCGTAGCCCTCTGGATTTTCCTGAGGGGTATCCATGTAGCGCTCGGTATACATAACCTCGTACATACGCCAATCGAGTACGGGCCCTCCGGCGATACCGCAACGAAATGCCTCAGCAGCTTCCGGACGCGTCATGAGGGAGGTAGCCATGAAGCCACCGTAGCTCCAACCATAAACGCCCATGCGCGTTGTATCCACAAAGGGCAAGCTCTTTAAGTAGCGCACACCGGCGAGTTGGTCTTCTATTTCTACGTCGCCTAGGCGGCGAAAGATAGCGCTTTCAAAACTGTAACCGCGATTGGCCGAGCCGCGCCCATCGAGAGTAAACACGAGAAAACCTTCCTGCGCCAAGCGATGCATCCACAGCTCTGCGCCATAAAGCCAGGAGTTGGTGACGAGTTGCACGTGAGGGCCATTGTAGACATACACTACGCTAGGGTAGCGTTTCAATGAGTCGAAAGTTGGCGGCAAAATAAGGCGCCCGTTGAGGGTAAAGCCGTCTGTCGATTTCAAAGTGACCAATCGCGTCTGACCGATGAGATAGTCTGCCAATGGGTTGGGAGCCTCGAAGAGAAGGCGCACGGTAGGCCTCTCCCTCTTTAGAGAGACCAATCGGATAAGGCGGGGCGTTTGCGCTGAAGTAAACACATCTAGAGCCCACTCACCAGAGGAGTTGACCAGCACCTGATGAATACCAGCTTCATTTGGGCCAATAGCTTCTTTCTCGTTGTCTGTGTAAAGATCGCTTGCCCAATTGTAGCGGTTTAGGCCGCTTTCGTCGGCTGTTTGATAAAAACAGCGCGTTCCGTCGGCCGAAAAGCCGAGAAACTGAGTTACGGGCGTGGGTCCAATACTCACCTGGCGGAGGAGTTTGCCCGACAGATCATAGAGATAGAGGTGGTTGAAGCCGTCGCGCTCACTTTGCCAGATAAAATCGGTGTTGGAGCCAGGCACAAATTGAGGCGGGTTTTCTGGCTCTACCCATTTATCGTGCGTTTCTTCAAAAATCGTGCGCACGAATTTGCCTGTGGCCACCTCATAAAGATTGAGCCATAAGTGGTTTTGTGCTCGATTAACAATTGCAATAATAACGTAGCGCTCGTCGGGCGTCCAGGCCACATTAGTCAGGTATTGGTCAGAGGGCCCTGCGGTATTTAAATACCATTTTCGCCCACTTTGAGTGTCGTAAATACCTACATTCACTTGGTGGCTGGTGGCTCCTGCATACGGATAGCGAATATAGCGTACCTGAGCCGGCATGGAGTCAAGCACATAAATCGGATATCGCGTCACCATGCGCTCGTCCATGCGATAGAAGGCTAAATAACGACCAGATGGACTCCAGAAAGTACCTTTGCGGATGCCAAACTCTTCGCGATGAACGCTTTTTCCGTAGACGATACCGTCTGCTTCACTTTGAGCAACGCCTAATTCTTTACCTCCAATGCTAATCCAGAGGCCGTCCCTGTAAGTGTAAGCTACCCATAAGGTCTTAGGATGAACATCTACGTTTTCCGCCTCCTTAGAAAACCAGGTCTTTAGGCTCAGTTTACCTTCGGCAATGTTGAAAATAAATACGTTGCCGGACTCACGGAACCATAAGCGGTGTTGGTCTAACCACGTGCAGTTAGGGAGTGTTGAGAGCTGTCGCTCGCCTTGGCGGACCAATTCTGCGTTTAAGGCAGGCAAAATGTCGAAAGTATCAGCCGTCAAATCGATGGCATTTACGCGCACTAGCCGGTCGTTATCTGCATAGGCAAATTGCTCTGTGCCAGGTATCCACTGAAGCTGGCGCAGCGAAGCAGGTGCAAGTGTCGTTCGCCCGCGCAAGACAGCTTCTGCCATGCTCAACGTTTTCAACTGGGCCCATAAACCGTCGGATAGTAAAGCACACAATACAGCAATAGTCAGGAATTGCTTTTTCATAGAGCGACAACAAAAGTGCTTAAACTACGACAAAAGTAGGCCAGTAGTGCAGAGAGTGATGCTACTTTCGACCCAGAAACTGTAAAAGTTGTAAACGCACCATTTCAGCGCGTTGAAGCAGAGTGCTTTCTGCCGAGGAGTTTCGCTTCCGAGCGGCTAGGAGGAAAGCGCGTTCTAAGTGCAGCGCCTCCAAACACCGCTCAACAAATAGGCCAAGAAAAGTCAGGGCAGCCATACTGACGAGTGCTTCTGCAGCATGAAGGCCTGCTTGTCGCAACCCCCAAAACACAGCCCAGCCATAAAGAGGAAATACCATCACTCCCGTCCCTATCATGACGGTTGCCGAGTATCCGATGTAAAGCTTAAGGAGTCGATTCGTCCAAAAGGGGATAAAACAGGGTAAGAACCAGAAGGCATAGCCTAGAGCAAAAAGCGGAAAACCTAGCAGAAGTTGCATTTGGCGCTGAAGTCGTCTTGCGCGTTGGCGCGGGCTAAAAACTGCGTCAGGCAAGTTAAGTTGTTTCAAGACTTGGCAATACTCCAACGTTTGGCGCACTGCTGTGGCATCGCGTAGCGAGGTTCGAACGAGTCGTTGCGAACGTTCGAACGCCTGATGTTGCGGTAAAGGATAATCGTTTTGGAGCATTTCTTCCCACATAGAGAGGACTTGCTCGCCAGTCTCGTCACCAGCGTGTATGCTCAATTGTTTAAGCTGGGCCTCAAAATACAGCGTCAATCTTCTGATGGCCTCCTTAGGGCGACTTTCCCAATAGGTGCGCCACTCAGCTATAAAGATGGGCTGCCCAGCGCAAATGACTACCTCGCTGCGAAAGCGATGTGGTGCAGAGTAGGACAGGCCAATCGGGATGACCTTTAGGCCCAACTGCCAGCCATGGCGCGCCTCTGCTTCTAAGGCAATGCGCGCCGCGCCCGTTTTCAGCGGACGCACGAAGCGATTCATCCAACTTGTACCCTCAGGAGCAATGAACAGCACACCACCGCGCTCTAAGTGTCGAAAAGAAGCTTCAAAAGCCGAGCGATTATCGCGTGCCTCACCCGGGCGAGCGTCCTCGGCGCGCATCACAGGAATGCAAAACAGGCGCCGAAGCAGCCAATTGCTCACAGGGTGACGGAATAAGCCATAATTGGCTAAAAAGTACATCTCTTGACAAATCGCTAATCCTGGATTCAATACGTCCATAAAGGTACTTGGATGATTCACCAGCACAATGGCTGGTCCGTCGAAGCGCAGATGCTCTCTACCTAAAACGAGGCGTCTGCGATAGAATATGCGCACACTTATCCAGGCGATCCCGCGTATGGTCGCGTAAATCAAACGCGGCAGCAGAGGTATTGGCGCATTCTTGCAGGGCATACGCTCAATTTTGCCACAAAGAGATAGCCGTAATCGATATTAATATTATTTTCCTAAATTTTTCAGGCGGTCGGCTCGACAAAAGAATAGACTCCTCCTCTTCAATGACCAAGTAAATTAGACCGGCCATTTGCTCTCGCATTTCTCTACAAAAGCCAAACAAGGAAAAAGCCGAAGAACTTTTTAGGAAGGCAGAGACTCTCGCCGGTTTTTCGAGGCGCGGGCCAATCGTAAATTATTCGAAGAGTGAAGCACTTTGAACTTATTACAAATGTTCGGCCCTCGAAGGGTAGGGCATTGCCTTAGCGCTAAATTTTTCAGAGGCTAGTAAGTCCCTCAAAATCAGTTTTCCTGTTGTAGCGAGGGGAGACGGCCAGAGGAACTCTTTCCATTCACTGGAAAAAATAGCACGTATTTTGCTGTTGCGAATACGTTCCCTCATAAAATGTAACGTATTATGCGTTCTGTTTGGTTACTCCCCCTCGTTGGCTGGCTACTGTTTGAGAATACACTGATGGGCCAGCAAATGCCTTATTTGAACCAATATGCTTGGATGCCCTCTTTGTTCAATCCGGCGGCTCAGGGCCAGGATGGCCAAGGGCAAATTGCAGCGATATATCGCCTACAATTTCAACAGCTAGCTGCTGATGTTCGGCCCAATACCTATTTGCTTCAAGTGGACTTATCCAACTTAATGCCAGAACGCATCGGAATAGCTCTTCAGGCGAGCACCGACAAGGCGCATTTGCTTCGACAGAGCCAGATGAGTGGCTTTTTCACCTATAGGCTGATGTCGTCCGCAGTGTGGCAAGTAGCATTAGGCGTAGGTATTGCAGCGCGCTCATATCGTTATAATCTGAACGCTAATCAATTAAGCGATCCTGCGGATGTTAATTTATTTCAGGGCTCCATTCACCGAATCCGCTTTGACGGCGGGCCAGGGCTTCGAATCGAGCACAAAGTAAGGGGCAATTCTCGGCTAGCACTGGATGCTGCAGCTACTCAGTTATTCACCAGCGAATTAGAATTGGCCACCGACGGTAACGAGGCGATATACTACCGACCGATTCCTCATGTGTGGGCAAACCTCCGATATCGATTTCAGCAGCGCTCTTGGGCAATGGAGCCGGCGTTGATGGCCTGCTGGGTTCGTGGAAGTATGAGAGGAGCCTTTGATTTGAACCTGAATGCCTTTTTTCTGCCTGGTGACCGTTTCATGATAGGTGCGGGCTTGCGCTCGGATGCTAGCAGTGCGCGCATGCAAATGGGTCTGTCGTTTCTCTCGGCCTTTCGGCTGATAGCCTGCGCAGAACTCCATCAGACATTAGGAACGACTTATGAGGTAGGTCTCAATGTTGCTTTGGCTCGGCCCGAGGCTCGCTTGCCTCGTCCGGAGGCGTCCCTTTCACTAGTATTGGCAAATCCCTTACGCGACGAACGCGAGGCTGTACAGGTGTTGACTCAGGCATTCGAAGTGTCTGCAAATTTCCTCCGTCAATGCCAAGAAAGTTTGGAGGTCATCCTTCGGCAAGCAGAGGAAAATCCCTCCTTTAGCAAGCAAGCTGTGGTGGCAGACTCTTGCATGTGGCTGCTGGCGCGAAGCGAGGCCGAACTCCAACAAATACGCCAGACACTTTCGAGCCTCGCTCTTAAAAGACAACAGGCTCAGGGCGAGGTGCGCAAAATGGGGGAGGAAGGAAAGGGTATCTCGGAAGAAACCCGCGCAGTTTTGCGCGAAATTGAAGAGCAGGAGTCTCTGTTGAATAGCCAAGCAGAGACATTCAACGAACGTCACCAGCGTCTCGTCGAGCGTTGTGCTGCTGTGCGGCCGCAACGCAACGAAGCGGCTTGTATCCGCATTGGCGATGGAGAGTGCGTGCAAACTTTGCTCAACTATGCCTTGCGCCAAACACCTGGACTTCCAGCAGGCATGTATCCTGTTCGTACCTTCGCTTTTCCAGGTGCTGCCGCTATAACTTACCATTTTCCAGACGACGATGAAAACTACGCCCTCACTTCGGCAGAACTCGCTCTAGCACAGCACATCGCTCAGCAAGTCCAGCGCATGCAAACGCAAGGGCTAACGCTAGAGAACATCACCCTGGTGACCGAACTCCAAGAGGACCGCAGTACTTTGACGTACGAACCCGGAATCGTCTACGATGGCTCTTTGGGAAAAGAGTCTCTTACCTATTCGCTAGTAGATAACGAGACCGCCGCTGTACTTACGCAAGTCCTCTCTTTATTGCCCGATGCGGCACTAAACTTGGAAACACTGGCTGCTCTAAAGCTAGTTGCCTGGAGAAATTTCCTACTTCAACAAGGAATTCCCTCAGGGCGCATCTTCTTGCAAGTGCGTTATAACCACGCGGAAAATACTTATCGTCAAGAGACAAAAATTGTAATTAAGCTTCGCTCTTGAGAGGTGTACACATCCACTCAAAGTCTGGACCTTTGACCGCACTTTTAAGGTATCTAAACATTTTTCCTACATGTACTGCATCCACTACGCGGTGGTCGAGTACGGCGTTGATTGTCAGAATGCGGCGTGGGACAATTTGGCCATTGAGCACAACAGGTTTACTTTCGACGTTGCCCATCGTAATTACGCACGAAACGTTAGACAGCGGTAAAAGCGCCGCGTATCCCAAGTCGAGGCCAATGCTGCCGATATTAGACAGGATGAAGGAGCCAAAGGCGTCAGGAGAGAGCCCTAAAGCGGGCAGGGCAATGCCCATATCTATAGTGACCCACTTCACAAGACGCACCAACCATGAGCGGAAGGGCCATGGAATGTAGAGGAGTAGGTTTTTTGAGCTAGACGCTTTTTCTTGCCTGCCCTGACGCGAATCGCGTACGCCTTTCAACAAGGCATCGGCCAATTCGGGTAGGCTCAAGCGATCAGCATCGTGTACGATCACGGAACTAATTTGCGTACCTCCTTCGACCAAGACACTTACTGCAGCATGAATGCGGTCTCGATGAACCAAGCGACCTCTTCGGACGAAGCAATTCATTTCGGGAACTTCCGTTCGCACGCCGCGGGCAATAAGCAGTAGGATAGGGTGCATTACTGTGATACGCAGCCCTTCGCGGCGTTTTCTTTGCACGAAATCTTCTAACTCTGTGACATCTAACTCAATCGTACCAAAAATGCGTGAGTCCGTGGGTTTGCGATAGATAGCTGCAGCCGCAATACGCCAAGGATTGTTCGGGTCGAAATGTTCCATACTTCATCCAGGTGTAGCTTGAAAAATTGAGGCGAAGGTGCGGCTTTTTCTGATGTTCGAAGGAGAGTTGCTCCTAGAAAGCGAAGCGAAAGCTTAAGCAAATGGATTTAATGCCCTCGTAAATAACGTACATTTACGCGCCATTAAGCGCTGCCCGCCTTCTATCATTCTTTCACTAAATCCAAATTCAAAAGCGTATGCGCCAAGCATTTACTCTCTGTATTCTCCTTTTTGCTGCAACGCTGCTTGCGCAGAAAATTACGCTGAGCGGTACGGTTGTAGACCGAGAGCGCAAGGAGCCCTTGCCCGGTGTGACGGTACGCGCTGGCGCTTTAGGTACTATTACTAACGCCGAAGGCAAGTTTCAATTGGTATTACCGGCTGGTACACACGAGTTGCTGTTCGTTTACACCGGCTATGAGCCGGCACGCCAAGTAGTGCGCGTCTTGGAAGGGCAGCTCACAGAATTGACGGTTCAACTCAGTTATGCTGACAACCTGTTGCAGCAAACCACTGTAACGGCCGGCAAATACGAAAAACCGTTGGGTGAGGTGACAGTTTCTTTAGACATCTTGCGCCCTCGTTTGATAGAGAATGTAAATTCTACGCAAATTGATGAATCGCTGGTCAAAATCCCGGGGATAGCGATTGTAGATGGCCAAGCCAGTATTCGCGGCGGAGCAGGTTTTGCTTATGGGGCAGGTACGCGAGTATTGATTTTGGTAGACGACGTACCGGCACTTCAAGCTGATGCTGGGTATCCGAATTGGGCTGACTTTCCTGTGGAAAACATTAGCCAGATTGAGATTTTGAAAGGAGCTGCCTCGGCGCTCTATGGTAGTTCGGCCATGAATGGCATTATTAACATTCGCACGCGTTATGCTTCCGACGTGCCGGAAACAGATGCCGCCGTGTTTAGCCAAATATGGGGCAATCCGCGCGACCGCCGAATGAAATGGTGGGGTACCGATACCTCAGGCATCTTCTTACCTGTGGAAGCAGGTTATAGCTTTGCTCATCGGCGCAAGACGGGTCGCTGGGATATTGTGTTAGGCTCTTTCGGGGTTTATCGAGACAGCTACAACAAGGATACATACGCGCGATATATTCGCTTCACGCCAAACGTGCGCTTTCGCGTCAACGACCGCCTCTCTATTGGCCTGAATTCCAACTTTAATTTCGGTCGCAGCGGATCTTTCTTCACGTGGGCCAACGATTCTGTGGGTGCCTACCTACCAGGAGCTAACTCTACAACCGCCAATCGCGGTCGTCAGCGCTACTTCATCGATCCCTCGGTGCAATATTTTGACCTGGCGGGCAATCGCCATCGGTTTCTAGGGCGCTATTATCACGTGTTTAACGACAATACCGACGATCAGAGCAACCGGAGCGACATGCTCTACGGCGAATACCAGTTCCAGCGCAATATGGAACATCTTGGCCTAGTGCTTACAACGGGCGTAGTAGCCATTCACACTTCCGTAGAAGCTATCTTGTATCGAGGAAATTACACGACGCAAAATTATGCCGGTTACTTCCAACTGGATTGGAAAGCCTTCGACCGCCTTAACCTGGCAGGAGGTATCCGCTACGAAGAAAACATTCTAAAAAGCCCGGAGATCATTCAAATAAGCCCTATCGAATTTGACACCATACCTAACGGCATCACGCGAGAAGGGCGGCCCGTATTTCGATTAGGAGCCAACTTCCAGGCGGCAGAAGCTACTTACTTACGCGCATCTTGGGGACAAGGATACCGATATCCCACGATTGCTGAAAAGTTTATCAACACTTCCTTTGGCGTCGGCAACGTAGGGCCAAATCCAGACCTCGTGTCCGAAACTGGCTGGACGGCAGAAGTGGGTGTGAAACAAGGCTTTGCGCTTGGGCGTTTCTATGGCTTCCTTGACGTTACGGGCTTTGTCATGGAGTATGACAACATGATGGAATTCGACCTCGATCGCATTTTTCCCGCGATTGTTTTCAAGTCGAAAAACGTAGGAAATACGCGAACGACAGGTTTCGAGGTATCCCTCATGGGTCAGGGAGCCTTAGGCCCGGGAACCTTCTACCTCCTAAGCGGCTGGACGCACATTGATCCGATATACCGCTTGGCAAAGGGAGAGAAGTTCGACCAGTCTAAGTACAAAACCTCCGTAGATAGGAATGTGTTGAAATATCGCTTCCGCGACATGGTCAAGGTGGATGCTGAATACGTCATCGGACCTAATGCCATGGGGGTATCTGTGCAATACAACAGCCACATGGAGGCAGTAGACCTTATTTTTGAACTCGGTATTCCAGGCGTTAAGTCGTTCCGAGACCGGTACAATAAAGGCTTTACTATCCTCGACCTACGGGCTTCGCGAAAGATAGGAAAATATCTGAAAATAAGCCTTTTGTGTAATAATGCGCTCAATCAGGTTTATTCGTACCGACCTGCTCTCCTTGAAGGGCCGCGCAGCTATACGGTGCGATTAGACTGGAAGCTCTAAGACAAGCACTTTCGAAAGTACTCCACAAAAAAGGCAGGCAAATAGCGTACTAAGTGCACTGGGCTTTCCGTTTGTCGGTGAATAGAGCAAGAAGGGTGAATGAAGCACCGCCTTGCACTACTTTCGCTGCCTGAATCTGCACTAAGCATGAAAACCAATGTCTTGCTCGGGGCGCTTGTCGTTGGGCTGGCATCGCTGACATGTAAGAATCTTCAACACCATACCTCTTTGCCAGCTGACCGAGAAAGAGCATCCCCTAACCTGCAAGCATTTGCTCCGGCGCCGCAGCAGCCTAATCCCTCATCAGAAATAACCTCGCTAGAGGCTTGGATAGACGCACTGCCTCCTGCTACGGCAAGCCATCGCGCCTATTTAGCGTCGGCCTATTGGCATCTGAGTATGGCTGTCAGTCCGCGCGGTGAAGACGTTCAACCTCGCTACGAAAGGAAGTGGCTTGCCTTTCGCCAAGATCAGACTTTCGACATCCTACTCGACGGAAAGGTTGTGGATACAGGACGCTGGAACTGGGATGCGACGAAAAATTACCTTTATCTCTCGTGTAAAGATCCCTACCTTAACAACAGTTGGGCTGTAAAGGACCTCTCCTTCTTGATGATTTGGATTGGGAACACAGACTTGAATCGTTCGGGTATTCAAATAAAAGTACAAGGACACAAGCAATTACCTTGGCATGCAACTGAGAGAGACTGAAGCTTCTTCGAAGAACGATTATTTAGCTAAAAACAAGGCAAACGTATCCTGTACCTTTGCGAGCGCTTTAGGTACTGCACTTTTTTCTCCTCTTGAGCCTGTGCATTCATTTACGACTAAGCAAATATGTCATCTAACGGCAGCACCAGCCATGCTGGTTATCACCGGTTAACGTTAACCGGTCTTATTATTACGTTGGGCATCATTTATGGCGATATTGGCACTTCGCCGCTTTATGTGATGCGAGCGATTGTGGGCGAGGGAGTTATAGACCGAGAAACCATTCTAGGGGCCGTATCGCTAGTATTTTGGACGCTGACCATTCAGACGACACTAAAATACGTATTGTTGGTCTTGCAGGCCGACAACAACGGCGAAGGCGGGATTTTCTCCATGTACACCTTAGTCAGACGCCGCCGCAAGTGGCTGCTCTATCCAGCCATGATCGGAGGGGCAGCCGTTCTTTCAGAAGGCATGATTACGCCGCCTATTTCTGTGTCGTCGGCCATCGAGGGATTGGGCTCTGTTCAACAGCTTCAGCACGTAGAGATCCCAACGGTACAAATTACGGTAGGTATCCTCCTTGCCCTTTTTCTCTTCCAGCAATTTGGCACGGCTACGGTTGGCCGTTTTTTTGGGCCAATCATGCTCGTCTGGTTCTCTATGCTGGGAACGCTAGGCGGTATTCAAGTAGCCAATTCGCCCAGTGTACTTTCGGCGATAGACCCTCGCAATGCATTTCATCTTCTGACGCATCATCCTAATGCCCTAGTGCTCATGGGAGCCGTCTTTCTGTGTACTACAGGAGCTGAAGCCCTGTATGCTGACCTTGGGCACTGCGGCAAACAGAATATTCGCGTAAGCTGGATTTTCGTAAAGATCTGTCTGCTCCTCAACTACTTCGGACAAGCAGCCTGGTGCTTAGAGTTTGAAGGAATGCGGCTGCCCGAATCTACACCCAATCCTTTTTATGGCATTATGCCAGCCTGGTTCCTACCCTTGGGCATCACCATTGCTACCTTGGCCGCTATTATTGCCAGTCAAGCCATGATCTCGGGCTCTTTTACACTGGTGAGCGAGGCCATCCGCCTAGGGCTGCTGCCTAAATTAAAGGTGGTCTTTCCCTCCAACATGAAAGGGCAGCTCTACCTACCAGCAGTGAATACTCTCCTGCTGGTCGGTTGCCTCTTTATCACCCTCTATTTCAAGGAAAGTGCGCGCATGGAGGCCGCCTATGGGTTATCGGTTACGATAACCATGTTGATGTCTACCATCCTGATGTCAAATTTCCTCATCATGCGGCGCGTAAACCCTGCCCTCATCTGGATCTTCTTGATTGGCTACCTTGGTGTGGAGGGCTCCTTCTTTACGGCAAACTTGTTGAAATTTGTAGACGGCGGTTTTATCACGATCGTTATTGCTTTCCTGCTCTTCGCGCTGATGTATGTGTGGGTTAGCGCAAAAAAGATCAAAAAGCGCTTTTTGCAAAACGTGGATATTCGCGATTATATAGACCAAATTATTATGTTGAGTAATGACGAGACTGTACCTAAATATGCTACCAATCTCGTCTTTTTGAGCAATGCGAAATCGCCCCACAAGGTAGAGGAGAAAATATTGTACTCCATTTTACAGACACAGCCCAAACGAGCCGACGTTTACTGGTTCGTTCACATCCAAGTGACTGATGAGCCCTACACGATGGAGTACAAGGTGAAGGTGCTGGCTCCTAACGAAGCGTATAAAGTAATTTTTCGACTGGGCTTTCGCGTTGAACAGCGCATGAATCTGTTCTTGCGAAAGGTAGTAGAAGACCTCATTGAAAGTGGTGAATTAACGGTGCAGGCGCGTTACCACTTTAGCCCAACAGAATTACCTACAGGCGACTTCAAGTTTGTTATCATTCAAGAATTTCTTTCTCATGAGAATGACCTGCCTGTTTTAGAGCAAATTATCATGAGTATTTACTTGGGCGTTAAGAGCTTCACGGCCTCACCTCAAAACTGGTTTGGCTTAGACAGCGACTCTGTCGTCATTGAAAAAGCACCTTTGGTCCTTCGCCCTGTAAAAGGATTGAACTTACAACGCGTGGGGTGGGTGCGGCCGTAGTCTACCATGAAGATTCTAGTTATTCGCTTCAGCTCCATAGGAGATATTGTCTTGACATCACCTGTGCTCCGCTGCCTTAAACAACAGGTGGGAGCAGAGGTGCATTTTCTGACGAAGAAAAATTTTGCCTGTATCGTTCAATCCAATCCTTATGTAGACAAGGTTTTCGGGCTAGACCGTTCGCTCTATCGCGTAATCGCTCTGCTACGCCGCCAAGATTACGACTACATTTTAGACCTACACCACAACTTGCGCAGTTGGTGGGTCAAGCTCGCGTTGCAGCGGCCATCGCGTTCGTTCTACAAAGCGAATTTAGAGAAATGGCTGTTGGTCAACTTGAAAGTGGACGTTATGCCCGACCGCCATGTTGTGTACCGCTACTTGGAGACAGCTCAGGAATTTGGCGTGCGCTATGATGGGCAAGGACTAGACTATTTTATTCCATCCGGACAAGAGGTGGATATTGAAAGATGGGAAGGGCCTTCACCGCCATTCATCGCATTTGCCATCGGAGCCAATCACGCCACTAAGCGCCTACCAACTGACAAAATAGCCGAAATCTGTCGGCTTTTAGAGCTACCTGTAATTCTCCTAGGCGATCAAAACGATGCCTTGCGCGGCGAGGAGGTTGTCCGCCAGGTTGGGTCTCGCGTTTTCAATGCTTGTGGCCGTCTGACGCTACACCAAAGTGCCTCTATCATCCGGCAAGCAGTTATTGTATTGGCGCACGACACCGGTCTTATGCACATTGCCGCAGCATTCCGTAAACCCATTTTGTCCTTTTGGGGAAATACCGTCCCGCGTTTTGGCATGTATCCTTTTTACCCCGATGGTACAAATCCTCATACGATATTTGAAGTAAAAGAATTGCCTTGCCGACCTTGCTCTAAACTTGGCTACCGTCAATGTCCTAAGGGGCACTTTCGCTGTATGAACGACCTCAACCCACATCTTATCGCTGCTACGGCCAACGAACAGTGCCGAGCATTTCAGGCATAGTCTAGTCTTACGCTTCGTTTTCGCGCAATAGGGCAAGGACAGACTACCCATGCGCGTGTTTCAAAAGGGTTCCAACCTGCTCCGACCCGCACGATACGGCGTTTGATGCCTCGAAAGTGCATAGCGCAAGCGCTCTTCGTCGGACTTTACCTGCCTTGTGCGGGTTTCTACTTTGCCTATGAGAACTTGCTGCATTCTCTACCTTTACGCGACGCAAAAAACAGACGAAACGGAGCATGACTCAAAAACAAATTGCCGTGAAGAAAATGCAGAGGGCTAAGAAGTTACCTGCTAAGCCCTTGAGCGAACAACCCTGGTTAGTCTGGATACCCGTGGGTGTAGGTGTAATCTTGTATAGCACAGGATTAACTAATGAAATGTTGGGCGTAGACGACCACACGGCTACAGTGGATAATCCGGCAGTTCGCAAAGGAGAGTTGTTCACTCATTTCAATTTGGGCATGTATGCTCCGTTGACGTGGATGGGGTATGCTTTGGCTTACGCCCTTGGTGGCCAACAGCCCTTTTGGTATCACTTGCTGAGTTTGCTAGCCCATGCCGGGAATATCTGGCTTGTTTATCACTTGCTCATGCGCCTGACAAATGGACGCGCGCTAACAGCCCTAGGGATTGCCTACATTTTTGCTGCGCACCCCATCCAGGTCGAGTCCGTAGCCTGGATAGCAGGCTTTAGTACACCTTTATACGCGTCGTTTTACCTGCTGGCTTGCCACCAATTTTTGGACTTTCGCGAAAACCCAGGACAATGGAAAGCCTACGGATTGGCTTTGTTCTCCTTCCTGCTGGCTTGCTTGGCAAAAAGCGCTGCTGTAACTCTGCCTCTGACTCTAGCAGTGCTAGATGCTTGGCGGGGAAATGCGCTCTCCTGGCAGCGTCGTTTGTTGGAATACACTCCTTTCGGCATTCTTGCGCTGGGCTTCGGTTTCCTGACAATCTACAGCCGGGAACAAGCGATGCTTCAAACGCCCATACTGACCGAACCCATTCGCGGATGGGAACGCGTTTTCGTGCTTTGTTATACCCCGCTCTTCTATTGGTGGAAAATGCTAATACCTTATGAACTGAATATTTATTACTCTTTTGACAAAATAAATGGCCACCTTCCGTGGCTATACTACATCGCTCCGTTTGGCTTAGGAGGAGTCGCATGGGTCATTTGGCGCTACCGACAGCAAGCGCCTTGGGCATGGCAAGGAGTGCTGTGGTACTTTGCGGCCATAGCGGTGATGTTGCCCTGGAAATCGCTAGGGACTTTTGAAATGCGCGCTGACCATTACAATTATCTCTCCATCGTCGGTTTTGCCTGGGTTGTCGTGGAGGGATGGCAGGCACTTCGCCAGCGCTTTCCAAATACGCTGGGCATAGGCGCGTCACCCTCCTTATTAAGTTTATGGATGATTGCGTTGCCCATTCTGTCCTTCGTTCAAATTCGCACGTGGAAAAACACCATCCAAGTCATTACGCACGCTATAGAGAACGGCTATACGCAAAACGGCTTGCTATATGCTAGCCGCGCCAAGGCCTGGGGCAGCCAGGGAAAAGTGCGGGAGGCGCTAGCTGATTTTGACAAGGCCCTGGCGATCAATCCAAATCTGACGGAGGCATACAAATACCGCGGTGCGCTATTGGGTCTTGCACAACGCTACGAAGAATCGCTGCGCGACTTAACCCATTATCTTGAAAAGCATCCACAAGACGCCGAAGTGTGGTACAACCGCGCCCTAACGCTTGTCAACCTCAACCGCCTCGAAGAGGCACTCCGCGACTTAGACCGCACCCTTCAACTCGACCCGAACTTTACTCGGGCCTATCGGGCGCGCGGCAACGTGCGCAAGCAATTAGGCGACGAAAAAGGCGGGGCTGCCGACCTAGCCGAGTACGAGCGGCGCATGGGTTTCAGCCCACAATAAACACCCAACAGGAGAGGATGGGTTAAGGCGTTCTAACTCTAAGTCCCACTTTGCGCACCTTGACCTCGAGGCGATTATTTATGTCGTGCTCTGCATCGGTGCAAGCAACTCCGCGCGCGCAATGATTGCGCGGCTGGCTATCGCCCTTGCCTATAGGCTGAATTCGGTCGGCAGCGATGCCCTTGTAAACCAAATAAGCTTTGGCGTTGTTGGCTCGCTCCTCTGAGAGGGCGAGATTAGCCTTGGCGTCGCCGCGCGCATCTGTGTGTACGACAAGGTCAATTTCCATTTCCGGATACCGCTGCATGAGCTCTGCAAGGGCATCTAAATACTGCACGAAACTGCGGTTAAGCGAAGCTCGCCCGGGCTCGAAGCGAATGTTGTCTATCGTGATTACATAGCCGTCTTGAAGAGGACGAGCAAGAAGCGCCTCCGTTTTGGCGGCATCGGCACTTGTGGCAAGGGTTAGGTCAGCCGGCTCGAGGCGGATGATGGTATTGACCGATTTACCGCGAATGGCTGTGGTTGTCACAAACTGAGGTTTGAAACCTTCGCGTTTGACTTGCACCAAATATTCACCCTCAAGAGGCAAGCAGATGTTGTACTCGCCATTGAGGTCAGAGTGTACAACTACTTGGCGGTTGCTTTCCTTATGGGTAAAGAGCAGTACAGCATTGGGGATCCGCGTGTTAAATTTATCTGTAGAAATGATTCCCGTCATGCGATGGCATGAGGGCTGCTCGAAGAGAGCGACTACGATTTCGCCGCCCTTATCTGGTTCCATAGTGTACAGGCGTTCGGCGGTCTGATAGCCGTCGAAGCTCGCCAAAATAAGGTAACTGCGATACAACGTGAAATCCACAGAGGCCTTTCCCTCTACGTTCGTTATGAGATCAGGCGGGCCGAGCGCCTCAGCATCTTTGCGCACTATGCGCAGAGTCAACGAGTTGGGAGCATCCGAAACGGGAGCTAGTTCCGTGTAATAAAAGTCATTGCGGCGCGAGACAAAGCCGTCGTCCGTAGATTGCAGGATGCGCACCTCCGCTTTTGGAATTGGCTGTCCAGTTCGGCCGTCTATGACGGAAATGACAACGCGGTTCGCTTGAGGTTTCTCGATATTTTCCAGAGCACTCTCCATCCAAAAGGAGTAAATGTCGGCATCGCCAAAACCGCCTTCGCGACGGCTAGCAAAGAAGCCGCGCGTGCCGTCTTCGTTGAGAATCATGGCAAAGTCGTCCTCCTTTGAGTTGAAGGGTTCGTTCAAGTTGAGCGGCCCTTCTTCCAAATTATCTACGTTGATGGAAAAGATGTCTAATCCACCCAAACCTTTATGACCATCGGAGGCGAATAGGAGCGTTTTTCCACCAAAGGTGATGAACGGAAAAATTTCATTCTTTTCTGTATTGACTCGAGGCCCCAAATTTTCTGGAGCCGACCAAGTTCCGTCGGGCTGTCGTCGGCATACATATAGGTCGAAGCCGCCATGTCCGCCCGGCATATCAGAAGCAAAATACAGTCGTTGTCCATCCACACTTAAGCTAGGATGCATGCAAGAGTAATCGTCATGATTGAAGGGCAATTCCCGAATATCCTCCCAATCGTATTTGCCGCGGCGCGCCTGATAGATCTTCATGCGCACGCGCCCGTCTGCTCCAGCTTTTTGAACACCACCGCGGTTGTTGTTGCGAGTGAACAAGATGTACTTGCCTTGTCGGGCAAAGGTCACTTGCCCTTCATTTAAGCTTGAGTTCATCTCCTCTGAAAAGGGTTGGCGAGGTGGCATTGCCTCTTCGTTGCCGTCTAGAAGGGCAACGTACAAGTCAAAGCTGGGGCGGTTTTTGTAGTTCGACCCCTCTTTTCCCGTGCGCGCGCTGTTGGACACAAAGACGAGTTGCTGATTGAGATAAGCTGAAGGGTAGTCGGCTCCTGGCCCACAGATGGCTGCGGCCTGCCGCACAATAGGTTCGCGCCCCAGGGCGCTCTTTTCCCGAAAGCGGTCTTTCGACTTGCTTTTACCCGATTGCTGGGCATCGGCCGTCAGCGGGTAAGTAGCAAGAGCAAAAAGGAGCAAATGCACAGAAAAACGTATCCGTGGATTCATAGCACATGAAGTTTGTAGGCGCTCAAACGGTTTGTTCAGCCCAAAAATTGCCCAAAAAAGACAGCACAAGTTATGGCGAAAGCCTGTTAAAGGTGTATTCCTAAACCGGACAACCGCCTACTTTTGCCCGTAAAAACAAGCGCTTTGACGGTACGCATTCTCAATCGCTCTGCTTATCCACTGCCGCAATACGAGACGTCTGGCAGTGCAGGTATGGACCTGCGAGCAAACTTACTCGCTCCTCTTACGTTGGCACCTCTAGAACGCGCCCTGGTGCCTACAGGGCTATACATTGAACTACCCCCTGGCGTAGAGGCTCAGGTACGCCCGCGCAGTGGATTAGCCCTGCGGCGCGGTCTGACACTGCTCAACGCCCCAGGTACGATTGATAGCGACTACCGCGGCGAAATCCAGTGTATCGTCATAAACCTTTCTGATTGTGCTCAAACCATTGAACCGGGCGAGCGAATCGCTCAACTTGTGTTTGCGCGCTATGAAGTCGTGGAATGGGTGCTTTCAGAGGCGCTTGAAGAAACCTCGCGTGGCACGGGCGGATTTGGAAGCACTGGAACTGCGTGAGAATTTCTTCTGCTCGCCTTGCTGCGCTCCTCGGCAGAAATTGCAAGCGCGCAGCTTGCGAAAACTCAGAGAGAGCTTCTAATTCGGAGCACATTAAATAATTTTAAAGGAATTGTTGTGTTGTATTGGAGCAAGAGACAAGTTCAAGTTTGCCTGTTGAGGACTTTTCTGTTGATTTTTTTTGTTTTTTTCTGTTTAGTTACTGTTGTTCCACTACGAGCGCGCGGTGTGACGGATACTGTACTGCTTTCTCTTCAGGGAGCGATTAAGCAGGCATTGGTGCACGGAATTCCTGTGCGCAAAGCGCGTTGGGAACACCAAATGGCGGCACTTCAAAGAGTCGAACAGCGCCGCAAAAGTTTACTGCCGAACGTACGTTTATCGGCGCAAGCTGACTACGTCCCGGCGTTGCCGACGACCTTTTTGCCAGCGCCGCTTTTCAGCGGTCAGGAGGGTACTTACGCGGCAGTAACCCTAGGCCAGCCGTGGCAAGTACTCGCTGCCGTGCACATAGAGCAGCCGCTAATTGATGCTGCGGCGCAGCGTCTAGCTTCAGCAGCAGCTCCAGCTACTGCTCTTCAAGATCTGCTGGTTGAACAGGCAGAGGAGGAGGTCATCCTCCAAACAGCAACTGTATTTTATCAAGCGTTGCAGGTGCAAGCATCGCTGCGCGCGTTGGAGGTCAACCTCGCTCAATTGGAGGCGCTGCAACGAATGGCGCAATTGCGGGTAGACAACGACCAGGCAGTGCGAACCGACGTGCAGCGCCTTCAGGTGGCTATAGCCAGCCTGCAAGCGCGCCGCTCCGAGCTGGAAAGCGCTCGAGAGGCTCTTCACCAAAACCTCCAATTTTTGTGCGGCTTATCTGCAGAAACACTCCTTGTGCTAGTAGATACGGGCGATCTTGTACACCCAGAGCTGTCTGTCTTACCTGCGAAGCAAACGACAATGTATCGACTATTAGAGAATCGCTTATCAATATTGCGCCATCAGGAGCGGAGCAATCGCGCAGCAGGATGGCCCAAGTTGAGTTGCTATGCCCAAGCAGGTATTTTGTCGCAGCGCGCAGACTTTCGTTTCACAGCCTCAGATGGACGTTGGTATCCCTTGGCAATCGTGGGTTTGCGCCTAGATTGGGCGCTGCTAGAGGGTTTTCGGCGACGGCCTAGCGTAGAGCGCCTATTGCTAGAAATTCAGCGCGGCGAAGAGGAGTGCAATGACTTCACGCGAATGCGAGCCATGGAGCTGCGTCAAGCAAAAATGCAGTGGGACAACGCCTTGCGCACCCTACGCGCTCGCGAACAGGCCCTAAGCCTGGCGCGCGATGTCGCCGGTCAACTTCAATTGGCGTATCAAAATGGCGTGGCACCGCTAAGTGAGTTGCTCTCCGCCCAATCGGCTCTCGCAGAGGCCGAAACTCAATACGAGCAACAATTGTTTACTTATCGGCTGGCTCAAGTCAAATGGCTGAAAGCTGCAGGCCTACTGCGCTCCTTAATTGAAAATTGAACAACAGTGCGATGAAAGCAAAAGACCCAGCAAACTGGAATACTTTAACGCCCGAGGAAGAATACGTCCTTGTGCATAAGGGCACGGAGCGGCCATTTACAGGCGAGTACTGGAACCACAAAGGGCGTGGGCTCTACGTCTGTCGCCGGTGCGATGCGCCGCTCTATCGTTCTTCAGACAAATTTGATAGCGGGTGTGGCTGGCCTTCCTTCGACGATGAAATCCCAGGGGCGATTGCCCGACAAGAAGACCATTCGTACGGGATGCATCGCATCGAAATCCTCTGTGCTCATTGCGGAGGGCACCTCGGACACGTCTTTTATGGCGAACGATTTACGCCAAAAAATACTCGTCATTGCGTGAATTCGCTCGCTATACGTTTTATACCCGAGGAACAGCTGCCTCCTGATATTTCCGTATGAGGACACTTAATTTCGGTCGTCGCGTGCAGCTTCGCGGCGCTCTATGTACTCCTGCCAGATGGCTTTATAATCGTAAGAGAGGTAAAACTCTGTATTAAATGCTCCCCATGCACCGTTTTCAACAGCCAAGTTAAGGCGGCGAATGCTGCTAACGGGCACCTGCAAGACCACAACATGGCCTAGGCCCATGGCTAGGGTCCAAGACAAAACGCGGCAATCTTTGGGCGGAAAGATGTCCCAAAAGCCTTGTGCTTCTAAGATACGGCGGATTTCCGGCAGATTTTTGTCTTGTTGGTGTTTCAATACAAGCGTGACGAGGACACTATCCTCCGTGGGAAGCGGGCTGGGCTCAAAGGAAGGCCCTGGAGAGGGATTGGGCTTGGTAGGCTGCTGGGCGCTGAGCAGCGGCAGAAAAGCCCAAAAGAGGAGAAGCAACAAGCCTATTCTTTTTTTCGGCATCATAAAAATTCTGTTTTAGGAAATAAGCAAAAAGTGTGGCAAAGATATGGTTTGCCGAGCAGCGTATCGGTCTTGTAGGAAGCTTGTAGATGCAAGATCCAGTACTAACGGTCATTTTTGGGGTGAAAAAGGATGGAGCAGACTGTTTTTCGATGTAAATCCTTCGAGATACGCCAATGTTCGGGCGTGCATCCGGTAGGCACCGATGGAATCCTATTGGGGGCGTGGGCATCGCTTGAAGGTGTCAAATACGCCTTAGACGTAGGCACAGGAACTGGTCTGCTGGCCTTGATGTTGGCGCATCGTTCAGCAGAGATAGAGGTGCATTGCATTGATATTCAGGAGAAAGCACGTCAATGTGCTGCAGAAAATTTTCGTGCATCGCCCTGGGCAGACCGCCTAAGGATAGTAGGGAGCGACTTACAGACCTACTCCCTCGAGGCCGTTCAGCAGTACGACTTGGTGATTAGCAACCCACCTTTTTACACGGAAAACGTGCGATCGCCCAAAGGGTGCCGTTTGCAGAATCGGCACGCAAGCTCTTTACCACCCGACCTCTTGGTGCGCGTCGCAAGACATTTACTGAAACCAACCGGAAAATTGTGCGCGATCATGCCTCCTACTACGGCTCAAACCTTAGTAGAGAGAGGTGCAACGCATGGTCTATACCTTACTCGATTGACTGAAGTATTCAGCCGTCCTCAGAAGAAAGGGCCCGAGCGATGGCTCATTCAACTAGAGCACAATCCCTATTTGTTTGAGCATTCGCAACTGCGCCTCTACACCTCCGAGGGTGCATATGCTGAGGCGTACCGAGCGCTGACGGCCGACTTTCTGCTGTGGGCAGAGAACACTAGTCCGAATGTCTAACGGCTGACAAAACACGCCTTCAGACTGGAATCCAGTGCAATTTCAATTGTTGTCTATTTTTACCGCCAAACATGTAAAGATGTTTCGACCTGGTTCGTTTTGTGTCCTACTTCTTTGTGCAATAGGATGTAGCTCGTTTGCCGGCCTGGCTCAACCGTATGAAACATCCGTCGCCGAATTACGCGGTGTGTGGATCGCTACAATAGAAAATATTGACTGGCCTTCTGCACCAGGATTACCTCCCGAACGCCAGCGCATGGAATTTGACAGCCTGCTCGACGTGCTCAAAGCCCTAGGCATGAATGCAGTATTCGTTCAAATCCGCCCGGCGGGTGATGCTTTTTATCCGACTCCGGCCGCACCATGGAGCAAATACCTGACCGGCCAACAGGGCAAGGCGCCAGAGCCGTACTACGACCCGTTGGAATACATGATTAAAGCAGCCCGAAGCCGACGCATGGAGTTCCACGCCTGGCTCAACCCTTACCGGGCGACGTTTGACCTAGATACGGCCAGCTTAGCGCCCACCCACCCTTTGCGTGCACTGCCTCCTGAACGCAAAAGCGAGTGGTTCTTTCGTTATGGCTCGCGCTATTACTTCAACCCAGCGAGCGCTCTTGTTCGGCAGTATCTTATTAACATTGTCAAAGACCTCGTTATTCGATACGACTTAGACGGTATTCACTTCGACGATTATTTCTACCCCTACAAAGAAGCCGGTCAGGAACTTCAAGATTTTAATGACTTTGCCGCCGACCCACGAGGATTTTCCAATATCGAAGACTGGCGCCGCGACAACATCAATCGCCTCATTGAGGGAGTCTCCAAAACCATCAAAGCAATCAAACCTTATGTGCGCTTCGGAGTTAGTCCCGTAGGTATCTGGCGCAATGCGGCTCAAGACCCCGTCCAAGGCTCTCAAACGCGCGGCATGTCGTCTTATGATGACCTATATGCTGACCCACTCACCTGGCTAAAAAACGGTTGGATTGACTACGTGGCTCCGCAGCTCTACTGGAGTATTGGCTTTCCCTCAGCCGACTATTATACCCTCTTGGAGTGGTGGAGCAAACATACGTATGGCCGTCACCTGTACATTGGCCATGCTGCTTACAAGATTAACAACAGCCCAATAGATACGAATTGGCGAAAACCCGACGAAATCTTGCGCCAAGTGGCGCTCAATCGAACCTACGAAACCGTCAAAGGCAGCATCTATTTTTCTGCTAAACCACTGCTGCGCAATCCGCTGGGCATCCAAGATACCCTGATGAATGTGCTCTACCCTTATCCCGCTCGGCTACCGGCCATGCCCTGGCTAGCTCAAGCTCCGCCCGCCACTCCGCAGATCTGCCGCGTCAGTGGCTCTCCGCGCGGTGTCAAAATCACTTGGCATGCGTGCAATATAAGAAATCGCGATGAAAATCCGTATTATTTCGCCATCTATCGCTTCGATGGCAAAAGCGTAGGCAACTTCCACGATATGCGTAATCTATTGACGTATACGCCCTACCTTACTGAAAAATGGGTGTATGAAGATAATTCTGCCGCTCCCGGCGAACACTACACGTACGTAGTAGTTGCGTACAATCGAGCGCATTTAGAAAGCTATGCCAGTGACCCGGCTGTCGTTTACCGAACAAAAAGAGGCGCAAAGTGGAAGAAGCGGCGGTTTTTGGGTTTGTTTTAAAAATTTCTGTTCAAGTAAATGCAGTCGTCGAATATAATAGAAGGCATTCTATCGATTGCAGCGCCTCAATCCGTTGAGGCTCGATGGAGGCTTTCTGAGGTCGAATAACTCAACTTGCGCGCAACATTGGTTAAGAAAGCTCCGGGATCTCTCGTTTTAAGAATCACTGCAGCCCGCAGACGTACAACTCTGGGCTGCGCTGCCACTTTTCGCCTTCGGGCACGATGATATACCGGGCATTGGGCGCCAGGTCGGCAGCTGCTGTATAGAAACCCTTGGAGGGAGTAGGATTGGAGCTGTACTTGATTTCGATGAAGATGCGCCGTTGAGTGGGTGTCTCCAGCACGAGGTCGACCTCTGCTCCCGTGTGTGTGCGAAAGAAGGCATAGCGAAAGCGCTTGCCTGCGGCGCGATAAATTCCTTCGATGACGTAGGTCTCCCACGATGCGCCCAGATGCAGGCTACCATGTAAGACCTCCACGTTGCCAATGCCCAGCAGGTGGTGCATCAGTCCGGTGTCGCGCAGGTAGATTTTAGGCGCTTTGACGATGCGTTTGCTCAAATTAACATGTAGCGGCTCCAGACGGCGCAATAGCAAGCTGCCTTCTAAGATGTCTATGTACTTTTTGACCGTGGGCACGCTCACGCCCAGGGAGCGCGAGAGGCTTCTTTGTGCAGCAACTGCCGCTCAACGAGGCCAGCATCCGCAGCAGGCGCTCCATGGCGGATATCGTGATGTTGAAGCCGATGCGGCGGATGTCGCGGTACAGAAAAGGTCTCGACGAAGTTGCGCATCCACAGTTCCTGCCGGCAATGGACTGGGCGCCAGAAAAGCATCAGGGTATCCGCCGCGCAATCAATGCTCTTGCTGAGCGGCCATGTGGCTTATCTCCAGTAGGGAAAAAGGCGTTAATTCGAAGTAGGCGATGCGCCCGGCCAACGTCTCCGTGACGCCTTTGAGCAGGTCGGGTGAATGCCGAGCCAGTCAGCACAAAACGCGCCGGCTCGCGCCGCTGATCGGTCAGCCAGCGCAGGAGCGGCAACAGCGCTGGCATCTGCCGCACCTCGTCTATGATGACGCGCTGGCCGGCATGCGGAACCAAAAGAGCGCCGCCGCCCATTTCTAAGAGGCGGCAATGCTACCATCATCCTTGAAAATCCAAAACTTTACTTCTTGTTTTTCAAGGATGAAAAGCGGCGCCGCTACTCGCGCAAGTGTCTCGTTATTGATGTCACCACAGCCTGGATGGAGGGCGCGTCAGCGTCCAGACTGCTTGGCAAACCTTTTTTTATCAGGCGTTTCATCCTTCTGAAAGACCTTACACTTCAGTATCCAGTCTTATGCGTGATGTGATGTTTGTGAGGATGTTCGATGCAGCAGAGGAGGAGTTCTGCCCATTCCACCCGATAAATCGGGCGGTTACAGGATGTTGGATGTGCCCACTACGACAGAGGGATATTCCCCGAGGAAAACAGCGTTCTGCCGCGCTTGTGTAGGGTCTATTACACCTTCTGTAGCCAGCTCCGCATCGCGTCTATCAGTTGCTTCAAGTCCGCCGAATGCGGATTGATGGCTAACCGCTCTTCTACTATCGCTGTCGCCTGTTCCAGCAAGGTGCGGGCGCGCGTCCGGTCGCCGTCGGTCTGGATTTCTAAAGTACCCAACTTCGCCAGCGCCACAGCCCATTCGCATTGGATTTGTTCGGCGTGCGGATTGGCCTGCGCCAAGGTTTGGGAGATTTCTAAGACTTTTTCAAAGTACTTCCGGGCTTCGTGCGGCTGTCCGAGGGCTAAGGCGACGTCGCCCATTTTGGAATTGGCCACGGCCCAGGAGCGTTGGATTTCTTCGGCGTGCGGATTGGCCTTCGCCAAGGTTTGGGTAATGGCGAAATATTGCTGAAAATAGGTTTGGGCGTTGGGCAGGTTGCCTAAAGCCCCATAGCCATCGCCGATGGAACAGGCGAGATCGGCCCTTTTTAGTTGTTCTTCCTCGCTGTTGTCGGCGTTTTCGCCGACAGCGATATTCCTCAGCACGGCTTCGGCTAAGGGTAGAAAAACTCGGGCTTCGGTGATTTTTCTGTTGTCTAATATTGCTTTCAACCGCTCTGCCACAGGCCAGCAGCGCTCAAAGTCAGGCAGCAAGCGCTGACGCACCACTTCCGCGGCTAAGGGATGGACGCGATAGCCCTTGCCGGGGAGGAAATCCAGCCAGCCTCGGGCGACTAAGGCATCTAATCCGGCTCGGAAGTCCTGGTAGCCCTGTGGGTCGTTTTCGCGCTCGATACCCAGGGTGTCGAGCAGTAGGTGCAGCGGTATGGGCGTTTCGGGCAGCAAGGCCAAATGGAGCAGGCGCGTTTGTTGGTTTTCGTCTAAGTCCGCCAAATCGAAGAGTTGGGCCAGGATTTGTTCAGGTGTTCCCGTTTGTCCCTGCCATTCGACGCGCACCGGGTCGGTATTGGGCAGGCCGAGGAGTCCGTGGGTAGAGAGTTTTTGCAGAAGGGTTTGCAGGGTATCGGGCAGGCCTTCCTCGCGGCAGATGCGCAGATGTTTGGCAAGCATTTCGGTCAGCAGGGCGTGGTATCGAATGCGGGCCAGCAGGCGCTTCAGCCGCTCGGCGTCGTCCGGCGTAGGCGAGTCGTTATCACCCATCCACAGGCGTAAGAAGAGGCGAAAGGCGAAGGCTGCTTCTAACGGTTCTATGCGAATGACTTGCTTGAAATTCGTCTTGGCGTCGCGGGTGCTGATGAGGCAGGTCCAGCGGCTGAGGGTGCGCTCGAACGTTTCCCGGTATTGGGCCAGCAGGCTGCGCTCGTCGGCGTTGTCCAACAGCAGCAGGCCGGTGCGCCCGTTGGCGGTAAGGGCCTCGACGATGCGCTCAAATTTGCGCTGCGTTTCCCACTCGTCTTTCCAGTCTGGTATGGCGGGCTGGAGGGCGTCCACCAGCTGGAAGTTGTTGGCAAAGGCTTCGGGCACGGTCTTCTGGCCGCAAGGCAGCCACAGCACGCGCTCGTACTCGCCGCCGTACAGCTCGGCGTAGCGGGCCAGGATGCTGGTCTTGCCCTCGCCGCCCGGGCCGCAGAGACAATGGTCTTGCACGCTCCCGACACTTTTTCCCGGATTTCCTGAAGGACGTCGTTGCGGCTGTCTTCCATGTACTCAGGCGGGGGCGTGCTGGCAAGGTACTTTTTCCCCCAGACGGCGGCGGCGCGGTCTTGGGGGGTGCGCTGAGTGAGTAGTTTTATCTCGCGCGCCAGGTCGGCAGCCACCTTCGAAGCCAGGTCTTCTGGTGTAGTAAAAACGCCGCGGACGCACTCGCGGCGTATGCGCTCTTTGAAGGCGTTTAGTCTGGCTTCGGCCTCGCGTTCGATGAATGTAGGCGGCCAGGGATGGTCGTCGCTGACGACATAGCAAAGCATCGTCAGGCCGTGCTTTTGAGCGTGGTCGTATTCCAGCTCGGTGATGCTCTTGTCGCTGCCCTCGGGGCAATAGCCGTAGCGGTGGGCGTAAATGCCGATGAAGACCTGGCATTGCTCGATTTCGGCAAAGCACGCCTCTTTAGGCTCCTGGCCGCGGGCGCCAAAGTGCTCCATAACGACGGAGTTTTCTTTCATGCGGCGCAGGGCGTCATCCACGGCTTTGCGGTGCTCCTGGAGGTCTGTGAAGGTGCTGCTGACGAATACGCTGGCCAT
>JANWXM010000014.1:0-4847 GCA_025055285.1 Saprospiraceae bacterium
CAAAAACGTCGGCGTGCCAGTGGCAAACCAGTAGTTTTGAAATTTCCCAAACGAAAAGAAATTGTTGATGGACACTGGGTTGTACACTGTTTCTGCGTGTTCTTCGAAGCGATAGCCGTTGTACCAGTGCTGGATTTTGGCCAGGAGGTCTTCTCGGCTCAGATTCAGGCTTCGGGCGGTGTGCTCGATTTCGTCGGCAAAGTTGGTCTCCAACTCGGCCTGGGTGTAGCCGAGCATCTCAGCGTACTGCGGTGCCATGGAGATGTCTTCCAGGTTGTTCAGCCCAGAAAAAATGCCCACCTTCGAAAACTTGCTCACACCTGTCAGAAACACCAACTCCAACAAAGCGTCCAACTCCTTCAAAACCGTGTAAAACCCTCTCAGCAAGTCGCGATTCTCCTGGGCTTGTGCCAAGTCCTTGCCCAAGTAGTGCACAATCGGCGCATCGTACTCGTCCACCAGTACCACAACCTTCCTCTTTGCGCCCAACGCCTGAATCAACTCTCGAAACTGGTCGCGAGCCGTTTCTTGGGTGACTGGGATATCCATTCGACGACTCAACTCCTCCACTCGCTTGAACAGCGCTTTTTCCAGTCCCAACTGCTCAAAGTTCACGTCTTTGAGCGAGAGCCGCAGCACAGGGTGTGTTTTGTTCCAGTCCCACTTGTCGGCAATCCACAGGCCTTCGAACAACTCCCGACTGCCCGAGTACAACTCGGCCAGCGTGGACACCGTCAGCGACTTGCCAAATCGACGCGGACGAGACAGAAAGTAGGGCATCGGTGCGCTGACTAACGTGTACACGTAGCGCGTCTTGTCCACGTACTTGAAGCCCAACTCCCGAATCTTCCGAAAGTCCTGGATGCCAATGGGTAGTTTGTGCATTGCTCGGGCGATTTTTTTACAAAAGTAAAGCGCTGTGCTCTTCTGCACTCTTAATCTTCCGTTTACTCCGTTATTAGGTGCTCCTAGTTAAGTTAAAGACTATCTTGTGGTCAATTCTGAAGCCCATATACTCACATTCATCTAGAGGCTAAGAAAGTTCATCGATAACCAAGCCTTTAGACCTCGTTAATTCGTCTAATGAGTAAATCATATAGTCATCAGATAGTAAATACGGGCATACACGATGCTCAAAAGGACATATATGAAATTTCTTCTAAGACTCTTGCTGTTGGTGCCTCTTTGTGCTTTTGCCCAAGCCGGCTCATTGGATTTTACATTCAATCCAAACAGTCCGAACTATGCTTTTCTTCCCGGAGCTTCTGGAGCGATTTATACACTTGCTTCTCAAGGTAATTTTTTACTCATCGGCGGCAACTTTTCAACTTTTGGCCTCCATCCTTTTGTAAAAGTAGGCAGGTTAACCGAACATGGCGTGCCAGATGGATTTTTTAATCGCAAAGGAAGTGGAGTTGATGGCATTGTGTACAGCATGGTAACTCAACCTGATGGTAAAATCCTCATTGGAGGCGACTTCCGAAATTACAACGGCGTTCCTCGGCGACATATTGCCAGGCTTAATTACGACGGGAGTTTAGATTCGAGTTTTCATCTAGGTAGCGGCCCTGACAGATGGATTACAGTTTTGGCATTACAGCCCGATGGAAAAATTCTCGTGGGCGGGTGGTTTACCTCGTTCAACGGTATTCCGCGGTCATGCCTTGCTCGTTTAAATATCGACGGAACTGTAGACACTTCCTTTAATCCTGGTTCAGGAGCCGATGGCGCTATTTTGGCTATTGCGCTACAACCCGATGGGAAAATAATCATCGGTGGAACATTTACTGTTTACAACGGCATACCTCGACGGCATCTTGCTCGATTAAATCCAGATGGTGATCTTGACCTTTCTTTTGACCCAGGAACAGGAGGAGACGATTGGATTCATGCCGTAATCCTTCAACCTGATGGAAAGATTCTCATTGGAGGAGACTTTAACTCGTATCGCGAAGTATCTACACCTCATCTTGCCCGATTGAACAGCGACGGCACTTTGGACTCTTCATTTAGAGTACACTCTGGTGCAAATGGTCCTGTTGTGGCACTTGCACTACAGCCTGATGGAAAAATTCTACTTGGAGGCAATTTTACTCATTATCAGGAAGTGCCATCTGGCTGCTTAGCGCGAGTAAATCCCGATGGCCGCATTGACGAGACGTTTGCCGCGGGCGTGGGAGCCGACGGATGGGTGAGGGCTCTCTACCTGCAGCCAGACGGACGGGTTGTTCTAGTGGGCGAGTTTGTCAAGTATCAGGGAATAAATCAGCGGCGAATCACAAGGGTACTCCCCAATGGTAGCTACGATCAGTCGTTCAACACAGGTTCGGGAGCCAATCGTCTGATTAAAACGATAGCGCTTCTGTCAAATGGGAAGGCCTTTGTTGGAGGAGAATTTACAGAATATCACAGCGCCACTAGAAAATTCATTGCTCGCATAGAATCAGACGGAACACTGGATTATTCATTCGAGCCTATGATTGGGTTAAACAATCGGGTGGAAGTCATACTTGTGCAGCCTGATGGTAAAATTTTGGTAGGTGGTGCATTCTCTATGTGGAAAGAGAAACTGCGTCGAGGTATCCTTCGATTTAATCGAGATGGGAAAGAAGACCTGTCTTTTCAAACGGGTTCAGGAACAACGATCGACGGAAATTCTCCAGGTTCCGCACAAGTTTGCACGATTGCTCTTCAACCCGATGGAAAAATATTGATTGGCGGTGAATTTACAGCTTACAATGGTACGCCTCGCTCTCACGTTGCACGTTTGAATCCCGATGGTAGTCTGGACCCATCCTTTAATCCCGGCATGGGAGCAAACAAGCGGGTAGAGAGAATTGTGGTACAACCGGATGGAAAAATCATCTTGGTAGGACAATTTACACAATACAACGGCATACTATGCCATCGGATTGTTCGCTTGAATGCCAACGGTAGCTTAGATGCGAGTTTTAACCTTGAAATTGGCGTTGATGATAGAATAAGGGCAATAGCGCTGCAGCCTGACGGAAAGATCCTCATCGGTGGCGCATTTAAGAAATATCATAATATAGGTCGAAATTACCTTGCTCGGTTGAATACCGACGGCAGTCTTGATGCCTCTTTTGACCCAGACCAAGGCCCTAATTCTATCGTTGAAGACATTGCCTTGCAGCCTGACGGAAAAATCCTAATTGCGGGCCGTTTCAAGCAATACAACGGTGTGACGCGTCCCTTTTTAGCGCGTCTTCACTCCAACGGTGCTTTGGACACTTCCTTCGACCCTGGCGTTGGTCCCAATGGCGAAGTCTTCGTCCTTGCTTTGCAGCCCGATGGAAAAATACTCCTTGCGGGAGACTTCACCGCTTACGGCAACATACCACGCAGTTACATCGCTCGGATAAATGGCGAGCTATCTTTAAGCACATCACCTATTGACCAGAACATCCCTTTTCGAGTCTATCCCAATCCTACTGCAGAGGTTCTTTGGGTGGAGTTACCCTATGAACTGATGGGTTCTCGCGCTACCTTTCGCCTGCACAACAGCATGGGTCAACTTATACTCGAACAACCGATAACCGTAGCAGAACATACTCCTATCCGCCTTAACTTACGCGAATTAGGACTGGCAGAAGGGATTTATATGGTCAGTGTGCATACTACTCAGGGCTCGGCCTCGCGACGAGTGCAACTCTTCCGATAAGCGTTAGAGTTTGTATTGACCTAGAAATAGCTTACCAAGAAGGTTTTCCAAAATCATAGTCGAGCAACACCTCGTCAAGTAAAGGATCGGCTCCAGGTATGTAGGGATTCTTCAAATCATATCCCCACAGCTTGCCCAACTTGTGCCAGTAAGCCGCTGCTAAGCCACCACGCGTTTCTTTGATGAGTTCATAAAAAGGCTTTTTGAGCTCTTTCTCAATCATTTTAATAAGCACCTTGCCCTCCGTAACGGTCAAACTTTTAATTTGCTCCTCATAGTCTTTCTCTATGTTGCGTTTTTCGCGTCGATAATATCGACGGCGCTGGCGTTTGTTCATATCTTGTGTTTCAGCTTGTAATTCTTCATAAAGCCGAATAGCTTGCAATGCGTAAGGATACACTTTACGCGCAGCTCGAGTGTAGAGGAAATGTTGGCGTCGTTCAGCATCGTCTTTAAAGATGCGCCGCGCTGAAATCTTAACTAAAGGCAAAGCCATCACGAAGATGGAGTCGCCATTGATGATTTCTAATCGCGCCCAAGCGCCTCGCGGCGCCACAGAGGGAGTTTCTTCAGTAGCTTGCCAAGGGTCCTCAGCTAACCATTGTGCCTCAGCAGCAGAAGTCGTGGAAAGCGTTATAAGTAAGAAGAAGATTAGACGGTTCGGCATATTTTTCACAAACATATCTCACACCCTGTATAGAAACGTTACATAGGCGTTTTCGTTTCGCATACAGGTACCTTATTGGCAAGATAAGCAGGGAAAACTTAGGAACGCGCTATCGAGCTCTGGCGATAGCTCTTGCTGGTGCTTGTAATACGGGGTAAATTACTTTCCTTGAGCGCGCTTAGCTAAACGCGCCTCCCGCGCCTTCGCGATAGCCTCCGCGCGCGTCATTTTGGGCTGCTCAGCAGAACTCTTTTCCGCCGTAGACTGAGCAACAGCAGTTTGCTCCTTCAAGGCAGCCCGCTTAGCCGCACGCGCCGCACGCGCCTTCGCAAGCGCCTCCGCGCGCGTCATCTTGGGCCGTTCAGCAGAACTCTTTTCCGCCGTAGACTGAGCAACAGCAGTTTGCTCCTTCAAGGCAGCCCGCTTAGCCGCTCGCGCCGCACGCGCCTTCGCAAGCGCCTCCGCGCGCGTCATCTTGGGCCGCTCAGGCGAAGCCTG
>JANWXM010000014.1:4857-85833 GCA_025055285.1 Saprospiraceae bacterium
CGCTTAGCCGCTCGCGCCGCACGCGCCTTCGCAAGCGCCTCCGCGCGCGTCATCTTGGGCCGCTCAGGCGAAGCCTGGGCAGGCTGCTCCTTGAGGGCTGCGCGCTTAGCCGCCCGTGCTGCACGTGCCTTCGCAAGGGCTTCCGCGCGTGTCATCTTGGGCCGCTCAGGCGAAGCCTGGGCAGCCTGCTCCTTGAGGGCTGCGCGCTTAGCCGCTCGCGCCGCACGCGCCTTCGCAAGCGCCTCCGCGCGCGTCATCTTGGGCCGCTCAGGCGAAGCCTGGGCAGGCTGCTCCTTGAGGGCTGCGCGCTTAGCCGCCCGTGCTGCACGTGCCTTCGCAAGGGCTTCCGCGCGTGTCATCTTGGGCCGCTCAGGCGAAGCCTGGGCAGCCTGCTCCTTGAGGGCTGCGCGCTTAGCCGCTCGCGCCGCACGCGCCTTCGCAAGCGCCTCCGCGCGCGTCATCTTGGGCCGCTCAGGCGAAGCCTGGGCAGCCTGCTCCTTGAGGGCTGCGCGCTTAGCCGCTCGCGCCGCACGCGCCTTCGCAAGTGCCTCCGCGCGCGTCATCTTGGGGTGGTCAGGCGATATTTCTGTCTCGGAAATTTTCACTTCGAGTGAAGGAATCGCCTTTCTCGATGATTTCTGTTCAGAAGCAACATACTGTTCCACAATACGCAAATGCGCTAAATGATGCTGGCAGTGCCAAGCATAGAGCGCAATGGCTTCGGGCAAGAAGACTACGGCATTGCGCTCTGGATGAAAATAGCCTTTCTCCAGATCTTCCTCAGTGAGGGACTCTAAGAGAGTTACCCAACGGCGGTGAAGTGCAGTCAGTAAACGAAGCGAAACCTTGACGGCAACTTCTGTTACATCGGCTGTTTTTGCCCACAAGTCCTGTTCATAAGGTTTAATTACGGGCGTAGGCTCTGTAAGCGCCATCTTCATGCGGATGAAAGCATTCATGTGAGAATCAGCTAAATGATGGACTATCTGCCTTACTGTCCATCCTCCTGGCCGGTAACGCAATCCGAAGTTACTTCGCCCTATCTTGCGCAAAACCTTTCTTAATTCCTGAGGGAAGCGCTCGATAATTCGAATGTTCTCCCTCGTTTGTGCAAGGGAATAGGTCTGTCCGTACTCAAAATTGCCAATGGGATAGCGCAACTTATCAACTTTTTTCATGGGCTCAGGCGATGTAGGAGAAGAGGTGACTGCCTCTGCTTGAAGTTGTTCTGCTGATTCTTTTTTTCCAGATGTTCTAAACATTTGCCCTAACGCCTTTATAATCTTCATTGCTCACGCAATTTTTTATAAATAATCTAAAGACAAAATATTATTCTTAAAATATAATTAAAGAAAGAATAAGATTGATTTATACTGAGTAGGTATTTTCGAATGTATCTCGTTATATAGGCTGCATAGGAAATTTTTCTACCCGTATAACTCCATTACAACCGCATGCTTGAGACACAGCATTTTCTTTTGCAATCCGGGATTTGCCATTCGGGAATTTTTTGCCCAGTGATTTATATGCATGGCCGTAAGACGACTGCAGAAATTTCGCCCTTGCATAAGCTCACACAACAACGCCCCAATAGGCATGGATATTAACTTCTCCATTTGGGTGACTTGCCAAAAATCGCATACACTAGCGGGCCACTTTGTCCTGAGCATAGTTTGTGAATAAGCTTACTTTAGTGCTGTTTTTTAGATTGCACCTTATGCATCTAGATACCTACCAACGAGCACATTCTATACCCCTGACAGAGAGAATCCTGCTGCTTAGCGTTTTGTCAAGCCTCTTTTCTTAAAATGTAAGGCAAATTTACAGCTTTTATGCCACTAAATATGTGATACTTGAAAATATTTCTAAAATTAACGCAGCCAACAGGCGTAAATTATCTACAAAGGCGTTCTAGCAAACCTGAATAAATTTCCGATAGAATTAGGTAACAGTAGTTTGAGACGAGAATCAATGACTCATGATTGAGCAGAAGCACTGATTTTCAAGGCTTGTGTTCGCAGTATGGCCTTGAAGCATGCGCACTCATTATGAACTTAATGTCGAGTGTCCTGAACTTTTCGCATAGACAGGACAACTGTTGTACTATAGGCGCAGGCTCTATGGGTTTATTGCATTCGCCATATGGCTTTAAAAATCTATTAAATCATCCTCTGGGAATAAGCCCTGTCTGTAATTAGATGCACCAAAGCACTACGCGTGCAATTTCTGCACTTTTCGCTCTTCTCACCACTAACCACCCTTTTACTTAATACACGGTTTCAAAAATATTGTAGAATTCGCCTTCACAGTTGTTTGTATTGCGCACAATGTAGCGAATCACCACCCTAAGACGCTCTGGACAGTTAGCATTAGCCTTTCTAGGTATTCCTCGAATAGAAATAGTGTGGTCAGCTCCTGTTGAGGCGTCGCGTCCAGCTGGTCCATAGTTGAACTGAAGGGAGTTAGGCATAGGGGTGTTCACTGTTGTGGGCGGCGTCGTACCTAATCCACTAGTGACTAACTGCGCGTCTGGAATTGTCTCCCATGGTGTCGGGTTGCTATTCGGGCATTCAGTTCGGCGCTGAACGCTTACGAGCGACATAGTAACTGTTGTAGTTTTCGCTGCGGCAGGCGGAGACACGATGAAATTAGTAACAAAATTACCTTGCTGTAAGTAATGTGCTTGCCCAAAGTTAATAGTGAATTGGTCGCAGCGATTGCCGCTAGCGCAGACGGAGTTATAAGCCAGGAAACGATCAAGAGAACCACAGACAGTCTGCCCGGTGTTGGTTTTCACTTCAAAAGTAATTACTGGGGTAGCAGTATTAGAAGAGGGAGACAGAGTTAGGGAGAACGCCAAGGTGCTGGTGGAGGAACCAATAGGTATGTTGGCCACAGTATTGTTCTGAGCTAATGTGCCCGGATTGGTTGCCGCAAAAGTTCCGCCATTAATAGTGGCACTCACCACGCCATTGGCGGCATTAGAGGGCAGGTTCTTAATCTCGTAATTCACCTGAAGGCGATTGTTAGGCAAACATCTCATACCCGTCTTAGTCAGGAAAAAGCACTCCGGTACTGGTGCAGGGAAGGTCGCGGCGACTTGAGCATTGCACGGACGCCCTAAAGAGAAAGTAAGAGTCACCGATGTGCCAGGAGGTATCGTCCCGGTAGCCTGAAGGGTAGTTTGAAGCGTATGTGTGCCCGCTCCAACGTTAACTGCTCTTGTGCCGGACACGGAGACATTGTTGCCCGCGTTTCCAAAAATCATCATATTGCCGTTTTGAGGCGTCGAAGTGGTGAGGGAGAAGCTAATATTGTATCCCTGGGGATTTCCCACTACAGGAGTTATAACCACATTGGTGATGGAGCAGGAGGATGACTGACTCTGGACCCAACCTGCCCAGAGAAGGGCAAAAAATAAAAGATACGGTCTCATTGCATTGTTTTTTAAGTTGTTAATAATTTAATAATTAGGTGGTTAGTGGTGAAAAAGAGCCTTCTAACTACTTTCTGTGCGCTCTCTCTAGGGAAAGCGCCTTATTTCAAATCCTTCCGCCGACGAAAATGCTACCCCTCAAAGTTAGTATTGTGAAAAATTTCTCTGTCTTAGGCCTAAAGATTAAATGTTAGGTGTTTGGATAATTTTGACATCCGGATTAAAAAGCAACCCACTTCTCGTCATGCTTTGTCATGTTCATCAACTGGCTGCCATATCGCAAAAGGCACAGCGAGTCATTTTAGGACTGATGTCGGGCACGTCCTTGGATGGGCTGGATTTGGCCTTGTGCGCAGTAGAGGGTGCAGGCCTAGGTACGCGCGTGCGCATTCTACAGTTCGAAACAGCACCTTTCGAGGCAGCTTTCCAGGCAGAAATCCGCCGCGTATTTGCGCAAAGACACATTGATTTTCAGCATCTAGTTTTACTTAACGTTGTAGTAGCCGAGAAGCACGCCGCTCTTATTAACGAAGCATTGCAACGCTGGGGCTTAAGCGCTGCAGACGTTGACCTCATTGCTAGCCACGGCCAAACGGTCTTTCACGCGCCGCGGCACATTCACGGCCTGCCCAACTACCCAAATGCCACACTACAGATTGGCGACGGCGACCACTTAGCCTATCGCACAGGCATCATTACCGTCAGCGACTTCCGCCAGAAGCACCTGGCCGCTGGCGGCGAAGGCGCACCCTTAGCTTTGTACGGCGATTATCTGCTCTTTTCCAAACCAGGTGAAGATCGCTTCCTACTTAATATCGGCGGCATTGCTAACTTTACTTTTTTGCCCGGCGACGGCGACGCCAGCAAGGCCTTTGCCACCGATACCGGCCCGGGAAACACGCTGTTGGACGCTGCCGCCCGGCAGTTCTTCGGGCAGCCCTACGACGCTGACGCGCGCTTTGCGCTGCAAGGGCGCGTGCTGGAAAGTGCGCTAGAGCGCCTGCTGCAATACCCGTACTTTCAGCGGCCTTTCCCCTGCACTACCGGGCCAGAAGAGTTTAGCTTGGAGTGGGTGGCCCGCACGGCCGGGCTTTCCGAATGGCCCGACGCCTGCGACCTGATGGCTACCTTGACGCACCTGACGGCCCGCACGATTGCGCAAGGCATCCGGCGCGTGCCGCGCACCTGCCCGCGAGCAACGGTCTATCTGAGCGGCGGTGGCGCCCACAATCCCCTCGTACGCCAGCTGCTGCGCCAATGGCTGCCCGACGACATCGCCATAGCGCCCATGGAAGCGCTGGGCATCTCTGCCGACGCCAAAGAGGCCGTGCTGTTTGCTGTTCTGGCCAACGAGACCGTAGCCGGTACAGCGCCATCCGATGCGCAATTGGGCGGCATTCCCTGGGTCGGCATGGGAAAAATTTCATTTCCCAGATGAAAATGCAATCCTACTGTAAGCATCTGGCTCGCTTCAGCTACTAATGATGCGGTTCGAAGACCGACCGCCGCATTTCTCCGCCATGTCATTGTCCGCAGAGCAGCAGTTTGTCCAGCTTGTGGAAGCCAACCGAGGGATCGTTCGGAAGGTCGCGCGCCTGTACGCCGACACGGCGGAAGACCGGCAGGACTTAGAGCAGGAAATCCTCTACCACGCCTGGCGGGCCTTTCCGGGCTTTCGCAGAGAGGCAAAGTTTTCTACCTGGCTGTATCGCGTTAGCCTGAACACGGCCCTGACCTTTCGCAAGCGGGCTGACCGACGCAGCGAGACTTCCTTAGAACAGGCGCTGCACTGTGCCGACGATGCAGCACCCGACCCAACGGATCAGGCTGAGCGCCTGTATGCGGCTATTCGGCTGCTGGGCGAAGCCGAGCGCGCGCTCATCCTGCTGCATTTGGATGGCTACTCGAACCCGGAAATTGCCCAGATGGTTGGCATCACGCCCAACTTGGTGGCGGTCAAGCTGCACCGCATTAAGCAATCCCTTACTCAACGCCTCAACCCGTAAGCGCTATGGAGATGCAACAGCTCTGGAAGCAATGGAGCGCCTCTGCCGAGCAGCCAGAACGCCCGCTGATACAGGAAACAGACTCGTTGCTGCGCCACCCGCATCACTCTCCACTCCTGCAACTGCGGCGAAATGCCCGGATCAACCTGGGTTTCTCTGTGGGTTTTACGGCCGTTTTTGCCATTCTTTTGGCCTACTTCGAGCACCCGTACATACGCGCCTGCCTGGGCGTGGTAGTGCTGGGCTATGTGGCAAGCGCATGGCATACCTATGGACAGTTGCGCCGACTGCCCGCGCTGCCCGATATGAGCGGCGACCTGTTGCCAGTGGTCCGGGCATATCGCGACCTGATGCAGCGCTGGCTTGCGTGGCAGAAGCGAGTGGCGTTGCTTTTTTACCCCATTTCTGCAGTAGGCGGCGCGTTGGTGGGCATGTCGTTGGGCGGCAACTTAGAGACGCTACTGGAACAGCCGCGCATCTGGTGGATTTTGGGTGGCATAGCGCTGGCAATCACGCCTTTAGCGCATCTGCTGGCTGCGTATTTGAGCGAGGCAGCCTTTGGACGCTATTTAACGCAGTTGCATTCCATCGTTGATTTTTTAGAAAAAAAGGAGTGAGGGTGAAATCCGGCGGAGGCAAAAGGATACTCATCCTGTAAAAACGATGTTATGGCAACGACAAAACGCAAAGGGTGGCTGCGCCCGCTCCTACAAATAACCGCCTTTGGGCTATTGGGCGCTGGTGTGGGTTTTCTGGTGGCCCGTGAGTTTAAGGTGGATGGCGCGCCATTGACGGCAGGGCAAAAGTGGCTGGCCGTAGCGGCGACCTTAGTGGCTCTGTGGTTTTCGCTGGCGGTACACGAGCTGTCGCATGTAGCGGCCGGCTTAGTGCAGGGATTTCACCTTCAGCAGTTGGTCGTCGGTTTTCTGGGCCTTCGGCGCGCGGAGGATGGCCGCAGGTTGGAGTTGTACTTTAATACTGACATGACTTTCTTCGGCGGCATGTGCGCCGTGCTGCCGGAGCGGCCCAGCCCCGCGCTAAGCCGGCAATACGCGTGGGTATTGTTGGCAGGGCCATTGGGGTCGCTGCTTTTGGGCACGTTGGGTTTTGGGGCGTTCTGGAGTCTGCGCATGGCGGGCTACGCTTTTGCGCATCCAGTGTTGGTCTTTCTTTTGGTCTTTGGCCTGAGTTCTCTTGCCGTCTTTGCAGCCACGACCTTGCCCAGCCGCACGGGCATTTTCCTGACCGACCGGGCGCGCTTTTTCCGCCTCATGGGCGGCGGACCCGAAGCGCGCGCTGAACAGCAGATGCTGCATTTGATTGCCCTGGACCATTCAGGTTTTCCCTGGAAAAAATTAAACGTAGAGGAGTACGCCGACGCGCGTCAGGATGCCGCCTATGGCCTTTACGCAGAGCTGTATGCTTACTGGCACTACTTGGATACAGGGCAACGCGAACAGGCACTGGCCAGCGCGCAGCGCTTTGAGGCCACACCAGAAGACTGGCCAGAGACGCTAAAAGTGGTGCTCTGGAAGGAGGCCTGCTTTGCTCAGGCGTGGCTGGCAGCCGACACTGACGCCGCAAGGCCATGGTGGGAGCGCATCCACTACTTCGTGAAACGCCAGCCCGACGCTGCAGGGCTGCGCGCTCAGGCAGCCTGGCACATGGCCCAAGGCGACTACGCAGCCGGCCGCGAAGCCGCTGAAAGAGCACTCCGCTTATTCGACCGGCTCCGACGCCCTACAGCAACTGCATGCGCAGAAAAACGTCTTTTAGAAGCCATGCTTTCTGCCGCCGTTGCATCGCCAAGGACTGCCGCGACGCCTTCGACCTGACGCACTGTTAGTCATAGCCTTTTGCAGATACATCCCAACTTTTCCAGACTTTATCTAATTTTCCGAAACATAATACTACGATCACTTTTCTTTGCTTAAAACTGCTCTTTCATCACCGAAAATTAAACCTTACGCAACATGAAGAAAGTACTTGCATTTGCTCTTCTCATCCTGTTGGCCAGTGCCTTTGCTCAGGCTCAAACGGCTGATGAAATCATCGCTAAGCACATTGCAGCTATTGGCGGCGACAACTGGAAAAAAGTAGAAGCTATTCGCATGGAGGCTACTGTAAATGCTGAAGCCGCCCCGGGTATGGCCATTGGCTGGTCTATGACGGCTATTCGCGACAAAGCGGCCCGCATGGAGGTGTCTATTATGGGTATGTCGCAGGTAATGGCTGCAAAAGGCGACAAGGGCTGGATGATCAATCCATTTACGGGTAACAACGAACCCGAACCTATGACTGCAGACCAAGTCGAGAACCTCTTAGAGCAAGCCGATATTGACGGCACCGTCATCGGCTACAAAGAGAAAGGATATACGGTAGAATATTTAGGCAAAGAAGACGTGGAAGGCACAGAAGCTCACAAGATTAAAATAAACAAAGGTGCTAAAAAGATAGAATACGTCTTCTACGACCCTAAGACCTTTTACGAGATCAAGAACATTCACGTAGACGAGGTAGACGGCCAAGAGGTAGAGATGACTTCGCTTTTTTCTAATTTTAAAGAGGTTGGCGGCATCGTCATTCCGCATACCATGCAACAGGTCAATCCAATGATGGGAAATACTACGATTACCATAACCAAAGTGGAGATTAATCCTACGATAGACATGAAAATCTTTGATATGCCAGCGAAAAAATAAGCGATATCTCGAAGTTCCTGCCTCTTAGAAAGTCACCTTTCGACCACTTGAGTGTGCGTAAGGTGACTTTTTTCGTCCTATTCCTCGAGGAAAAATTAGGGTGCCATATGCCTTTAGCACTCAAAGCTATTCTATAGCAAAATGTTGCTTTATTTTCTTAATAAAACTGCTCACAGTTATGAAAAGATATGTTGTTTTATGCTCTTTGCTTGCCGGGTCAACGACAATTCTCGCTCAAAGCGTAATAAACTCGGCAATTTTCGGAGCTATCGAGGCGCGCAATATTGGCCCTGCTGTCATGAGTGGGCGCATTACCGCCATTGAAGGCGTCAATAGCAATCCTAAGATTCTTTATGTTGGTACGGCTGGGGGTGGCGTATGGAAGTCCACCACCGCAGGTGCTACATTTGAACCTATTTTTGACAAATATCCTCAGTCTATTGGCGCTATAGCAGTAGATCAAGCTAAGCCTGACATTGTTTGGGTGGGTACAGGCGAGAGCAACATGCGCAACAGCGTTTCGATAGGCTTAGGCATTTATCGCTCAACCGATGCCGGGCGAAACTGGACACATCTAGGGCTGGAAAAGACCGAGCACATCGCTAAAATCGTCATTCATCCGCAACAATCGAACACGGTGTATGTGGCCGCACCAGGCCCACTGTGGAGCGATAGTCCTGAACGCGGCCTATACAAGACTACTGATGGTGGCAAGACGTGGGAAAAAATCCTTTATATCAACGACCGCACGGGTTGTGCTGACGTGATCATGGACCCGCGCAATCCTGACGTATTGTTGGCCGCTATGTGGGAAGTGCGCCGCACTCCGTATTCGTTTACCTCTGGAGGCCCAGGCAGTGGTCTATATAAAACTACTGACGGGGGAAAGTCCTGGCGAAAAATTACTAACGGGCTACCTCCAGGGCCCTTTGGGCGTATTGCTTTGGCCCTAGCACCCAGCGCACCCGACAACATGTGGGCTATTGTAGAGAGCGAAAACACTGGCCTGTACATTTCCACCGACGGTGGTGAGACTTGGAAGTATCAAAGTGCGACTTCTAATGTAACAGCACGGCCGTTTTACTTCAGCACCTTAGTGGTTGACCCTAAGGACCCTAAGCGGGTCTATCGGCCAGCATTTTCGCTGTCTATTAGCACCGACGGTGGCTACTCCTTCAACGAAGGCGGTCGCACTAGTGGATGGATACACGCCGACCACCACGCCCTTTGGATCAATCCAAACAGCACGAACCATCTCTATCTAGGCACCGATGGCGGCGTATACATGAGCCTAGATTATGGCGTTTCCTGGATTATGCTCAAAACTCTACCTGTAGCGCAATATTATCAGGTCAGCGTTGACGACCAGGAACCCTACCATGTCTACGGCGGCCTACAGGACAATGGCTCTTGGCGCGGCCCCTCGCGCGCCCGCGGCGGCATCAAAAACGGCGATTGGGTAGACCTCTACGGTGGCGACGGCTTCTGGGTGCAACCCGACGCCCAAGACCCAAATATCGTCTACTGCGAAAGCCAGGGCGGCAATATGGTACGTGTCAACCTGCGCACCGGTCAGAACAAATCCATTCGCCCCCAGGAACGCCCTGGCGATCCTAAGTATCGCTGGAACTGGAACACGCCCATTGTAAAGAGCGCCGCAAATCCGAAAATTATTTATTGCGGTGCGCAGTTTCTTTTCCGCTCTGCCGACGGCGGTGAGACTTGGGAGCGTATCTCACCCGACTTGACGACTAACGATACCCTCAAACAGAAGCAGTATGCTAGTGGAGGTCTTACGGTAGACAATACCTCAGCCGAAAACCACTGCACCATCTATACCATTGGCCCTTCGCCTCTGGACGAAAACCTCATCTACATCGGCACCGACGACGGCAACCTGCAGGTTACGCACGACGGCGGCAAAACGTGGACGCGCTTAGACTATACAAGCGCAGGCGTGCCCGCTGGTACCTGGGTAAGTCGCGTAACGCCTAGCCGACACGACCGCAACCGCGCTTTTGCAACCTTCGACCGGCACGCTTATGGCGACATGCGTACTTACGTTGCTCGTACTGACGACGGCGGCAAAACGTGGAGATCCATTAGTCAAAGCGATGTCCTAAAAGGATATGCTCACGTCATCATTGAAGACATCGAAAACCCAAATTTACTCTTTCTCGGCACTGAGTTCGGTCTATATTTAAGCAACGACGGCGGCCAAACGTGGGTGCACTACAAATCCAAACTACCCGAATATGTGGCCGTGCGCGACCTTGTCATTCACCCGCGCACACAAGACTTGATCATCGCCACACACGGGCGAGGAATCTTTATCCTAGACGACATCTCTCCTATTCGCCGCCTGACGCCGGAGCTGCTCGAACGCCCTGCCGCCCTCTTACCTAGCCGACCCACGCCTGTAACTACTGGACACTATGGCCAAGGCTTTCCCAACACCGATGCTTTTGTCGGCCCTAATCCCACAGAACAAGCGGTCATCCAGTTTTACCTCAAAGATCGTATATTGAACGGTGAGGTCACCATAGAAGTCTTTGACCCTTTGGGTAAAAAGATCGTCACTTTACCCGGTACTAATCGCAAGGGCATTAATGTAGCTCGCTGGGATATGCGCACCTCACCGCCCAAGGCGGCTAAAGGCGTACTGGCGCGCGGCGAAATGGGTGTTTACGCTGGCCTTATAGGCCAGTTGGTCCTACCTGGTACTTATGGCATCCGGCTCAAGGCCGGAAATTTAACGGACACAGGGACAATTACCCTGATACCTGACCCCATCCAACCCAACCTGGACTACCAACGTCGCCATGCCATTTCGCAAGCGCTCTTTGAAATGGTAGAAGATTTAGGCCTGCTAGTTGCTCAAGTTCAAAGCGCCAGAGATTCAGCCCTCCAGCGCGCCACCGCTGTTAAGGATGCGCGCCTAAGAAGCCGTCTGCACCAGTATGCTAACGACTTAGAGGCCTTCCGAAAAACACTGACGGAAACCATTGAGTCGAGAGGCATTACAGGGGAAAAACAATTGCGTGCCCGCATTGGCGAGCTGTACGTCCTGTCGGAAATGTCCGACGAACCGCCCACACGTTCCCTCCTGGAAGGCATACAAACCCTGCATCAAGAGCTTCAACAGGCACAACAGCGCGCCAACGAATTCTTTGGCACTCGCCTAACATCCCTCAATCAGTCTTTACAAAAAGTTGGCTTAGCCGCCATCAATCGAATGAGCCGAGAGCAATTCAAAGAAACTCATCATACAGGACCAAATCCCGGTAGCCCATAGAAGGACTCTCAAGTGCATACGAAAGGGTGACATTGTTTAGCGTAAGGCTATATCGCTAAAAAATCGGAAGAAGCGAATACATGTCCGTGCATCTTGAATAGCGCGGGAGGTGTTAAAAATTCGCAAAAAAATGCCTATGCATGTAGGGGAGGGGTACCATTTAATCCAGAAAACGTGCGTAGTTTTGCGCGCCTTTTTGCCGATACTTACACTCAGAGTTGGGTTTTTAAATCTTTAATTAAGTTGAGCCTCTTTAAGTTTTTCAAGCAAGAATTGGCCGTTGACTTAGGGACGGCCAACACGCTGATTATGATGGACGGGCAAGTGGTCGTAGACGAGCCCTCCATTGTGGCCATTGACCGGCGCACAGGACAAACGATCGCTGTGGGACATCGAGCCATGCAGATGCACGAAAAAACCCACGAGCACATTAAGACCGTGCGCCCTTTGAAAGACGGCGTTATTGCTGACTTTCAGGCTGCCGAGGCGATGATCGAGGGCATGATTCGCTTGGTCGGGCGGCGCAATCCGTTCTTTAATCACCTCAAAATGGTTATTTGCATCCCGAGCGGAATTACAGAGGTAGAAAAACGCGCAGTGTTCGATTCAGCAGACCACGTAGACAGTAAAGAGACTTATCTCATTTACGAGCCTATGGCTGCTGCGCTTGGTATAGGGCTAAATGTAGAGGAGCCAATAGGCAACATGGTTATTGACATCGGTGGAGGCACGACAGAAATTGCCGTCATCGCCCTATCGGGCATCGTATGCGACCAATCTATCCGCATTGCGGGTGATGAAATGACGAATGACATCATTGACTACATGAAGCGCGAGCACAACATTTTGATCGGCGAGCGCACTGCTGAGCAAATAAAAATACAAGTCGGTTCCGCTTTGGAAGAATTGGACAACCCTCCAGAAGATTTCGCTGTAAGCGGACGCGACTTGATGACAGGGATACCTAAACAAATTCGAGTAAATTACAAGGAAGTAGCGCGTGCTCTAGACAGCAGCATAACGAGGATAGAAGAAGCGGTGTTGCGCGCGCTGGAGAGCACACCACCCGAATTAGCCTCTGACATCTACAAAACAGGGCTTTATCTGACAGGTGGAGGTGCCCTTTTGCGCGGACTCGATCAACGCCTTCATCAAAAGACAAAGCTGAAAGTACACGTAGCAGAGGACCCGCTGCGCGCCGTAGTGCGTGGTACGGGTATAGCCCTCGAGCGGTCAGACTACTACTCTTTCTTAATTGATCGGAAGAGCGTTTGAGGATGGCGACCATCAAAAAGCGTCGAGGACGAATGCTTGCCTAAGGAGCAGAAAGGACTACTCCTGAGAAAGTGCCGTCAGTTGCTTTTCTTCAGAGCCTATGTATTCCCTTATTCAACTGTTCGTACGCCATGGCGGCCTAATTACCCTAGTAGTTGCTCAGGTCATCAGCCTCTATTTGATGACCTCTCAGAATAGTCCTCAACAGGAAATTGCGCGTCTGAGCTGGAGCTGGTACTCGAATTGGATTTTGGAGTGGCGCAACCGGTGGTTAGACTATTTTTCTCTGCGCGATGAAAACATTCGCCTAAAAATGGAAAATGCCCGCTTGCGCACCCAATTAACTAATTTACGCGCAACTGAATTACTTATACGCGATACCCTTCGGCGCCAAAGCTCTTCAGATTCTTTGGGTAAAAAATTAACAAGGCCCGAATACGTCATCATCGCAGCTCGAGTTGTAGGTAATACCCTAAGCGGAAGAAACAATTGGCTCATCCTCAACCGCGGATCGGAAGATGGCGTACAGCCTCACAGTGGGGTTATCTCGCGCTCGGGCGTAGTGGGCGTCGTGCGCAAAGTTTCTCGTCATTTTTCTTTGGCAATGTCAGTGCTTCATCCCCAAACGAAAATATCTGCTGTAATTCGAGGGTATCCTTACTACGGTTCCCTATACTGGGATGAAAAAGACCCTCGCTATCTAACTTTGGCGGATATTCCCTATCATCTGCCCATTCGTCGAGGTGATACGGTGGAAGTAAGCAACTATTCGCTTCTTTTCCCAGAGGGTCACGTCGCTGGTATTGTAGACACAGCCTATCGGTTGCCGGGTAGCGCTTTTCTCTATATACGAGTTCAGCCAACTCAGTCACCTGCCAGCATACGCGACGTATACATCGTGGTCAATCGGTATGCTGATGAATTAAACGAACTAAGCAAAGCTGCACAGGAGAAACAATGAAAAGCAGCTGGCTTCTCCCCAACTTAGGGCGCTTGTTAGCCTTACTTGCAATACAAGGACTCGTCCTCTCGGATATTTCTTATAACACGGCTGGATACGTCAGCATCCTAGTGTATCCGCTTTTTATTTTGCTGCTGCCCATTCTTACCCCAGTACCCATTGCTGTGATAGCAGGTTTTGTAGCTGGCGTCTTAGTGGATATCTTTACAGGCACCTTAGGGCTGCATGCAAGTACGGGTGCTTTTTCAGGGTATGCACGTGCTCTAATTTTAGACCGCTTTGCTCCGCAAGGAGGTTACACAGGAAAGGAGGTCATTGCCTCGCCAGCGTACTTTGGCTGGCAGTGGTTCTTAAGCGTATCCAGCATTTTTTTTGCTGTGCATTTGTTGTGGTACTTCTCAATGGCGTATTTTACGCCAGCTTATTTTTTCAATAAGATTTTACCACAGGCAGCCCTTAGTTGGGTCTCGACCATGCCAATAGTGGTAATTTTAATATGGCTTTTCTATCCCAAAAATTAATGTCCTCATGGTGGGAAAACTTCGCGAGCGGCAGCAAGTTATTCAGCGCGTGTTTATCTTCAGCGCCCTAGTGCTGTTGTTAAAGGCCGCTCAGTTGCAACTGTTCGATAAATCGCTCAGTCAACGCGCTGAGGCAACGACTATCCATCGGCAGACCATTTATCCGCCGCGAGGACTTGTGTTTGACCGCCGCGATAGTCTTCTAGTGACCAATAGCCCTGTATACGACCTCATGGTAACCTATAATCAAATTAGCCCTAAGATGGATACGCTCAAGCTCTGCCGTTTATTGGGCATTACGCGGCGAGAGTTCGAGGCTGCTCTAAGAAAGGATTGGAAAAGCGGCAAATTTTCCCGTTCTGTGCCGTTCGTTTTCATGAAAAAAATTCCTACAACCACTTATGCGCGATTGCAGGAGTGTCTTTACGAATTTCCGGGCTTTTTCGTGCAAGTGCGCAATATACGCGATTATCCTTACCGAGCGGGCGCCCACGTGTTAGGCTACATAAACGAGGTAGACCAGCGCGATATCGAGCGGGGCGGAGGCGTTTATGCTTCAGGAGATTACATCGGTGCTACGGGTATTGAGTTACAATACGAAACACGACTGAGAGGAAAGAAGGGATTCGCCTTTCTGCTAAAAGACAACCTAGGGCGCATCGTGGGCAAATACGCAGACGGGAATGCCGACACGATGGCCGCTAGTGGCGACGACCTCATTCTTTCCATCGATGCTCGCCTCCAGCAATATGGCGAAGCGCTCATGACCAACAAAACGGGCAGCATCGTAGCCATCGAACCAAGCACAGGCGAAATATTGGCCATGATCAGTTCACCCACATATGACCCAAATGATTTGGTCATGACAAGCGACCGAGGCTCTGTGTTTCGACGCCTTCACAGTGATCCGCTCAAGCCACTTTTCGACCGCACCGTCATGGCCAAATACCCACCTGGCTCGATCTTCAAAACCGTCGTTTCGCTTATAGGCATGCAGGAAGGCACCCTTAATCCAAACGCAGGTCAAGCATGTGGTGGGGGGTACTTCTACGCCGGCCGACTCTACAAGTGTCACGCCCACGGTGCTGTAACCAACGTTGTAGATGCACTAGCCTACTCTTGCAACACCTACTATTTTACTGAATTCCGCAATATCATAGATAAATACGGTTTCAACAATCCTCACGAAGGCCTGAACAAATTCTATCAGTATTGCCGGGAACTGGGTTTGAGCCGACAACTAAAGGTAGATTATCCAAACGAAAGTGCAGGCAATATTCCAGATGCCCGCTACTACGACCGCATCTATCCAAAACACCTTGGAGGCTGGCGTTCGCCCACAATTATGTCTTTAGGCATTGGGCAGGGCGAAATTCAAATGACCACCCTGCAAATGGCTAACCTAGCCGCTTGCATCGCCAATCGAGGCTACTGGTATCCGCCACACCTCGCTAAAGGATTCAAGAAGGGCGGAGATATTCCCGCCTACTATCGCCAGCGCCAAGTGGTTAATATCGATCCTAAATACTTTGAACTTGTTGTAGAGGGCATGGCTCAGTGCGTCAACCGTGGTACAGCTCGCGCCTCAGCGATTCCAAATATTCAAGTATGTGGAAAAACTGGTACAAGCCAAAACCCGCATGGCGATGACCATTCTGTTTTTTTCGCTTTCGCGCCTAAAGACAATCCCAAAATTGCGATTGCCGTATACGTTGAGAATGCCGGCTGGGGCGCTTCCTATGCTGCTCCAATTGCTAGCCTGATGATTGAGAAATACCTCAACGATACCATTGCTGCTGAGCGCAAACCGCTGGAAGAACGCATGTTGAAGGCTAACCTTACAGAAAAATATCTTCAGAACCGCCGGCAGGCAGCCCTCAAACCTCGCCCGCGCCCAACGCTGCCAAGTATACCCTCGCCTGACATACCCACTGATGAACCCTCAAATGGCCAACCTGGTAGTTCTACGCTTGGTCAGAATGAACGCAAACGGCAATAGATGGAAAAAGAACAAAACTCGGCACGTGCGACAGCGCTAGAGCATACCTCTACTTACAGGCTCGAGGCCATTTATATCTATCCCATTAAATCGCTAGGAGGTATATCCTGCCAGCAAGCGCGTCTAAAGTTGCATGGATTGCAATACGATCGCCGTTGGATGCTAGTTGACGCCGGAGGACAGTTTATTAGCCAGCGCGAATATCCTATTTTGGCTCAATTGGGTACAGCCATAGATGCTGACAACTTGCTCGTTTTTGAAAAACACAACCCTAAAAACCGTATCCATATTCCTCTTGTCTTTGCTGATTTACCTCAAACTTCCGTACAAATATGGAGCAATCGCTGCCGCGCATACCTGTATGATGAGGCTACTTGTCAATGGTTCTCTGACTTTTTGCACCAGCGCGTCCGCTTAGTTCGCATGCCCGATGAAGCCGTTCGCTACGCCGACGGACGCTACGCACCCCCTCAAACACCTGTGAGCTTTGCTGATGGGTTCCCATACCTCCTCATTGGCCAGGCATCGCTAGACGACCTCAACCGCCGCCTAGCGCAACCCATTCCAATGAATCGCTTTCGACCCAATTTCATCTTCAGTGGTGGGCTTCCTTACGAGGAGGACACGTGGAGGAGTTTCTACGTTGGAAATGCTCGATTTTTGGCCGTGAAGCCCTGTGCTCGTTGCATAGTAGTGACAATCGACCAGCAGACGGGTGCCTACAGCCCTGAGCCATTGCAAACACTAGCAACCTACCGCCAACGCGACCGCCGAATTCTTTTTGGGCAAAATGTCGTATGGACAGGTGAAGGCAATGACCTCGTATGCGTTGGCATGGAGTTGACAAGGGCGCATTAATGCAAGTTTCATAGGCCTACTACACGAGGGATGTTTCTTTGGGAAGTTCTCCGCCCAACTTGATAGCAAAGAGCTGTAGCGCTATGCAAAACGAGTTTTTTCCTCGGCGTTTTTCTGCGCCAGTGTTAGGAATAAATTGAATCATTTCACTCGTAGGCGACCACGAGTTTCGCGCTGGCGAACAAGCCAATACCGGGATTATTGTTCATGTAGGAGGACGAAATGCGGGAAAACGCCGCGCGCGTTGTAGTTTTGCGCGCGAGGGGTAGTAAGAACACAACTGCACATCTAGCGTGTGCTGCCTAGTGACTTTTACAAGACATGGTTAAATCAAGAACAAATACAACGGTATCTTTGACATCGCCCGCCATTTCAGACGCCTACCGGCAGGAAGTCCTACGCGATTATCGCATTTGCTGCATTAGCCGTGAGGCAAGCATTCTAGCGCGCAAGGAAGTACTTACGGGAAAGGCTAATTTTGGCATTATCGGCGACGGTAAAGAAGTGGCTCAAGTAGCCATGGCCAAAGCATGGCGTAAGGGAGATTTTCGCGCCGGCTATTATCGCGACCAGACGCTGATGTTTGCCCTGGGTTTGATGACCTTAGAGGAGTTTTTTGGCCAATTGTATGGTGACCCTGAGAACGATCCCTTCTCGGGAGGGCGACAAATGAATTGTCATTTTGCCACTCCATTTCTCGAAGAAAATGGAGCATGGTTAGACCTGAAGAACCGTTTCAATATTTCCTCTGATGTGTCGCCAACAGGCGGGCAGATGGCGCGAGCACTGGGTTTGGCATTTGCCTCTAAGAAATTCCGAGAAAACCCTGCCCTGTGCGGTCAACTATCCGACAACGGCAATGAAGTGGTGTTTTGTACCATTGGAGACGCTTCCACATCGGAGGGAGTATTTTGGGAAACGCTAAATGCTGCTGGCGTGCTGCAGGTACCTTTAGCTATTTCAGTGTGGGATGACGGCTACGGCATTTCTGTGCCCAAAAAATATCAGACGACAAAAGAAAGCATCTCAGAAGCCGCCTCGGGCTTTGAAGGTGCTGTAGACATTTATCGAGCTAAAGGTTGGGACTACCCGGGCTTGTGCCGGCTGTACACGGAGGCGATTCAAAGCATGCGTCAGACGCATCGGCCAGCGCTTTTCCACATTGAGGAGATGACACAACAGTTGGGCCACTCTACCTCGGGAGATCACCGCCGGTACAAGTCAGCTGAGCGCCTCGCTTATGAAGAGGAGTATGACTGCAACCGGCGTATGGCTCAATGGATGCTGGAGACCGGCATTGCCACAGAGGAAGAGATCGCCGCCATCCAAGCCGAAGCAAAAACAGAAGTAATGGCCGCGGCCCATCGCGCCTATCGGCACTACCACGATGCCGTAGAGGTTCAGCGAAAGAACCTTCGCACGATGCTCCGAGCCGCTGCAGAGACATATCCTCACCTCGGGCCGATCGCTCAACTGGCAAACGAGATAGACCATTTGCGCCAGCCGCTTCGTTTTGAGTTATTGCGCCTTGCTCGCCGCGCCCTGTATGCTCTAGCAAGCCAACAACATCCTGTACGCAACCAGATAATTGACTTCGTTCGCGCAGAAACACAACTAGGGCGTCGTTGGTACAGCACTCATCTTTACAGTCAGACTCATCGGTCGGCGCTCAACGTACCTGTAGAGCCTGCTCGTTTTTCTGAAAATTCGCCCCTAAAAGATGGCTATGAAATTCTCAATGCTTGCTTCGACGCCAACTTCGCTCGCTATCCCGAACTATTTGCTTTCGGCGAGGACGTTGGGCATATCGGCGATGTCAACCAAGGCATGCGCGGCATGCAACAGAAATATGGCATAGAACGCGTCTTCGATACGGGTATACGCGAGTGGACCATTGTGGGCCAAGCTATCGGAATGGCTATGCGAGGCCTACGCCCAATTGCCGAGATTCAATACCTAGACTACCTGCTTTACGGTTTGCCTGCACTTTCAGACGACCTGGCCACCGTACGTTGGCGCTCCGCCAATCGGCAAGCCGCTCCAGCTATTATTCGAACGCGAGGCCATCGGCTCGTAGGCATCTGGCACTCGGGCTCACCTATTGGCATGATGCTGGGCTCTCTGAGAGGCATATATCTGTGCGTTCCGCGCAATATGACTCAGGCAGCAGGCATGTACAACACCTTGCTGCAGAGTGACGACCCAGCCATCGTCATCGAATGCCTTAATGGATACCGCCTGAAAGAACGCTTGCCCGATAACATTGGAACCTTTACCGTGCCACTTGGCGTACCCGAAATCATCCGTCTGGGCACCGACGTCACGCTCATCACTTATGGCTCTTGTGTGCGTGTAGCCGAGGAAGCGTGCGAATTGCTGGCCCATCAGGGCATCTCGGTAGAATTAATAGACGTGCAAACCCTCCTTCCTTTCGACTTGCCTCACTTGTGTCTCAAGTCAATTCAGAAAACCAATCGCGTCGTTTTCCTAGACGAAGATTTCAAAGGAGGCGCCAGCGCATACATGCTCCAGCAAGTCCTCGAGACACAAGGTGCCTATCGCTACCTGGACTCTGCTCCCGTCACCATTACCGCCCCCGACCACCGGCCTGCCTATGGCCAAGACGGCGATTACTTTAGCAAACCTCAAGTAGAGGACGTTTTTGAAGCCATCTATCTCCTCATGCGAGAGTGTGAGCCAGCTAAATTCCCGCCACTCCACTGAGAAGAATTTTCACTTTTGAGCCAAAGATGCACAAAAGATAAGAGCATGCACACACCTTCAGCCTTTTAGGATGAAGCATCATACACAAGGCCTCAAACCACCCTAACTATTTCCACTTGCGGCAAGGTAAAACAGTAAAAACTGCTGCTTTAAAAGCTTCTTGATCGTCACTCTTCCAACCGACATCGTGGATAAAGAAGAGGCCGCTGATATATTTAATTTAACTGTAGTTGTCTTTCTGACCGCACCCCAAACTGAACTTTCAAGAAATAGGAGACTGATAATCAGCTGTAAATAACAACAAACTCTCTTACGACTGAAGAACTAGAGAAACTTCTTTGAGCCTTTACTCAAGAAACGCGTACTCTTTTTAAAATTTCTCGCACAAACTTCGTGAACTTCCGCTGCCTCTGATAGTTTTGATGCAGATACAAAGAGTTTGCCTCTTCCCTTTTTAAACAAACCTTAACTCGCTAGCGCGTCATGTCAAAAACAGTTACGGGCTTTTCAAAATGGAGCAAGGTAGCAAAAATCGAGTGGCTTGTTGAAAATTTCTTCTCCGATCCGGCTGATGCAAAAGCGACGTTCATAGCGTGGCAACGGCCAGAAGAAGAGCAAAAAATCCTCGATAGTTTTACAGAGAATGCCATTAGTAATTATGCCTTGCCTTTTAGCGTAGCGCCCAATTTCCTCATTAATGGTAAAGTATATGCCGTTCCCATGGTCATCGAGGAAAGCAGCGTGGTTGCTGCTGCCTCAAGCGCAGCGCGTTTCTGGTTGGAGCGCGGCGGTTTTCATGCTGAAGTTCTAGGTACAGTTAAATTAGGCCAGATTCATTTCCGTTGGAAAGGATGTGCAGGGCGCCTTCGAGCTTTATTTCCTCATTTAGAGGCTCATTTGAAAAATAGCTGTGATGATCTGACTACCAACATGCGCCAGCGCGGGGGAGGCATTTTAGACATAGCTCTTCATGACTTTACCGATCTTGAGCCTAACTACTACCAGCTGCGGGTATCGTTTGAGACTTGCGATAGCATGGGAGCCAACTTCATCAACTCCGTCTTAGAACGCATGGGAGATGCGCTAGAAAACTTCGTAGAAACGGCTCCTGGCCTGACAGACGTAGAGCGCGACATAGAGGTAATCATGTGCATTCTCTCGAACTATACGCCTGACTGTTTGGTGCGTGCATGGGTAGAAAGCCCGGTAAACGAATTAGAAGAGCTTGCCCAACACGCCGGGCTTCCGGGCCATGCTGCTGTAGAGCGCTTTTGTACAGCTGTCCGGATCGCTCAAATCGACCCTTATCGAGCGGTTACACACAACAAGGGCATTTTCAATGGCATAGATGCTGTAGTCATTGCAACTGGCAATGATTTTCGCGCCATAGAAGCGTGTGGGCACGCCTACGCTTGTCGAAGCGGTCAATATCGAAGCCTAAGTCATGCTGAAGTGAAGGATGGCTTGTTTCGCTTTGAGTTAAAGGTGCCACTCGCTGTTGGCACTGTGGGCGGTCTGACGGGCTTGCACCCGATGGCCAAGCGGGCACTAGAAATGCTGGGTAACCCCTCAGCGACGGAATTGATGACCATTATTGCTGCCGTAGGGCTAGCTCAAAACTTCGCTGCAGTACGCTCTTTAGTAACTACAGGTATTCAAGAAGGGCATATGCGCATGCATTTAAATAATATTCTTCTTCACCTTGGAGCAACTGAAGCCGAAAGCCTCGCCGCCCGAAGCTATTTCCAAGGTCGCACAATCAGCTATAGCAGCGTACGTGCTTTCCTAGAAAAATTGAGGTCAGCGGTACCAGCTCAATCGAGGGTATAGTTAACACCTATCCGCATCAGTCGGCGAGGTTGAGGGTTGTACAACAGATCCTCTATCGTTTGCGTCGCGTCTATGCCTGCATATCGTTGATTGAGCAAATTGCGCACCTCAAGGTAAGCGGAAAAATACGTGGTTATAAAAAGGCGAAGAGAGGTATCTACGGTATCAAAATTAGGTAGAGTTAAAGGCGTGCTCGAACGTTGGTATACCTCAGGGTAAGCTACCGCACTGCTGCTGATATTTGCTCCACGTAGGTAAAAAACGTTCATTTCCCACTTTCGGCCATAACCAAATAAGCGCAATTGCGCTAGCTGGTGTGGCCAATTGCGCACGTTGCTCAGCTTTAGGCTGCGAAGGTCGAGCCATTCTTGACCTCGGCTGTATTGAAAAGCAAACTCAGCACGAACAATGACCTCATTTTTATCTAGCTCTTCTTGAGGGCGATAAGACGGAAAGAAAGCAGACTTTAACACGGCTTGTACGCCACCCAAGCGCATGGCCAGGCCAGGCGTTTGTGCAAAACCATATTGCCAACTACTGGGCTCAAAGTTTAAACGACCGTTTTGAAAAAGATGTCGAGCCTCCTGATAAAAAGCAATTACTTCGAAGGAAAACCATTTAGGACGCATACTTAATGCAGCCTCTATAGTGCGAACGCGTTCTGGCTGACTAGGAACCAGTCCGATGGCCAGGAGCGGTCGAGCATCTTCCGGCCCGTTTTCTGCTAGCCGATAAGTGCGCGCGAGGCGAAATGCCAACGGGCGCTGAAAGCCCTCTGCGTATGCTAAACGCACAGCCCACACACTGTCAAAACTATAGCGAAGAGCCAGCCGAGGAGCCAATATAGGCTTGCCATCAGTGATGGTATGAAGTGCTGCGCCGCCCACAGCGAAAGTGCGGCGAGTTCGCCAACTGCCCTGAAAAAAGACGTTTACATCGGCAAACGCTCGACTGCTTACTGGAAAAGGAAAATTTGCCGGAGGAGTACTCCTGCCATTGAAGGAAATGGCTACCGGCGTGCGAAAATAGCCCATAGGAGGCACTCCGCTAGCTGTACTCGCCTGCAAACCTGCGTCTAGATGGATCTGACGCGCTAGGGCAACATGTAAGCGCGACTCAAGGCGCAAATCTATACTTTTAGCCACAAGGTATCGCTCCTCACTGGTGTAGCGTTGGGCAAGCCTCCGCAGGCGCTGACGGCGCTCTGATTCGCTAGCGGGCATTTGAACCGCGAGGAGGGCTGTAGTCAAACCATCGAATCCAGGAGCGAAAGCCGAGGAGCCATCTACAGAATAATGTACTGCCGAGAGCAAATGCGAGGTGTGCACGCGCTTGCGCGTGTGCTGAAGGCCAATAGCGAAGGTCTCTATTCTCTCGGCAATTCGAGTAGAAGGGTTAGCATAAGACGCGACCAGTGGATTGAGGCCCAAGCTACTATGTTCAAAGCGACGCATGCGGTGATACTGGAAGCGAAGCCCGCGCCAGGTAAAGTGCATGCCTAGCAACCGGCTCTCGTGTGGAATAGCTGCCGTGCGCACTGTCGAGTCCTCCGCTGTTCTAGGGCGATAGTTAGGCCATAATGAGAGATAAGAAGTGTCAAAGCCGAAGGGTAGATAGTGTTTGGCCACGAATAGTTTTTCATCCCAGTAATAGTCTGTAGACTCGCGTACCGTGTTGCTACCATATAAACTGAAGCGAAAGCTCTTCGAGCCTTGCAACAACTTGCCGCCCAGGGTTAGGTCGAGCCGATTGAACCCAAAGTTGCCCACTGATAAGTCGGCTTTTGTGTAGACGGGTCGTTCACTTTCTCTTAAAATCAGATTAATTACGGCAGCACAAGCTCCATCGCCGTAGGTAGAAGAAGCCGGCCCAACGACTACTTCAATGCGCTCGCATTGGCTCAGTGGCAACTGAGCTCCAATGGGCATGCCTGGAGCAAAGGAAGGGCGCACGGGCACGTCGTTGATAAGCACTTTGACGTAGCCATTGCCTCGCAACCCACGCAAAAGAAAAAGTTCGCCCTCTAGAGCGTTTCCAGGTTGCGAGACGCGCACACCGGGCACAGCTCGCAATACATCGGCTAAGGTGATAAAACCATAGCGCGCTATTTCTGAAGCTGTAAACACCCATACCGTGTGAGGTAACTCTTCTACATATTCCAGTGACCGTGTAGCAGTTACAGCAACTTGCGCAGGCACCTCTGTCCTCCGTACCCGAACGTTAGTATCGGAAAGAACTTCTGGAATCAGGGAAAGGGCTGTATCTTTTTGACCCATCAAGGCACTGCCTGCCATCACGAGATAACTACAAACAATTGTTCGCATGCGATAAGGCGCTATTTGCGCGCTAAATGAACAAAGAAAACCTCATTCTCTGCTTCAGCGCACCTCCCGCTACCACCAAAAAACTTTGTTCTAAACGCAATCTGGCAAAGCACTTGACAAGAAAGCAGCAAGCAAAGCTTATCCCGAGATTTTCACATTAGGAGGACATGTCGGACAATAACACGGTGGGTTGAGCACAATGGTAGTGGGTTCGGAAGGAATAATGAATTCACATACGTCAAATAAACCTAAGCGACCGGTATCGTCTGGAAGGGCCAACTTAATTTCTACGTTTTGCGGACGACCTATCTTGCGCAAGGCGAGAACAAGCGGTTGACCCGCAGGCGGAATAGGCAAACCCGTGAGTTGGCCGTCTACATATACTTGAATCTTATTGCGATAGCGGTCGAGCCCTTTGTCTAAATTCAAATAGACCAAAACATCGCGACACGCACAAACAGCCGATAGTTCAAGCAAGGGTCGGTCGGCACGACCACTTGCCTCACACTCACAATTGGCGTCGCCTAGTCGCACTGTGATCGGCTGGTTGTTTCGCTTCGTCCAGAAGACAATTCGCATACCATTGTCTTCGGTATTGTAATCCCGCTGGCGTTTGTCGTTTACATATACCCAAGGATTCTCTAATCGCCGAGGTAATGTGATGACGACCTTTGTAGACTTGTTGTTTAAACCCTCTATCCTAGCAATATTTCGAGGAGCGGGAGCATCATTTCTAGAATACACCTGTGGTGATAAGGAACCTATAGAAGTTTTGTCTAGCTGTCCGGGGTCCACTGTACGCGGGCTTATCCTCCCGCCCTGAGGCTGCGGCATAAGCGTGGCGCCTCTGTTTATTCGACCGTTGTAAGCATATACCATTGGCTCGTGTTCCTGCCCGTATGCATCTAACACTCGAAACGTATGATCTCGGGTCGTCTCACAAAAAGGGATAACGTACCGATGATATCCTATGCGCGTGCCTTTGAGCAGATATTTCCCATCTACAACGACGAGGACGGTGTCGGCATCCGCAGGAAATTCTAAATAGGTGCGGCAATTGCTCACTGGGCTTGTGCGAGGCTCTCCTGTGCGGTCGTTGTGAATTTGATATAGCTCTAACGGGACGAACATAACATCTCGACGCACAGTGCCAATAAAATCCAGTTCTCCATCTTCTACAATGAGTGGCTTGGGAAACTCAATATCGCGAGAGTCTATTTTCAATTTAATCATCCGCCGATCGAAGGGGTCTATCTCAAAAGTCATCCTACCCGTGAAAAAGAGCGCCGGTGAACGAAACTCATGGTTGGGAGCAAAGGCGAATTTTATTTCTTGTTCGACCGAAGTGCTTAAATAATACCATGTTCCTCCGATTATACCAGCGATGAGGAGCAGCGATATTGTAAGAAGAATGTTTCGGCGCGAGCGCTTAGATGAAGACGGAGTAGGAAGCGAGGCAATTTGATTTTCCATAAAAGCAAGGCAGTAAGGTGAAAGGTTTTCATTTGCGCGTGTAAAGGTAGAAAAAATGGCTAAAAATGGACAATTATCCGCCCAACGCGCGCATGTTCTCCTTCCATTCGAAGTGAGACGCCTAACGGAAACTCGCACAGTTATGTTCCCTGCATGAGCACCTCACATCCCCGACAACTGCTCAAGAGCACTGAAGTGAAGAAGCCGCGCTATGCCACTGCGCCTTATAGTTTCCCGAGGGATAAACGCCAAGGAAGGACCATTCAGAGAGGCAAAAAGCTCAGCAGAAACTCGGTAAATGCCACGAAGTCCTGCAATAGAATGGTCAATAGAACAATACAGCACGCATCCCAAAAAACACCATAGCTGCTCTTAGTCATCGACCTTGCAGTGTTGCAGAGGACGCAAAGACCAGCGCGCTGCAAGGGAGCAAAAACTCCTGATTTTTATGGCTATGCGTATGCTCTTCGAAAGGCAGCCGATTTTTGCGCGGTTATTCAATAGAAGATGACCTCCGTTGCGCCATAGCCATACTTTGGGTGATACTCATTTTTAAACTTCCACACTGCAGGGTGGTGCCGAAGTTCCTTAGCAATTGCTTCTCGCAGTTTTCCTTCACCTACACCGTGGATAACAAATACCTTCGGGACACCTAGTCGAATAGCTTTTTCTAGAAAATCCCGAAAGCAGGCGAGCTGCAGATGAAGGATTTGGCCAGGGTCTAGGCTTTTGTAGTTAGGCAAAAGTTTTTCTGCATGAAGGTCTATTTCGCCCTTAAACTCTGCTAATTCAACAACGTCGTACGGGTCTACGATTTGTGTGTTGGATTCAGACGTGTGAGCAGGCGCGCAACGTTGCGAGCGAGCAAGCTCGCGTAGGTCAGTGCTCGGGCTTTGAACAGAGGCTGTTATTTGCGGCTTAAACAAAATAAATCGGTATGCCTCAATGCCTAAGATTGGAACAAATTGTCGAGCATTGAAAAAGGTCTTGGGTCGTATGCGCAATGAACGCTCAACGGGCGCCTCAACGCCCTCTGTGCTAATAGGTCGACAGGTTATAAATACTTGCGGGTGATCGCTCAGGTCAGCAGCGAATAGGGTGCCTACTTCTACAGCAGTGGCAGTTTCCAATTTTCCTTCGGTCTCGAGCACAACGCGCACGGAAGTTTCAAGAACGAGCTCAAAAAGACATTCTTGGTAAGTATCGTTGAGCAGCCATATCGTATAACGCGAGACTACTTCGTCGCGCCCAAGCATAGGTTCAAAGACAAGTGAAATGCCCTGAGAATTCGTCAATTTTTGAGTACTTTTAACGACTCTTCTCTCCTGCCCGCTAGGTGTCTTCGTGGGAGACTTAGCTTCGAAGGAAGTTGCTGGCGCAGCTGGCGGCGAAACAGTTATGGGCACGACATCTTCCTCAAAGGCTGGTATCTCTACAGCCGACTCACCCTCAAGCCGAATCAAGAGCGTGTCCTCGTCTAGGCGGCAAACAACTTCACCGCGCTCGCCCGTGAAACGCAGCATTACCTTTGACCCCGGAACTATAAGCATCCCCCTTGCACTCAGTTTTTCAAGAAATATAAACAAAATCGACGGCTTCAGACTTTTTTCCGGGGCTCCCTACTGCGAACGCGCAGGGCGTATACTGCTGCCTCTTCTCATTCGCCGACACCGGTCGCTGCAATAGCGCACCTCGTCCCAGCAAGAAGCCCACTTCTTTCGCCATGCGAATGGCCGACCACAGACCGCGCAAATTTTTTTAGGTAAGTTCGTTTTAGTAAACTTTTTCATCCCAAAAATAAACACACAAGAGCCTCGTAAGGCTTAAACCTGTTGCAAGAAATATGCCTCGCCAGCTACAAGTCAATCCGACCTCTCATTGATTTCTAACTTCGAGGTAGAAACTAGGCGACAAGCAACAATACTGCCCAAAGGCTGAAAGTTATCGAAATCAGCATCTTAGCTTTTACCTTCATCTTTAAAATTCCTAAGGATGCCAAATAAGGGCGCCTGGAGGTTCGGAACAAAACCACAAGCCTTGCCGCAATCCCTTTGAAGCCCTTTTCAACGGCATAATTTTTCGACTTTTGTAGAAGAAAAATATCTGACTCATTAAATTCTATACACCATGCGCACAACATGTATGCTTCTGCTGCTTCTATTGTATGGGTCGTGTGAGCAAAAAGTAAAAAAGCCCACCGCTGAAGTCGCGCAAGTTCCTCAAGAGGTAACGCTCAAGGGCTACTACAGCAAAAGCGACCAAAGCGCAACGCTGCACACCTGTGCAGAAGGAAAGAAGTATCGCGTCATCGACGCTACAGGTCAATTAGACTCGCTCTATCATTTGGCCTGCTTGCCTGCGCCTATAGCTGGTGAAGCTGTTTATGCCGTTTTGGGAGGCACCCTTTCCAACGACGAACAAACCTTTCAGGTACAGCGCATAGATACGCTAACAGCTAAAAATTGGCGAAACGCTTGCCGAGGCTGGGAGTTTTGGTGTTCTGGTACAGAGCCTTTTTGGAGTTTGCAAATTTCAGAGGCTGAAGGCGGCATCTTTTTTAAAGACGTTGGAGCAGAGGAGGGTTATGCTTTCAAGTGGGTAGCGCCAAAAACAGACGGTAAGAGCACCTGGACGTATGAAACCGACGGATTAAAAGTAACCATTAAGAAGGGCGATTGTAGCGACGGCATGTCGGAAATTCAGTACCGCTATCAGGCAGAGTTGACCGTGAACGGCCGCCCCTTAAAGGGCTGTGCAATTCGCAACGGCGAACCCTTTCCCTCGGAGGAATAAGAAGCCAGAGGGTTGAGCTATTTCTGGAACGAGAGCGGCCTTACGCAACGTGCGTTACACAAAGCCGCTCTCGTCAGGTGTAGGATAAACCTCTTATCGACGCTGAGGTGTGGAAGCCGACCAAACTGGGTGGTTGAGGGGTGAGGTTAGGTGCATTTGCTCGTAGCGAGCAGGCGGCTGAGTGTTGCCCATCTCGCGGGTTGTATGCCCTCCCAAGATGGGCGCAACAGCCAAACCTACAAGACAGGTGAGTTTAATTAAGATATTCATCGAAGGGCCAGAAGTATCCTTGAAGGGATCGCCCACCGTATCTCCCGTGACGGCTGCTTTATGTGGCTCAGAACCCTTGTAGTAAAATTGACCATTAATTTCAGCGCCTCTTTCAAAGGTTTTCTTGGCATTGTCCCATGCTCCGCCAGCATTTGCTTGAAACAGCGCCCACACTACACCGCTCACCGTAACGCCTGCCATATATCCTCCCAGCGCCTCGGCCCCCATTATGAAGCCAATAACCGCGGGCGTCAGGATGGCAATAATGCCAGGAGGAAGCATTTCGCGCAGCGCCGCACGAGTAGAAATTTCTACACAGCGCCCATACTCTGCTTTTCCTTCTCCTTCGAGCAGTCCGGGTATCTCGCGAAACTGACGGCGCACTTCATTGACCATATCCATTGCTGCCCGACCCACACTTCGCATCGCCAAAGCTGAGAAAACAACTGGCACCATACCGCCCACAAAGAGTGCCGCTAACACATTGGCCTTAAATATGTTGATGCCAGCAATGCCGGTAAAATCTACATAAGCAGCAAACAGCCCCAAGGCGGTCAAAGCTGCAGAGGCAATAGCAAAGCCCTTCCCGATTGCTGCTGTGGTGTTGCCTACGGCATCTAAAATATCCGTACGTTGACGAACTTCCTTGGGCAGCTCGCTCATTTCCGCAATCCCTCCGGCGTTATCCGCAATCGGGCCGAAGGCATCAATGGCCAATTGCATAGCTGTAGTCGCCATCATGGCGGAAGCGGAAATAGCTACTCCATAAAATCCTGCTAGCGAGTAGGCGCCCCATATTGCAAGGGCAAACATCACTACAGGCATCCACGTCGAGAGCATACCTGTGGCTAGCCCAGCAATAATATTGGTGGCATGACCCGTACCTGACTGCTTTACAATACTTTCAACAGGTCTTCTGCCCATGCCAGTGTAATACTCCGTGATTGCTGAAATAAGGGCGCCAACAACAAGGCCGATAACAACCGCGTAAAAAACATTGGTATCGCTCACTGCGCGCGAACCAGAGCCAAAGAAATTCATCGTCATGGTATCGGGCAACATCCACCGGATGACCGGATAGCAGGCAATACCAGTGAGCAGGATGCTCGTCCAATTACCCAGATTGAGGGCGTTTTGCACTGTGGCAGCAGTGGCGTTCCCATCGTCTTTGACGCGCACCAGATTCATGCCGAGAATAGAAAAGATGATGCCCAAGCCTGCGATGAAAATGGGTAACAGGATAGGGCCGATGCCGCCAAAGTCATCCTGGATAACGCCGCCCGAATCGCGAATGACGGAATTGCCCAAAACCATAGCGGCTAGCATAGTGGCTACGTAAGAGCCAAATAGGTCGGCGCCCATACCAGCCACATCGCCTACGTTGTCGCCCACATTGTCGGCAATAACTGCCGGATTGCGCGGGTCATCCTCAGGGATGCCCGCCTCTACTTTGCCTACCAGGTCAGCTCCCACGTCAGCTGCTTTGGTGTAAATGCCACCGCCTACGCGTGCAAATAGCGCAATGGATTCAGCCCCCAGCGAAAAGCCCGCCAAAACCTCCAAAATACGCGACATGACCACGTAACCACCTTTGGCGTAGTTGCCACCCATGAAATACTGGAAAAAGATGGCGAATAATGCGCTTATCCCCAGCACCGCTAGACCAGCTACGCCCAAACCCATAACCGAGCCGCCATTAAAGGACACCTTCAAGGCTTGTGCTAGGCTGGCTCGCGCCGCTTGTGTAGTGCGCACATTCGCTTTCGTAGCAATGCGCATGCCCGTATAACCGGCAAGCACTGAAAATGCTGCGCCCACGACAAACGCGGCAATGATGAGCGGATGACTCGTCGTTACTAAGGTGCTTTGCCAGCCCAACAGCGCGCCGGCCACCAAGACATAAACCGCCAAGACACGGTACTCTGCTTTTAAAAAGGCCATCGCGCCCTCTGCAATATGGTGCGCAATTGCTTGCATGCGTGCCTCGCCAGGGTCTTGTCTCTTTACCCACGCTTGCAGCAGCAGCATGTACAGTAGGCCAACAATACCAAACAAGGGAAGTAGGTAAACTAATGACTCCATTTGAATTTATTTTGCTCTCTAAAGTAACGGCCGCAAAAGTAGGCAAACTTCCTTTGGGTGAATACAGGCGTATGCTCTGTACTCAAGAGAAAAAACGGAATTCTCTTAGCGAAGGCCCTAGCGTATTAGAAGCGACTGAAATTTTCCCTCGCTACCTCTTCGAAGAAGCGCCAGACATTATTTCAACTGCATAGCATCTAGAGATGATGAAGGGAGGATCCACTATGGATGTAAGCAAGTACACGCGACGAAGAGCAATGGCTGCCGGCAGGATCAACAGAGCAAACCTGTTGTCGGGTGCATTGGCTGAGGAAAAAAGAGGGTGTTGTCGCGCACTGCCTTCCATTTTCGCGGCAAATTTTTCAAGATGTGCTCAGATGTGCCTACCCCTTCTATCTAGAACACAGGATTAAAACCAGGGAGTGGAGTGCGGTCACCATACATAGACGAAAAAAGCTAAGCGCCATAACGCGCTCGAAATCTGTTGGATACATGACAAGTGCCCTGACTGTTCACACATCGGCCGCATAGCAACGGTTACCCGCACTATTGGACAGACAGCTCAACAACTGCTGAGTGTCAGCAAAAGTTGGCCTTGGGAGGGTTCGCACTTTTGGTGGCAGCGGCAATAAGTTTAAATACGGCGCATGGCGAGGTACGTATTCATCTTTTTTGGGTCATTTCATGTACGAGCTAAGCGAGTCATGAACCAGATCTCAAAAGCGGTGTAAATGGCGTATTGAACTAGAAAAATTCCGACAAACCAAGCGTCTTTTGGCCGAGTTAGTTCGCGGTAAAGCGCCAGCACTGCTAGGGCAAATAACATTTTACCAAAAACCGAACCCATTACCAGTTGGATGAATGCCTGCTTGTTTGGACTTTTTACCGCATGCTGACCTAGAGCAAAAAGCCCGATACACAGCAGCCCAAACAGCAGGGCTGTGCTCAGTCCAAATGCGGTGTGCTCGCGTATTGATACAGAAAACCAAGCAATTATCCCTATCAGACCAACTACGCCAACCGTTATGCCGACCAAATATTTAAGAAAATGGCGAAAGGTCATGTCTATAGGAAACCTTTACTTCAATTTACGATACAGAGAGACCACTGCTGCAATCATGAAGAGAACCGTTAGTACCACAGACCACGTGGGTTGTTCTAGTTCCAACCACGTATCCATCCAGCGCCCAACGAGCATACCTGCTAGGCATGCACCCAGCAATTCGAAAGCTATGCCGCTATAGCGCATCCACTCGAGCAACGGCGAGCGCTTAGGCTTTCGCTCCTGCCCCCACGGCTTTTCCGACGACATCTCCCGCAGCAACTTTGGCAGCTGCGCCATTGCCAGCCCCTATGTCCATCTTGCACGTGACGTTAAAGCGCGCGCCACTTTGCACGACTAACTTATTCGTCACCACTTCTCCCTCCACTTCGGCCGTCTCACGCACGTTTAGCAGTTCGCCTACCTTCAAGTTACCCCGAAAACGCCCCTCAATAACTGCATTAGCGCACACGATATCGCCTTCTACTTGACCTGTAGGGCCAATAATAATCTTGGATTTGCAAGCGATCTTTCCCTTCACTATGCCGTCTACGCGAAGATCGCTCTCACAAGTGAGGTTGCCCTCTACTATCGTTCCTTTTACCAAGGCATTAAAGGCAACAGCGCTAGAAGCCGTTGCGGTGTGGGTTTCTTCTGTGTTTTTACTGCTGCCAAACATGGTTTAAAAATCGGTAATTGAATTTTAAAAAATGAAAAATATTCTCCACTAAAAGGCCATAGGAGTCACCTCTGTTAACCAATAAAAAGCGCCAACGTTTTGGCTAATAAACGAAAACAGAGAATTTCCGCAAACTTACGGAAGTTCTCTGCTTTGTTTTTCCAGAAGTTAGAAAGGGCACACACTCTTAGAGTTAAAATCTGGCTTCCGTTCTTTGAAATGTCAGAAAAAGAAGAAAAGTATCTAATCATCTCGTCACAGCCATTGCCATCTTTTGCCGGCCTACAAACCGTTACAGGGGTTCTCGCTGCGGAAAAACAGAACGGTTAAAGGGATTACCTAGTTAGGTGCCTGTTTTTTTCGTTGCAACTAAAGCGGCAAATTAAACGAGGTGTGCAGGGCTACCCTACATGGGCGCACCTGCACACCTACCCATACGACAAAATCTCTTTTAAATAGTCAAAGAACTTTTGAGAAGTTTCTACTCAAAGTATTGTATTAATGTATTAACTTGTAGAAAAAGGGAAGAAGTTGCTACTAGAAATTAGGACAGTATACTCCTCGGCGTTCGGGTCCACAGATCTTGTACAGCAACGAGAATTCGAAAGCGCCATTTCCATTCGAGGCGGCAGCCAAACTAGAAGTGTTCACATCGTAACTGAAGCCCACCGTAAACTGCTCATAGTCGAAACGCGTGCTCAGAATGAAGGCATCTACTAACTTGCCTGCATTGAGGCGGTTGGCGACGCGCACCCAACCTCCCAACTGAAAGGCCTGGCTGTAACGACGGCTATTGCCCAAGAGAAACTTGAAAGAGTTGCCCACGTTAACTTGGAACGACGGCCCTTGGAAGAAAGTAACTACGCCTGGCAACATACCGAAACGCTTACCAGGCATGAATTCACCACCTGCGTGGAAAGTGAATTTGCTGTATAGCGGAATATTTTGCCGCCCAAACGACTGATTAGCGCGATTGAGGTGGCTAAACGCCGCACCAAAATAGAAATTGCTGTACTCGTCAAATACGCTAAACCACAACAGGCCCGCCGACATGTCTAGGAAGAGGAAGTTAGGGTTTTCAATCACTTCACCCGGTTGGGAAGGGTCAAACTGCCCCGCGCCATTGTTTTGGCTAGGCCAACGCAATGCAGCGCTATTAATACTGCGCTGACTGACGCCAAAATCACCTCCGAATACTAGATAGTGGGCTTTGCGGCGATATCCTCCCATCTTTTTAGCGTAAGAGCCAGATAGACGCGCTTGGAGGGTAGCAAACTGAGACTCCCCTGCCCTATCGCCCCACAGCGTGCCCCCAACGCCGAAATAATCGTAACGGCCTACGGCAATCTTCTGATCGTAAGATGCTGAAAAAGTATTGTACGCATTCTGACGCAGCACGGAAGCCCATTGGTTGCGGTAGTTGGCGACAAACCGGTGGGTGCAGTTCATTACCCCAGTCATAGCAGGGTTGAGGTTCAGGGGGCTCATGTAAAACTGCGAAAAGTGAATGTCTTGAGCAAGGGTAACTGCCGAAGACATGCACAGCGCAAGGCCCAACACGCCAACACGTAAAGCAGTCTTTTTCATAAACACGTAGAACTACATTTGTTTAGTTAAAAACAAAAAAGATGGATGCTTATAGCCAAGGGAGTACGGAAATACTAAATAATGGCAAAGGTAGAATTTTCGCCTATTGAACAATAGCTCTCGTCTCTCCAGGGCGGTAAAATCTAAAAACTTTAACATTAACGAGGGCCATTTTCGCTCGATAAACGCCATGAAAACGAGGGCTATTTCAGCAAAGTGATTTTTTTCACAGATGCGACGCAGGGCAGCGGTGCTGCTTTTCTTGCAGGAGTATTTTATAGTCGGCGCATAATTTGTGGTAGAATGCTGTTTTTCCAGGGCACGTAGTCGCCGTTGAAGATATGTTGACGCGCTTGGCGAACGAGGTCTAGATAAAAGCTAAGGTTTTGCAAGGTAGCTAATTGCATTGCTAAGATTTCACCGCTGATAAACAGATGCCGCAAGTAGGCGCGCGTATGTTCGCGGCTGGTAGGCGCAGAGCACATAGCATCAATAGGGTCGAAACAATCTCTCCAGCGCTGATTTCGAATGTTGACGATGCCCTCCCAGGTGTAGAGGATGCCATGCCGAGCATTTCGGGTGGGCAATACGCAGTCGAACATATCTACGCCGCGCTCGATGCATTCCAGTAAATTTTCTGGTGTACCTACGCCCATGAGGTAACGAGGCCGGTCAGCAGGAAGCATTGCAGTGACGAGTTCAGTAATTGCGTACATCTCTTCGGTAGGTTCTCCCACAGATAATCCTCCAATGGCATTTCCAGGGCAATTCAGGGAGGCGACAAATTCAGCGGAATAGCGGCGCAGTTCTGAGTAAGTACTTCCCTGAACAATAGGAAACAGCACCTGCCTGTATCCATACAGAGGTTCCGTGTGCTGAAAGCGCTTTAGGCATCGAACCAACCAGCGATGGGTGAGCTCTAGCGAATTTTTTGCATAGGAGAAGTCGCACGGATAGGGCGGGCACTCGTCGAAGGCCATTACAATGTCGGCGCCAATAACGCGCTGAATATCTATGACGTTTTCGGGAGTGAAGGTATGGAATGAGCCGTCAATGTGGCTTTGAAAGGTGACTCCCTCTTCTCGGATTTTGCGTCGATGAGCTAGAGAATAGACCTGATAACCACCGCTATCGGTCAAGATAGGGCGAGGCCAAGCACTGAAGCGGTGGAGACCTCCTGCCTGCCTAAGCACATCTAAACCCGGGCGGAGATAGAGGTGGTAGGTGTTGCCCAAGATGATTTGCGCTCCGATATCGCACTCCAATTCGCGTTGATGGACAGCTTTCACAGTACCTGCAGTGCCTACAGGCATGAAGATGGGCGTTTCAATAACGCCATGGTCGGTATGTAAGCGTCCAGCCCGGGCGCGGCTGTGAGGATCAGTGGCCAACACTTCGAAGATCATGGCGGCAGGCGCAAGAAGGGATTGTGCTCGCGCTCATGGCGGATAGTAGTAGCTGGGCCGTGACCAGAATAAACTTTTGTTTCATCTGGCAGCGTAAACAGCTGCTTGCGAATGCTTTCCAGAAGCGTTTCGAAATGACCGCCTGGTAAGTCGGTGCGGCCAATGCTTTCATAGAACAGAGTGTCGCCAGCTAAAACGAAACCCGCCTCTGGGCAGTAAAACGACAGTCCTCCAGGGCTGTGGCCGGGTGTAAACCGCACTTCTAGCTGGGTTTGACCAAAAGTTATGGTCTCTCCCTCTTGAAGAAATCGCGTCGGCAGAGGTGCCGGCTCAGGGCGCGGTAGCCCATAAAAAACACAAATATCTGGATAGCGCTTTAGCAACGGCAGTTCATTGCGGTGACATTCGGGCAGTAAGCCCCATCTTCGATACACAAAGGCCACACCAAATACATGGTCTAAATGAGCATGGGTGAGCAGCATCCGCTTCGGCCGAACCTGCAGCTGCTCTACTGTTCGCACGAGCCAATCGCATTCGGCTGAAGTATAGCAACCAGGGTCTACCAATGCGGCTTCACCTGTAGAATCGTACACAACATAGGTGTTCTCAGCGAACGGACTGACTTCAAGACAAGCAACTTGCGTCATGGCCGGGCAAGAATACGCATATTTTGGAATATGCTACGCGTGCCTCTGAATTGGTAGTAAAAAACATCTTCCGCGAAGTCAGAAACAAATTCTAGCCTTTCCGCGCTTACGGACTTGAACATCGAAAGGCTCGCTTAGGGAAAATTTAAAAAATGCAAAATGCATACAATCAGATATTTATTTAAAAAATAATCCAAAAAATCTTCTTTTCTCTCTGCCTTTGAAAATATGGAAATGTCCTTGAGGCCGGCACATGGCAGCCGCACTTTTGCCTCGGGAAACAAAATTTTTCAACAGCAAAAGGTATGAGGAAAAGCGTTATGAAAAATCCGTCTCGCATCTCCGTGAAAAGTCACTTATGCGCTAAGATCATACTTCTAGGCGCGTTGTTGTGGGCTTTTTTTCAGCAGCCTGAAACTGCGTTGGCACAATGCAATCCTAAGGGCAATCCTAGCCGAAGGGAATATGTGCTCACACCTGCGGGAAAGATCCATTTGGTAGGGCAGCAGTACTGTACTTCGGCATCCCAAGGCAACGGATGCTGCAGCAGCAATCCTGAGTATCGGTGCCTAGACTTGGTTTTCCATATTCAGAACGGTCCCAATGGCGAGCTATTTGACACCACCTGTCGAGGGCAGCTAAACTTGACAACGGCTCAAGGAAACTTCGATGCGCTGTTTTTCAAAGTAGGCGCCTCCAGCCTCGCGGGTAATCAAGTCCATTGTGCAATGCCGGTGAATATTGGGAATAATTTTGATATTACTCTGCTGTTCAATGGCTTACTCAATGGAAACGTAGCGGCGCATCTGCTGGTGTTCAACTCTTTAGGCGTACAAGTGCACAGCAATGTCCAGATTGTTAGTCCTGGACAATCGATTGTGCTGACGCTGTGTAAGCCAGGTTTTGGCTGTATCATGAACGACCTCATCTTTGGCTGCTGTAATGCTAGCGCAACCCTGTCTCTCAGTAGCGGAGCACCTGCTACCCTTTGCGCAGGTCAAACCACCGTGCTAAAAGTAGCTGGTCTGAACGGTCTGCCACCTTACCAGGTTACGGTGCGCGCAGCTACGGCGACGGATACAACATACATTAAGGTCTCTGTGCCCAGCGACGGCGATATAAACCTGACGCGTGATACGCTGTTGATCCCTGTTTCACCTGCGAAGACAACTACTTACTGTGCCGTAAGCGTTCAGGATGCTACGGGTTGCATCCAACCCGTGAGTGCAAACCACAAGGCTACAGTAACAATAGCGCCCAGTCCTATTGTGAATGCCGGCAACGATATATGGTTATGTCCAAACGAAAACCTCAATATCCATGCTCTGGGTGCTTCTATACAACCTAACGGCACTGGCGTGAGCGCAGGGGTATGGAGCACAAGCGGCACAGGAACTTTCCTGCCCGACAACCAGTTCCTTGGAGCAGCAACATACGTACCTAGTGCAGCTGACCGAGCAACAGGCTTCGTCTACTTAACGCTGACCAGCGACGACCCTCCTGGTCCTTGCGGGCCAGTATCAGACCAGGTAAAGGTATCCTTCTTGCCATCGCTCAGCCTCACGTGCAACAATAAAGTACAAGTAGCGATCGACCAGACGGGCGTTGCTGTTATCTCGCCCGATGATCTGCTAGAAGCTCCACACCTTCACGGCAAATACTCAGTGGAAATATTCGTCAACAGTATACCTGTTGGTAACAAAGTAGACTGCTCTCACATTGGCCAGAACGTATTAGGCCGCGTGACTGACTTGTGTACTGGTGTGCGATGTAGCACCCGCATCGAAGTAGTAGACCATCTGCAGCCCAAGCTTACTTGCACTGACATTACCCTACCATGTGCCGTGATAAACTACACACCTGCTGCATTGGCAGCGCTGAACATTACCCATGCATACCCGCAAATAGACGAGAATTGCACAAAGTACGAGTTGACGCATACCGATATCTGGAAAGATCTTACTTGCAATGACCCTTACATCGGCTATGTTCTGCGTACTTGGACAGCGCGCGATGCGCACGGCAACGTGTCATCGTGTTCGCAATATATCTACTTCGAAAACCGAGGTTTAGATGCCGTGCGCATTCCACCTAACATCACATTGAATTGCAGCAGCAGCGCTCCCGATACCTCAATTATGAATACGGGCGTGCCATTTATTGAGGCCTATGGCGTAAAGTTTCCTTTGTTCCCGCCTGCAAAAGCCGGAGCATGTCGGCTGAGTATCCTGTATCAAGATAAGATTTTCTCCAACTGCGCGGGTTCGGACAACATCGTAAGGGAATGGACGGTGCTGGATTGGTGTAAACCCCTTGTCCAAGGCGGCCCAAACGCCAATCCGCGCATCTTTTCTCAAGTAATTTCGGTAATCGACCAGACGGGCCCAACCTTTCTTAACTGCCCTAGTGACCTGACAGTAAGTACCGACGCACTGGCCTGCTGTGCTACAGTAGCCCTCCCTCCTGTGCTGCTGCGCGACATGTGCGCCCTGCCGCGTGAAGCTTCAGCCACTATATTGGTGCGACACCCTGTTACGGACGACGTCATCAATACTATCCAAGTACCTGCAGTTCTGACTGCGCCATCGGGCGCCAACCCGACCGCTGCAGACCGCTTAGCCACTTTTGCCTCTACACCCTGCCTACCTCTTGGAAGGCACACTGTCATCTATCAAACGGAAGACAACTGTAACAATACCTCAACATGTTCTTTCCGACTAAAGGTGTCAGATCTCACGCCACCTGAAGTATCTTGTATAGAAATCACGCAAGTTTCACTGAATATCAACGGAATAGCTCTAGTCAATGCCTCTACTTTTGACAAGGGCTCCTACGATGCTTGCGGGCCGGTCTATTTCAAAGCGCGGCGGATGAACGACAGCCCTTGCCAGCCTGCCTCGCACTTTGTGGATCAGGTAAAGTTTTGCTGCGAAGACATTGGCGACACTATCGCCATCATCCTGCGAGTGTATGATGCCCCGCCACCCGCTGGTCCTATCTTACCCGAGGTCGCTGTAGGAAATTTCAACGAGTGCATGGTACAAGTGTATGTAGAAGATAAACTTAAGCCTACCTGCACGCCGCCACCTAACACCACAATAAGTTGTGAAAACTTCGACCCTACCTTATGGTCATACGGAAAGGCTAAGGCTGTAGACAACTGCTGTATAGACACGACCATCACCGCCGTAGACTATACGCAATTTGACACGCTGTGCAACCGCGGCACAATCGCTCGCATCTTCCGTGCAGTAGACTGCAGCGGCCAAACTTCCACCTGCATCCAGCGTATTGTCGTCACTTATCAATCCGGCTTCTTTGTGCGCTTTCCCAATGACCTCATCCTCAAAGAATGCAATGACTTTTTTGACAACTTTGGGCAACCTGAGTTCTTAGGCAAGGATTGTGAAGCCTTGGGCGTATCGTACGAAGATCAACGCTTTACCGTTGTACCAGATGCTTGTTTTCAGATTGAACGCACTTGGACTATTGTCAACTGGTGTGGTTACAATCCCAATTTAGGCTGTACTGTTGTGCCCAATCCAAATCCGAACCCACTTAGCGAACATCCAAGCAATCTCGTCGGGCCGACTGTATCTGCGGCGGGCACGCCCGCGCCTTGGGCTCCCACTGTAGTGCGGATTACGCCTACAGACCCACAGCCAACCAACTTTAGCACATTTTGGTCATCTAATCCCAATTGTTACAAATATACTCAAATTATTAAAATACGCGACACAAAAAAACCTGTTATTCAATGCCCTATTGGGTCAATTCAGGAATGTGACCAAACAAACAACGACCCACAATTATGGAATGCATCCGTCTGGAAGGATGCTTTGACAGGTAGCCACGACCTAGGTGAGGGTGCCATAGATTTGTGCATCAGCGCGACCGATGCATGTTCAGGCCCTAACCTCAACGTGCGCTTTTTACTCTTCTTAGACCTAGACAACAACGGCTCCACAGAGACCGTCGTGGGCAGTACCAATCCTCCGCCACCAGGCCTTGTTTTCTTTGGCAACGCCAATCATCCTAACTACAATGGTGGCAGCCCACGTGTTTTCGACCACCGCAGTGTCTCTGACGCTCGCAAGTATCGCTTCGCCTTACAGACTACTGTAGCCGGACAAAATCTCGTGGCCTGCTTGCGCTGGAACACGCAAGAAAATCCGAACCAGTATGTACTTCCTGAACTGCCCTATGGTACGCATAAAATCAAATGGTTTGTAGACGACGGCTGCGGTAATGAGCAAGTCTGTGAGTATACCTTTACCATCAAAGACTGTAAAGCGCCTACTGTAGTCTGCCGCAACGGCATTAGCGTCAATCTCATGCCAACTAAAATGGTGCCCATTAGTGTTCATGACTTGCTCCAGAGCGCTGCCGACAACTATACGCCTAGTAATCTGCTCATCTTTGGGCTGCGCCGCTCAGGAACAGGCACAGGATTTCCCTTCTCACAAAGTGGTAACCCACAAACTTCGGTAATGTTCGACTGCTCAAACCTGGGCTTTAACCTGGTACAACTATGGGTTATGGATCTGACAGGCAACACCGACTTTTGTGAGACGTTCGTTCACGTACAAGACAACGTCAAGGTTTGCAACAGCACCAACGGCTCTGTTGCAGGGCTTATTCAAACAGAAAGCGGCAAAGGACTAGAAGACGCAACGCTTCAACTGTACGTTACGGATGCCCAAGGTACCGTAGAAATGCAAGCCATCACTGAACCTGATGGCTATTACTTTGTGCCTAATGCCTTGCTAAAAGGAAGCACAACGACCGTCAAACCTGTTAAAAATAACGACCCGCTCAACGGTGTGTCTACTTTTGATTTAGTGCTCATTAATAGACACATTCTAGGGATAGAACCCTTGAGCACTCCCTATAAAATGATTGCTGCTGATGCTAACAACAGCCGCTCCATCACAACTTTTGACATCGTTGAACTGCGCAAGCTCATCTTAGGGCTTTACACCGAACTGCCCAACAACACTTCTTGGCGATTCGTAGCAAGAGATTACCTCTTCCCAGAGCCGCTGAATCCTTTTAAAGAGGTGTTTCCAGAAAGACGCGATATTCACAACTCCGTGGAGGATCATCTCTCCGTTGATTTCATCGCTATCAAAGTAGGCGATGTCAATGGAAATGCCATCACTAACAGTTTCACTCGCATAGGAGAACGCTCCGCCGGCACACTCCTCTTCGATGTAGAAGACCGCGTCGTGCGCCGAGGCGAAGTATTCACTGTCCGCATCACGCCTAGCGAACCCGTTACGGGCTATCAATTTACGCTAAATCACCCTGGCCTGGAACTCATAGATATTGTGCCTGGTCGTGGAATGAGTTTAGAGCATTTTGGTATTCATCCTGAGGAGCAAGCAGTTACGGTATCTAACGATGCACTTGAACAAGTTGATGGCTTTAGCCTAATCTTCCGCGCTCATACCGATGGGCTGCTGCGCCAACACTTGCAACTATCCAACCAAATTACAAAAGCCGAAGCCTACCGTGCCGACGAATTCCTCGAAGTAGCTCTCCGCTTTCGCTCTGATGGGAACGATCAAGTCAGCGGTATTGGCTTCGAGCTCTATCAAAACCGCCCTAACCCATGGGCACAGCGCACGCAAATCAGCTTCCACCTGCCCGCAGAGGAGCCCGTTACATTGACCGTCTACGACGAAACTGGACGCATTCGCTTCCGCTATACGAGCGTCTACGCGCGCGGATACCACACGCTCACCTTAGATAACGAAGTAATCGGCCCACAAACAGGCGCACTCTTCTACCGCCTGGAAACGCCTACGCATTCGGCTGTTCGGCGAATGATTAGAATGTAGCTCAGAGAGCATTAAACTGAATACGCTTTTCCTCTTCACTGCGCGTCAGCTTCCTCGTTAGATGGCGCGCTTTTTTTTTCAAAGGAAAAAAGAATAAGCTCCCGCCGTTATGCTCATGCTTCAATAAACTCCTGTCTTCCAGGCGTGAAGAGTTGTAGAGTACTCTCTTTCTCCGACGCAGCATTTAAATTTCTCATGCCGTTTTTTCTCCTTGCAAAAAGCTGCTTTGCTGCTACTGTAAGCAGTTTAAGTAAAGTCAGCGTATTTGATCAGCACGCTTCATTAATTTTCACTGACGGAAATAATTTTAAATTCTACCCTCTGATTGCGTCTACGACCTTCTGGAGTAAGATTGCTGTCCAGCGGTTGCGTCTTTCCGTAGCCTCTGTATTGCACCCGAACTTCAGGAATGCCCTTTTTGATCAACCATTCTGCTACCGCTTTTGCCCGATTGGTGGAGAGTTCCATTGCAAACTCGTCCGACGGTAGATTGTTTGTGTGCCCGCCTATTTCGATGACAACATTTGGGTTATCTATCATAAAACGATATAGGGCTTCGAGCACTGGAATACATTCTTCTTTAATGGAATATTGGTTGGTATCGAAGTACAAGTTGCTTATTTGGAAGACGGCACCCTTTCGGAGAGGGCCTCGACTCACGATTTGCTTATCCAAAAATTCTGCAATGTTTTGAGTTGAGGTGTCGAGAGGCAGGTGTTTTTCGGAGGCTGATGAGAGCGGTACCAAATCGCCCTTGCCTCGAGACCTACGACGATAGCCTTCTTGTTCAGTGGGAGGAGTGTTAGGATCTGTGGGCTTTGAGTCTCTTCGAGCCACAGCAGGCTCGTTACACGGAATGCTTCGGATGGGCGTAATGTTGTCGAGCAAGATGTTTCCGTTGTAAGGGAACATCACGGGTGTTCTATAAAAGGCTTCGAAGATTAAATAATTGTAATCGCCCTTTTTTGGTTGTAACTTAATTGTGCGAGTAGACCAGTTGGTATTAAGAATGGAGTCAGTTTGGTAAAGTAATTCGCTCCGACTACAAGAAGCGGTTCCGCCCCAGATACGTAAGACGGCAGCTCCGATATAATCCGCTCGAGCTCCGGTGGTGCGGCTGTGGCTAAGGTATATGGGAGAGCGGCAAACGTTTAGTGAAAACTGATAACAATTTCCAGCTTTCAGGGGAGAAGACAGATGTTGGCCTACGGCCTCGTATGTTTCGTTATCTCGAACAACTAAGCCTAGGTAGGTTTGGCCGTGGCTTGCGGGGAGACTTACTTGAAAAGCTCCAGGTTGCACGTCTGGCGGCGACTCATTCACGAAACCACAATCTTGCCATCCACGAGGAGGTCTACTTGGCGAGGGTGTATCCTCAAAAGAGGGATTTTCTAGGAGGATCTCTTGTTGAGCCATTGACAAACTCGGCAGACAAAGGATGGCCACCAAGAGCTGCAGTAGTTTATTCTTCAATAGCATGTTTCTTTTTTTTAATTATTCAGCAATGCATTGATTTAAATTCCAGTTGCATTTTATCGAATAGCCCTAAGATGATATTGACTCAAAGGGCCAAACATCAAATAAGCTCCTTTCTAAAAAGGTATCGCAAAAAGAGCTAACCCATTAATTTTCGCGCATAGACAAAATTTTAAACTCTACGCGTTGATTTCGTTTGCGACCCTCTGGAGTGAGGTTGGTATCGATTGGCTGTGTTTTTCCGTATCCCTTGTATTGAACGCGTTCTTTGGGAATCCCTTTGCCAATGAGCCAGTCTGCCACCGCTTTGGCGCGGGCGGTAGAGAGGGTCATGGCAAAATCGTCAGAAGGGCGGTTATTCGTATGGCCCCCCACTTCAATAATGACATCGGGATTTTCCACCAGAAAACGATACACGGTTTCCAAAGCGGGCAAGCACTCTTCCTTGATGGTATATTTATCTGCATCAAAATAGAGGTTGCGCAACTGAAAAATTGAACCTTTTCGAAGGGCGCTGCGCGAGATGGTCTCTACAATAAGCGGAGCAGGAGTAGCTTGACCGTATGCAGACGGCGTCACTGAAGGTCTTGACGATACCTGCGGTGCAGGTTGAAAGGGGCGCTCTTGATATCTTTCTGGCTTGCTGCTCGTTATCTCGGTGGGTGATAGCAGAGGAGACGGACTTTCCACCATAGGAGGCATGTTGCAGTCGATTTGCCGGATGGGAGAAATGTTGTCGAGTAGAACGTTGCCGTTATAAGGAAATAGCGTAGGAGTTTTGTAATAGGCCTCAATCAACAGATAGGAATAGCTAGCGCGCTTAGGATGTAAGCGAAAAATATAGGTGAGCCACCGGGTAGTAGTGATGACGTTAGTTTCATAGAGTAATTCTCCTCTGTCGCAGGAATCTTTTCCGCCCCAAATACGCAGCACAACGGGTGTAGCATAATTGACCTTTTCGCCCGTCGTAGTGCTTATGCTAATATATATTTCGGAGCGACAAAGGTCTATGGAGAACTCGTAGCATTCGTTAATCTCTAGAGGACGGGGCAATCGTTGACTAATTGCTTCATTGGTCTCGTTGTCGCGCACAACTAGACCTAGATAGGTTTTGCCATGACTGGGCTTCTTGGTGACGCTGTATCCCGAAGGCTGCACATCAGGCGGCGTTTCATTGACCATGCCGCAATTGTACCACCCTCGAGGTGTCTTGCAGGTATCGGGCGTATCTTCAAAAGATGGATTGTTTAAAAGAATTTCTTTTTGCGCCACTGCTAGGTACGGCGCTATTGCTAAGAAAATCCAGGTTATTCGCAATATTTTTTTATTTAGAGGCATATTTTATTCTTTTTTATTATTTTTTTAAGGATGAGGAAACGCCCTTGAAGTTAGAAAGCTCTTTGTTCCGCTCGCTCTTGCAGGCAATAAAACGAAATAACAACAACATTTATGGTATAGAGGCTGCCGCAGAGCAGTGGAGGGCAAAGAAGGAAGAAAGACGTGATTAAAAAGGATTTTAAATCTCGGGGAGTGTCAAATCCGACATTTCTAAGGATTCTGACAGGGATACGGGCGTGCCTTCCGGGAGAAGATAAGGATTATTCAAAGCGAGTACTCCAGCTGCTTTGCCGAGGAGCGGAGAGGGAAAGCTGCTGCTTATGTTCTAGATGCAGGCGGAGGGCTAGAAGAGCGGCCAGCTGAGCAGGCAGAGCATGCTTTTCGCGAAGAGCTTCGGGCGTGTAGTATTTTGGAATAAAGCCCGTATCGAAGTGACCCTCGACGAAGGCAGGATGGTCCATAACGAATCGTCCGAAGGGCAAAGTAGTTGCCACGCCTTCGACTTCATAAGCATCAATTGCCTGTTTCATGCGCTGAATAGCTTCTGCGCGCGTTTGACCCCACACAATTAATTTAGCTAACAAAGGGTCATAGAAGATAGGAACCTCCATCCCCTCACTGTAGCCATCATCTACGCGGATGTATTCGCCTTTTGGCGGGCGGTACCGCGTGAGCGTACCTGTGGAGGGCAAGAAATTCTCTTGTGGATCTTCGGCGCATACGCGGAGTTCGATAGCATGGCCATGGATGCGCAAGTCTTCTTGCCGGAAGGGCAACTCTTCGCCCCGCGCAACGCGAATTTGACATTCCACCAGGTCTAGGCCGGTGATGAGTTCCGTGACTGGATGTTCTACCTGCAGACGCGTGTTCATTTCGAGAAAGTAAAAGTTCCGCTCGGCGTCTACGAGAAACTCTACCGTACCTGCACCCGTGTAGTTACAGGCACGAGCAACGCGCACAGCAGCTTCGCCCATGGCGCGGCGAATGTCCGGCGTCATGATGACACACGGAGCCTCCTCTACAACCTTCTGATGGCGCCGCTGTATTGAACACTCGCGTTCAAATAGATACACTACGTTTCCATGTGTATCGGCCATCACCTGTACTTCCACATGGCGAGGGCTACTCACGTATTTTTCGATGAATACTGAGCCATCGCCGAAGGCCGACGTCGCCTCTGAGATGGCGCGCTCCATTTGCTCTTGCAAGTCCTCTTCGCGCTCTACCACCCGCATGCCCTTGCCGCCGCCACCAGCACTAGCCTTGATGAGAATAGGATAGCCCACTCGCCGACCGATAGCCTTGGCCGTCTCAAGGTCAGTGACCGCCTCTTCCACACCTGGCACCATCGGAACATCGAACCGTTTGGCAGCCTCCTTTGCAGCGAGCTTGCTGCCCATCATTTCAATGCTCTCTGGAGAAGGGCCAATAAAGATTAACCCAGCTTCCCTCACTTGGCGCGCAAAGGCGGCGTTTTCGCTTAAGAAGCCATAACCCGGGTGTATGGCATCCGCCCCAGTTTGACGAGCAGCTTCTATGATTTTATCACCTCTTAGATAACTCTGGGTAGAGGGCGGAGGCCCGATGCAAACAGCCTCGTCGGCGAAGCGCACGTGTGGCGATGCTCGGTCGGCTTGCGAGTAAACTGCAACTGTTTGAATGCCCATTCGCCGGGCCGTTCGCATTACGCGCAGGGCGATTTCGCCTCGATTAGCAACGAGTATTTTTTTCATAATTCAGCTGCCTCTCCTGAGATTAAAACGGTTAAACGCACCTTTAGATGGTCAAAAAGCCAGCGTGTGCATTCAGTACGCAGGCCGGCACCTGCAAAAATGCGAACAGGCTGAATACCGCGAATGGCGTTGGTCAGGAAAATTTCATCGGCTTCGAAAAGTTCTTCGGGGCATAGGGCTTCTTCCCGAACCATGCAGCCGTTTCTCATAGCTACTTCCTGCACAAAAGCGCGCATTATACCCGCTACACAGCCTTCACTCAAAGGCACCGTATGCAGCACATCTCTCTTCCACCAAAACACATTGCTGGCCGTAGCCTCACACACGCGGTCGAAGGCATTGAGGACAAGCGCATCGTCCCATCCGTGTTGCCGAGCTTCGATTGCCGCCATCACGTAACGGGCGCTGTTGAGCGTTTTCAAGTTTGAGTAGACGTCTACAGGCAAACGCACCGAATTACTCACCCCAACGAGCAAGCTGGTTTGAGGCCAACCCAGTACAGCATCTGGCAATGCCTGAGCAGTAATGAGAAATTGAGGCCGATTGTCAGACGGTTGAAAATAGCCGCCCGGCGAACGCCACACTGTTAGCCGCACGCGCGCGTTTGAAGGAGCAATCCGTTGGATGTGTTCTTCCCAAAAAACTGAGTTCCAATTCACTGGAATCTCGAAGCCCAACTGCCTTAGCCCTTTGTGCAGTCGCTCCCAATGGCGATTGAGTAAAGGTATGCGACCCTCAAACACCCGAATCGTCTCAAATAGGGCATCTCCATAGTACATTGCGCGCTGGGCTTGCGCCCAGGCAGCTGGCAGAGCTCTTAAAAGATGACCATTCCAATTGATACGCATGCGGTGTCGTACCTAGAGCGAGAAGCCGCACTCTGACAAAACTGAGAGCAGTTCAGTATCGTTTAACTGACTCCACGATGTACAAAGGCCGATTTTTGATCTCGCGGTAAATGTTAGCCAAATAAACAGAAATCAGGTATAAATTGAGGCAAGTAACTGCGAAGAAAACGGAGACAAGAACCACGAGATAGGCCCATCCGGGTACGGTTTTGTGGTACTGGCCAAGGAAGTCTACATTTGTTAGGCGTACTTTAATGGCATTGGCAATAGCTGCAGCAGCAATGATGCACGAGAGGAGAAATATCCACCCTAATAGGGTGCTGAGGAAGGAGGTAAAAGAAGTGATCGCTACGAGAGCGTTCTTAAATTGTTCTGCGAAAGTAGTACTTGGGTCGGGTTCTAGAGGTTTAGCAACATCTATAGCCGCTGTGTTGTACCCAACTAAAGCGTAAAGCGCTTTGAGATAATGGCTGTTTTCGCGCAAGCGGAGTAGAGAATTTAAGGCTCTGCGACTAATGATCCGGCTGTGATGGGCATAGGGGTCGAGGCGTAGCTTGGAATAGCGGTGAAAAATACCGTAGAAGGCACCGTACATCAGGCGATAAGGTATTGGCAGTTGGCGTCGGGGGGCTCGCAGGTAAACGATATCAAATCCTTCTTGAGCCTTTTCCCATAGGAGGCGAATGAGTTGCGGGCTATCTGCGAAGGTAAACTCGAAGATGACAGCGTAGTCTCCGTTTGCACGGTCTAGACCAGCCAAGATGGCATTATCGCGACTTACGGGCGCACTCAAATTGAGCAAGAACACCTGTTGACGAAGAGCCTGAGGCAAGGGCTCGATGGCGGCATCTATTGCTCGCCGGTTGGAATGGTTATTGACAAGGATAAATTCGAAATCGCTGAAGTGAGCAGCCAATTCAGCATACCCATTTGCGAGCCAAGCCGTTAAATGTTCGATGTCTCGAGAGGTATGAATGATGCCAACTACAGATATAAACGACTGATGCATAGGCTTTCACTAAAAAATCGCCTCGCTTATTCTTTTATTCACGGAGAAGTTAAATCACGGTTTGTGAGCCACTGTGCAAACCAGGCTATTACACCAGCAGGTGGGCTAATTAGTTTTCGGCTATGTAGGTCTATCCAGCCGCCTTCTATGGTAATGACAGCGCACAGGGTTCCGTCGCTTCGCAATATGTCATGGCGGAAAGTGAAGCGCGAGCCGTCGGGGCGCGAGTTTGTCAACCACAAGTGGATAGTCAGTTCGTCACCTAAACGCACTTCGCGGCGAAAGACAGCCTCCTCCCGAAGAAGGACAGGGCCGAACCCTTCTGCAGCCATGCGCTCAAGCGTTAGGCCGTGTGCTGCTAGGCATGCTATTCGTACTGAAGCCCCCCAATCGTAATACACCGAATGACGCACGTGCCCGTTAGGGTCTAAATCTGCCCATCGCACGCTGATTGGCATCTGAAAGAGCGGCTGCATAGGTATAGTGCGGGTATTTTATGAAGCTCCTCAACAGCATTTTTCTGGGCAAAATCTACATTGCCGAGCTGTTCATTTTTTCTACTTTTTTTCCTGTCGCGCGTCAGCTTTGACTAATTCAATCATGTCTTGCATTTCAGTGACTAAAGCGTCAGTATTCCCCGAGAAGCCGACACTTTTAAAGCGTATCTGACCCTGTTTGTCTATGACGAATTTAGTGGGAATGCCCGTCACGCCATAAGTGGCTACGACCTGGTTGTCGTTGTCCATGAGCACCTCAAAGGTATAGCCCTTGCCTTGCAAGAACTCAAGGGCATTTTTTTCTTTGTCCGTAGCGTTTTCCCAGGTATCTATGAAGAGAAAGACTACTTCAGGGTCGTTTTTATAGAGGTCTATGGCTTTTTGCATACCTGGGAAGGAAGCCTTACACGGACCACACCACGTAGCCCAGAAGTCGAGCACGACAATCTTGCCGCGCAAGTCTTCGAGGCTGACCTCTTTTCCTGCGAGGTTTTTTAAGCGGAAAACAGGAGCTGGTTGGTCGATCATTTTTTTTGCTAATTCCCTCCTCTGCTCCTCGCGTGCCTTTGCTTCTAACCGAATGAGGTATGTTTCTGCACCGGAGGTAGACTTGTCTTCACTGACAAACAGGCGTTTGAACTGTTCCTTCATCGCAGTCGTAGCCCGACCTTGCATGATGAAGCCCTCGAGATAATAGCGTACTTCAGGAGCCTTCAGTTTTTCCAAATATTGTACGTAGCGCTCGTTGATCTCTGGCTCTTCGCCTTCGCTATGCTCGACGGCGCGTCGCTGGTACTCCAATGCCGCTTCAACTTTTCCTTGTTTGTAAAGGATGAGAGCATAGGTATCGGCATACATAGCAAACGTATGTCGGCGGCTTTCTTCCCAATCGGAATAAGGTAAATAAGAAGGCTTGGGTGATTTGGGGGCATAGAGTTCTTCTTCAGCCCACTGAGTAGCTTCGCGAGCTAAGAGGAAAGCTTGGTCTAATTGCTCGCCTTTTTCCGCGAGTTCCCAGGCGATGTTGTTGTATAAATTGGCGCGGGCTGCAGGGGTCATCTGGGCAGCATAGGCCCTCGCTTTGTCCCACTCTTTGGCGCCAATAGCTTTATTCGCCAGCAAAGAATATAGTTGGCTGAGTTCTTCCCTTTCTTCATCTGAGATGGGAGGAAAATCCTCTTGATACCTTGCTATGGCCTTCTCAATTTGGGCCGTTTCGGTCATGAAGCGGATTTCGTGCTGGCGCGTCTGGCGAACATAAATACCTTTAGGATAGTCGCGTTTCATGCGTTCGCGTAGTTGATTGGCCTCCTCTTCGGCCCCCAGGCGATCAAAGAGTCGGGCAATGGCTAAGAGTTCCTTCTCGGAGATTTGGGTTTGGTTCGCAGCAGCTCTCAGCACCTCTAAGGCCTCTTTCTTGCCCTCTTCGCCGCGTTTGAGCGCCAACAAACAACTGACATAGGCCGAGGCAAAGGCATGCTTCAAACGCGCATCTGCTTTAAAAGCGCGTTCGAAAAGCTCCTGAGCCACATTAGGTTTGCGGTCTAGTTCTGCTATTCCTCCCCAATCGCGATATAAAACAGCATGTACTGCCCAACTAATCGGCAAGACCTCTCCTTTTGCATCGTGTAGATGGATGAAATAGCCCTGACCTTGATTATTGTCTATGCGATCGCCGGCCCTAAAAACAACAAACAGCACTGTTGCCTCCTCGCTGGAACTGACGTGACCGCGCAGCCATTGAGCATCGCGATAAATGTAAGTAGGCAAAGTACGAAGCTGGTCTGCAGCATACTCAAATACTACCATTTCTACTGCCTCGCCGCTCTTCGCCAGCGGACTTCTTGTCAGGTCGTATTCTAGCAATACAAGCTTACCGGGTTGAGGGCGCTCAGGAGTAATTTTCAACAGAGTCGGCTGTGTAAAAGCAATACCCTCAATTGTCGCCAATAAACAGCAAAAAATAAAATATTTTTTCATGACGGTTTCTAGTTTGCAAAGATTCAAGTTAGTTATTTTTTTTCTTCTTCATTCGTTGGTCAAAATCTTCGACCAACGCGCGCAATACTTGGGCCCGTTCGGCGTGTTTACGCGCTTCCTCGTGGCGACCTAATTCCTTTAGAAAATAGGATTGCATGTCGAAGAAACGCACTATGTAACGACAACAATTGGCCTCATTCGTCTGATACAGCCGCGAGTTGATGGTCAAACGGTAGAAGTGTTCAGGTAAATATTTCAGAAACTCATCTAGTAGTGCTACGTATTTTTCGTATTCCTTGGCGAGTTCCAATTTAACCAATCGCTCGGAATAATGAATCAAGTAGACAGGCACAATGTCGTTGGGATAAAAAGGAAAGAATTTTCGATCTCGAATATTCCACGTAAAGGCAGCTGCTCCAACTAGCAAGCCGGCGACCACGGCTAAACTTTTGAATTGCTTTCGCGAGAGCAATTCTGTAAAGACGACAATAAGATAAGCGGCCAACAACGTGAGTAAAACCACGAAGGGAGTTCGATAGCGGGCCACACTCGTGCTCAGAAAGAGCGGCAAGGCACTAGTTGCTAGCATGAGAAAGTAAGGCACAAACTGAAGGCGCAATCGCCAGAAGCCCCAAAAGAACCCTACTATGCCTAAGGGCGCTAGCCAATAATAGGGAGCAGGCAAGGCAGCCAAAGTGGGCGAAAACTGCCGATACATGTAATAACTCACGTTGTTGGGAATTTCCATCCAAATAAACAAGCTGTACAATTTTTCGCGATACACGCGCCACAGCTCACTCAAAGAGGGAAAAGCCTTAAGACATACAACGATAGCTTTGAGCAACGAGCCCTCGCACTTGTGAAAGAGGTCTACGGTAGTGTTCACATCCCAAAAATTCGGTTCCAAGGGGTGAGCCGTAGGCCCGTTATATGACACATAAATAATCGAACCAGCACCAGTAAAGGCAGTTACAGGAGCTCCTACTAAAGCATTGCGACAGAATAGTGGCGACAGCATCAGTAGCCAAGCAAACACGGCAGCACCTGTCACTTTCCACCACGCTTGCTGAGATCGGCGCAGTTGCCAGGCCAACCAACCGAATGCCGGCAGCCAAAAAAGTAAAAAATAGGACTGATTAAGCATGGAAAAGCCCGCTACCATACCCACTCCAATAGCGCGGCCGAGTGTGGGTTGTTTTAGGGTTCGAACATAAAGATATAGGGCCAACACCGTCAAAAATGCGGTCAACGTAGAGCGCAGCAGCGTCGCTTCATAAACCATAATCGGCCCAGAAAGCATTATTAAAAGTGCCCCTAGTAACCCTGCTAATGAACCAAAGAGTAGACCTCCCAACCAAAACACTAGCACATTGGTGAGAGCACCTAGCAACATTTGCCAAGCATACACCCAATGCGGGTCAGTCGTCCCCAAAGCTTTGTACGTAAGGGCAATCAAGTAGGCATATAGAGGGTCTTGGTAGAAAGTCTTTCCGCCCATTTTCTCTGAGATGAAGGCCTTACATGCAGCCAAGGTATCAATGCCTCCACCTAGGCTATCGGGCTCGCGATAGCGCTCATAATACGGCTTCGCTGTTTCAGGAAAGCGATTGAAAGTCGTCCGAGCTAGCTCGTCGTGCCAGACGTGATATGGCTGCATGGCGGTGTCCAACAGCCAATCTCCCGACGCCAATCGCTTGGCTACAGCATCGTAAAACTCCATGTCACTGTTTTTCCACGTATGCAGGGTGCTAGCAGGCGATTGGCGCACTTCATGAAAATAAAGATAGCGCAAAGCAAGAGAGAGCAAAAAGATAGCAAGCGAAAACCAAACTTTTTGAGCACTTACAAATTGTTCCCATTTATGAGTTTGAGTGCTCTCTAGCGTTTTGGCGTTCCTCTGTTGGTCCTGTAGAGATCTGGCCGATTGAGCGGTAGGTTTAGCGATTTTCTTCCGAGTTTTAGACATAATTCGCTGAGTTTGTTTCTACTTGGACTTTTTCAGCACCATCCCCATACCCACGCTGGCTTTCGACCAGCAGAATAAATTTCGATCGAGCCACAAAATAGCGTCAGTAAGTGCCGTCAACCGAGGAGGCCGGTTGCTCTGTGGCCGGATGGCAAATGATGTCGTTTGGGTCTGTACGGAGTTGCGAGCGTTTCGCTTTAGCAAACGCTGAAGAACACCTGTGTGGTACATCTCCAAAAGACCTACTAAGTACCGACTTAGCCGGCACTGCTCCAACACCTCAAATCTTTGCGCGTGAGCCCACTGTAGGAATTCCTGTTGGTCGATAAGGTAGTTATGCCCAAAGGCGTAAGCGCCCTGAGAAATAGCGTATTCGCGCTGGTGAGGTGTGCGCCAGCGCAACCACAGGAAATTCACAGGGTCATACGTGAAAGGGAAATGGCGGCTTGGGAAAGTCATGATGAGCAATCCTCCCGGTCGTAACACGCGATGGACTTCAGCCAGCATCTGACGCGGCTCGCCCACATGTTCGATCACCTCACAGGAGACGACTAAATCAAAAGTGGCATCGGCGTAGCTCAGGTTCAAAGCATCGTTTTTTTCATAGATGACATTTAGCAGGTCGGCGTTCAATCTTTGAGCACAAGCTAGATCCTCTTCATTTATATCGCAACTGATAAGCTGTTCGCAATATGCGGCCAACATGCGGTCGTAGTCGCCTTCGCCTGTGCCTAAGTGAAGCGCTTTGGAAACAGTTGGCTTCCCGTTGGCCAGCGGAGCATACTTTTCCAGGCAGGCCTGTACAAACCGGTGGCGATTGCGAAAGGTAGGCAACAGAAACTTTAGGCTCATCGAAAGATTCTTTAAGATTAAGCGCGGCTAATGCTAAGATGGAACTATTTAGAACCGCGGACATGCGATGCGCGAGGAGCGAACTGCTGGATGAAAGTAAGAAAGCGATACCTCAAACGCTCCGCGCGAATTATTGAAGCGTGCCAGCGACGACGTAGTAAAATCGTAGCTGAGGCCTACCATCCAGCGCTCCAATTCGAGCGTAACGGCAGCTATCCATGCATCCGTGTGAAGGCCTCGCTGCAGGCGATTCACGACCCGTGCCCATATGCCAACACGCATAGCAAGCTCATGGCGATCGCCATTAAAATAGCGAAGAGCAGCACCCGCATTGAGTTCGCGGGCAGGTCCTTGACTTAAAAATAGGAGACCAGGCATCAGCCCCATTTGGCTAGTCAAAGAAAGCAAACCGTTGGCATGAAGAGTCCAACGCATGTAAAGGCGTTCTGCAGGGTTATCGGCCAACAACGACACGTTTGGGCGATTGAGGTGGTGCCAGGCCATACCTGCCGTCCAAAAGCCTCTATTTCGAGGGAACACCATATACCAAAGCAAGCCGGCATGGAAGTCGAGGTACATGTCGGAGTTTGCTCGCACATTCGGTTCGCCTGAAGGCGCGTTAAAGTCTGGTTCTTCCCGCACGGGATTGAATTGGCGACTAAACCACACGCGTCTCCAGTCTGCGCTGTTTTGGCTAAAACCCAACTGAGCTCCGACACTCAGCACGTGACTAGCCCGACGAGGCCTTCCACTAACCTGCTTCAAGAGAGCTCCTCCGAGTAGAGCCTTATTTTGCGAAAAGCGCGCTGTGCCGGCTTCGTCGTGTAAAGCTCCTATACCCACGGCAAAGTAGTCGGAAGCATTGATCCCAAAACGCACATCTGCTGCCGCCGAATACGTGCGAAATGGCACAGGAGCCATGACGCTACTCCATTGGTCGCGATAGTTCGCCACAACTCGCCATCGGCCTTCAAAAGCCCCTGTAAGCGCTGGATTTAAGTTCCAGGGCGAAGCATAAAACTGGGAAAAGCGCGGGTCTTGCCCTTTTAATATAAAGGAAATGACAAACATCCCGCAAAACCATGCGAGGAGTCGTTTTTGTAGCATAGGCTTAATGCATACTCTTTCGTAAGAAGCCCTCAAAAGTAGGGCTTCTTTGTCATTCCTAACGGATAGTAAAAATTACCCTGACGCGCGAAACAAATTTTAAGGGTCCTGCTTAAGGATACGAGAGATCAAACCTTTTAGAAGCGCTCCATGTTGCTGAGCATATGACGCTCAAAAAACAGCAGAGGGGTGAAAAGAGCCCCTTAGAAGTCTTCAAAGAAGCGGCGTGCGTTTCGGTTGAAGTTGCGTTGCATATGTGTAGCGTCGTGATAGTTAGAACCTTCTATTTGGTTGATGGCATTGCGGCTATACAGAACAACCTCCCAGCGCGGGTTATTAATTTCGCCGCGGGCATTGGAATGGAGTAGGATGAAATCTTCGCCCGCCAGAGAGGGATTGTAAAAAAGGAATTTCACATTGCGCTGATGTGTTTTCGGAAAATGAAAATATATCCAAATTTCGTAAGGAGGTGCAGCAGGGTCATCGTCTACGCGGATAATATCATCTGGCCGGCCAAAGCGCAAAAAAGTACGCCCGCGGTCGGTTTCGAAGCCGTAGCGGAACCCGCTGTGAAACTGCTTGTCTACTGCGCCGGCCAAGCGCATGTATTCCAGATAAGCTGCTCGAGGGTCATTCGGATTTTCCTGGGCGAAATGGCGCAACAAGTACAGACGCATGGCGTGTAAGTCTGAGCCGGCTAGTATGTTCTTGAGTGCCTCGGCGTCATCGGCCCAAGTTAGCGCAGAAATAGCGCGCAAGCTGTAGCGGAGGTTTTCCTCGCTCAATTCGGCTACAAAGTACTTGCTCAACTCTTCCTCGCTGATTTCAGCTTTTGACAGGTCGATGTCTACGAGTGGGTTGCTGCGTTGAAAGGTGACTTTGCGCTGAGCGACAAGTTCGTGGTTTTCCGTGCGCAGCTCAACCGTAAGAGTATAGTTGCCGCTTTTGAGTTTGCGGATGTCGAGGGCGGCGAGAATGGCATCTATGCGCGAGGGTTTCTTGCGTTGAGTGCCACCAGCTACCCACGAAGTAACGCCATTGCCCATTTCTTGTTCCACGTAGTAGCGCACCATGTAGCCATTAGGGCCCAGTTGCTCTCCGTGGTAGATTTCAGCGAAGAATACTAAACGTGTAGCGCGCTGCTCGTAAAAAGCAAAGGGAAGTGGCTCTAAAAAGAAACCGTGTTTAACGAAAGGATTTTCGCTAGTGTCGCGCCGATAGTTTCGCAACAGCAGAATGTCGGTTAAATAAGGTTTATGACCCACCTCTACGCGCAGCGGGTAGACCAATATGCGTCGGTTATGCGCATCCTCGACATCTTGCAGGGCTACCTCTAACGTGTATTCGCCTGGATCTACGAAAAAGCGCTTCACATCCAACAAGTCGCGCGGTGCAGTTACCGGCGGACTGTTGAGCAGGTATTTCTCGTAGTTTACTATTGTTTCGCCGCGACGCACCAGCAACAATACTTCTACTGAAGCACTCAGATGAAAACTGTCTACTGCTTTAAATGTAACGGAACTTGCCGCTATTTCCAAGTTCACCTCCACGTAAGGTCGCTCTGGCGTAGCGTAAACCACATAAGATACGCCGACATCCAGCGCCACAGTACTCTTTACGCTCGCGTATAGGATGAAAATAACGCTACTTAAGCGGCAAAGGAAACTCTCTCGCATGACTTGGGAATTTTGAACAAAAATAACTCACGATATGCTAAGTTTCAGAGAGGTTCCCAATTAACAAATTGCTTTAAAGTGGCAAAGGCGCTTCTTATTGCCCCAAAGCAGGCATCTTTTACTGCAGGCAATTTTTCCGGATGTTTGCCAAAGAAAAACCCGCACTTTAATGCAAAAGAAAGTCTTTTTCGCCTCAGATTTTCACCTTGGAATTGACGGACATATCCCTGCGCGCGAACGCGAACAGCAGATCGTGCGTTGGCTCGACAAAGTAGCACCTGAGGCCGAAGCCATCTACCTCGTAGGAGATTTATTCGAATTTTGGTTTGAGTATCGCACCGTTGTGCCTAAAGGCTTTGTGCGTTTTTTGGGCAGGGTGGCCGAATTGCGCGATAAGGGTGTGCATCTCCACGTTTTCACAGGCAATCACGACCTCTGGATGTTTGGCTACTTCGAACAAGAGTTGGGAGTAAAAGTGTACCACCAGCCTCTTCAAGTCTCTATAGGCGACAAACGCTTCTTCATCGCTCATGGCGATGGGCTAGGGCCCAACGACCACGGTTATAAGATCCTAAAAAAAGTCTTTCGCCATCCGTTCAATCAGCAGCTGTTCCGTTGGCTACACCCTGACTTGGGCACGCGTTTAGCCAAATACTTAGCTAAGCGCAGCCGTCAAGCTACGTCAGAAGAGGAAAGTCGGTGGCTGGGTGAGGAGCGCGAGTGGTTAATTCAGTATACATATCGCAAGATAGATCAAGGCCTTGAACCAGACTTCTTCGTCTTCGGTCATCGCCACTTACCCATTGATTGGCTTCTGAAAAACGGGCGGAGCCGCTATATCAACCTCGGCGAGTGGATGTATGCTTGCTCGTATGCTGAATTTGACGGCCGGCAAATGGTGTTGAAATTTTTCGAACGCGAAGGTCAAGTCATCCGAAATTGGTTCTAAGCTGCCCAAAGTGTTTAATTTTTTTTCGATAAATACACTTCGTATTTAAACAAAGCATCCAAGTAAACGTTAGACGTGCACTGTTCACCTTAGAAACAGCTTCGATTCATGTCTGACTTTGCTTCCAACTTTTCTGCTACAGTCTTCGATGAGATGGGCGATTTGCATCTTTCTACTGCTGCTGAAACGCCCTTGCGCTCTGGAGCACTTGAGCTGAGCGATGAAGAAAAAATGAGGCGCATCTCGGCGCATTTTGCAGAAATCATGCAAATTCTGGGCCTTGACTTGAGCGATGACAGCCTGCGAGGAACGCCGCGGCGCGTCGCCAAAATGTACGTAAAGGAAATTTTTCGCGGCCTCAATCCGGCTAATAAGCCGCACATTACCACCTTCGAAAACAAGTACCGCTACCGCCGCATGTTGGTGGAGCGCAATATTCCAGTGCAAAGCACGTGTGAACACCATTTCCAACCCATCTTCGGCGTGGCTCATGTAGCATATATACCCAACGGGCGGGTTATCGGTCTGTCGAAGCTCAATCGAATCGTAGACTACTATGCACGCCGTCCTCAAGTACAAGAGCGGCTCACGATACAGATCGCCGAAGAACTTCGCCGTCTCCTACACACCGAAGACGTAGCCGTCTACATAGACGCTTGCCACATGTGCGTACAGGCGCGCGGTGTAGAACACGCCGGCACAAGCACAGTGACTGCTGAATATTCGGGCAAATTTTTGAACGAGGAAACCAAGCGCGAATTTCTCATGGCCATACACGCTCGCAGGCCAGAGCAGTGAGTTCGTTCGGCAGAAAACATTCAGCCAACCTACACTTTTCGCAGTTGCGACTGCTAAAAGTAAGAAACAATTCCTGTTAGAGCATTCCTATGTCGAACGAACATCTTCTCTGCGAAGCGACAAAGAGAGGCTAACTATTCCGACGCCTTTGCAGCCGCGCGACGCAAACGATCGTTGATGGCACGGCCGAGACCAACAGCAGGGCATTCTTCTGCCCAAATCACATCTACATCACTAGCGCTATCCAACGAGCGCAAGGCAGAGAATAAATTCCGGGCAGCTTCTTTGAGGTCGCCCGTTTGCGAAAGAACAATGGATTGGTTGTGAGGAGGCAAAGATTTTCGAGGGTAAAAAAGGAGGAGTCCCACGCGCTGGCCTTCGGAGGCGGCCTTGGGCCAATCTTCTGCTGAAGGCCAGAGCAAAAGAGGTTTTCGCGGCGCGTAATGAGTGGTTAGCATACCGGGTGCAGTAGGTCGGCTACTAGAGTGCTTCTGCACCACAATGCGCATATTGACCGATGTCTCAAGGGCTTCTATGGGTAGCCCGCCTAGCCGATAAACGATAAGGGAGCCGTTTTCTAGGCCTACAATTGTGCTCTCCATGCCCACGGCACACGGGCCACCATCCAAGATGTATGGAATTTTGCCCTGCAGTTGGTCATATACATGCTGAGGCGTAGTAGGGCTAATGTAGCCAAAAGGATTGGCACTAGGGGCAGCTAGCGGAAACGGCAACCGCATAAGTAATTGACGCGTAAGCGAGTGGGCTGGTGCGCGAATCGCTACGCGAGGCAGCCCAGCGGTAACTAAGTCGGGAATGATGACTCTCTTGGTAAGAAGAATCGTTAAGGGCCCAGGCCAAAAGCGCACTGCAAGCTGGCGCAGCGGGTCGGGAAATTCCTCTACAAGCGCTTCGGCGGCAGCAAAATCGAGCACATGCACAATAAGTGGATCAAAGGCCGGGCGATTCTTAGTCTCGAAAATGCGCGCTACAGCAACCGGATCGAGAGCATTCGCCGCCAACCCATAAACGGTCTCTGTAGGTATAGCTACACATTGACCCAACTCGAGCCATCGCGCTGCCTGCTCTACATCAGTGCCTATATCAGTGCGAAACACGTCCTTTTTTGTCTCCGTACTCAATACTTCGTAAAGAAATTAGTCTATCCAATTTGGAAATGTTAAGACAAAAAAGGCAAAAGTCTAGGTTTGTGGTGTAAACATCAACCTAACAACTTCTGCCCATGAACATCGAAGCGCTCGTAAGCGCAATACTACAGCAAATGCCGAACGAGAACAAATGGCGACGCAATTTTTTCAGCACCACCTAGGCTTATTCCTGTCCCTTAATGGCCAGTACACCTAAATTTGAATTTTGAGCGCTATGGCCCCAAAAAAGGACCGAAGAGGACGGCCAAAAAATACGGCGACTGTTTTTCGACCCGAAATCCGGAAGCTCAGCAACTACCCTGCATCGCCTCAGCGGAAAGCCATCGTATTTACGCAGGCGTGGCTTATGTCAAGTCGCTCGACTGCCTGGTCAACGCCATTCTCAATGGCCGACGTTAAGACGCAGGATTTCAATAAACGGATGATCGACCGAATTTTTGACGTGTTCGCTAAGTTCCCGAACCCTACAAAAAATCATCCCGAAATCCAAAGGCTGCATAATCTTGGAAAAATTATAGCCTGACTCTCTATGAACTAACGAAAGAGCGATCGCTGTGAATTTATGATTTCTGTCTTTGCGTGAACTGATGTCGCAGATGTCGCAGTGCTTTATTTTTTTACAAACCGATACAGCCGCATTCCTCGCTTGTCATAGATGCGCAGCATGTACATGCCCGGAGTTAATGAGGATATATCGAAGTTGAGTTGGTTTTCGAAAGTTTGCAGTAAGCGACCATCGGAAGCGATGAGCTCTGCGTAAACATATCCGAGGAAATCACCGCTTACTACGATATAGCGATCAGCAGGATTAGGATATACCTGCGTGAATACATCGTGTATGATGTCATCAGCAGTTTGTACTTGTTTAAGTATTTCAATCGTGTGATTACCTGAGGGCAGGGTAAGATCATGTTGCAAGATACCGTTGGTGTCGGTAGCTACTGTAGCTACCACAATGTTATTTAGCCTGATTTCGTAGTTGTCAGGTTGCAAGTCGGCGGCCATGATATGCACAGTTCGGCTACCCTGGATATCAGTGAGTATATGGTAGTCTTTATTTACTGCACCGTCGGCTGAGAAAAAGTATAACGTGTTTTCCCAGTCAGCACCGAGCGAGTGAGCGCTTTGCAATGCCAGTCCTGAAGGCTGAGCCTGCTGTGCAGCAGTTCCTGTTTTGATGGTATGCATGTAAACCACTTTACCATCGGCAGGCAATGATGCAGGGCGCACTTCTATTCTCCAGCTGCCGGGTGTATAAAAATTCAGATCGGGTTGGTAAGTAGTAGGATAGTTTACACCGTTTACATAGTATTCGTAGCCGGCACCACCCACTTTTCGCGTTGTTGTTTGTGCAGGCAGCAATGTGCGTATAGCCACAGAGCCGTTACCGTTAACACCCGTGTAATCTCTTCCGTTATATGTAACAATATGTCCAGGTACCTGTGTGTTTATCACATTACCACTGATGACAGGTTCGTTGACGAAGTGTGCAATCCATTGAATATCGCGTTGAGCCGTGCCTATCCGAAGCAAATGGACGTGATCAACGACCAGAATGTTGTCTGGTTTATGAAACAGCAATTTCCTGCGAAAGAAGTCTAACTTATTAGGATTATAGGATTGGTGCGCATCGGCTACATTGTATTGATAGTTTAACCCCGAACCATTAAGAATCCATTCGCCTCTCTTATTGATAGGGTTAAGTATATCGTTTATGTCAATCAAAGAATTGCTTTCTAGCTGACCTCCGTCATTGGAAATGGGTTGTGTACCGTAGATATAAAATGCTTCAGTGCTGTCGAAAACGCAAATGCTGTTGTGTGCGATGGTACGTGTATAGTAGTTTTTGAAGTGAGACGAGTTGTAGGCATCATAGTAACCGGCATCGATGAGAAGGGGTTTGTTTTTGAATACGATGAAAGAATTATTGTCCCTGTGTTCATGAGCAGCACGTTTTACAGGTGCGCAGAAAAAGCTCACCATGGTTGCATCTTGTTTCCATGAAGACCGTGACACTGCAAGTCCGACTTTATCTGAAAACCAATCGAGCGGAATAGCGGGTTGCTGAATAACAGGTGCTGTGTAATCTTTGTACAGCAGTTTGTAGAACAGAGGTACAGTCCAGGTGATATTGGCAGGCTGACTCCAGAATTGTGCAAGCCATACACTACGCGGGTCATTGTAGTGGCGCGCATGCAGACATATCACGATATCCGGGCCTGTATATTGCATTTCCCCATTGCCGATGTGAAGACATTTGTTGTCGGGTTGCAGGTAGTACAGATATTGATTGATGCTGGGAAGAATCCACGGCAGGTCGGCAAAGAAATTTTTGGTTGTGGCGATGCGCATATTTTCGAACAACTCGAACTGATCGGGATATCCCCACATGCTGTAAGCAACGCCCCAGTTCCATCCACCGTCGTCGTCGCGGAAATAAGACCAGCAGGGAATAAAGCCGTTGATGAACTTGTCGTATAGGTTCTGATACCATTGGGTCACTGTGGTTTGCTGAGCTGCTGTCAACCCGGAGGCTCCGTAAAGGGTGAGCACGTTTTGCATGTTCAGAATGCAGTTGCGCGTGTTGTGGCTCGAAACATAAACATTACCCGCTGGGGTGTATATGTACTCATTCATAAATACCGTACCGATGTCAAAAAGAACCTGCACCAGCTGCGCACGGAAAGCCGGATTCAGGTCATTGTAACACCAGTCGAGCACCCAATTACCCACTTCCATCAGATCTCGCAGGAAATATTCTTTGGTGTAATAATCAAGTGCTGACAGGTTGGTGTTGTAAAACGTATCTATGATGCTTTGTCCAATAAACTTGCAACGCTCGAGCTGGAGCGGATCACCGGCTATTTTGTAGATGAATACCGTCATCATGGCCTGTGTTCTGGCCCAGATATTGCCCCAGTTCCATGTCCATGTCGCAGGGTTGTTGCCTGCCAGATAAAGTTGAGGATCAGTAATCCAACCTTTTGTGTAGTTGTACACCAGATTGTTGAAATCGGTTTTGTAAGGTCCGGGCACAGCAGCGTTTGCCTGCATCCAGGCTATGCGTGCCGAATCGGCGATGATACGCGGGCGGGTGGTTTTTATTATGGGATATTGAGCAAACCCATGAGCTACCGTTACGATGAGAATGAACAAAGTGAGAAACTTTCTGAACATGCCTGAAAAAGATTTGGCGAAAGATACACAAACAATATTTCGTAAAGAAGTTAGCCTACCTGATTTGAAAACACTAAAATAAAAAAGGGCAAAAGTTTGGGTTTGTGGTATAGAACATCAACCTAATACCTTCTGCCCGTGAGCGTCGAAACGCTTACAAGTGCAATATTACAGCAAATGCCGAACGCAAACAAATGGCAACGCGATTTTTTTGACCACCACCTCAGCTCGTTTTTTGTCTCTTCGCCGCCGGTACACCTACTTGAATGTTGAGTGCTGCGGCCAAAAGAACGGACTGACCTACCGCAACCACCACTAGTCGGCCTTTGATTTTCAGACGTTTAACCGGCTCTTGATCGAGAAATGCACCGGCCATGCACGCCTGATTGCCTTCGACCCTTGTTACCCTCCCGAGCGTGGCAAGCGCATGCCCGACGTGGACCACTTTGGATCTGGCTGTGCAGAGAGGGCGCAGTGGAGTCTGGAAGAGTGCAGTTTTGCGGCGGTAGACGTACAGGCCAACCCAGCGGTGCACGATTTCGCTGCCCAAACCTCGCTGCAACAGGGCCAGAGGCTAATGGATTTTTATAGCCACCCGTTGAGGCAACAGGCGCCCAAAGTGCTCGAAATGAGCAAATACTTGGGAGTTGATACCTTCTTTTGCAAAAAATCCTTTGTGGACACGGCGCTTGAAAGCGGCCTTGAGGTCATTACCCGCCTGCGCGACGATGCGGTGCTGCATTCATTATGCGCCACTGCCCAAAGAGGAGGTCCGAGGAGGGCGGCCCAAGAAATGTGGCGACCGCTTTTCGGCCCGAAACCCAGATACTCAGCAACTGCCCTGCATCGCCTCAGAGAAAAGCCATCGTGCTTACGCAGGCGTGGCTTACGTCAAGTCGATCGACCGCCTGTTCAACAACGCCATTCTCAATGGCCGACGTTAAAACGCAGGATTTCAATGAACGAATGATTGAACGAATTTTTGACATATTCGCCAGGTTCCCGAACCTCACAAAAAATTATCCCGAAATCCAAACGCTGTACAATGTTGGAAAAATCGCAGCCTAGTTCTTTACGGACTATCGTAAAGTAGTAGTTCCTTAGAAAAACTTTGTACATCCATCCACTCTTCCGATTTTAGCGCCTGAATTAAGCAGCGAAAAAGCCGTTGGCTCACCAAATTTACCGCTTCGACATTCATCCTTTCTATTGTATGAACGATGCCGATTGCTGCTAAGGGCAATCGGCAATTTTTTCACTGACCAGCGTACTGAAGGAGCAGGTTGCTCCGGAAGTACTTTCATGCGCCTAGGCATTTTTACTTCGTGAAGCGCTTGTGCAAGGCCGTCGTTCATTTACTGGACACCCTGTTTATTAAAATTCGCACCAGAAGAACTATATTCGGGTAAATAAAGTTTAATAGACTGTTTTTGAACTTTTCTTCGGAATGAGGCGGCGGATAGCGTATGCTTTTTCCGGCGCTATTTCTAGCTGACATAGTCACTATGCTTGTCAAGGCTTATCGTCATTGGCGCGACGCTTTCTCTGGAATTCCAACAGCCGTTTGGCTACTTGCCCTAGTCAGTTTAGTCAACCGCTGTGGCTCAATGGCCATAGTATTTCTGTCGCTGTACTTGACGAAACAATTGGGCTACGATGTAGAGCAGGCAGGCTACGCTTTAGGTTGTTATGGCTTGGGAGCTTTGGTGGGCACCTGGCTAGGAGGCCGGTTGACAGACCGCCTAGGCTACTTCAGCGTCATGGTATGGTCATTGGTGCTGACGGGCATAGTGCTAACGATTTTTGTATGGTTGCGCAACTTTCCAGCAGTATGCGCTGCAGTATTCGCGTTAAGCTTAGTTTCGGACAGTTTTCGGCCCGCCAATTCTGTGGCTATTGCCCGCTATAGTGCACCAGAAGTGCGCACTCGCGCAGTATCGCTATATCGAATGTCCATCAACATGGGTTGGACAGTAGCACCAGCGCTCGGCGGTCTGCTCGTTACCCTGGGCTGGGAATGGCTGTTCTGGATAGACGGATTAACGTGTTTTTTAGCAGCTGGGCTTCTTTTCTGGTTTTTTTCACCCAAATCCTCATTTGGCTTTACCGAGGTGGAGGCAACAACTACTTCGCAGTACACCTCGGGCAATACTACAAGCCCTTCTTCACCCTATCGGGACGGACCTTATTTAGCCTTTGCTTTTTTTACGCTTCTCAACGCTCTGGTTTTCATGCAGTTTGTATGGACCGTGCCGCTCTTCTTCAAAGAGGCCTATCACTGGAACGAACGCGTCATTGGGCTAATAATCTCTCTAAACGGCCTATTTGTATTTTTGGTAGAAATGCCAATGATCTATCTAATTGAAGGGCGGCTATCGCGTTTGCAGTTTGTTCGGCGCGGGCTCTTGCTGTATACGGTATCGTTTGCTGTTTTTTTATTGCCGCTTAGCCCTACGTGGGCAGCATTGTTGTTCATCGTAGCCATCTCCTTTGGCGAAATACTAGTAATGCCGTTTAGCACCAACTTCGCCTATAGCTACGCTGCTAAGGGTAGTGCAGGGAGCTACCTGGCACTTTACAGCATCTCCTACTCAATAGCTAACATCGCCGCTCCACTTTTTAGCACACAAATTATCGCACGCTGGGGTTACTTTACCCTCTGGACGGTGGTGTGCATCCTCGCTTTAATGAGTCTGTTCGGTTTTTGGCTTTTGGAAAGGAAAACCGAGCCTCGCCCAAGGATAGATGTTCAGGCTTCAAAAGCGCGCTCTTAGCGCCCTGCTTTCAGACCCATGCGAGACGCAGCTCGTTGCTGCATTTCGGCAGCCTTCTGCGGGTTACCTCCTGCAGCATACACCTCCGCTATAGCGCGAACCAGTCGCTCATCTTCCGCCAACGTGTTCAAAAGCAACTCCATGACCGCCACTGCGTTAGGCAAATCCTTTTTCTGGCGGAAAAAGTAATCATACCCTAAGCGATAAACAAACTCATTAATTTGCTGAGGCTTACCACTTGCGTTCGCTAAGTACTTGATGTACTCATTAAAGAAGGGACGGAAGTTGGCGTTGTTTGGGATGCGCTCCATGAGCATTTGAAAGGTAGACAGCAGCGTATCTAGCTGTTTGTTTTGCTCATAGCGGGCAGCAGCTACGGCGCCTTTCATGACCAAAGCAGAGCCATAGTTAGGATTGATTGCTAACGAGCGATTGATATGGTACTCCATCGTATCCACCCAACGAGCCTTCTCGGTAGGGTTTTTAGCTTTTTGATATTTGTGTTCGTAGAGGGCAGTGACATAAAAACAATGCGAGCGAGCGCTATTGGGCGATACCCTGACAGCAGCTGTATTCAAGGCAATCACGTCTTTCCACACTGGCACGCGTCTGATTGTCAAAAAGCTAAAAATGCCAACGATAAGTGCAGCAAGGCCTAATCCTAAAAGATAGGGTCGTTGCGGTTCTTCTCCTAGCCATTGGGGTAATTTAACGGCAAGAAACCACCCCACGAGAAGAGCAAAAGCAACGGAGGGCATGTAGGCGAAACGCTCATTCATGAACGTGCCCACTGAAACGAACAGGTTAGAAACAATACTTAACGTTAGCAACCAATACGCTATAGCATATGCAGGTATTCGACGGCGCTTGAGATTGAATAATGCCCAAAGCCCGATGCCCACGTAGAAGATCAACGAAAGTAGAGGTCGCCAGTCCGACCAATTTACCTTGGGCACATGATATGGGTAGTAGTCGTGTGTTAGCGGGTGCGGCCAAAAGAGCAATTTTATGTACCAGCCCAGCGTCAGAAAAATTGTAGCATATTTCTCGCTGCGCGTCATTTCGATGAAGGGATTGTTCATCAGGTCTTTGACTGCTTGCCCATGGTCGAGCATAAAGCCTAGCGCCCGATATCGAACCCAAATGAACACAATAGCTGCTAGCAAAAGCGGCACAGCGGCGCGCAAGACCTGCGACCCAGAAGCGCGCCCAAAAAACCACAGTGTAAGCGGAATAACTGCCAAAAACGTCAAGGCATTCTCTTTGGAAAACATGCCCAATAGGAGCAACACACCAGACATCCCATACCACAATCGGCTGTGCGTATCCAAGTATTTAATGCTCGCGTACAGGGCACCTAAACTGCAGAGCAGGGCTAGAATTTCGTCGCGTCCTTTAATGTTGGCCACAGCCTCCGAGTGCAGCGGATGTGCTATGTAAACTAGCGCTCCAACTAAGGCAGCGCTGAAATACCATACGCCTCGCTCGCCTAGGGGCAAAAAGGCCAAAAAAAGCCGGTAAAGCAAAATGCCCGTAAAACCGTACAATAAAATGTTGATAAAGTGGCTGATATTGGGGCGGTTTTTGCCAAAGATTTCTATTTCCAAAGCAAAAGTAGCCAGGGAAAGCGGGCGATACCGCCCACCCTCTAGAAGTAACAGGCTTTCCTTCTTTTGGAAGTAGCCCATGAAGCTGTCGTAGGCGAAAATGTCGCGAATGCCCTTGATGCCTTTTAGCACGTAAGCGTTTTTATGAATAACCATTTCATCGTCCAGAATATAGCCGTAGCTAATGCTCGCAGCATAGAGAGCAAAGGCCAAAAGCATAATTAACCCTGCAGCTAGTCCGTGTTTGCGCCAGAAACCTGGTTGGATGAGCCGAACATGCGCAGGAGAGGGCAATGCGGTAGGGTGGCTCGCTGCCTTAATTGAACCTTTCTTAACCGGCGAAACGCTAGGTGCTTTTTCCTTTTTCTTAGGCATAAGTGGGCATCGTTTAACAAACGTGGCCGGCAAATATCGAAAAATTTAGTACCTCCGAAGGTGTTGGCTGGTTTGCAGCCGTTGACGCAATCGAAGTACTCCTCACCTGTACATATAATTTTTCACCGCAAGGCGCCTAAAACTTGTAGAAGTAGGTTCTCACGCGCTCGTTTAAACGAGCGCTTAACAGGGGAGCAATCTTGTTTTAGAATCTTTGACCGTAAACGCAGCGATGTACTTAGCATTTTTTACCATTTATTTACAACACTAGTGCTCGCTTTCAATCTTTCGGTATTTTGAGGAAGTTGAGGCCTGTTGTTTTGACCAGAGGAAATAATGCATCTTTCAAAGCACCTTCCTAATGTTCTGACAGCAGAAAGCCGCATCTTTGCCCGTGAACTATCTCTAACGTGAAAGGAGCCGCTCTTGAAACTCATCGTTGCCATTGACGGATATGCCTCTTGTGGAAAAAGCACTTTAGCCAAGGCTTTGGCTAAAGCGCTTCACTATATCTATCTCGATACTGGTGCCATGTACCGCGCCGTTACCCTCTACTTTTTAGAAAACGGCATAAACTACGAAGACTCAAAGGCCGTAGAAGAGGCACTCAAAAACATAAAAATATATTTTAAGTGCGTAGATGGGCAGACACATGTCTTTCTCAATGGACGCGACGTAGAGCGAGAGATTCGCGAACTTCGCGTCAGTGAGCATGTTAGCCAAGTAGCGGCTATTCCGGCAGTTCGGCGCACTTTGGTGGCTCTCCAGCAAGCCATGGGCCAACGCAGAGGTATCGTGGCAGACGGGCGAGACATTGGCACAGTAGTGTTTCCCGATGCCGAGGTGAAAATTTTTTTAACCGCAGACCTCGACGTGCGCACCAATCGGCGTTACTTGGAACTGACAGCCAAGGGTATCGATGCGCCTTGGGAGGAAATTCGCCGAAACTTACAAGCTCGTGACTACCTCGACACTACGCGAACCGATAGCCCCCTACGCGTAGCTCCAGATGCTGTCGTCATAGACAACACACTTCTTTCGCCCGATGAGCAACTCGAAGAGGCCCTCCGACTGGTACGGGCTGCTCAAGAGCGATTATGCCATTGAAGAATCTTTCCAACTTAAAATAGTGCGGAAGAGCCTAAGTGGGCATAAACGCACTTCCGCAAAAACGAAGACTTTGTTGAGTGACCTGAATCTTCAGAGTATATGAAAAAAACGCCCTACTGGCGCGGACGCGGAGCGCAGATTAACCCTACATCGCCTTACGAGAAAATCGTGCGCGATGAGGAGCCTATGGACTGGGCGCTGCGCCAAGCCGAATGGGAAACAGACGACCTGCAGACCGAATACTTGGAGACACATCCTAAAACCATCTTAAATCGAGTGGAAAGCTCTGACATTCCAGCGGCGTGGAGCTTAAATCCGTATCAGGGCTGCGAACACGGTTGTGTTTATTGTTACGCGCGCAACACCCACCCTTACTGGGGCTACAGTGCAGGTTTGGACTTCGAGCGCAAAATTCTCGTCAAACGCAATGCTGCAGAACTCCTTGAGGCAGCTTTGAAGAAGGAAACATGGAAAGCCTCGCCCATCATGTTTGCCGGCAACACCGACGTCTATCAACCCGCCGAACGGCGGTTCGGCATCACTCGAGCATGCCTTGAGGTATTTTGGCGCTATCGGCATCCGGTGGGTATCATCACTAAAAACAGCCTCATTTTGCGCGACCTCGACTTACTCAAGGCGTTGGCGGCCGAGCGCCTAGTACACGTGGCCATCAGCCTAACCACCTTGGATGAACGGTTGCGCCAGTACCTCGAGCCACGCACGGCCACAGTAGCACAGCGCTTGCGTACGATAGAGACCCTTTCCGCCTATGGCATACCTGTGTTTGCTATGCTCGCGCCCATTATACCGGGTCTTAACGACGCCGAAATCCTACCCATGGCTCAGGCTGCCGCCGAACGCGGCGCCCTAGGCTTGGGCTATTCCGTCGTACGCCTCAACGGCGACGTCGCTCCTATCTTCGAAGACTGGCTTCGCAAAAACATGCCCGATCGCGCGCGCAAAATCCTCAATCGCATCCGCCACATCCATGGCGGAAACCTTCACAACTCTCGCCCTAGCCTCCGTATGCGCGGAGAGGGCCGCTTCGCCGACATCATCCGTCAGCAGTTTCTTCTCGCTCGACACCGATTCTTTGCCTCCCGACAAATGCCTGCCTACAATTTAGACCTGCACGAACGCTATAAAAATCCGCAGCTGCGGCTGTTTTAATGCAAAAAAGCCCCACACCGCGAGCCTGACCGGAGGGGGCTGACCATGAGATTATAACGGCGCACCGCCGCCTTGACGCAGGAACTCCTCCACTTGGGGTAAACCTCTTGGAGTGGCGAATGCGACCTTTTTACGGGTCGTATACGGATTAAAGGTGTAAGGATGCACTTTGGAATCGGAAAACGGCGGCTGGGAATGAGGAAAGACAAAAACCGACTTCACACGGATTAGGAGGAACGCTGCTTAATATGCTGAGCACGGCACAAAGGTACGCGGGCCTTTGAAAGAAACCAATACCCCAGCACAAAAAAAGTGATGCAATAAAAATTTAACACTCCTCCAGAAGGCCATTTAGAGCCTCCTAGTAAACAATCCGCCTGGGTATTTCTCCCAAAAAGTTCATACCGTGTTTTTTCCGTAATTGGACTGCGCGAGAGAAGCTAGTTGGGCAGCTCGAGTATAGTGGCCTACCACAAAATCGCCTTCTTGCTTCTTCAAGAGTCGTTTTTTCGCAGAAGACGAGCAAAAGTAGACTTACTTGCGCGGAAAGAGCACAATACCGTACTTGCGGGCAAGGCGATTGCGCACTTGTTCAATCTTTTGGTTAGTTTGGAGATATTGCCTTTCGGCAGCTGCATCGCCAGCAGCGCTGGCTGCTTTGATGCGCTCTCTGTTTTTCTCTAATAACCGATTGAGTTTTCGGATTTTAAACATAGCCAACGCCTGTTGAATGTCGGCTTCGGCGTTCTCTTCAGGCATAGGTTGGTTCTGGAGGGGTAGATGCCACATTTTCTCCCAGTTGGGCGAATACTCCCAAGGTTGAGAAAGCATCTCCAGCGCAAGTTGGGCAACCTCTTGCGATTTGTGATGGGTGAAATAGGTTTGGTCAAGCACTTGTCCCTGAGTGACCAGAGCATAACATTCGCGAACGATGCGGCCGTAGAGCGGGTTGTCAAATTCACTGAGCAATTCCTCGATATCGCCCAAGATCCATTCAGCCACGGTAATAGATTCGCCTGGCAATGTTCGACCACCGTACTGAATAAGCAACCGAATAACATCGCGCTCTTGAAACTCGTCTGTCGCTGAGGCAATAGCACGAGGCTGAGCACCTAACGAGGGAGCTTCCGCCGGAGGAGTAGGTTCGCCAGGAGGTGGGTCCTGCTCTATTGAGTCAGAGATACTACTAGGTTGATGCGCTTCTTTGTACGCCTTTTTGCGCATTTCAGCGCGAATTAGCCTCGTTATCTCTGCCAATAGAGTTTGCTCCCCTACGCCCATATGGGTGGCACACTCGCGCACGTATGCAATCCTGCGGATAGGGTCAGGTATCTTAGCGATACTGTTCACCATGTCTTTGATTACCTCAGCCCAGCGGGCAGGATTGCTTCGGACGTCATCTAGCAGCAGGCTCATTTTCAGCAAGATAACATCTTTTGCCTGCGCTGCAATGTATTGCTCGAAGGCTTGAGGGCCTATGCGGCGGATGTAACTGTCTGGGTCTTCGCCTTCTGGCAAGAGGACGACACGCACGTTGAGGTCTTGCTCTAGAGCTAAATCCAATCCTCGCAGCGCTGCCCGTACACCCGCCGGATCGCCATCGTAAAGGATGGTTAAATTCTGCGTGTTGCGCCGAATGAGCTGCAGTTGTCCCTCTGTAAGAGAGGTGCCGCTGGAGGCGACAACGTTTTCGATGCCTGCTTGATGAAGCGAAATAACGTCCATGTAACCTTCTACCAGCAAGCACTCGTTTTTCTTGCGAATGGCCTTCTTGGCCTGATAGATACCATATAGCGTTTTTCCCTTGAGGTATATCTCGCTCTCCGGGCTATTGATGTATTTGGGTAGTTTCTTGTCGGAAGAAAGCGTGCGGCCAGCAAAGGCGGCGATTTTGCCCGACATGGCGTAAATAGGGAAAATGACCCGAGCGCGGAAGAAGTCACGCGTTCCGTCGGTACTTACAAGCCCTACCCTCTTCAACAAGGCTATGTCGTAACAGGCCTGCTTGGCCTTTTGCACGAGCAGATCGCGCTGGTCTGGAGCATAGCCCAGGCCAAAGGTGCGCATCGTCTCTTCATTCAGGCCGCGCTGACGGAAGTAGTTAAGTGCCACAGATTTGCCCTCATCGGTGTCGAACATCTGTTGCTGAAAGTGGCGAGCGGCAAAGTCATTGACAAGATATAGAGACTCGGCTTGCTGCTGTTGAGCCCACTGCTCAGGAGTACGCTCAATTTCCTGGATTCCAATACGATACTTCCGGGCTAACCACCGCAGGGCTTCCGGATAAGTGAAGCCCTCATGTTCCATGAGAAAAGTGACCGCATCACCGCCCTTGCCGCAGCCGAAGCATTTAAAAATGTTGCGGGCCGGGTTAACATTGAAGGAAGGGGTGCGCTCTGCATGGAACGGACACAAACCCACCCAATTAGCCCCGCGGCGGCGCAGCGTAAGAAACTCTTCCACCACTTCTTCGATGCGCACAGCGTCCAGGATTTCGCGTACAGTGTGCGGTGCGATCATGAGGCTAAAGGTCGGTTTAGCTTTCGCCTAAACAACGGTTTTTCAGCCCTCAAAATAAAAAGTAATCGTGAAAGTGCGCGAAAGAATTTTCTCTAAAACGGTGCTTTGTTGTAGGCGCTCGTTATACAAAAGAATGTTATTCAGCCCATGAGAGACCTTAAATTCGGGAGAAAAAATGAAATATGGGAAAAAGAACTGTACCCCAGCGCCGTATTCAAACTGAAAATCGGTGGGAGAGATTTTAACCAGGTCAGCAGCCTGGCGAGTACGCGAATCACTAGCCACATCGAAAATATACTTGGCTCCTGCGACGAGGAAGATACGAAAGTCATGATATGCTGCCGACTTGTAGCGAACCTGGAAAGGCATTTCTACTAAAACAGACTCAATACGACGGTTGATAGCCTGCACGCCATCTCCTGGGCGAGTATAACGCAGGTTGCGCTCTACAAAGGAAAGGGTAGGCAAAACGCGCACGTCGAAATACTCTCCAATTTTCAGGTTCGATACGATGCCCAAGTTAAATCCTGGCCCCCTTACCGCTTCAGCACGCGCAAAAGAGTCGTTTCGGATAAATTGGCGCGAGTGATAAATTTTAAAATCACTGAAATTCATCCCCAGACTTATGCCGAAGTAGTAGGGCTTGGCCTGAAAGTCTTTGTAATTGAAGTTATATCCTTTTGCTCGTTGTGCCCAAGCAAAAGTGGCCGATAGGGCAAAAAAAGCAAGCCATACAATTGTTATCAGCCTTTTACGCCCGTGTAGATAGAGCAGATGCCTAGAGTGAGTTGTTCGCATTGTAGGTGCTTAAAACCGGTTTTGTTGAGTATATCAAGGAACTCGTTTCCCTGCGGAAAAGCTTGTACGCTTTCGTAAAGATAGGTGTATGCGCGTTGATCACCCGAAGTCAAACGACCAACAACGGGCAAAACGTATTTAAAGTAGAGGTGATAAATTTGCTTAAAGGGCGCAACCGTGGGATGAGAGAACTCTAAGATTATCACGCGCCCCTTTGGGCGGAGGACGCGGCGAATTTCTGCGAGCCCTTTTTCTAAATGCTCAAAATTGCGCACTCCAAAAGCTACAGTTACGGCATCGAAGCTCTCGTCAGCAAAGTGGAGTTGCTCGGCGTCGCCGCTTTGAAGTGTAATAACGTCTTGTAACCCCTTTCGAGCCACTTTTTCTCGCCCTATGTTGAGCATTTGAGAGGCAATATCTATGCCCACAACGCGGCAAGGTTTGAGCATCTCAGCGGCCAGGATGGCTACATCGGCGGTGCCTGTAGCAACGTCTAGAATTTCTAGCGGTCGGGGAGCGTTTTTCAAATAGCGCAAGGCCTTGCGTCGCCAGTATAGGTCAATGCCCAATGACAACAGGCGGTTGAGCACGTCGTAGCGCCGAGCAATTCGGTCAAACATGCGGCCCACCTGCTCCTTCTTGGTTTCAGATTCGCCTCCATAAGGCGTAACTACAGGCGTTCTTCTTTGCATGAGTGCACTCAGTAAGCAAAAATACAACAAACGAACAGCGTTGTGAAAGGTCGTATTTATAGGAAAGAGGTTTATGCAATTCGACAAATTTGACGCCTAGGAATAAAAAAGATTTTGTCTTATTGCCTCATTTTAGTTGAATATTTTCCACGATCTCCAACCCATAGCCTATAAAGCCTGTGCGAGGACGTGGATTGTTGGTCAGTAACCGTATTTTGCTGATGCCCAAGTCGCGCAAAATTTGGGCTCCAATTCCGAAGTCCTTCTTACCCATGCTCGTGTGCAAATCGAATTTCTCCGGCTCTCCCGCTTCCATATATTTCTGATAAATTTTCAAGCGCGAAAGCAAGTCAGCCTTATCGCTTTGGCGCAAATAGACGAAGGCGCCTTTGCCTTCAGTGGCGATTTTTTGCAAAGCCCGTTGAATTTGTTGGCCGTAATCAGCTAGAATATTGCCTAAGATACCGCCCGTTTCTGACCAGGAATGGACGCGCACAAGCACCGGCTCGTCTTCGCTCCAGCGACCCTTTTTGAGCACTAAGTGGCAGTCGCCGCAAGAAACGTCAGTATACACGATTGCTTCAAACTCACTGAAGAGCGTTTTCATGCGCGTTTCTAGCTCCCGACGCACCAAACGCTCCGTGCGCATGCGATAAGCGATAAGGTCATCGATGGAAATAATTTTAAGGTTGAATTTTTTGGCTACTTGAATCAGCTCAGGCAAGCGAGCCATAGAGCCGTCAGGGTTGAGGATCTCGACCAAGACACCGGCGGGATACAAGCCTGCCAATCGGGCCAGGTCTACTGCTGCTTCCGTATGGCCTGCTCGGCGCAATACGCCGCCGCTTTTGGCGCGCAGGGGGAAAATGTGACCTGGTCGGGCGAAGTCGCTAGGTTTAGCGTTTGGATTGGTTAAGTGTCGGATACCAGCAGCGCGGTCGTGGGCGCTGATGCCCGTAGTGCACCCGTGGCCGATGAGGTCAATTGAGACAGTAAAAGCAGTTTCATGCAAGGCAGTGTTTGCATTAACCATGAGCGGTAAGTCCAGCTCATCGGCTCGCTTTTCTTCGATAGGAGCACAAATTAAACCACGTCCGTGTTGAGCCATGAAGTTGATGATCTCAGGTGTTACAAGCTCCGCAGCACAAACAAAATCACCCTCGTTTTCACGGTTTTCGTCGTCTACGACGATAATTACGCGCCCTGCGCGGAGTTCAAGAAGGGCTTCCTCAATGGTGTTTAGTTGGATATCGCTCATGTGGCGAGAAGATGAGAGAAAAGCGAAAAGAATGCGGTTTAAAACAGCGCTAAACTATTCGCGGTTTGTCCGTTGCCATGTATTATCTCGAATTCCACGGAGCCACCTAAAAAAGCCCGCAAGAAGAGCCGCATTCATGGCTAGAAAATAAGCGATGTTTTGCAAGAGACGACTAGAGGGTAACGATAAACGTTCGTGCAAGAGATACCAGGCAAAAGAAAGCACTGCTCCACCTGCCATAATTCCGAACAATACTCGATAAAAGGCATCAAAAAAGGCTAGGTAGGCAGCTGATAAAAACATGAAAGCGAGGAAAAAGCCGCCAAACCAGCGCAACACTTTGTGTGAAAAAAAGCTAAAGCCAAGCCGCGTTGCTGGCGGCGCTATCCAGCGCCAGAAGCGGAACAGGTTTTGAAAATTCCCTGCAGCAATGCGTTTCTTGCGCTGGTACTCGTCAGTCATCCGATGAGTAGCTGCTTCGTAGCATATGGCGTCTAGGTCATTAATGGCCCAATAACCGCGCTCCAGCGCCCGAAAGGCCAGCCAGAAATCGTCTACCAGAGACCGCGGAGGGATAGGCTCGAACAGGCGAGCTCGTAGCGCATAGCAACCACCAAAGGGGCCCATCATTTGCCTCCAAGCAAGGCTTTCCCAATGTTTCAAGCGTGCCTCAGCACTTAAGTATTGATACTCACTTCGGCTTATGCCCTTGGTTCGCAAACCTTTAGGGAGGATATGGGTATCCACCAAACCGATGCGCTCATCCTTGAAGTGGCGCGCTAGTCGATAAAGCGTTTGCGGTTCGAGTATTACGCTGGCATCGGTGAGTACGAAGAGATGTTCAGGGCTAGACTGACCAGTATAGAGGCGTTCAAAATCTGCTTGCGCCCGCGCTGCTAAGTCGTTTATAACAGGTGGTTTACCGCGTCGTTTGCGAAATACGGAGAAATGAGCGTGAAGAAGCGGAAAATGCCTATCGAAGGCATGGGCTACTAGGTCATTCGTGCGGTCTGTGGAACCATCAGAACCTACATAAATGCGCAATTTTTCAGCAGGATAATCCTGTTGAGTGAGGCTATAGAGTTTTTCTCCGATGACCCGCTCTTCGTTGTATGCGGCCATAAGTACCGATATAACGGGAAGCGCAGGGTCGTCTTGAGCATACTGGTCATGAGTATACTGCTTTTTGCGAGCTAACACCCACATTAGAAGAGGATATAAAAAATAGGTGTACAGCAGCGCTGCTGCACTTCCCCAGAAAACAATTTGCATCATTTGCTGCATGACGGCAAAGGTAGAACACCAGCGAATTGCACCGCAGCCGATCTCGAGCGATTTGAAAGCTCCAGCTCTCCTAAGAGACTAGACGGGCACCCTATTGTGAGCATATTTCTTCTTCCTCCGTGAAACGCACACCCATGCGTTCTAGTTCTCTTAAAAGTGGTTCATAAACCTCTGGATGCGTGGGGGTGCTTACTCCTGGCGGAGCCGCTGCGCCCAACAGCAGTTTTCGGGCAAATATGCCAGCTGGCCAACCTACTAAGCGCGCCATAGCTGTGTGCGTACGATCGTCGCCTTTGGCTACCAAAGTGGCAGTCAAACGGCGATGCTGTCCTTGAAAGTCGTACTCAAATAGATGTTGCATGATAATCATATCGCGGTCGTGCGGGTGCATGGCCCACTTTTCTAAGAGCAGTTGCTCTAAGGCCAAAGCAGGTGAAGCACTCTCTATTCCGATAGGTCGTTCTTCGAAAAGGCCTAGCCACTCCAATTGACGCATGACCGGACCTTCCAGTTCAAGGTTGAGCAATCTTGCCACAGCTTTTCGCAGCCCGCCTTCAGAGGCATTTTGGCCTAAGAGGGCCTCGACAAGTCCGGCATACGTCATCTCCTTGCTGTTTGGAATGGTGAAATTCGCCTCCGTAAGGCCTAATTGAACGATAGCATGCCATGCGTCACAAAAACCGCGATGGCGAATCGTGCCGCGAAAGAGTGTCTTTGCTTGTTGAAGACCATAAATTTCCCGATATTTTAACGAGTCGCGATTGGCATACACCTCCCAAGCGCCTAGGCCAGGTACGTGGATTAGCCGATATTGGCTAAACAGGCGGTGATAGGGAACAAGTTTCAGGCGTCCATCCTCCAGGTACTGCGCCATACCCTGGCCGGCCAACACTACGTTGCGCGGATTCCAACTGAATTTGTAGTGCCAAGGGTTGTCATCACTCTCTGGAGCTACCAGTCCTCCCGTCGCGGAGTAAAAAGCCACAATTCGACCACCCCGCTGCTGAATGTGTCGAATGCGCTGTATAGCGCTCATGTGGTCAAGACCAGGATCGAGACCCAACTCGTTCATAAACACCAGCCCTCGGGCGCGCGCCTCTCCATCAAGGGCACGCAGCTCCTCCGAAATATAACTGGCTGTCACAAGATGCCTGTTCAAGCTCAAACAGTCGCGGGCAACTTCAACATGTAAGGTCGGCGGCAGCAACGACACCACCACGTCGCACGCCTCGATAAGCGCACGCCGCCGAGGCACATCTGCGACGTCTAACCCTACTCCTTGCCCACGCCAATGGCCACCCACCTTCTGGTGTGCTAAGTCTGGCTGTGCATCGGCTACTATTACGCCGTAGTCGTCTTCCGATGCATGTTGCAGCAAGTAATCAATTAACGCTGTAGCTGAACGACCAGCGCCTAGAACAAGTATTTTCTTCACTCGTGTTCAAACAATTGAGCGGCAAAAGTAGCATGCGCCTTTAACTCCAGTAGGTTAAGTGGGAAAAATTCAGGTCTAATTTAGGGGAGCCCTTCGCGGAAAGATTTAGCATTTGCTTACAGGTGATAAAAATTTGCTCCTGTGCTACACACGAACAGTATAGGGCGTCTTATTGGCGTTGAAGCACCGCGCTTCTGTTGGACAATGGCGAAACGTTCAATACCCTTGCTGTAGCGAACCGAGGCAACCCAAAGAAAGCGACCTTCCGCCTTGTCTTGTCTGCGCAAGGGCTATTACCTTTGTCGTATCAGAGTTTTTTCTATTTACAAAAACTTTGGCGTAACGTGTTGTTTTTGAGTTATTTCTCTCTCTTGCTTCACTTTTAGAAAGATTGCGCAGCGATAGCATGCAGACCTCGCACAAACACCAACCTTTGCGGAAAGGAGGAATTGCTCAGGCATACAAGGCATTAGAGCGATACTGCGCTCGCAGGGAGCGCGCACCCTCCGAAGTACGGCGCCAAATTGCTCAATGGGAACTATCCGAAACGGAGGCTCGTGCTCTCTGGGAGCACTTACGCCGAGAGCGCTTCGTTGATGAACAGCGCTATGCTCGAGCTTTTGCAGCCGACAAGTTGCGCCTCGAGGGATGGGGGCGCTTGCGCATCCGACAGGCACTTCGCCAGAAGGGTATTGCGCCTCACATCATAGAACAGACGTTAAGTGCACTTGACCCTGAAGAGTACATGACTGTCTTGCATCGAGTGGCACAACAAAAACGCCGGCAATATGCTAACCACCCTCATGCCCGTCAAAAAGTGCAAGCAGCTCTCCTACGCGCGGGATTTGAACCCGAATTCATCGAGATGCTTGACAAATCAGAAACCTGATTTTTGAATAAAAATGTAACTCGCAATACGCTCCCAATCGTCATTCATTGCTTATTTTTCGGCTGTATTTAACCGCTGAGGACTCAAACTTACATCGTCATGAAAAAGACAAAACTTTCCTTGCAAGAGCTGCAAATACAAAGCTTCGCTACAGTACTCGATGCAGAACGAATGAGGCAAATTAAGGGAGGTCGCTATGAGGTTCGCGGGCGGCGTTTTACTTATCGCACGCGCTGGACGTCGGTAGACACGCGCTCCGATGAATTGGGAGGAACGACTACGCCGCTTAGCCATAACCCTAGCGAACATACTGCGTTTGGAGGCTAAGAAGCAGCACCCTGACGGCGCCATTTATCTCGAACTACGGAAGCAAAGGAGCGATTCTCTAGTTTGGCCTCTATCCAGGCCTCAAGGTCAAAGGTTTGTAGGAGGGCTTGCGTTTCTGAGTGGGAAAGAAGGCAACGGATGCTGTGTTGCAATTTTTGAAAAATAATCCTTTGGGCAGCAGGATCCGGAGCACTTAGGAGTTCACTCATGCTATGCAGGAAGCTTTTCTCCAAAGCGTAAAGTCGTTTCTTTCGGCGCAAGAGTTGAGCCGTTGAACGAAGCAAAGACTCGAGAAGAAGTGTATTCCCCATTTCGAAATGAAGAATCATGGCCAGAATACGCCCTAAGCTTTGTAGGTCTTCGCGCTCAAGGGTACGAGGCTGATTATTCCAAGCATTCAAGTAGGTTAATGCACGGTCGTAATCTGCACAACCGAAGCAGATGTAACAGTATTGAAAGTAGAAGCTCGCTGTTTCATACTCGTGAGGCGCAAAGCAAATTGCCTCCTGCTGGCAGCGCTCCATTTCTCGACGAGCTTCTTCAAAGGCACCTGTAAAGATGCAGAGTGCAAATTTATTGGTATAGTACTGGCGGTGGATTTTAAGGGCATCGTCTCGAGTTAGTGGATTGATTTTTCTTAGTTTATTCAAAATTCTCTCCGCCTCGCCATATCGGCCGGTTAAGCCACAAGAGAGAATGCTGTTGCTCAGTGCAGCGATATAGTCGGCTTGGTTTTCGCGCAGAAAATGCGGCTTACTTTCCAGGAGGGCAACGAGGGCTTTCCCGCTCTCGTAGAAAGCCTCGCGTTCGCCTGCAGCGTAATGACACAAATTGAGTGTTCGATAAAAAAGTACTCGAGCCGTATGCGAACGGGTGCGACCCGGCGTCTGCAGTAAACTGTGCTGACGCAACGCCTGCAATTGTTGCTGACCCGCAGGAGAATGCAAAAGCGCCTCTCGCTTTACTAGAAGATATGCCTGCAAAAAAAGATTGCGGTACTCAAGCACCTCCATTAGCTGTTCGGCAATCTCGCGCTCTCGGGCTAGCAAAGCATTCAGATGCTTATGGAGGAGGTCTACGTCCATTCGCGCATAGGCCAAGTGTTTCTGCCAACGAATTATCTCGAGCAAGTGAGCGAAAGACTCGTACTGCAGCGCCAGCCGCTCCGCTTTGCTCAAGCAGTCTTCACAAGCGTCGTAAAGACCGCGTCGGTACAGCACAACTGTGCTCTGCAGGAGGTGATTGAGCCGAAATTCAGCCCTGCAACTTTCATCATATGCCTGCAAGCTCTTGAGTATCAAGTCAAAAAGATAAGCCTTCAACTCTGGATATTTTTGGCTACCCTGGCCGTTGTCGGGATATATTTCTGAGCGTAAGGCTTCGTCATCAAAATGGTTGGAGCGCGCGATAGCCTCGAACAGCTGCATGTACTTGCTGGGTGTCTGCATGCGCCCAACAAATATCCGAAAATACCGCTTTTCAGCAGGTGTTAGGCTCTTAACGAGCCGGTACAATTTATCAGAAGGTGGCTTGGACATAACATTATTTTCGGCGGAAAATTTAGCAAATTTCAGAAACCTGACTTATACCCACAACTGAGTTTGTTCAAAGGACGCGCATGCAGGCATCTTTGAGCATACAAATACATTGGAGTAGAACTATGACTGCCATGCACACGCCCGTCACAACAACAACCCTCTCTGCTGCCGAAGTATTGGAACTGAGCACTCTAGCTCCGCTGCGCTCGCGTCTGAAAAAGCGCCGCCCCGTACCTGCATCGCCAAAGTGCAAAAAAATAGCCTTGCCCACCCTTGAAGGGTTCATTTTCGAAAAGGTAAGCAGAATTTTATACCTAGAGGCAAAGGGCAATTACACGGCATTGCACTTAGTGGATGGACGTCAGGTGCTCCTATCGCGCAGCCTGGGAGAGATGGATTGTCTCCTACCTGAAGGGCGTTTTGTGCGCATCCATCGCTCCTTCACTATTCATCTGAAACATGTGGTGCGCTACATCCGCAATAAATACGGCGCAGTAGTCTTATCTAATGGTGCAACCCTGAACATTTCACCCACTTATCGAGAGGCGTTTATGATGGCAATGAGTCGCTATTGCTATGGCTTCCGCTTTTCCCCATGAAAAGAACTTCCTTGCCTGCCCAAACAAATAAACCTAGCGGCTATGGTGCCCCTAGAAACCGCAGAGTACGTGAGAATGAGCAAGCAGTAGCCTGACGCGATGTAGGGTTTTGTTTAGTAGCTGGACGGGAAAGTTCCGTCCGGCTTTTTGGGCGGCCGTATCTGCGCTAGTCCCTTCTCAGCAACGCCCTTCAAATGCATCTTCCGCACCCCTTCTTCCAAAAATAGAGAATAATGCCAAAAGTTGTAATCTTGCAGGATGGAGACACAAGA
>JANWXM010000015.1 GCA_025055285.1 Saprospiraceae bacterium
CCCGCTACGTTAAACTCCGCAATCTGCTGGTTCGTCTGCGGGTCAAAACCCAAAATCCGCGCTCCAACACGCTTAATGCGCGAGCAGTTGTCCGACACAATAATGTCCGGCAAGTCCACCGTCGCACAGCACTGGAACGGATCCGTACCCACCGTCAAGTTCGCCGGACACGCCAACGTCGGCGCCCCGTTGTCCGTCACCTTGATGATCTGATCGTACTCGCGGCCCAACTTCGGATCACACCAGTTGAGAATCGTCCACCGGCGGCGAATCTTGTAGGTGCCGTCGCATACGCTAATGCGTACATCGCTATACGTCCAATCGTATCCGCCACACGCAATAGGCTTGCCGAAAATATACGGAAACCCTTGACGGCCTATGCTTTCCAAATACTCCGGCGTTGGATAAGCGCTGCCTACGCAGGAGATGGACGGCTTGTCTATGTCGTCGTAACTGGGTGGCAGCGACAAGTCGGAAGGCTTCGGACGCAGCACGTTGACGCGCTGAAGGCATGTGGACACCCTGCCGCTAGCATCAACGGCCGTCCAACGACGCGTAATCGTCTGCGTGTTCGGGCTACTGCAAGGCTCATTGACCACCGCTACGTCAGAATACGAGAGCGTGACATCCGAGCATGCCTCCATGACCGGCGTACCTGCGCCGCGGTTAACGCGATAGTTAGGTGAACCATCTGGGCCTACGAATTCAAAAGCATCAATATTCAGTCTCAGACGGTTAGGCAAGCAAGTCGGTGGTGCTTCCTTCTTGTAATTTACTTGGATATTCGGCGCCGATTGCGCGTTTATCTGGAAATATGTCGCGCTGGGGAAGTCCGTAAAGGCAATTGGACCGCCCTGCATCGTCCACGGGCCATTCGTCTGCGGACCTGTTTGAGAGAAGTAGTTGAATACCGGGCAAGCATCCACGCCGAAGATGAAGAACGCCTGCGTCGCTCCCGACTGCACGGTAACTTCGGTCGTCAGCGGCACTTGCGCCAGCGGGCCTGTGCCTGTAGCGAAATACGGCGGAATAACCGTAATCACCTTGGCCGCACCACCGTCAAGCGTCCAAGCTGATGCATCAGTCTCAAAACCTACGTAAGAGCCCGGCGTATTACGGCGCCACACGCGCACTTGTTTAGGCGGATTGACTGCTCCGAAGGCCGGGTTACCGTAGCGGATGCCAAAGCCTGTAATCACCAAGGGCAGCGGATCGTTGTTGCGCAGGTCGAACAAATAACCTCCCGGCGCATTGTTACCTTGTAGCGTAAAGACTACACCACCGCCATGCGGCAAGAACGAAGCCGGAAGCTGAACTGGGTCGGCTGGCAAAATGGTGATTGGGTCTACGCACGGCTTTGTCGAAGCATTGCAAGCTACGAAGGTCTCTTCACACCTCAATACTGGCGGCAACTTATCTTCAATCGTGATCGAGCCCCAGCACATCTGACCTGTAGATGGGTCTGTCACACGCACATAGTAGGTCTTTCCTACGTCGTCTGGACCCAGCGGTGTCGGTGGGCCAAAACCTGGGAAGCTCGGGCCGCGGCTAACGCGAATCCATGGGCCGTTACCAAAGGGCAGCGTCTTGTCTACCTCCACCACATAATTGTCGTAGCACCGATAGGGTCCACCCTCCAGCACTTGGTCAGCGTTCACAAAGGCCGAACAATTTTGGTCAACCGATATCTGCACGTTATTATTACACGTCAAGTTTTGTGTCGGATTGGGAAACTCCCGCACGGTTACAGTGAAGCAGCAAGTAGCAGTGTTGCCCGCCACATCGGTGCCGCGGAAGCAGTTCGTCGTCACGCCAATCGGAAACTCCGCTCCAGAGGGCAAACCTGCTGTCTGTACCGGAACGGCAGGTATTTCGATACTGTAATTCACCTGAATATTGGGCGCGGACTGGGCGCCTAGCTGGAAGTAAGAGGGTGGTCCTGGGGAGAAGTCCGTAAAGGCGATTGGGCCGCCCTGCATCGTCCACGGGCCATTTGTCTGCGGACCCACGTTGGTGAAGTAGTTAAACACTGGGCAAGCATCAATACCATAAATGAAGAAGGCTCGCACCGCACCTGGAGCTACTGCGTAAGGCGTGCTCAGCGGCACTTGCGCCAGCGGACCTGTGCCTGTAGCGAAATATGGTGGGATCACTGTGATCACTTTGTTACCACCGCCATCAAGGGACCATGGAGCCGGATTCGTCTCAAAGCCCACATACGTCCCGGCTTTCGTCCATACGCGCACTTGTTTGGGCGGATTCACAGCACCAAAGGCTGGGTTGCCGTAGCGAATTCCGAAGCCCGTAATTGTGGCCGTATTCGTACCTGTGTTCGTTAAATCAAACAAATAACCACCGGGAGCATTATTGCCCTGTAGCGTAAACACTACGCCTCCACCATGCGGTAGGAAGCTAGCAGGCAGCTGCACCGGCGTTTGTGGCACGACAAATGGACAGTTGTCTGTGAGGCCCACTGAGTAAGAATAAAAGGTAGAGCATGCGCCTGGACCGAGATTTAACGTTACATTAGGCGGGCAGGTGATAGTCGGCGGGACGTTGTCCACCACCGTTACTGCTTGAGTGACCGACGAGACAACTAAACCATCTGCCGGATTCACAATGCGCCAGACAATCACGTTGGGCCCCAACTGAAGACCGCTGACGGTAATTGAAGTAGCATAGGGCACCGTCTGGAAGGGACCGCCATTGACGCTATACTGGAACAATAAACCCAGCGAAGTAACGCAGTTGCTTGGGTTCGTAGCCGGAGCGGCAATTGGCACCGGGCCCGGGCAAGCCGTTGCTGAAGCATTCACCGTAATGTTAGCGGGCTGTACCAGAGCACATTGCAAAACAGCTATCTGATCCACTACAGCCGCCCAGCCAGCTAAGGTCACCGAAAAGTCAGAAGCAAACGAAAAGGAAAGCGCCTCCGACGGGTTAGAGCCTACGGCCGCTATGCCTGTATTAGCAATAATAGTCCCGGGCGACGTGTAGAACCCGCCAGCCGGCGCAGATGGGCAACCTCCACCCACACCAACAGGAGCCCCTCCACCACCCGGCACTGGGTTAGTACCAGCGGTAGCCGAGTTAAATATGTAAAGCGGGTCCCAGCTACTTTCCACCGAGAACGAGGTGAACGTTACGCGCGTGCGATGCGTCACCGGGTTGCTCGGCGCAAAAGTAATCCGGTTAGTCAGGTAGCATTGGTTGTTTGAATAGTTAAAGGTCGGGCCTCCATCGTCGTAATAGTTATAGAAGAAGCCCGCCGCACCCGTGTTGGTAAAAGTACCAGCATTGGAGTTGAACGGGTGGTTGACGTTTGTCTGGGCAATCACTGCGTGTGAGACCAAACACGCTAGCAACGCCACTACCCACATAAATGTATTTCTCTTTTTCATGAGATGAACGTTGTTTTTAAAACCTTCAAAAAAAGAAATTTAGAGTCAGATTCAAACGGTTAAGTACAGGTTTAATTCTTAAGCAGATTCTTTGCCTCGTTAAATAGTGCCTGGCGCTGAGCATCCGTTAGTGTCACTCCCGGAATTACGTCTGGAGCAATGAATGCACTTGGATTCTGCTGCAATGGATGAAGCACCGCCAAATAAACTGGCTCATCTTGGTACAGGCGGCGATACACCGCTTTGAAATAATGCACACGAATGTAGGCATCTGAACCCGTGAAATTGACATTCGGGTCTTGACCGAGTACCTCCACTGTGTTCTTCACTCGAACCATTGCTTCGCCTTGGTCCACCCAATTCGTACCCACGTCTTGGGCTGAACCAATCTGCGCCTCAACGTTCGAAGTGCCACAGAGCAGCGCTCCAAAGACGAGCAGCACTGCCGCCACAGACTTCTGGACGAGATTTGCAAACATTCTTTTCATGTGTTAAGCGATTTTAAGTTAAAAAATTTACGTTTTTGCACATTTCTATTCAAAAGAAAAGCGGCTCTTCTGAAGATCTCTACCCTCTTCAGAACAGCCGGGATAAGCCCCCAATCCCCAATGCCTCTTCCCTCTTTTCATGAGATTACTCCTTGTTATATCGACATAAGGATTATGCTATCTACACCCTATTGCGGCAAAAACCCTGCCACTCTCGCCCCCTCATCTCAAAAGCAACCGCTCTAGAAAATGCGGAAAACTCTTTTGCCTCCTTTTTGCCACTATCGCGGCTCTAACGTATCCAAAATTGCCGATTAAAATCAACGTTTGCCTTAGCATTCCTTTTCCGGGCACAAATATATTTCTATGCTCAAAAAAAGGAGCAAGCTTTTTTAAAAAAATTTTTTTCAACGCGGACACTGATGGGGCAGTGAACATATAAAGCCTTGTATATAAACACCTTAAATAGCTATAAAAGCTAAAGTTGTGCGGGAACGTACCTTCAATATTTTTCGTTCGCTGAGCCTAAATCCGTGTTTATAGGAGTAAACACATCTCTGGAGGGCTTCTCTCGAAACGCAGTTTCTGACCGCCGCGCTGCACGTATGCCTCAAAAGCCGAGAGGACACACTTCTGGCGTGAAAGATTTGCCAAAAGCCATGGCAAGGCTTACCTCTAACACACTCTCAAGAGACCTTTGCTACACGGTGACGTTGCCTTCTGCACAAAACCGTCGCCTGCAACGAACGCAGCCTGTGGCAACCGGCAACGTTTATCACAGTTGACTCCATTAACTAGGCCTATGGATAAGCACTTATGTTGTTAGGCTAGAGCTCTGTCTACCGTACGGCGGCATTCTCCTTTTGAGGCTTTACTGGTGTGCAAGGAAAAACTAAGCGCTGCGACCTTATTCCTCCAGAGAAGGCCTCATATCACCTTATGAAGCGCTTAACTTTGGGGGTCGTTTTTTGGGAGAAAATTATTTCTATGAAACCTGCTTGGCTTATCTTCGGCATTCTGCATATTATGATATGTGTAGGCTCCTGTCGCCAAGAGCGCGTTCATCGAAATCAACAGGCCGTGCCGAGTGAACCTACCCTGACGGCAAAAAATCCACTGCTGCGTTTGCTTACACCCGAAGAGTGCGGCATCGACTTTGCGAACCGCATCGAAGAAACTTATGAAAATAACATTACCACTAACATCAACATGTACAACGGAGGTGGTGTAGCCGTAGGCGACTTTAACAACGATGATTTAGTAGACATCTACTTTATATGCAGTAATGGCAAGAATCGACTGTATCAGAATGCTGGCGGGCTAAAGTTTCGAGACATCACAGATGCGGCCGGAGTTGGCTCAGAGGACGGCTTTGAGACCGCTGCTACGGTAGTAGATATCAACGCCGACGGATGGTTAGACCTATACGTATGTCGAGGCGGACCGGAAAAAGGCGAGGTGCGCCGCAATCGCCTGTTTGTCAACAACGGCGTAGGAAAGGATGGCGTGGTAACTTTCACGGAGCGCGCCGAAGAGTATGGCCTGGGCGATTTAAGTGCCTGTACGGGAGCTAACTTTTTCGACTTCGACAACGACGGTGATCTAGACGTCTATCTGCTCAATTACCCCACCGAAGGTGTGTATACTAATAAGGTAGAGGCTCGACTAGGGCCAGATGGCAAATACCATCCTTTGCTTCATCCGCGCTCAGAATACGACACCGATCGCCTCTACCGCAATGACACGCCAAAGGGTGGAGGCCTTGTCCGTTTCACCGATATTAGTAAGCAAGCAGGCGTGTGGAACTTAGGTTATGGACTTAGCGTTAGTGTGACTGACTTCAACCGCGACGGCTGGATAGACGTGTACGTAGGCAATGATTTCGTTCAGCCCGACCACGTCTACATCAACAACGGCAACGGTACTTTCACAGACCGCATCCGCGATTATTTCCAGCATTGTACGCAGCATACCATGGGTACCGACCTTACAGATTTTGACAACGATGGCTGGATAGACTTAGTTGCTGCCGACATGCTGGCTGCCAAAAATTTCCGCCGTAAAACAATGCTCGGCACAGGTAGCCAGAGTAATTACACCATTATGATTCAAAACGGCTACTTTGAGCCTGTTGTGCGCAATGTGCTGCAGCGCAATAATGGAAATGGGACATTCAGCGACATTGGTTGCCTAGCGGGAATCTTCCAGACGGACTGGTCGTGGAGTGCGCTGCTCTTTGACATGGACAACGACGGCTGGCGTGACTTGTACGTTACGAACGGCTATCGGCGCGAACTCACTGACCGGGATTTTCGCGATTTTCGCCTGCCTGAAATCGCTAAAAAGGCCGCCGGACGCCCGTTGCGCGACGTATTCCCCGACTTTGAAGCGTTTATAAATATGCTGCCCTCGTTCAAGGTGCGCAACTTCTGCTTTCAAAATCGCGGCGACTGGACATTTACTGACCGCGGAGGCCAATGGATGACCATACCTGCTTCGTGGTCGTGTGGCGCTGCCTGGGCCGACTTAGACAACGATGGCGACCTAGATCTCGTGGTTAATAATTTAGAAGAACCTGCCTTCGTGTACGAAAATCTAGCCACTAACAGACCAAACAGCAACTTTCTTCAAATCAAATTCCAAGGCCAGGCGCCTAACACTCAAGGTGTGGGCGCTTCAGTTCTTATTCGCTACGGCGGCGGCAAAGTACAATACGCGGAAAACTTCCCTACTCGGGGCATCTTTTCCTCAGTAGAACACCTCATTCACTTTGGCCTAGGCAATACTCCTAAAGTGGATACCCTCCTTGTGCGATGGCCCGACGGAAAAATCCAAGTTCTTACTGAGGTGAAGGCCAATCAACGGTTGGTGCTCAGACAAAGCGATGCTAAGGGCTACGTAGCACATCTCAGCCCAGCGATCGCAGCGGAGCCGCTTTTCACGAGCGCACCTCAGAACGCCGGTATCCGATTTACCCACCTAGAAAACGAATACAACGATTTTGAGGCCTGGCCAATGAATATTTGGAAGGTAACGGAATTAGGTCCATTGGTAGCGGTGGGCGATGTAAACAATGACCTGTTAGACGACTTTTTTGTAGGCAATGCTTTTGACCAACCTGCTGCTCTATATGTGCAACAGCCCAATGGCACCTTCCGTCCCTTTTCCACTGCTACATGGGAGCAAGACAAGATTTACGAAGACCACGGTGCCATCTTTTTTGACGCCGATATGGATGGGGATGTAGACTTGTTTGTTGTGAGCGGAGGCGCAGAAGCTACTTCGCCCCGAGCCTTTCAGAATAGGCTGTATATCAACATCGACGGCAAGGGAACGTTCGTTCACGCCCGCGGGGCCGTTCCCTTAAGTTCTAATGCTGGACTGCGCGCTGTAGCCTACGACTATGACCGCGACGGCGACCAAGACTTGTTTATCGGTGGACGTGTGGAGCCCGCCAAATGGCCGCTTATTCCGCGTAGCATGGTGTGGCGCAACGAACGCACACACTTTGCTGACGTGACCAGCCAGGTTGCTCCTGATTTTGAGCGCTGCGGTATGGTAACGGATCTAACGTGGGTCAACTTAGATAGCGATCCTGACCTGGAACTTGTCGCCGTAGGCGAATGGATGCCTGTAACTGTCTTCAAGTGGAAAAAAGGAAAACTGGTTAATACCACAGAGGAATTTGGTCTAAACAAGAGCAATGGCCTGTGGTTCCGCTTAGGAATTGCCGACATAGACGGCGACAAAGACTTAGACCTCATAACCGGAAATCTCGGGCTAAATACGCGCCTCACGGCTAGCGCTGAAGGCCCTCTGCGCTGTTTTGCCAGGGACTTCGACAACAACGGCACGCTCGACCCTTTTGTCGCTTACTACGAGGACGGAAAGTTATACCCCCTACTCCAAAAAGACGTAGTCACTAAGCACTGCCCTATCCTAAAAAAGAAGTTTCTCTATGCTAAGGACTACGGCAACGCAACCATGAGCGACCTATGGCCCAACCTGGACGAAGCGCTTCAATTGTACAGTTATACTCTTGAGACTTGTTGGTGGGAAAACCAGGGTGGGCGCTTTACCCGCCGTACATTACCGCTTCAAGCTCAAATGGCGCCTGTACAAGGCATCATTGCTAAAGACTTCAACAACGATGGAAAAATAGACCTCTTGCTGGCAGGCAATAAGTACGGCTTCGAATACGAAACAAATCGCTGTGATGCTGGTACAGGCGTGCTTCTGTTGGGCGACGGAAAAGGTAATTTCACCTGGCAGAACCCTGTGCAGTCGGGCTTCTTCGCTAATCGAGAGGTGCGCGACTTAGCCTTCTTACGCGGACCAGCAGGGCGGGAATTCATCGTCGTAGCAAACAATAACGGGCCAGTTCAAGTGTTTGTCAAAAAATAAGTCTTGTTTGTTTTCTAACTGTTCTAGGCATACTCACTCGCTTAGGAGAGCGGGTTCAGGATGTTCGATGGGTTTTCTAAGCGAGCGCTTTCGCCAACAGCAGGCGTGTTTTTGGCCCTCTTTGGCAATTAAAACGGCTATGTAGGCAAGTGTGCGCGCATGAGACTCTTTTTAGATGGATCTACTGCGGCGTAGCCCTTTGGTTTGCCGAAAAAGGACTCTCCTTTTTCAAGGAAAAACCGAAATGCTTCTGCCTTTAACCTTTCTAAGTTTTGGGGATGAACCAATCCCGAGTTTAAAATCTTTTGAACGCGAAACACGTTTAAAGTGAGGAAGATTCTTTTTTTGAGATGATTGCACAGAAACCGAAAACGGTGCGCGAGCGCTTTGAGGTGGTTGGTATAACATGCGCGTCTTGTGCTCAGAGCGTAGAAACGGAGTTATGTCAGGTTCAAGGAGTAAAGTCTGCCGCCGTCAATCTAGCCACAAATACGGTTTGGGTAGAGTATGCCCCGGCGGAGACTTCTCCTGAATTGATGAGAAACGCTTTAGAAAAGATTGGGTACGGATTAGTAACAGAGACTTCAGCGCGTCGAGTGGAAAATGAAGCAGACAATCGCCGGTCTGAAATACTGCGCCGAAACGCGCTAGGCGCACTCTCCATTGCAATTCCTCTGTGGGTGTTGGGTATGTTCTTCATGAACGCGTCTGGCATTTCTTACCTCACGTGGGCTCTAGCTACGCCTCTTGTTTTCGGGTTTGGGCGTTCTTTCTTCGTCAACGCCTGGCGACGAGCGCTTCACGGCAAGGCTACAATGGACACGTTGATAGCTTTGAGCACCGGCGTTGCATACGTTTTTAGCGTGTTTAATACATTATATCCGGCCTTTTGGGAAAGGCGAGGAATAGAGGCACCCATTTATTTTGAGGCAGCGGGTGTAGTTGTTGCCTTTATTTTATTGGGCAAATGGTTGGAGGAACGAGCGAAAGCGCGCACTTCGTCTTCAATTAAAAGATTGATGGCCCTTCAGCCGCAAACAGTAAGGCGTTTACTGCCCAGTGGTCATATGGAGGAGATTCCCACAGCGAGTGTGCAGGTGGGCGATCTTCTTCTGGTGCGCCCAGGAGAAGGCGTCCCTGTAGACGGCGTGGTACACCACGGTTGCGCTTACGTAGATGAAAGTATGCTCAGCGGCGAGCCTATTCCTGTGCATAAGAAGCCAGGCGACCGGCTTTGGGCTGGTACTGTTGTGCTATACTCGCCCTTGCAGTTGCGCGCTGAGCAAATTGGAGCCGACACCTTGCTAGCGCAAATTATCCGTACGGTGGAAGAAGCTCAGGGCAGTAAAGCACCTGTTCAGCGCTTAGTAGACCGAGTTGCAGCAGTGTTTGTGCCATTGGTTATTCTGGCAGCTACCGCCTCCTTAGGAGGATGGTGGCTTCTTGAGGGTGAAGAAGGCTTTGTGCGCGGTTTGGTGGCATTCGTTACCGTACTCGTCATAGCTTGTCCGTGTGCCCTAGGCTTGGCGACACCTACGGCTATTGCGGTAGGTATTGGTAAAGCTGCCGAAAAGGGCATTCTCATCAAAAACGCCGAAAGTTTAGAGTTGGCCCATCGAATTCAAGTGCTGGCCATAGATAAGACGGGGACGCTCACTGCAGGGAAGCCGAAGGTGAAGGAGTTTTGGTGGGCTGAAGCGCTTCCCGATGGACCATGGACTGACGTCTTCTATTCTTTGGAACGCCAAGTACAACACCCTTTAGCAGAGGCTATTGCAATGCACTTTGAGGGTCAAGCCATGCCATTGCCATTATCGGAGGTGAAGCAGCTTCCGGGTTTGGGCGTTTGTGGGCGCTTTCGCGGAGAGCGCGTATTGGCAGGGAATCGCGCCCTACTAGTTGCTGAAGGGCTGAAATTACCCGAGTCGCTTGAGTTGGCGGCTAAGCAATGGGAACGCGATGCTCAAACTGTCGTATTCTTTGCCTGGGCCGACCGTGTCCTCGCAGCAGCAGCTATTGCCGACCCAATACAGACTTCGGCAGCACCAGCAATACGGCGATTGCACGAAATGGGTATCGAGGTATGGCTCCTCACCGGGGATAATCACCAAAATGCTCGTTCAGTGGCCAACGCCCTAGGGATTACGCACGTTCAGGCAAATGCGATGCCCGCGGACAAGGAAACTTTCGTGCGTCAGCAGCGGGCTGCTGGAAAAATAGTAGGCGTCGCTGGCGACGGCATAAACGACAGTCAAGCTTTGGCCCTTGCCGATGTGAGTATCGCCATGGGAAGCGGCACGGACATTGCAAAGGATGTTGCTCATATAGTGTTGATGGGCAATGATTTGCGTATGATTCCGGAGGCTATACACCTTTCGCGTCAAACGGTGCGCATCATTTGGCAGAATCTCTTTTGGGCGTTTGCCTACAATATTGTCGGCATCCCTCTTGCCATGGGCATATTCTATCGTGAGTTTGGCTTTCAAATGGATCCCATGTTCGCTGGAGCAGCCATGGCCCTCAGTTCGGTTAGTGTAGTCGCCAATAGTTTACGTCTTCGAAGGCTTCCTTAAGGTTTACGCTCCAACAATGGCGCTTGGCGAACCTCCTCTACGTTCTTGCAGCCAGCTAATGCCATCGTAAGTTCAAAGTCAGCCATCCAGTTGAGGAGCAGTTCCTCTACTCCGATCTGACCTGCTACGGCTAAAGCATAACAGTAGGGGCGGCCGATACCCACAGCTGTTGCGCCCAGAGCAAGTGCTTTGAATACGTCAGCACCACCTCGAACGCCGCTGTCTACGAGAATAGGGACTTTACCCTGAACAGCAGCGGCAATAGCGGGTAGCGCTTCGATGGCAGCAATGGCGCCGTCTACTTGACGGCCGCCGTGGTTGGACACATAGAGGCCATCTACGCCGTAATCTAAGGCCCTACGCGCATCGTCGGGGTGTAGGATGCCTTTCAGGATGATGGGTAAGTCTGTATATTGGCGCAACACCGGCAAATCTTGCCAAGTAATATTTGGCCGCGAATAGATGCGTACAAACGTACGTACGGCGCGCAAGCCCGCCCCCGTGCGTAAGTTCTTCCAGAATGAGCCTGGAAATCGGCGATTAGCAGCAATAAGCACTCGAATAGCCTCTATGCTGGGACGCGGTTTAGGCGCGGGCGATGGGTCGGGCTCTTGCATGATTCTGTAGAAAACAGGGTCGGAGGTATATTGAGCAATGCCCATGCCTCGCAAGAAGGGAAGAAAGGCGAGATCAAGGTCGCGCGTGCGCCAGCCGAGCATAGTAGTATCAAGAGTGACCACAATACCGGCACTCCCACAGGCTTTAGCGCGCTCCAAAAAATGGGCGACGAGCTCATCAGATCGGCTCCAATACAATTGAAAAAAATGAGGAGTTTGCTTCATAGCGGCAGCACATACCTCCATGGGCACTGAAGCCTGATTGGAAAAAATAAAAGGCACTCCTGTTGCCGCCGCTGCCCGCGCTACTGCTAGATCAGCTTCCCGATGCGCCATTTCCAGTACACCAATAGGTGCTAAAAAGAATGGCGCTGGAATCTTTCGCCCAAACAGTGTAGTAGAAATATCGCGCTTTTCCACATCGCGCAACATACGCGGTACGATGGCCCAGCGATCAAAGGCACTGACGTTAGAAGCCATCGTACGCTCGCGTCCAGCTCCACCAGCAATATAGGCCCACGCTTCGGCGCTTAAGCGTTTCTGAGCCGCTGCCTCTAGAAGCGAAATGTCAACAGGTATACAAAGGCGCTTTCCAGATACCCCACCGATATAAACGGCGCGCTGACGCTCAAGTGCGTATGTTTTTGACATTTTCCTATTTTTAAAGGCGTTCGTTTGTAAAAAGTATATTCTCTATAAATCCCTCCGTAGGTCTTTGGAAATGAATCTTCTATACATAATTCACCTACATCTCCTCATTAGCATTAAAGAGCACAACAGAGGTATATTTTTTAGAAACCATCGTTCGCGAGGTACCCTCCTGAAGGACAAAAATAGGTAATTACCGCACTTAACATAGGTTAGTTTTTGACGTATGCGAGAAAGGTCAAGGCAATTTTTGGCTGTTCAATCGCATTACAGCGCCAACCGTTAAGCGCAGCATTTGCGCCGTGTTTCGTCCAGCAAGCACATATGCTCCGCTACACAACAGACCGAAGCGCTTATTTTCTGAGTAATATATTGTGCCACCAACCTGCGTATGGGATACTCCGTAAGCTTGCGGCAAGTCAAGTACCCCGGGCACAAAGGAGCTTCCTCCAGGCGTATGTTGATACTCTGCCCAGGCATCTACGTAATAACGCGCTGCTGGAAACCCTATGCGAAAGAGCACTGTGTAAAACGAAGCGGGTTCTACTGGCTGAAAATCGGGGCGCACACGCCGAACAGTTTCGATATCGGACGCTCTCAGCCGATCTAATCGCCAGTGATAGCCACCAGTAAGATTAAGAAACAGGCCGTAAGGAGTATCCCATTGAATAATGAGGCGCATTGGCAATGTTAGGGCGCGTTGACCAAGGGCTCCGGCGGCCAGCATGTCATAACGCGTAAGCGGGAATGACATCCCTAAGCCGCTCAGTACACCTAAGAAGCCTCCTCGACCCAGAGGGCGATACCATGGGCGATACTTGACGTGTAGGCTACCGTCCTGCAGGCCACTTTGGGTAGCGGTGAATACATATGCCGTCGTAAAAACAGCGTCTAATTGATCCAAGACACCGTATTCAGCGAAAAATGCCAGGGTATTGCCATTGAAGCCCTCCTTATAGCGCTGACCTTCAGCACCAAAGAAGTGGCGGGCTGAATTAAAGGAAAGAGAGGGAACTACGTCTAGCACACCTCTTCCCTTTAGGTAGCCATCTAAAGGTCCTTGGGCATGGAGCGTGCTTGTCAAAAAGTAGAACCAGACAAGCGCTGTACGCCTAAAAGGTGAAAGGTCTATCCGAAGATTCTTTAATGCCACAGAGATCCTACCACGTGCGCATGTGGCGCAAATACCCGCATACATAGTCTGCAATGCCATCTTCCAGAGAGTAGAACGGCGCAGTATAGCCTGCTTTTTGCCGCAACTTGGTAATGTCTGCTTGAGTAAAATATTGATAGGTGTTGCGAATATCCGCGGGCGTATCTACGAAGATAATGTTTGGCTTGGCCTCCATTGCCTGGAAGGTGAGGGTTGCCAAATCTAAGAAGGTTCGAGCCTTACCGGTGCCGACATTGTAAATGGCGCTGGGTGGGCGCTTTTCTAGAAAAAACAGCAACACATCTACAACGTCTTTGACGTAGATAAAATCTCGGCTCTGTTCACCATCGCGAAAATCGGGCCGGTGAGAGCGAAAGAGGCGCATACTTCCAGTGCTGCGTATCTGTTGGGCGGTGTGAAAGATTACAGAGGCCATCCGGCCCTTGTGGTATTCGTTAGGACCATACACGTTAAAGAATTTGAATCCCGCCCATAGCGTTTGGCTCGGCGCAGCATGCTCAAGCATCCACACATCGAAGTCCTGTTTACTTTGCCCGTATGGGTTAAGCGGTTTTAGGCGAGGAATGCGTTCGTGGTCATCGCAGTAACCTTGTTCGCCTGCGCCGTAAGTAGCGGCGCTACTGGCATATAAAAAAGGTATATTGTACTCGGCGCAGATTTCCCATAAGCGCTGAGAATATCGGAGGTTTAGCACCTCAAAGATGGCTGGATTTTTCTCGGTAGTGTCAGTTCGCGCTCCAAGGTGAAAGACAGCAGAAACTTCTCGACGAGGAGCCTGGAACCAGTCCAAGAAAGCATCGCGATGTATGCGCTCGCGGATACGCTTGCCTAGGAGATTGCATTCCTTATCCGGGCGAGTAAAGTCATCTACGGCGATGATGTCGAAATAACCTGCGTCGTTGAGCCGACGCACCAAACACGAGCCGATAAAACCGGCCGCTCCCGTAACTACGAGCATTGATTAATGTGTTTTTTCCAGGGGCAAAGGTCAGCAAAAGGAAGAAATCGGCTTCGAGAGTGCGGCAAAACACCTTTTTTGCCGACTAGGCATTCTCGTTTTTGAGCCTTTGCTTAAAATTTTGTGTAAGCAGCGAATTTTTAAAACATACTACCTTTGCCCGTGCAGCAGCCGTCGTGCGCTGACGGCGCAGAGGGTAATCTGGAGAGTGCTTTTATACTACGAATGAAAGTTTCGCTGAATTGGCTTCGAGAATTTCTCGACATAGATAAAAAGCCTGAAGAAATTGCCGACATACTGACCTCATTGGGTTTGGAAGTAGAAGGATGGGAGCGCGTAAGTCCTTCACCGGTAGATTTAGAGCGGGTTTTAACAGGGAAGGTAATCGCTTGTGCGCGAATTCCGAAGAGCGACCATCTTTCAGCCATACAAGTAGATGTTGGCGACGGGCAGTTGCGCTCCATTGTATGTGGCGCACCTAATGTAGCGGAAGGTCAGTGCGTACTGGTGGCCTTGCCGGGTGCGCGGGTACTAGGTAAGGATGGTCAGCCTTTTGAAATTTCGGAGCGAAGAGTACGCGGCGTGCTGTCGCAGGGCATGATCTGCGCTGAGGATGAGTTGGGTCTTGGAAGCGACCATTCGGGCATTTTAGTCTTACCCGAGGAGACGCCTCTAGGCTTAACCGCTGCCGAGTATCTAGGGCTCCGGACTGACGTAGTGTTTGAAATTGGCCTAACGCCTAATCGGGCTGACGCCACTAGCCACTTAGGTGTAGCAAGTGATCTCCTGGCCTGGATACGCTACCGCGAAAATCCCAACGCGCAGTTGCGCATGCCAAATTTTTTGCCCGATTGGCCCGAGGGTCTTGGCTCTTACGCTGTATCGATAGAAAACACCCAAGCTTGTCAGCGCTACATAGCTCTGCTAATCCGCAACGTCTGTGTTCAAGACAGTCCAACCTGGCTCCAGCAGCGCCTGCTTGCTTTGGGGCAGCGACCTATTAACAATATCGTAGACATTACCAATTACGTCCGCCTTGAACTAGGGCATCCGCTTCACGCCTTCGACGCCAGCCGCATCGGCGGCAATGGCCTTCGCGTCATGACCCTGCCCGAGGGAACGCCCTTCATCACCTTGGATGGCGAGAGGCGGCAACTCTCAGCGGAAGACTTAATGATCTGCGATGCAGCCGGACATCCGCTGTGTATCGCCGGAGTTTTTGGCGGCGCTGAAAGCGGTGTCACAGATCAGACTACCGATATTTTGCTCGAGTGCGCCAGTTTTCACCCTACGTGGATACGCCGCACCATGCTGCGCCACGGCCTCCGCACCGATGCTGCCTGGACTTTCGAAAAGGGAGTAGATCCCAACGGATGTCTTCGCGCCATGAAACGAGCAGCTACTTTGGTGCTTGAATTAGCAGGAGGCCAAGTTGCTTCGTCCATTACTGACCTGTACCCTGTGCTGCGTCACCCCGCTCGCGTGCCCGTAACATACGCATACGTACGCGCTTTGAGTGGTGCCCATTTGTCGGCACATACCATTGAACGCATCCTAACTGCCTTAGACATAGGTATCGAGGACAAAAATGATGTGGGCTTTACTGCTGTAGTACCTACCAACAAACCAGATGTGACGCGCCCTGCCGATGTGGTAGAGGAAATCCTGCGCATTTACGGCCTGGATGAAATCCCTGTGCCCACGCTCATGCGCACAAGTATCGAAGCTACCCGTCATCCTACGCGCGAGTATGTGCGCCGTTGCCTGGCCGACTATTTGGCGGCCAACGGTTTTCTAGAGTGCATGAGCTTGTCGTTGACCCAATCCGCATATTATACTGGGCCTCGGGCTTTGTTGCCGTTGCCCCATGAACAACTCGTCTTTGTACACAACACGGCCAACCAAGGTCTTGACTGCATGCGTCCGACCTTGCTGTTTAGCGCACTAGAAAATGCGCGGCATAACCAGAGCCACCAACACTATTCTCTTCGCTTGTTCGAGTTTGGAAAGGTTTATCGCGCTCCGCTGAATGAAAATTCGGAAAGCGAGCACCTTAGTCTTCTTCTTTGCGGCGCTCATAGCCCAGAAAGCTGGCAGCCCGCACCCAAGGAACAGGCTGACTTCTACACCCTCAAGGCTTATGTAGACAACCTGCTCAAACGCATCGGCCTGAGCTGTTCTCAGGAGACTGCCTTGATCCAAGAAGCACCTTTTCGCTGTGCCGCCCGTTATCAGTTGGGCCATCAAACCGTGGCAACCTTTGGCGAAGTGGCTCCTGCTCTTGTACGAGCTTTCGACTTGAGAGGACCCGTATTTTACGCCGAATTGCATTTCGATGCCCTTTGGCAAGCTGCCACCAATCATAAGGTGCTTTATATCGAACCTAGTAAGTTTCCCTCTGTCCGACGCGACTTAGCCCTCATCCTTGATCATAGTGTAACCTTCGCCCAAGTTCGCCAAGTGGCGTTCGACACTGAAAAAAAATTACTTCAAGAGGTTAACCTTTTCGACGTGTTTGAAGATGAACAAAAAATTGGACCAGGAAAAAAATCTTATGCCATTAGTTTTTTGTTTGAAAGCACCGAGCGAACTTTACAAAGCAAGGAAATAGACGCCATCATGCAGCGATTGCAAGAGGCTTTTGAACAACAACTCCGAGCAATTATCCGGAAGTAACCTCTAAAAACCAGTTCAAATTTATCATCATTCATCTTTTTTAACCTGTATCAACATGGAAATAGCAATAGGACTAGTCATAGGCATCATTACAGGAGGCGCTACTGCATATTTGTTGGTAAATCAAGCGCTTAAGCGTGCAAAGCAAAAAGCTATTGAAGAAAGCAATCGCCAAGCAGACCTCATCATTCAGGAAGCACGCCTTTCGGCTAAGCGTATAACCGACGAAGCTTCGGTGAAAGCAGAGAAAATCATTAGTCGTGCTGAGGCAGAAAATGAGCGCATTAAACAGCAAAAAATTCAAGAAGCGAAAGAACGCTATGCGCAAATGCGCGCCCAATTTGATGCGGAGAAAGCTCAGCATCAGGTCAAGCTGAAAGAGATGGAGATGGAGGTCATTAGCAAACAGAAGGACCTCCAGATGCAACAGGAACAGTTTCAGAGCGTGATTAGAGAAGTAAATGCGCGCAAGGCGGACCTAGAAAACCGCGAAGCGGAATTGAATTTACTGCGCGACAACTTAGAGAAGCAGCTCAAGATTGTTCAAAAGAAGAAAGAGGAGTTGGATGCTGCCAATGAGGAGCGCATCAAGATGTTGGAAAAAATTGCGCAGATGAGCCAACAGGAGGCGAAGGATCAGTTGCTCGAAGCCGTACGCGCAAAGAGCGAAAACGAAGCGCGTGCGATTATTCAGGAGGCCATTGCTGAGGCTCGGAATACGGCCAACAAGGAGGCGAAGAAAATCGTCATTCAGACCATTCAACGCATGGCCGCAGAATTTACCATCGAAAGCACCGTTTCGGTCTTCAATCTGGAGAGCGACGACATGAAGGGGCAAATTATCGGTCGAGAAGGCCGCAACATTCGCGCCCTAGAGGCTGCTACTGGAGTAGAAATCATCGTGGATGATACGCCAGAAGCTATTGTGTTGTCTTCTTTCGACCCGATCCGACGGGAAATTGCTCGCTTAGCGCTCCAGCGTTTAGTGGCCGATGGTCGAATTCACCCTCAGCGCATTGAAGAAGTGGTAGCCAAAGTGACGCGCCAGATTGAGGAACAGATAATGGAAATAGGCGAGCGCACTGTGGTAGAGTTAGGCATTCACGGTCTTAACCCTGCGCTGGTGCGCATGGTAGGCCGCATGCGCTTCCGCTCTTCCTACGGGCAAAATCTACTCAAGCACTCCATCGAGACGGCTAACCTCTGCGCCATTATGGCTGCCGAGTTAGGTCTTAATCCCAAACAGGTAAAAATGGCCAAGCGCGCAGGTCTCTTACACGATATCGGAAAAGTGGCTGAAGAAGAAACAGAACTCTCGCACGCTATCGTAGGAATGAAAATGTGCGAGAAATACGGCGAACATCCCGTTGTCATCAACGCTGTGGGAGCCCATCACGATGAAATCGAGATGGATAACATTATCTCGCCCATCGTTCAGGCCTGCGACGCAATTTCAGGTGCCCGACCAGGAGCTCGGCGCGAGATCTTGGAAAACTACCTCAAGCGCATCGTGGAGCTAGAGGAGCTAGCCATGAAATACGAAGGGGTGGCCAAAGCCTTTGCAATGCAGGCTGGGCGCGAACTGCGCGTTATCGTCGAGGCAGACAAAGTCACCGACCAATACGCCGATGACTTGTCTTTCCTCATTTCAAAGCGCATCGAGGAAGAAATGCAGTATCCAGGCCAAATTCGCGTTACTGTCATACGCGAAAAGCGCTCAGTAGCCTATGCGCGATAGAGAGGCAACTACCCTGCAAGGATATGCGCTTCTAGGAGCATAACGCTCGCATAAAATGGCATCGCCACAGGTGCAAAGAGACGGTAAAGCGCATCTCTCCTGACGTCTACAGCAGTTGCGGTCGCTGTATTTTGGATGGTTGCGGCTAAGTAAAGGGCGTTCTGCGTAAGTCTTTTATAAGCCTTACTCGGAGGCCCTTTTGCTGCTTAAAGCGAGCAAGCGGAAAGCGAGGTATACCTTTTTTTATGAAACGCTGTGTGCGGTCCCTATTCCACACTAAAAACTATGCCTTCATCTCAGTCAATATGTCTTCTCCCTTGCTTTGAAGGTCTTTCACCATTAGCGCAGCGCTTCTTGTTAGTCTCTAATTTGCTAGTTAAAAGCGCTTGTCGTCGATGCATGCACTCCTGTGAAAACCACCGGATAATATTTTTCTATAAGGCAATATCTGCTAAAAATTAGGGAGGCTAAGGAATTGATTCCCTTGGAGAGGCTCATAAGGTTTGTCTGCCTGCTGCATCAGGACGACGTATTGCAAAAGAAACAGCATTCCCCTTCACCTCCACAAAGTCGCTCATATGATATTATCGTCCAACAATGCCTACTTTGTATCCTCTCCATCCGTAGTAAAGAATGTAGAAGTAAGCAGGAAGAAGCACTGCCTGCAATGCTGTGCGCGGGCCTGCGCCAGGAAGTTCAGCCAATAGACCATAGAGTTGGGGCAAAAGTGCGCCGCCGACAATGCCCATTATTAGCAACGCCGAGCCGAGCTGTGTTAACCGGCCTAGGCCGCGAATAGCCAGAGGAAAGATAGCTGGCCACATCACAGCATTTGCCACTCCAAGCATAGCTACGCAGGTTAGCGCTGTAGCGCCCGAAGTAAAGTACGCTGCCGCCGAAAGGCCAATGCCCAGCACAGCCGAATAGCGGAGAAAAGCCTCCTGGGATACGTAGCGCGGAATAAGCACGATACTAAGCATGTAGCCCACCAGCATTCCGCTAAGGGTTAAGGCAGTGAAATACTTCGTTTGATCCAGTTCAAAACCCAAAAAGCGCCCATAGAGCACAATTCCATCGCCTGCCATGACCTCGGCGCCTACGTAGAAGAAAATGGCTATTGCTCCTAGCCATACGTGTGGAAATTGCCATAAGGTGCGGACATCTGCGCGGGAGGAGTCTACCGAAGCCTCTTGCTCCGGATGAATATCGGGCAAAGGCGACCAGCGAATAAAGAGTGCCAACAAGCCTAATGCTGCAGCCATAGCTATGTAAGGCGGAATAGCGCGTTCAGCCAAGGCATCGAGTAATTGAGCTCTTTGTACCGCATCAACAGCAGTGTTTACCCTCATCTCTATCTCTTTCGCTCCGCGTAAAACGATGCTACTCAGAATGATCGGGCTGAGAATACCAGCCACTTTGTTGCAAATACCCATAATACTAATGCGCTGGGCAGCGCTCTCCAACGGTCCGAGAATGCTTACATAGGGATTTGCTGCTGTTTGCAACACCGCCAATCCCATTCCTTGAACGAATAAACCTGTGAGAAAGAGTCCGTACGTGCGCGTATAGGCCGCTGGGATAAAAACCAAACAACCCACAGCCATCACGAGCAGCCCAAGCGCCATGCCTGCTTTCAAACCCGTATAACTTAGTATAGCGGAAGAAGGCAGCGCGAGAAAGAAGTAACTGAGATAAAAAGCTGAAGTCACCAGCAGGGCCTGCCACTCGTACTTCAGATCGCAGGCCAACTTTAGGAACGGAATAAGCGAGCCATTGAGCCAAGTGACAAAACCGAAGATAAAAAAAAGCAAGCCAATGAGCGCGATCTGAAACCCATAGCTTGTCGTTGGACGAATCGCATCGTTCTGCATGAAAGACATTCGCTTTTTAAATGAGTAAACCAAACCCTTTTCAGACTTTTGCGCACGAGCAAAAGTAGGAAGTGAAGGCCAAGAGAAAAGAAGAGCAGTTGGAAAAGAGGTATAAACCGGCAATTTTCTATGCCTCTCGCTTATTTTAATCGGAAAGAGACTTTTATACCGACCGCGAGGAATATTTCCGACGGGAAAACTGAGGGTGACTTTTCGAATGGCGCAAATTCTTCCTCTGCTCGTTTTTTTTCTCACATGCTCTTGTCCTCTCTTATGAGTGCTACACTTATTGTCTTGGCTGCAGGTATCGGTTCGCGCTATGGCGGGCTTAAACAGGTGGATAGTTTCGGTCCAAAGGGTGAAACTATCCTCGAGTTTTCCCTGTATGAAGCACAGCAGGCGGGTTTTGACAAAGCAGTTATCGTTTTGCGCAAAGACATAGAGGAGGAATTTCGCCGGCGCATAGGCTCTCGCCTCGAGCGAGTGATGGCGATAGAATACGCTTTTCAAGAGATAGACACAGCGCTGGATTGGCTGTCTGAGGTGCCTGTGCGCACCAAACCTTGGGGAACGGGTCATGCCATTTTGGCCGCCCGCTCTTGCGTACGAGAGCCGTTCGCGACGATCAATGCCGACGATCTGTACGGAGCCGATGCCTTCCAGATTATGGCCTATTTCCTAGAGCGCGAGTGCGCGCCAAATCTCTATGGGATGGTGGCTTATCGCTTGAGCAATACGCTATCGGAAAACGGAGCGGTCGCTCGCGGGGTCTGTACGGTCGGAGCGGATGGTTATCTCGCTGATGTAGTAGAACGCACGCGTATTGAACGGTATGGTGATAGCATTGGCTTTATCGATGAAGTTGGCCAGCGCCATTTTTTGCCAGCGAATACGCCTGTTTCTATGAATTTATGGGGATTTTATCCTACTATTTTTGAACATTTAGAAGAGCAATTCAAGCAATTTATCCAGCAACACCTACACGACCCAAAGGCTGAGTTTTACATTCCAAGCGTTGTTAGTCAATTGCTACGCGAAGGGCGAGTTCGTGTGCGCGTCGAAATGTGTGAAAGCGAATGGTACGGAGTCACCTATCCGGCCGACAAAGTCACTGTTCAACGAGCAATTGCTCGGCTGTATCCTCAAGGTTTGCCGAGTTAACCGGCCGTCTGGTATAGGCAGAAACTTATTGAATCTATCGAGCGCGAAGGCGAAATGCCTTCTCTTTGCGCGCACTGGGCGAGCTACCTGAGTTGAACTACGAGAAAGGCCCATCATGGCTGGCTCTATTCACTCCTTTCCAAGCAAGAAAACGGTTGGTGCAGCAATCAAAGGCTGTCGGTGCTCGCGCCATAAGCGCACGGGCTTTGTTCGAATAAAGGGTTGCGAACCAGTTAAATCTTGCGCTACGCTTAGAAGCGTGTCGGCCTGAAGGGCAGTCAAGGCTATTTCGAAAAGCCAGGGAGCCCGATAGGGTGTTTCTATAAAGATCTGAGTTTGATTGTTTTGGCGGGCTTGGATTTCTAGTTGGCGCAATTGACGCGTAAGCTCGGGTCGTTTGGGCGACAAATATCCGTGAAAGGTGAAGCGTTGGCCATTGAGACCTGAAGCCATTAGCGCCAATAAAATAGATGATGGACCCACCAAAGGAATTACCGGCACCTCCAAGCGATGCGCGAGAGCAACTACCGCAGCTCCTGGGTCAGCCACCGCCGGACAGCCTGCTTCAGATAACACACCCACATCCGCATTCTGCTGGATAGCGTACTTCAAAATTTCCTCAATCTGAGGCGTCAACTCGCCATTTCGGCCAAATTCAACGAGAACTAATTCACTTATAGGACAGGTTGGGTGAAGGCGCTTCAAAAAGTGCCGCGCACTCTTTGCCCGCTCTACGATAAACACCTTCAATCGCCGAGCAACATCCACCGTCTCTTGCGGAAGTGTCGTCAAGGCTTCTTCCGAAATGGGCGTAGGGATGAGATAAAGAGCCAAGGGTCGTGCAGAAATTTTTTGTCAAAATTTGAAAAGGTGAATGGTCAAAAATACGAGATCGAAAATAATTTGCTGGGTCTGCGTACATCTTCTGTGAAAACTACAAAGGCGTGTTGAGTATGTCAACTAGATCAGTCGCTCACTTTCACGTCTTTGCGCACAGAAACCAGGCACTGGGGAACAAGAGCCCGCTCTTCTACAACAGAGGTATGTTTACTCAAATACTCCTTCTGAATGGATACTTTTGCTCGGTTTTTTTACTTTTTAGACATGATACAAAAGAGCACCCTCGTCGGTATTGTCCGTTTTCTCCTGTACGTTGTTTTAATTATCGGTGCTTTATTCGCTCTATTCGGCCTTTTTGGAAAGAAAGCCTATCGCCTTGAGCGCCGCATAACAATAGCTGCGCCTGTAGATTTGGTGTACGACCAAGTCCGCTACTTTCGCAATTTCAAAGTATGGTCTCCTTGGGCTGGCATGGATGCCGAGGTTCGCATCGAAGGAAAGGACGGTTTGCCTGGAGCAACCTTTTTGTGGTCGGGGAAGGGTGAGACAGGTAAAGGGAGCATGGTGCTAAAGGCACTGGCAACCAATCGGCTCGATTTTGAAGTTGCGACAGAAAAACCCTATCGGAGTATTTCTCCTACGTGGTTTGTTTTTGAAGCCGATAGCAGTGGCCAGACGATTGTCAAATGGGTTTTCTATATGCATATCGCCTATCCGTGGAACGGTCTGGCGATGTTCACCGATATCAACCGGTATGTGGGCCAAGACTTTGAAGCTGGGTTGGAAAACCTCAAGCGCCATTGCGAAACAATGGTGCCTCGCCTTTACGCTGGCTACGAGGTGCGTGCAGAAGAATGCCGAGAACACGCCTACGCTGGTTTTCGCCAACAGGTTCCGTTGGCTCAAGTGGAAATCTTCATAAAAGAACACTTAAGGAAATTGGACCTCCTCATCCGAAAACATCAGCTGACGCCTCTTGGGCCAAAAACAGCGCTATTTTGGAACATAGATAGTACGGCGCATCAGGCCGATGTTGCTGTGGGCGTTCCAATAGTGGCAAATCGAGAGGTTCCATTCCTCGTCCAGAGGTTGTTTTTCCTCGAAGGTGGGCCATGCTTTTGGGTAGAACAACAAGGGCAACTCGAGCTAAACGCTGCCCAGAAGGCGTTGATGCTCTACCTAGAAGAGAAGGGGAAGGCTCGCATTCTACCTCTCATGGTTGAGTACCTGTCTAGTTCGGCGGTTGGACAAGATTCGGTGCGCTTGCGCATCGGCGTGCGGGCTTCACCTGCGCTGCTCTCTCCTCCTGACTCTACAGAAATGGAAGTTGACACTATTCCAGAAGCTAATCAATGACGCTAGCTGTTGCAGTATTCTTTTCGTTTTCAAGGCGCTCTTTTTTAATTAATAAGTCGTCCAAAAGAGTGAGAAGGCTTTAAGCGTCTTGCTCTGTGGGCAAGATTTACCTTTCGTGGGCATTGTGGAATTGCGCCTTTTTCATTACCGCCCATGGAGGAACACGCCGAGAGCCTCTTTCTTCTTGCCTCCCCTGAGAGTAAACTCTGTTTACATACACATAAAGTAAGCTAATAAAAGTATGCCTTTTTATTCGACACCTATCTCAGGTTTATGGATTTTTGAGCCAACGGTCTTTACAGATGAACGCGGTTGCTTTTATGAGAGCTACAATCGCCGTACCTGGGCAGAGATTGGAGTGGAGGCTGATTTTGTCCAGATCAATCAGGCCCATAGCCGGCGCGGTGTGTTGCGGGGCTTGCACTATCAAGTAGGCGAGATGGCTCAAGCGAAACTTGTACGCGTAATAGCAGGCGAAGTGCTCGACGTCGCCGTGGATTTACGCGAAGACTCGCCAACCTACGGCCAGTGGTTTAGCATCCGATTAAGCGCAGAAAACCGTCGGCAGTTGTATATTCCGCGAGGGTTTGCTCACGGCTATGCCGTATTAAGTGACCAAGCGGAGTTCCTTTACTTGTGCGACAACTACTACTCGCGCGCCCATGAGGGCGGCATCCGCTACGATGATCCTACGCTAGCCATTGACTGGCAGTGCAATTTGGATTCTGTTATAGTGTCGGAAAAAGACCGGGCGCTGCCCTTTTTCGGCGCTCATCGTCGAGCGTAGGGACTAATCGTTTATTGCTCGCTTTGCACACTTGCTCGACGGCGGACAGCTTCCTCAACATTACCGCGCTGTCGCTCAATATCAATGAGAGTGGCTTCTTGGTCTTTTTCATTTTGCGCCAAGTCTTCGCGAGCCTTTTTGAGGCGCGTCTCAAAGTTAGCGATGTCTTTAAGGAGGTTTTCGTTTTCGCGTCGCAGCCGTTTCAGCTTGTTTTCTAGATCCTTCAATTTATTTTCTTCGGCTCTTACCTCGTTGTCCGCCAGAGCTTTACGCACCTCCCAATGGAAACGCTTCAACAGGCGAATGGTTTCTTCGGTATGTTGCGGGTCGTCGCGACGGTTGAGAAAAAAAGGCCCTACATCGAACCACACAAAGAGTTGAACCCCGCCACCCATTCTCTCTACTTCGGAATAAACGGTAAATGTACCTGAGCTAACCGCCGAGGAGCGACTTTGCGGCGCAGAGAATTCGTTGCGCTTTCCCTTTTTTAACTTACTGCCAAAATTAGTTCTAACGAATTCACTCCACACCTCATTGACAACCTTTGCATCTGCATCCAAAAAAGTCACAGAAAACCCTGGGCGCGTTCCAAACGACATAGCGCGCTCAATTTCCGAAACGGACGAAGTTTGTCCCTGTACAGCAGAACCGGAAAAACAAATTAGGAATGAAAGAATAACAAAGGTGCGCATATATAGCATTTAAAGACTCTAAATTACCTACAACACAAGAAACTCGCCCAGTTTTTCGCTCATTATTCGGGTAAAACCCCAGAGGAGTGCAAACACTTTGCAAAGAAATGGAAAAGATTTAAAAAGTAAGTCCACTGCCTACATGCAACACCTTAATTGGCCGCCGCTCCAATTTGAAGGCGGAGCTATTTTTCCCTGATGAGCGTTGCCCGTCCTCTTATAAACTTTCCTTTTCAGAGGTAAACTTGCCGAGGTGCACTTCCAACCGAACGATCGCGTTCTCTACCAAACTTTGCAGTGCCGCTCCAAAGAGCCTAAAGCTTTTTGAGCCCTTCCGGAACACAATTTTTAGTCGGCAAAAACGACATTTGTGCCGCTTTTTCGAGTACAAGAGAGACTTTAGCGCAAACGATTGGGCTTTTTTGGAATTTTTTTCCTATCTTTTGAAATCTATAAGACAAAGCAACCTACTTTAACCGCACGAAAAAGAAAGGCAGCGGAAAGCTCTTTCTCCACTTAGAATCTGCAAGGAATCATTCTGTTTGTTAAACTGCTAACTGTATTTGCTCGAACTATGCCAAGCTTTAATACCCGTAACATCCGCAACGTCGTACTTGTAGGACACTCCGGCAGCGGTAAAACGACGTTTGCCGAGACGATGCTTTACGAAGCAAAGGCCATTAGCCGTCGCGGAAACGTTAGCGACGGAAACACGCAGAGCGACTACACACTTTTAGAGCAACAGCGCGGCCACTCGCTGTTTACCAGCGTGCTCCATTGTACGTGGAAAGATGTGAAGATTAATATTTTGGACACGCCAGGGCTGGATGACTTCGTAGGCGAAGTGATTGCTGCGCTAAAAGTAGCCGATACTGCTCTGGTTTTTCTCAACGCGCGCAACGGCGTGGAAGTGGGAACAGAGCTCGTATGGGAATACGTTGAGCGGTATGCTACTCCTGCGCTCTTTGTAGTCAACCAATTAGACCATGAAAAGGCTGACTTTGAACGCACGCTGGAGCAAGCACGCGAGCGTTTCGGCAGGCGCGTGTTGCCCGTGCAATTTCCCGTTAGCGTAGGTCCGGGTTTTAATGCGATTGTGGACGCCTTGCGCATGGTAATGTATGTTTTCCCGCCTGGCGGTGGCAAACCTGAAAAAAAGGAGATACCTGCTGAACACCGAGCGCGAGCCGAAGCCATGCACAATGCTTTGGTGGAAGCAGCGGCCGAGAACGATGAGGCCCTTATGGAAAAATACTTCGAGAAGGGCACTCTCAACGAGGAAGAATTGGCCTCGGGTTTGCGCATCGGTTTGGCCAACCATCAATTCTTCCCTTTATTCTGTGCTTCCGGCCTCAACGACATGGGCTCAGGGCGGATCATGGGCTTTATTCACGATATCTGTCCAAGCCCTGCCGATCGACCGCCTGCAACTTTAGAGGGCGGCGGCACCAAACCTTGCGACCCTCAAGACCGCCCTTGTGTATTCATCTTCAAAACCGTCCATGAGCCCAAGGTCGGCAACGTGTCTTACTTCAAAGTATATGCTGGTACGTTGAAGGCTGGCGATGAATTGGTCAATGCCGATAACAGCACAGCAGAACGCTTCACTGCTCTCTACGTATCAGAGGGGAAAAACCGCGAAAGTGTAACTGAATTGCAAGCAGGTGACATTGGCTGTACTGTAAAACTCAAAAACTCGCACACTAATCAGACCCTCAATCCCAAGGGAGTGGATATAAAAATTGAGCGCATCCAGTTTCCTGCTCCACGCATCCGAATGGCTGTAGTGCCGCCTAGTAAATCGGATATTGAAAAAATGGCCAATGCATTGCATTCCATTCAAGAGGAGGATCCCACACTAATCGTGGAGCAAAGCCCTGAACTTAAACAAACCATCGTATATGGTCAAGGAGAGCTTCACCTCGAGGTAGTGCGCATCAAGTCGGAGCAAAACTTTGGCATTCGAATCGAGTATGAAGAGCCGCGCATTCCGTATCGAGAAACCATCACAAAACAGGCGAGCTCTGCTTATCGCCATAAAAAACAAACGGGAGGAGCCGGCCAGTTTGCCGAAGTGCACATGCGCATTGAGCCATACTACGACGGTATGCCCGCTCCGGCCGATTTAACGGTAAAGAGCATTGAAGTGGAGGAGCTCAAGTGGGGAGGCAAATTCTCCTTCTGCTGGGCCATTGTAGGAGGGGCTATCGATGCGCGCTTCATCAACGCGATAAAAAAAGGAATCATGGCCAAAATGGAAGAAGGCCCTCTAACAGGTTCGTATTGCCGCGACATCCGGGTGAGTATTTACGACGGAAAAATGCACCCCGTAGATTCCAACGATATGGCCTTCCAAACGGCATCTTCGATGGCTTTCAAAGAAGCCTTTCCGCAAGCCGGACCTCAAGTACTTGAACCCATCTATGACCTAGAAGTCATGTGTGACGCTGAAGTGATGGGCAGCGTTATGGGCGACCTCCAGACACGACGCGCAGTCATCATGGGTATGGATTCAGAAGGACATTATCAGATTATCCGCGCTCGCGTGCCGCTTAAAGAATTGCACCGCTATTCTTCTGCGTTGCGTTCCCTGACTCAAGGAAAGGCTAAGTTTAGCATTGCCTTCGCAGAATATGCACCTGTGCCTCCGGACATCCAGGCTAAACTTGTGGCCGAATATGCAGCCCGCGCCAAGGAAGAGGAGGCGTAGCACGAGGTCTTTTCTCCTGTCTCGCGCCTACCGGCTAAGCATTGCAGCCCAGCCGGCATCAATTATTCTTAGTTTGTAAAAGCAGAATAAGTGACACACGAGAAATTTCCTCTTACACCTAACATCAACGGCTCCTGAAAAAAGTGGACGTGAGGACGCCCAGGACGCGTTCCAGTTGGATTGCGCCCAGAAACAACGGAAACTCGTCCGGTCGGGAAGGCAGAATATTTCGTCTCAGGATGAGGAGAAAGGAACGTGCCCAAGCTGCTGTCTGGTCGACTAGAGTAGCTCTCGACGAGTCTGGCCAATGGGAGTTACATGCTAGGAGCAGCAAATGATAGCGAGACACCTTGTACGCCTAGCCTTCCTTTCGGTGCTAATAAGCAGCGGGTTAAATTTCTACCAACCCTTTAATGTAATTTGGAAGGAAAATACAAACGGCAATTAAACCATTCCCTGCAATCCTTGTTTATCTGTTCGGTTTGCAAAGTAGAGTTGTTTTCATAAGGTTAGTTAATAGGGTTTTAGGTGTTTTCATAGAGCTGGGGCAGCAATGTCCCGGCTCTTTTTAATTAATTAACTTACCTGGCTCTACTGGTCAGCACAATGGTTATCGGTGCGGGTCGCCGTACCTTCGCGTAGAAAATCTCATGTAGGGACATTCAATCTCCTAAGAGGTTTCGTCTATAGCGCGTTGTGTATTTGAGTTATTGTTTCCCAGCATATGGAAACCATCGACTCTTTGCTTAACGAGCCATCCGCCGTGTATGATTCGACAATGTTGCGTTATTTTTTGTTATAAGAACATCTTTCTTCAACCTGCATAAATTTTTCGCGTGGCGCACACTGAATCTTTTTCTGTTCGCACTTATTTCGACAGCTTGCGTCAGGATGTGCAGTTTGGAATTTCGGTGCTGTACAGCCTGTTTCGCGGTAATGCCAAATACTTAGTTGAATTGGGCCTGAATGAGCACGAGGCGGCGCACTGTTTTCGCTTAGCTATTAGTGATGTAACGCGTTTGGCTCGTTCAGAAGAGAAGCCTGATGAATATTCCATGGAGGAACTGCTCAGACAGCTCAGTTTGAGTCATGCTCTGCTTTTACACCCTTACCTGAGAGTGGAGCTGCCTGAGCATCCGCTACTTGTGAAAGCCGATATCCTTCAGACTCAGCAGAAGGCAGCAGTATGGTCAGCGCTGGAGAACTTGGATGCTGATTGTCAGGAGGTGTTGCTGACTCAGCCTACGTTGGTTGAAGGGCCGTGTGCAGAGGCTTTGAGAGAAAAACTGCAGGGAGTGTCCTCCGAAATGGTGCAGACTGCTCTTTTGGATGTAGAGGGTTTTCGCAGTTGGAAATACGCTGGCGCGAACGAGCAGATATATCAAAAATCTACTACTAAAATTCAGTCTGCCGAAGGCAATGGTCGAAGCGTTTGGCGTTGGGCAATGTTCATCTTCCTAGGAGTCGTGTGCGCATATGCAGCATACCAGTTTCTTTTCCGGCCAAAGACGCTTGCTGAGTTGTATGCCCAAAACTTTGTACCGCCGCGAAGCCTGTTGGCCGACTGGCAACAACGCCACAGAGCAAACAGCGATTCTACGACTCCTCCCCTAACTGAAAATTGCTGGATGCTTCTGCGTGAATCGGACGCAGCTTATCAAGCAGGCAATCTGCACGGAGCGATGGATCCGCTTTTGCTCATTGTGTTAGACACGATGGCCGCTTGCAGGTCCGATGCGTGGCTTTACTTAGGCATCATCCACCTCCGCCTTGAAGATCCTATTGCTGCCATGCAATGCTTTGCTAAAATTGAAGACTTTGAGCATTTCGGAGAAGACATATACTGGTATCAAGTGATGGCATATCTGCAAATTGCTCAGAACAACCCTCAGCAGCGCGAGCGCGTAGCAAAAGCCGTTGAACTAGCCATACCAAACCTCCATACCCCTGAACGCCGGGCGCGCGCTGAAGCTTTGCTTAAGAATCTCTCGCCTTAACCGATCACATGGAGTTTATTGATCGCTATTTTCCTGACCTCAATCCAATTCAGCGTTCACAGTTCGAACAACTTCCCGAGCTATACCGTACTTGGAACGCGCGCGTAAACCTCATCTCGAGGCAAGACATAGCCCAGCTGGAACTCAAGCACATCTTGCACTCCCTCGCTATCGCCAAGGCCTTCACCTTTGTGGCAGGTGCTCGCATCCTCGATCTCGGTACGGGGGGAGGCTTCCCTGGCATACCGCTTGCTATCCTGTTGCCCGACGTTCACTTCACCCTCATTGACGGCACGGGCAAAAAAATTGCTGTCGTGCAGACGCTTATTAAAACACTATCTTTAACCAATGCCGTAGCTATTCATGCCCGAGCAGAGGAAATGAAGCAACGCCACAGCTTCGATTTCGTCGTGTCGAGGGCCGTGGCTTCCTTACCGCAATTGCTTCGATGGAGTCAGCCACTTTTGAGCAAAACCCATCGGCATGCCTATCCCAACGGCCTCATTGCTTTAAAGGGCGGCAACCTTAAGCCAGAAATTGAGGCCCTGCCAGGAAAAGCTCATCAATACGTAGAGGTCTTTGCTGTGCAAGACTTCTTTGCTGAACCGGTATTCGAGGAAAAGTGGATTGTTTATGTTCAAGGGTAGTCGTTGACGGCCTACAGCGTCATTGGCGAGAGGCAAATTTCCTTGACCTTTGCTTCTATGAAATACGCCGAGACACTTCGCTACCTATACGACCGTTTGCCCATGTTTCAGCGCATTGGGCCAGCAGCGTACAAGAAGGATTTGACTAATATTCAGGCTTTGTGCGCTCATTTGGGCGAGCCGCACAAACGCTTTGCTAGCTTGCACGTTGGAGGTACGAACGGCAAAGGATCTGTGAGTCACTTTTTAGCAGCGCTTTGCCAGTTAGCTGGTCTCAAAACGGGTCTGCATATTAGCCCACACTACAAAGACTTTCGCGAGCGCATCAAAATAAATGGTTGCTACATTCCGAGGAATCAGGTAGTTGCCTTTGTGACGAGAAATCGCCAAGCCATTGAGGCGATAAGTCCTTCGTTCTTTGAATTAAGCGTGGCCATGGCCTTCGACTACTTTGCTCGCCAAAAAGTGGATATAGCAGTCGTTGAAGTAGGTCTAGGAGGTCGACTAGATAGCACCAATATTTTGACTCCTCTTTTGAGCATCATTACCAACATCGGCTACGACCATCAAAACATCCTGGGTCATACTTTAGAACTCATCGCTGGCGAAAAGGCAGGCATTATAAAGCCTGGCGTTCCGGTGGTCATCGGAGAAACGCATCCTGAGTCTGCTCCTGTTTTTCAGCGCAAGGCGGAAGAGACAGGGTCGCCTTTGATTTTTGCTGACCAAGTTTACCAGGTTATTGAAGTATCTTCGGATTGGAACAATACCGTGTATGATGTCTACCGCCATGGACAACTCTTTATTCCTCGGCTCAAGGTAGACGTTGCAGGTCCATTTCAGACCCGTAACTTGGCTACAGCTCTCCAAGCTTGGGAAGTCTTTTGTGAAAATTCAGCCAAGCTGTGGGGTGCTTCGCCCACGGCATGGAGCATCGAGCGCTTGTGTGCATCAGCCGATGGCTTTTTCTTTCCGGCTCGCCAACTAACTCGCTTCATCGGACGCTGGCAAATTATTGGACACAGGCCAACTATCTTGTGCGACAGTGCGCACAACGAACCAGCGCTACAACTTCTTTGGAAACACCTATCGAACGTACCACCGGAGCGCTTGCATGTAGTATTTGGCATGGTCAGCGACAAAGATGCAGCGCCGTTGCTCGCGTGTCTTCCATCCGCGGCGCGCTATTACTTCGCCAAGGCTAATATTCCTCGCGGGTTGGACGCCGAGCTCTTGCGCGAACGCGCAGCTGCTTTTGGTTTGCGCGGCAAAGCCTATCGCTCCGTAAGGCAAGCTCTGGGGGCCGCTAAAAGAGCAGCCGCTCCTGAAGACCTCATCGTCGTTACAGGCAGCATCTTCGTCGTAGCCGAAGTCTTATGAACGTTATTTTTTCTTCTTCTTGCGCGCTTCAGCTGCTCGTGCTGCTTCAGCGCGTTCGAGCCAAGGCTTCGCCTGTTCTGGTTGGCCCATATCGTTATAGGCGGAGCCAATGTAGTGCAAAAGGGTGGAATTTTCTGGGTCGTATTTCAATCCCTCTTTCCATTGTTCAATAGCTTCTGCAAAGCGCCCTTGCATTGCCATGACAGCACCTAAATTGCGCCGCGCGTCAATAAAGCGCGGATTGTATTGCAATGACTTTCGATACACTGCTTCGGCCGAGTCGATCTGCTGGCGCAAGAAGTAAATAAAACCGAGGTTAGAGAGCACCTTTTCGTCGTTGGGCCTATAGCGCAGAGCATTCATATAATCGTGATAAGCGCTGTCGTATTGGCCCAAGCGGAAGTAGGCCAAACCTCGGCTACCAAAGGCATCGTGATACTGGGGATACAACTGAATCGCTCGGGTATGGTAATCAATGGCTTTCCGAACCCATGCAGAATCCGTTACTTGACCCGTCTCTTCGATGAGACCTTCCTTAATGGTCTCGATACCCATGTGAAAATTCAATTTAGCACAATTGGGCGAGTGGGGAATATCCGCCTTGTAGAGCGTATAACTCGTGTACCAAACCGGATTCCGCTGAACAGTTAAGTAACTGTACACGGCGAGCAGGGCTCCTGCTACACCCCACACGAGCGCTCCTCTTCCGAAAGGGTTGAGTATTTGCTGGGTAGGCGATGCATCAGATATAGGGCGTATGCGAAATAGCAACACCAACACGGCAGCTACTGCCAAAACGAAGCCCCACGAAGGCGCATACAGCAAACGCTCGCCGTAAGAAGTACCAATAAGAATAAAGAGGTTGCTAAATAGTGAGAAAGCTATTAAATAAAACAAAATGGCATAAGAGAGAATGTGCTTGCGCTTCAGGTAAAGCACCGCGCCTACAAATAGAGAGGCGTATACAAAAAAACCCGCTAAAGCGCGCCAATCTGCAAAGGTCACTAAGGTCAGCTGAGGATAACCGCGATCGCTGATGAGCGGATGAGGCCATAAAAGCGTCTTCAAGTAGATGCCACACATCATAAAGGCAGAGGCCAGGCGCGTCGGTGTGTCTTTAGCCCCTACGATAAAGTTATCGAGGATAGAAAATACCTCCGGATAAGGTTGAGCGCTGAGAACTCGATGGCGGATGAATAAAAATAGCGCCGCAGGAATCAAAAACAGCGCTGATAGCCGAAAATTTTCTCTCAAAGGCCTATCGGTAAAAAACCAGATGGTCAGCGGAAAAATCGCCAAAAACGTAATAGCACTCTCTTTGGAAAAGAGCGCCACCGTGTAGAATAAGACAGCCAATCCAATAAAGCTTCGGCGATTGGTGTCGAAGTACCGCCAAAGACTCCACAAGGCGGCCGTACAGAAGAAGAAAGCCAAAATTTCATCGAGACTTTTGATGTTGGCTACAACTTCGGTGTGTACTGGGTGAGCCAGGAAAAGCAACGTAGCCAACGCTGGTAACAAAGGTGGATAAGCCGTGAGAATGCGCCGCCATGTGATCCATAGGAGCCAGCCCGTCCAGCCGTACATTAGAGCATTCATTACATGGCCAACGGCAGGATTATCGGGCGAAAGCTGCCACTGCAGCGCAAAAATGAGCAATGCCAAAGGCCGATACAATGACCCTGGGCTGTTCCAGGCTCCATAGCGGTACTCTGTAGAGAAAATTAGCCCGATGTTCTTTAGCCCGCCCTGGGTTACCCAGTTTTCCTTAATGACGGAGTAATCATCTAGACAATATTGATGGCCAAAAGTATTGACATACAACAAAATACCAAATGCGGCTGCTATGAGTCCAACCCATGCTGGACCTTTCTGGACAGCAGCGCGCCTTATCCCATGTGCTAAAGTTGGCGTAGGAGTCGAAGTACTTTTTATCCCTTCCGATTTCGTTTTTTTGCGCTTGCTCATATCGTCCTGATCCTTCCTTCGCTTTGTACTCGCGAAAGTAGAAGAAATTTACCCGTAACTGCCCTGTTCGTCGAGATTTCTCAAAAAAAGTAGATTGCCTCGTCTTGTTTACTTACCTTTGAGCTCAATTTTACGGTTTAACCATTTCAAAACAGGTTTCACATCATGGAAAAAGCAATTCTCTCAGTAGCGTTCTCGCTTCTTTTTGGCTTAGGCGTTTCCTATGCCCAAGGCTGTATGGGTGCTGCAGCGGCTGTAAGCGGTGATGCCCCCAAGTCTTGTTGCAGGGCTAAGTTAGCTGCGGCTAAGGCTGCTGCGGCTGATCCCACTATTGAAAAGCGCATTGCCGACGACGGCGCTGTATCTTATGTGCGCAGGGAAACGGATGCTCAAGGCAACGTCCGGTTCGTGAGCGTGCGCTTCGATGAAGCAACCAACACGTTTGTCAATGTAGCGCCGCCTTCAGTGTCGGCATCTGCTACTGAAGGATTGACGAAAAAAGCGTGCTCTGCTGAAGCAGCGAAGGCCTGTGCTGGCCAGAGCGGAGCAAAGGCTTGTGCAGGTAAGGCTGAAGGAAAGGCTTGCTGCGCTGCTAAGAAGGCCGCAGCAGTAGAGCAAAAGAAATAGTAACCCATTCGAGACTCGAGACTTACCTTAAGAACCGGCTAATGCCTCTTCGGCGTTAGCCGGTTTTCTTTTTCCAAGTGCACGGCCCACTGCTGCAAACGATGCACCAAGTTTGGTCATCGATCTCTTGCGCAGACGAGGCAGAACACTGCCAAAGATTGGATCGCTCTGCCTCAACAGGCATATCGAGCGCATACCATGACCGCCCAAATTGTTGAGCGAACAAAGCGAGACCCCCTTCTCCGCATCGAATACCCTGACGTACAGCATATCATGGAAAAATGCCAGTGCTAAGCGGAGGATTCGTCAGCGGAAGGAAGCTTCCAGAGAGAGCCTCTGACTGAGCAGCTCGAGCGCCGAGAAAGTGCCCTACTTTAAGTGGGCATAACGTTGGTCAGTACCGCCTCTCGCTAATTCGCTGAACTACAACCGAATTTTTCCGTCAATAGCTAAGTGCCCGCACAAAAAAATAGAATCTTCGCAGACGCGGTTCTTGACAACGCGCGGTCAAGACCCGCGACAAGCGCCCTTTTAGGCCGAGGGAACTGCCTTTTTAGGAAGAAAAAATTAGCAGGGAGTTGAAATAAAAAATAAACACTTTGTTTTAATTTTGGGCACTCAAAAGCCCGTGCCAAAAAAGTTCCCACATAGGAATTTTTTTTAAAAGTTAACCCAAATTTAATCTTTTAATGGCCTCGAACGGGAGCCGAAGTGTGCAGCCTGAGGGTATTAGAGTTTTTGAAAACCACTTCCTTTTACCGAATTCTTGTGCTCGTGGATACACATGGTTTTCGCTGTGTTCAACTTTTTATGTGGATAAGCATCGCCTCATGTGGAAAAAATGGGAAAAAATCTTAATTTTTCACAGGTAGGTTTTGGGTTTTCCACAGGTGTTAAGCGACACGGAATGTTTGACAAATTACTTGAATAGGGCCAGCCTGGTATGTTTGCCTTGATAGAAAACAAGCGACCTATGAACAAGAGGGACAGTTTACCAGAGGATCCGGAAGCAAGAAAAAGCGGTGGTCGTGCGCGCAAAGGCACGCGAGGTGAGGAGGGATTATCCAACTATGTGTTTGGAAAAGTTCAGCCTCAGGCACTTGAACTTGAGGAAGCGGTGCTTGGAGCGCTCATGTTAGAGCGCGATGTCCTGCCGATAGTGATGGACATATTGCGCCCGGAGAGTTTCTATCATCCTGCGCACCAGGCTATCTATCGGGCCATCATTCGGCTTTTTGAGCGTTCGTATCCAGTAGACTTACTTACCGTCACTGAAGAGCTGCGAAGGAGTGGTGAGCTAGAAGCAGCAGGCGGTAGCTATTACCTGGTCGAACTAACAAACCGAGTCGCCTCGGCCGCCAATGCCGAATACCACGCGCGCATCATAGCTCAGAAGCACATCCTGCGGGAAATGATTCGCCTCAGTTCGCGCACCATCGAAGAAGCCTACAAAGAAACCACCGATGTGTTTTCTCTGCTAGACGAGACCGAAAAAGGGCTGTTTGCCATTACCCAGAACAACTTAAGTCGGACCTTCGAGAGTTTAGACGTCTTAGCCGGTCGAGTTTTGCGAGAAGTTGAGACCCTAGCGCAAAGGAGCGACGGACTGACGGGCATTCCCTCTGGTTTTACCGATGTAGATCGGATTACTTGTGGCTGGCAGCCTTCTGACCTCATCATCTTGGCTGCTCGCCCGGGCATGGGCAAAACAGCCTGTGTACTTACTATGGCGCTTAATGCCGCTCGCGACTTTGGCAAGCCTGTAGCTATTTTCTCCCTTGAAATGGCTAGCATCCAGTTGGCTCAACGCCTGTTTTCTATGGCCTCCGACATACCAGGGCCGAAAATACGCAATGCTCGCCTAGAAGATTATGAGTGGGCAAGACTTCAAAGCACCGCTGAGCAGCTATCCCATGTGCCCATCTACATAGACGATACGCCTGGAATCAACATCTTTGAACTGCGCGCCAAGTGTCGCCGCTTAAAAATTCAGCACAACATTCAACTGGTAATCATCGATTACTTGCAGCTCATGAGCGGCGCCGTTGAAAATTACCGCAACACCAATCGCGAGCAAGAAATCGCAAGCATTTCGCGGGCGCTCAAAAACATGGCTAAGGAGCTAAACGTACCCGTTATTGCCCTATCGCAACTAAGTCGAGCCGTTGAGGTGCGCGGCGGTACCAAACGCCCTCAGCTGAGTGATCTGCGGGAGTCTGGCGCCATTGAACAAGATGCCGATATTGTCGCATTCCTCTACCGACCAGACTACTATGGAATCGTAGAGGATGAAAGTGGCCGCTCAGTCCAGGGAATCGTTGAATTCATCATCGCTAAACATCGCCATGGCGCTACCGATACGGTGCGTCTGCGTTTTGTTCGAGAATTATCTCGATTCGAGAATATAGAAGACCCTATCTTTGCGACGTTGAAAGACCCCATAGACCTCAACGCTCTTGGACCGGGCTCTATCTTGGATTCTAAAATTAACCGCCCACCAGACGATGTGCCATTTTGAATATTCGGGATGCGCTGGCCGCGCCTGTGCCTTACCTTTGCGCCGCCATCTACAAGAAATATGAAGAAACACAACTTCTCTGCAGGGCCGGCCATCCTGCCAGCACCTGTAATCAAAGAAGCGGCTAAAGGCGCACTTAACTATCAAAGTAGTGGCCTCAGCATCCTCGAAATTAGCCATCGTGGCCCGGAGTTTACAGCCATCATCGAAGAGGCGACAGCGCTCGTCCATGAGCTCTTAGAAATTCCCTCTGACAGCGGTTACCACGTCTTGTGGATGACTGGAGGCGCCAGCACCCAATTCTTCATGGTACCGATGAACCTTCTGGACAGTAGCCAAATGGCTGCCTATGTAGACACTGGTACCTGGGCTAGCAAAGCCATTAAAGAAGCAAGGCCTTTCGGCCAAGTAGAGGTCATAGCTTCTTCCAAAGAACATAACTACACTTTCATTCCCAAAGGATGGGAAGTACCAAAAAACGCGCGTTACCTGCATCTTACGAGCAACAACACTATTTTTGGCACTCAATACCATCGCTTCCCTAAATCGCCCGTGCCTATCGTGTGCGACATGTCCTCGGATTTTCTAAGCCGACCGATAGACATATCAGCATTTGGATTAATCTATGCTGGAGCCCAGAAAAACCTAGGCCCTGCTGGCGTAACGGTCGTCGTTGTCCGCGAAGACATGCTTGGCCAAGTAAACCGCCACTTGCCGACGATGCTCGACTACCGCACGTTTATTCGGGAAAAATCCCTGTACAACACGCCTCCCGTTTTCCCTATCTACGTCTCCATGCTTACCTTGCGCTGGCTTAAGAAATTAGGCGGCACGAAGGCCATCCATCGGCGCAACAAGGCGAAGGCTAAGTTGCTCTACGACGAAATTGATGCAAATCCGCTCTTCCGAGGCACAGTGGCCAAAGAAGACCGTTCGCTCATGAATGCCTGCTTTGTTATGGCGCCTGGTTATGAAGCCCTAGAGAAAGAGTTTCTAAAAGAAGCGGAGGCCAACGGTATAGTCGGCCTTAAAGGACATCGTTCAGTGGGCGGGTTTCGCGCCTCGATGTACAACGCTCTGCCAAAAAGCAGCGTTCAAGTGTTGGTAGACCTTATGCGCGACTTTGCCCGGCGAAAAGGCTGAGCCCTTCTTCGCATCTTTCGCCCTTCGAGAAGAGCCTTTTTCTACTGGAAAACTAGACCGAGTTCTTTAAAATGCCAGCAAAGGAAAGTACGGGAGATGTTTGAAAGCTTGTTCCTACCTAGACTCTAGGATTACGTGCGAGACTGTTAACTACTCTTATGATCTTTGTCTCGAAAGTTACAAAACAATAAATTAACCCCTCATGCTTGGGGTGTTGTCGCCTTCTAGGCGAAGTCACAAGTTGAAATACTGAAGGACGATGCGAAGAGGTGCAGGCAAACTAACGCAGCCTATTTAATCGGCTGTTTCGTACGACTCTCTCCGCATTCGCGCGTTCTTTGATAGACAACGAAAGTACTTCTTCATTTTTTACATTACCTTTCCCTTAGGATTATCGTGATTTTTCAAGAAGGTCTTTTTTCCGAGAAAACTATCTTAGTTACAGGCGGGGGCAGTGGTATCGGGCTAGAAATTGCCCGTCATTTCTTAAAATTGGGTGGTGAAGTCTACATCGCTTCGCGCAAAGCTCAACGGCTAGAAGATGCCATGGCGATCCTAAGGCCGGTGGGAAAAGTACACAGCTATCAAGTAGATATTCGAGAACCCGAGCAAGTCGCTGGTTTAGCCGAATTTATTGCGGAGCGCAGCGGGAAGCTCGACGTCTTAGTGAACAATGCGGGCGGTCAATTTCCTAGCCGAGCTGAGGATATTACTCCCAAGGGCTGGCAAGCCGTTATTAATACCAATCTAAATGGGACGTGGTATGTCACGCAAGCGATGGCCAAGCGCTTTTTCTTCGAGCAAAGGGCCGGAATAGTGGTGAATATTGTGGTCAATCATTACCGGGGTTTTCCAGGGATGGCCCATACGGGGGCAGCTCGGGCTGGTGTGAGCAACTTGACGCAATCGCTGGCCGTAGAATGGGCACAGCGCGGCATTCGCCTCAACTGTGTGGCTCCAGGCATTATTCAGAGCAGCGGACTAGAGCAGTATCCACCCGAATTGGTGGCCAACGTTGCTCAACACATCCCTATGAAGCGCTTGGGTACCCCTGCGGAAGTGGCTGCACTCGTCGTATTTTTAGCTAGCCCAGCAGCAGCCTACATCAGCGGAGAGACCATTTACGTAGACGGAGGTGCTCACCTCTGGGGCGATATCTGGCAGTATAGCGAATGATGCTTTCATACCTCAACGTTTGGTGCAAGGCACTACTCTTTCCTCTTGTAACTGGCTCGACAATAGGACAGAGCGACTCGTTGTTTCTGCTAAAAACACTGCCCGTACAGGCGCGTTTTGCCGTAACCGATAATCTAGGCAACCTATACCTCATCACGCGCCAAAATGCCATTGAAAAATACAACCGAGAGGGTCGCCTGCTTACGCGCTACAGTACCAATCGCTTTGGCTCCGCTGCCGCCATAGATGCTACTAACCCGATGAAGATCATCGTGTGGTATGCCGATGCTCGCGTTGCAGCTTTTTTTGATCGGAATCTGACACCTCTCAGCGAATTGAACCTTATCCAGGCTGGTTATCCCGAGGTGCGTACTGTAGCTGCAGCAGCCGACGGGAATTTGTGGATCTACGATGAGGTGGCCTTTCAGCTCAAAAAGATCAGTCCAGAAGGTGTGTTGTTGGCTGAAAGTCAGCGCCTAAATGCCTTGCTATCTGAGCGCGTATCCCTAGAAAACTTACACGACGACGGCAACACCGTGCACGCTTTTGCTCCACGCATAGGCCTGCTCAGCTTTGATGCCTATGCCCAATTTCGCCAGCGCCGAATTCTTGGAGACGCTAAAACATGCACTGCAACCTCTGCGCAGGCGATTTGCCTGACCGAAAGCTCCTTGCTCCTCCTCGACTTCCTCCGCTTGAGTGAGCAACGCCTGCCCTTGCCACCTGCTGTTGCTGGACAGAGAGCAACCGTCTGGCTTAGTGCCGAGCGTCTGCTTGTCCAAAATCCTCTTCAGTTGGAAATATGGACGTGGCGCCCCTAAGGCGCTAGCCGGGCAATTGTCCACTTGCCGTCCTCCAGTCTATAGCAAATCCGGTCGTGCATTCGACTAGGACGCCCTTGCCAAAATTCGAAATAGGTCGGTATGACTCGATAACCACCCCAGAACGGAGGTAGCGGCAAAACCTCATCGTGTTTGAACTGAGCCGCCAACTCCTGATAGCGCTGCTCTACCACATCTCGCCCGCTAATGACGCGGCTTTGAGGACTTGCCCAGGCGCTAATCTGGCTCTCCTTCGGACGGCTCTGAAAATACGCAACGGACTCCTCAGTAGACACGCGCTCAACGCGACCCTCTACGCGCACTTGGCGCTCTAACTCAGCCCAAAAAAAGAGAAGAGCAGCTCGCGGATTTGTCTCTATTTCAACGCCCTTTCGACTCTCATAATTGGTATAGAAGACCAAACCGCGCGCATCTAAGCCTTTGAGCAAAACCACACGCGCACTCGGACAACCCTCCGGCGTGGCAGTAGCCAACGTCATAGCGTTCGGTTCAGGAAGTTCGCTGGCGATAGCTTCCTTCAGCCAACGCTCAAGTTGCTTGAAAGGATCAGGAGCAACATCGTCTTCCGAAAGGGAAGCCATTGCATAATTGCGCCTTAAAGCCGCTAACTCAGCAGTCATACTTCATTGTTTATTTGGAGGCGAAGGTAGAGAACAAAGCCAGCATCCACTCGTCACAATAGATAGAACTACCGTTTCTTTGCGCTATGCTGCGCAAAGCGTTGACACTTTATGGTCTGACGATGATTGCTGTCGGCTCTTGTATTGGCTCGGGCATCTTCGTAACGCCCGGTCAAATTGCACAGGCCGTGCCAAATGCAGCACTAGTGCTCTTGGCCTGGGCTCTAGGCGGAGTACTTGCTTTAACAGGAGCACTGACGTTTAGCGAACTAGGTGGCATGTTTCCGCGCTCAGGGGGCGTGTACACCTACCTGCGCGAAGCATACGGCGACTTGCCTGCCTTTTTGTACGGCTGGATCATTCTGCTAGTAGTAAACAGCGGCGCCTTAGCAGGTTTGGGAGCGGCCTTTGCCGAATACATGAGGACGTTTTTTCCGACAATGAGCGAAGCAGGAAAAGTGGGCATGGCTGCTGCCACAGTACTCGGTCTAACTGCACTAAATATTCTGGGCGTGCGCATAAGCCAAGCGCTGAGCAACGTACTCACTGGGCTGAAGTTGCTCGCCATTGCGAGCATCATTGCAGTGGGTTTCTTGTTTGGCAATGCAGAGCAGACAGGGCTGCATCTCTCCCTTCGCGAAGGCGTGCCCGACGCTTGGGCTACCGCCCTGCTCACTGCGCTCATTGGAGTCATCTTTTCTGTAGGCGGTTGGCATCACGCCTCTTACGTAGCGGGAGAGGCACTCAATGCTCCGCGCACCGTGCCCCGGGCGATGATCTTGGGGGTGTTTATCGTGACAGCGACTTACCTGTTGGTCAACATAGCCTATCTGCTTTTGCTTCCCTTGCAAGACATTGCGCGTACGCCTCGAGTGGCAGGCGAGGCGTTGGAGCGGGTAGTGCCCTGGGGTGGCCGGGCCGTAGCGGCGGCAATTGCACTTTCCATCTTCGGAACGGTGAGTATTTATACCATGTCGGCTCCGCGGATTTATTTCGCTATGGCATCCGATGGCATCTTTTTTCAATCCTTAGCATCCGTACACGCGCGCTGGCGCACCCCTGTAGTGGCTATGGTCATACAGGCGGTTTGGGCAGTGGGGGTGCTATTGTTTTTCGGCGGGCTCTTTGAACATATTATTGTGTTTGTGACATTCGCGGACGCCTTGTTTATGGGTTTAGCAGGGGCTGCAGTGTTTGTTCTTCGCCGTAAGCGCCCCGACGCCGAGCGCCCTGTGCGCGTATGGGGGTATCCTGTCGTACCGGCCATTTTTGTCCTCATATCGGTGGCTTTTGCGGGAAATACACTTTTGGAGCGCCCAGAACAGGCTCTACCCGGCTTGGGCTTGTTGGCGATAGGCGTAGGTATTTTCTGGCGCTTCAAAGCCGGTGCTGAAAACAACGATTCACAGGATAAATCGAACAGCCTCAAGGATATAACTCATTGATAATGACCTACAGACCTTCTCCGCATTGACGTGCTACTGGATTTACCCTTTGGGCCAAATTGGGCAGCATTGGGTTTCGTCTCGTTGCCTCGGCTTTTTCATCGGTCGAAAAGTAGATTGCGCAAATCCTCAACCCTGCGAGCGCGTCATCCCTGCGTTTAGGCAAACCGATCGCCCTTTAGCACAGCTTTCCTTTTCAGAGGAAAGAGGACAAGCCGCTCGTTTTCTTCATTTTCTTCGGCTGCATGAGGCAGCTAAGGGTCGTTTTCCTCTGAGGCCTCAGTTATTTGTCCCAGCATTCGCGCTCCATGCGCCGGGCTAGCGCCGGCTCGCGAACTAGGCGCAGGTAAGACTCCCGATTATGCCGCGGGTTTTGTGCTGCAGAGGCGGTTTGAAAGATGAAATTGGCCAATACTGGCCAGCCCTTTTCTTCTAGAGCGACTTGAGCAATACAGCGGCTTCGAGCAAAGCGATGGTTTGGATATGCCGCATGCTGCACTCGAGCCGCTAGATCGAGATAAGCAGCGATGGTCTCTGGGGCAGGCTCTTCGAAAAGCACGCGATGCACACTGGGATCGTCGGGCAAATACTGCACCTTGAAAGCATCGCGATCGTGGATGGGGAAACCCGTAGGCAAAAGGATGAGGCCAGTATCGGGTACCCAAAAGCGGCCTATCATCAGGCGATTGTCTTGCGTGGCAAAGCTGTAACAAACGAGGCGTTGTTGGTTCTCATAAGTAATGAAAAAATGCGCCAGGGAAACGTGCCCTTCTCGATTAAGCCGGCGCTTTTCCTGAGCAGAAAGCGGAAAGGTAAAAGCATCAGCCCAGCGGCGCTGTTTTTGCTGAGTGTCCCAGTGCATCAGAAGGGACACCGCGGCCCAAATGACGACGATTAGGCCTCCTGACATCGCAGCGACGCCCCACCAGTTGCGGCGCTCGGCGGCGCGGCGCTGGCGGTTGCGCGGAGTGTCCACTTGTTTGTTGACGCGAAAGCCATAAGAAAAGCCCGCTTTTTCCCTCTGAATACTGACCTCGCACAGCTCATCCTCGATGAAAAAAGAGTACGTGCGCGACTCCTTGACCGAAAAATCCACCTGCACGATACGCGCATCGCAATAAATGAGCAGATGGCCACTGCGGTCGCCGTGGTAGAGACCGACGCGGTGCCTGCCGCCAAAATCGTCCAAGAAAATCCAGCTGACCTGAGCCACGATGCAAAGCAGAGGGAATGAGTCGGTTTGCGATACGGTCGGCGTCGTCTGTTTTGTTCTCTCTTCGAAGGGCCGCAAAAGCGCGCAAGGCGCGTGCCTGCCCTGCAGCAGCGCAGTTACTTTTCCAGCGCCTGCGTGCAAGCTTTGTCGTCGAAGGTGGCTTCGACAGGCGTGGCAAAGCCCTCGCTGACCCGGCTGCGCGGGTCAGCGCCGCAAGGCGTCTCGTGCCCTGGAAAGCAGAAGGTGTCGTTGCCGAAGCGCAGATGCAGTTCGATGCACTGGCCGTCGGGGGAGACAATCCAGTGCTTGCGCGCGCCGCACACAGCGTAAGCGCTGCTAAGCAAGCGCACCGCATTAAGGCGGCGCAGCAGCACCTCTCCAGTTCTCGCTGCGGTATTCATGCTGCAAAAATAAGCAGTGGCGCCCATTGGCGCATGCCTCAGGCGCAGCGGCCGACAGCGACAAGGAGGGTGTTGCAGGCCATGGATGTGTTCAACCGCCGAAGAGCTGACGCCCTGCGTTTTCGACAACCTCCACGTAGTAGGCCACGCCGGTCTGGCGGGCTATGGCGAGGGCCTGGTCGTACCATTCTTGCGCCGGGCGCGGCGGCTGGCCGTGCGGGCCAAAGAAGCGCGCCAACAGGGCCATGGAAAGGTATGTGCTGGTTTGCCCCACCGGGTCTTGTTCGCGCTCGTAGAGTTGCAGCGCCTCGGCGTATTTCTCCGCTGCGCCCGAGGGATTGTTGTTTGTGACTTCCAAATCCCCCAGCGACCGAAGCGTGTTGGCCCGGCCCAGATCTGCTTGTTCTTTTTGGTAAAGCCCTAACGCCTGCTCATAGCGCGCGCGGGCTTGCTCCACCAACCCTAAGCGACTTTCCAAATCCCCCAGCGACCGAAGCGTGTTGGCCCGGATTGCTTGGTGCTGGCTGCTGTGGGCAAAGACTTTTTCCAAGGTTTCTGCTATCTCGCGCCCCAACACGGCGCTGAATTGATATTGGTTGCGCAGGGCGTTTTGAAACAGAGCCAAAACATCGGCATTTGGAGGCGTCTCGCGGCACAGCTCCAGCAAAAAGCGGTGCAAAGCGCTGAACCGCTCCAGCAGTGCCCGGCACGCGGCCAGGGCTTCCTCCGTGCTGGCGATGCTGTCTGCCGCTTGCGCTAATGCAAGGAAAAAGGGCAGTACGGCATTTCGCGCGGCCGTCCAATCGAAGCCGTTGGCGCGCTGCTGGGCCCGGTCTAAGGCAAAGCGGGCCAGCGTGGGCAGCATGCGATAGACCTCGCCCTCGCGCCGCAGCACGCGGTGCCGGGTCAGGAGGCGCAGGGCCTCGTCGTCGGTCTGAGGCGCGATGGCTTTTACAGCCGCTAAAGTCGCTGCGTCTATGCCGTCGGGGAAGAGGGCGGCTACTGTCCACAGCAGCAGGGCGCCGGGATGTCGTTGGGCCACAGCATCGCTGGTCAGGCGCAGCGACACGGTCAGGCTACCGCGGCGCGTAGGGTCGCTCTCGTTATGGGCCAGCGCGGTACCCTGGGCGCGCCAGTCGGCCATCAGGGTCGGCAGCGACTTCCAGTCGCCTAACGCGGCTACCAGCGCAATAGCCAAAGGGTGGCCGCCCAGGTCGCGGCTCAAAAAGTCGCGCAGCGCAGCGGTATCCTGAACTTCATCCAGGCGACCTGTCCAGGCGGACTGGAAGGTCTGCAAAGCAGCATCCGGCGGCAGAGCCTCTATTTCAATGGGCCTGCCCAAGGCGTCTAAGCGGGCCCGCGAAGAGGCCAGCAGGCGGATGCTGCCCCCTTCCTGTAAACGGCGCAAAAAGGCGTTGCCCTCTGGGCTATCTAAACTCTCTAAGTTGTCCAAATAGTAAATGCCGGGCTTGAGCAGGCGGAACAGCTGCTCGATGTTTTCCAGATTTTCGTAGCCCAAAGCGCGGGCGATGGCGTCGGCGCACATTTCCGGGCTGGCGCCGTCGGGCACGCTAACCCAAAAGACGCGGCTGCCCGGGTTTTGCTGAAGCCATGTTCGCAGGGCGCGCTTGCAGACCTCCGTCTTGCCAATACCGCCCGTGCCTGTTACCTGCGCCACCACCTGTGCAGCACGGTCGGCGCCGTTGAGGAAAGCGACGACCTGCTCAACCTCCTCGGCGCGGCCATAGACGTCGCGCAGATCGGGCGCCAGCCGCCCATCCTCGGCAATGAGCAGCCCCGGCGGGCGGCGTCGGTAAGGCTGCACGCCGGCATTCGGGTCGGGAATGTCGTCCACAATCGTGCGAAAGATGCGCTCGCACTGCGAGGGAAACGCAAGGCCAGCATAAAAATCGCGCAGCACGACGGGTATATCTTCAACCTTCCCCCCGTCGGGCAGAATGGGGATAAAGCGGTGGTTCTGCAGCTTGCGCTCATAGAGTTCTTGGGAGATAAGCGCGCTTTCCCAAGTGCGTCCATAGCCGCCCGGCTGGCCCGCATCGCGCTTTTCAAAGCTGGCCTTGTACGCGGGCGTGCACACAATGAGCACGGCGTCGGTGTCCTCTACGCACTGTTGCATCCAGGCGCGCCAGCCCTCGCGCGGGGCCCGATTCTCATAAGGGTGGTTGGTCAATACGTGTACTCCTTCGGAGCGCAGGTACCTCGCCAACGCCCAAACGCTCTGGCGCAGGGCGTCGCTCTCGTGAGCGTAAGAAATAAACACGCGCAGGGGCTGGTCGGTCATAGGTTTCTTTCGTTTATGGGACTGCAAGGTAGGCATTATTGAGGTTATGAAAACTGTCTGCTATACAACAATTATGCTTTTCGCCATTCTAAAAGGGCACACATTCTTCGGCCAAAAAAGCGGGTAGGCTCATGCCCCTCCTCGGCTGAGTCAAAGAAGCCGGCTCTTGACTTTCAGGTTTTTGCACGAATAACCAGCCAGCGGGCAACAACAGCCGCCTGTAGATATCTCTTTCCTGGCTTAACTTTGTGCCTAAGTTTTTTGGAGCCACCTTACATTGCAGAAAAATGCCTGATAAAGATGCCCGCTGGATACAGCGATTTAATAACTTTGATAAGGCATTAAAACTGCTGGAAAATGCGTTGCAGATACCCAACCCTGACGTGGTTCAGAAAGCGGGCATTATCCAGTTTTTTGAAATGTGCTATGAACTGGCTTGGAAGATCCTGAAAGATTACTTAGAATACGAGGGGGTTTCGGAGGTAAGTACTCCCAGAAATGCCATAAAAAAGGCCTTTGAATTGGGAATTATTGAAAATGGGCGCCTTTGGATGGATATGATCTCCGACAGAAATCTGGCGTCCCATACCTATGATGAACAAAAGGCCATCGAATTGGAAAGCCTGATTGAGCGCAAGTATTTTCCACTTTTCAAGGCTCTATGGGATGATTTTAAGAGAAAAGCAGATGCCACTTAGGTTTGGACTCACTGAGGAGGATATAGCCATAATTACGGACCTACTTAGCCGCGAGCCACACGTGGAAAGGGCATACATTTTCGGCAGCCGGGCTAAAGGAAACTATAAAACTGGCAGCGACGTGGATATAGCCCTGAAAGGCGAACAACTCACTTCGGACGATATCCGCAGGATCAGCGACTTATTGAATGAGGAAACCAACCTGCCTTACCGGTTTGATGTACTCAACTACCACGCGCTTCAGGAACCTGCCTTAGTGGAACACATTGACCATGTGGGCTTGATGTTTTACGAAAAGGTAAGTCAGCGGTTCGCAAGATAGGTTACGAATTGTAGAGAGCACACCTGTCAGCGCAAGTTCAGGGCATAGCTCATGCGCTCAGGTTGCACGGCCTGACTTCTCAACGGACACCTCATGCAGGCGAGGCAAAATAGTCTTTTCTTGCCTTCGCATCGTCTCCTCGCCGCCGGCACATCTACCATCCTGTAACCGCCCGATTTATCGGGTGGAACGGGCAAAACACCCCCTCTGACGCATCTGACATCCTGACAGACATCACATCGCGGATGAGGCCCGATGCCGGGCGTAGGGTTTGTCGGATGGATGAACGCCCAATAAGCCGCAATAAGGGAAAGCGCCAGACCGATTAGAGGCTAATCGAGCACGCCATCTAGAAGGGCGCCACCACCTCTACCCACTGCCCTCACCACCGAATCAGCGCGCTGGCCCAGGTGAAGCCCGAACCAAAGGCGGCCAGGCAGACGAGGTCTCCTTCGCGCACCTTGCCGGCTTCCCAGGCTTCGCATAGGGCGATTGGTATCGAAGCAGCGGTAGTGTTGCCGTAGCGCTGGATGTTGTTCCACACCTGGTCATCGCGTAGGCCTAAGCGTTTTTGCACAAACTGGCTGATGCGCAGATTGGCCTGGTGTGGCACCAACAGGTCAATGTCTGAGGGCTGAAGGCCGACTTCTTGTAGGGCCTCTAAGATGACCTCAGGAAATTTTTGCACAGCGAGTTTGAAGACGAATGGCCCGTCCATGTAGGGGTAGTACAGGCCGTCCTGGAGCATTTTGGGCGTAATAAAAATTTCGCCATAGGTGTCGGCAGGCGGATATCCGAAGTCAACATCGGGATTGTCTAGCCGATGTTTGTGATATCCTCCGTGACATCCCGGATTTATGAAGGAAAGTTTTTCGGCATAGGTGCCATCAGCGTGTAGGCGAGTAACTAAGATGCCTCGGTCGGGATCGTCGCTCGGCTGCACCACTGCCGCTCCAGCTCCGTCGCCAAAGATAACGGTAACGTTGCGACCGCGGGTGCTAAAATCCAAGCCCATGGAGTGCATTTCTGAACCGACGACTAGCACATTTTTGTAAGTACCAGTGCGGACGAATTGGTCGGCAACGGCTAAGCCGTAAATAAAACCGCTACATTGGTTGCGGATATCTAAGGCACCTGCTTCGCGATGGGTAATGCCCAATTCGCGCTGCATCAATACCCCACATCCTGGGAAGAAGTAATCAGGGCTTAAAGTAGCGAAGATGATAAAGTCTATTTCTTCTGGTTCAATGCCAGCGCGTTCGCATGCAATGCGCGTAGCGATAGCGGCCATCGTGGAGGTCGTCTCTTCGTGCTTTCGGCCAAAACGCCGCTCCTCGATGCCTGTGCGCTCTCGTATCCATTCGTCGGAGGTGTCCATAACGCGGGTGAGTTCCTCATTCTTAACTACGCGCTCAGGCACATAAAAGCCCAATCCAGCTATTCTACTGCGTTTCATGAAAACAAGATTTACAACACTACCCGACGCAAGATTTCAGAAACAAAGTTGCTACTTTTCTAAGAATAGGCCGCCTGAAATTGTTCCATATCTACTTTGTACTGTTCGATAAAGGCGCGGTAGCGAGGGTCTTCACTCAGCACGTGTGGATTGCCAAGCATGAAAAGACGTTCGCGAGCGCGCGTTAGGGCGACATTGAGTTTCCGGTCTACGCCTTCCGCGGAGAGGCTTACTAGGCGATGGAGTTGCTGCTTGCTGTGCACGCAGCAGGAAATGAGGATGATGTCGCGCGCGCCGCCCTGAAAGCGTTCTACCGTATCAATGGTCAGTTCGTCGGGGTCAAGGCCTTCTTCAGCCAGTGCTTGTTGAATCTGTGCAATTTGCGCGCGCCAGGGCGTGATAATGCCCAAAGTGTGCTCAGGATTCCAAGGCTGGCCCATTCGTTTGGCCAGTTGGCGAAAATAGCGCGTTATTCGCGCTACCCAACGAGCCTCCTCCACGCAGATGCGCTGGTGTGGTAGAGCATGGGGCGACACTACTGGCACGAAGCATACTCTCTGGGCTAGCAAGCCGCGTACACCCCTTAGCGGCTGATGCTGTCGCTCACCCTGAGGCAAAGGCAAGGTGTGCAAGCGTCCGCCGTAAAAATATCGGCTAGAAAACGCCATGATGTCAGCGTGCATCCGGCCCTGATAACACAGTGAACCGCAATTGCGATGCAAACCATGCTGCTGGCAGTAGCGGTAAAGCCGCTCGAAATAAGAGTCGCGCAAATCCGTCAAGCCGATGGCCTTCAAATCTGGGTCATCCACACGCGTAAGTTCGGGCTCCTGAGCGACGACAGCCGGAAGCTGATGATGGTCGCCTATGAGCACGACATGCTGAAAGCGGCTGAGCAAACCGATGAGCTGCGGCTCCAGAATTTGAGAGGCTTCGTCGACAATAAGGCGTTGAAAAGTTTTGACTTTAAACAAATTATCAGCTTGTGCGAAAGAAGACACCGTACTAACGAAAAGGCGCACAGGGTCTAGAATGGCCCGCAATTCGGCGCGTGTTTGAGCTGAGGCAATGCGCTGACTCAAGAGGCGACGGCGAAAGCGTTCTCCCGTGGCGAATGGAGCGCCAATGCGAATGTAATCCACGTCCAGCGCTTCAAGGACCTCGCATATCTCATCCACAGCCCGATTGGTGTAGGCGAGCAGGACGAGATTGTCCCGAGTATTTCTCAGCACCCACTGTACTACGTTGCGCAATACAATACTCGTCTTACCTGTACCAGGAGGCCCCCACAAGAGAAAGAAATCAGGCGCCGTAGCTATGTATTCGGCACTAGGGGCCTCTTGCAAGGCCGTTCTCCTTTCGGAAAGTGGAGGACACAGCCACCGAGCGCGTATCCACGGCGCTGCCTTAGCCCATTCGTACAAGCTTCGGTAGAGTGAGATAAAACTACTTTCAAGGGAATCTAGCTCTAAGTTCCATCGCTGATGCGCCTCAAAGGGCTTCAAGTTAAACTGCCGAGCGCGCAGTTGGACGGTTACGCGTTGGGGGCTCAGCTCCACAATGGTACACTTAATCACTTGATGCTGCAAAACAGTAGCATTCTCCTCATCGGCAGGGTAAAGTACGGCCAAATCGCCTACGCGGAAGTTGGCTACGGAATTCGTTTTCTCCGTTCGGCGAAACACTATAATTGGCTCAGCTTGGTTAGCCCTATTTTCTACCAATTCCATTTGGGCCAAAATGGCAAAAGCCGCTTGCTTTTCTGCCAAACTATTGCGCCACAAGGCGGCGCTGCTGCTAAAAGCATCCGCACCCTCAGCACCTACTTTGGCCTGCCAGTGTTCGCGGGCAATGAAACCCACAAAAGCATTGAAATATTTTTTTTCAACATCGTTCAAGGCAGAGTAGACGGTGGCAAACTGGCTAATTTCTTTGAGGGTAAAATCGTGAGCCGCTGAAGGAGCATCTTCAGCCATCTTACACAGCCGCTCGAAAAGCGGCACAGAGAGTTGCCCTGGTCGGATGCCCGTGAGCAAGCGCTCGATAGCCACTAGTTGGTTGCGCACTTGGAGGGCTTCCCACTGTTCTGGTTCCACCGTGGGCCCAAAGCGCAAGTGATTTTCTTCTGCTCCCGAATAGAGGATATACTTGGCTGGATTTAGGGTTGACCCGAACACCGAGCGCACGAGAAGGTCGTACAGCAAGATTTGAGTGAAATGGCTGCGCGAAATGCCATATGTGTTCGGCCGGAAAGGGTGACCACTTTTAAGCTCCACGATAGCGGCCTGTTCGCTGTTGCGATAGAAGAGGTCTAGTCGGCCTTGCAAGCCGTATTTCGAACTGTAGAAAGTGGGTTCTAGCACGCAGTGCGTTGGCTCGATGCCCTGTTGTCGAAAGCCCTTCTGGGCCATGCCCCTCAGATTTGCGTAATGCAACTGAGCCTTGGTGACCACCTCTTTCACTTCCTGATCCGACATAGGGGCATACACGAGCGGATAGAGGGCGAAGGTCTCGCGTATCAGCGACGCAAACTCTGCGTCGGGTTCGTTCATCAGCCGGTCTAGAAAATAGTTGGCGATGTTGCCCACTAAGGCCGCTGCAGACATTTCATAGGGCAGGAATTTTTTAACCAGAAAGCCCATTGGTTCTACTCGGTTGGGCTGAAAGCGCTCTGCTACGTGAGTCACGTCCATCAAGTAGTCGGGCTCTACGACGAAAGCGCGCGGCCGATAGTCGCCTGCCTGGTCTATGTCCACCTCGATGAGATGGATGGTAGTAGGCAACGGAAATACTTTTTGAAGCAGCCGAATTGTTGGAGTAAAATTTTCGTTTCGATCGGGCAAATGATAGCGCACGCGCACGAGCTTTTCGGGACATTCCTCATCGTACGCGAGTAAGCAGTGCTCCTCTGGTACATCGGCTATTACCACTACGCGAGCCAACTCGCGAAAACCTACCACCGCCGGTGTTTCAAGGAGTTGCTCTTTCGCTAAGAGAGAAAGCGCTCGTACCTCTTCAGGCATCGAGTAGCCTAATAGGCCCTCTACAGCCTCTGCCAAAGCCCAAACGCCCAAGGATACTTCGCTTTCTGAGGGCAAAAAACGCCTTGCGCGCACGCGCGAGGCTATGCGCCGAAAGTGATGAATGACCCGCATAGCCTCTGCCGATAGGTGATACTTGTGAGCCGCATAGCTGATGCGCGCAAATGACGTGCTAAAAAACAGTTGCTCCGCTTTAGTAAGCTCTTCAAAAAGCCGATCCTGCACATCCGCTAAGGCTAGCACCCTATCCGAAGTGCTCCAATTCGCGTGTGTGGCCAATCGCACTATTTCCGAATATATTGCCTTTGCCTGCTCTGATGCCACGCAACAAAGGTATGGCAAACGAAACGGATGCCGCAAAACGAGGCTTACACCTCAGAAAGATGTAATGCCGCTGACAAAGAGAGCAGAATCCTTTCGCATACTTCCTCAACAGTCCGGTGCGTTGTGTCGAGGACTAAGTCAAAATTGGCCATATTTTCACAATCCGCTCCGTATAGGCGCAGATAGCGCGCATTCTCGCTTGCCTTTCGCGCAGCAATTTTTTCCATGGCTTCTTCGATGCTCTGGTACTGCTCTCCGCGGCGCGTTAGATCGCCAAAGATGCGCTCTGCTGCCGTACGCGCTTCTACAGTGAGGTACACTTTATACGAGTTGGGAATGAAGAACCAAGCTAGACGGCTATCCACAACGTATTGGCCAGGAGACTGACCCAGTGCCTTAATGGCCTCATCTATGCGATAGTCAATAGTGGGATCTATTTCTGCTAGGCGATTAAGCGTCAGGGTATCTACGCCCAGCTCTTCGGCCAATTGGCGTTGTAGGCGACCAGTCGAGAAATATTCAAAGCCAGTGAGTTCGCATAAGCGCCGAGCTACAGCACTTTTGCCGCTGCCCAAATCACCCGTAATAGTGATCTTCGTGGAGGGAGGAAAAAGGTATTGCATAAAAATAGTTGGAGGCAGTGGTCTCGCCTGCCGCTGCAATGTTAAGTCGCTGCTCAAGGATGACCAAATTGTTTTTCTCAAGGAGTACGGGCTAGGCGAAAGCCGATGTCATTAGTGCGCCCTGCTGGTGTATAACTCGAACGATAGGCCGTCCGAATATATGGAGGAGAGGAGGCCCATGAACCTCCTCGGATCACGCGAGTGATCCCGTTCTCCGGACCGCGATAGTCGGTTCGCGCGCCTCTTGGATAAGGGCCAAACCAATCCCAGCACCACTCCCATACGTTCCCACTCATGTCGTGAAGGTCAAGTGCATTAGGGCAACCTAGACTGCCAGTAGGTATCGTCTGTTCGCGATATTCGCCTGGCGAAAACACGCCGTGCTTGAAGTCTGGTTTAAAGTTTATTTCCTTGTAGTCAGCCCTGGATTTCCCGTTTCCAAAAGGCACGGCTTTCCCGCCGCCGCGAGCAGCATATTCCCACTCGGCTTCCGTGGGCAAGCGATAACCTTTGGCGTTCCAGTTTGCTCGGACATGAGCGCCATCGATAGTATATACGGGTTCTAACCCTTCCTGTTCGCTTAACCAATTGCAATAAGCTACTACGTCAAACCAACTTACGTCCACCACGGGCCGGCGACCACGCCCCCATTGCCAGTCGTAGGGCTTGGGCCGCCCAGTTGCCTCACAAAAAGCATCGTATTCTTCGAAGGTGACCTCGTATTTGCCGAGGTAAAAATCGCCTACCGTCACACGACCAGCCGGCTTCTCATCGTCCCAGCAGGGATGCTGTTCGGGTGTACAACCCATAGTGAAGGAGCCACCGCGGATGAGAACCATCTCTGGAGCCCTGGAGCGGATGCGAGAACAGGTAGTAAAGTCCGTTTCCTGAGCCTCAACCCATATACTCAGACATAATTCTATTAGCACCAAGGGAGAGAAAAGCAACACCCGTTTCATAGGTGGTAAAGGCATTTTCGACAGAAATGGCCATTTCTTGCGCATCAGTTTCTAATGAAATGATACACCTTGCCCGTGAGTGCTCTATTTTACGCTGAAAAAGCTGACATTCAACTCTTTGCGCAAAACCTCGTCGTTGTTTGCCTGGTGATTCCAATAGTCATTCATTTGAACACGAGACAGCGAGCCTCGGCTAGTAATCTGACCTTGGTCATACTCTTCCCAACCCAAGATGCGATGAGGCCAGGCTGTTTCGAAGCGGATACTTAGTTGACGCGGCAAGTCGGTATAACGTACGTGTAAAAAGCTTTCCGTTTCTTTCTTTTCGATAAACACAACGGCTTTGTACGTTTGCAATGGCAGATGCTGAAAGCGAAAAAAAAGCATAGAGGGCAATACAACGAGGGTGTCCGGACGCTCGAATCGGGCCGGATGGAGTCGCAAAGTCGTCCAAAGCTCATCTTCTAGAAGCTCTATGCTTGCGTTTTGCTCAATATCGCCTTCGCGCTCGAAGTAGGAAAACAACCGAAGGCGATAGGTGCTATCGCTCAAGCGATTAGCTTGCGCAAAGACCTGTCCGCACCAATCTTGAATGCTCCACGTCGCTTTTAGGGCGTGAGAAGGCCGAACATACATTGGTGAGAAGACCGACATCATGACGGAGTAGTCGTATAGGCCGGTAGTAAAGCGACGCAAAGCGTTCAATTTGAGTACGGGGATGCGATCGGCTCCTGCGGCCTCTGGCGCATCTAGTTTGACCTGTTTTCGCGCAGAAAAATCTTCTGTGACGAAAATATTGACCTGTTGAGCGGCACGGAGCTGCCCATAGCGGCGCTGTTCGACGTTAAATACACTAATTTCTGCCTTGCCCTGGTGCCAGTAATTAGGCCTTGCAGCAGGAAATTCCCGCTCTACTTTTGCGTTTTCAACGTTTGCTTGACGATGCACGCAAGCACAACAACTGAGGAGAAAAGCACTAGCAGCAACAAGGCGTAAGAGGATAAATGCCTGCATACGAAAGTAAATTTACACAAAGAAAGGATAGTTAAACGCGCTTTTCACAAAAAAACAGACATGTGTGAAGGCGGGTTCATGCTAGATTAAATTATCCTTCGCTACCTTGCCCGCTCAAATGGTATAAATTATGGCAACACCCGCAGGTTCAGGGTTTCTTATTGGGCGATTTCAAGTGTATGAGTTGAATTCCATTCACGATCAGCTCATCAGCCGGCTACAGCAGGCTCATGCGCGCGTATACGTAGTACTCTGCTCTAATCCCGCTCCCAGCCTAAGCAATCCTCTAGATTGGCCACTGCGGAAAGCGCTATTTGAGGAACGCTATGGCGACACTTTAGAGATTTTGGAAATGCCAGACCTACCCGACGACCGCATCTGGAGCCAAGAGCTAGACCGGAGAATCCTGGCAATGCGTCCTCCGAGACCCGTAGTGCTATACGGATCGCGAGAGCGCTTTATTGCTCACTACTCTGGTCAATTTCTTACTGAACCCTTGGAAGCTAATTTGGACGAAATAATGGCGACAGTAACGCCATTTGAATCGACGTCGTTGCGCGACTTTTGTGCGGGAGTGATCTATGGAGCGATACGCCGTTTTCCAACAGTTTATCCGACAGTAGACATTGCGCTTTTTAGCACTGATTATCGACGCGTCTTACTAGGGCGCAAGGCTAATGAAGCGGGTTGGCGCTTTCCTGGTGGATTTGTAGACCCTTCCGACGAAAGCTATGAAGATGCTGCCCTGCGCGAATTGGAGGAGGAGTGTGGCCAAATAGAGATAGATGAGTTCACCTACCTTGGTTCTTGTCGCATAGATGATTGGCGCTATCGCGATACGCCAGACACTGTAATGAGCCACTTGTATGCTTGCCGGTGGGTTAGTGGTGAAGTAAAACCCAACGACGACTTAAAAGAGCTGAGGTGGTATGACGTCAGACGACTTGGCGCTAACCGATTCATTCCAGAGCATCGCCCTCTTTTCGAGATGGCAAAGTCATATTGGAGAGACCTGCGCGAAGGTCTAGGCCAATAAAGAAACGCGCGTTAATAATTGTTCGCGAGAAGGCCCAATAGAGACCATCCGAATCGGAATTCCGACCAAGGCTTCCACCTCTTCTACATAAGCACGCGCTGCAACGGGTAGGTGATCGAAAGAACGAACGCCTTTTAAGTCATTTTTCCAAGAGGTGTATTTCTTAAGTACAGGCTCTACATCGACCTGGCATAAGTCGTAAGGCAAGCGATCGGTCTGAGTTCCCTGATATCGGTAATGCGTAGCGACGGCGATTTCATTGAGCATACCCAAGACATCGAGTTTGGTCATGCACAATTCAGTAGCGCCAGTGAGTTGAACAGTGTAATGCAATTGAGGCACGTCCAACCACCCACAGCGGCGCGGTCGTCCTGTCGTAGAGCCGAATTCTTGCCCAGCTTGGCGCAACTGCTCGCCTAAAGCATCTGTCAGTTCTGTGGGAAAAGGCCCACTGCCTACACGAGTACAATAGGCCTTGAAGATGCCGATAACTCGGCCAATGCGCTGTGGCGCCAAGCCCAATCCGACACATACGCCAGCGGTGATGGTATGAGAAGATGTTACGTAGGGATAGGTACCAAAATCGAGATCGAGCATAGCCCCTTGTGCGCCTTCAGCCAAAACGCGCTTGCCGCTGTTAAGCGCATCGTTAACGTAATACTCACTATCTACAAAGGGAAGTTTGCGCAAGATTTCAAGACTATCAAACCACTCTGCTTCAGCACTTTCTATGTCGAAAGCAACAGGTGGATAAAGACGAAGAATTTCTAAGTGCTTCTGTTTAAGCATTTCATAGCGTTCGCGAAAGTCCGGCTGCTCAATGTCGCCTAAGCGAAGGCCGTTCCGACCCGTTTTATCCATGTAAGTGGGGCCGATACCCTTTAGCGTTGAGCCAATTTTGGCCTGCCCTTTGTGCGCCTCGCTCGCCATATCTAACCAACGATGAGTAGGCAAAATCAGGTGTGCTTTTCGAGCCAGCAGCAAACGATGGCGGTAGTCCACACCGTTGCGGTCGAGCTGCTCCAGCTCACGGCGCAACACCACAGGGTCGAGGACAACGCCGCTGCCGATTAAATTGATGATGTGCGGCCGAAAAATTCCCGAAGGTATGGTGTGCAACACGTAGCGATGGCCGTTTAAATGGAGCGTATGGCCCGCATTAGGACCACCCTGAAAGCGAGCCACAACATCGTATTGCTCACTCAAGTAGTCTACAATTTTGCCTTTTCCCTCATCGCCCCACTGTAGGCCAAGGATGACATCTATTTTCATGGAAAACGCTAAAAATGTAGGCAAAAAGCCCTGAAAAAGGAAAGATAGACGACGTTATTGCCTGAAGTGGCTCAAAGGTAGGCAAAGAATTCGGGGCACTGCAATACCTTTGCCTTATGCGACGCTGGAGCTTTGGTGTGTCTGTGTTGCTCTTTTTACTCGCCGAGCTACATGCTCAGCGCATTGCCTCTAATCCTTTCGACATCGAAGCTCGTCTAGCAACTAGCGTTCCCAAATCCATTAGCCCGTCGGCGACCACATATCCGATTGGTGCTAACCCCTTCAATATTGTGTCGCGTAAAAGACCGAAGGAAACGGCGCCTTCTGCAGTATCTCAGCCAATAAAACCCACGCGAACAGCCCTACCTCGAAGGAATTTTGGCCCGCCCCTTACTGAAAATCAGATTTTTTGGTTCCTGATGGTGCTCTTAGGGTTTTTGGCCTTCGCGGTGGCTTCAAAACGCAGCATTGTCGTCAAAGTGTGGCGTGCCTTTCTTAGCGACAACGCCCTCAATCTCGCGCTGCGCGAAGCAAGTGGTTTTGTGGGCAACCGGCCTTATTACTTGCTCTACGCCAATTTCCTGCTCAATGCCAGCCTATTTGTTTTTCTAATCGCAAAACACTTCAACGAAAAGGCATTTAATCGAGCAGGGTTCTTGGCCATATGCCTAGTAGGTGCTCCCTTACTTTTTATCGCTAAACATTTCCTTTTACACCTCATTGGGAAAATATTCCCTTTACAAGCCGAAATGCGTCGCTATAATTTCTTAATTATGTTGTTTAACTGCGTTTTAGGCCTATTTTTAGTACCGTTTAATTTTTTGCTCGCCTCGCAGCGGCCTTACAGCAGCTTTCTCGTATTCTGGCTGCTAGCCCTAGCAGGCATATTCTACCTCTACCGCTATATGCGCGCTAGTGCTATTGCTAGCAAATTTTTACCCAGACATCTCTTCCATTTTTTGCTGTACCTTTGCAGCGTCGAAATCGCTCCCGTATTGGTTCTCGTCAAGCTAATTATGAGCTCTTCTTAAGCACTCATTGCTTCATGCGATGGCGAACGGTCTAAACGCAGAACTACCCCTGAGACAGGAGTCCTGATGGTTCATTTTGCAAACGTGTCAGCACCTATTTTAGAAACTACTGAATCAGTATTTAAAAATAATTCCCAAATGTCTGCTCCAGCCATTCCTGCTCCTGAAGAAACATACAAGCGCGTTTACAATATACTTATTTCGCAGGCTGCTCCCTCTCCAATCCAGCGCCAACCTTACGAAGAATTAGAAAAACGCTACGGGGTACGCATCGACTTCGTGCCCTTCGTACAAATCGAGGGACTCACAGAAAAGGAATACCGAAAGAACCGGATTTATCCACACGATTACACGGCCATCGTTTTTACGAGCCGCACAGCAGTAGACCATTTCTTCCGGCTATGCGGCGAATTGCGCATTAAAATGTCGGAGGAAACGCGATACTTCTGCGCAACAGAGGCCATCGCCAACTACTTGCAAAAGTTTATCAACTTTCGCAAGCGCCGCGTCTTTAGTGGCGAGCGCTCTATTGCGGATTTGCGCCCTTACATTCTGCGGCATAAAGGCGAGCGTTTTTTCCTCCCATGCAGCGACCAAGGCAACCCAGAGGTCACGCAGTTGTTCGCTGAGATGAAAATTCCCATCCAAGAAGCTGTTATGTATCGAACGGTCAACACAGACCTTTCTGGGTTGAAAGACATCAAATACGACATCATCGCCTTCTTCTCGGCGCTGGAAATCAAATCTATGTTTGACCAATTTCCGGACTTTAAACAGGAAGACCGCCGCATTTGTGTGTTCGGAAAAGCGGCTCAAAAAGCTGTGGAGGAAAGCGGTCTGAAAGTAAACATTTTGGCTGGCACCCCGGAAGCACCCTCTATTGCCGTTGCGTTGGAGAACTACTTGAAGATTTCCAACAAAGATGTAGTCAACAACGGCGCGCGTTAAGGCTGTGCGCGCTGCTGACCTTTCTGTATTGCTCTTTTTAGGGAGAAAAGAAGACGGGTGTCCAGGGCAAGAGAGATGAACTCTGCCCTCATCAAACGAGGAGAACAGCGCTCGAGAGCTTAGGATAGAGGAGGCCTATTGCGAGGTAGCTCTAGCAATTTTCCATAAGTTCTTGGGCCGTAGCTAAGGCAGCTTCACTAGGCGGATCTCCGCTCAGCATGATACCAATAACCCGTAAGCGTTCGGCTTTGCTCAGGGCACGCAGGCGCGTGACCGTGCGACCACCCTCTACCTCCTTGTACACAAAGTAATGTTTATCTGCTCGAGCAGCGATCTGCGGAGTATGTGTAATACTGATCACTTGATGGCGGTCGCTTAGTTCGCGTAAAATGGTACCCATGCGACGCGACACCTCGCCGCTTATACCGGTATCTATCTCATCAAATATCAGCGTTGGCAAGGGTATAGCTTCAGCCACCAAACTCTTGGTGCACAGCGTTAAACGCGCCAGTTCCCCACCAGAAGCCACGTCTTTAATGGGTAAAAAGCGGCTGCCAGCATTTGGAGCGAATAAAAACTGTACCCGATCTGTTCCTGTAGGTGTGAGCGCATCCGCTGGCTGAATGTCCACTTTCAAACGAGCATGAGGCATAGCCAATTGCGCCAGCATGGCATCTACCTTTTCCTCAAAAGGCCTAGCAGCTCTTTTTCGCTGCTCGCTCAAGCGGGCAGCAAGTTGATGCAAGAGTTGCTCTCGTTCGGCAATACGACGTTCTAATTCGCCGAGTCTATCGCCCAAGTCAGAAAACTCGCCCAGTCGGCTCTGTAAAGTTTGTTGCAATTCCAAAAGGCCGCCAACGTCCTGAACACCATGTTTCTTCTGAAGGCGATAGATGACGCTAAGGCGCTCTTGCACTTCATTTATTCGCCCTGGGTCGTAATCTGTTTCCTCGCCAATACGCACGCATTCGCGGGCAATTTCCTGCAGCTCGCTCAGGGCGTTTTCTAGACGCTCGCTAATGCTCGCAAGAGCACTCGAGACCCGTCTCATCGGGCTAAGCGAACGCACGATAGCCTGCAATTGATTGATTACACTATTTTCTGCCTCTGAAAGGTAGTGACCTGCAGCACTGTAAAGGCGTTGAATATCCTCTGCGTGGGTAAGGCGACTTAATTCGGCCTCTAGCGCCTCTTGTTCCCCTTCTTGAAGGCGAGCCTGTAGAAGCTCTTCCAACTGAAATTGAAGGAAATCCATCTCTTCAGCCGAGCGCTGAGCGCGTTCTTTGAGCTCTTGCAACACTCGCCGGTCTGCCTGATAGTGGCGATATAGCTGCTGGTACTCCTGCAGCAAGGCGCCGTTATCGGCCAACGCGTCGAGCATGCGCAACTGCATATTGACCTCGTGAATGTCTAGGGTATCGAATTGTTGATGAAGATCTACCAACGCCTCCGTTAATCGGCGCAGAACAGCATTATTAGTAGGCGTGTCATTGATGAAAGCTCGGCTCTTACCGCTTGGCAACAGCTCGCGACGGATAACCACCTCGTCGTCGTAGTCTAGAGCGTGTTCTTCGAAAAAATCCCTCAAATTATAGCGCCCCACGTCGAACCACGCCTCTACTACGCATTTCTCGGCATCGTTGTAAAAAATTTTAGTGTCTGCGCGCTCTCCCATGACCAACCCTAACGCACCTAGCAAAATAGATTTTCCCGCTCCCGTTTCGCCCGTAATGATGGTTAGATGCTCAGAGAACTCTAGTTCAGCGCGCTCAATAAGCGCGTAATTGCGAATATGTAGGCGTTTAAGCATGACTCAATCCACAGCGGATTTGTCTTCTTTATGGGCAAAAGTAGCTACCATTACGCGGCTGCGCTAAGCCTTTTTGGCCAAACGCCTCTTCTTTTCGAGAAAAAGCAGTGCTAGCAGCGCAAAGATTTGCCCTCCCCGTCATTTCCGGATAAAGTAAACGGCTAGCACCAATAGCACAAAACCTACGTAATGGTTCCATTTGAGGGTTTCGTTTTTAAAAAACAATAGCGTAAAGCCTACGAAAACAAGTAGAGTAATAATTTCCTGGATCACTTTTAAGTGAAGTAAGGAAAAAGGCCCTCCATTCCCTTGATAACCGATGCGGTTGGCCGGTATCATAAAGCAATACTCTAGGAAGGCAATGAGCCAGCTGGCTACGATAACGCCAAAAAGCCCTGTTTTCTTAAAGAAAGCAAGTTGCTGAAATTTTAGATGGCCATACCATGCAAAGGTCATGAAGATGTTGGAAATGAGGAGTAAGGCGATTGTTAGAAATCCTTTCATACAAATATAAACAAGAAATGCGAACAAAAGTAGCGTGTTCAGCCTCGGAAAATACCCATTGGTCGTTCAAGGGCTTATTCGCTTAAAATAACAAGTGAGCCTGGTTACCTTTGCTGCCTAAAAACTGGCCTAAGACGCATTCGTAGCGATGAAGAAACTTTGCTTGCTGTTTACTCTTGTAAGCTGTTCGTTGCCTTTGTTTGCTCAAAAAACCGATCGAGGAGCGCTTCGTGGCAACGTCTTTGATAAAGAGAGCGCCCAGCCTATCGCCTTTGCAACCATTCAACTCGAAGGCCCTGAGACACGCGGCACCACTACTGACATCAACGGCTTCTTTTCGATTGCTGACTTGCCAGCAGGAACTTACCGCCTGAAGGTGACCTACATCGGATATGATGACCTCCAGAGCGAAGTGTCCATTAAGGGTGGTGAGGTTCTATTCAAAAACATTAACCTCCAAGAAAGCGGTCAGAGTTTAGAAGAAATCGTCATTAGCGGAAAGAAAGAACAGGCGCGCTCTGAAATTCAAGTCTCTAAAATTTCAGTCACACCTAAACAGATCCGCTCCCTACCCTCTACAGGTGGTCAAGCCGATATTGCACAGTATCTTACTGTGTTACCTGGCGTTATCTTTACTGGCGACCAAGGAGGTCAACTTTATATTCGAGGCGGGTCACCCGTGCAAAATCGCATCCTGTTGGATGGCATGACCATTTACAATCCCTTCCACAGTATTGGCTTTTTTTCCATCTTTGAAACAGAGCTAATCCGAAACGTGGATGTACTCACGGGTGGTTTCAATGCCGAGCACGGAGGCCGAATTTCCGCCATCGTGGACGTCAAGACGCGCGAAGGCAACCGCAAACGCTTGGCTGGGTTAGTATCTGCTAGCCCCTTCCAGGCCCGCGCCATGATAGAAGGCCCTATCGTACCGCTGCGCGAAGAGGGCGGAAGCAGCGTATCCTTTGTCCTAGCTGGCAAACAAGCCCTCATCGACCGTCTAGGAAAGCAGCTGTATCCGTATGTTAATGACGGCGACGGTATTCCGTTCGCCTATCGCGATCTGTATGGAAAACTCTCTCTGATGACAGGCAGCGGCAGCAAAGCAAATTTCTTTGGGTTTAATTACCGCGATGGCGTACGCTTCGCTATCGCTGACTTCAATTGGCAGAGCTCTGGCGGTGGCATGGACTTTACCCTTATTCCTTCCAACTCCAACACCGTCATTAATGGTGTATTAACTTACTCCACTTATTCTTCGCGCATTCAAGAGGCAGATCGGCAGCCTCGCACCAGCGGCATCAACGGTTTCTTCGCCTCACTTAATTTCATTAACTTTGATCGGCACAGCGAGTTTCGGTACGGCCTCGAACTAAACGGCTTTCGAACAGACTTCCAATTTGTTAACTTCCGCGGGTTTAAAATTGAGCAAATTGAAAACACTACCGAATTAGCTTTCTTCTTGCGGTGGAAGCGCAAGATAGGCCCTCTCGTCCTAGAACCAGGCTTCCGCTTCCAATATTACTTGTCGCTCAACGACATATCACCAGAGCCGCGATTGGGCCTGAAGTACAACGTTACGGAAAACTTTCGCCTCAAGGCCGCCGGAGGATGGTATTCGCAAAACCTCTTAGCTACGGTCAATGAGCGCGATGTGGTCAACCTCTTCGTAGGTTTTCTCTCAGGGCCCGAAGAAACGGTCTATAAACCAGGCTCTACGGAGCGAATTGACCATCGTTTGCAAAAGGCTGTGCACGGCGTAGCAGGCTTCGAAATCGACCTACCTAATAACATTGACCTTAATGTGGAGGGATACTACAAAGACTTTACTCAGTTGTTGGCGCTCAATCGTTTTAAATCTTTGCCTCAAGAACCCAACTACATCACCGAAACTGGAAAGGCGTATGGCATTGATTTTTCAGCGAAATGGGAAGCTAAACGCTTTTACGTTTGGAGTGCCTATTCGTATGCCTTCGTGACGCGCTTCGACGGCCAGCAAGAATATCCGCCCGTTTTCGACCGCCGACACAATTTCAATATCGTTACAACTTATCAAGCGGGCTCTAAAAAAGTTTGGGAATTAAGTGCTCGTTGGAACCTCGGCTCAGGCTTCCCCTTCACCCAAACCCAGGGCTTTTACACCGTATTTGATTTTAGCCAAGGCATCAACACGGATGTTCTCACAGGCAACGGCACTTTAGGCATTCTGTACGCTTCGAGGCGCAATGGTGGCCGATTGCCTTATTATCACCGCCTAGACGTATCGATCAAGCGCACCTTTAATCTCTCTAAATACGCAAAAGCTGAGATCATTGCTTCCGCTACCAACCTGTACAATCGGCCCAATATCTTTTACTTCGACCGCGTGCGCTATCAGCGTGTCAACCAACTACCCATTCTGCCTAGCCTAAGCATGACCTTACAGTTTTGACAGACGAGCCCAGTGGCATGAATACAGAGGTGAAACTCACGCAATTTTCTCATGGTGCTGGCTGTGGGTGCAAAATTGCTCCCGAGGCGCTCAATCGCATTCTCCAAGCAAGCACAGAAGCAGCTTCCGAGAGTTATCCTCAATTGCTCGTTGGACATGAACTGCGCGATGATGCTGCAGCCTACGATCTAGGCGATGGTACGGCACTCGTTAGCACTACTGACTTTTTCATGCCCATCGTAGATGACGCCGAAGACTTCGGTTATATTGCAGCAGTTAACGCGATTAGCGATGTTTATGCAATGGGCGCTCAGCCGCTGCTAGCAATTGCCATCTTGGGTTGGCCGGTCAATTTCATACCAGTGGAGGTGGCTGGCCGGGTGCTTCAGGGTGGGCGGCGCGCTTGCGCTGCAGCAGGCATTCCGCTAGCAGGCGGACATAGCGTCGATAGCCCAGAACCAATCTTTGGCTTAGCCGTCAGTGGGCGTGTACGCCTAGAGCACCTTAAACGCAACAGCGGAGCGCAGCCAGGCGCGCAACTATACTTAACCAAGCCCATCGGTGTAGGTATCCTGACCACCGCCCAGAAATATGGCATGCTTCAACCTGAACATGCCTCGTTAGCCCCAACTCTAATGAAGACCCATAACAAAGTCGGTGTCCGTTTCGGTCAATTGCCCTATGTACAGGCTATGACTGACGTCACGGGCTTCGGTTTGTTGGGTCATTTGCTAGAAATGTGCGATGCCAGCGGAGTCAGTGCCATCGTTTATGCTGACCGCGTGCCTCTTTTGCAGCCCGAAGTGCTTGATTTTTACATAAAAAGCAGGTGCATACCTGCTGCAACTCAACGCAACTGGGAAAGCTATGGCGCCTGTATTGCCGGCGTAGAGGACGAGCATTTGCGCGCTCTGTTTGCTGACCCTCAAACGGCAGGCGGTCTTCTCGTCGCTGTTACGCCGGGGCATGAAACCGACTTCGAGGCCGTCGCAGCAGAGGAGGGTTTGTCGCTTCGGCCTTTTGGCTTCTGTATCGAACGCCAACCGGCAGTCATCACCGTAGTATGAGCATAGACCGCTACTAAGGCTTGCGTTTGCGGTACTCTTCCCAACTAGTTGTCTTGTACGCATCCTCTGCGGCAAAATGCAATTCTTTTAGCAAATCTGCCGCCTCCTTGTAACCCGGCGAGATCATGATGCGTTCAAATTTCTCGTTGAGGTACACCATTGAAGGATACCCCATGCGCCCGTCCAAGAGAGAATAGGCTAACGTGTGCACTCCTCTGCCATTGCCCGTTTCTACAAACTTAAAGGTTTGGTCGTTGAAGCGAATGTCTTCTCGCTGCTCGGCATCTAGCTTTACCGCATAAAAATGCTTGTTCAAATATGCAACCACCTCAGGATGGGTAAAAGTTACCTTATCCATCCGCTTACACCAGCCGCACCAATGGGTGTATACGTCCACAAAAATTTTCTTTGGCCGTTTCTTGTGCAAAGCAACTGCCTCTTCCCAAGTGTACCATTTTACTGATACAGACTCTTGAGCTAAGAGCACGTCGCCGAAGAAAAGGGTAGCTACAAGGATTATCATTGACCTAAAAACGCGATTTTTCATAGAAAAACTTATAAAAAATTTTGAAGATAACTGCATTGTCTTGATATTTTTTAAGCAAAAAGCCAACGTGTCAAAAAAGAGTAAGCACCACACCTCCTCTCCGCTCTTGAGCATCCGCAAAAGTAGACAGATACTAGGCAAATGGTTCAAAATGCATGCCCTGACGGAAATCACCACAGTGTCGGAATCGATATTAGCATCGACCTGTACCGCCAACTAGTTGGGCTTGCGCTCTGCTCCGTGCCGTCGGTTTTCCCTTTGGCAATTCAAAATGTGCACCGTGGGGCAAGAATCCGACTAAACTTTTCTGCTTCTTACAGTAATAACTCTTAAGAAACGAAATTAAGAGAACATACATTTCTTAGCAAAGAAATAAAATGGTAAAAAGTTTAGGATATCAGTTTTTTACAGCCAAAATTATAGCCTGGTAATCAAAGGCCTAAAGCCTTAATCCGCGTTTTTTAAACATTCTATCCGTAAGAGAAAGTCCTAAATACCCAAGGAAGATGAAGGGCTCTACTCGAAATATGAAATACTGAAAATCAATGTTTTACCTAAAGAATGCGAAGCCAAAAAGAACGCCTATTTTAAAAGACGAAGTTGTTAAAACTCTTTGTCGGGCGCAGCATTCACCAATTCGAAGGAACCGATCGTTGTTTTAATGTCGCTGAGATGGAGAATGCAGGTATATCGTCTTTCGCACCCAACGCGCCAGATAGGCACAAAAGAGCAGCCCGTACTCATACATTTAAACAGCTCGAAAAGCATCAGTAATCGGGCGCTCATAGTCAATGCCTTACGCGGATCGGTGGATCCTGCAGAAGGAATTGAAAATCTCTCTACTGCTGCCGATACGCGCATTTTGTTGCGCTTGTTGCGCGAGCGACCACAAGTTTGCGACGTGGGCGACGGCGGCACGACGTTTCGCTTCCTAACTGCTTTTTGGGCCTTGCAAGAAGGCTGTCGAGTTTTAACTGGGTCGGCGCGTATGCAAGAACGCCCTATTGGGCCCCTGGTGGATGCTCTTAAACAACTAGGCGTTTCTCTAATAGAGTACCTAAAACGCGAAGGCTATCCGCCCTTGCGCATTTGCGGACCTATACGCCCGAGAGGCGCCGCTCATGCTCAAGTGGCGGTGAGTGCTCACGTAAGCAGCCAATTCGTCTCAGCATTAATGCTCGTTGGTCCTTACTTACCTGGCGGGCTGAGGCTCAAACTCACTGGGCCCCTCGTCTCTGCCTCATACATCAGAATGACTCGGCTTCTGATGGAGTACTTTGGCGCTGAAGTAACCCAACCTGACGAAACAACTATTGTCGTCGAACCTGGCCTGTACCGCTTTCGCCCACTGCGCATTGAGGCAGATTGGTCGGCAGCTTCGTATTGGTATTCCATCGCTGCGTTGGCCAAATCAGCACACCTCGTGCTCGAAGGGTTAACTGACGATAGTTGGCAAGGAGACCGGATGGCCGCTCAGATGGCGATACCCTTCGGCGTGCGAACAGAATTTGAATGGGCAGACGGGCGCCCTCGTGCTTACCTCTATGCTGCACCAGCCGATGAGTCTTCTGCCCAACCCGTGCATCTCGATTTTACAAATTGCCCTGACTTAGCTCAGACTTTCATTGTTCTATGTGCAGCAAAAGGCCAATTTGCCACTTACGATGGCCTTCAAACGCTCCCACTAAAGGAAACTGACCGCTGTGCTGCCCTTCAAGCTGAGCTTCCCAAAATAGGCATTGCCTTCGAGAAACTCTCTCAAGCGCCAACTACATACTTTTCCCGCAAATTTGCCAACTGGAATGCTCCCGTACGCTTTTCCACTTACGGCGACCACCGCATGGCCATGGCTTTAGCCCCACTCGCATTAATCAAACCTATTGAAATTGAAAACCCAGAGGTGGTAGATAAATCTTATCCTCAATTTTGGGAACACCTCCAGCAAGCTGGTTTTACGATAGAAGAATTTACGATATGAATACTTTTACTATGCGGGCACATGGGAAATTGCTCCTCACTGGCGAATATGCTGTGCTTGACGGAGCAAAAGCCCTGGCCCTGCCCGTTCGATATGGCCAAACGTTGTATGCGCAACGCACTGAAAAGAGGACATTGCTGTACTGGACAAGTGTAGATGCGTTTGGAACGGCCTGGTTTGAAGCCACTTTTGCCTTACCTACTCTTGAGATTGAAAGAGCCTCCGATGGCGATGTAGCTCGTCGGTTGCGCGAACTCTTGCTTGGTTGTCGGCGTCAGAAAGCCGATTTTCTAGCAGATTTACAGGGGTGGTCTGTACGTGTGGAGGCCGATTTTCCTCTATCGTGGGGTCTGGGCAGCAGCAGTACCCTCATAACAGCTCTAGCGCGTTGGGCAGGAGTAGACCCCTTTACTTTGCTCTTCGACACTTGGGGTGGCTCGGGCTACGATATTGCCTGTGCTCTCGCTACAGGGCCCATTTTCTATTGGCTAGACGCCAATCGAATACCACATGTTGAGGAGGCACTGTTCGACCCTCCCTTTGCGGATCACTTGTTTTTTGTTTTCCTGGGAAAAAAACAGGATAGTCGCGCCGAAGTAAGCCGCTTTCGCCGTGGCGCATCCTTGCCAAAGGATTGGCTTCAGGCCATCTCTGCTCTTGCGCATCAATTTACCGCAGCGAAGACCTTGGAAGCCTTCTGCCAACACATGCGCGAGCACGAGCAACTATTGGCTCTTGCTCTGGCTCGAACACCCGTTCAAGAGGTACTATTTTGGGACTTTCCAGGCTCTATTAAGAGCCTTGGCGCCTGGGGCGGCGACTTTGTATTGGCAGCTAGCCCGCTCGATGCCGTACGAACTCAAGAGTACTTTGCTCAAAAGGGCTTTCCCGTTTGCCTTTCTTTCCGAGAGATGGTTCTGTGATTCAGCTTCAAAAAAACCTCCTCGTGCTTTCATACTCCCACAGGTAGCATTCATACACCCTAAAGTATTTTTCACACATTCGCTCTTGCGGCAACCCACTCGAATACCTTATATTTCGACCGCCTTTATGAGGCTCTCAGGCTGTTCACCCAAAAAGGTTGTTGTTATGAAAAGAATTGTTTTGCTGCTTGCTTGCTTTGCACTGCTTTGGGTTGGATGCAAAGAGGAGGAACCTATCGCTATTGCGCCAGACGAAACCGACCCTGAACTTAAGGCTGTTCAACGCACATTATTGCATTTAGATTACGACTACACGACAAACCTTCCAAGGTATTTGCTAGCCGCTGGTTTACAACCCGTTCCAGTCAACAATGCAAAGGCCGCCTTAGGTCGGGTTTTGTTCTACGACAAGTCCCTCTCTCAAAATGGACGCATTTCCTGCGCTTCATGTCATGATCCAACACGGGCTTTTTCCGATTTGATGGGCTTTAGCGTGGGTGTGAGTGGCGAGCGCATGGAGCGCCAGTCTATGCCGCTGGCCAACACAGCCAACTTCGCAGCCCATTACCGCCCTCTTGATGAGCACGGCTCTCCGCCGCTGCTCTGGGATGGCCGCGCCACTTCAGTCCAAGAGGTGGCTCGTTTGGCCATCACCAACCCACACGAGATGAACATGACAATAGAGGAATGGATAGCGCGCATTCGAGCGAGAGATTACTACCCCTACTTGTGGAGAAAGGCATTCGGACATGCAAAACCTACAGAGACAGAAGCCTTCGAGGCTATCGCTGAGTTTGTAGGAGCGATTGGCGCTGCAAACTCTCCGTTTGATATAGCGATGGAGCGGAATGCGGGCAATCCACAAGGTAGCATAACCACAGATACCGTGCGCAGTTTATACTACGGACCGATCATAACTACCAGAGTGGTGCCTCCTCCGTTCTTCACGGTTTCCGAATTTCGCGGCATGCGGCTCTTCACAAACCATTGTTCTTCTTGTCACTCCCCCATACGCCCATTCCAAACTGTGTTCGAGGCGTGCAATGGTCTAGACCTAGAATACAAAGACCAAGGAAAGGGTCGAAGGACGAAAAAATTGAAGGATAATGGCGTCTTTAAGTGTACTTCGTTGCGTAATGTTGCTCTCACCCCGCCCTTCATGCACGACGGCCGATTTAAGACGCTTCGAGAAGTAATTGACTTCTATAGCACAGGTATTCAACATCATCCAAATTTGCATCCATTACTGCGCAACTTCGATGGTTCTCCAAAGCGGTTCAACTTCTCAGAACAGGATAAAGAAGATTTGGTCAACTTCTTAAAGATGCTTACCGACTTCCGCCCGGGTGGCGACGTGCGGTTCTCAGACCCGTTCCGACGTTAAAAGCGCAGGCTCGACATTTTTCAAGCATGCAAGCCCAGACCTAACGAAGAGTGAAGGTCTGGGCTTGGTCTTTTGAAAAACGCTAGCTGAGAGAAGTGGCTCTAGCCATTCATACCCCTGTGGGAGGCTTCTATACCTGCAGAATATGCCCTCGTTCATTTGCTCTTGCACCCTGAAGAAGTCGAGGCGTTTTTTGTACATAACTTTTTCTTCATGATGCTTAAAAAATTGACGATATGACAAGGTTTACGCTGCTGTTGTTTGTGGTGGCCATATTGGCCATCGCTTGCAAAAGGGAGGCTTCAATAGTTATTCAAGGCGACCCCACAGACTTACTCGACAAGGTAGCGCTGGAGCGTGCTTTGCATTCGCTAGACTATGACTACACGCCTAGTTTTCCAAACTATCTCAAATCAGCTGGACTTCAACCTGTTCCTATCGATAAAAAGAAGGCTGCTCTAGGGCGGGTTTTGTTCTACGATAAGATACTGTCGCACAACCAGAGTTTATCATGTGCGTCATGTCATGAGCAAAGCCGTGCATTTGCTGATGCGAAGGGCTTTAGTATGGGCGTAAATGGTCAGAAGCTAGAACGCCAGTCGTTGCCTCTCGCCAATACGGCCAACTTTGCGGCGCATTATCGTCAGCTAAACGACACAGGGATACCTCCTTTCCTGTGGGATGGGCGCACCCTATCGCTCGATGAAATATCGCGCATGGCCATCACAAGCCCCGATGAGATGAACATGAGCATGGAGGAAGTGCTGGAGCGCATTCGGTCTAAAGATTACTACCAAGCACTTTGGAGACGTGTTTTTGGCCACTCAAGTCCAAAAGAGAATGAGATGCTCGAGGCACTATCGGAATTTGTTAAGGCTATCGGTTCTGTCCACGCTTCTTTTGACGCCAGTATGGAAATGAATGCCGGCAACCCAAACGCCACTGTTAAGGCAGACACGAGCGTCAGTGCCTTTTACCATGGTCCTCCCAATGTCATAATAGTCAAAGATACTACTCCGCCACCGGGTTTTACTCTTTCCCAATTCCGAGGGCTGCGGTTATTCACCCGAAATTGCTCGGGTTGCCATTCTGCCATAAGGCCATTTCAGCAAGTATTTGAAGCGTGTAACGGCTTAAGCCTAATATACAAAGACCAAGGGAAGGGCAAAATAACGGGCAACCCACAAGACTACGGTGTCTTTAAGGCCATTTCGCTTCGCAACGTAGCGTTAACGGCACCTTACATGCACGACGGACGCTTCAAAACGCTTACGGAGGTAATAGACTTCTACAGCACGGGCATTCAGCCGCATCCAAACTTGCACCCTCTCTTGCGCAATCCTGATGGCTCTCCTAAGCGGTTTAATTTCACTGCTAAAGAAAAGCAGGACTTGCTCAACTTTTTAGACATGCTCACCGACAAAAAGCTTGTTGAGGATGTGCGCTTTTCTAATCCGTTTAAGCAGCAATAAAGTTGCTTTGCTAAGTGGAATTTGGATAGGGCTGATGTCTACGACGTCGGTAGCATTAGCACAACAAAAAAGATTCCCACAGCATCGACTGTTGGTAGATGGCTTGGGATGGCACTCCAACCGCTTATGTGTCGAGTATGAATTGAGCATTAAGCCCTCGTGGAGTGTGGCGGTACAGGGGTTTGTGTTTCGCTACCCTGAGGTAAACGTGCCGTTTGTCGTCGGACAACAGACCGTTTATTTCGGATTATGGCGGGTCGATACATTCGGAGTGTATTCTCCTTTGCTGTTGAGATCTTCGGGGTGGAGGTATATGGACAACCGCGAGGCACTGCCCCTCCTGCCTGAGCAAATGCCCATCGCTGCAACGGGTGGAATGGTCGTCTTCTCTAACAGACTGCCTCTTTTTCGAGAGAGCTTGGAATTCGTTCTTCGGTCGGGCATCTTTGGCGGTTACTATAGCTATTATCGAACTAGCAATAGTCTTCTTATTCTGGATGAGTTCAAAGAATCTATAACAGACACAAGATTCCGAATCCAAAGACATCTTGTGGTCTATGAGCAAAAGCGCTTTGTAACGTACGGAGGCCTGTGGTTTGGTGGCATATGTACCCAAGCAGCTTTGCGCTGGGCACCCGTTCGCTTTCTTAATTTCGAGCTGCGTGGAGTTGGCTTCATGAACATCGGTCACTCAGAAGACAAAGCTATCGACACACCTGCCGCATCGCTATACGCATATGGCTCGCTATGGGTCGGCATAACCTTTGGCCGAAAGCCTAAAGCACCGCACGTAGAATCTACTTGGGTGGAAACTGAAGCGCGCACTATGAAAAAAGATGAACCCCAAGAAAAACACCAGAAAGGGAAGTGAAGGGAAGGAAATTTGCTCAATAGAATTCACCCTCCCACCAATTCTCTTTTCTTGTTACAAGGAGCTGAGAAAAGGCGCTAATGTGCGCTATGCCCAACCGAATTGCATTTTTTCAACAGATGCGCACTTTGCGAAATTGAGTTTACGCCCTTTCCAAAATAACGGCATATCCTTGTCCTACGCCAACACACATAGTGCAGAGAGCATAACGAGCCTTACGGTGATGAAGTTCACGCGCGGCCGTCAATAGCAGACGCGCTCCCGACATGCCCAGTGGATGCCCTAACGCAATGGCACCACCGTTGGGATTGAGGCGTTCGTCATTGTCGGCTAAACCCAGTAATCGAGTGCAAGCAAGGACCTGTGCAGCGAAGGCTTCGTTGATTTCGATGATGTCTATATCGTTCAACTGTAGGCCCGCCTTTTGCAAGGCTCTTTGAGTAGCGCCTACTGGTCCAATACCCATAATACGTGGCTCCACGCCTACAACTGCGGAGGAGATGATGCGCGCCAGAGGTTGCAAATAGTAAGTCCGTAGGGCTCTCTCGGAGGCGATAAGCAAGGCCGCTGCTCCATCATTCAAGCCCGACGAGTTGCCTGCTGTCACTGTGCCTCCTTGGCGAAAAGCTGGGCGAAGCGTGGCCAGTATTTCTGGCGTGGTGTCGGGTTTAATGAATTCATCTTGACTGAACACTATCGGGTCGCCTTTTCTCACTGGAATAGTTACGGGCGCTATTTCTTCTGCCAAACGCCCTGTTTGGCGCGCGCGAGAGGCTTTCTGCTGGCTCCAACAGGCAAAGCGGTCTTGATCTTCTCGACTTATGCCGTACATCTCGACCAGATTCTCTGCCGTCTCACCCATTGCTTCAGTGCCGTAGAGCTCTTGCATGCGCGGGTTGATGAAGCGCCAGCCGAAGCTGGAGTCATACAGCTGAGCGTCATTGCCAAAGGGTTTGCTGCTCTTACTCAGCACATACGGGCCGCGGGTCATGTGCTCAACTCCACCAGCCAAAAATAGATCGCCATCGCCGTTTCGAATGGCTCGATATGCGTGTACTGCAGCAGCCATACCGCTGGCACATAAACGATTCACGGTTTCACCAGGCACCGTGTAGGGCAAACCCGCTAGAAGCAAGGCCATGCGCGCCACATTACGGTTATCTTCGCCCGCTTGATTAGCACAGCCTAAGACGACATCATCTATAGCCGCAGGATCTACAGTTGGCTGGCGCTCAAGCAACTTCTGTAACACGTGAGCAGCTAGGTCGTCTGCGCGTACGGGCGCCAAACTACCGCCAAAGGCTCCAATGGGCGTGCGAATGCCGTCAACTATATATGCTTCCTGACCCAAGGCTATATTTCCCTTTTCAGCGCAAAGGTCAGAAGCATCGAGTGAAATTAGTCAAACGCCATAAAAAAATATGCCTCCCTGCTATGGTCTTCGTTTGGGCTCACCTATCTTTGTAGCGAAAATTCGCCATTTCGTTACATAAACATAAAAAGGAACCATGGGAGATATCAAAACCGGCATCGCCTTCCTGAAGGGAGGCGAATTTCTAGTACGCGAGACACAACCTGAGGAGGTTTTCATCCCAGAAGAACTCAATGAAGAACAGCGCATGGCGCGCAAGATGGTGGAAGATTTCTTAGAACAAGAGGTTTATCCTAACGTGCCAAAAATCGAGAAGCAAGAGGATAACATTGTCGTACGTCTACTTAAGAAATGTGGTGATCTAGGGTTGCTCGGCGCCCATATGCCACCTGAATACGGTGGCATGGCCCTAGACACCAATACTAACTCAGTGATTTCAGAGGCCTTTGGGCCAGCCGGGTCATTTATCGTGGCTTTTGCTGCCCATACCGGCATTGGCATGTTGCCTATCTTGTACTTTGGGACGGAGGAGCAAAAGCAAAGGTATTTGCCTGGTCTCATCAGCGGTGATTTGAAGGCGGCCTACTGCCTCACCGAGCCTGGCAGCGGCTCAGATGCGTTAGCGGCCAAAACGCGCGCTGACCTAAGTGCCGACGGCAGGTATTACATCCTCAATGGCCAAAAAATGTGGATATCGAACGCTGGTTTTGCTGACCTCTTTATCGTCTTTGCCAAAGTCGGTGGTGAAAAGTTCACTGGCTTCATTGTTGAGCGCAATACGCCGGGCATTACTTTGGGAGCCGAAGAGGATAAGATGGGTATCAAGGGCTCCTCTACGCGTCAAGTATTCTTTGAAAATGTACATGTGCCTGTAGAGAACGTCTTAGGCGAAATTGGCAAGGGCCACCTCATTGCCTTCAATGCACTCAACATCGGCCGTTACAAGCTGGGCATTATGTGCATCGGCGGATGTAAGAAAGCCATTGAAATGGCTACTCGCTATGCCAACGAACGCCATCAGTTTGGACAACCCATTGGCAACTTCGGTGCCATCCAGTACAAACTAGCCGAAATGGCCATCCGCACCTTTGCGGGCGAAAGCGCCGCTTATCGAACTTCTCAACTCATGCAAGACCGCAAAGAAGCTGCTGAAGCCGAGGGTAAATCCTATGGTCAGGCCATGCTAGAAGCTGCCGAAGAGTACGCTATCGAATGCTCCATCCTGAAGGTGTATGGTTCCGAAGTTGCCGATTATTGCGTAGACGAAAACGTGCAAATCCATGGTGGCATCGGCTTTAGCGAAGAATATCCAGCAGCCCGAGCATATCGCGATAACCGCATTAACCGCATATATGAGGGCACCAATGAGATTAATCGCCTGCTTATGGTAGATCAGTTGTTCAAGCGCGCCATGAAAGGGCACTTCGATCTCGTTGGGCCTGCTTGGGCAGTGCAGAAAGAACTCGCTTCCATGCCTTCGTTCGAAAAGTTGGAAGGTCCTTATGCCGAAGAGCGTCGTGCTGTGAGCGATTTCAAAAAAATTATTCTCATGACGGCTGGGGCTGCTGCTAAAATGCAAATGGACGGCAAGCTGCACTTGAAAGAAGAGCAAGAAATTCTGATAAACTGTGCCGACATGCTTATCGACCTCTTCGTGGCAGAGTCCATGCTTCTGCGCGTGCAAAAACTGGCGACTCGCTCTGACAAGCCACAGTCTCAGGAGATTTACGACGCGATGCTGCAGGTTTTCCTCCACGACGTCACAGCACGCATGATTAAAAACGCTACCGATGCATTGGCTTCTTTCGCAGAAGGCGATTTACTCAAAACTTTCCTCATGGGTTTGAAGCGCTTTACGAAGTATCCGCCTGTCAACGTAAAGCAAAAACGCCGTCTCGTCGCCCAGTCTCTGCGCCAAGCCAATGGATGGTGTTTTTAAAAAATAGCAACTTGAATGACTAAGGCTAACCATATGCCGCCTCCCAGAGCAAAGCAACACCTCTTGGTGTGAGGTGCCTGATTCCTTTGCGAAGCAAAGGTAGTGTTGTAGATATTCCTTTGCGGGATTTGAGCCTTTCCTCTCTCACACGTTGACCAGCGGTTCGATTTGGGCCACTGAGGTCAAGCAAATACCGTTCGAAGTCAAAATCACTCTTGAGGAGGCGAACTATTGCTTTTCCTCGAAAAATGCTTAAAGAGAGATGAAGCCTAGCGGATGCAAAACTAGAATGGCTGTTAGAAAAGTCACCAGCGCTGATGCTGGCAACACCACGAGTTTTGTCCTCTTAACACGCGTTGACAGGAAGCCCTTCCGTTTCATGCTTCGTCAAAAGTTTTCGCGCAGAGGCGCAAAAGTTAATGACCAATCTGATCGACGCAGCTAATAAATCAGGCATGGCTTGATTTCTTGACAATTTGAACGTTTGCCCTACCTTTGCACGGTACCTTATTTCACTTTACCTAAGCCGCGTATGGGCAAATTCGCTTACCCTTTCGGTTCGAAGCGGGAAACATTTTTGCTGATAGCCCTTGTTAGCATCGGCGTCGGAGGGCTAATCGTTCTTCAATTAGCTCAGCAAATGCCAAACAGCCGCCTTAAAGAGCGCACGATGGTGCAATCCGCTGCACAGAAGAACGAAACACCTAGACCATTCTTAGCGCCTATTCAACCAATTATCGGCGAATTGGTGAACCGCGACGAGGAGTATCCTGAAGTTGGACAGCCTTTTACCTTTCATCTGACTAATTACTCGAGAGACGCAGTATTTGAGCTCGACCCAGGCGACGGAAGCCCACGGCAAATATTTCGAGACGGAAAGTTGCGCTATGTGTACAAAAAACCCGGGAATTATCAAATTTCTCTGTGGGCAAAATACGAAGGCAAAGAAGTTAAATTAAAGACCATCACCAAAAAAGTTAAGGTGCCTCCCTCGCCTGAACGCATTCACGTAGGCACAATGGTTGATTTTTAGGCAGTTTTTGCTACGCTAAAACAAAACGCATGAAAAAAATCGGAATTTTACACGGAAAAGAAACGTCTTTCCCAGAAGCTTTTGTGGCACGTGTCAACAGCAAAAATGTCAAAGGAGTACATGCGGAGCCGGCTTTTGTAGATGAGCTCATGCAGGGCAACCCAACGCCTTATGCTGTCTTGATTGACCGCATTAGCCAAGACGTGCCGTTCTATCGAGCTTATTTGAAAAACGCTGCTCTCAATGGCACAGCAGTACTCAATAATCCATTTTGGTGGAGCGCAGACGAAAAATTTTTCAACAACTGCCTCGCTACAAAAATTGGCGTACCCGTGCCGCGTACTGTTTTGCTGCCTTCCAAAGAGATGCCTCCCGATACGAACGCAAACAGCTTCCGAAACTTAAAGTTCCCTTTAGAGTGGGAGAAAATTATTGATTACCTGGGAGGATTTCCTCTTTTCATGAAACCTCATGCCGGTGGAGGGTGGAAAAACGTTCATAAAGTGCATAATTTTGACGAGTTTTTGAGGGTCTACAACGAATCGGGCACGTTAGTCATGATGCTCCAGGAAGCCATTGAATTTGACAGCTACTTTCGCTGTTATTGCCTAGGCGGCAAGTACGTCCGTATTATGGATTACGAACCGCGCAATCCTCACCACTTGCGATATGTGGCCAGTCATAAAGTTCCTCAATCGCTGCGCGAGCAGATGCATGCATATGTGTTGCGCTTGAATGAAGCATTAGGCTACGATTTCAATACGGTGGAGTTCGCCGTGCGCGACGGCATTCCGTATGCTATTGATTTTTGCAATCCTGCTCCCGATGCTGCCATAGATTCCGTCGGCGAAGAGAATTTCGAATGGGTCGTCGAAACTGCCGCTACGCTTGCTATTGAGCGCGCCTTGGCCCATCGAGAAGGCGCAAATAACCTCACGTGGGGCACCTACGTAATTGGCGCTGTGAAAGGTCATCTACCCGCCATTTCTGAGGAAAAGCATAGCCCAGAAGCGGTAAAAAAAACCTCTCGAAATACCTCAACGGGTAAAAAGGCCTAGCCATTGGCTGTTTGGCACGTCGTTTGACGTTAGGAAGCCCGTAAGCAAAGAATATGCTTGCGGGCTTCCTAATCTAATGCGGCAAAATTTCAAGTCTACTAAAACGTTTAGACAGAAAAGCCGCCAGAACTTGAAAAACTTCTAATCCAATAACCGATTTTGCGATATGAAATCAATCTTCCTAATTCCGGTCTTCTTCCTGCTGCTTACTCACACAGCCAACGCAAATTCGAGCAGCCTTACATACACAGGCAATGAGCCAACTTTCCAAGATTTTTTGGCGCAGTTTCCTAAAGCATCGTTGCCATACTCCCTTGATGTAGAACAATTGCAGGCCGAGCTAGAAAAAAATGCTGCACCGGCAAAGGGCAAGCGCCTGGGATGGGAATACTATCACTTTCTGCCCATGCTCGAAGAAATTGCCAGCCTGAATCGCATGCCAGTATACCCAGAGCCGATAGCATCTTTTGAGACAAAGCAATTTTATGCCGTGCTTTACAACACAGGTCGGCAATATACGCAATACGTAAAAAGCTACTATGTCAGCGTATTCGACAAGACGGGCAACCACCTAGCTACACACTTCGTAGCGGGTGTGAATGCGCAAACCATCATAGAAGCTACCATCACTGAAAACCTCACGGCTGAAGTGAAGTCTCACTTGGTCAATTGGGCCAAGCCATATCAGAAGGGTGCTCAAGACGGTAATATTATCGTAAGCCTCACGCCGGCAGGGCAACAAGTAATTTCGCTCACCGAGGGCAATGTAGTAGAACAAATTCAGTGGGCATACAAGAGCCCTGCTATCGCTGACCGCTCTCTTATGGCTGATGCCCGTGAATAAGCAAGTATTTAGGAAAAATCCCCGTTCGGCGAAAAAGACACGGACGGGGATTTTTTTTTATTCTTCGTGTACCGAGAAAACTGAGATCTCTCCAGGCGTTAGTCTCCTACGCAGGCTGTAGAGCCTCAATTTCAGGCAAGGCTGCGTGCACTTCCTCTTCGGTCAACTCATGATTAGTAAGTTTTTTAGCAAAGTAATCACCGTAGGCCTGCATGTCTAGGAAGCCATGGCCACAGAGATTGAAAAGTATAGTTTTCTTCGTCCCTTCTTCTCTGGCGCGATTGGCTTCGCGAATAACCTGAGCAATAGCATGAGTGGCCTCGGGAGCCGGAATGATGCCCTCCGTCTGCGCGAAGAGCACGCCAGCCTCGAAGCATTCTAATTGTTGCAAGGCAACAGCCTCGATAAGGCCATCTTTGAGGAGCTGACTGCAGATGACGCTAGCCCCATGGTAGCGCAGTCCACCCGCGTGAATAGCTGCGGGTTTGAAATTGTGCCCTAGCGTATACATTGGAAGCAGCGGCGTATAGCCTGCCGTGTCGCCAAAGTCGTACTTGAACACTCCGCGCGTCAGTTTTGGACAAGAAGCAGGCTCCACGGCAATACAGCGCACCTTGCGGCTACCTTCGAGATGGTAACGAAGAAACGGAAATGCCGTGCCCGCAAAGTTCGAACCGCCGCCCAATGGTGCAATTACGATGTCGGGAAAGTCACCTGCCATTTCCAGTTGTTTGAGCGCCTCTTGGCCGATAACAGTTTGATGCATCAACACGTGATTGAGCACTGAACCGAGCGAATACTTAGTCCTTTCGTCTTGAGCAGCTACTTCAATAGCCTCTGAAATCGCAATGCCCAAGCTGCCCGTAGATTTTGGATCAACCGCCAAGATGTTGCGCCCTGCTTGGGTGCGTCTGCTCGGCGAGGAGTAAACTTTCGCTCCATAAGCCTTCATCAAAATCTTCCGATAAGGCTTTTGTTTGTAACTAATAGCCACCATATACACCTCGCACTTGAGGCCAAACTGAGCGCATGCAAACGCCAAAGCTGAACCCCACTGACCTGCGCCAGTTTCTGTGGTTAGGCGCTTTACTTTCTCCTGTTTGTTGTAGTAAGCCTGTGCCACGGCCGTGTTAGGCTTGTGCGAGCCAACAGGGCTAGCGCCTTCGTATTTGTAGTAGATTCGCGCTGGTGTCTTGAGCGCTTTTTCCAGGCGCGTTGCTCGAATGAGTGGTGTCGGACGCCAAATTCGATAAATATCGCGAACCTGATCGGGTATCTCAATATAGCGTTCGGTAGATACCTCTTGTTTTATCAACTCCATCGGAAACAGCGGCGCCAAATCTTGTGGTCCCACAGGTTGCTTTGTTGCCGGATGTAGTGGAGGCAGCGGCTTATTGGGCATGTCAGCCAGAATGTTGTACCAATGCGTCGGAATGTCAGATTCGGCAAGGAGAATTTTTTTAAAGTCCATAATCACCCCCGTAGTTTTTTTAATGACAAATAAAACAGAGTGCAAGTTTCGAGTTTTTGAAAGGTTTATCAAAAATGAATCTTATTTTTCCTCAAAAGGTGTGGAGTACTACACAATAAAAGATGCCTCACAAGCTTAGCCTTAAGTGTAGCATTTTTTCGAGGAGTAATTTATTGGCCGCTAACTTCTAGGCAGATAAGACGCCGACCCCTCCTTTCGAAGCACAGTGCTTCGAAAGACGTGCTGTATGCATACTTAATCTCTTGCAATTAATCAACTCATTAGCTAAACAAAGGGAGACCCTCTATCCTAACCATCCCTTTATCCCTCCATTTCCATAGATGAACATGCCGCCTCAGACAAAAGCCTTAGGTAGAGAAGGCACAAGTGTGTTGAACAGGAATGAGATGCGCCCAAAGAAATCTTTCACTAGTGGATAAGACGCTGCTAGGGATTTGCCTGTCTACGCTATGTATAGACCCAGCTACCTAGGTTCCTCTCGCCCAAACTTGAGCCGAGGATGATAGAGATAGATAGTTTCTCGGAGGTATTCGGCATCTAGGTGAGTATAAATCTCTGTCGTAGTAATACTTTCATGACCAAGCATGTCTTGCACAGCGCGCAAATCAGCTCCTCCTTCGATGAGGTGAGTAGCAAACGAATGACGAAAAGTATGCGGGCTAATCCTCTTAGTAATCCCGGCCTGAAGGGCGAGTTTCTTCACTAGGAGAAAAACCATGACGCGACTCATCCGCATGCCGCGGCGATTGAGAAAGACAAAAGACTCATGGCCGGGCTGAATGGGAAATCTAGGACGAACCTCATCTAAATAGCGATGTAAGAAATGAGCTGGCTCAGGGCCAATTGGTACGAAGCGCTCTTTCCGCCCCTTTCCGCGAACTTTTAAAAAGCCCGCCGGCAAGAACAAATCTGCACAGCGTAGATGAACTAACTCACTAACGCGCAAGCCACAGGCGTAGAGCGTCTCTACTATTGCTCGATTGCGTAGGTCTAATAAGGCTTGCGTGCCAATGCTGTTCAAAAGACGCTGCACCTCGTCGACGGAAAGCACCGTAGGTAACTGTGCGCGTAGGTGCGGCATTTCCACTAATTCAGTTGGATCGCTCTCTATGTAGTCTTCTAATAAAAGAAACCGATAAAATGCGCGCAAACCAGAGAGGATCCGAGCTTGTGAGCTAGCCTCTAAACCAATGTCATTGAGCCAGTGGACAAACTGTACGATGTCTTCTCGTCGAGTATTCAAGGGCAAGCATCCTTTATTTCTCGACTCTATGTATTGGCGAAATTTGTGCACATCAGCAGTATAAGCAGCTACCGTGTGCTCACTCATAGAGCGTTCCAATCGCAAGTACACCTCAAATTGTCGTAGAGCAGTTGTCCAATCCATGGGTCTTGGCGGAATTAAGCCGCGCGCCGCTAAGCTAGGAGGTACGACACGCGTTTATCAGCATATAATTTATTTGATGGATTTTTATCGTTCACTCTGCGACCTGAACACAGAGCAATTTGCTAAGAGTACTGCGTCGTTGGAAAAGATCAAATTACTGTATTACAGCATTTTAATACAAGAGGCTTTCCCTGACGGGAAAACTATCTTTTGCGTGCGATACTTGTGGGCGGGATGTCGTCCACCCATTCCATTTCGATTTGGCGACGTGCGCTATCTACAGCGACGATGCGCACTCGGACGCGGTCGCCTATCTTGATTACTCGATGGGTACGAAGTGCACGAGCGCGCAAGTTTCCGTCTTCTACGATGAAAGGCTCGCGTAGTGAGCGAAAATCCACCAATCCTTCGGCAAGAGTATCAGGTAGCTCAACGAAGAAGCCTCGTTCGATAAAGCCGCTTACGAAACCTTCAAAGACCTCTCCAACGTGACGCTGCAACAACTCCACTTGCATATACCTCACGCTCTCACGCTCTGCATCCGCCGCTTTGCGTTCTTGTTCGCTAATGTGCTTGCATTGCTCTTCTAAGCGTTCTTTGTTAACGCGATAGATGGACTCACCGAGATTCCCTTCTAGGATTCGATGAACCAATATGTCAGCATAGCGGCGTATAGGAGAGGTAAAATGCGTATAGTGAGAGAAGCCCAACCCATAATGACCGATGTTGCGCGTCGAGTAAATTGCCTTAGCCATGGTTCGTATGGCCAATGGCTCTAGGATTTTAAGACGTGGATCACTTTCAGCTGCGCGCATCAGTTGGTTGTATGACTCAGCAATTTGGCGCGGTGTATTTACTTTTATGGGATAGCCCATTTCGGCGGCAAAACGAGCAAATTCAGCCACTTTTTCCATATCAGGTAAGTCGTGTACGCGATAAACGAAAGGGATTTCCTGCTGACCGGCAGCCTTTTGCTGAATAAAAAGAGCTACTTCCCGATTTGCCAAAAGCATGAAATCCTCAATGAGCCGATGGGCTTCCTTGCGTACTTTGACGTAGGCCTCAAGCGGACGGCCATCATCGCTCAAGCGAAAGCGCACCTCCTCTGTGTCAAAACCAATAGCGCCGTTGCGCTCGCGCTCGCGACGCATTTTTTCAGCAATCCGATGAAGTGTTTTTAAAGCCCATTCTAGTTGAGGGTAAATGGTGAGTTGACGCAATGCCTCAGTAGGTTTGCCCTCCAAGATAGTTTGAGCCTCTTCGTAAGAAAAGCGCTTAACGGAATGAATAATTGTTTTGCCAAACCAGCGCGACACTACGCAGTCTTGTTCATCGAATACGAAAACGGCTGAAAATGTCAAGCGATCTTCATAAGGCACAAGCGAGCACAAATGATTGGATAGTTTTTCAGGCAACATAGGGCAAACACGGTCAACCAAGTAGACCGACGTACTCCGCTGATATGCCTCGGCGTCTAAACGCGTGCCGGCTTTGAGGTAGTAGGTCACGTCAGCAATGTGAACGCCGATTTCAAGATGCCCATTTTCTAAGGTGCGGATACTGATGGCATCATCAAAATCTTTTGCATCCTCTGGGTCAATAGTAAACGTGAGTACAGAGCGAAAGTCGCGGCGACGGTCGTACTCCTCTGGCGGAATAAAGTCGGGCATTTCGGCGGCTTCAGCGAATGCCTCTGGCGAATGGTGAAGTTCGAAACCGGCATTAATGAGAATTTTGTTCATCTCGAAATCGTGTCCACCACTAGAACCCAAGACGTGAGTCACTTTGCCAATAGGCACGCGTCCCTTACCCTCCTGCCAGTCGGTAATCCGGACAATAACTTTGTCGCTATCTCGGGCTTCGCCGCAGGCTTCTAAAGGTACATATATGTCCATGGGCATGTTAGGGTCGTCAGGGAAGAACAAGGCGTATTTGCGGCTTTTCCGTAAAGTACCAATGAAGACCTCCCTGGCCCGTTTAAGTACTCTGATTACTTCGCCTTCAGGACGGCGATAGGCAGAACGTTTGCTAGAGGAGGCAGTAGGGAAAAGAAGCACTTGAACAAGGTCACCGTGTAAAGCGCCATTCAGGTAGCGCGGCGCTACAAAAACATCTTCTGCAAGCGCATCCGTTACAACGTAAGCTGCACCTGAACGCGTGATGTCTATGCGACCCTCTATTATCTTTGGTTGCTTAGGCTTGCTTTTTTCCCGCTGCTTGGCGACTGAATCTTCCCTTGCAGTCGGAGAAGGAGGTTTCTCGGTTCTTTTTTCTTTACTCGTCAGACGATCTATAGCCGCGCCATAACGACCATTTTTTCTCATTTCAACCGAGCCTGCCTGCATCAACTGTTGAAGAGCATGCTCTACGGAGTGACGATTATTGGCCACATTCAATAACTCAGATAACTCAGAGGGCGCAAAGGTCTTCTTCGGATTAGCTAGCAAAAACTTTAAAACCTCGATTTGTAAGGCTTTAGCAGTCAGTTTTTTCCTGCCATTCTTTTTATTTTTCTTCATAAAAAATCGAGCGCGCTGCTTAAGGCAGCGCAGTATTCGGGTGTTTTCGTTTTTTCAAGCAAACGTTCTACCCGTAAAAAGGTTGTTTTTCAGCGCAATTTTAGCCGGTTAACTTTAATTCTTACCTTCGAGCTGTTAATTTTCTTCTGACTTATGAGAATAGGGCTGTTGGGCTATGGGAAAATGGGGCGCGCCGTTGAGGAGCGAGCACTATTGCGCAATCACGAGATTGTATGGCGCATAGGTTGGTCCAATCGGGCCGAACTAACCCCTGAACGATTGCAAGAAGCCGACGTGGTGATTGAATTTAGCCGCCCAGAAGCGGCATTTGATAACGTTATTGCTTGCTTGTCAGCAGGGGTGGCTGTTGTCAGCGGCACAACGGGTTGGACAGACCAGCTTCCTCAGGCTGAACAGTTTTGCCGTGAGCGCGGAGGGGCGCTATTGTGGTCGTCGAATTTTAGCATAGGTGTCAACTTATTTTTCGTCCTAAGCCAATACTTGGCTTGCTTAATGGCCAATCGCGATGAATACAGCCCTTCTATTGAAGAGACTCATCATGTGCACAAGATAGATGCTCCAAGCGGCACCGCGCAGACGCTAGCAGAGGGAATAGTAAGAAATGTACCGCGTATTCAGCGCTGGCAGCTCGCCATCGGCCAGCCCATGCCACCTGATACTCTATCAGTTACGGCCATTCGTCGCGGCGAGATATCGGGAATTCATGTTGTACGTTGGGACTCGAGCATTGACACAATAGAAATTCGACATATTGCGCATTCACGGGCGGGCTTTGCCGTGGGTGCTTTACTAGCTGCCGAGTGGCTAATAGGCAAAAAGGGTGTTTTTAACATGCGCGACGTTTTGAACCTAAATGTCCTATGAAACTGGTCATTCGAAGGGTTCACGCCAACGAACTACTCATTTTGCGCGACCTTGCAGAAAGCACTTTCCGGGAAGCCTGGCAAACACAAAACGATCCCGTACATTTCGAAGAGTATTGCCGCAAACATTTTGCTCTAACACGCTTAGCCGCAGAGATGGCTGATCTACAGGCGGAGTTCTACTTTTCTCTTCTGAACGATAGGCCTGTGGCATATTTGAAGCTGAACCTAAACCGCACTCCCGGACAATTCGCTCGGTTTGAACAACCACTCTGGCCGGGTAGGGCTGTACAAATTGAGCGCATCTACGTAAGCAAGTTTTATCAGGGTCAGCGTATTGGCGAAAATCTTCTCGTCTTTGCTGAGAGACGCGGTCGCCAGTTGGATGCTGCGTGGCTATGGCTAAGTGTTTGGCAACGAGCACCTCGCGCAGTGCAATTTTATGAAAAGAACGGCTTCCATATTTTTGGTGAGGAGATCTTCTGGGTAGGCCGAGACCCTCAGATTGACTGGCTTATGCGCAAGCGTCTACTGTAGAAGAAAAACGCAAGTCATGCTCAACTGCAAGGTTGTGTAGTTTTGGTAAGTAAGCGCCTCCTCCCTGTGCTGATTCGTTCGCGTTTAAACGTAGAAGCCTCCTTGCGCTCTTTGCAGCCAGCAGCAGCCCATCATGGTACCCTGCGAAGGAGGACACCAAGCTTACTCGTGCAATTTTTGTAAAAAGGAGAGACACTCTTACTGAACTTAAAGCCCTACTCTTTGAAAGACTAAGGGCTCTCTAGATGCCGCAGCTTACAACCCTAGAGCAACTGCCGCACGCGGCGCACCAACTCCACCGGCACCTCGAACAACTTGGCCACCTCCTCGTCGCTGCACGCCGGCTGCTTCTTCAAAAACGCCCGCAACACCGACAGTACCTCCTCCTCGCGGCCCTCTTTAAGGCCCTCCCTGTGGCCCTCCTTTCGGCCCTCCTCGCGACCTTTTTCCAAAATCTGCTCGTAGGTCGTCTTCGCTCGCTCCTCAAACGGC
>JANWXM010000016.1 GCA_025055285.1 Saprospiraceae bacterium
CGGTAGCAAGCGCCAGCACTAAGTTCCCATCTTGAGGCTCCATGAAAAAACACACAATAGCGCCTATCCATTGCAATAGAGCGCTCCAGCGCAAGGGTGCAAATTGCAGCAGCATTCCGGATAAAAACGTAGCGAATGCCGATAAAATAAGCACCAATGGCGCTGGCGAAAGGCGGTGCTGCGTCGCAAAAAACAGCGCTAATACTAAGCTAAGCACAAAGGCGCCCCAAACCCAGCTGTACCAGGTGCGCACTACATTCTCCGGCCGGCCAGAACGACCGCGCCGCCACTCGTAGAGCATGGCAATCAGACCGCCGAGGACAGGCAGTACGACCCACACTATCCACGGCGCGCCGAAATCCGTCATGCGCCACAGGTACCATTCTGTTACCGCGCTTACCGGGACGATGACCCCCCAGAGCATAAAATGAAAACCGTCTTCTTGCGCGCTCCTTTTGGCAACATCAATCACCTGCCGGATGACCCGCATGCTCTCTCGCGGGTCGAGGATGTCGTTTTCCATTGCTTCGTTTGACATGACTTGCTGATTTTGAATGTTTTAAGACAAAAGTAGTGTCGGGTTAAATTCTAAACTTGATGCAAAAGTAAAGTAGTTTAAAATATAAACCACTTTTTTTCATAAAAAATTTTATGAATCATTTAGCGGCGCTTGGAAGAGGGCCCATTTTGAGCAAGGCCTAAATCTCTCTCTTTCACGCCAAGGAGGTAAGGGAAATTGAGCAATTGCCGTGTGACGAGTCTACATCTGATCTCTAGCCTTCTAGGCAACAGAGCCTTTTTGCGCCTTTTCGACGTGCGCTCAGCAAAAATTGTAGGAAGCTGAAGACGATAAAGGCGCTTACCGTAGATTTGTGCCAATATTTATTTATTAGCCATTGACAATGATAGTATGAAAAACGCCCTTGCTTTGCCCAAGATTGCCGGTATTTCGGTGTATGTCCATTGGACTTTCGCTATTTTGATTGGCTGGATTGTACTAACCAACCTCTGGCGCGGACTAGATTGGCTGCATGTGAGTTGGATGGTGCTCTTCGTATTGGGCTTATTTGTATGTGTGACGCTGCACGAACTAGGCCATGCGCTGGCTGCTCGCCGTTATGGTATTCGCACACAAGACATTACGCTCTATCCAATTGGTGGGGTGGCACGGCTAGAGCGCATGCCCAGCAAGCCTACTCATGAATTGGTAGTAGCGCTAGCTGGGCCAGCAGTCAATATCATCATTATGCTTGTTCTATGGCCATTGATAGCAAACCTTGAGATACCGCAGGAAGATGGCGTAGAAGTTTTTCTAATCGACCAAGACAATTTCCTACCTATGTTGGGTATTGTCAACGTATGGCTGGCGGTGTTTAATCTCATTCCGGCCTTTCCTATGGATGGCGGGCGCGTATTGCGCGCGCTGCTCTCGATGCGCATGGACCGGGTACGCGCCACCGAGATAGCAGCTTTCATTGGGCAAGCCATTGCTATTTTATTTGTTTTCGCAGGCTTTTACGGCAATCCGTTTCTCATCTTCATAGGTCTGTTCGTCATTTTGGGTGCTCGAGCTGAAGCCGATGCCGTGCGCTCTCAGTCTTTCTTGGAAGGCTATACGGCTGGCGATGCCTTGATGACCAATTTTCAGACGCTAGACAAGCACCAAACTATTCGCGATGCGGTGCACTTGCTCTTAGCCGGTCAAGCACGCACTTTTTTAATCACGGAGAATGGTTTCCCGTACGGCGTGCTCACACGCGACCACATCATTCGAGGGATTCAATCCGCCGGCGAAAACGCACCCGTGCATCTTATAGCAGATACTCAGCTGCATTATTTCGATATTCACACGCCGTTGGAGGAAGTGCTCACTTACTTCCAGGAAACACCGGGCTCTATCGTTTTGGTGCGCGATGGCAATGGACTAGTGGGGATTATTGATTCTGAAAATATTTCGGAGCTTATTATGATCAACGCAGCACGCCTGCGAACTAAATAGGCAGCCTTACTTTTGTGTATTCGCTTACTGCACACTTTGGAAAGTTCCGCAGCATGGAGAGAGGCTCTTCTCGCTTCTCGAGCGGCATAGGATTCAGAAGAAAGCACTTATCAGGTGGATTTTTACGACTGTAAGCGCCTTTTATCCCGCTAGTTTAGCGCGGGAGGTCGCTGGGTGGCTGCCCTTTTTCGACAGAGTCGGTAGCCTACAGGCGAGGAAATTACGTTAATACTCAATGCCTGTATCTTCGTAAAGTTCTCTATTTTTTCCTGAGTTATTCCTATAGGGCCGCCTTTCGATGCGATTAGTATCAGTTTCCTCAATTTTGTAGATTCGCAACTGCTCTCCCTCAGAAAGCGGCGAAGAGGGTTCTAAACCTTGGGTTTGTCGTTCGCCGTACTCACGAGCAGTCTCTACCCACTTCAAACCAGTATCCCAAGCTTCCCGAAGAAGAGGCTTTAGTCTGCCTATATGCGAACCCACATTTTTAGGGAGCTCGGCCAGCGTATTCAGTGTTTTCGAATTATTCATCGCCTCCTCATTAAGAATGCGCGTTTCTCGGAGAAACCCTAACACTGCACCATATAATAATAAAGCGACGAATGCTGACAATAAACCACCCAACACTTGATTAATGAGCCCGATGCGAAAGGCCTGAAACAGCGTTGAAATGCTGCTACCTGTAGCTTTAAGGAGCAGCCAAATAAACAAAATGTTTACGAAAAAAGCGGCAAGTATCAAAAATGGCGAATCTGAATCGGAAATGCCTTTAAGAACGCGCGCAGTAACCGGCGTCATCTTGTAGGCTACTACTAGGCCGAAAGTGATAGACAAGACACCGAAGACTATACCAACGATGCCTCTGTCTTTTCCGTACCAGAAGGCGAAGAGGGCGACAAGAGCAGCGAAAATATCAATTATCATGGCATCCGCAGTGATTAACAGCACTAAAAAGGCAAGTCATCAATAGCTGTTGTGGGTGGCGCTGCCGTATAATCTGGAAATGGGTTGGTAGGTTGCTGTTCAGTTGGAGGCGCATGCACAGCACTGCGGTCTATCTTCTCGATACGCCAGGCATTTAGATTGGTGAAGTACCTGCCTTGCCATTCGCGCCCGCGCAAGTCAAACGATACTTTTACGAGATCTCCTTCGCTGTGCGCGTCGAGGAGTTGGCAACGTTCCTGCACTGCCTGAAATTTAATGTATTCTGAATAAGGCCCTGACGTAATTTCGAGTATAAATTCTCGCGTTTGGAAGGTAGGCGTTTTTTGCTCAATTGGAAAGATGCGGTGCAATTTGCCGACTATTTCGAAAGACATATTTTCATTTTTTGAGAAGACTCATTTTAATTGAAAATAAGCCTCGTAATATCCAGGTCTGTTGGCTGAGAGGACATAATTGAAACGCCGGCTAACGGCAAAGCGCTGCTGTGGCGCATATAAGAAGATTTCCGGTAGTTCATCGTGGAGTAATTGTTGGATGCGCAGGTAGAGTTGGTTGCGCTTTTGCTCATCTGCTTCTTTTCGAAGGGCTTCGATAAGGCGGTCTAGCTCCGCATTGGCAAAAGCACTCCGATTGCCCGAGCCAATGCTTTTAGAATGAAAACTTTGGTAAGGATCCCAAAGCCCTGGAAAGAGCACAACACTCGTGAGCGCTAGGTCATAGTCGCCCTGCCGAGTCTTTTGGGCGATTACCCGAATGTCTTCTTCAACGATGTTGATGGCAAAGCCTGCGGCGCGCGCTGTAGTCTGAATGCTTTTAGCGGTAGCACTCGAGGTAGGCGATGCACCGGCGGTTAGCAGCGATAAGGCTAGCTTAACGCGCTGGCCATTAAGCATTTTGTCGGCAATACCGTCGCCATCGGTGTCTGTCCAGCCGGCTTCGGCGAGCAAGCGGCGGGCTTTGCCTATGTTGTAGGTATAAGGTTTAAGAGAGCGTGCGTAGAAGGGCTTAGCGGGGTGCACGGGGCTGACGCAGCGCTCGGCCATACCCTCCCAGATGGTATTGAGCATGTAGTCGTAGTCCATAGCATGCGCTAGGGCCTGGCGAACGCGCTTGTCTGCTAACGCAGGACGAGTGGTATTGCAGAGCACGCGCGCGTAAGCATTAGCGCTCACCAAAGCCATGTCGTAGCGCAATGGCAGGCAAGAGTCTTGTTTGAGTTCCAAAAATTTCGATGGAGACAGGGCTGGGACAATGTCCACTTCTCCGCTGCGGATGAGATTTTCCACTGCTGCTTCTTCTTTAATGAAGCGATAGACGATCTTTTCCGGATAAGCAGCCAGATAGGGATTTCGAGCTACAACACGGTCGCCCCACCAATTGCTCTTTTTCACTAAAACAATGCCTTGGTCCACATCGAAGTTCTCCAAACGATAGGGTCCGCTCCCTGAAATGGCGGTTTTGTCGTTGGCAAAGCGCGGCGATTGAAACGCTTCGGCCCAAGCGGCAAATGGATTCTTGCTTTCGCCGTTGGCCGCACTGCTTGCTTTGCTGCCGCCTTTACTCCCTCTTTCGGGGATTTTGCCACCAGAGAGAACTACGCCGGTGGCAAGTTGTTGAGCTCGGGTGCGGTCTTGTAAGTCAGCCAACGACACTGCTGCTAACACACCCTCAGGGTCGTATTGATAAGCTGGATAAATGGGAAATTGACAGAGACTTTCTAAACCTAAAATGTAAAATTGATCGAAGTAAGCCGTGAATTTTTTTGGGTTTCGGGCATCTATTTCAAGCGCTTTTAAGTGTTCGAAGTAACCGAGCCATTCGCCCAGCGGAAGTAGCGGGTGATGGATAATTTTCAGCGAAAAAAGCACGTCGTGGGCCGTCACCGGCGAGCCATTATCCCACGTAGCTTCGTCGTAAATTTTAAAATCGTAGGCCAGCATACCCGCACGAGGGCCTTCCTTGACGACGTAAGGAGAGGGAATTTTCTCTACGAGAAGCGGCACTAATTCTAGCGTTTTGGGCTCTACGAGGGCTAGCGACTGAAAGATTTGAGCCGATACGTAGCGATTGTAGCCTGGCCCCGGCAGGATTGGATTAAGGGAGGTAGCGGCGGCTTCCATGCGCACTGTTACGACGTTGTCGGTTTTAAACGAAACCTTGCCGCACCGAGCCGCACGGTCGTTAGTGCAAGCCGCCGGCAACGAAGTCAACAAACCCCAAATTAGTAGCCGTGAAAAGGCAAAGGATTTTGAACGGCGCGAAGACATACGAGCTAAAAATTTGGGTAAAAATACAGCGAGACGACAGCATGAAAAAACGGCATAATGAGGTCTCCGAGGTTCCTCTCTTGCAAGTCAGGCTAATTCAGGTCTCTTGCAGACGCCTCGCCAGCATGTTTAAACTCAGAATCCGTACGTTTCGAGAAGCCGCCTAACGCGGTGTTGGACGTCAGGGTCGGGCTCCAACTCTGGAGCGTGATGTGGCTTTTTTCGAGCGTCGAGGACGAGTGGGCCGCGGCACCCCCAGTGTTTGTATTCAATGAAAGCTCCTACACCGTAGGTATCGTGACTTGGATTGGTACGGGTAAAAGTGACCCACAGGAAATTGTTCAAGGTCGCGGCAGTAAAACGACTGTCGTCAGTCAGGACGATAAGTGCAATGTGCTCCAAGGAAAAGCGCTCGAGCCACTGACACAGGTTTTCTGCTTGCTGACGCGCTGTCTGCTCCACTTTGAAGGCAGGTGCCTGAATAGCCAACACTCCAGGCATGCAAAAAATGGGTTTGTCGAATCCAGGCGGCAGGGAGAAGTTTTCGGGGAGTTCGGCCTTCAGAGTTCGCCGCTTTTCACCGCGGCAGGCAATAACTACCTTGGAGCCCGCATTCCAGCCCGTACCCGAGTAGTCAAGGGTATCTATGGTAGTTCGAGTGTAAAAGTGCACATCGCGCGTCCAATCTACCCGCTCCAACACATGCTGGAAAAAGCGCGGGATGTCGTGCGTATTGAGCATCGGGTCATCATCTGCGGCAGCAATGAAGAGAAATTTAGCTAAAGAAGTTTGGCCTGACCCGAGGAGGTGATTGGCAATAGTGAGGATTTCTTCTGGTACACGTTCGCGGAAGGGCATGTAGCGCTCGTAGCCAATGGCTAACAACAAGGGGTGAACACCAGCGGCATCTACTGCATGGAGTTCCTTGAGCCCAGGGAATTCCTGAGGTGCCAACGGAGCCACCAACTCATGAATAAGCCAGCCAAAACTGCTATCTTCCTGTGGTGGACGCCCTACTACAGTGAAAGGCCAAAGCGGATCTTTTCGATGATAAACGCGATGAACACGCATAACGGGAAAATCGTGCCTCAGGGAGTAATAACCTAGGTGGTCGCCGAATGGCCCTTCGGGCTTCTTGACTCCTTTGAGAATTTCACCCGTGAGGACGAAATCGGCGTCGCTGCTTAAAACGTAGCCCTCGCGACGCACATAGCGGAAACGGCGGCCCGCTAACATGCCTGCAAAGGTCAATTCACTTAGACCCTCTGGCAGTGGCATGATAGCCGCGAAGGTATGGCTGGGTGGTCCTCCTACAAAGATACTACAGCGAAAAGGTTCAGGACGTTCGTTGTATTTGGCATGATGAACTCCAATGCCTCGATGGAGCTGATAATGCATTCCCACCTCTCGGTCTGGGTCGTATTCATTTCCCGAAAGCTGAATGCGATACATGCCTAGGTTGGAGTGCAACAGACCAGGCTGGTCGGGGTCTTCGGTAAACACCTGAGGCAGCGTAATGAAAGCGCCGCCATCTAGAGGCCAGCTCTTAATTTGAGGCAGTTGACTGACTGTAGTCGTACCGTAGAGGATAGGAGGCGTCAGAAGACTGCGCATAGGCAACGCCGATAGAGCCGTAAAAGGAGCAGAGGCGTAGCGCAAAGGATTCTTGAAGAGCGCCGTAGGATCTCTTTTGAGTTCAATGACGCGCTTGACGCGGTCCAACGTATGGCGAAATAAGAAAGCTATGCGTTCGAAAGTTCCGTATAAATTGCTCACAGCCTGAAATGGACTGCCCTTTACACGCTCGTAGAGAATGGCTGGGCCGCCGCGTTCGAATACTTGGCGATGAATCTCGGCCATTTCTAAATTTGGGTCAACTTCCTCGCGAATACGCAACAGCATGCCATGGCGCTCCAAGTCGCGTACAGCATCGCGGAGGCAAGTGTAGCTCATATGAAAATACTCTTTTTAAAAACAGTTATTTGCCTATTGTTGCAGAAGAAGATACTTATTCGCGTATGTGGGCCAATCGGACGTGCCGATAGCGCGGAATAAGTAATAAGGAGCGCATTTTCTTCATCGTTTCGCGCGGCCCAATGTCCAACGCCAAGTTGACGAGCCAATCAGGAAGGCTACCCCCTGGGTTAGAGTAGAGGTAGTACTCAACACGTACCATTTCGTTACCTATAGGAGCGATTACCCACTTAGAATGCGCTTTTCGTATGCGGATTACATTCTCCTTTTCAGGCAGCTGGGCAGGGGCTGCTGTGCTAACGTAGGTTAGAATTCGCGTGCGTGGGTCTTGCGATAATCGCGAGTGCATGATTAGGTCGCGATCGGTTAGTGGCCACGGAAAATCTATGTGGACATAATAATATAGTTCCTTATCAGAGAGGCGCTCTACCACCCGAGACTCCACCACGCGATAGACCCAATTTGGATAAACGGGTACGTCTTCGAGAAGATATGCTACAGATGGGAGCGAAGCGCGCATGTGCACAATAAGCTTGAGCTCGTGGACATCGCCAGTCTTGCGATAAAAAACTTGAATACTATCTTCAAGAGGGCTCTCCTCCTGATTGAGCACCAGCTCGACGCGAGAGAGCTAACGCTAAGGCGCACGGCAATACCCTCGCAAGCAGAAAAAAAGCCAACTTCATGAGCGATCAGCTACTTAAAAAATTTACGCAGAAGAAGTTGCAACATCTGTTAGGTTGAATTGCAGGCGCGCAAGAGAGCTGTACAGACCATTTTCGCGCGCCATAAGTTCGTCGTGTGTCCCTTGCTCCACGATACGCCCGCCATCGAGCACGTAGATGAGGTCAGCGCTGCGCACTGTCGCTAAGCGATGCGCAATGATGATGCTGGTTCGACCTTCCATGAGGTTGTCCAGAGCCTCTTGGACGACCCGCTCGCTTTCGGCATCGAGCGAAGAGGTGGCCTCATCTAGGAGAAGAATGGCGGGGTCGCGCAAAATGGCTCGCGCAATGGCGATGCGTTGGCGCTGTCCACCTGAAAGACGGATGCCTCGCTCGCCCACAACAGTATCAAGACCATCTGGAAATTGTTGAATAAATTCTAAGGCATTTGCCTTACGCGCTGCTTCGATAACCTCCTCTTCGTGGGCATCTGGTCGGCCGTAGCGAATGTTCTCGCGGATGGTGCCTCCAAAGAGAATAACTTCCTGAGGCACTAAGGCAAAATTACTCCGGTAGGAGGAGAGTTCATAGTCATAGATGCTCACCCCGCCGATCCGAATGTCTCCTCGTTGTGGGCGGTGAAATTGCAGCAATAAGTGCATGATTGTGCTTTTGCCTGCACCACTTTGCCCTACAAGAGCTACCTTCTTCCCGGCAGGTATAGTCATCGTAACTCCCTTGAGTACCTCTACATCGGGTCGAGTGGGATAGGCAAAATGCACATCTAAGAGTCGTATATCGGCATTTAACCGCTGGGCTTGCCGATTGACCTGAGGCCGCTCTTCCTTCTCTGCTGGCGTACGCAAAATGGCGCGTATACGCTCTGTAGCACCCAAGGCGCCTATCAGTTCAGTGTAGAAAGTGCTCAAGCCTGCAATAGCCCCTCCGACAACTGCAGTATAGGTAATAAATGCAATGAGTTCGCCAGCCGTCATTTGCTTCGTCTGGACTAAGTACATGCCGAAGCCCAGAATAAAAAACAAAGTCCCAAAGAGAATAGTGACTATGAATACCGCAAAGAGCGCTCGACTAGAAGCAGCCCGCATAGAAATGTTTACTACCCGCTCGTTGACTCGACCGTAGCGCAGGCGCTCGAATGCTTCGTTCGCAAAGGCCTTTACCGCGTGAATGCTCTGCAGCGTTTCGTCTAAAATAGTATTGACCTCACCTAAAACATCTTGCCGCTGTCTTGACAGCCGCCTTACCCAACGCCCAAAGATTATGGCACCTATCACTATAACCGGAAAGGTCAATAGCATAACTCCAGCTAACCGAGGCGACATCCATGTTAGCAAAACAACTCCGCCCAATAACACCACACACTGTCGGATAAATTCAGCTAGCACAAAATATAGTAGGTTGTACATCCGCTCTACGTCGTTCGTCAAACGACTAACTAACTCGCCTACCCTATTTCGTTCAAAGAAAACAATAGGCAAGGCAATTAACCGCTCGTACAATGCCAGCCGAATGTCAGCCGTAGTACGCTCGCTAACTACAGCAAAACACTTAATGCGCCAGTAGGAAATTACTCCCTGAAAAACTAAAATAATCGCCATCCGGGCCCCAACGTGTTTCAAGTCGAACTCCAAAACCACTCCCTGAGCAACATCGAGCATTATACCCACCAAATAGGGAAAGAGCATGAAGACACCGCTGGAAAGAAACAACAGGATCAGCCCAGCGACAAAGTGAAACCGGTAGGGCCGAATGAATTGAAAAAGGTAAAGAGCCTCTTGCAAAGACTCTCGCGTTATCCGTGGTTGAGTTTTTTCTGAATTCATATGAGCAAAGATGTGGCGATAAACCGCAAGACAGGCAAAAGGTTTCGCCCAGAGTTTAAAACTTTCGACCGTACTTTGCTGTGCATTATCCCTATCTTAGCAGGGCATGAATAAAAGTCTTGTAGCACCTATCATTGTTTTTGTCATCTGGAGCGCTATTTGTTGGCGGTGGTACGTATGCGGCATCAAACGAGCGTGCGACGGGAGGGCGACACCTCTTTCTCCTGTTGCCGGCAAGGCGACGCTATTTCCAGTGGATACTTTCCTCCAGCAAAACACAAATACCGTTACATTAGATACGCTTTCCCCTTTGGAACCCGCTACCCAATTGCCATCGCCGCCGAAAAGCTCAGGAGAGGACATAGAACAAGTATCCTTCAGCGAACTTACAGACCAAATCCTCATTCACTTTCCTTACAATTCTATTCGCAAAGAGGATAATGCTGCTGTAGATGCATACCTTTCTCGCTTGGCAGATTACCTTGTGAGTAGCGGTCGGAAAATTTTCATCACTGGTCATACCGATAACGTTGGAGACCCAAAAAGCAATTACCGCTTAGGGCTGCAGCGGGCTCAAGCCATTCGAAGAATACTGGTGACGAAGGGCGTACCGGCCGAACAAATTCATTGCCTTTCAAAGGGCGAAAAAGAACCCATTGCTACCAACGACAACCCGCGTGGTCGTTACAAAAATCGGCGCGTGGAAATTCGCATAAATCCCTAACCTCTCATTGTTTTCAACTTCATTTTAAAGGTTATTTATGTTCGAACAAAACATCTTCCAAGGACCTGGCACAGGTACTTACACTACCCATACTTTCGAAATTCTTCTCATGCTTCTTGTGGCCGCCCTTATTGGCTTATGGCTGGGTTGGTTGCTATGGAGCCGCTACCGCCAGAGGGCCGAGCAGTTAGAGACTGAAAACGCCAGCTTAGCTGCCACAGCTCAGGCGTTGCGCAAAGAGTTAGAGGTGTCTCGCGCGCGTCAGGCAGAACTTGAAACTACCTGCGCTGACCTCGAAGTACGCACGCAGAGCCTATCGCAGCAGAACAACAATTTGCAAGAAGAATTGAGACGCTTATACACTGAGCTAAACACCCTTCGAGCGATCAATCGGCGGTATGCTTCAGAATTAGGCATGAGCTTAGAGCCCGACACACCCTCTGAAGAGGTGCCTCTTGAAATTGCTCCTTCTACTGAAGATGGCGGCCCTCAGCGCGACCTCGAGAGCGAAGTGCTTGGCACCGCTAGTCCTGAGCATGACCAAAGCCAGCCCAAAGTAGTTCCTCTAGAAGGGCGCGACATTCCCTTGGACGTGGCGCTCACCCCCGAACAAGAAGATCTGGACCTTTTGCCTTCGGATGTTTGCAACTTTGGCTCCTCGTCGCTATCGGAGAAGACCTCTTCGTCGGGCGTACCCTCCGCCTCGACAGAAACAATTCGCTTCATAGAGCCAGTCCCCCGCGGCACTATGGTAGCACTTGAAGCCTTGTCCGACCCACCTGTTTTGACAGAGGAAATGCTATCGGCTGGAAAGTCAGCAGCCTCTGAAGACATTGAGCAAGGAGTTCCGCGTGCTGTTGCCGCCGATGTGCCATATGATGACCTCAAGCGCATCGAGGGTATCGGCCCACAAATTGAGCAGTTGCTCTTTTCAAAGGGCATTACCACCTACGGGCAGTTAGCTGCTACTTCTGTGCAGCAGCTAAAGGATATCTTAGCAGAGGCGGGTCCGCACTTTGCCATGCACGATCCGGGCACTTGGTCGGCACAGGCGCTGCTCGCTGCTAACGGCGAATGGGAAAACTTAAAGGCTTACCAAGACTTCCTCCACGGCGGCAAACGTCCGCGAAAATCTTGAAAAACAGGTACTAACGAATAACTACCTCGTGTATGTAGTTCTCTCCCATTTCCTCGTTGATTAGGTCGCGAATCTTATCGCGAGCAAACGACAGCTCCTGGCGCAGCGGCGCGGAAAGAACAGTAACGTACAACACCCCTTGATGTACCCGAACGTTGGCAGTATAGGTCTCAATCTTTTTCCCCATAAGTCGATCCCATACTGCACGCGCATGGAGCTCTTTCAACTTCCCGTCGAGCCGATACTCGCGCAGCATGGCCTGTATAGCCTCTTTCAGGGTCATTTCGTTGTGCCTCATCTCAAACCGTCGGATAAATCTGAACTAGTTTACAAAGGTAAGGGCTTACTTCTGTTTGAGGTACCGTTTTTTGCCGGATGTTCTCGTACAAGACCAGGAGCTTGGAAAAAATTCCACAACCTTTATAACTTTATAATAAATTTTCGGTCATTTGAATAAAAAAACTGAATTTCAATGCTCTATTCATTTACCTCTATCACTACGTCGCGTTTTATTGCTCAGCACTAGGATCTACGTAAAGGCATAGGTGGATACCTTCCCCAAATGTAACATTTGCCAATAGGCAAGTCAGTAGAACTTAGTCGGTGGTACTGATTTTTCACTAAACGGGAGCACCTTCTCCTCGAATGCGATGACCATGTGAGAGCGAAAAGCGACCTTTGCTGATAGTATGCTTCCTTTCTTGTTTGCTCGACGCTATTTGTTCATTCGAGGCAGCACGAACGCCATTCATGTCATTACGGGCATTTCTGTGGCGGGTATTGCTATCGGCACAGCTGCACTTATTCTAGTGCTATCGGTCTTCAATGGCTTCGAGGAAGTGCTTTCAGGCCTGTTCGGTTACTTCAATCCAGAGATTAAGATAACCCCTGCAAAAGGAAAGACCTTTGAGGTAGACAGTGCATTTCTAGACCGTCTACGCCAAACGCCTGGCATTGCGTTGGTAAGCGAGACGCTCGAGGAAATTGCTTTCTTTGAGTACGAAGGCTCACAAGACTTTGGCATGCTCAAAGGCGTAGATGCTTTCTATGCGCGCATCAACGACATAGACTCTACGGTAAGCGAAGGACAGTATGTGTTGCGCGAGGGCGAGACTTATTATGCAGTAATTGGCGCAGGTATGAGCCAGAAGCTGCGAATACGCACGGAAGTAAGGACGCCTATTCCTCTGCGCGTATACATGCCTCGTCGCGAGCAAATAGGGTTTTTGGAGCAGCCGTTCATTGTGCGATATGTATATCCAAGCGGTATATTCTCTATCCAGCAAGAATTTGATAATCAGTACATCATTGCCGACCTAGAGTGGGTGCGCGAGTTACTGGATGTCCCCTCCGGCACGGTTTCAGCGCTCGAGGTGCGCTGTAAGCCGGGTGTAGATCCAAAAGTTGTCAAAAGATACCTGGCCCAACAACTAGGGCCAGGTTTTGTTGTGCGCGACCGCTACGAGCAAAATGAGGCTTTCTTTAAGGTTATGCAGTTGGAAAAATGGATGGCTTTTGCCATTTTGACGCTAATGCTTATCTTAATGGCTTTCAACATGGTGGGAGCGTTGTGGATGCTCGTGCTCGACAAACAGCGCGACATCGCCACGCTACGCAGCTTAGGCGCCGACGACCGCTTGATCCGACATGTCTTCATTGGTGAGGGGATCCTGCTGACAGCGCTTGGTCTAGTGATAGGTATTATACTTGCTGTAGGACTCTATGGAGCTCAAAAGCAATGGGAACTTGTGTCTATACCTCAGGGGTTTGTGGTGAGCAGCTATCCAATTGCCTTGCGGATTTGGGACTTCTTTCCTGTGAGCCTCACTGTGCTCACGGTAGGTTTCCTCGCTTCGCTAGCTCCTGCTGCTCGTGCTGTCCGTGTACCCGCTTACTGGCGCGAAGAGTAAAATGCGCGTGCACTGCTTCCTCTAGTAAAATAGCCCTGCCTCTCTATAGCTTCTCAAGCACAGGAAAATTTTGCGACCTATCGTTTAGAATGTATCGAACTTATCACAGCAGCAATTTGCCGATTAAATCCGCATATTCATTGGCTCAAGCGAGCCCGTCTTAGTTGGAAAATTCAATACCTTTTTGTTCGGAAGGTGCAACCTCGCAAGCGTTGCGCCCATCTATCGAAGCAAATTTCTCGGTTCATCCAGCTACAAAGGAAAGCCGCTATGTATCTAAGAACGAAAATCTCCTTCGCGCACTTTTCTATGAAGTACTTTTTAGCCAGCCTCTTTGTGAGCATAAAAGCGGTTGTTTTGACTGCTCAGCCAAAGATAGCCCTACAGCCGTTTGCTACAGGCTTCAATCGGCCAGTAGACATTGCTCACTGTGGAGATAGTCGCTTATTCATTGTGGAGCAGCGCGGTATGATTTGGGCATTGGATAGCATGGGCAACCGCCTAGATACCTTTTTGAACATAATGACCCGCGTGCGCTCGACAGCCAACGAGCAGGGCTTGCTAGGCCTCGCATTTGCGCCAGATTACGCCCAGTCGAGGCATTTCTACGTTAATTACACTCGGCAACCTGACGGCGCCACGGTAATTTCGCGTTTTTCTGTTTTGCCGGATAGGCCCAATCGGGCCGACGCCGCCAGCGAACAAATTCTACTGGTTCAACCTCAACCTTACAACAACCACAACGGAGGATGCATCAAGTTTGGCCCAGACGGCCATTTGTATATTGGATTAGGCGATGGCGGCTCAGGTGGCGACCCACAGAACTTTGCTCAAAATCCCAGTTCCCTGTTAGGCAAAACGTTGCGCATCGATGTACGGAATGCACCACCGGGTCAACCTTACGGTATTCCTCCTGACAACCCGTTTCTGAACAATCCAGCTTTTCGCCCTGAGATATGGTCGTTAGGCTGGCGCAATCACTGGCGCTTTTCTTTCGACCGACTTACAGGAGATTTCTGGGCAGGCGATGTAGGTCAAAATGCTCGTGAAGAGATCGATTTTGAACCTGCTGGCACTGGTGGGCGCAACTATGGTTGGCGCTGTTATGAGGGCACGCTGCCCTATAACACTAGTGGATGCGCGCCAGCTTCTGCCTACACAGCGCCAATATTCGAGTACGCTAACCCAACATTAGGGCGCTCCGTAACAGGTGGTTTTGTATACCGCGGCAGTCGCCACCCAGCGATGTACGGTTACTATTTGTTTGCCGACTACGTCAGCGGACGTTGGTGGGCCACTCGCCAAGTAGCGCCCGACAGTTTCATTACCACCACTCTAGGTGTATTCACGCCAACACAAATTAGTACTTTTGGCGAAGATCAGGCAGGCGAACTTTACGTTGCTGCCCTGAGCCAAGGCACCGTATACCGCATTCTCGAGCGTTGTTCAAACTTTCAAGTTACTCTTCAGGTGGTGCAGCAGCCAAAGTGCTTCGACACTACAGACGGTGTTGTCGCCGCGCGCGTGAGTGGCGGCACTGCTCCCTACTCTTTCCTTTGGAGCGACAGCAACACTTCTGATTCGATTCGGACTCGGCTTTTGCCGGGCGTTTATGCTGTTGAGATTAGAGACGCCATTGGATGCATTCGACGCGACACTCTTACCTTGACGCCCGTCGAAAATCCACCGCCGGGCCTAGCAGTTGTGTTGGACAGCAGCGGTGTGCTGCGTATTTCCGAAGGGACTTGGATAGCCTATCAATGGAAACGCAACAACATACCCATACCTGGTGCCACAGAGCCCACTTACAAACCTTCGCAGGGCGGTTATTACTCTTGCTTAGTAACCTCGCCTAATCAATGTCAGTACGAGCCAGGCAAATTGGTCACGGGCATTTTCTCAACACTTTCCCCTGAGGACATCGAAACGTTCGGTCTGTATCCTAATCCTGCTCCAGGGTATACCCGCTTGCACTTAAAGCTCAAACAGCCTTCCGTCGTAAACTGGACAATCACGGATGCCGCAGGACGGACGCTGCGGCACGGGCAATTGGCGGGGCAGACGATTGAAGAACTTCTCCCGCTCGGAAACATCGCTGCTGGGCTGTACTACTTTCAATTGAGTACGTCTACCGGCACTATAGTGCGCACCTTGATAGTAGAGCAATAGTATGTAGGCAAAAAAGAGTGACTCTTTGTTTACTGTCTGTTATGCGCATCGAAGCAGACGCTGCTCTTGAAAGGCCACGCAAGGCTGCCTAATTCGCCCGGATTGCCCACACCATTCGGTCAGCGCCGCAGAGATCCTTTTGTAGGGTGACAGCGGAAAAACTCATCTCCGTCAGGAGATTTGCCACCTGCGAGGCATTGAACTCGTTGCACTCGAAGAATAAAGCACCTCCTACCGTCAGTTTTCGTTGGGCTAACTGCGCGATAGCTCGGTAGAAAACAAGTGGATCCTCTTCCTCAACGAACAGGGCCTCAGGAGGTTCGTGGGCCAGTACGTGTTCAGGCATGAGGTGCTGCTCTCGGCGCAATACATAAGGCGGGTTGCTAATGATGAGGTCGAAGAGCGGCCAATTGGTGGGCAGGGTTTCTGGCCGAAGGATGTCGCCAAGAGCAAAATCAAATTCGCCTTCTCCTAGCAAAGCACAAGCATTCTCGAGAGCAATGGCTAACGCGTGTGGGCTTTTCTCGAGACCAAACAGGCGAACATCTGGGCGACGGCGCTTAAGAGCAATGCCAATACAGCCACTACCCAGGCCAATGTCCAAAACAACAGGCTGTTGCTGCTCGCGAGCATTTAGCCAGCGCAGCGCTAACACAACGAGCTCTTCCGTCTCCTGACGCGGAATGAGGACGCTAGGATTGACGCGAAACTTTAAGCCTAGGAAATCCGCTTGGCCTAATATGTACTGTATCGGCTCGCCTGCCAAAAGTCGCTGAAGAATAGGTGCAATGCAGGCTTCCTCCTCCGAGGAGAGCATAGCAGGAGGGTTGCGATAGCCAAGCACATCGGCGAAAACGATACGCGCAATGCTGCGTGCCTCGCCCAAGCTGTAGCGCAAGCATAGGTTTTGAACAAAAGTTTCAAATGCCGCACTCACCTACCCAATTCTCAGAGTATCGAGCAAACGGCCGTAAAGATATGCTCTCCTGGAGTCTTTGCTACAAACTCAACCTGAGAGCACTGGCTCTTGCACCTTGTCAAAGGCCCTGCAGTGCACCAAGAAGCAGAGGTGTTGACGCGGTTTCTTTGATGCTGTTCGTCGTTGCGTCGGCAATAATTTGCAGGCTGATGGTGCTCCTCTCTATCGGAAACTTACTAAGCTTCCTCTAGCAACTGCCTTCGCGCAAAAAAGTGGGGTGCTGTTCTACTCGGCGTCTGGCTTTTGCCGTCATTCGACTGAACTCTTCATTAAAGGGAAGAGACTCCTAATCTTCTACAAGTACCAAGTGCCGAGACAGAATTTTTTGATTCGTTGCCTAAAACTCCATCTCAAAGAAAACCCATCACCTGCTATCCAATACCACGTTTTTCAAAATTTTAAATAACATTGGCGACGATTTATATCATTTTATTTTTGCTTAATCGATCGATCAACGAAGATTCACTTTGATTTCCTTAACCGAGGATCAATTGCTGCGGCGCATGGCATTTTACTTCGCTTGCGTAGGCTCATCTCTGGAGACCAACTGTGTCATAGCTTGCTGCAGAGATAGGCGCTCTTCCGTCGCCCAGACTTGTTGCGCACAAAAAACTCGCTACCTTCGCGCCCAAAACAAGCATGAATTTAGAAAGATACATCGTAATCTCAGGAGCGCCGGGAGTATATCGCCTCATTTCTGCGCGCCATAACGGCGTCTTGGTAGAAGATTTTAAAGAAAAGCGAAATCGCTTCATTGCTACGCGTCAAAATCAAGTGATGCCGCTAGCCACTATTTCCATATATGCTGATACTGAGGAAGGGTCAGTGCCCTTAGCGGATGTCTTTGATCGGATGCTGAAGGCATATCCACAAACCCCTCCGCCCGCATCTGATGCAAGCAGCAATGCCTTGCGCGAGTACTTCACCCATGTGCTACCTGAACACGACCGTTATCGCGTCCACATCGCAGACATAAAAAAATGCATACGCTGGTTCAATTTTATGCGTGAATACGGCATTTTTGAACAGCTGCGCGAGGCAGAAAGAGCAGAGGAAACGGCTGCTACAGAAGCCACTTCTAACGAGAAAATGCTTGAGCAAGCGGATAGTTCGACAACTGAGGAAACCGCCGCTTAAATGCTTTATTTCGCCGCATGTACAAGGGGAAAAAAGTAGTCGTTGTCTTGCCAGCATACAATGCGGCAAAGACGCTTGAGCAAACTTATCGAGAGATTCCTCTAGAGATTGTAGACGAGGTTATCCTCTGCGACGATCACAGCCGAGACGACACTGTGGAAAAGGCTCGCGCGCTGGGCATTCGGCATATTATCGTACACGAGCGCAACAAGGGCTATGGCGGAAATCAGAAAACTCTGTACAAGAAGGCGCTAGAACTCGGGGGAGATATTATTATTATGCTGCATCCCGACTACCAGTATACGCCGAAGCTCATCCCAGCTATGGTCAACATCATTGGCGAGGAGCTGTATCCTGTAGTGCTCGGGTCGCGCATTTTAGGTATGGGTGCGCTCAAGGGCGGAATGCCGCTGTACAAGTATATCGCCAATCGGTTTCTGACTTTCATTCAGAATTTGTTGGTGCGCTACAAACTATCCGAATACCACACCGGCTATCGCGCCTTTAGTCGGGAAGTATTGGAAACTATTGATTACGAGCAGAACTCCGACGACTTCGTTTTTGACAATGAAATGCTGTCGCAAATCATTTATGCAGGTTTTGACATCGCCGAAGTGACGTGTCCGACGAAATATTTCGACGAAGCCTCTAGCATTAACTTTCGCCGCAGTATTAAGTATGGGTTAGGAGTTCTGCGCGTATCGTTAGGGCATTTTCTGCAGCGATTGGGCTTAGTTAATTTGCCGATGTATCGGCGAAAAAAATAGGATCGCTGGCTTCGAAAAGATCAATCGTTGAGCGTTTTCCACAGTAAATCTTTTAGAGCCTGAATATTCTTCCCGGTGATGGAAGAAATGAACAAAGAAGGCACCTCAGGAGGTAGGGTTTTTGCCAGAAGTGCCTCCATCTCAGCGTCTATGAGATCGGCTTTGGTAATAGCTAAGATGCGGGGCTTGTCTAAGAGTTCGGGGTTAAACTGCTCTAACTCGTGAAGCAGGATGCGATACTCCTGTTGGAAGGTACGCGGGGTATCGCATGGGATGAGGAAAAGCAGAACACTATTTCGCTCAATGTGGCGAAGGAAGCGATGACCAAGGCCGCGGCCCTCATGGGCGCCCTCGATGATGCCCGGGATGTCGGCCATGACAAAGGAACGCCCTGGACGAACTTCCACGATACCTAGTTGAGGCGTCAGCGTAGTGAACGGATAATCAGCAATTTTGGGTTTTGCTGCGCTGACCACACTGAGCAAGGTGCTTTTGCCTGCGTTAGGAAAACCTACGAGGCCAACATCGGCCAACACTTTGAGTTCCAGGATAATCCATTTTTCGATGCCTGGCTCTCCAGGTTGGGCAAAACGCGGCGTTTGGCGCGTAGAAGTTTTAAAAAAATTATTTCCCTTTCCACCGCGTCCGCCAGGCAATAGGACTTTTTCGTCGTCAGGCTTGGTAATCTCCAACAAAACTTCTCCCGTTTCTGCGTCCTTGGCCACCGTGCCAAGAGGCACACGAATGATCACATTTTCACCATCTGCACCCGTCTTAAGATTGCCCGCACCAGGTTTTCCATCTTCGGCGAAGATGTGCTTAGTATAACGCAGCGACAGTAATGTCCACTCATGTGGATCGGCTTTCAGAATGATAGAGCCACCACGCCCTCCATCGCCTCCGTCGGGCCCACCCTTGGGAATTCCTGGGCCCCGGTAGAAATGCACACAGCCGGCTCCACCTTTCCCGGAACGGAAGAGAATTTTGACGTAGTCTACAAAGTTTTGCTCCGCCATAGGTCGCTCAAGGCCTGCAAAAATAGGCGGCTGAATTGAAGCTGATGATGGGTTTTTAAGGTTTGTTATACGAGAGCACCGTACTCCGACGTTTGTGGCGCGAAAGTACAATGCGTGGATGGCTACCCATCAATGACAACTATTTTTGCGCATCCCTTCACAGAGAGCCAATGCTCGAGACGCCCTCGCCTTCCTCCGATTGTCTGCTAAAAAGTACTGTATGCATCTCACAGCACGGAAAATGATAAAATCTTTTTGCTTTGCATTTGTTGTCCAAAGTTTTTGGCTGCCTTACGTGGCTCCTGCCCTTGCTCAGATGAAAGGTTGGGAATTGGGCGGCTGGGTTGGTGTATCGAATTATTTTGGCGACCTAAATACGAATTATCGCCTCAACCGCGCGCATCCGGCAGCAGGTGTGCTGACTCGTTATAATTTTAATGAACGGGTGGCCTTTCGTCTAGGCGTAAGTTATGGGCGAATTAGCGCCTCGGATGCAGACTCCAAGAACTTCTTTGAGCGCACCCGCAACCTGTCCTTTCGAAGCAACATTGTAGATGGAACGCTACTACTGGAATTCAACTTCCTGCCCTACATGCACGGGCACCGAGACTACTTTTTTTCCCCCTACGTGTTTGCCGGGCCGACATTTTTTTACTTTAACCCGCAAACGGAGTACGAAAATAAGTGGTATAACCTAGCGCCCATGGGCACAGAAGGGCAATTTCGCGGCGAAGAGTATACTACTGTTCAGCCCGCGCTAGCATATGGCGTCGGGTTGAAGTTCGATTTTTCGTATCGCTGGAGCATGATGGTCGAACTCAGCAGCCGCAAACTGTTTACTGATTATATAGATGACGTCAGCGGCGTCTATGCAGACACGCGCGATATCCGCGCTTTACGCGGTGACATTGCTGCCGCCTTGGCAGACCGCTCTGGAGAAGCCCGAATCGGTGCCCCTGGACGACAGCGCGGAAACGGCAAAAACAACGACGTCTACTTCTTCGTTGGAGCCGGCTTACAATACTACTTCGGTGAAATTCGTTGCCCGCGCTATCGCTGAAGTGAAAAAATCAGGACCTAAGCTTTAAAAATATTTTTATTTTCGCCCCATTAAGTTTCGCTTCTCGTGAAAACCTTTCGGCCTTTCCTTCGCAAAGCCTTCAATCCCTCCGCCAGGGATTCGTTTTTCAATCTCTCCTTTTGCCCATTCCCGTTTAATTTCTCGGAAAGAAGGACTTTTTTCTCGGTAAGTTATTCTCTAGGGTCGTAATCCATTTCTTTTTCCATCCTCGCGCCTGGTTTTGCACAAGCAAATCCATTTCTTTCTCTTTCAAATCGCGCACTACTATGACCCAACGGCAAACGCTTTTTTTCGTCTTCTGCAGCCTTTTTTGGACGATCGCTTCCCGCGGCCAGAACCCCTCACAACACCTTCGCCTTCCGGGGATACCTCATCGAGCGCCGATGAATGTGTTTTCCGGAAAGACAACCGTAGAGGTTTGTGGCTTTGAGTCTGGAAGGACATACCAAGTCATCGCAAACGCCGCCTTTTACGGGCAAGAGGCTAATTTTGAGTTGCGTGTTATTACTCCAGAGGCTATGGTTCAACCTCTGAGTGGGCGCCCTGAAGCTTTGCGTGTCCGCGCTGAGGGCGAATGCTTAACGTTTGAAGTTTTAGCTACAGCCTCTACCGGTACAAACACTCCGATTCCCATGTACTTATCAGTAGGATGCCTAGATTGTCCGGAGCAGGCTATGGCCCGAAAAAAGCTGCTGAACGATGTAGCAGAAACAGCCTCTAAGTTGGTCACTACTCAGGGCAACAGTGCTCAGCAACTGGTGACTAACGTCCTCATCGGGGGTGACTGCTTCGACGTCAAAAACATTAAGAGCTCTGGAGACAGTCGCTCGCGCGGAACCTTCTCGCAGGGACAAAGCAGCATTGACATCAGTCACGGCATCGTGTTGTGCACGGCACCCACCGATATTCTGCCTGGCCCAAACAATCATCCAAATGCAAACAACGGCTTTGGCAATGATTCACCAAACGACCCAGACATAGCTAGACTTACGACAGGAAACCAGTACGACGTGAGCATTATTGAGTTCGACTTCAAACCCACTACGGACAAAGTGCAGTTCGACTTTGTATTTGGCTCAGAGGAATACTGCGAGTACGTAAACAGCCAATACAACGATGCTTTTGGCTTTTTCATCAGTGGCCCTGGCATCAACGGAGTGCTCAACCTGGCCGTCATCCCTGGCACAACTACACCGGTTACGGTCAATAATGTCAATTATTTAAAAAATCAGGCATATTATAGAAACAACAATAAGTCTGGCGTCTGTGCACCGCTGACAGCGGTTAACATGAACGATATTGAACTAGATGGCTTCACAACAGTCTTGACAGCGACAGCCAACCTCATTCCCTGCTCTACCTATCGCATAAAATTAGCAATTGCCGACATTAATGACGCGAATTTTGCCTCCGCAGTGTTTTTAAGGGCCAACTCCTTCAACGCAGGTGGCCGCGTATTAGCAGAGGCTATTTATCCTTCGCCAGCCAATACTTCTACTCAGGAAGGTTGTGGAAACAGTTACATTCGCTTTTACCGCGGCACAGGCGATGCCAGCCAACCTCTAACGGTCAACTACACGATTTTAGGCAGTAGCACTGCCCAAGCAGGCGTAGACTTCGAGCCCTTGCCTGGCAGCGTTGTTATTCCCGCAGGTCAGACGGAAGTTCTCGTTCCTGTGAAGGTGATTGCTGACCAAATAACGGAGGGATCGGAGTGGTTCAAACTTCGCATAGAAAACTCCTGCAGCTGTGAACAACAGGAAGTTACCTTCGTCATCGAGGACCGCTTGCCTGTGTCGGTAAGCATGCTAGACCAGTTGGGCTGTACTGGCAGTGCCACTCTGACACCAGTAGTTTCGGGCGGTCTACCTCCTTACACCTATTCGTGGAGCAACGGTACTACCGGGGCTACGCTCACGCAGACTACAATAGGCAGTAGCGTTTACACGGTAACGGTGTCTGACGTATGCGCTCAAACAGCCGTGGCCACTGCTACTTTAAAAGTGGATGTGGCACCTACAGCAACCATTAGTGGCACGGCGCAATTTTGTGCAGGCGGTCAAGGTCAACTGACCATCAACCTCACGGGCAACGGCCCTTGGCAAGTAGGCATCAATGCTGCTGGCACTCCGCTGACGCAAACCTTCAATTCATCGCCCGCCACCTTCATGGTTTCGCAAGGTGGCGCATATACCTTAACTTCGGTAGTCTCTCAAGCAGGGTGCCCAGGTTCGGTGAGTGGCGCAGCCACGGCCCAAGTCATTTCAGTAGCGGTAAGCCTGACAACGACGCAACCTAAGTGTTTCGGCGGGCGAGGCTCTATTCAGCCGAAAGTAACCACGAATGCCGCATCTGTGACATATTCCTGGAGCAACGGCAGCACTTTGCCCATCCTCGTTAACCAGCTGGCAGGCGTCTATGCACTCACAGTGACCACACCGCAGGGGTGTACGGCAACTGCCGTAGCTGCGCTCGTGGATCCTCCGCAACTGGTAGCTACCATACAAGAGGTGGTAAACCTCAATTGCTACACACCCGTCGGCAGTGCTCGCGTAAACGCTCAAGGAGGTACTGCACCTTACCAGTACGAGTGGAGCACTGGGAGCAAAGACTTGTCCATTTCTTTCACCAAAAGCGGCACTTATGTTGTTACCGTTTTTGACGCGAATGGATGCACAGCAGTAGCGAGTACGGCTGTTTCAAAAGATACGGTTCCGCCTATCGCTGTTGTGCAGGTGAATGGTGAACTAACTTGCTCTGTGCGCGAAGTAAGCCTGAACAGCAACGGCTCTTCTGTGGGCCCAAACTTCACCTATGCTTGGAGCACAACGGATGGCCGCATTCTCAGCGCTATTGACGGCTCCGCCATTCGGGTAAGTGCGCCAGGCAATTATGTCCTCCTGATAACCAACAAAGCGAATGGTTGCACGGCTACTGCACAAGCGCAAGTGCGTGAAAATACGAATTATCCAAGGCTCCTCGACTTGCAGATTGATCAACCAACGTGCAAGAATGGTGTTGGTAGCGTTCGCGTCCTCGGCGTAACGGGCGGTGTTGGACCCTATGTGTTTTCCATTAATGAAGGGCGAGACTTTTTCCCAAAACAGACTTTTGACAACCTTCAACCCGGCAGTTACAAGATTATCGTCCAGGATGCCAACGGCTGCGAATATGAAACAAGCTTCCTCCTCAACCCACCGATTTATCCCAAAATAAGCACTAGGCCAGAGTTGAACCTAGCTTATGGCGAAAGTGGACAAATTGCTTTAGAAATCAACATCCCCCTCGCAGAAATAGATCACATCACTTGGACGCCAGCTACGGGTATCACTCCTACTGACCGCCCCGACGTTTTCTTAGCGCGACCATTCCAATCGGGTTATTATAAAGTCACTTTAGTGAACAAAGACGGCTGCGAAGCACACGCGCGGCTACTGATTCGCGTGGGCGACCCAGATATTTACGCTCCCAACGTATTTAAAGCTGGCGGAGCCGACGGACAAAATAGTGCATTCCTCATCTTCGCTCGCGAGGGGGCCGTTCAGGTTATCCGGCGCTTAGAGGTTTTCGACCGATGGGGGAACCTTGTCTTCTCCCGCGAGAACATCCAGCCAAACGACTATCGCGCAGGCGCTTGGGACGGCACGTTTAGGGGTAATCGCCTCAACCCAGGCGTATTCGTTTGGTGGGCAGAGATCGAATTGGCTAGCGGTGAGCACATTCAGATGCGCGGCGACGTAACGCTTATTGATTAATTGATTAATTGATTAACTGCGCTTCGAATTCCATTCACGCAGCGGTTCGAGACCGCTCGCTGGGTGAATGCGTATTTGTGGAGAGATTTCGTCGGCATATCAACACAGAGCGACACAACGCGTAAAAAATTTGATTCACAAAAGCGCCTCTCTTGCTCGAGAGAGCATGTCGGACGCTTTTCGACCATTTCGAATGGATACCCTCCTCAGGTAAAAAATAAACTTTTTTCTAGAGATGGAATGACTAGCTTTATCTTTCGGGCAAATTAAGGGTTGTGCTCTTAGCACGGCAGGAGAGGCATGGGTTCGCCACCACAACAGAAGGATTGGACATGGTTACGCGTTCGATGCGAAGAGTTAGAGCGGTGGATGTTCACCGACTTTAGTGCAGCCCGTAAAGTGATGGAAGAAATAGAGGCCGCTCTGCGGCAAGATACCCCAGTAGATATCTTGGCTGCTTATTGCAGCCACAGGGCATTTCTTGAAAACCAATGGAATCACTTTGAAACAGCCTTAACTTATCTGGAAAGAGCGTTACAAAGTTGGGAGCGGCTAAATAACGACGAACGCGTTGCTGAAGCGCACTTAGATATTACAGCAGTACACATCAACCGGCGCGATTGGCAAGCAGCCGAACAAAGCCTCGAGCGTGCTCGATATTTTTTGAGTAAATATCCTGAAAACCAGCGCCTTAACGGCCAATTGGCCTGCCGGGAAGGATTCTTAAATCTACACCTTTCAAACCACCGTAAGGCCTTAGAAAAGCTTCAAGAAGCAGAGCGGACGCTAATGGCGCTGGGTGAAAAAGCTACGCTTAAGGACTTTTATATTCTCACCCTAGTCATAAGTGGTTTGGGCGACCTGTATGAGCGAATGGACGAAGAGGACAGCAGTTTGGAGGCATACCTCCGCGCCTTGCCCATCGTGGAGCAACACCGATTGCGGCCGCGCTTGCCATGGCACTACCTAAATGCGGGTCGAGCTGCTATTGCACAGAACGACGCTACTTATGCTCGTGAATGTTTCGAACGCGTACTTCAGTTCGCCAACGAGGAAGAAATCGAGGCCAAAGCTCATGCTCTAGCTAATTTAGGTATTTTGGCTCTTCTTCAAGGCGATAATCAACGAGCTGCTCTTCTTTTTGACGAGGCAGCTGCGCAGTTTGCCAACCCCTCCTCTCCCTCAGACTTTACTAACCTATCCAAAATTCAGGCATGGCGCGCCGAGTTGCTCTGGCAGCTTCACCAGACTCAACAAGCAGAAACGCACTTTGAGCAGGCGTACGATTTCGGCAAGAGAGGCCACGATTTGAATCATTTAGCACACGTCTGCCAGGCACTAGCCCAATTGTGCGCTGCTCGAGGCGACTACAAAGCCGCCTATCACTGGCAACAGCAGAGCACGGAAATCATTGAACAACATTACCTTCAAGTTCGAGACAGAGAACGCCAGGAAATCGAGATTCGCCACAACCTAGAGCGCATTCGTCAGGAAGCCCAACTGGCTAAACTGCGCGTGGCTAGCCTCCAACAGCGCGCTCTACGCGCTCAAATGAATCCTCATTTCCTGTTTAATGCACTAAATGCCATTCAGGGTCTAATTACCTCAGGCCGAAATGATGAGGCGGAGACTTATTTGGCGCGCTTCGCAAAACTGATGCGCCACACTTTGGAGTATTCCGACCTTGAGGTGGTTACTTTAGAGCAAGAAATAGAGTTTCTCGAACGCTACCTAGACCTGAATCGCCGCTTGCGCTTCCGCAATCGGCTGCACTATACTATTGTGTTACCTACTCAGGTAGACCCGGCCGAGTTGTTCATCCCGGCTATGATTGTCCAGCCCTTTGTAGAAAACGCCATCGAGCACGGTTTGCGCCCTCGTTTGGAGGGAAATCTCAAGGTTGAGTTCCGCCTTATGGAAGACGAGAATACGCTCTTGTGCCTCATCGAAGATGACGGCATAGGCTTTAATAACGGCAGGGAAAAGCAAAAAGCGCAACCGCTTTCTTACCAACGGCATCGCTCGCGAGGCATGGATATTACCCGCGAGCGCCTCACGCTGCTACATCAGCTGCATAAGAATTCAGGTATGCAATTCATTCGAATAGTCGACTTAAGCGACAAGACTCAAGGAGAACGAACAGGAACCTTGGTGGAGGTGATACTCCCTGTGCTCGACCCAAGTTGAGAAAGAGTTAATACAAGTTTAACATTAGCGCCTAAGAGTTGCTTTAGTTTTGCGGCTCAATTTTGTGTATCTTAAATGGCTAAACCACCAAAGAAAAAAGAGGTTTCTCGAGGCAAATCCGGAGGTTTTTTTTATTTAGATGTCCTGGACGCCCTAGTCAAGGAGCGTACCTTCCTGGCAATCGTCCTGGTGGCACTCTTAATAGCAGCGGTCTTTCACCAAGACCGCAACATAGCGATGTGGACGGGCTTTGTGCTGGCCGCTTACTCAGCAGTGGCAAACGATAGTATCCAATCGCTAGGTACTTTTATCGAAAGCAACAAACATCGCAAGTGGTGGGTACTGTGGCTGTACACAGGTGGTATCTTTTTGATAACGATTATAGCTAGTTGGCTGGCTTTTGATGGCGACGTTACTTACAAGCGTTTGCTTGACGACAACAACCAGACGAAATACCCGCATCCAGAACAATTTTCCTTTTTCCAAGTAATTGCACCACTGGTGTTGCTCATTTTAACTCGCCTGCGGATGCCTGTATCTACTACCTTTCTCTTGTTAAGCGTCTTCAGCGTAGACGCTTCGGGAGTCACTTCGATTGTACGCAAGAGTATGTCGGGCTATATCTTGGCCTTTGTTTTATCGTTTGCCATATGGTACTTTGGGTACAAATTTATTCGAGCATATTTTAAGCAGCGAAAAGCCCATCCTTCGTGGATGTATATTCAGTGGATGATAAGCGGTGCGCTCTGGTCAGTATGGTTAATGCAAGATGGAGCCAATATTGCCGTCTTTCTGCCGCGTCGGTTGGATGTGTGGTATCTGCTCGTATTCCTAACAGTGATTTTTTTCGGAATGGGTATCCTCTTTTACCTTCGCGGCGATAAAATTCAGGAAGTTGTCAGTGAGAAGGTGCGCATCTCCGATGTTCGGGCAGCGACGTTGATAGATTTTACTTATGTGCTGCTCCTAATTTACAAGCTGATTGACACGACAATACCGATGAGCACAACATGGGTATTTCTGGGCGTAATTGGCGGGCGAGAGATAGCCATTAGTCTTGCTCGAAAGAAGAAGGGTCATCAGCATCGCTACAAGGCGCTGCGCCTAGTAGGACGCGATCTGTTATACGCAACGACTGGTCTCATCATTTCCGTCGCGCTAGCCGCCGGTGCTAATGCGAACATTCGCTCGGAGATAGCACAATTGTTCTACCACTTCTGGGATGGTCTAATTGGCCTGATCAGCTACTGACAGCCCCTGATACTCATGGGGACATGAAACAGCGCATCGTTTGGGCCATCGTGTTTGCCGTAGCAATGCTAGCGGGTGTCTTTGGTGGCAGCCTAGCATTCTACGCCCTTTTCGCCTTTATCACTGCGGCCTGCTCATGGGAGCTGATGGGCCACCTCTTTGCGCAAGAGACGAACTATCGGCAGTGGCGACGCGCTATAGGGATGCTCTTGGCCGTGATGCCCTTCTTGATCTTCGGCAGCAAACTCTTCGGCGCCTTTCAGCCTCTGGAAGGAACTTTAGAGATGTCTTCCTATTTCTTCGTAGCGAGTGTTGCCGAAAATGCTGTTCCCATTTTAATGACGCTCATAATGCTGTTGTTTATAATTTTTGTGCTCTTCATCATAGAACTGTTTCTAGCTTCAGGGCGTCCTTTCGACCACGTTGCTCATTATTTACTGGGAATTGTATACGTGGGTGTTCCGTTCTCTCTGCTCATCGACATAGCACACTGGAACGGGAACTACGCCCCACTTCGTGTATTTGGGTTGCTTTTCTTGACATGGACGAACGATACTATGGCTTATTTCATCGGCACCTTCATTGGTAAAACACTCTTCTTCCCGCGCATTTCACCAAAAAAGACGTGGGAGGGTGTCCTGGGCGGTATCGGATGTACGTTTATCGTTGCCTGGTTACTCTCGCGATGGATAAAGGACTTCACTGCAGTGGAGTGGTTTCTGTTGGCAAGTTGCATAGCTGTTTTCGGCACGTTAGGCGACCTAATAGAGAGCATGTTCAAACGCAGCATAGCTGTAAAAGACTCGGGCGCCGTTTTGCCAGGTCATGGTGGTTGGCTCGACCGGTTTGATTCCTTCATCTTTGCACTTCCTTTTGTTTGGTTGGCCTTGATGATTTGGGAAGGCTAAAGCAAAAAATGCTTATTTCTGGAGTTATTATCACCTACAACGAGGCGCGCAACATCGAGCGGTGCATTGACTCGCTTCAAGGAGTCGCCGACGAGATTGTCGTCCTAGATGCCTACTCGACGGACACTACACCTGAAGTCTGTCGTCAGAAGGGCGTTCGTCTTTATCAACACGCCTTCGATAGTTATGGGAAGCAAAAAAACCGCGCCAATAGACTTGCTAACTATCCGTGGATATTGTCGCTGGATGCCGATGAGGCGCTTAGTCCGCAATTGCGTGCTTCGCTATTGGAACAACGAGCCCGACTGAATGACTACGATGCCTACGCTTTCAACCGCCTTACCTGCTATTGCGGCCACTGGATTCGCCACTGCGGGTGGTATCCTGACCGAAAGGTGCGCCTCTTCCGCCGAGACATTGCCGAGTGGAGCACCTCGCCTGTTCACGAGAGATTACTCCTGCCTGCCCACGCCAAAGTTGGCTTCTTGCGCGGCGAGCTGCACCACTACAGTTACTATTCCATTGAAGAACACTATGAACGCGCTCGTCGATATGCTTATTTGGGTGCTCAAGCACTCCAAGAGGTCGGCAGAAAGGCCCATCCTTGGACACCTCTCCTACGCGCTACATTGAAATGGCTGCGCAACTACATCTTCCTGCGCGGCTTTTTAGATGGATGGGCTGGCTGGCATATCTGCCGCATCAGCGCACTCGAGACGTACTGGAAGTATCACATGCTGCGACAAGCGTTAAAGAGGAATCTTCGATAAAAGTTGATAGTCGACTCTGTGTAGGCGAGGCAAAATGATGCTCTCTTTAGGCCGTATCGTTTCATTGTGGCGAGCGCATCCAATCTCCTGTAACCACCTAATTCATTGGGTAGAACGGAGCAAGACTATCCTCTCACCGCATCGAACATGCTGGCAAACCATTTTTATCGCAGAGGAATGTCTAGGGCTGTGCAGGAGGTTTTTGGAGATATACAAGCGTAAGCGACAGAGGCTTTCTCTGTAAAAATTAAACGCCGCAAGAACGTTCCACGTTGCGCATGCGCAACATAAATTGGCAGAAGCATCAGAAGAAACCCTTATACAGGGCTTATCCTGTAGAAATTTGTTATAAATCATCCAAGAAAGCTAGTTGCCGCGTAAGTTTGTCCCGCCTAAAGCGAAACGTCCTTATGCTCAGCCTACTTTCCATCGTCATCGGTATTGTCTTTATCCTTTTGCTATTCAGCCTGTTGGCCACAACTGTTATGGAGGTGGTGTCAGGCTTGCTTACCTTGCGAGGCAAAAACCTCATCAATGCACTCAGAAGTATGCTGGGTGACTCGTTTGCGGAGGAATTCACGAAGCATCCCTATTATAGACAAATGGGAGAAAAACCTGCTTTCCTGCGGGCATTTCGCCCTAAGACACTTCCGCCATCTTACATTCGGCCCAGTACCTTCTCTGGCATTTTGCTCGACCTAACCAACATTTATGAGGGCGAAGACATCAGAAAAGCTTTAGAGCAGTTACCAGAAGGCCGGCTGAAACAAGTGCTCATTTTTTTGTACCAGGAGGCTCAAGGAAACATAGAGCACTTCCGACAAAAGGTGGAAGAATGGTTCAACGAAGTCATGGAGCGCGCCTCAGAGTGGTATGTAAACAATATTCGCAGCTGGCTCATTTTCATTGGCTTCATTATTGCAGTTATCTTCAACGTAGATGTAATCAACATCTATTCGACACTAAGTGCAAACGCAGCCTATCGAGAATTTTTAGCCGATGCCGCTACGCGATATGTAGAAACCCAACCGGAACCGCGTTCCTTAGACAGCGCTGTAATTAGTCCTGACCTGTATGCAGCGCGTGCGCAGTTAGACTCCTTGATGAATAACATCGCTGTTCTCCGCTCACCTTTAGGCATCGGATGGGAGAATGTGAAATGGCCCTCCGAAGAAGAACAAATACACTGGTGGCTGCTAAAACTTTTAGGATGGCTAACTACCGCTTTAGCCCTTTCTCTGGGTGCTAAATTTTGGTATGACCTTCTCAAACAATTAGTCAATTTCCGCGGAAACCTCCCTTCCCGCACAGGAGGAACAGGTTCGATTACACCTCCAGGGCCCATCTTAACTCAGCCGGAGATGGGCATCTTCCGGAAGGCACCACCAGCTCCGCCCATCATCGCCCGTTCCAAGCAAATCCAAGACAAGGACGAATAAATTTAACAATCGCATTCGAACGCTTCATGTGGCGCAAGTTCACCGCTGACCGCATCTACCCCGTCTCCTCGGCACCAGTGAGCCAAAGCGTACTCATCGCCGATAGCGAAGGGCGCATCATGGCTATTGAACCTCTGAGCAACCACGACCCGGCCTCCGTAGAACACTTTCGCGGCGCGCTCGTACCGGGCTTTGTGAATACCCATTGTCACCTCGAACTTTCTCACATGAAGGGCCTAGTAGACACGGGCACAGGGTTGATCCCCTTCATTACAGATGTAGTGACGAAACGCAACTTCCCCGCCGAGGTGATCGCCGAAGCCATTCAGCGGGCCGAACAAGAAATGCTCGAGGGAGGCATCGTGGCCGTAGGAGATATTTCTAACACCTCCGATACCTTCTTTGTAAAGGCTCAAGGACGCCTGCGGTACTACACTTTCGTGGAGACATTCGATTTTTTACAAGATGCTGGTGCTGAAAAGGCTATAAATGATTGGAAGCCTATCTACGAGGCCGCACCTACAGATCACGGAAGCCAAAAAGCGCTCGTGCCCCATGCTCCATACAGTGTAAGCCCAACACTCTTCAAAAAGATTGCGGAGGCAAATGCAGGACGTCAGGTTACCGTAAGCATCCATAATCAAGAAACACCCGATGAAAACGAGCTCTTTCTTTACGGCAGAGGCGGTTTCTATGCGTTCTACGACCGCTTTGGCTTTGATTTAAGCCACTTCGAACCCATAGGACAGACCTCTATACACTTTGCCCTGAAGTATCTAGATCCTGAGCAACGCACGTTGTTCGTACACAATACCCTTACTACTGCTGACGATATCCGCGCTGCCCATGCTTGGAGCCCAAATGTATTCTGGGCCACTTGTCCTAATGCCAACCTTTACATTGAAAATCGTCTGCCTAAGTATCGCTATTTTCTCGATACCGGCGCACGCTTAACCCTCGGTACCGATAGCCTGACCTCAAATTGGCAACTATCGCTATTGGAGGAGATGAAAACCATCGCCCGTTATCAAAGCTATGTGCCTTTTGAAGACTTACTGCGATGGGCTACCCTAAACGGAGCCCAAGCCTTGGGATTTGACGACACGTTGGGAAGCTTTGATGCGGGTAAGAAGCCGGGAATCTTATTGCTCGAAGGGCTAACACCAGATTACCGCCTCACCACCTCCACTACGGTCAGACGCCTTCTGTAAGCATCTTTTGAGATATCTCTCTGTAAGTGAATGGCGAATGCTATCTTTCCCGCTAAAAAATGAACGGCGCTTTTAATCACCAGCAAAAACAAAACGAACTTCGCATATGAGTAAAGAAAACTGGGGTTCCCGCGTTGGTTTAGTGCTTGCTATGGCAGGCAATGCCGTGGGGCTGGGCAATTTTTTGCGCTTTCCGGCGCAAGCGATTCAAAACGGCGGCGGAGCCTTTATTATCCCTTATCTAACGTGCTTTTTACTCATGGGCTTGCCCCTCCTATTTGTGGAATGGAGTATGGGCCGATATGGAGGGCGGTATGGCGACCACTCTACACCGTTTATTTTGCATAACGTTAGCGGTGGGCGTGCGTTGTGGAAATACGTAGGTGTGTTTGGCATTTTCACCAACTTGGCCGTTGCAGCCTACTACTGTTATTTGGAAAGCTGGACTTTGGCATATGCCTGGCGCTCAATATCGGGGGCTTTCGCTGGCCGCGATAGCGATTCGGTAAGTCAAATGTTCACAGACTACGTGAGTTTAAGCACGTTAGAGCCCATTTTCTTTTGGATTCTTTGCCTGTTGCTCAATACGTGGATTTTGTCCCGAGGTCTAGCGGGTGGCGTAGAGGTAGCGGCAAAAGTGGGCATGCCCTTGCTTATCATTTTTGGCATTTTTCTGACTGTTCGCGGTATTACATTGAAGGAGGGCGTAGACGGAGCAATTTTTCCGGGCACAGAAGGGCTCAACTTTTTATGGACGCCTCAATTTGATTCTATCTGGAATTTTAAGGTTTGGTTGGCGGCTGCCGGCCAAGTATTTTTTACATTATCGGTAGGTATGGGTAGTATCCAGTGCTACGCCTCCTATTTGCGGCAGCGCGACGACGTGGCACTCAATGCTATGTCGGCTGGCTGGATGAACGAATTTGTCGAAGTCGTGCTGGGCGCTGCCATCCTCATTCCAATTTCGGTGGGCTATTTAGGTGTAGAGCGAGTTATCGAGTTAACCCAGACTGGCGGCTTGGGCCTAGGGTTTCGCACGCTGCCGTATTTGTTTCAACAGTGGGGGCCTGTCTTAGCGGCACTAGCAGGCTTAGCCTGGTTTGGCTTGCTGTTTTTTGCAGGCATAACATCGTCGTTAGCCATGGGCACGCCAGTAATGGGCTTTTTGCGCGACGAGTTTGGCTGGAAGCGCGAGCATGCAGCATGGGCATTTGGCGGCATGACGCTTCTGCTTGGCGCTCCCACGGTGTTCTTCTTTCAATACGGCGTCTTTGACGAATACGACTATTGGGCAGGCTCGGTGTCGCTGGTCGTCTTTGCAATGCTCGAAGTCATCCTATTCGCTTGGATATTTGGTATGGACAACGCGTGGGCCGAGATCACGCGCCACGCTGATATCCGTGTTCCCATCGTTTATAAGTACATCATAAAGTATATTACGCCTGTTATCCTAATTGTAGTTTTTCTAGGCAGCTTATTTGGCGATGGCGGCATTCTAGCCAAAATAGCCAATAAGGACATCTACGAGGCTCTAGCTCGAGCTACTGACCCTCGAGAGATCGAGGAATTGCAAAAGAAGCACCTCTTCGTTAATGCCTCGCGCTGGCTTTTGGTGTTGGTATTTGCCCTTATTACTTATCTCGTTTGGTTAGCTGACCGCAAGCGCAAACGCGAAGGCTACATCCCCGTTATCCGCAACGACTAATTCTTATGTTATGAATACCTCAGCACTTATCACCATGCTTCTAGCCAATGGCATCGTCATTGCTGCAGCAGGTTACTTTTTCTGGCGTGTTTTGCGCTCTGGCCCGCCCGATGAGGTAGATGAGGATAGAGCAAATTTTCCTCGCGGCGGATAAATTCGGGCCGACAAGACAAAAGAAAGTTTAGCTTATTGCAGCGGTTCTCTTGTTGCGAGAACCTCTTGTGTGGCAAAGTTTTACAAACGGCCAGAAACTGGGCTTCAAAAAAGAGATTCAGCCTGCAAGGTATACGGCTAGAAGGTATAGTTTTCTATCTTGTGACGTGTCTTGTCGGGATAGTCTATTGCAGACTCGAGTAATTTTTCCAAAAGGAAGCGACTCTCCTCTTTTTTCAAGCTGTTGCGAAAAGCGCCTTGGAGAGTGGATGTTACCATGCTGGTTCGAAGCGATAGTTTTGAAAACGAAGGATGTGGACGTAAGTATTTTCTAAGTAATCGTAAGGAGCGAGTGCGCGTTCGTTAGAGACTGGCTCAGCAGTAGGGACGCGAGAAAAGCGGTACGTTGTGCGAAGTCCTTTGAAGGGAGGTTCGGTCGAGAGGCGCTGAGGAAAATTCAAGCCGAATTGCTGAAGCCCTTTGCCAACAAGTAAGACGACGTCATATCCGTTGAATGCCTCCTCATCAGGAGCCGTGCCATATGCGTCAAAAAATGCCTGCTGAAAAGCACGTACGGCAGGGTCAGCAAAGTCAAAGTATGTGGCAGAAGAGAGGTGCACGTTGAGGTCGGCGAAATACTCGAGCTCAATATTTTCGAACTGCCGCCATTGGGGCAGGCCATATACGATGACGGGACGGCCTTTTCTTGAGGCATTAATTTTGCGAAAGAAGGCCATTACGAAGTCCTGATTCCCCCAGGTGGGCAGGATAAAGACAGCAGGTTGACCAGGACGGAAACAAGGTTCGAAGTCTATCTTATCGAAAAAGTGACCTTCGTCAGGAGTGAGTATTTCAGTAAAACGAGCGCCCTGAGTGGGCTGGAAAAGCGGGATGCGTTCGGCTTCGCGGCGGCGAGCAACGATGCAGACGTTTTCAGGGCGATGGCGCGCCAAAATATGCTGGACAATAGCAGCACCGTGAGCGCGCAGCGAAGGATTGATCTGAATGAAGTCCGGATTTTGGCGTGCTAAGCCCATTGTAGGGCTTTCCGGCGATACGACGATTTGGCGCGTTTGTCGGCTGCGCTCAGCTAGCACACTTACCTGACTAGCCCGCATAGGGCCGATAATGACATGAGCTTTTTGCAGCCGCGGATGGTTGAGCAGTTGGTAAAAGGCGCTGTCATTACTGCGTATGTCGAGCACCTCTACCTCTAGATTCAATCCACTTTCAGAAAGTCGTTGGAAGGCCAATGTGGCGCCGGCATAAAATTGTAAAGCAGGAAGGCTCCGCGTTGGCACGGCTGCATCTTGCGCACTGACCTGATCGGTTTGGAAAGGCAACAGGAGGGCTAGCCGATAGGTAGTCGAACTCGGCATCGTCGGACGGTCGCCAGGTCCATCGGTAATGGGTGGAGGCGCGTTAGGCGCTGGCTTCCAACGAATGGTGTCCATGGGATGGTTTGGCTTTGTAGAGCGGTCGGCCGGGCGCGAAGGCATTGGGCGAGGAGAAGAAGGCATGGGTCGGCTCGCCTGACGATAGGGCGTACAAGCAAGACCGTAAGTGAGCAGAATAATCCAGCTCCAAAAAATTGATATCCTCATAGGTGTGAACAATACCGTATAGCAAAAATAAGGCATCGCTCCTGCTGTAGACCTGCAGCCCAAGGCAAAGATGTGGAATAATGCGCGATTTAAACTACTTTCCCTGAGCATCTACTACGGCCATTGCCGTCATTGCTACAATTTCGCGTACGGAGGCCCCCATTTGAAGTACGTGAATAGGCTTTTTCAAACCCGTGAGGATAGGACCAATCACCTCAATGCCCGCTAAACTGCGCATAAGGTTGTATGCAATATTGGCCGAAGATAGATTTGGGAAAATAAGCGTATTTGCTGGCCCATCTACCAAGGCACTAAATGGATAGTTTTGCCTTAGTAAATCCATGTCGAAAGCCAGATGGGCCTGCATTTCGCCGTCAATCACCCATTCGGGGTGCTGTTCTTTGAGGATAGCAGTAGCTTGACGCATCTTAATAGCAGCAGCTCCATCAGAAACGGAGCCGAATGTCGAATATGTTATCAGAGCGATGCGCGGTTTGAGGTTAAATTTTTCTACTTGCTGAGCAGTTTGTTCGGCTATCTCGACGATTTCTTCGGTTGTAGGGTCGAGATTAACGGTGGCATCGGCAATAAAAATAGGACCAAGTCGGCTCATGAGAATATACATGCCCGACACGCGCTTTAAGCCAGGTCGTGGGCCAACGACCCGCAGAGCAGGGCGAAGGGTGTCGGGATAATTGCGCGTTAGACCGCCAATCATAGCATCAGCATCGCCATTTTCTACCATTAGAGTACCAAAATAGTTTCGATGGCGAACGATTTGCCGAGCCTCTCGGTAGATGATGCCCTTGCGTTGGCGCTTTTCATACAAAATTCGAGCGTAGTGTTCTAGTCGGGCTTCCTCTTCAGCAGAGGCGGGTAGCTTAGGATCAATAATGGGTACGTCAGCGATGGCCAGGCGGTGTTCTTGGATGAGGCTTTGAATGCGTTCGACGTTGCCCAGTAGGATAGGCCATGCAATTTTTTCATCTAAGACGACTTGAATAGCTTTGAGAACAGAGAGGTTTTCAGCATCAGCGAACACAACCCGCTTGGGGTCTCGACGAGCCTTGGTTTGAATAACTCGTATGAGGGTGTTATCTACGCCAAGCCGACGAGCCAATTGGTTCTCATAGGCCACCCAATCTGTAATGGGCTGCTGAGCAACTCCTGACTCCATGGCAGCACGTGCAACGGCTGGTGCCACTGTAGTGATAAGGCGCGGGTCTACTGGTTTGGGAATAATATACTCTGGCCCAAAGACTAGGTTAGTACTGCCATACGCCAGGTTAACGATATCGGGTACAGGCTTTTTGGCCAAGTCAGCCAATGCGCGCACGGCGGCCAACTTCATTTCCTCGTTGATGACGCGGGCACGCACATCCAGAGCACCGCGGAAAATGAAGGGAAAGCCCAGCACGTTGTTCACTTGATTTGGATAGTCTGAACGGCCCGTGGCCATAATAATATCTGGCCGTGCACTGGTAGCCGCTTCATAGCTGATCTCTGGCTCAGGATTGGCCATGGCGAACACAATGCAATTGGGCGCCATAGAGCGCACCATATCTTGGGTGAGAATGTTGCCTACGGATAGGCCAACAAATACATCGGCACCTACTAGGGCATCGGCTAAGGTCGCATGAGCAGGGAGGCGGTCGTTGACAAATTCGCTCTTCCTGCCGCCCAATTGAGTGCGCGAGGGATGAAGTAGCCCTTTACTGTCGAACATAAAGATATTTTCCTTGCGCGCGCCCAAAGAGCAGTATAGGCGCGCGCAACAGATAGCCGAAGCACCAGCACCATTGACGACGATCTTCACTTGAGCGATGTCTTTGCCCACAAGTTCTAGGGCATTGAGTAACGCAGCACCACTAATAATAGCCGTACCGTGTTGGTCGTCGTGCATAACCGGGATACTCAGCTCCTTCTTTAATCGCTCTTCAATTTCAAAGCACTCAGGAGCAGAAATATCCTCCAAGTTAATGCCACCAAAAGTAGGTTCTAGAATTTTGACCGTGCGTACAAATTCATCCACATCCCTAGTATCTAATTCAATATCAAAGCAATCTATATCGGCGTAAATCTTAAAAAGCAGTCCTTTACCCTCCATAACTGGCTTACTCGCCAGAGGACCCAAATTGCCTAAACCCAGCACGGCAGTACCATTACTGATAACAGCCACAAGATTGCCCTTTGTGGTGTAGCGATAAGCCTCGTCCGGATTAGCCGCAATGGCTAAACAAGGAGCAGCGACACCAGGGGAGTAAGCTAGCGACAAATCACGCTGATTGGCAGTCTCTTTTGAAGGTACAACCTCCAATTTACCAGGGCGCCCTTTGGCATGGTAATGCAGGGCTTCTTCGACGAGCTTTGTTGATTTATCCATAACTTCCGATTGATTCAACTTGCGCAGCGAAGGTAGGCATGCCTCTAAATTCTCGTACAGTCGGTTGATCGTGCCCAAAGAAAAACTAAAGCGACGGCTCCTTCTCAAAGGACGGTGTAGTATTTTTGCTTTTTAAAAAAACTCCCTTGACTCAGTACGAACGCCTCGAATTATTGGCCGAGTTAGGCCGCTACTTAAGTGAACCTCCTGACGAAGAACTGAAGGCTGTTATTCTCCAGGCGTATGCTGCTAATCGCTGGTTTACGCCGGAAAACATTCATTATGCCTTGGCGGCGATTGGCGAATCCTACTTGCAAAAGGAGAAATTAAAAGCCTGGGCAGAGCGCTACTCCATTCCTGATGTGCCTCACCCTGAAAGGAACGTTGCCCTTATCATGGCGGGCAACATTCCTCTGGTAGGTTTCCACGATTGGCTTTGCACCTTTGTAGCAGGCCATAGAGCAGTTGTCAAACTTTCTGAGAAAGACCGCTACTTGCTGCCCTTTCTCGTAAAGAAGATGGGAGATTGGGCCTTTGAAAGTTGGGAATACACTTACTTTTTAGAGGAAGGCGAGTTACTACGCGATTTTGACGCCGTTATTGCTACAGGGAGCAACAACACCGCGCGGTATTTTGAGTATTACTTTAGCAAGTACCCGCGCATTATCCGCAGTAATCGCAACAGCGTAGCGGTTCTCACGGGCTATGAAGAGGACGACGATCTGCGCGCGCTAGGGCGAGACATTTTCACTTATTTCGGGCTGGGCTGCCGAAATGTTTCCAAACTTTATGTACCTCATGGTTATCGTTTTGACCGCTTATTGAGTATTTTGGCAGAAAACCGAGACCTGCTCTTGCACGACAAGTACAAAAATAATTATGACTACACTTTAGCGCTGTTTTTGCTCAACCGAACGCCTCACCTCAATAATGGCTGTCTGCTGCTGCGGGAGGAAAGTAGCCTTCAAGCACGTATTGCCTCGGTGCACTATGAATATTATGACGAATTGTTTGACTTAGATGAGCGCCTAGTTGAGCAGAAAAGAAACATTCAGTGTGTAGTGAGCAAAGTCCGATTACACGACTTTGTGAGTGTGCCTTTTGGCAAAAGTCAGCAGCCTGCTCTAGACGATTACGCAGATGGGATAGATACTATGGCCTTCTTAAGGCAACTGTATGGTCTCTCTGAGCAATAGAGTCTTTGCGTATGCGCTTTGATATCGTTACCGTTTTGCCTGAACTTTTGGTTAGTCCGCTCAATCACTCTATTCTCAAGCGAGCTCAAGAACGCGGAATCCTGCAAGTGTTTGTTCACGATTTGCGTGAATACGGGCTAGGTCGCCATCGGCAAGTAGACGATTATCCCTTTGGCGGTGGAGCGGGCATGGTTCTGCGCCCTGAGCCACTGGCAGCCTGCATCCGACACTTGCAAGGTGAACGCGTTTACGACGAGGTCATTTACTTAACGCCCGATGGCAAAACTCTCGACCAGAAACTGTGCAATCGCTTATCGCTCAATGAAAATTTACTTCTCTTGTGCGGTCATTACAAAGGCATTGACGAACGCATACGCCAAAAGTTTGTTACTTTAGAAATTAGTATTGGCGATTATGTCCTCTCAGGCGGAGAACTGGCCGCCGCTGTGCTCGTAGATGCGGTAAGTCGTCTCCTCCCAGGCGTATTAAACGATGAAACTTCGGCGCTCTTCGACAGTTTTCAAGACGGGCTCTTAGCTCCTCCTGTTTACACGCGCCCTGCCGAATGGGAAGGTATGGCCGTACCAGAAGTGCTTCTATCGGGTCATGCAAAACGCATCTCGGAGTGGCAGCATGAACAGAGCCTCGAACGTACGCGCCTGCGCCGACCCGACTTGTACGCGCGCTGGCAAGAGAGTGAGAACCCTAATATCTGAGGAAACTATACCCTGCTGCTTTTGGTTAGACGTCTTATAGACTTAATATATCTTGCACGTTTTCAGGATATTATTTTTACATGCTCGATAAGGTAAAACTCATCCATCGCATTGTAGAGATGCATTCCTCGTATTCGAAGAATTCACTGTTTATGCGCATAATCCTCTTGCTCTGCATTTTTGGAATAGCTGCACGCATATTAGCTCAAGACCTCGAGAAGCCCGCTCCCTTCCGACCTGTGGTGATGCTTCACGGATTCTTGGCATCGGGTGATACGTGGGCATCGTTCTGCGATTTCTTCACTCGCTCTGGCTATCCCGCTGATTACCTCTACGTTCACGATTGGAACACGTTAAACCAGGGTGCTGATCATATACAGGCCTTGGATGCAGCTATTGATACCCTCTTAATGCGCACAGGCGCCCGCCAAATAGACCTTATAGGGCACTCAGCCGGAGGCGGATTGGCCTATCGATATTTAGCCGACTCGACGCGAGCATCGAAGGTATGTCGCTATGTTCACATAGGGAGTAGACGCCAAAAACAACCTGCTGGCCCCCAAGGTCAGATACCCACACTCAATCTCTGGTCTAAAGACGACCATATTACTGCTGCGGCCGGCGGCACGATCGAAGGCGCAGTTAATCGCATGTTATCGGGACTCGACCATTACCAAGTGGCGACGCACTTTGACGCATTTAGCGAAGTATATCACTTTCTCAACAACGACATGCCACATCTGCACGTTCAACCGACTCGTGCCGGTGTTCCTATTGGCGGCCGCGCTGTGTTTTTAGGGAATAATAAACCTCTTTCGGCCGCTCGTGTGGAATTGTACTATCTGGATACTTCCTCAGGCCAACGCCTCTCGCAGCTGCCTGATGTACAGGTACGTACTGACAAGGATGGGCGCTGGTATATAAGCCACGTTCAAACAGGTGTGCCTGTCGAACTCGTCTTGGCTGCTCCTGAGACGACACGGCCCGTTCACTATTTTTTCCCTGGCTTCGAGCGACCCTGCCTCCTCGTCTACCTGCGCGCCCTACCTACGGGCGCTGATTTTTTGAGCACCGTGCTGAATAATCTGCCTTGCACCTCCACACAAAGCGTAATAAGCATTTACCTCTCCTCCCAAAGCGCGCAGGCCGGTCGAGATAGCTTAACCATTAACAATATATCGCTGTCTACCCATTCTATAGCACCGCCCGAGAAAGTGGCTATTTCGTTCTTTCTTTACGATGAAGATGGCGATGGCCGATCAAGCATTGCTCCTCTCAACCGCTTTGCGCGTTTTCCTTTCCTTACGGGCGTAGATATGCACTTACCCCCTAACGAAGATATACCCTTAGAAATTTATTTCAATGGAAAACTTCAACGGGTGCGAAGAATTCCATCCCATGAAGGTATACAGGTGATTGTTTTCTAGAAGAGAAGAATCAACTTCCCTGGTAACCTAGCCTACATTTTATTCCCAACCCTTCCTTAAAAGGATTCGCCCGTTCGAATCACTAGAGAGACCACAAATTCCCTTAGAAGACCACCCCCAAGCGACTTTTGCACCCAGCGCATCAACTCACTCCATTGACACCTCGAATAACTCGTCGCTGCTCGCTAACTACACTTTTAAAAACACCTTAAACACTGACATCATGCCCGCTGCCCTATCGCAAGCTTTCCCGGCGGTCTTCCTCCAAAACCTGCTCATAGGTCATCTACAAAAACGTTGCCTCCAACAACGCCAACCTCACCTTTAGACCAGCATCTGCTTGCGCAAGAGTCAGCAACCAACCAAAACTTACCTGCAGGTACTCGTCCTCGCTCGCATGCCTGAGCACAGAAAAAACGTTGCGCAACGAGGGCACTTTCAGATTATTGGGCGAAGGGAATGTCATTCTTCTACGGTAGCTGTGTCTTCAAAAGTCCTTTGCGCGTTTCATTTTACAGGCAATTAGTTCAATAAATCTCAGGTGGGCAAAGAGCGCATGGAGCTTGATTCGCGAGTGCGAGGCTACTAGAGAAATTTATTATTGAAACAACAATAAAAACAAGCCCGAAGCAAGAAGGCTAAGGCCTGCAATGAGACCAGCATTGTGTTCCCAGGCATGCCAGTCTAGCCGCTTCAAACCGCGCAACGTCAACCATACCCAGAGCAGCATTCCAGCTAAAGTAACAATACAGTATAGAACCGCTAGGAAAACGACGAACTTCCAGCCATATTGACCCGCTGCTAAGAAATAACCCTCGATCTCAAGGCACGGCGAGAAAAACATGGCTGCAGCTAAAGTGCCTACCACGCCCCAGCGCATCTGCTGGGCATGTAGGTGAAAATGATGGTGATGGTGATGCTGATAGAGGTAGAACACTCCTAAACCGAGCAGCAAAATTGGCCCAATCCACTGGCTAAAGGCAGATATTTTTTCGGAGAGCCATGCGCCTAGCCAGGCTACCAAAAAACCAATGATTACCGTGCTCATTACGTGTGCCAGCCCAACGAGCAAGGTAACGACCAAGGTCTGAGTGGTCGTCCACCCTCGCTGGTAGCCAATGGCAATAATAGGTAGCCAATGGCTAGGTATGAGGGCATGAGAAAGACTAAGCACTGAAGCCCCGAGAAAAATTGCGTCCATGGCACGGCAACGTTGAATAGGTCTGTTTAAACTGCCAAAGGTGAGGAGTTCCCGAGAAAAAAAGTAGATCACTTAAGCAATTTTGCCGCGCCTATCTTTACGGCCTCAATCGCGAACAAGTTCTTTCACTAAGGAATGATTGTCTCCTTTTTAACGATTATCCTAGGGATTGCTCTCTTAAGTGGAGGTGCTCACTATTTGGTAGAAGGTGCTTCAAGCGTGGCTAAACGCTTAGGAGTGTCTGACCTAATTATTGGCATGACAGTAGTTGCTTTTGGCACCTCGGCACCAGAGTTAGTGGTATCGGTAATTGCAGCCCTGAACGGCTCAGGAGAGGTGGCTATTGGCAACGTCATTGGGAGCAACACCGCAAATATTGGCCTCATCCTGGGAATAACAGCCATTATTCAGCCCTTGCGTATTCGGCATAACACTATTTGGAAAGATATTCCTTTCAGCTTCGTGGGTATCATCGTGGTCATGCTCATGGCTGGCGACCACAAACTAGATAGTTCCTCAACTGCTGTCATTTCGCGCTCCGACGGCTTGGTTTTACTTTGCTTTTTTTCTATATACCTGTATTACACATACAATATTGCGCGCCAGGAGAGGTTTTTCGAGACTGAAGATGTTGCACATCGGCCATTGTGGCTGGCCATTCTTTGGGTAACAGGAGGCTTATTGGGCTTGGCCTATGGGGGTCGTTTTACGGTAAATGGCGCTGTGGAAATTGCCCGTTATTTAGGCATTAGTGAAGCTATTATTGGTTTAACAGTAGTTGCCGTAGGGACATCCTTGCCAGAGTTAGCTACTTCAATTGCAGCCGCTTTGCGCGGGCGAGCTGATATGGCCATGGGCAACGTAGTAGGTTCTAATATTTTTAATATTTTCTTCATCCTTGGAGTGAGTGCAGTTGTTAGGCCGCTTCAGGTTGGGAATATCACAATTGTAGATTTTGTCGTGTGCCTAGTAGCTACTGTGCTGATGTTTGCAAGTGGATTAGTGTTGAAGCGACAGATTATGTATCGCCCTAAAGGCGGTATTCTAGTGGGATTGTACGTGCTCTACACGATATGGCTAGTGTTAGAGGCAGTCGGCAAGGTATAGGGGACTAGCGGGCAAATCCTTTCCAGCGCACGAAAGCCTCCATTGCTTCGTATTCAGCCAGTCCTAATTGGCGGTAGATTTGAGCCGTTTTGCGGTTGCGGTCTTCGGCGCGTTGCCAGAATTCGCGGTCGTCGTCGCCAGGAAAAGGTGGGCGGTCTTTTTGGCTCTGGTGCATGAAAATGGCTTGGCGCTTTCGCCGCAGCTGGAGCGGACTCATGGGCACAGCCATTTCTATTTCGTGGACAGCCCATTCGTGCCAGGCGCCTCGATAGAGCCACAGCCAACAGTCCTTCATCCAAGGGCGGTGTTGCAAGCGACGAAAGGCCTCAAAGATGGCATCTAAGCAAATGCGATGCGTGCCGTGAGGATCGGCTAGGTCACCGGCGGCGTACACTTGATGAGGCTGAATGCGCTCCAGTAAATCAGTAATAAGTTGAATATCAGCATCACTTAAGGGCATTTTGCGCGCCATACCCGTTTCATAAAAGGGCATATCTAGAAAATGGATATGGTCGTCGTTCAGGCCCACGAAGCGAGCTCCCGCACGCGCTTCACCTCTACGGATGAGGCCTTTTAAGGTACGCACCTCAGGGATGTCGAGTTGGTCGGCTCGCTTATGGCGCAAGAAGTGAATGACTTTTTCGTACAGCGCGCGATTAGCCTCAGTAAGTACTTGTTGGGTTTGATCGAACTCGAGCATGAACTCGGCATAGCGCAGAGCATCGTGGTCGTGTACAGCGATGTTACCTGAAGTCTGATAGGCTACATGAACATCGTGTCCTTGATCTACAAGACGCTGGAAAGTTCCACCCATAGAAATGACATCGTCATCGGGGTGAGGGCTAAAGATGATTACGCGTTTTCGAGCGGGCAGAGCGCGTTCGGGGCGGTTAGTATCGTCAGCATTAGGTTTACCGCCTGGCCAACCCGTGATGGTCCGTTGCAAGCGATTAAAAATCCGGATGTTTAGTTCATAGTAATTAGCCTCTTCGATAAGCAATTCACTTAGCCCATGCTCATTGTAGTCTTCGTCGGTGAGTTTAAGAATTGGCTTGCCTGTTTGTTGAGACAACCACACGACTGCTTTACAAATGAGGTCATCCGTCCAATTGCAGATGCCTACTAACCAGGGCGTTTTCATGCGCGTAAGTTCTTCGGCAGCGCTCCGGTCTAGAATAACGCGCGTGTTGGGGTGTTTTTGCAAGAAAGACGCCGGCACTGAATGGGAGATCTCTCCTTCAACTGCCTGACGAATGATACTGGCTTTGTGCTGACCAAAAGCCATTAGGTATATGGTGCGCGCTTTGAAGATGCTAGCAATACCCATCGTAATGGCTCGATAAGGCACCTTGTCTTCACTGCCAAAGTCCTTAATAGCATCGCGGCGCGTTAGGTGATCGAGCCGCACCATGCGTGTTGTAGAGCTTTCCCACGAGCCCGGTTCATTGAATCCAATATGGCCTGTGCGTCCAATGCCTAAAAGCTGAATATCAATACCTCCGGCGAGGTCAATTAATTTCTCGTAGCGCTCGCAATACGTGGCTACCTCCTCAATGGGCAGCGAACCGTCGGGAATGTGAATATTCTCGGGCAAAATATCTATGTGGTCGAAGAGGTATTCGTGCATGAAGCGCCAATAGCTCTGACGCGCCTCTCTAGGCATAGGGTAATACTCATCTAAGTTGAACGTGACGACGTTTCGAAAGCTAAGTCCTTCTTCTTTGTGCATACGCACAAGTTCTTCGTATACCCTAATGGGCGTGCTGCCAGTAGCTAAGCCGAGCACAATTTTTTCGCCGTCTTGCTGTTTTTGCCGAATGGCCAGCGCAATGCTCTGAGCCACATAACGCGAAGCCTCGCGAGCATCATCCCAAATGCGAACGGGTATTTTTTCGAAACTTTTTAGTTCGTACTTGAGGTATCCGGAAGCTTCTTTACTTTTAGAATAATTCATGGCATCGTAAGTTTTGTGATGTGCAAAGGTAGATATGCGCCCTTAGCTGTGTTGAACAAGGAAGGGTTTTGCCTTAGCTTCTACTTTTTTTCTAAGAAAAAACTTACTCTTGCGCCTTCTTGCGAAGTGTTTCCCAAACATGTTTATTTCAATTATTCTTCCCACGCTTAACGAAGCCGACAACCTGCGCCGTCTGCTGCCCTATTTGCAAACAAATGCGGAGGGATATTCTTTCGAAATGATCGTAGTTGACGCCATGAGCTCCGACGACACAGTTGCTGTTGCTACCCAGTTGGGTGCTCGCGTAATCCTGTGTCAGCGGCGCAATCGCGCTGTTCAAATGAATGCAGGAGCTCGCGCGGCTTTGGGCGATGTACTTTACTTTGTGCACGCAGATACCATACCGCCCCCTTGTTTTGCAGCAGATATCAACGCCGAAATAGCTGCTGGCACTATCATGGGCTGTTATCGATATCGCTTCGACTCGCCCAGCCGACTGTTGCGCTTCAACGCCTACTTCACCCGATTCCCGTTCCTGTGGTGTCAGGGCGGCGACAAGACTTTCTTCATCCGCCGTTGCGCTTTCGAAGCAATGGGAGGCTACGATGAGCGCTTCGTGATCATGGAAGAATACGACTTCTTGCGTCGGGCCATGAAGCGATATCCATTGCGCATACTCGCTGGACAGGTCGTGGTCTCTGCTCGCAAGTACGACCAGAACAGCTGGCTACGCGTCCAATTGGCAAACGCTGGAGCTTTCCTACTCTTCCGCCTCAGGGTCGACCCTGTGCTTATCAAGCGTTTTTACTACGCCTGTTTACGGCATCCTAAGGCCAACGTAAAAACTGACGCAGCAGCTGAAGTGAGGTAGACCAAGCTCAATTGCCTATGAAGAAGATACTACTCGTATTCTTTGCGCTCATGACCTTTTTTGTCCTCTGGTTCATGTGCGCCAATTGTCGGCCTATCCGCCGCAAGACAACCTCGCTCCCTGTATCGCATGAGCGCTGGGATGCTTTGCTTAAAAAACACGTCGACTCTAACGGCTTAGTCCGCTACCAAGAGTTGTTGCGCGATAGCGCCGAACTAAATGCCTACCTCCGCCTGCTAGAAGGTGCTCATCCAAATGACAAAACGTGGACGCGCGCTGAGCAAATGGCCTATTGGATCAATGCCTACAACGCCTTCACCATCCAGCTAATTTTGCGTCATTATCCCGTCAAGAGCATCAAGGACATCAAACAAGGCATCGCCTTCGTCAATTCCGTATGGGACATTAAGTTCATACGCATTCAAGGCTATACGTACGACTTGAACAATATCGAACACAATATATTGCGCCCTATATTCAAAGATGCGCGCATTCATGCCGCTATCAACTGTGCTTCCTTCTCCTGTCCTAGGCTGCGCAACGAGGCCTACGTCGCTGACCGCCTGGATGCTCAGCTCGACGATGCTATGCGCCGCTTCATTAATGACCCTCTCCGCAATCGCATCAGCGCCGAAAAGGCAGAGCTGTCGAAAATCTTTAGTTGGTTTAGTCGCGATTTCGAACGCGACGCTGGCTCAATACGCGCGTACCTTAATCGGTATGCTCAAACACCCATCGGACCTCAGACGCCCATATCATACCTCGAATACGATTGGTCGCTCAACGAGGCGAAATGAACGCCTCCTCTCATCGAAGCGACCGCTCATTGGCTTTGTCGCGTGTGCGCTGTATCCACAATTGACGCAAATAGCTCATCGCTACTGGTGTCACCAACAGCACTAGGTTACTCCAACGACGGCTCACGCCTAGCGCCTGAAGAATTGTGCGCAACAGCGTCATACCTGCCGATTGTTGCACCTCTTCCTTTAGCAGTTGGCCTATTTGATGAGGAATCTCCAGCTGTTGTTCCGCATAGCGGACGAGGGTATCGCGCGTGCGCTGAGCACTGGCATACAATTCCTCTCTAGCGATCCGCATTTTTGCGCGCAAAAGCGCCTTTTCAGCAGCTAATTCTTTCAGGTTGCGAATGACTCGGCCCATGGTCTTTTTACTGCTCTGTATTTTGCAAAAAAGTCTTGACTAGATTGCTCAACAAAGGATTAATCAACAGCGATTCCTTGAAGACTACTACCAGAGCTGTTAGCAGCAAGTATACTCCAGAAACAGCTAGAAAACCTAAAGGGAGCGATTGCCAACGCGCTCCTAGGAACAAAGCTAAGGCAACCGTAGCCATGAACAAGCTAAAAATGAGCAAAATGCCTACTGCAATCGCAAGGGCCAATCCAGCCAGTGCTCTAGCAAAACGCTCGGCTAAATCTAAGCGAAAGTACTCCAGTTGCAACTGCACATACTCGCGCAGGTGACCAACGGTCTCTCCAACAGATTGAAGTATTTCCTCGGTTTCTCTCTTCCGTTCCGACATAGTGGACATAAGTAAATAAAAACGCTAAATTGATTTAACGATAATATTGTAGATGTTCAGGACATGAATAAACACTGAAGGCCTAATGCAAAGGCGCTGCGCTACACGAACCGTCGTACACTGGCTAGCGCTTCTCCTCGACAAATCGGTCTAAAGATAAAGCACAATTCGATATGAAATATTTTCAGAGAAAAAATGCCTTAATCACGTGCTCCTAATAGACTGAGGCCATCTTCTGCCCCTCGAGGCATTACTCAATTCCATCTTGTACAGGATCCTGCATGCTAATGTCTTTTGCCTCGAACTTTTTGTTTCCGTTTGGCTATTTTTTACACTTAATGCAGACAAAGGTAACAGCGTCTCCCTATCCTTGCCATCCTTGAATCTGGTACCTAGCTGGGCAAAGACCTTTCGTAGTAATAAAGGATGACTAAGAGCAGTTATTGTCTGCACTCGTAGTCCAGACGAGCACTTAAGCTGCGTTTGCCGATGCACGAGTTGATCGTTTTGCTTTCTCGGAGGAAGAAACCTTTAGAGTTTATACACGCCGTTTGCTAGTTCTCATGCAAGACTTGAAAATCGGGATTTAACCCAATTGACGCATTCAACAGGAGGAAGAGGAGCCGATCTTCGAAGTAATTTGCGGCTCAACGCATGGTAATTTTGTACCTGATAGGTATAGCATGAGCTTGATTCTTCCCTAAGACCTCGAAGAGCTCACCTTCTGAGTGGAGGATAGGCCTTTTTTGGAAAAGACAGAGTCGGACATGAATCCTTTTGAGACGAACATCTGTGGGAGCGCCTCTTCTTCGAAGAAAGCCTTTCAGATGCTGCCACACCTGTTGTGGGCTGCTAATCATCGACAGGAACACGTGTAGATAAGCCTCTGTGGCTGGGTTTCTGGAGTCGTCATCACCAAATGTTGCGATTGGAACGCAGTTCATCCCGAATGAGCGGCTTAAGCCGTTCGGCCGCTTGAAGGAGCATGTCTGCATCAGAAGGAAAAGGTAAGGGAGCGTTGCCAATACGAGCACGCGACTCTTTGCTCAGAGCCCGGCGGTCACCTCGGAAAGTGGAGGCGTAATTTTCAAACAGTACCTCTGTACTCATTGGTCGAGTAAAGAGCCGTTGGCCCGAAGCATCGCGAATTTCCAACAAGCCACTTAGGCGCGCAGCTTTGGTTTGAAGCACTTCCACTACTTCAGCGCGCACTCGTATGATACGGGGCTTTTTGAGGTCGTTGCCCAAGGAGTCTTTGCGCACGTTGCCGCGTTCGTCTAAGACGTATTCCCAGCCATCCTCGACGTCTGCTTCATCGGTGTAAATACGCTCGTGTACGCGTTCGGGACTGATGTCGATGTGGTCTATGTAGAAAAAGACATTGTAGTCTAAGGCCATGTCGCGCGCTGGTTTCAAATAGAAATGTTTCCATTCGGTGTCTAGTTCGTTTGCACCGAAAGCCAACAAACGTTCGCTAAAGCGAGCGGGAAGGATTTTCCCGCTTTGATTGACCACTTCGAAGCCTATGTGGCTGATACCCAGTGTGCGGGCCTCGCGTACTAGCTCGTCCGCGTCTTTATAGTGACGAAAATAGAGCCTTTCAATGTTTCGCAAGGCTTCATATGCTTGGCGGGCCGCCTGTCGGTCGCCGCGCCGACCTTGCTCGAGCAAAGCCTGCGCACGCTGATAGAGGTACTCTGCTGCCTGACGCCGACTTTCGTTCTCCATTTCGCTTACGTCCACCATATCGAATACAGCTCGATAGCCGTCCTCAGAGACCAATGGCAACAGCGGTGAGATGCGATTTTGGCGCGCCGCTATTTGGCGATACAAGCGGTTGATGCGCTCCCATTCCTCCGGACGGCCTGAGTTAGTCAAATTGCGCGCTAGCATGAGGTCGCGCGCCTGAGCTTTGGCAAAAGCTCGTTCTAAGTCTTTAACCAAATGAGTTTTCTTGTTCTTCTTTCCACTTAAGCGTCGAAGAGCAAGAGTAATGGCTTCGTCGTAGTAGCCGCGCTCAATATAACGGCGTGGACTTTGGCAGGCACTAGCAAGCAATACCAAAAGTAAAGCGAAGGCAAGGAACGAATGCTGCTTCATGACGATGATTTTTTCGACATGTTTTTACGTGCAAATTAGCATCGCTTGAACTGCCTATTTTGCAAAAATATAGTTAGTATAATTTGACAAAATGTTAAAATTTGGAATTTTCTACAACTAAAATGCTTAATTTCGAAGCGTACCTTAATTAAGCGCACGAGCAACAGCAAACTCCTTTGAGGGCTACTATCGCTTGCATAGCCAATTTCTTGTGTTTTTTCTCTGGATTAAAATGAGCTATTTTGCTTGAGGTGCAACGCGAATTCTCGCAGGTTTTGCCGCACGATAGAGGTTCTGCAGATCAGTTAAACTTTTTAGTTATTTAGAGCGGGTGGCACGATGGACTTTTTCAGTGTAAATGCTTCCTTTGCGGGCTGAGGTTTCAAAAGTGTATTGTACATGCGTATTTTATTGTTGGGCAGTGGTGGCCGCGAGCACGCTTTTGCCTGGAAATTGGCCCAGGATCCAGAATGCTCAGCGCTGTTTATTGCTCCGGGTAATGCTGGTACTGCAACGTGTGGGACGAATGTGCCAATATCGCCTGCGGATTTCGAAGCAATTCGCGGTTTCGTTCTAGAGCACGGCATTGAAATGGTCGTCGTTGGGCCTGAAGAGCCTTTAGTGCGTGGTATAGTAGATTATTTCCAAGCTGACTCCGCATTGGAAAGAGTTCCTGTTGTTGGTCCATCGGCAGCGGGTGCCCGATTAGAGGGTTCAAAGGCCTTTGCGAAGCGCTTTATGGAGCGATGGGGTATACCTACGGCGTCGTATCGCGAGGTAACGGATTGGCAAGAGGGCAAAGAGGTGTTGCGCGCTTTTTCTCCTCCGTACGTCCTCAAGGCCGATGGTTTGGCGGCCGGAAAGGGCGTAATCATTCTCGATGAACTGGAGGCAGCCGTAGAAGCGCTGCGCAACATGTTGGCCGGCCAATTCGGCGAAGCAAGCAAGCGCGTAGTAATTGAACAATTTCTATCTGGAATAGAGTTTTCCGTATTCGTTCTCACGGATGGAAGTTCGTACAAACTCCTCCCGGAGGCCAAAGATTACAAACGCGTAGGCGAGGGCGATACCGGTCCGAATACAGGCGGCATGGGTGCAGTATCGCCCGTACCTTTCTTCGACGAGGCGCTGCGGCAAAAAGTGGAGCAGCGGATCATCGAACCTACATTGCGCGGTCTGCAGGTTGAGGGAATTCCTTACAAAGGCTTCATATTCTTTGGTTTAATGAATGTCGATGGAGAACCTTATGTCGTCGAATACAATTGCCGCATGGGCGACCCAGAAGCAGAGGTGGTGCTTCCAAGAATAAGAAATTCTTTGACAGCCCTATTTCGCGCGTTGATAGAAGGGCGTTTGAATGAAGTGTGTATAGATGTTTCGCCGCAAGTAGCAGCTACCGTCGTATTGACGGCAAAAGGGTATCCCGGCGAATATCGCAAGGGAGACATCATTGAACTCAGGCCTCGCGCCGGTTGCCTTTATCTGCATGCGGGCACACGACGCGATGTTGAGGGCCGCCTGTTGACCAATGGCGGGCGCGTAATAGCCATTACTTCATTTGCAGATGATATCGCCTCTGCTGTTGCCTATTCCTTGGGAGCGGCTGAAGATATACACTTTGAGGGCAAGTATTTTCGACGAGATATTGGGCAAGACCTCATCCATCTACACTAACTCCATCTGCCCTCACCGAGGCATCCAGCTGATGGTATATTCATACACAGCAGACGACTGAGGCGGTGCTTCGGAAGAAGTCGTAACGGGCACAAGCTGATACTGGACAGCGACGGACGGCAATGCAACAGGCTCAAATCGAGGTTGCTTAAATTCGATGTGGATTTTTTTATGGAAAAGCAAGCGAAGCCCTCGCGTGCGTTTGACGCGAAAGCGCAATAGCCGTACTACGCGAATAGCCTCCTCGTCACAACCATAGCCGAGGCCCTTCAAAACGCGCGTAGCGACTACTTCACCTGCCTCATTTATGTCACACTCCACAATAACGCGCCCTTCTATTCCAGCGGCTTGCGCTTCGGGAGGGTAGCGCAACTGGCTGTATATAAATTGACTCATCGCCTTCGGGCCTCCTGGATATTCTGGCTGATGCACAAAATCCTTGTCCTTCTTCTCTCGCTCCATCTCGGAAAATGTTTATAGCGAACTTCCCAATGGCAAAGATAAAAGTGGTCAGCCTTAGCGCATTATCATTACCACGAGCGAAGCACAATGCTCCGCCCCTGGTTTTTTATCGTCTGCTCTTCAGCAGGTTATTTCTCTTCGTATTCGAAGGGTAAAATCTTTGAGTCCTTAACTGTAGAGAGCGTCATGAGCGTACGCAAACGCTCAATCTCGTCAATCTGACTGAGGGTTTTGAAAAGCAACTGCTCATACGTAGGCAGATCTTTGCAAATGATCTTCATTAGAAAATCTGCCTCGCCAGTAATAATGTAGCACTCCGTGATTTCGTCGATGCGTTGAATTTTTTCCAAAAAGTTGTTTAAGGCATTCTCGCGTTTCCAAGCCAACGATACCAACACGAATGTTTTGACGTTAAGGCCCAACATTTGAGGATTTACCTGGGCATGATAGCTTAAGATAACGCGATTGTTTTCCAACTTCTTTACTCGTTCGAGCGTAGGAGCGGGTGATAAACCAATTTTCTTGGACAGGTCTAAGTTAGTGATTTTGCTGTTTTCCTGAAGGATGCGGAGGATTTTCAAGTCCGTCTTATCGAGCTTGTCTGCCATAGTATAACAAAGGTTAAAGAAATTATATTTTGCCTAAAAAATTTCTACAAAGGTAGGGTGGTTGCAAATAATGGGCAAGGGTTTTTTCGATTATCATTTGTTAATTTTGACGAAAAAGCAGTTTTTGTCGTTTGCAGATATTTTTAAACGGACGAACAAAGTATATTAAGCATTTTGACAAAAATATATTTCAAGTCAAGATGAGCTTATAAAAGTAGATTAATGCAAAAGGTCAATCCGGAAGGAGGACTGGCCTTTTTGCAAAATGGCATTGGGCCTCAGCGGAAGGTTACACAGAAGAAAGTTATGTTTATTACGGGAAGATGCCCATGGAAATATAGTCACTGGCGATTTTGCGCAGAGCGCACACGAAGGCCGCTGTACGCATATCCGGGATACCTGGCGTTTGCTGCAAAGTTTCGCGTATTTGCTGGTAGGCGTTGGTCATAGTGTCTTCTAGCCCCGAATTCACCAGTTCGATTTCGGTGCCTCCTCGAGTAAGAAAGTCGCGATCGCGCTGGGTGACCTGTTTGCCGGTCATTTCCTCCACTTTGTTAAGCAAGCCGGTAAATATGCTGCGCTGGAATCGGTTTTCTAAGCGACCAAAGCGATGGTGAGAGAGGTTCTTTAGCCACTCGAAGTAAGAGACAGTCACTCCGCCTGCATTGATGTAGAAATCGGGCAAAATGAGCATACCTCTAGAGCGCAGGATGGCATCGGCTTCGGCAGTGACAGGTCCATTGGCGGCTTCAGCAATAATTTTCGCTTTAATGCGGTCGACGTTCTCTAAGGTAATTTGATTTTCTAAAGCAGCTGGCACAAGGATATCGCACTCAAGTTCAAGGGCTGCTGAAGGGCCGCCGATGTGCTTCGAACCTGGAAAGCCAACGATTGACCCAGTTTCTTTTCGAAAGGCGAGAAGTTTTCTGATGTCTATGCCCTTAGGGTCGTATATGGAGCCTTCACGCTCTGAAATGCCAATGATTTTTACATCGCCCTCCTCTTGACTAATGAGGCCTGTGTGGCTACCTACATTGCCCAACCCTTGAATGACCATCGTCTTCCCCGCAATGCCGGGCGACAAACCAATTTTTTTCATGTCGTCGGCATAGGAGAGGCACTCGCGCAAACCGTAAAAGACGCCGCGACCTGTAGCTTCCTCGCGACCGCGTATGCCATTTTGGGTAACCGGCTTTCCAGTGACGCAACCAATGGAGTCAATTTCTCCATGGCGGAAGGTTTGATAAGTATCTAAAATCCAGGCCATTTCGCGAGGGCCGGTTCCATAATCAGGAGCAGGTACATCAATGCCCGGGCCAATAAAATTTTTCTTGATCAACTCCGTAGTGTAGCGACGAGTAATGTTTTGTAGTTGCTCGACGGTATAGTTGGCCGGGTTAATTTTGATACCGCCTTTTGCACCGCCGAAAGGAACGTCTACCAAAGCACATTTATAAGTCATCAAAGCGGCTAGCGCCATAATTTCATCCTGATCCACCGTTTCCGAATAGCGAATGCCTCCCTTCGTTGGAAGACGATGGTGGCTGTGCTGGACACGGTAGGCCTCAATGACCTGGTAGTTGTCTCCGATGCGAACAGGAAAGCGAATCTGTAAGACGAGGTTACATACTTTAATTTGCTCTACTAGCCCACTCGGAATGTCGGTAAAAGCAGCTGCCTTGTCGACGTACTGCTCGACACTTTTGAAGAAACTGACTTTTGCGCTCATGCGTCATCTTTTGATAGGTGTTCTAATTTGGTTAGTTTCCGCTCGAGCCGAACCAGATAGCCTACGATACCTAGAAAGATGACCAAAAGGGTAACTACGACAACATAGATCTTTCCAGTCTCTCGCATGAAATCACGGTTGCCTTCGGCAAAAGCGGCGGGCAAAGATATGCCCACCCACAAAAGAAAAGTCAAAATTCTTCGGGCCATAGGGAACAAAATCTTTTTGCTTACCGACTATCTTGGTTTGAAGTGATAAAATATATGGCTCAGTCTAATCCTAGAGTCCTGTCCTTCAGGCGTTGGAAACGTATGCGAAGGTCAGCGATCCAAAAGCCTAGCAGCGTCCAGCCTACGACAGCTGGATAGAAAACAGCGCGCATAGTGTTGTCTAAGTCTTGAGAGCCAAATGCCGGATTACCTGTAGCGCCAGGGTGCAGGCTATCAAACATCCGAGGCAAGATGTATAGCAACGGAATCAAGGAGGCAAAAGCAAACACATTATACACAGCAGCTAGGCGAGCACTTTTTTCCGGGTCGCTAAATGAGCCTCGCAGGACGAAGTAGGCAAAATAAATAAGCAAGGCCACAGCAGTCATTAGCTGTTTGATGTCATTGCTCCAGGGCTTTCCCCACGTATAGGTAGCCCACACCATACCGCTAGCTAAGCCCATTAAGCCAAAGAGGATACCCACTTCAGCATAAGCAGCTGCACGCCGATCGTATTCGGTTTCAGGATGACGCAGATATTTGAGGCTGTACCATACAGAAGCGGCAAATAAGAACAGCAGTACGAACCACATGGGCACGTGAAAATAAGTATTCCGAATGGTCTCATACAGAATGTTTTGATAAGGGAAGGAAAAGCCCTTTTGAGGGTGTAGCTTTTCTACAGGGCGCGCTGTCCAAGCTGAATCTAAGGGTATTTGGGTAGAGCCCGGAGTCTGATGTAAGGTAAAGGCAATAGGTAGGATGGAAGCGCCTTCTGTGGGATGGTCGGCCAGTGCATTGAGCAGGACGAAAGGTTTGCCCTCTGGCAGGTTAATCGGCATTCGAAAAGTTGCTTCCAAAATAGTGTCATTTATTGGCCGAACCACATCTGCCATTAACGCATATGAGCTGTTGTAGTACAGCCATACGCGGATAGGCACTTCGCTTGGCCGGCTAAAGAAGGTGTTATAGCCGTAAAAGCGAACGGTTACTTGTTCTCCTGTTCGAGCTGTATTCGGTTCTACTCGCTCAATGCCCGATTTTAGCGGCACTAGAAAACCCGCTAGTATCGTATACAGCAACAAAATCACAGAGGTTAGTTTCCACCACATAAAAACAGCAGTAAAGTTTAATCGCGCCAGATGTAGGGAAAGAGCACAAACACAAGTGCTACTAAAATAGCGTCTACTGCCAAGAGGTTGCGCACATCTGGCCAAATACCTCCAGACAAAGTTGATGGAGCAAAAGAAGCAACCGATAAGCGCAACAAAGTAAGTAAAATGGGCAACACTACGGGAAAACTTAAAATAGCCACTAGGGTGGCGCTTTGGTCGGCCTTTGCAGCTATGGCCGAAATAAAAGTAAACGCAACAGAAAAACTCGCACTACCCAACGCTAACACACCAATAAACAGCGGCCACCGTTGCACAGGACTATTACTTACCAAACTAAAGGCAACCAATGCTAACCCTCCTAGAACCATAAGCAACAGAGCATTATATATCATCTTGGCCAAGAGTAGAGTTGCTGGGTCTACTACTTGGTAGTAGTACAACTGGCGAGCGCCACTTTCGCGTATGAAGCTCTTAACTACAGCATTAATAGAGGCAAATAGCACAATGAGCCAAAAGAGGGTATTCCAAACTGGAGGTGAAGGTTTTACAGAAGCTACATACACTACGAATACCATGCTTACTACATGAAGAACAATGCCACTAAGTGCATAACGTTGCCGTAACTCAAGGATTACTTCTTTGTGCAACAACGGCCAAAGGTTTTTCCAATTCATGTCTTTCTCTCGGACAATACCCATTCGACGGCAAAGGAACGACAAAACGTTGGTGCTACAAGGTAACCAGTCATTTCAAATATCACTCTTTATCGGAATTTTCTTACCTTTAAAACACATAAATGTCCTTACGGATGTACCGCACTCATTTCGCCTGGCTTTTCACTATCGCAACGTCCTCTATGGTTTTCAGCCAAGATGACGAGGGCTTAAAAGATCCTGTCTTCAACTTTGGTATTCAGGCAGGCGTTATTACACCAAGCGCTTTGTTTAGCGTACGCCGCACTGTACGCGAAGCAGAGAACGTGCTTTATCGAATTGACCCTGGTACAGGCTTTCAGGTGGGAGGATTGGCTATTTTTCGCTTATCACGGCGCTTCCAACTCCAAGGCGGATTCACCCTCTTGCTGCGCAACTACGATTGTTCTGCTGCCTATGAGGAGCAAGTGCTGCGCGTGCGTTTAAATACGACACTTTATGAAATACCTATCCTCTTTACCTACTATCAACGCATAGGCGAGCGCCTTTTGCTCTCGTTGGGAACGGGCATCAACTTGCAAACGCTACCTAGTGACTTAGGTGTGCGTGAGCAACACCTGCAAATACTGGCGCTCCACAAGGCCTTTGCCTTGCCAGCAAGCCTTACAGGACTAGGTCTTGAGTTCCGAGCCAAGGGGCGAGGCGGCTTTTTCGCTGGACTGTCGTACTGTATTACGCCTTTCCACCTCTATGATACAGTATTTCTCAGCAAATTCGATGGGCGCGAACGGGTCTATCCCGTGCCTCATAGAGGTGATTATTTTGGTTTGGTAGCGCGCTATTATTTGGATTAAAACTTTGCTGAAAAGCGGCGCAGCTATCTTTGCCCGGCATATGCGCTTTTCTCTCGTTTTTCTTTGCGTTTTTCTTTGCGGATACTGTTCCATTTTGGCCCAGAGGCCACCCGTGCCGATGCAGTCGCTCGGTCAGCACCTTATTGAACGCTGGAGTGTGTGCATGGGTGAAAGCAAGGTGCATCTCTCTGTGCGTCCGTACACGCGTGAGGATGCCGTTTCGATTGCCTATCACGCCGATACGGTGCTTGTCGGCTCGCTCGACCAGTGGGCAGTCCAGTATATTTTCGACGATAACAATGAGTGGCTAACGACTGCTGACAGCTTCCGCTACTGCCGTTCACGCCGCCCCCTATTTAGGCATTTTTACCGGTCGCCAGCGCATCTGTTTGAAGTGAATACTGAACACTTTCGCCTGCGCGCGAATCCTATGTTACATCTCTCGGTAGGCTGGCAAAACCATGCATCTGTGCCGTTGTTTGTTAATCAGCGCGGTCTTGAGGTGCGCGGAGATGCCGATGGACGCCTTTTTTTCTACACTGACTTAGTAGAGACGCAAGCCCAGTTCGCCCGATACGTTGACCAGTGGGTAGAGACCTATCAAGCCTTGCCCGGCACAGGGTTTTTCAAACCTTATCGCCCGCGTTGGCTTCGCGAGAGCACAGCCTATGACTACAACATCGCCCAAGCAGGCATAGGCTTCTACCTGACGCGACACGTAGGCGTTCAATTGGGCCATGGGCGCTTTTTCATTGGCCATGGGCAGCGCTCGCTCTTCCTCTCTGATGTGGGCAACGTAGCTTTCTTCTTGCGCATCAACACACGCATCTGGAAACTGCATTATCAAAACCTATTCTTGGAGCTTCATCCCATTTCTACCGTTGTACCGCGTCCATCTAACAGCTTATTACCCAAGAAGTATGCTGCTTTACATTACCTCAGCTGGAAAGTACGGCGGAATCTAAACCTTGGCTTTTTCGAGGGAGTTATTTTCAATCGAAGCCGTCAATTTGAGTGGCAGTATTTAAATCCGGTCATTCTTTACCGCTCGGTAGAGGGCATGCTAGGCAGCCCCGACAACGTCTTAATAGGCCTGGAAGCACGTTGGGACTTAGCCCGATGCCTTAGTCTATATGGGCAATTTCTCTTGGATGAGTTTTTTTCATCCGAACTCTTCGGTCGAAATCGCCAAGGCGGCTGGTGGGGCAATAAATATGGCGCTCAGGTAGGTCTAAAGTATTTTAACGCTTTCAGTATTCCGTATTTGGACTTACAAGTAGAGGTGAACGCAGTGCGACCTTTCACCTATTCTAGTTTCGACTCTCTCAACAGTTATACGCACTACTCATTGCCCCTCGCCCATCCGCTTTGGGCTAATTTTCGCGAAGGAGTGGCGTTGGTGCGCTATCAGCCTCATCCGCGCTGGACATTCGCTGTGCGTACTCTGATTGCGCGCACAGGTGAAGACCCACTCGGCCAGAATTGGGGTGGAAACCCGTTGCTCTCTAACCTTTCTCGCGCTCAAGATTACCGCAATCGAATTGGTCAGGGCATCACTACTTACCTGCACCTCGTCGGTGCAGAGCTCCATTGGCAGTGGAAACACAACCTTTTTTGGGAAGCGCAATTCCTCTGGCGCTCAAAGCGGAGCGCCGACCCAGCGCGCAACATGGAAACGCGTCTCCTTACCCTCGGCTTGCGCTGGAATGTGTGGTACCGAATGGCGGATTTCTAATGTGTTGAAGAAAGGCACCTTTGCCACATCCTCGAAGAAATCGATGCTGGCCGTTAAATTTGGTTCCAATTCAGGCGTAACATGCAGCACTACCCGCTTGGGAAACAAGATCTTGAGGTTGTCTACTAGAATGGTTTCGTCTACGCAGACAAAACGGAGCGGGTCTATCGGTTTGCCGCATAAACTTCGCAATATTTCTCGAGCTGTCCGCACTGCTTCAGCAAATCGCTGTTTGTTTCTACGCTGAAAAACTCTGATGCGCCCATTATTCACCTGTTGTTCATCGCGGCTATGTCCAAATTTAGCAAAGTGTTCATTCTCTCCGATTTAAACCCCTGGCGAGGCGTTTTGATGGAAGATGCCTATGTTGCAATACTGAGCTTCACAACAGAAGAGAGGAAGCGGTTTTTTTTTCGGCGCGGATTGGTGAGATAGCCCGATGGCCCAGGGCTTGTTAGTGGAGACGTTACAGGAAAAGATTCAGCTGCACTACAGAGGGTATTTGTAGGATGAGCGGACGTACGGGCATGATCCGTTTTCGCTCTTGGGTTTGCTGAGCCATGTGTTGGGTCAGGCAAATCAGTCATCTCGTCGGGTTTGGGCTTCGATGCCGGCCTCCGAAGCGCAAAAAGTACACCGTCGGCCAATCACTTTCGGCGGCCTAGTTGCAGATTTACAAAGAAGTTAACGAATAACCGTTGGTTGGCGCTCGATACAAGAATAGGTAGTTCCGTGGGAAAAGCGTCGAGCATAGCCCCAACTTCAAATGCTTTAACAAATTCATCGAAGGCTCCCCAATCAAAGTGCAGGGCTAATGAAGCATTAATGCCTGGTCGAGGGCTAATCTCGCTTAGCCCTCGTGTAAAAGGCGAAGCACCTTTGATACGTCCGTTTTCGTCGAGAAAGAGATTCGCATTTTCTTCTGAGTATTTTTCGTGCAAAATCCGGCAATCGCCCGGGCGAGAGGGATTAGGGTAACAGATAGCCAAGTAATATGGCTTTAATAGAGCGAGGGTAGGTCCGAGGGTATAAGTGATTCCTACGGCGACGCCGCGTTGTTTTGCCTTTTCAGAGAGATATCGCTTAGTGCCCCAACCGCCACGGATTAGAATTGCATTATTCTGTTTGCCAAAGATATAGGGTCGGAAGGTTCGACTCAGCAATGGATCAGCGCTTTGGCGCTGTTCTTTGGAATGCCGTAATTCGCCAATACTAAGGTGAAAATAAGTAGTTTTGTAATAAGTGTGTAATCGCCCGAACTCCATACCGACAAGAAAGCCGCGCGAAGTAGTAATGCGCAAGTTCACTGTCGTTTCTCGGTTGTAAATAATGCCCACATTGCCGCTCGTCGGGTCAGTGTGCTGTGCGCGTACAAGGGAGCTGCTCGCAAGCAACGCTACTGCAAAAAGGGCTGTGTGTCGCGCCATGATAGACCGATATTTTCTCCAAAAATAAGACTTTTTCAGTTGCAAAACGCCTTTCTCGAGCATTTGCTTTCTGAGTCCGAAAGTTTTTCAAATGAGTAGGCTCGCAGACTAGGCAATTCTAGGTTAAAGTTGTTGCTTTGCAGGAGATTATGTCTTTTTTACCTTGTGGGTAATAGCTGCAGCTATGTTCTCGTTTGAGCATACAGAATACCTGCTTCTGCTCTGGATACTGCCCATATGGATAGTTCTTTGGCTAATCTACTTGCGGTGGCGCAGCCGTGCGTTAGGGCGTCTAGCTGCTCAAGAAGTACAGAAGCGTCTACTCCCAGGCTGGTCGGTCGGCCGTTTTTGGTTGAAGAACGCCTCGTTACTCATCGCTACGGCGTTGCTCATTGTTGCAGCCGCTAACCCTAGACGCGGAGTGCAGGGCCAAGTAAGCAAGCAGCAAAGCGCTGATGTAATACTAGCACTAGACATCTCTCAGAGCATGTTAGCCCGGGACGTGCTGCCTAATCGGCTAGAGCGTGCCAAAATTTTCGCCCGGCGCTTGATACAAACCCTAACTGGCGAGCGAATTGGCGTAGTTTTCTTTGCTGGCAATGCCTATCCAGCAATACCCCTCACGACCGATTATGAAGCAGCCGATATATTGCTACGCTCTGCTACTCCAGAATTCATTAGCGCTCAAGGTTCTAATTTGGGAGAGGCCTTATTGACTGCTCTTGAACGCTTCGATCCGAGCCCAAATACGGGCCGAGCTATCGTGCTGGTTTCTGATGGCGAAGACCACGAGGGTCTCGTGCCCAAGGCCTTAAATAGATTGCGCGATGCAGGAGTTGTTGTTTTCTGTGTTGGCGTTGGCACTGCAGAGGGGGCTCCCATCCCATTACCCGAAGGTGAATATAAGCGCGACGCAAATAACCAACTCGTTCAAACGCGCGCAAACGATGCTCTTTTGCGGCGTATTGCTTCAGCAACACGAGGTGAGTTTTACCGCGTAGAGCAGGCTCCGCGCGCTATTGATGCCATTCGCCGAGAAATAGGTCGCCTCGAGCACCGCGTTGTGGCCGCCCGTTCCTTTGAAAAGTTCGAGTCGTATTATGCTTGGTTTGCGCTCCCGGCATTCCTACTCTTGACCCTTTACGCTGCTCTAAGCTGGCGCGTGCGCACAACTCTAATTTTTTCGCTAATGTTCGCCGTGAATTTTTCGGATGGTCTCGCTCAGTCGGCGCATCAATGGCTTCAAGAGGGAAACACTCAATACGCCAAAGGTCGCTATGCTGAAGCAGAGAAAGCTTATCGCGAGGCCTTACGTCAGATCCCTGACGACCCTAAAGCGCTTTATAACATAGGAAATGCTTTCTACAAGCAAAACCAGTATGCTCAAGCTCAGCAAGCGTGGGAAAGAGCTCTTTCCGCTGCCGCCACTCCGGCTCAAAAGGCCGACGCTTGGCATAACCTCGGCAACGCTCTTGCCCAACAGGGCAAAATCCGGGAAGCCATTCGCGCCTATGAAAACAGCCTTCGATTTCGCCCTGGTGACATAGATACCAAAACCAACCTTCAACTTGCTCGCCAGAAACTTCGGCAAAATTCTTCCCAGCATCAACAGCGAGAACACTCCTCGCCTGCTAGGAGTAACGTCTCTCCTAAGAGCGACTCGATGCCTGCACCGCCCTCTCCCTCACGACAGAGCCCTCAGTCATCAACCCATGCAGAGGGCAGGCTAACTCCAGAACAAGCGCGTCAACTGCTCGAAACCACCGTAGCGCCACAAGACCAGAACAGTGGGCGAAAGTATCGCCAGAAAACTCCCAAAAAACATGCCCTTTCATCCAAAAAAGATTGGTAAGCCCTGCGAACAGTTTGACGGCGAGAGTCCTATTTCGAACCTAGTAAACTACAAAATCCCTCAGCGTGATTACAATCCTTTCTTACAACGTCAATGGCCTGCGCTCAGCTATAAGTAAGGACTTCCTCAAGTGGTTAGCTCAGCAGGCACCGCCTCCAGACATTGTCTGTCTGCAAGAAATCAAAGCACAGCCCAAGGATTTGTCCCTAGCAGAAGTCGAAGGGTTAGGTTATCAGTGCTTTTGGCATTCAGCGGAAAAACCCGGCTACAGCGGCGTTGCCACATGGTCTAAGTGTAAGCCCGACCGCGTCATAGCAGGCTGCGGCATCGAAAAATACGACCGCGAGGGCCGCATTTTACGCACCGATTTTGGAGAATGGACGCTGCTCAACTGCTATTTCCCCTCTGGCACTATGGGTGACGAACGGCAGGCTTTCAAGATGACTTTTTTGGAGGACTTTCTTCATTGGATAATGCATCTTCGACAGGAGCGTCCTAATCTCCTTGTCGCAGGAGATTTCAATATTGCGCACACTGAACAGGATATTCACGATCCTAATGGTAATAAAAAAAGCAGTGGCTTCTTACCTGAAGAGCGCGCCTGGATGAGTCAATGGTTCAATAGCGGTTTTACTGATGCCTTTCGTTATCGGCACCCTCATCGCGTAGAGTATAGCTGGTGGACCTTTCGCGCCAATGCGCGTGCCAAAAACAAAGGTTGGCGCATTGATTATTTTTCAGTAAGCAACCACCTCGCAACCCGGATTGTGGAGGTGCGCCATTTGAATGAAGTCGTTCATTCCGATCACTGCCCAGTATGGATGCAGATTGATCTAAGCTGTTAAAGGAAGGAGTTTTTTCGACTAGTGCAACCTATAGCGAGGAGGATGCTCTAGTTCGCCGACGCATTTCTCTTCGATGCACTCTGCGGAAAAGCGTCAATGCATTTGGCCTCTTACCAACGCCTTCTTCCTAGCGAAACCACAGTAGCGGCCAGAAACAAGGCAATTAGTGAGAGGAAATACACTACGTCGCGCGTATCAATCAATCCGCGACTCATTGAGTCATAATGGTATTGAATGCCAAAAGCCTGTACGATATCGTCTGTTTTTCCGAAAAAAATAGGGAGACGGCTGATCAAATCAAATATTTGAAAGAAGAAAAAGCCTAAGAAGGCAGCCAGCAAAAAGGCTACAATTTGGCTTTGCGTCAGCGAAGAGGCAAATAAACCAATAGCAACAAAAACTGCTGCCAGAAAAAGCAAGCCGATGTAAGATCCCAAAATACCACCACTGTCCAAATTGCCCGGAGGAGCACCCAATTGATACACTGTTAGATAGTACAGTCCTGTAGGCAGCAAGGCAAAAACAACGAGCGTCAGGCACGCCAAAAATTTGCCGCCCACGATTTGCCAATCTGAGAGCGGACGAGTGACAAGCAGTTCTAGGGTGCCTGTTTGAATCTCTTCAGAGAAAGAACGCATCGTTACGGCGGGAATAAGAAACAAAAAGACCTGTGGCGCTATGGCGAAAAGGGTATCCAGGGTAGCAAAACGATTGTCTAGGATGCTGTACTCTGGAAATACCCACAGGATGAGCCCCATTAAGACCAAGAAGATACCCACCACCACGTAGCCAATAATGGAAGAGAAGAAGGCATTTATTTCTTTGAAATAGATCGCTCGCATAGACCAATACTTCTGAAGGTTAGCGCGTGAGTTGCTGAAATACCTCCTCGACCGATAGAGTTTCTTTGTGGAGTTCTAGAAGCGTAAGGCGATGCTCAGCAGCAAAAGCTGAGATATCGGCGCGCGGATCGTGTGAGGCCGGAGCGATGAGCCGCCAGCGATTTCCACCTAGCGACTTGACCTCCTGCACGTAGGGCAACGCTTTGAGCTGATGCGCCTCGACAGGTTGAGCAAACTCTACTGTTATAATGTTTTGCCCTGCCATACGACGCTTGAGAGCCTCAATAGAACCATCGGCCACTACTTTGCCGTGATGGATAATAATCGCACGACTGCAGATAGCTTCTACTTCGGCCAAAATGTGCGTGGAGAGGATTACGGTCTTCTCTTTTCCTAGTTCTTTGATTAGTTGGCGGATTTCAATGATCTGATTGGGATCGAGTCCTGAAGTCGGTTCATCTAGAATGAGTACTTTTGGGTCGTGGAGCATGGCCTGAGCTAAGCCTACGCGTTGCCGATAGCCTTTTGACAGCTCTCCAATGCGCTTATGGCAGTGGGATTCTAGACCTGTTCGCTCAATCATTTCCTCAGCGCGAGCGCGTCGGTTAGGCAGTCGGTGAATTGAGCCTACAAATTCTAGATACTCGCGCACATACATGTCGCGATACAGCGGATTGTGCTCTGGAAGGTAGCCAATGCATGCGCGCGCCTCCATGGGCTGTGCAACCACATCGTATCCACAAACTCGTGCTTCTCCTGAAGTGGCTGGCAAGAAGCCAGTTATGATCTTCATCGTTGTCGTTTTGCCTGCTCCGTTTGGTCCCAGAAAGCCAAGCACTTCGCCTGGCCTCGCTTCGAACGTGACATCGTCTACGGCCCGCTGCTCGCCATAGCGTTTCACTAAATGACTTACTTGTACCGACATTGCTTTGCCCGAGATGATAATTAAATCCTCTTTTTTCCTTTCTTTCGAAAGGGTATAGACGGCATTGCAAAAATCAGGAATTTTTACTGGCACGAAATGCCCTCAGCAAGAGGGAAAGAACTAAGCCTCCAGCAAATCCGTCTGTTACATGCGCCAAACAGCGTTGTTTAGGAGGTGTTTCCGGCGTAACTTTAACACCAGTTATTCCAACTGCACAAACACTTCTTGAGGGAGCTGCCAATTTATATTCTTCTCTCGACGTTGCCTCCAGAAAAGCCTGTTTTTACAATTCCTAAAGTATCTAGCATGAGAGCATGAAATCCCACCTATAAAGAGTTGGAAAATCGAACTGGATTGTGGCCCTTCCATTCCCAAGACAAACCGGCGAGAAACGTGCGCACTGGAGCGGGTTCGAAAAAGCGCCCTGCAGCGGCGTTGAGCCGCACCAAGTGAAAATAGGCTTTGTTGGTAGCATTGTCGACTCCTGCAAAGAGTTCCAGTGAGTGGTGTAGGCCGCTCCAACAGTAACCCATTCGGCCAGACAAGAGGGTCACGGGCGCTATGCGGATTCGATTGGCATCATCAGCAAAATAGGGTCCAGCATACCGCACTTGCGCACGAGCGAACCAACCATTTTCGCCTCCATAGCGCACGTCGAGCATGCCCCAGTGTTGCGGAAGGCCAGGCAAACGCCGGCCGCCAAAATCACCTGCTGGCGTAAGGAAGCGGTCATAGCGAAATTCTGCCAAAGTCCACACCAATTCGGTAAGGAGAAGCGGATGAAGTCGGGCGCGCCAGCTCAATTCTACGCCAGCACGCCGAGTTTGACCGGCGTTGCGATAATAGAGCCGACCGGGAGTTTGAGGCAGCTCAAATGGAGTTAATTCTCCTGTGGTAGTTGCCCAGAAAAAAGCAAGGTCAGCTACCCAGCGAGAACTTGGGCCCATTTGCATGCCAAATTCAGCAGTGTAAGTGCGCTGAGGAGATAAACCGAGATTAAATCCACCGCCGCCTGTGGGGTTATTACTCAACTCACTAAGTGTGGGTACTTCGAAGTGCGTGGCACCACTGGCTCGCAAAAGGAAGTGCTGCCCTATGCGGCGTGTCAGTCCAACCCAAGGGCTTACACGCGGATAACTCCTTTGACCCGACTGGTCTCCGTCGATTAGGAATTCGTCAGACGCTTGAAGGTATACGTAGTCGTAACGAATGCCAGCACTCAAGTTCCAGCGGAGGTTAGGAGACCAACGGGCTGCAGCAAAGAGGCCCGCGGTAGCGAACTTCTCGCGTTGCTTGAGCTCAAGAGAGCTGCGCTGGCCATCAAGGTTATCGAAGCGCTGGCGGTGGTCGCTCTGGTAATCGAGGTCAAAGCCTGTAGAGAAAGATACCTGCGAGTTCGTCCAAGAGTGCTGGAGACCTACCCCAGCAACGAAGCGCTGAAGTTGTACCTGACCTCCGGGCAGGAAGGGCAGGCGATTTTCAAAGTTGCGATATAAAGCATAAGTGCGAGCTAAAGACGTATGGCCTTTGCGCCACTTCTTCTCGACCACCAAGCCAATACGGCCTTGTTCTACCGCTTCGCCGGCACGAAAGCGGAGATTAGTTGGATGAGCAGCACGGCGATTTAGAGCGACTGCCTCAGCGGTGAGTGCACCAGGGTCATCGGCCTGTGGGCTGCGCGCATAGTTTAGCAGAGTCTGAATCGAGACTGAACTGTCGCGCGAGCGCACTTCCCACCGAGCATTTAACAGTGTTGCACGCATGGCAGAGTGATCGCGGTATCCTTTCATGCGTTGATGGGTAAGGCTAAAGCGTAGACCTTGGCGTCTTGTGCGCGCACTGAATGACACATGCCCTTGCTGAAAGCCCCAAGAGCCACCGGCTAGGCGCAAGCGCAGAGCGGGTTGGCTAGCTACACCCTCTGTGCGCAAGCTGATAACTCCGCCGGATGCATTACCGTATAAACCACCCGAAGAACCTCGCAATATCTCTATACGTTCTATTACAGCTAAGTCTAAGTTGTCTACTTGGCCCTGCCCATCGGGTGTTGTCTCAGGAATGCCATCGAGCAACAAGCGAATGCCGCGAATGCCAAAGGCTGCGCGCGCACCAAAACCTCGAATCGCCAATCGAATGTCTTGAGCAAAATTAGCCTCGCCCATTGTCCATATTCCTGGAGCGTTCGCTAGACTTTCGCGCAAGGTTAGTTGAGGCTCTGCCCGCCGAAGCCACGTGCCCTCCAGTACAGAGACCGCCATCGGCGTCTGCGCCGAAGCAACGGGCAGTCGCAAAATAGAAATAGTCACGCCGCGTAGTGTGTCCTCGCGCAAAGTATCGGCCAAAATGTTTTGATGTATCTCCTCGAATAGATTCTTGGCGTCATTCGCCTGAGGTTGACCGAACAGCAAAACCAATACCAAGATCCGAGATCGAATAGCTCGCATAGCGCTGCAAGTTCGAAAAAAGCTAGCTTACCTTCGTTTATGAAAAAATACTTCATATGCGCCGTCATCCTGTTTTGGTAGTAACGGGAGCACGCGGTCAATTAGGGCGATGCTTCGAAGTCCTCAGCCGCAACTATCCGGAATGGACTTTCATTATGGCCGGCTCAAGCGAACTGGACATTACTCAACGCTGCGCTTTACGCCATTTTTTGGAAAAAAATCGCCCGGATTGGTGTATCAACTGCGCCGCTTATACGGCCGTAGACAGGGCCGAAAGTGAGCCCTTGCAGGCTTGGCGCGTCAATGCCCTCGGGCCGAGGTATCTGGCTGAAATTTGTGCTCAGGTGGGATGCGCGCTCATTCATTTTTCAACGGATTACGTCTACCACGGTCGACATTACTTGCCTCTTCGCGAAGATGCTTCTCCTAGGCCGCGCAGCGTATACGCTCGCACGAAATTGGCAGGCGACCGCGCCGTGCTGAGGTTACACCCGAAGGCGGGCATGGTAATTCGCACCTCTTGGCTCTATTCTCCTTATGGCCAGAACTTTGCCCATACTATCACTCGGTTAGGCCAACAGCGCTCAGAGCTACGCGTCGTCTTCGACCAGATCGGTACACCCACATATGCCCCGCATTTAGCGCAAGCAGTTTTGCATGTCATTGAATACGTGCAACAGCAAGCTAATCCTACCGTTGTTTCGGGTGTTTGGCACTACTCAAATGAAGGCGTCTGTAGCTGGTACGATTTCGCTCAAGCAATTGCGGACTTAAAACAACTCCCCTGTCGCATCATTCCCATTCGCACAGAAGAGTATCCTACTGCTGCCATCCGCCCACCCTACAGTGTGTTAGACAAGACCAAAATCAAAACCGCTTTTGGCATAGAAATTCTACATTGGCGGCGAGGCCTGGAGCTTTGGGTAGCTCAAGGGTAACATTAATTAAAGAGCTCTCTTCGTTTCGCGGCCAATCTTTCGTTATTTTGCCGCGCACTCCTCCGCTCCGAGCAGACAAAGATCTTTCTTAAAGAACTAATATTCATTGTTTTGCACCATGTACTTCAGTTCTCAGCCCATTAATCCGTTAGAAGAAAGCCCGACTAATAAATTGTGGAAATTTAAGGATCTGAAAGTCTACTCTTCCGCCGAATGGCTAGCGGAAAACAAAAAGCGATACCGCTACGTATTCGACCGCCATGAGACGAACTACGTTTATGCGGAACTTTCTTTTTACAACAAGAATTTCGACGTAGAGGACTGGGAGGTGAGGGTAGAATTGCGCTGCTATACGGCAAAGAAGCAGCGCAAGGAAATCTGCGCACTCTCGCTGACGCGAAAAGTGAGCAAGTATGAGCATATCGCCTACGTTCGCGAGGGTTGGGGCGGCAAACAGGAGACGCCCTGGAAAAAGGGCTCCTATTGTTGGGAAGCTTGGATTGATGGTGAGAAAGTAGCTACCCGTACTTTCCACATCGAAGATGCAGGGAGACCTGTCACTCGAGAAGACAATCCCTACTGCCAGTTGATGTCAGTGCGCCTGTATGAAGGCCCCTACGAAGACTTGCCAGAGTCTGAGCGCCGTTATATGCGGCGTTTTCATGCCGATGAGACGCGCTACATATATGCTGAGGTGAGCTTAAAAAACTTGCAATCGCATCGCCAATGGTACTGCGAGTTGTTCATCAAGTTTTACAACGACGCGCGGGAATTAAAAGGACAGGTGGTGCGACTGCATCGAATAGAAAAAGGTGAAGAAATCATAAAAATCACGGCGGGTTGGGGCAGTAATGTGACGGGCTCTTGGCGTCCTGACCATTACACCGTTGAAATAGTTTTTCTAGAACGGTTGTTGGCCATCCTACCTTTTGAAGTAGGAGACTCGTGGGAGGAGGGGGTTAATTCCCTGTGGGCTCCGTATGCTATGATGCGCAGTCCTGCCTTGCCAGAAGGCGGCGAACAGGTGGAGGAGATTTTGCGGCATTTGGACGCATTGGTCGGTCTAGTGGAGATTAAGCAAAAAGTTCGCGAACATGCGCAATACATAAAATTTTTGCAATTGCGCCGAGAAAAAGGGTTTCAAGAGAAGGAAAACCTCAGCCTTCACGCTGCGTTTATCGGCAATCCGGGCACGGGCAAAACCACTATTGCTCGCATGATGGGGCAAATCTACCGCAGCATGGGGCTGCTTTCGAAAGGTCATGTATACGAAGTGGATCGCGCCGACCTGGTTGGCGAGTACATTGGTCAAACAGCACCGCGAGTGAAGGCCGCCATTGATGCAGCGCGCGGCGGCATCCTCTTCATTGACGAGGCTTACTCGCTTGCGCGCTCTCCGGAAGATAACAAGGACTTTGGCAGGGAGGTCATCGAAATTCTCGTCAAAGAGATGTCGAATGGGCCGGGTGATTTAGCGGTCATCGTAGCGGGTTATCCACGAGAGATGAAAACCTTCTTGGATTCAAATCCTGGTTTGCGCAGCCGCTTTAAGATGATCTTCGAGTTTCGAGACTATTTACCTCAGGAACTCCTTCAAATTGCTGAATACGCTTGTCAAGAGAAAGAAATTGCGTTAGATGAAGGTGCTCGAGCTCTACTTCAAGAGTATATCATCGAGGCGTATCGCAAACGAGACCGCAGTTTCGGCAATGCTCGCTTTGTCAACGACCTGCTAGACAGAGCCAAGGTTCAACTTGCTTTGCGTCTGATGGCTGACCCGCGTGTGCGCGAATTGCCACCCGAACGCCTCAAACTCGTCACACGTGAAGACATGGAAAAAATTAAGGTGCATCCTAGGCGCGTCTTACCAGAGATACCTATCGATATGCCCCTGCTGCGGCAGGCCCTACATGAGTTGGACAGCCTCGTAGGCATGAGGGAGATAAAAAGAGATATTCACGAACTTGTCGAAGTTGTGCGTTTTTACCGCGAGACAGGACGCGATGTCCTAGGGCGGTTCTTCTTGCACACAGTGTTTGTCGGGAATCCCGGCACAGGAAAGACAACCGTGGCCCGTATCTTAACCAAGATTTACAAAGCTCTTGGCATCCTTGAACGTGGTCACATGGTCGAAACTGACCGACAAGGCCTCGTAGCCGGTTATGTAGGCCAGACCGCCATTAAAACTGCTGAGCGCATCGAGGAGGCAATGGGAGGTGTCCTTTTCATTGACGAGGCATATGCTCTTTCTCCTCATGCTCGCGGCGCTCAAGGCGACTTTGGAGATGAGGCCATTCAAACTTTGCTCAAGCGCATGGAAGATAATCGCGGCGACTTTTTTGTCTTTGTAGCCGGCTATCCTGAGCCCATGGAAGCTTTTTTAAAGGCCAATCCCGGTTTGGCTAGTCGCTTCGACAAAATCCTTCGTTTCGATGATTATTCGCCTGACGAGCTCTTCCAAATTGCGCTTCATATGTTCTGCCAGGAAAACTACTACGTAGAGGATAGCGCCGCCGAACATTTGCGCAACTACCTAACCTTCCTCTATCAAATGCGCGACCGCTACTTTGGCAACGCCCGAGCCGTACGGCAGGCCGTTCTAGAAGTGATTAAAAACCAGAATCTCCGCCTGGCGCAGCATTCGCAAAAGGAAAATCTTCGCGCAGAAGACCAACATACTATCGTGCTCGACGACGTAGCATCCCTAACCTTAGACAAAAATAAACTTCTCCTCTATCAGCGCCGCAGCATCGGCTTTGGAAACACTTGATTCATAACAAGCTAGGCCTTGTTTTTATGCGAATTCTCGGTTCTATACCGCATCCCTTGTTGAAGATTACGGTCTTCAAAATGGACAACCGCATCTCCGTCAAGTTTGAAAACGCTAACTACGAACAGACTTTTAAATTCGGTTTAGACGATCGTTATCAAACCCTAGAGGCCGTCCAGCAATGGGCCGATGAGACTTTAATCAACGAGGTATTGGCGCGAATGAACGATATGCACCGCAGTCGCCTAGAGGCAGAGCAACGCGCTTTCCCTCAAGCACCACCGCCCGAATTTGAAGAGATTGTTTGAGCAATGCTCGTTTTTCTCATTCATTTAGCGACCAATCGTACTCTAAAAAGTGAATCGTTGCCGTAGGCAACAAGTCTACACCAGAGTAACGAGCAAGAAAGCTGCGAACATCGCCAAAGTCAGTTGCATACCAATCAAAAATCTTGCTTATGTCTGCTCGGCTAGCTGTGATGCGATTGAAGCGGCTATCGCTAATGAATTGACGCGTGCGCTCCTCTAGTAGAAGCTCAACGTTATCAGCAGTATAGGCTCGGTTATACAAGGGCGGACACGAACGCGCTGCGCAATTGATAACAAAATGAATGCGCGCATCGCCAAACTCCGGCCGTAAAATTCGATTTTCAATGTCGTTCAAGCTATATCGTTCTCCACCTATTTCAATGCGCTTGACCTGCCATGTTTTCCCACCGTCAAGCTCCATAATGCTTCTAATTGGATAGTGTTCTAACACTAGGTCTATCGTCCAAGCGTTGTAAGCATTTATCCAGTATGCCATTTTCTCGGCACGACTCCAGTCTGCAGTAGGTGGATGCTGGCTCAAGACGCGAAGATAGGCCTTCAATTTTGCTCGATTGGTAGCAAGACCCTTGTAATTGACTCGCCCATCTACTTTTACATAGCGGCGCAATAGGGCATCCCACTGCGCGTGGAGGGCACTGCGCTCTATTGGCGAAAAAACCGTTAATAGGATGAAGAGAAGCCACACTAGAAACATCGCTTTCTTTACGAGAAAAGAGCACCGCTTAATTTGAAGAGATGCTTTTAGGGATCACTTCTTACGCTTTCCTTTTTTCATTCGACGTTCCATGTCTTTGGGAAAGAGCCCTGATTTAGAGCGGCCCTTCGGCTTTTTGACATTCCCTTCATCGTCTATGGGCGGGCGCAAGCTCTCCACCGAGACACAACCTGTTTTGCTGCTGCCACAAGAGGACAAGCCAACGAGGCTTCCCATAAGCCCTATCAGCAAAAGTGTACCCAAAAGGCCTATTGAAGAAAAAATATTTGAGCGAAAAGGCCTCCTTTTCATATTTATTGTTGAAAATTTTTAGAAAGTAAAAAATTTTGCATCAAAATCAACGAAGTAATTGTGCAGAAGTTATGTCAGAGGTCGCAATTGCGTTGATTTTAACAAAATAAACCAAATATGCGAGGATTCCTTTACTGTGCGATGCCATTGAGTTAAAGACGCCTTCTATGCCTGCTATGAATCCTGTCCTCTTTTATGCGAAAATGCATGGTAAGTTCAATAAAAGGTCAGATTACAGAACCTTTATTTTATTGCTCATTCTATGGCTCAGTGTCGGAAATGTTTCCATTTCTCAGACTGCAGCGGACTCGCTAGCTCGTTTGCTTCGACGCGCACCTCTCGACACACAACGCGTACTATTGCTTGTAGATTATGCATGGGAGATCAACGAAACTCGCCCTGAGGAAGCCGAACGCTCCTTAAGCGAGGCCATCGAGTTGGCTAGAAAGCTCAACTACTTGCGCGGCGAAGCAAAAGCTTGGAACGGCTTGGGTGTTCTAGAAGAGATCCGGCAGAACAAAAATGCAGCACTTCAATTTTACTTAAAGGCCCTTCAACTTCGGCGGCAGTTGGGCGACATGGCCGAGGTTGCTAGTTCACTAAATAATTTAGGTGTACTCTACGAAAACTTTGGTCAACCCGATAGTGCACTCGCCTACCACAAAGAGAGCTTAAGCATTCTCGAAAGTCTTCGAGATACGGTGCGCATGGCCCGGGCTCGTTTCAACATCGCGGCAGTGTTGCAAGAATCCGGTGACTATACAGAGGCTCGAAACCAACTCTACGAGGCTCGGGCTATTCTTGAACAGATTGGCGACCGCGACGGAATGGCCAAAGTTTACACTCAAATTGGACATATCTATTTGGAACTGGATCGCTACAGCGAAGCCCTACGCTGGTATAGGCAAGCCCTCGAATTGCGTCGCCAACTAGGCGAATCGCAGGGTCTGGCCATGGCTTTGAGCGACTATGCTAACGCTCTTGATGAGTACAGCGCTCGAAAAGGCGAGGCATTTTCTGATGTGTTTACCCTTCTAGATCAACCGATTGCTCCGCGTTGCACCACAGAAGCCCACAGCGCCGACACTGTGCTCTACTACTATCGGCAAGCCCTTGACATCTGGAGGCAACTAAATAATTCTGCTGGCGAAGCTCAAGTATTCACCAATATGGCCGACGTTTACAAACGATTGGGCCAGTACGACAAAGGACTTAGCCTCCTCCGAAGGGCAGAGGCAATCGCCCGCTCGCTCGAAGATCCACTCCTACTTATGGAGATCTACAACGTGCGGAGCGATATCTACGACCGCATGGGCCAGTACGACAAAGCGCTGGAATATGTCCGAAAATATTATGTGTTAGCGCGAGAAGCAAAGAATCAAAAATTTGTCCAGAGTGCGTTGAAGGACTTTTCGGAAATTTATTCAGCCTTGGGCGACTACCGCCGCGCTTATTTCTATCGAGTTAAGTATGATGAGTTCCGCTATGCGCGCTTGCGCGAGAAAGAACGCTCTGACTTTGCGCGCAAAGAAGTGCTCTACGAGGCTGAGCGCCGCGAACGCCTGCTCAAGGAACAAGAAACAGCCCTCAAACTGCAGGCTGCCGAATTAGCTCGCTCACGTGTAGAGCTTTATGCTTCCTTGGCTGGCGTTGCAGCTCTGCTTGTACTGGCCGCCTTGCTTTACAGCCGCAATCGCTTGCGCGCTCGCACCAATCGAGAACTAGCAGCGAAGAATGCGCTCATCGAGCGCGAACGCCAACGCGCCGATGACCTGCTAACCAACATCCTACCTGCGGCTACAGCCGCCGAACTCAAAGCTTTTAATCGCGTCAAACCGCTACGATATGATTCTGTAACCGTTATGTTTACTGACTTTAAGGGTTTTACCCTCGTGGCCGAGCAACTCCCTCCAGAGGTACTTATTGCCGAATTGGATGAATATTTCACGCTATTCGACGAAATCGTACTTCAGTATGGCTTAGAAAAAATTAAAACTATTGGCGATGCCTATATGTGTGCTGGTGGTTTACCTACCCCCAACGATACTCATCCTATTGCGGTAGTGCGCGCCGCTATTGCTATGCAATGCCAACTTCAAAGTCTCATGGTTCGCAAAAAAGCTCAAGGACGCCCCACCTTCGAAATGCGCATCGGCATTCATACGGGGCCCGTTATTGCCGGGGTAGTTGGACGGCACAAGTTTGCCTACGACATTTGGGGAGATACCGTCAATACGGCGGCACGCTTAGAGCAAAGTAGCGAGCCAGGTAAAATCAACATCTCAGAAACGACTTACCAAGCAGTAAAGGATTTCTTCCCGTGTACATATCGCGGACGCCTAAGTGCCAAAAACAAAGGAGAGGTAGACATGTACTTCGTGGAGTATTCTTGCCAGGCAAGTTTTTCAACATGTGAGGACTGCGGTTAACCCCGCGCCTACGCTATCGTTCACCACCTTTTATTGCTCCTGGAAACATAGGTGTACCAATTCTGCGGCAAATTGCAAGCCTCAAACTTAGGTAAAAAGACCTTTCATCTGCTCAGCCAATGCCTCACCTACAATCCGATGCCCAGTATTTAGTTGAAATACGCGCACGTTGGCCAAACCTTGCATCAATCGGTAGACTGTTTCTCTGTGAATAATAGTGTCTTTTGCTCCAATGAAAATGTCCACCAAAAGATTCGACTGCTCAATTACTTGCCGGAAGCGAAACGGAGGCATATAAAAAGCATTGAGGGAAAGCCAACACCCAAAGGTGCGCTGCCGTCTCTCATAGCTTTTCAAATTATATTTTATGAATTTAATGACATGCGGAGATACCCATCCGAGGCGTCGCCCTATTTCTAGAAGGCGCACTACAGGAGTAGGGTTTTTAAGGACGCGCGCCAGCCATCGGCGTACACATATCGGCGTATGAAGAGCCCACCACATGCTATGGGTGCGAATACCGTCTGGCGAGAGCAGAAACAGTCGCTCTAGCCGCGGTATTAAATCAGGCAACATGCCCAAGGCCAGCCGCGCTCCAAAACTAAAACCCATAAGCGAGATCCGCTCTCGCGCCAGCTGCCATCTTATTCGCTCTATTACAGCCAACAAGTCTGCTCTATTGAAGGTTTCATAAGGCCACTCCGTTTGACCGTGGAAAGGTAAATCAAGAGCTACAACCGTATAACGCTCACCAAGAGCCTCCTCTAATTCAACAAACATTCCAGCTTGGTCGCCAAAGCCGTGAAAAGCTACGAGCAAGTGCTCACCTTGGCCAAATTGAACGCAGTGAAAACATCCGCCTTGGTACGCAATAGAATAATGCTTCATTGCTCTTTTCAGATGCTGCTTGCGCCAAAGGTAGGTGCTATGTATTTTCCAAAAATAAACGATCTGCCTTGCCTCTACTATTCGCTGCTCACTACCCTTGCACGAGTCAACTATCATACCGCATACGAGGCGGTATAATAACAGTATCTAAGGTGATTAAACATAACGGAACAGCACCTTTTGCCAATACAAAATACTATTCTAATAAAAATTGACGCTAACAGCAAGCCATGGTAGAGCTTGTACGCCAACTAAATCTCCTCCTGTTTGGAATACTGATCCGGCCTCAATGTTTAACCACCTTCCATGGTATCGAAGTCCTAATCCTCCCATATGGATAAGGTTTTCCAACTGCCGAAAGACATAGTTTTCCGTCTGCACAGACAGGCGTTTCGCCAGCTGAACAATTCCAGAAAAAGAAAAAAAGGGCCGTTGAGGAAAATACCCACCGAACCATGCAAGGCCACTACCTACGCTCAAGTTATTCATCCGACTGCCAATGGTTAGCATCAATTGAAAGCCACCAAAGTCAGACGTTAGAGGAGGGATGTAATACGCAAATCCTCGCCCAAGAAGACCTTCTGCTGCGAAAATTAATTTCTCCTTTAGAATAGGAATAGAAATTTTAGGTGCTATCCAAGTAGGCAGTTCAAAATTATCAGCAAAAAGGGCAAAGTGCCCTCTTACGGATAGCCCATTGGAAAGCCCTATGCCTACGTGGTGGTAAAAAGGGAAAAATGAAGAATAGTATTTTTGTCGAGGGGGTATTCCGTATGCACTTCCGTTGAGGAGGTAAATGCCTCCTACAGAGGTTTGTTCAGGGGCGAAATCTAGCCTAGTATGATTTACTGATACGGGTCGGAGCCGTCGAACGGCACTGCGAGGTATGGCTATTTTATCAAAGACTATAGTTTGAATCACCACTTCGGTACTATCCATGCGCAAGAGGCGACCTGAGTAAACATTATTATCAGTAGTGCGAACTAAAATATACTGAGGTCCAGGTGAAAATATGTCCTGAGCTTTTGCCTTCGGACCGATGAGAAAAAATAAATTGAGCAATAAGAGTCCTCTTTTTGTCCACATGCAATAGCCTACTGTACTCAATAAAAATTAAAACGCAGACCTACGAAAGGAATCACCTGTGACTCGATTGTCTCCCAGACATAGCCCAACTGTAAAACGATGCCAAATTCTGCACTTACTCTTCTTATGTAAGCTCGGCCGCCAACTGCATGCACTTTGGCTGACTGACCGCCGATGGAAAATAAGTAATTTTCCGAAATCAGGGTGAAATTAGAGCCTACCTGCGCTGAACCGGAGATTGAAAAGAAAGGTTTGCGAGCCCAGCCGCCCTCTGTCCTTCCAAAGCCAGTGCCAAGAGTTATGTGCGTTAAACGGCTACCCATTGTAAGGAGCCCTTGAAAGGCAGAAAATTTGGACCATTCGTAGTCGGTAAAGGTATAAAAGCCTCGACCAAACAGCCCTTCCAAGGCAAGAATGAGGTGATCTGCCCGTAAAGGAAAGGAAATTTTAGGTGCTATCCAGACGGGGAAGTAGAAATCTTCTACGTCAAGCACCAAGCTTCCTTGGAGAGATAAATGCTTCGAGACACCAATTGATACCTGATGATAAAAGATTGGTGTCGTGGCAATATAACACTCGCCCTTCTGCATGCCATATGCGCTTCCGTTAGCAAAATAGTTTCCTGCGACGGGTGTTTCACTTACTACAAGGGCTAAATCTAATGGAGCTCGAGGTACAGTGCGTATGTGTCGAATGCTCTTTCGAGGTATGGGTAACTCAGCGAAGATTTTCGTCTCCAGCACAATGAAAGTGCTGTCTTGACGTATCAAGCGGCCGACATAAGTGTTTCCGTCTTTAGCACGAATGAGCAGGTATTCTTCCGAAACACTCGGCGTTTGGTCTTGTGCCCACAATGCTGCCCCTCGTTCTATGAAGAAACTTATAAACAAAAGAGTCGTAAAAGTAGGACTGAAAAGGTTCATTGGCTCAGGATAAGTTGATAATTAAGCCATCGCATCAAAACATAAGATTAAGATTGATATAGCGTGAAGGACCTTAGAATAGAGTGTAAAATTGTATCGCCTCATATAGAAAAATGTCTAGTTGAAACTTTACTTGAAAAGACAAATAGGCATGTAACTATGATTGGTTTGAAGTGAGAACGTCTAGGACTGTCTTAACTGCAACAAAAACCGTCTCTCGACCTGCTGGCGTAACCACCAAACTCTCTTCTTCGTCGTCCTCCGTAACTGCTTCTACAACAAACGATAGTAGTGCTTCTTGAGAAGTATCCTCAAAAAAAGACTCTAGACACTCTTCAAAGCGGCGAGATTTACAAGTTTCAATTCGCTCATAGTTTTGCTCCTCAGCCTGACCGATAGTTTCGCTGTCTACTACAGGTATCTTTCCATTTATCCGCTCGACTGCCATCCAAATTACCAGACCTAGGTACTGAATATACCCTTTCTCGTCCTCCGTCAATAGGTGAAAGTTCTCCTCGCTGAATAAGTAACTAAACACATAAGGCTGAGCTTCAGAAAAGGCCTGCATGGCTTGCTCATACTGCTCATCATTGTATTCCTCAAGCTCATCTAAAAGGGCGTCAATAGTTTCTGCTGGAACGAATTTCATAACATGCTTTTTTTGTTGCTACACTGGCAAAAGTAGTCTTTTCTCAAACGACCTTTGCTCAACTCAAGCTAACTCGTTGCTTTGCTTACAAAATATCTACAACTTCGAAATGTAAAACTATATTCTGATGCAGAAAGGTTTGCGTTGTCTTCATCCTTTTTAGAACGCTCAACATATGCTGCGCGCCGCTCTTTTGGACATGTACAACGGAGAAGCCAACCGAGGTATCCCGATGTTAGAAAGCATCTTGGCCCGCTATATTCACGTGTTGCGCTTCGAACGATTCGACGTGAGGGTTAAGAATGAGTTACCCGACCTCTCTTATCATATTTATATTTTTTCTGGCGGGCCAGGCGATCCGTTGCTCAATGACGGTCCCTGGTTTCAACGATACTTCGACCTTATTGAGCAACTGTGGCAGTGGAACCAGCATCAGAGTATCCCTGAAGCGCGAAAACACTGTTTTTTCATCTGTCACTCCTTTCAGATGGCCTGCCATCACTTTCGGCTTGGTTTGGTGACGAAGCGCTATAAGATGTCCTTCGGCACATATCCTGTACACAAGACTCATTGGGGAAAAGAAGAGCCCTTCTTTGAAGGGTTACCCGATCCGTTCTACATCGCTGATTTTCGTCGCTATCAGGTGGTGCAACCCAATTACCAACGCTTCGAAGAGATGGGAGCCAAAATTTTATGCTTAGAAAAATTGCGCCCTCACGTCCACTTTGAGCGCGCCATCATGGCCATCCGCTTCAGCAAGGAAATGTTTGGCACTCAGTTTCACCCTGAAGCTGACCCAGCAGGTCTGCTCCATTATTTTCTCGAACCTGAACGTAAACAATCTATCGTAGAAGAACACGGAGAAGCTCGCTACCAACGCATGTTGCGCGATCTGGCCAACCCAATGAAGATTCAACGAACCTTTGACACCATTATACCAAACTTTATCGAAAACGCTGTAGAACAGCTCCTTCTCCTGCCTGCATAAAATTGTCTTGTCTTTTCATGGAAAGTCAGCAGCCCGGCACGCCCTTTCGCTCGCCACACGACCTGTACCTCCGCCAGGTGATGCAACACGCCATCGTCGTCCGCGAGTTGGCCCAGACCTTCCTGCCCGCCGAGGTGCTGAGCCTGCTGAACCTGGACAGCCTGCAACTGGCCGCCGAAAGTTTCGTCAGCGAAGCACTGGAGGAATTCTTCGCCGACGTGGTGTACACCTGCCAGATGCG
>JANWXM010000017.1 GCA_025055285.1 Saprospiraceae bacterium
ATCGAAACATCCTTTCCCTGCTTTCCTACTGGGATTTTTATTCATGATTTTCTACTTTTGGGGTGCGGAAGATGCAAACGAAGAAGATGGGCCATAAATTTTAGCGAGTAGGTAGAGCCTCTTTAGGGAGAATTACCTCTTGCCGGGGGAAATATTTTCAGCAGAATTTTTCGACTGCCTTAAGCCTTTGGTGTGGTGGGAGCACCAAAATAGGCGAGCCAAGGATCAGCCGCAATTAAGCTTACGCACTCAAAGGGTTCGAACAATTCGGCCTTTACATCTATAAAACTGCTGCCCTCAATACGACCCTGTTTCAAAATATTCGCGTATCGCTCAGCCAAATCCACAGTTCCCTCGCTCATGGTAAAACAAAAGATGCCTGCATGCGCTCCGCTGCTCCCCATCCATGACCTCATCTTCGAGGTCTAGCTTGGCAACCCAATCATTGTCCAAAAATTCCTGCTCTCTTCCTGACCGATGCCATCCACCAAAGCGTAGACTTCGCCTATTTCCTCAAATTCTCTCCGGTGCATGTTACCGGGCGCCTCGGCATCTCGTACAGTGATGTACTCTACGAAACATACCTGCGTCAGGAAGACCACCTGCTGGGCGTCATCCTCTTGTTCGAGCCCGAAAGCGGTCAAGCGGACGCGCCATTGGCGTTTCAGCTGCTCGACCACGCGCTCCAACCAGAGGAGGAGGACTTTCGAAACAAGCGACCTACGCCGTGGTCATCCCTGTTGTGGTGCATCACGGTTGGCAACTTTGGCGGCAGTGGGTGTTGCCGGAGTTGTCTGCCTCGCTGCTGAAGGCGCGGTAGCAGTACTTCCGTGCTTTCGCTACGAGTCGTTCGACTTTAGCCGGCTGCCGCTTGAGGCGATTGCAGTTCGGCGAGAGGCAGGGTATTTAGGGCGTTTCGCTGATTGCCCTTAAACTTGCTTATCGTTGGTGTTTGTTGGCGCAGCACGTACTGGCGATTTTGAGTATCACAGGGAGTTTTTGGGCAAGATATCCAGGAGGCGATTGCTGCAGTCTTTTTTCAGATAGTGAAAACTCCTTGAAGATGAGCCGAGCAAAGGTGAGAAAGTTTGTGGGCTAGATTCCGGAGGTCAGTCGAGAGGCGATTAAGGCGTTGATGAGAGAGCATGGGCTTCGGGCGGTGGAGTGGCAGTTGGAGTTGGCGCGGAAAGAGGCGCGTGAGAAGGGTTGTCGGGTAGGCCAGGAAGAAGGTCTTCAGATGCCTCGTGAGTTCGGCCGCAAGGAGACGATGCGGGCGTTGGAGGCCTGGTTGATGCGCGGTTGTCTGGAATAGAGCGATGTAGACATTGCGGAGCGGCTTGATTTAGAGACGTCGTTTGTGCGTCGAGTTCGTCAGGATCTAGCGGGCTCTGTTTAGGGCGAGGAGGGGAAAGCTACTTGAACGCTCTCTCCATGCTATTCATAACTGGGAGGCAATATTGAGGTAAGCCGCTATGTGGGAAAGACGAAAACTGCTGATCGGCAAATAAAACCTCTTACACGCTTTGCGCAAAAGCAGAGAGACGTTGAAAGATGTCGAGGGCTGATGGAGGAGCGTTCACCTTGCTGCTATACCAAGTTGGCCACAAGTGCGAGGAAGGTGCACCTATGCTATTTCGCTACACTTTTCTTACGCCTAAAAAGGAGAAGCGGTTGTTCGAGATTTTTTTGCACCGCCATAGGTAGCACTTACAACATCCGGCTAGTACCATTGGTCAAATGCGAGAGAAGACGCTATCTTTAAAAAAATTCTTGCCTACGTAGTAGTCGTCATACCGCAGATTTTTGTGAATGTTTGTGGCATTATTGGTTGCCACATCTTATTTCACCATGATACAAGTGCTGCATATTGCTGCCGAATGCTATCCGGCTGCTAAGACGGGTGGGCTGGGAGATGTTGTTGGCTCTTTGCCCAAATACAGTACTCGAGCTGGTGTACTTTCGGCAGCCATTTTGCCTAAGTACGATTTGCGCTGGATTCAGCAGCAGGAATGGGTTACTGTCTACGAGGGAACCACATGGATCAATTGGCGGCCGTGGCACTTTCGGATTCAGCAGCAGCTGAGCAATCCGCTAGGCTATCCGCTCTTTGTAGCCGATATTCCGGGATTGTTTGACCGCCCTGGTATTTACAACGACCCATCTGGTCGTCCTTACGGCGATGAGCTTACGCGCTACATCTGCTTTCAACAAGCGGTGTTGGAGTGGTTGTTGTCTTTTCCGTGGTACCATCGCCCGCGAGTACTCCATTGTCATGACCACCACACGGCGCTCATTCCTTGGATGGTCAAATATTGCCCGGCTTATCAGCAACTAGCTCCACTGCCAACAGTTTTCACTATTCATAATGCTCAATATCAAGGGGCATTCAGCTGGAAAAATAGCTATTTGTTGCCACCTTACGAGGCAACCGCCGGCAACTTATTAGATTGGAACGGCCTCATAAACCCCATGGCTACGGCCATTAAAACTGCTTGGGCAGTGACCACAGTATCGCCGTCATATCTTTTTGAACTACATCAAGATAGCCTCGGCTTGGAAAGTCTCTTCCGCCATGAATGGCGCAAACAACGCGGTATCCTCAATGGTATTGACACTCATGTGTGGAACCCCGCAACTGATTTGTCTATTCAATATCGCCTAGAAGATGGCCACATCGCTGAATTTAAGACTCAAAACAAGCACGTCTTGTGCGAGTGGTTTGGCCTGCACAAGGATTATCCGTTGGTCAGTTTCATTGGCCGCCTTGTCCGTGAAAAGGGCGCCGATTTGTTGCCCGACGTGTTTCGTCGCTTCATCTATGCAGGGGGGCGCATAAGTTTTTTGGTCTTAGGCACGGGCGAACGATGGACAGAGGATCAGTTTCGCTCCCTCATTTACGAGGCTCCAGGCAGATTTAATGCAGTGTTAGACTATAACGAAGCTCTAGCCCACCAGATTTACGCAGGATCCGATTTTTTGATCATGCCTTCGCGCGTTGAGCCCTGCGGCCTCAACCAAATGTACGCCATGCGTTATGGCACCATACCTATTGTGCGCGCCGTAGGTGGGCTCAAGGATACAGTGCCCGATATCGGCGAGCCTGACGGCTCGGGCCGCGGCTTTCGCTTTGAACAATTTAATGTTGAGGATGCTGCATATGCCATCTATCGCGCTGCCTCAATGTGGTACAACGACCCGTACACTACTGCAATGGTGCGCGAGCGCATCATGAGTATAGACTTTTCATGGGAAAACACTATTGAACAATACTTTGCCGTGTACCGATCATTAGGTGCGGCAATTGAACCTGTAAAACCGCCATCAGCGGAAGAGCGCTCCGAAGAATCCCCTAAGACCGTACTTCCTGAGGACGAACTACTTCTCACTCCCCCACGTCGCAAAAGCCCTCGTCGAAAGCGCACAAAGTAGATTATGGCAAAAAGACCACTTTTCTTAGACCGCGATGGCGTCATTAATAAACGACTGAAGGGCGACTATGTGCGCTATCCTCATCAATTTGTGTTCGAAAACCGCGCCCTTGATGCGCTACGCACCCTGGCTGAGTTGTTTTATCCTATTATCGTAGTGTCTAATCAGGCTGGCGTTGGCAAAGGTCTAATAGCACTCGAGGATGTCGAAGTCGTTCATCAGTACATGCTGTCCAAGGTGGAGGATGCCGGTGGGCGCATCGACAAAGTGTATTTCTGCCCTCATCACCCTGAGGAGGGCTGCCTTTGCCGAAAACCGGCTTTAGGCATGGCCTATCGCGCTCAATGCGATTTTCCAGAGCTAATCTTTGAAGAGGCTTGGATGGTAGGAGATTCCCTTTCCGACATGCAAATGGGTTCCTCCCTAGGGATGCGTACGGCGCTCATTCTGGGAAAAGAAGAAGAGGCTGCGCTGCTAGAGGCCTTTCCTGTTGCGAGGCGTTTCCACTCCCTTTGGGATTTTGCCGTTTATTGTCGAGCAGAAGCGTCGTCTTCTTCAGAAAACTGCTGAAGCATCTGTGCTGCCAAGCGCCAAAGAGTATCTGTTTGTGGCAAAGGCGCCTCTAGGCACAACTTCTGCCCTGACAGCGGATGGTCAAAGCTCAGGCGCCAAGCATGCAAGTGAATGGAACGGTTAGTGTTTGCTCGCCGTGCTCCATAGCGCACGTCGCCTTTAACAGGGCATCTTATGGCAGCTAATTGAGCCCGTATTTGGTGGTGGCGCCCCGTAATTGGCTGTACCCACAAAAAGGCATACCGCTCGCTACGTCCGAGAAGGCGATACCTCAGTACTGCACGCACGGCGGAAGGTCGTTCCTCATCGCAAGCATAAACGCGTTGGCTGCGAGAATTCCGAATCAAAAAATGGGTAAGCTCACCCTCGCTTCTAGGTGGTGTACCGGCCACAACAGCGAGATATTCCTTGCATACCTTGCGCTGTTGAAATTGTGTTTGCAACAGGGTCATTGCTTGCGCCGTCTTTGCCAGCAACATTAGCCCGCTAACTGGCCGGTCGAGGCGATTTACGAGATGTAGCGGTTGCTTCCACCGACTTTCCGCCCAGGTCAATAATGAAGAGTCGCCACTCAGATCTGGCTGCGCAGGCATACCTGCTGGCTTGTAAAGCCCGAGTAAGACGTCGTCTTCATAACACAATTGGGGGTCGAGCATTTAATAGTGCAATTTTCGAATTATCATGTCCGCTAAAGGGTCGGCATAAATTCCGTAACCGTTTATTAAGATACCCTTCGAGCCATCCTTCAGGGAGGAAATGGCATACAGCACTGCCTGGTCGTCAGCAGCCGAGTCTACGTCAAAGCGATAGACTGCATCGATGTGGAACATCTCCGGCGAGAGCTCAGCTTCTTCCCCTTCTTGAGAGAGGCATTTGTACTTTGCGCTAAAGTCTTCTGTATAACCCTCTTGCTTGAGCCCTTCGATAGCTTCTATTAATGAAGAATAAGTTCTCATGGTCAAAGAACGGACTATGTCTTCAGAAGAGTTAGCGAAAAGGACCTCTAGATGCTGCTCGTAAAGGTCTAACTTTTACTCCGATTTTGGTAACATCTTGAATGGCGATGCCCAAAACTGACGGGAATAGCCCCTGATAGGTTCCCTTATTTTTCTGAAAATAAAAATAAGGTATCGGAGCGAGCCAATTGACCAAGACAGGGTTAAAATCTATTTTTGTTATGAGCCTTGTCTGCAACGCATTGACGAATGTGGCATTAGACTTTTTGTCTTTCGGCCTCTAAATGCCGTAGGACATGTGGGTTGTGGCATTTTAATAACTGAGTTGCGCACGGTTGGAGCGGAACGCCTCATCAGCGTCCCAGCCTTGTTTCATCTGACAGATTGAATGGCTATAAGGATAGTAGATGTGCTCCCTGGAGACATTGCGATATAACTTTCGGCGAACGGAATTTTGCCTCATCTGCAGAAGGTCAGTTAATGAGCGATCTAGTTGCCCTATTCTCGCCATTCTGGTACGAATTTTGGCAGTAGGCAACCGCAAACGATGAAAAGTTGAGCGTATGATAAAGTGTCTACTGCTTGCTCCACTACAGTATCCGTTTCTGCAGTCTATCATAGCCGGCCTCGAGGCCAATGGCGTGGTGCTGAAAGCAGTAGACTACCAGTCCTTTTTTTCGCCGCGTGTTAATGCGCGATACAACAACTACACCACGCTACCCATGAGGCTTCGCAGACTCTGGGAGGAGCCCTACATACGCAAAACAAATACTGAATACCAGCGCATTTTTCGCGAATTTCAGCCCGACCTAGTATTTATCTACAATAATCAGTTGGCTCGTCCACCGCTATTGGAAGAATTCAAGCGCTCAGCGAAGGTAGTCTTTATGCTGGGTGACAACCCGCTGTACACACCATCGAACATATACAATGTGCACATTTTATTTTACGCCGACTACATTATCAGCCCTGACTCGCTGTGGTGCGAACAACTCGCACAAATGGGGGTGCCTGGACTGGTTTTCGATTGTTTTGGTTTTAATGAACGGATTTATCATCCCCTCAGCGTTTCGGAGGCAGACCAGCAGCGCTATGGTTCCGACCTGGTCTACGTCGGCAGTGCTAGCAAAACGAACTGGGGCTATAAACGGATGCTATTCTTAGATTTATTTAAAAACTTTAATTTTAAAGCGTATATTAGCGGCAGTATGGAGCGCTGGTACGACCTATTTCCTGGGGCTGCCAGCAAGATTGTGCCACATGACCGCTTCGATGCCTCGTTTAATAATCTAGTTTACAACTGCAGTAAGATAGCTCCGGTCGACTTAGTGCCTTCGCTATTCCGCGGAATTCACGTGCGTGTGTTCGATATCTTGGGAGCAGGCATTTTGCCTTTGTGTGAATATAGCGCTGACTTGGAGCGAGTCTTCGAGGGAATAGAGTTGCCGGTTATTCGAAATTACCGCGAAGCTGAAGAGGTTGCGCAATTTTGGCTAAACGATGAGAAGCGGAGAAAGAGTTGCATAGAAGCTATGCGCGCGAGGGTATTAGAGCGCTATACCCCTGCTATGGTGATCCGACGAATGTTGCAAGCCCTCGGCTATTCAGGGTGAATTTGTTCTTCTGATTCGAAACTAAACCATGTTTGCTCGCTTTGGTATCTACTTTTTCTGGTTGGTTGTGGCAATTGCTGCCACGTATTATTTGCCTGAATTTGCACGTGCGCCTTTGTATATATTCATGCTCGTCGCCTATGCGCGTTCGTCGAATGAGCCCATGTGGCTAGCCTTATTTTTAACTATTGCCGATGGTTTCATAGGCTTTTTTAATCCTTACGAGGCCGTTGCTCGTCTACTACCCGGGTTGCCGGGAATTGAGTTTGAGCAATTATATATTCTAGCAGCTTTTATCAAGGCTTTAGGGAAGGAACGCCCAGAGCCGTTGTTTCATCGAGGGCTTTTGCAGGTAATGGGTATTTACATTATTTTATTGGTTCTGCAGGGCTATGCTATAGGCTTGTCTTCGGCTCTGAATGTACAGTTTCGACTCGTGAAGTTCTTACTGCCTCTGTCCTTGCTGTATTCTATTCCACGCCTGCTGCGCACGGAAGATGATTACCGCAACTTCTTTTTCTACCTTTTTCCGATGGTATTCTTTGCTCTTTTTGCTCAGGTATTTACGATCGTCACGAGTATAACGCCCTCTCAAGCACTGGGCGTTGTGAAGAAGTTTTGGTTTACTGTGGATGTGAAGAAAGGTTATACCTATCGCGGCTTTTATAGCGACAACACGGTGCTACTCACTTACTTCGGCGCTTTTTATTGGTTGACGCGACCAGGTTTTTTCGACCGCCGCTACTTGTTTACAATCATGGCGGCTGCTATGCTGTGCGTCGTTCTTTCGGCGACGCGAGGCTGGATCATTGGTTTCTCTATCTCCTTAATCCTGTTTTTGATAATGGTGGAGAAGTTAAGCTTAAAGCAAACCTTTTCCCTCGGGCTAACAGGTGCTCTGTCGGTTATGCTTTTACTGCAGATTCCCGTGATAGAAAAGCAATTCGAAAATGCCTTGGAACGCTTCTCCACGCTACAGAAGCTTGCTGGCGGAGATGTAACCGCTGGCGGTACGCTTTCCCGGCTTAACGAGAGGAGCCCTCGGGTAATGGACAAGTGGAGTGAATCTCCTATTTCGGGATGGGGTTTTTCGGATGAATTTTTCAAATACGGCGACTTTCACGTAGCCAATCAAAATATTTTACTCCATGCTGGCATTATCGGAGCAATTCTGATGCTGGTATTTATCCTAGCCTACCACGGTAAGTTGTTTTTGCGCAGTTTTCAATTGCCTCGGGGATCTCCCTATAAACAATCCCTTCTCGTGTGGTGCACTTTTTTCCCGGGATGGTTCTTTATCCACTCTACCTCCGGGCAGAAGTTTGCCTTTTATGCCGATCCAACGGCAGGCATGGTGATTGGAGTTTACTTGACTTTGGGCGCCATCGTATATCGGCTTTCCTTTAATCCTCCTTCGGATGTCAGCGCTTGATTGGACTTGATTCCCTGCCTGACAGAAATAAACGACCCCCCGCCTGCTTATCTCTAACAAGAATCAACAAGTAAAACAAGGTGTTATGCACCGACAAGTGAAAACCCTGCAGGCGGAGAAACCTATCCACTATGTCGTTTGGGAAGCTTTACCAGGCGGCATGGAGTCGTATATCACGTACTATACCGAGCACCTAGAGGGCCGACGCCTAACATACATCTACAGCTTGCGCCCTACGGGTAATCATTTGAATCCTCAGCTAAATGGACGATTTGCCGAAGGCTCTCGAAACAACTGGAAGTGCTACCCAAGTTTTTTTCTCTATGCTCGCCGCTATCGGAAGCATGTATTTCATTTCATCAATAGCGGCCCAATTGTTCTTCTTCTAGCGCTTATAGCTGGAGTGCGCAGTCCCATTTACCACATTCACGGTACTAAGTACTGGAAAACTTGGAAAGACCGCCTTTACTTGAAGGCAGCATGGTATCTGGTACGTCTTTTTCGCGTATGCTATGTGGCTAATTCCCAGCACTGCGCGGCAATTTTTGAGCGCGACGCACTACCTCTGAAACCGCGAGTGGTGTACAATGGCCTTCCCGTTCAACGGTTCTTTGCCCACCGACGCAAGCGCAGCCAATTGCTGCGCATGGCGTATGTAGGACGACTCGACCCTGACAAAAACGTCCACCTAGTCATCCGCCTCTTCGAAGAATTGGCTGCGCATCGCTCGGAGGTAGAACTACACATTGCTGGCAGCGGAGCCTTGGAGGAGGAGATTCGACGACAAGCCGGGCAAAGTCCCTTCGCCCATCGCATTTTTTTCTACGGTTGGATCCAAGACGTAGCTCGTTTCTACGCTCAGGCAGACTTATTCGTCTTCCTGAGTGCACACGAGTCCTTCGGCAACGTGGTGGCTGAAGGGCTACTTACTGGCTTGCCTGTGCTGACTAGCGCGGTGCCGGTTTTTGAGGAAATTCACGGTGACAGCGCGACTTTTTGCCTAGGCGACCCTAATGACTATCAGCAAATTAGTCGTCGATTTTGGGCCGCCATCGAGGATTTTCCCACGCTTGCCCAAAAGGCCTACGAAACAGCTGAGCGCGTTCGACAATTGTTTGACCTTGAAATCCACCTGAAGTGCATAGAGGAGGTATATGCAAGTAACTAGCCCACCAGTATTGTATTTCCATTCTGTGGCGCCACGCCCTTTCGCAGGTTGGCCTTTGCGCTTTTTAACGATGCGGCTCGACCGCTTCGAGCAGCAGATGCATTACTTGCATAAGCGCGGCTATCGGGCCATCTTTTTAGAGGAGTGGTTAGCGATGCGCCGAGGAGAGCTACCAACTGACGAAAAAGCGGTATGCTTGACATTCGACGATGGCCTGCTGGATAATTGGGTGTACGCCTTCCCTATCGCAAAAAAATATGGCATGCGAATGACACTTTTCGTGTGTCCTGAGCTCATTGAACCAGGCGATCACGTTCGGCCCAACCTTGAAGATGTATGGGCAGGGCGTTGCCATCCTTCAGCGCTCAAGGGCCTCGGCCAACTGTCCTGGGGCGAATTACGCAAGATGCAGGAATCGGGTTATGCCGACATCCAGTCGCACACCATGAGCCATACCAAATACATAGTTAGCGACCGATTGTGCGGATTTTATTACGGAGGCTTCGCCGGTTTTTATACGACACTCAATACGTACTCTCTTTGCGAAAAACCTTTTTACAGCCAAGATAAAGACTTCGAATATCGGCTGCCGTGGGGAATGCCTCTGTTTGAGGAAAAATCGGCTGTCATTGCTCGAAAAAAGATAATCTCGCCCGCCTTTTATGAGGAAATTCTCGGTTTAGCTGAAAAATTTGATCTTACTATCCCTGAACACCGCCCTATCTTTGAGCGGAAAGCTAGGCAACTTTACCGGAGTTGGCAAACGACCCAAAAACTGGTTATCGGCGAAGAAACAGAGGCCGAATACAACAACCGTCTAGTTTACGAAATCACCCAATCCCGCCAGGTTTTAGAAGCGCACCTGCGAAAGCCTGTTCGCTTTCTGTGTTGGCCACATGGCGACAACAGCCCTTCAACTCACCTCTTTGCCTTAGAATCGGGCTACGCAGCCACCACGGCAGGTAAGCTAGTGACTGAACGAGGTCGCCTCGATCGAATCCACCGCTTAGGAACGGACTGGGGAAACATCCACCTATGGTGGATGTATCTCAAACTGGATTACAAATTGGGTAGCCATTATGGCCAACAGCCATACTATGCTATATGGTGGCTCAATGAATGGAAAAACCGATTACTTATGAGGAATTAGCCATGTTCGCCTATCTTCATTACTGGTACCAAGATGAAACTACTCCTGTTCGAGTAGTGATGCTTTCAGCGCCTATCTTGCGAGAGCCCGTACCTAATACGCTATACTTGTACAAGGGCGTGCAGGAGATAAACATCCTTGAGCTGCCCGATGGCAGCCGCCTGTATATCCTAGGCGACCCGGTGTTTGCGGATCGCAAAAGAGCTGCGGGCCGCGTGTTGGATTGGTCGGGCGGTTCGCTTAGCCTACGTGCCCTATACACTGAGGTGCGCGGGCACTACTACTGGTTTTTAATCAAAGGCAACTTTGTGCGCTGCGGCACCTCGTTTGGTGGCATCTACCCGCTCTATTGGCAAAAAAGCGGTTCTCATACGTACGTTTGCTCTTCCTCTTTCTATTTGGCTCGACACCACGACCCAGGAGAACTCGACCGTAGAAACCTGCTAGAACGCCTGCTCTTCAATTATTCGCTCTTTAACTCTACGTGGTGGACTAACATTCGCCTACTGGGCAGCCACCGCTGGCTCACCCTAAACAAAGACCTAGTACGCGAGGAACGAGCGCTGAGTTTAGAGCAATACTTCAGTCACGGCTTCCTAAGCGGACCAGATGTCTTAGACGAACTCACGGAAGTGTTCGAAAATGAGAGCCGAATATTTTTACCGCCACAACCTTTTGCCATCTCCTTCACCGGCGGATTTGATGGTCGTACGCTTGTGGCTGCAGCACGCCGAGCTTATCGCGACGACTTTTTCACCTACAGCTTTGGCATGCCCAATGAGTCGGACGTTACCCTTCCTGCCAAGCAAGCCCAACAGATGGGTATTTTCTATTTTCCCATCTATCTAAACGATACATATGTACGTGAGCACGCTCTCCGTTCAGCGCTGCATTTCATGCAATATTCAGAATACAATGGCAACTTCGGTCGCCCTCATTATTTCTACGCTGCTGAAGTACTTGCAAAACAGACACGCTATATCCTAACGGGAAACTTTGGAAGCGAACTCTTTCGCGCCATGCATCAACCAGGAGTCATGATGACTCAGGCACTCATTCAGATTTTTGAAGTGCCCGATGACTCGTGGAAAGACTTCTTGCGCCAGGCTGCGGGCCGGCAAGTTGCCATGCATTTTCGAACCGAATTAGACGCCCTCATTAGCGATTTTGAGCGTTTTCTGCGCGCGCGCGAAGACATGGACATCAACCAGCAATTTTACTGTTTTGTCCTCGAAGAGATATTTCGCAAATATTTTGGCCCAGAATTAGTAGTACAGAGCTACATGTTATGCAATCGCACGCCGTACCTCTCGTTGCGTTTCTTTGAGGCGCTCAACAAGACGGTTTGGTCGGGTCTGCATGCGCGTCTATTCGATAAGCAAAAAAATCGCCGGATGAAAGGACAGATGTTTTACTCCGCCTTTTTGCGCCGTACTGACCCAGAGCTGTATCGTATGCTAACTAACAAGGGCTATAGCCCTGCCGATGTGCTAGAGCGTTGGCGCCGCCCTATACTGGTCGCTCGGGTGGCTTACAAAAAGCTGTTCCGAAAGGAAAAGGGCGATTCGAATGCAGTAGAAACTTATTTCCGGCGGTATCAACACGATTTATTGAACTTCATCCGCCCTGGCGAGCATCGCGAGCTTCTCCAAGCGGGCATCGCCTACTTGATGGAGGCAGGGCTTTCGCGCAATGTCCTTCCCCTGAGTGAACTTATTCATCTCTATTCAATCGCAGCTGGCTGGACCGCAGCCGCCCAACCCGTGCAACCATTAGAACCCTCGCTCATGGCATGACTTGCACACTCCTTTGCCAAAAACCAGAAGCTGACTTCTGGTGTGCATACGCTCAACTATGGCGCAACAGCACTCATCCTTCGCCCTTTCAGGCGCCGGCCATTTTGCGCTTCTACACCGAGCACCTCGTCAACGGCAAGGTAGCCCTATTTTCAGCGTGGAAAGACAAACAGCTTCTCGGCGCAACGCTCTTTCGCCAAACCAAAGGTCATTGGACGTTTTTGAGCGATCTAAAAACCGATGCTAATTTCTTCGTTTTGCATCGAAACCTATCTTCGGAACAGCAGCGCTTCTTTTTCGAGCAGTTCTTTCGCAGTGTCGAACGCGAAAACTGGAGCCTCATGCTCAACCACAAAGCCGCCTGGGCCAGCTATATGCCCGTCTTTGAAGCCGCCCTTCGCAAGAGTGGACTGTATAGCCTAAGCGTAGACTACTCGGTATGTCCTATAGCTGAAGCACCTACATCGCAAGACCTTTTCGAACAAGTGCGCGCCTCTCACAATACGCGGCGCAAGCTGAGCAAATTTATCAACCAAGAGAAAGGCTCTTTCGAAGTACTCTTGGACGACACGGACCTAGAGGGCTGGGCAGAGGATTTCTGCAATGCTCACGTGTTGCGCTGGGCTAACACTCCAACGCCCTCGGCGTATCGAGACCCTCAGCGGCGCAATTTTTTGAAAGGCTGTCTCCGCGCCTGGCAAGAGGATGGATTGCTCGTGCGTTTTGCCCTACGCACTCCACAGGGTGGGCGTATAGGACTCGTGGCTGGGCTTATAGAGGGTGAAACGCTGATTTACCATACGCCCACTTTCCATCCAAGGTACGCTCACGTTAGCCCAGGTCGAGTGCTCATTTACTACATCGCCCAATGGATGGCAGAAAACGGTTTGCGGCGCCTGGACTTTGGCGACGGCAACGAACCCTACAAATACTATGTAGCTTCTAAAGACCAGGTGTTACGCCGAATATTCGTATCTCGGAAAAGCAACTTGCCCTTCATTCTAAAAACGCATTTCATCCGAACTGTGCGTACAAGTGCGCGCCTATACCGATTTTATCAAAACCACCTAAAACCTCTATATCGTCATTTCTTCGGAAGAGCAGCTCTATTTAGCGCTCTATTGCTTATTAGACGGTAGGTGGTGTAGAGTAGCGAGTTGTTCCCTATTGTCTGTTTGGCTTTCTTCCTGCATTCAAATTTCTATTCTTCTTTCTGAAAATGAGCAATTTAAATGAAAAACCGAGAGTCAGCTTTTAATTTTATAACGTCATGAATACGATTGATTCTTTAAAAGACAAGCGAGTGTGGAATTCGGAAAAAGTCGTCCGCACGTATATTTCAGTAGCAGACTTGCAAAAGCCCGAACAGGTCATCCTCAACATATTGCAAGACCGACTGCCTTATTGGCGCATGCTCGATTTGGGTATCGGCGGCGGGCGTACTACAGTACACTTCGAACCTCTTGTGTACGAATATCACGGCACTGATTACGCCGAGCGCATGGTCGAGGCTTGCATCCAGCGCTTTCCCAAGGTGGGTCCACGCACGCGCTTTTTCGTATTGGATGCGACTGATATGCGCAACGCAGCTGACCATTACTACGACTTCGTTCTATTCAGCTTTAACGGCATCGATTGCATCGCTCCCAATGACCGCGAGCGAGTTTTTCGCGAAGTGCAACGAGTATGTAAGCCTGGTGGCTATTTTGCCTTTTCAAGCCACAATCTTCTGTATGTACCGCGCATGTACCAGGTAAAATGGTATCGCCGATGGCGCGAGTTTCTTTACCAATTTTACCGAATCGCTATGCTTATATACTACAATGGACTGCCTGGGCAGTACGCCGATAAGAAATTTGCTGTGTTGCGCGATGGCGTAGAGCATTTTTCCTTGAGCATTTACTACATACAGCCTGAATACCAAGTATGGCAGTTGAAGCGCATGGGCTTCCGCAACGTGCGCGTATTTTCTTACAAAACAGGTCAAGAAATAGATCATTCGCGTCTTAATACCCTGCAGGGCGACGCTTGGGTATACTATTTGTGTGAGGTGTAAAAAATGCGTTCTAAAGTGCCACATGTTGCCATCTTGCAAAATGAAGTGCCCGACGACCACGTGTTGTGGGTGCGAGCTTGCGCCGAGCGCGCGCATGAAATCACTTGGGAGGTGGTAGACCTCACCCGCGCGGACTGGTTTGAGCGCATGTGTCAAAGCCAATTCGATGCCATGCTTGCTACGCCTCCAGGGTGGAATACAGCCTTCCGCATCCTCTTCGACGAGCGGTTGACTATTCTACACCGTGTGCTTGGTATCCCTGTTTACCCTTCTTTCGAGGAAATTCAGATTTATGAAAACAAAAAATACCTGTCGTATTGGCTGAAAGCACGCGGTATCCCTCATCCGCCAACTTGGGTGTTCTACTACCGCGACGAGGCGTTGGACTGGCTCCGCCACGCTTCTTTCCCTTTGGTGGCCAAGACAAGTATCGGCGGAGGCGGCAGCGGAGTTGTATTTTTAAAAGACGAAAAAGCGGCCCGACGATACATAGAGAACGTGTTTTCTGGCCGAGGAACCTCACCCCAAGTAGGACCCAAATGGCGAAAAAAGGGGTTCTTAATGCGCGCGCTGCGCAAAATACTTCATCCGAAGGAATTGCGCCAAAAGATCGAGCAATACCGCATTCAACGGGCTGAAGTGCAAAAAGATTTTGTCATCTTACAGGCCTATGTGCCACACCAGTTTGAGTGGCGCGTAGTGCGCATTGGGAATTCCTTCTTCGCCCATAAAAAACTTAAGCGAGGTGAAATGGCTAGCGGCAGCCTGCTGAAAGGATATGAAAACCCACCCTTAGAATTATTTGATTTTGTGGAATCTATAACGGAGCCCTATGGGTTCCTTTCTCAGGCGGTAGACTTATTTGAAGCACCTCATGGCAGCGGCTATTTGGTCAACGAGATGCAATGCATCTTTGGTCAATCTGACCCTTACCAGATGCTAGTGGATGGGCAGATGGGACGTTATCGCCGATTAGATGGCAAGTGGGTATTCGAACCTGGTGATTTCAATCGCTTAGAGTGTTTTACGCTTCGAGTGGAACACGTACTACAATGGCTGAAGGAAAAACAACTGCAACAGGCTCATGAGGGTTCTGTTTGTCTTTAGCGGCAACTTTAAGGCCTTTCCAATCTCGCCTTTTACGCACGCCCAAGCAGAGTCTCTGCGAGCACGAGGTATTGAGGTAAACTATTTTCCTATTCGCGGCAAAGGCTGGAAGAATTATTTGAAAAACGTTCTTCCGCTACGCCGACACTTAAAAATGCAGCAATACGACATCATTCACGCGCACTATTCGCTCTGTGGATGGGTAGCAGTGTTGGCTTCCCGAGGGCGAGTTCCGGTCGTAGTATCGCTCATGGGCGACGACGCCCAAGGCACGTTCATAGGCCCTGGGCAAACGGACTGGAGGAGTTGGTTTCTTCCGGTGCTAACGCGTTTGCTTCAGCCTTTCGTACAGGCAATCGTCGTGAAGGCTCCTCAACTGGCTCGCGTAGTATGGCGCAAGCGCATTTTGCATATCATCCCCAACGGCGTGCGCCTAGAGCAATTCCAATTCATACCCGAAGGCCGCCGCGAGTTGTTAGGCCTGCGCCCAGATCGACAATATGTGCTTTTTCTTGGAAATCCTGACGATCCTAACAAAAATATAGCTTTGGTGCGAGAGGCTTTACGCCTATTAAATGCTCCAAACGTGGAGTTGCTCGCCCCTTATCCCGTAAAACACGAGCAGGTAGTTCAGCTGTTGAATAGTGTCGATGTGTTGACGCTTTGCTCCTTCGGCGAAGGATCTCCCAATGTGATCAAAGAAGCCATGGCCTGCAATTGCCCTGTTGTAACTACACCGGCAGGAGATGCTCCATGGGTATTGGGCAGCACAGCAGGTTGCTATGTGGCCGGATATGACCCCACCGACTTCGCAGAAAAACTGCGCTTAGCTCTTCAATTCGCACGCAAGCGGGGTCGAACTAATGGCCGAGACCGATTGCTCGAATTGGGTCTAGACGCCGAAACTGTGGGCTGGCGCATAGAGAATGTGTATCGCCAAGTGCTTGGCCTGCCTCTCGTTTCCCGACCATCGCCCTTGCCGAGTCAGAACATTCAGGCATAGGAAGAACTTCCCGCCTCGGAAAAGGAGAAGAGCTCTTTGCTTCTAACAGGGCGTCGTTCTACCTATCTTTGCTGTATGGTATGTTCGTCTGTGCATCAACGGCTTTTAGCTCCGATAAGCCACTATTTGGATTCGCTTCGGCGCGATGCGGTTATGCCTGAGCATATTCCAATCTTGGATGGCATAGCCTCTTATGCTGCAGAGGTCATTCGCGCAGGGCGTACTGTTCGTTTAACCTTCATATGTACTCACAATTCGCGGCGAAGCCATCTAGCCCAAGTGTGGGCCCAAGTAGTCGCTCACTGGATGGGCCTAGCACCTGTAGAATGTTATTCCGGCGGAACAGAGGTGACGGCATGCAACTTGCGCACCGTAGCAGCCTTGAAGCGCGCTGGCCTAGAGATAGTGCCCATTACCACAGGAGAGAATCCTATTTATCTCATTCGCTACGCGGAGGGTGTAGCCCCAATTGCGGCCTTCTCCAAAATATATGATGCCCCCCCTAATCCACGCGAGCATTTTGGCGCTGTGATGACTTGTGCGCAAGCGGAAAAAAATTGCCCATTTGTCGTCGGCGCAGAGCGGCGTTTTTCCCTACCATACGACGATCCTAAAATAGCAGACGATACCCCACAAGAGGGAATCATTTACGACGAGCGCTGCCGCCAGATTGCACGGGAGATGCTGTATTTATGGGAGCGCGCCATCGCCTCCCTCACAAATGAATAGGTCTATTGGCCGTAGCCGCTAGAGCAGCCTCTCGAAAGGCCTCTGTGTACGTCGGGTGAGCATGGCTCATTCGAGCAGCGTCTTCTGCAGAAGCGCGAAATTCCATCAAAGCTACAGCCTCGGCGATCATGTCGGCTGCCCGGGCGCCTACGATATGCACCCCGAGAATTTCATCCGTTTCAGCGTGCGCAATAACTTTTGCCATGCCATCCAAATCCATGCTAGCACGTGCCCGCCCTAGGGCGCGAAACGGAAACTTACCTACTTTATAAGGCACGCCCTTCTCTTTAAGCTCTTCTTCGGTGTATCCTACGCCAGCAACTTCGGGCCAGGTATACACTACATTCGGAATGAGGTGGTAATTTATGTGCGGCTTTTGACCAGCGAGCCACTCGGCCACAAAAACACCCTCCTCCTCTGCCTTGTGGGCCAACATCGGCCCACGGACAACATCGCCAATTGCGTAAATGCCCGGCACAATGGTTTCTAAATGATCGTTGACAGGGATACGGCCCCTCTCATCGAGGGTAATGCCGACATTCTCGAGCCCTAAACCATCCGTATACGGCCGACGGCCAATCGAAACCAAGCAATAGTCTACTTCAAAGACGATTTTCTTCGACACATCGTCGCGACTTTGCGCCACCACCTTCACTTGATTTTCCGAGGGATGAACTTCAGTAACCGCATGGCGAAGGTAGAACTGGAAGCCAAGAGCCTTTAAGCTTTTGCTCAATTCTCGACTGCAATCGGCGTCCATGTTGGGCAAGATGCGATCCAGGTATTCCACAACACTGACCTCTGTACCTAAGCGGGCATATACACTGCCTAATTCTAGACCAATGACACCACCGCCAACAATAAGCATTTTGTTAGGCACGTGTTCTATGTTCAGCGCCTCCGTGCTCGTAATGACGCGCTTTTTATCGTAATGGAAATGCGGTGGAACAATGGGCTTTGAACCTGTAGCAATGATAAAATTTCGAGCTTCTAGCTCTACTTTTCCCTCCTCTTTTTGATCCACCTGGATGGTTTTCGGGTTTAAAAAAGAGGCGTGGCCGTGGTAGACATCAACTTTGTTTTTCTTCATTAAAAATTCGACGCCTTTGCTGTTCTCGAGGACTACTTGGTTTTTGCGCCGAATCATTTGAGGCATATTGACCTTAAGGTCTTTAAGGTCAATACCGTGGGTTTTAAAATGATGTTTGGCGGCGTAATAATGTTCCGAAGAGTCAAGAAGTGCTTTCGAAGGGATGCATCCCACGTTGAGGCAGGTACCACCCAGCGTAGCATATCGCTCAACGATGGCGGCTCGCATACCCAACTGAGCACAGCGAATGGCGGCTACATAGCCACCTGGACCAGAGCCAATAATAACAACGTCGTACTGCATGGAACGAAGCGAGTGCGGTGCTAAAGTAAGTGAGGATGTATTTTCAAAAACAAAGAACCCCTCTATTTGGATGTAGGTGGCGGGCTATTGTCGGTGCGGTCAGCTGTGGTTTGGCTCTTTTTCTTCTTTCTCCTCTTTTTCTTTTTTTGATTGCCTTCTGTTTTTACCTGGCCGGATTGAGCGGGCTCAGTTTGAGGCGACGGAGAGGGCTCCTGAGTTGTTTGGGCAGGAGGCGTTGAAGTTGTGGTGGGCGATTGCTCTGCACTTTGCTCCAATGCAGCAGCCATTGTTTGGCCTTTGTGTTTTTTCCGCTTCTTCTTGCGCTTCTTTTTGCGCTTTTCAATGGGAAGTTCGAGAACATTCGTTACGTTCTCATAGTCGTACTCTTGTTCTTCGTCGTCATCTGGCTCGTCAGAGGGCAGCATGGGTATGGCAGAGAGAATTTCTTCCAAACTAGTGGGAATCTCGCCATTTTTGATCCGGTCTAAAGCTTCCCAGACTTGGTCTACATGGAGGGCGTACACCTTTCCGCGGTCTTCTGCATAAGTGTAGTACATCAGACGTTTGAAGACGTCTGTCTTTACCAGAACCGCTACGCCTGCTTGGGTTTTTAGGCGGTCTGCCTTATCCGGAAAATCCTCTAAGGCTTCGATGTAGGTATCCAGTTCGTAGTTGAGACAACATTTGAGGCGACCGCACATACCGGAGAGTTTCGTCTGATTGATGGCAAGGTTTTGATAGCGAGCAGCAGCGGTATTAACGCTCTTAAACTCGCTTAACCACGTAGAACAGCATAACTCGCGCCCACAATTGCCTATGCCGCCAATACGCGCAGACTCTTGTCGCGCACCAATTTGGCGCATTTCTACGCGGACGTTAAACTCGCGAGCATAGTGGCGAATCAATTCGCGAAAGTCTACGCGCCCATCCGCAGTATAATAGAAAGTGCATTTACGGCCGTCGCCTTGAAACTCCACGTCGCCGATTTTCATTTTCAGATCGAGGCTGCGAGCAATAACTCGAGCGCGGAGCATCACGTCGTGTTCCATTTTGCGCAGCTGATCCAGTCGCTCCAAGTCGCGTTCGTGCGCTTTGCGGATGACGCTTTGCTGACATGCATCAACAGAAACGTGTTTGCGCTTCATTTGAAGGCGAACGAGTTCGCCCGACAGAGAAATAACGCCTACGTCGTAGCCTCCTGTTGCCGACTCTACCAACACCCAATCGCCCGTGGTCGCCCGCGTATGCGGCGGATTCCTAAAAAAGTCTTTGCGCGCTCCGTTTTTAAAACTAACCTCTACAATGTCAAAAGGCTGTGGCTCCTGAATACCCATGGCAGTCAGCCAGTCATATGTATTGTGGCGGTTACAACCGCCCGTAGCGCATCCTCCGTTGGCGCGACAACCTTTCACACTATCCTTTCCCGTAGAGCAAGAACAACCTAGACAGCCCATGATCGCTTCTCATTCACACGTTTTGTGGTTTTTTAATAAGATGATGGATATTAATGGAAGCGCTTAACATGAGGATTTTGGGATTGGCGTTTCGTTCTATGTATACAATAAATTCATTTATACGGCTAACCAATTGAGTAATGTGCTCAAAGGAGAAAACGGCAGTCATCTTGCGCGCCGTTTCTAACTCCGCCGGTCGCAACCGTACAGGCACTTGCGGACTAACCTTGAGCACAAGCAATTCGCGCAAAAATTGGAGAACGTAGGCCAAAAACTCCTTCTGATTCTCACGGCCTAACTGAGCAAATCGTTCAGCCCAGCGAACCAACTCTACGCCATTACCGCGCCAACAAGAGCGCAGCCACTCGACGAGCATCCGGCCACTATCGCTCTCAAACGCCTCAACCATATGCAAAGCCCGGTTGTAATCGCCGTCAGCTAAAAAGGCAATTTGTTGAGCGCGCTCGGCTTCCACACCCTGATAAATCCGCAGGGCCTCTGCAATAGCTTCGTCTGAAAGCGGCTGAGTCTTAAGCAATTGACAGCGAGATAAAATAGTCGGTAAGATGGCATCCGTGTTTTCCGATACGAGCACAAAAACCGTTCGCTCGGGTGGTTCTTCTATTAACTTAAGTAACCGGTTCCCTTCTTTGCCCAGATACTCAGGCAGCCACATGAGGAGAATTTTGTAACGGCCTTCGAAGGCCTTCAAACTCAGCTGCCGCACGATGGCAACACACTCTTCTTTGGTGATGTTGCCTTGTTTATTCTCGGCTCCAATCCGCTGAAACCATTCATTGGCACTCAACCATGGATTAGAACTCAGCGCTTCGCGCCATTCCTTCAAGTAGTCGGCGCTGAGGGCATTAGTGCCTACAACTGGAAAAGAAAAATGGATATCAGGGTGTAAGAATCGCGTTGCTTTCTGGCAGGCAGGACACGAGCAAGAAGATGAGGTCTGAGGAAAGTATTGACACTGTAGCCAGCGGGTCAGCTCAAGCGCTAACGCCAAGGTACCCCAACCTGTCTTGCCAGCCAAGAGCAAGGCATGAGGTACGCGCTCCTGCTGGAGCATTTGCTGCAAATACGCCTGAGTACCGTCTTGACCAAATACTACCATAGCCTGGGTCCTGCTCGCAGTACAATTTAATGGATGTGCACAGAGGCATTTATCCCTCGCCGACGTGTTTACCTCCACCTTCACTTCTTCCTACGTCTATTTAGGAAAGATACGCAAGGATGGAAGGGTCGAGCGGTTCGCAGGCAGGCGGAAAAACGGCAATCAAGCGTCCGTTCTCATCGAGCAAATATTTTTGAAAATTCCAGGAGACTGTGCTGTCCGAGTGACCGTTTTCAGCAGCAGTAGTCAGCCAGCGATAAACAGGATGTGTATGAGGTGGCTTAATGTGGATTTTCTCTGCTAAAGGAAAAGTGACTCCATACCGACTAGTGCAAAACTCGCGAATCTCTTTAGCATCACCTGGCTCTTGTCCTCCAAAATCATTACATGGAAAACCCACCACCACTAACCTATCGCTAAACTGCGTGTATAATTCCTGAAGTTGTTGATATTGAGGCGTGTAGCCACATTCTGAAGCTACGTTCACGACCAATATCTTTTTGCCTGCAAACGCTGCGAAGTCAATCTCGCCTCCGTCAAGTCCTTTTGCGCGGAATTGATGAATAGTATTCATGTTTGCTTCAGCGGCGAAGATATGGCGAAAGTTGAAATATTTAATTGCGAGAAAGCAGCTTCTTCTCTGTTGCGAAAATCCTGCCTTTATCGCGCGCGTTTAGCGCAGATTCGCCGCCTCGCTCTATTGCGAGTTTTGCCAAAGATTTCACTCCATTTCTTGAATAACTTCCGTGACCTCCGGCACCATGCGCTTGAGCATACCCTCGATGCCTGCCTTTAGGGTAATCGTAGACGACGGACAGCCGCTACACGAGCCTTGCATCGTTACGTACACGCGCCCTTTCTCATAGGCCTTAAACTCGATGCTCCCTCCATCCATCTCTACAGCAGGCTTAACGTAGGTGTCGATCAATTCTTTGATGCGGCGCGCAATCTCGCCCTCTTCTCCGGCAAACTGCGCGGCGTTTTGCTCAGCGAGGTACTTTTCCCAATATTCGGAAAAGCCTTCTTTGATCACTTCACCCCCTTTTTCCAAGTAGTCTTTTATGAACTCCTTGAGCCGCAGCATAATGTCAGCCCATTCGTAGTTCATCTCCTTGGTGATAGTGATGTAATTGTTGTTGAAATAGACGCTCTTTACGTAAGGCAACTCCATTAAGGCAGAGGCTAACGGGCTCCACTGCGCCGCTAATTCTTTGTCCTTAAAATCGGCAATCCCGCGATAAAGAAGGCGGTTAGTTACATATTTGAGAGCCTCTGGATTGGGCGTCTGCTCAGTGTAGAGCATGACGGGGCTTTTAACTGTGTTTTCCATACAGACTTTTTTTATGTTCGTTGAAACAAGAGAGGCCGTGTTTGGTTTGGTTACAGCTGGAAAAAGAAGGAACCGTCGGGCAATTCAAACATGCGCACAGTAGGATAGCGAATTAAGATATGGGGGAATATCACGTGATAATCTCGAGCGTGAATATGAAGCGCATCTTGAGGATTTCGATGCAAATTGCGCAACCGCTCAAGCACATGCTCAGGGATTTGAGTATCGAAGCTTAGCGTTTTAGAGTCCACTTGAAGCGCGCTATTCTCGAGGGTCTTCAGCAATTCGTCGAAAAGACGAGAGAGGTAAAATTTATCTTGTATTTGACGAGGATGTATTCGTCTCGGTTCCATGCAATGGTTATTTTCCTCCCAAAAATACGCTTCCGCTCGCCATTAGCGCAATTTTAAGAAAAAGCACGTATCTCAACCTCTTCCTCAATGCCCGATGTTCAGCGAGGACCGATCACGTTTCGCCCTTCAAGGATGAGCGGTTTCCAATACGAGGAGGCAGAGATGTTTTCGGAAACGACGCCGCGAGTGGTAGTGCTGTGAACCACAATAATACCTTCTGGGCGGTTTTCGACTACCATCGCTACATGTTGAATGTTGCGCAGATTTTTACCAAAGACAATAATATCACCGGGTTGAACGCGCGATAGTGGAACAGCTTTTCCCTCGCGAGCCTGCAGAGCAGATGCTGGAGATACCTCAATGCCGAACTGCCGCAAGACATAGCTGGTAAACCCAGAACAGTCGAAGCCTGTAGTCGGTTCCTTACCAGCATACCGATAAGGCGTACCTCGCAATTGAAGTGCATACTGTACGATATCCCGGCGCAGGCGAGCCTCAGAAGGAGGAGGAGAGGGCAAAGAAGGCGATTCAACTGCTTTGCGAACGGGCGTACACAACGACAACAATAGGATTAAAAGAAAAAGCAAAGGAAGGATAAAAATAAAATACCGTTTTAATCGCATAAAAAATTATTTTTTTAATAAAAATGTTTTTCAAAGCGATATTTCTTGAAAATCTCCCTAACAGTCAGAAGAAAACCCGAAAGTGCAGGAACCGCGGCATTAAATCGTTGATCGAACAACAGTAACCGACTCAATTTTCGCACGGCATGTTAACGCTCTCGTATAGCTAAAAACTAGAGAGCACTTCGCTGTTGCTTCTACAAATAACCATTGGCCTGCAGCGTAAAAGATTGATATTTTCACTCGCAACTACTATATTAGAAGCAGCGACCAGACTGTTTGCCGTTAATGCAATTGTGAGGATTTTCTTCTCCTGAACATTTCAAGGAACTATAGCTAGCCTTTCTGCGAAAAGAGTGCAAGGCCCTTTAAATTACTCAGCGCACGGCAATAAAACGTCTACGGTTGCCACAACAATTTAATTCGTTGTAAAAGAAAAAACGGTTGTCGGAGGGAGTCCAACAACCGCCTAATTTTTCGCTTTGTTAGCCAGTGCGTTTATGTTAGGGCAACCTTCTTCTCTTAGCAGGCCACGACAAGTGACCAATACAGTTTCAATGTTCGCCTAAGACATCTCGAGCAAACAAGATGCGCGGCCTCCAATACGAGGAGGCGTGTACGTTCTCTAACACTACACCGCGGCGCGTGCTGTGAATACACACGATTCCACCGGGTGTATTTTCCACCACAAGGGCCACATGACGGATGCGGCCTTTGCGACCAAAGAATAGCAAATCTCCAGGAGCGACCTCACTCAAGGGTACGCGTTTGCCCTGCAGGGCTTGCACGCGCGACCCGGCTGAAAGCGGAACGTCGAACTTGGAGAGGATGTAACTGGTGAATCCCGAACAGTCAAAACCCTTCTGCGGATTACGACTGCCGTACTTATACGGCGTGCCAATGAAGGTTTGAGCATATCGCACAATCTCCTCGCGCTGCTGCATCATTTCAACACTTAGCATGCGCGCCGGACGAAAAGACGTGCTCACCACACTTGTCACCAGCAGAAAAAGAAGGGAGGATACTAAGAAAGGGAGTCTAGAAGGGTAACTACCACTACTGCTTGAGTCGCTCATATTTAGAAACGGAATTTTGGCCTGCTTTCCTATCATGAAAATAAATAGGAAGCATTTTGCGGCAGTGAAAGAGAGTAAAGTAAATTAGAGAAAAAGGCGTCAAAACATTATGCACCGGCAACATTCTGTCGGGCAAAGGTATAAAAACCAATGGATTAATTCACAATAACAAAGAGCGCGATTTTTTTCACAATTCAATAAAAGGCTCAATTTACGTTTACAGGGGCTAAAAATGAGAAACAGACATGACCATTTCTAATTTCTGCCTTTTAACCGGATACGTTGAGTTTTCTCACTACGAACCTCTCCGAAGCGCTCTCAAGGACAGCGCGTTAGGAGAATTCATGGGACAGACTGAGAACAAGGCACGGCTACGAGGCAGAAAAAGAGACGAGGGCAGTGGCCCACTTGTACGGACTACTGCCCTCGTCTCAAGGATACGGAGTCTATTTTCGAGAAGCTAAGCTATTGAGGCGAATCATATCCTGCATTATGCGTAGGGCCTCGTAAAGTTGAATATCCTTCTGGCGTTCGCTAAGCCAGGCGTCGTTGCGCGCCGAACGAGAGGAGTCGCTTTTTATATGTGGCAAGTCTGCCGCTAAGTTGGCAATGGTCAAATCTTGAATGGGTGTTAACATATTTTCAAAGCGTTTTGACTCCTCCTCGTTTTTTTTCTGGAGGCGGAAGAACGCTTCCCATTGTACAGGCATGCGTGTTTGTTCTTTTTGTCGGCGAAAACGCTGAGCGTTCTCCTCAATCTTTCGGAAGGTAGAGTCATCTTTAACTCGCTTGGCACTTTCTTTTTTGAGTTGCTCAACAAGCGGTGTCACATTGTACACTTTTTGAGAGAAAGACAATGGCTCAATGCTGGTAGGTGGCAGCGAATATTCATTTTCGCGCTCGCCGTACTCGTAATAATTATAGGTGTCAGGCAACACGATATCAGGTTTGACACCTTCTAGTTGAGTTGTCTGACCGGTGATGCGGTAAAATTTTTGGATTGTTACCTTCATTTGCCCAAGCGGCTTGACACTTGGGTCGCTCGTCGAATAGTCTAAGTCCCAGAAACGCTGGACGGTACCCTTCCCATAAGTGTAGGCAGCACCTACAATAACCGCGCGTCCGTAATCTTGCAGGGCAGCGGCAATGATTTCGGAAGCAGAAGCACTAGCCGCATTGACCATAACAATTAGTGGACCAGCATATTGCACGCGCGGATCGGTGTCTTCGTTAATTTCAGGAGGTCGATTGCGACTCTTCACTTGTACAATAGGTCCGCTTTCGATGAAAAAACCTGACATGCGCACCACATCGCGCAGGGAACCTCCGCCGTTATTGCGGAGATCTAAAATAATCCCTTTAACGTCTTCTCGCTTGAGCTTTTCGATTTCCTTGGCAACGTCTTCGGCACACGAAGTGATGCCTTGCGGCGTAAAGTCGGCGTAAAATTTAGGGAGGAAAATGTAACCAATTTTTTCTGAATTACCTTTTGTGCTAAGTATGAGGGACTTAGCCATAGCCTCTTCAGTGATAACCACGTCGCGCACGATGGAAATGACCTTGATAGAGCCATCGGGTTTTTGCACGGTAAGGCGCACTGTGGTGCCCTTTGGGCCACGTATTTTGGCTACCACATCGTCAATTTCCATTCCCATAACGTCTACGGGCTCTTCATCACCCTGCGCTACTTTAAGAATGACATCTTTGGGCTCAAGTTCCTTTTGTTTCCAGGCTGGCCCTCCTGGCACAATTTCTATCACAGTGGTTTTCTCTCCATCGCTTTGCAGGCGCGCACCAATGCCTTCCAGTTTGCCCGACATATTGACGTCGAAGTCAGCCTTTTCTTGTGGAGAGAAGTAGCCCGAGTGCGGGTCAAAGACACCTACGAAGGCGTTTAGGTAGCCCTCCAGGCGACGGCTGCGGTCGCGCCGCTGCATGCGCTTAAACCACCGGTCATATACTTCCAGCGTTTTCTGACGCGCCTCGGCCTCTAGCGTTTGCCGATCCTTCTTCTCTCCGGAAAACTCGGGTTTTTCTTGCTCTTTAATGGTGTTGTGAATGCGCTCCAATACTTCATATTTTAGCCAAAGTTCCCAGCGTTGGCGCAATTCTTGGTCATTGCGCGCGCGCGGAGCTTTATCTCCATTCATTTCAATGTAGGCCTCAGTGGAAAAATCCAGTGGCTTAGAGAGAATTTCGCGGTACCACTGTTGGGTTTTCTGCAGGGCCCGGTCGTAAAGTTCCATGGTGCGATCGAAAAACGTAAAGACTCCGGCACGCGCTTGATCATCCAGTTCGTTCTCGAAAACAAGCAATTGAGCAATATCTTCCTCTGTAAAAAAGCGCTTGCCTTGGTCGAGCTGTTTTAAGTAAAAATGAAAAACCTGCCTCGAGAGCCGGTCGTCTACAGGCTTCGGCTCATAATGAAAACGCTCTAAGCCAGTTAAAATCCCTTTGATTAATAGAGCCTCTTTTTGAGGATTTTGGCTGGAGGCAGCAGACCACACTTCTTGGCGTTTAAACCACAGTGCAGTTCCGAGCAGACCCAAAAAGGAAAAGATCAGCAACGTGGATGTCCATTTCATGTCGATGTGCACAAATTGATTGCTGCAGGGCTCAGCAGAAACAGAAGAGCATGCCATAAGCCTAGATAAAACAGTCTAAAAAGTGATGACAAAGGTACTCCAGTTGTTGTTGTGCGAACTAATTTCTAGAATGAATCGAAAATTCAAACTTTATATAAAAAATAAGTTATCTTTAGATCCAAAAACAAAATATTTATTGGTTTTATAGGCAAAAGTCCATCAAATTGAGACTTATTTTCCTGACTCTTTTACTGTCTATAGTCCCATAGAAAACGAAAAAGACTCCTAGATAATGTTATTGCTTTGCCCGAGTTCTCTTTCCCTTTTTACAGCACTTTACCACTATTTTAACCTCAACTCTCCCTCTGCTTCACTGCACGCATTGTAGACCCTAAACATCTTGTGAAGAATGGAAGTTCTTATGACAAAGTTACTCAGAGGCGCGCGTATTTCTCGTTCCTTTTTTCCGTGTCTGTAGTCATAGACAAAACCTCTGTAGCAAACGCCTCTACCAAACTAGGATAAGCCCACCGATAGCCTGCAAAGTTCGCTAGAGGTACACTTGCAACATCCACACCTCAGCGCAAACAGGTCAGCTTTTGGCGCATGTTTTCTGTTCTTTTGGTAGGCCGATTGAATTTTGCTCAGATTTGGCCCTTATTTTTCACGGCGCAAAACCTTGATAGCGTTTTATTTAAGCGATTTTTTCTGAGGGTTAATTAACCCTACCTTTACTTTAATCTTATCCGCACGATTAGGCATTCGACGGGCCTGCTACACAGAACAAGGCGACCCTAAAAAAAGCGGCTTTCTGCCCTGCCTGTGCGAGCTTTAGGTGTAATGTTACTTGGTGAACCTCTCTGTCCAAACGCCCTTTCATCGAAAATATAACACTTTGCTTGAAATTGCCTTTGGCAGCTCTTTTCCGACAAAGAGGTCGCTGCTGCCATAAATGCGCAATGGCTTACTTTTGCCGGCATGAAAGCGGTAGCTTTTTTTTCTTGTTTTCCCTTGATGGGCATCTTGAGCGCCAGCATAGCTCAACCTATGCCAGCTGAAGTAAAGCACGTGATGGGCCGATACGCCTGCACGAGTTGTCACGCCGTTGAAGTGCGTCTCATTGGCCCTAGTTGGCGAGAACTAGCAAAGCAAACTTACACGCCCAAACAAATGACTGCGCTCATGCGCAAACCTCAACCGGAAAACTGGCCGGACTATCCGCCTATGGAGCCTATTCCAAATTTTACAGAGGCCGATGCGAAAATCATCGCTAATTGGCTAAAACAGCTTAAAAATTAGTTTACCCATGCAACGAAAAGAAACTTTTAGCGCCGAAATAACTAAAGGATATACGTTTAGCGGCCCTTCCTTCGTACTGGGTGGCGCCATACTCGACGGAGAGGCTATTCCCGGTGTTCAAGTGAGAATACCCTTGCGCACGATGAACCGCCATGGCCTCATCGCGGGTGCTACAGGAACAGGGAAGACTAAGACGCTGCAGGCTATCGCCGAACAATTGGCGGCCCACGGCGTGCCTAGCCTGCTTATGGACATCAAAGGCGACCTCTCCGGCATTGCCATGCCTGGCACGGAAAATCCAAAAATTACCGAGCGCGTTTCGAAAATTGGCATTGAGTGGAAACCCGCGCGCTACCCTGTAGAGTTCCTTTCGCTATCTGAAGAAAAGGGTGCTCGCTTACGCGCCACAGTGAGCGAATTTGGCCCAGTGCTGTTTAGTCGAATTTTAGGCCTCAACGACACCCAGGGCGGTGTTGTGGCCGTTATTTTTAAATTTTGCGATGACCATGGGCTGCCTCTACTCGACTTAAAGGACTTTAAAAAGGTATTGCAATACCTGGGCAACGAAGGCAAAGCAGCCATAGAAGCCGAATACGGCCAATTCAGCTCCGCCACAGCGGCTACCATTTTGCGCAAGGTCGTGGAATTAGAGCAACAAGGAGCAGATCGCTTTTTCGGCGAGCTGTCTTTCGATGTCCAGGACCTATGTCGAATTGACGAAAATGGCCGCGGCGTGATGCATATCGTCCGGTTGACCGACATCCAAGATCGGCCTAAGCTGTTCAGCACTTTTATGCTCCAGATGTTGGCTGAGATTTATGCTTCCTTTCCCGAAGAGGGCGACCTCGACCAACCGAAACTATGCATCTTTATCGATGAGGCGCATCTCGTCTTTCAAGAGGCTACACCCGCTCTAATGCAGCAAATGGAAGCCATCATCAAGCTTATCCGCTCTAAGGGAGTAGGAATCTTTTTCATCACACAAAACCCAGTCGACATTCCAGAGAGTATCCTTGCTCAATTAGGCTTGAAGATACAGCATGCCCTGCGCGCCTTCACGGCCAAAGACCGCAAAGCGATTAAATTGGCTGCAGAGAATTATCCTATTACCTCGTGGTACAAGACCGAGGATTTGTTGACTCATTTGGGCATTGGCGAAGCGTTGTTAAGTGCCCTAAATGAAAAGGGTGTTCCGACGCCATTGGTACACGTGCTGGTACGCCCGCCTGAAACCCGCATGGATGTCTTGACGTCCGAAGAACTAGAGCGGATAGTGGCGCAGTCCAAACTTGTGCGCAAATACAATCAAGAAATTGATCGTCAGAGCGCCTACGAGATTCTGACTGAAAAGATTCAGGAGGTTCAAGAACGTTCACCGCAGAAGGAAATACCTAGCGCGCGCCCTACGCGTCCGGAGAAAAGCGTTTTCGAGCAAGTATTGGACAGCCCGGTCACTCGGCAAATAGGCACAACCATCGCTCGCGAACTAACGCGCGGCCTCCTAGGGGTATTAGGCGTAGGCGGCGCTAGCAGCCGTCGGCGCAAGAGCAATGCAAGCTGGTTTTAGTTGAAAAGCAAATGCTCGCCTTATGCCTGATTACTCCCAAGCCGCAGCGTTCGATAAGAACGATCGTCGCCTCATCAATGGCTGGGCATTTTTCGATTGGGCCAATAGCGCATACGCTTTGGTCATCACAGTGGCCATTTTTCCGCCTTACTTCCTGGCTTTAGCGCCTGATCGAGTAAATATCGACGGAGTAAGCATCCGCGACGAATCGCTTTTGGCTTGGTGCATTTCACTGGCTTACTTGATTATTGCCGCCGTGTCGCCCATTCTCTCAGGTATTGCAGACTACGGCGGGAAGAAAATGCGCTTCATGCGGGTCTTCACGTTCGTGGGAGCCTTAGCATGTATGAGCCTGTTTTTCTTCAAGAGCTCCGAAAGCCTGTGGCTCGGAGTTGTTGGCTTTATTCTAGCTACGCTAGGCTTTGCTGGAGGAATCGTGTTTTACAATGCTTATTTGCCCGATATCGCTACCGAAGATCGATACGATGCTGTTAGCGCTCGCGGATTTATTTTTGGTTTTGCGGGCAGCGTCTTGCTGTTGTTGGCCAATTTGGCCATGGTTCTTCAATACGAGGCATTGGGCTTTCCCTCTGAAACATCAGCCATTCGCTGGGCTTTTGTGAGTGTAGGCGTATGGTGGTTAGGCTTTGCCCAAATACCTTTTCGGCGACTGCCTCCCGACCGCCCTAATGCCATGCCCGCCAACGTATTAGGTAAAGGTTATGAGGAAATTCGCAAAGCTTTCCACATTTTGCGCCAAAGCGGCAATACAATGCGCTTCCTAGTCAGTTTCTTTTGCTACAACGCTGGTGTGCAGGCTATTCTCTTTTTAGCTTCCAGTTTTGCCGACAAAGAAATGCAGATGGAGAAATCACGCCTCATCGTATTGGTGCTTCTACTCCAATTGATCGCTATCGTAGGCGCATACCTGGCTGCCCGGCTGTCGGGCTGGCAGGGCAACCGTATTTCGCTTCTGACAATGCTGGCCATCTGGACGCTCATCTGCCTGTTCGGTTACAACATCCACACAGAGACAGAGGTTTTTTTGCTCGGCGGAGCAATTGGTTTGGTCATGGGTGGCACTCAAGCCCTCTCGCGGAGCACCTACGCCAAGCTCTTGCCAGAGAACACGCTCGAGACAACGTCATTCTTTAGTTTTTACGATGTCATGGACAAAGTATCTACTGTTTTCGGAACGTTAGTTTTTGGGCTTGTGGCACAGTTGTTCGGCGGAATGCGCTCTAGCGTACTGGTGCTTAGCGGGCTCTTTCTAATCAGCATCGCGCTAATGCTTGCCATACGCATACGCCGCATGCACTCATCTTGAATAAGTGAAAAAAAAGACCGCGGCACTCGTTTGCACCGCGGCGGTTTCCCGTATAATCTCATGAAAAGTCTCAAGCCCGTGGGTCAACGATATCCACTTCTCGCCTCTCGCATTCTCAACTTCCCTATCATTGACGATACAAAGGTGCAGCAGCGTTTAACCGCAATAAAGAACAAAAAAATAGATTTGTTTTCCGAAATCAAAAGCGACGAGTAATATTTTTTCAATAAAATACATTGATATTCAACATTTTAACAAAAAAGAATTACACGAGATAATTATGATTTGTTGAAAAATATTAATCGTCTCCGAGGAGAATTTTTTTAGGCTCACGCTTCTTGTCCGCTTAGTCGACTATACTGAACCCGAGCTTTCACAGTTTTTCACGAAAACTTGTTGAAAGGAAATGTACGCATTCTTGATGCAGCGAGGTGTTTCGGGCAAATGCAGCAGTTTTTTGCGTCGAGTACCCGCTGAGGTGGCCTTCTTCTCTAGCAAGAAGCATCGACGCATTTCGGTTGGCCTTACAAAGTCAGTTTCTAAGGCAGCAAAGCCTAATTAAAGAAGGCTGGCAACTTTTCCTCAAGCCTCCACAGCATGCGAGTGACCAAGCCGGAGAGGAGCAAAAGAAAAAAACCGCGGCACTCGTTTGCACCGCGGCGGTTTCCCGTATAATCTCATGAAAAGTCTCAAACCTGTTGGTCAATGATCACCGCTTCTCTGTTCTTTCTCTCCGTTCCCTATCATTGACGATACAAAAGTGCAACGGTCACTACCACTAGTAAAGAACAAAAAAAGGCGTTTGTTCTTGTATTTTTTAAAGGATATCTTGAGCGATTTCATTTTAAAGCTTTGAAAAACAAACCTTTATATCTTTTAATGAAAAAGAAAAAAGCCCTAGTTTGTTGATAAAAAACATAAAAAAAATATTTATTTTTCCCCGAAAAAAATTTTTCAGCGCTTATTGGAGCTTCCTTCTCTCATCAAGAAAAGGTACGACAGCGTTTTGACTTCGTTGAGCTACAGTGGGTCGTGCACCTTTTCGTAGGTAAAGAGGTAGGTAAGGTGGATACTTTTTGAAGCTGGAATGCACTTGTGAAAGACGTGCTTTGGAAGGCCTAAGAAAGCCTATATCTTACTCCACTTTTTCGCTCGTCGCATTCTCGTTTGCTCGTTTTCAGGTAATTGAAGCGAGTATATTCCTATGGGCAAGTAGGCAGTGTTGCGGCGGGTGTTCGGCGCCAGTGAATTCTTGTCTTAAAAAGCTCACCTTACAAAGACAGGCAGAATGCCGCTTACCAAAGACTACACTGCCTTGTCTCAACAGGCACATCGAGCATTCCATAGATGTTCAATTTATTAGGTAGAACAGGGCAAAGCTGCCAATAACAATGAGGCGATGAATGCTCCAGCACAACCTTTGGTGAGATGCAGCTGGCACAGGCCTTTAGAAGGTGTGCCCGACATCCTTGTGTTTCACTTCAGGCCGCATTTGCGGAAAGAAGATCACTTCCTGGATGGTGGTTTGGCCGGTGAAAATCATGGCTAAGCGGTCGATGCCGAAGCCAATACCAGCAGTAGGCGGCATGCCATATTCCAGAGCGCGAAGGAAGTCTTCATCCATCGCCATGGCTTCCTTGTCGCCACGCTCCGCCCAGCGACGCTGTTCCTCGAAGCGTTGGCGCTGGTCTATAGGGTCATTAAGCTCCGAGTAAGCGTTGGCTACCTCTTTGCTATTGACGTATAACTCGAAGCGCTCTACCAAGCCAGGCTTGCTGCGATGTCTCTTGGTCAGAGGCGACATTTCGATAGGGTAGTCTAGGATGAAAGTAGGCTGGATGAGGTGTCTTTCTACCTTTTCGCTAAAGATTTCATCCAAGAGTTGAGCAGTGCTCATGCTAGGGTCGGTTTCAATATTGTGCTGGTCGCAATAGGCGCGCAGGTCACGCTCAGTGGCGGTTTCAATGTTTAAGCCGGTGTATCGATAAATAGCCTCAGCCATAGTGAGGCGCGCGTAGGGACCAGCAAAATTGAGCCGATGTTCTCCGTAAGGTATAATAGGAGAGCCATCATCACTTAAGGCGCGAGCAACGCGCTCGAGCATTTGTTCGGTGACGCCCATGAGCCAATGGTAATCTTTGTAAGCTACATAGAACTCCATGAGCGTAAACTCCGGGTTGTGCGTGCGGTCGATGCCTTCGTTGCGAAAAACTTTAGCAAATTCATAAACGCCGTCAAAGCCGCCGACGATGAGGCGCTTAAGGTATAACTCGTTAGATATGCGTAAATACAGCGGCATATCCAATGCGTGATGGTGCGTGATGAAAGGCCGCGCTAATGCACCACCGTAAACAGGTTGGAGGATAGGCGTCTCCACTTCGAGGAGGCCCAGTTCGTCCAGATAAGCCCGCATCGTACGAATCATCTTGCTGCGCTTGATAAAGATTTGTCGATACTGGGGATTCACCGTTAGGTCTACATAGCGCATGCGGTGGCGCAGCTCCGGGTCAGTGAAAGCATCATAAACATGCCCTTCGGCATCGCGTTTGACGATAGGCAAAGGGCGCAGGCTTTTGGAAAGCAATTTTAATTCTCGTACGTGCACCGTTACCTCACCAGTTCGGGTTTTAAAGGCAAAGCCGCGCACGCCAATATAATCTCCTAAATCGAGCAATTTTTTGATGACTACATCAAAGAAGGAACCGTCTTCGCCTTGCACGAACTCGTCGCGGCGTACGTAGAGCTGAATCTGGCCGCTGCTGTCTTGCAAATTCATAAACAGGGCTTTTCCAGCTTCGCGGACAGCCATGATACGGCCGGCTAGCGAGACATCTTGATAGTTTAAGCGGTCTTTAGTGCCGTCTTGGAGAGTCTCTTCTCGATAGTTGGCGACGATATCAGCAGCATAGGCTGTGACCTCGAAAGCCTCCGCTGGATAAGGGTCAATGCCCAGGTTGCGTAGTTTCTGAAGCGCTTCACGTCGAATGAGCTCTTGGTCTGTCATATGATGCAATGTCTCGGCAAGTTGTTATTCAGGCAGATAGGCAATAATGTCGCGATTGCCACGCACAGTTTGGTCTATCTTTACATTTAGCTTTGCTTCGAGTGGCAAAAAGAGGTCTACGCGAGAGCCAAACTTTATGAAGCCCATGTCATCTCCTTGTACGACGGTTTGCCCTTCGCTAACATACCAGCGAATGCGACGAGCAAGGGCGCCCGCGATTTGGCGCATAAGGATTTGATGCTCGCCTGTGTCGTACACCACAGTAGTGTGCTCGTTTTCAGTACTGCTTTTCGGATGCCAAGCTACCAGATATTTTCCTGGATGATAGCGAAAATAGCGCACTATACCGCCTACCGGATTTCGATTGACGTGTACGTTGAAAGGAGTCATGAAAATGGAGACTTGAAGACGTTTTTCGCCAAAATACTCCTTTTCGACAACTTCTTCAATGGCACAAATGCGTCCGTCGGCGGGAGCATACACCAATCGGTTGTCTTTCCTTTCAATAGGGCGCTCTGGATCGCGAAAAAACTGCATCAAAAAACCAAACACCATAAGGGAGATTGCTAACACCGGTCGAAAGTAGACCGACCCTGAAGTCCGTAAAAGGACATTGGTGAAGAAAAGCAAGAGGCCAACTACAGTTAGGATAGCGAAGCCTTCTCGGTGGAGGCGAATAAAGATATCCATCATCTTTTCGGGCGCAAAAGTCGGAAATTTAGAATATTAAGCGATTGCCTGAACATTTTTCTAGTTGGCATTGGTTCTCGATTAAGAAACAAAGTGGACGAGGAGCTCTTTTATCGACGAGGGTTAAGCACGTGCTCAAGGCTAAGTACAATTGGCGTCTCTAAAGCCTCATCTCCGTTTGGCATCCAGTCGAAAGTGCAGTGACAGCCCATACCCGCAACAGCATTGGCCAAACGACGTAGGTGACGTTCGCGCAAATGGCCCCGATCATCAAGTGCGCCAACGACAATTCCATTGGCCTCACCTTTCAGAATACCTTAATATCGCCAAGCATAACTGAGAGCTTGCCCTTGTGGAGTAGCAAAAATAGCTTTCGCGCGGGTGACAAATACGTACATCAGCAAATGCACACCCTTGCCTACAACCTATGGCAGGCCCGAAGAGGGCGTAAGACTGCACATCCTCAACGCTGGATAGTTCATGTGCTGTACTCTAACAGCCTGAATAGCAAGTGCAGAAGAAAGGGTAGTAGCGCAAATTTCGAGAGTAAGGCAACGTAAGGCTGCATCCTCGTAGGTTGCAAAAATAGGAAATAGACCTTTGGAAAAGGAGGTACTTCTAAACGCAAAATCAGCAGCCCACTGAAGACCAATGAGCTGCTGAAGGGAGATTCTCGGTGAATGCAAAAGGTTCCTTACTTAGGCAAGATTTGCAACGCCCTTTCTAACTGATTGTCGCGCCCGCTAGATTTGAATAAGTTTACGTCAAAGGGCACCACTACATCCGGCGTAAAGCCGACGCCCTCGTAAAGTTTTCCGTCGACAAAGCGATATACTTCGGCTGCCATTTTGACCGTCCAACCATTTGGCAATTCGAAAGAACCCGCGTAGACAGAGTCTTCACCTTCCCTACCAAAGAGCACAGCAGACTGCGCACCAAAGGTAGTCTCACCCACCACGGTCACTTGAGGTAATACACTCAGCGCCATCGTAGTACGTTCGGCAGCACTAATCGACAAGGAGTTGCATAAAACCACCACGGGCAATGGATTGTACCCTTTTGGGTTAGGATATATCTTTTGCTGTACCCATGGACTAAATTCATTGCGATTACTGCCGTACTTGTATCGAGACTCACCTACCAATAATTCTTTATCAGTAAAATTACCCACAATCAAGGGAACCTCATCTGCGATTCCACCGCCATTTTGGCGCAAATCCAGAATAACTCCCTTGTACTGAGGCGCCGGTTTGGCCATAAATTCGAGCATCTCGAGGAAAAACTGCGGATTGCTGGCAAGGCCTTTAAATATACTGAAACTTGGAATTCTAATATACTGATACTTGTTATCAAGCACACCATAGACGAAACCTTGAAACTTCTTTCGCGTTCCAGGCGATAAACGGTTGAATATCTTGGTCTCAAAATACTCGTCGTCTAACAGGAAATGATAATTCGATATTTTGTCATTAACAAAACCCGGAGAATATAAGGCTACTACTGTATCTATTGTCACTTGTATTTCGTAATGACCATCTATTAGTCCATCAATCATTTCATCGAATATCTCTGCCAATTCTAAATCTGTCGTTTGGTCGGTTACTTTATTAACATATTTATCGTAGACCTCATCCCAATTGGTGGGATCATACCCCCAAAAAGAATACTTTCGGCTCATGCCGTCCCAGAAGGCCTGAAAATTTCCCTTAGGTGTGTTAGGATAGCGATCAAATTCGACGAAAGGTTCTTCTTTGACGCATCCTAGGATAAACAAGGAGAAAAACAGTGGTGGCAATAAATGCTTAATTTTCATAATGGATGCTAGATTTTTCTATTAATAGGAATAGTTAGTCCTATGCTGAGAAGATAGCCTACGTTCTTACGCTTTTGAAAGTCCCTCACCTCTCTTGTGGTTGTGTAAATGGAGGAAAGACCGCGCATTGCATCAAAAGATGCAAACAGGCGCAGGCCGCTCTTTATGCGGTACTTTAACCCTCCTCCAGCCCAAAAACCAAAATCTAACCTATTTTCTGTTATACCCGTGTCGTCGTTCTCAGAAAACTCATATGGCGCTTCAAAGTCTAATGAGGTAAATTGGCCTGGATCATAGTTCTCGTCATATGGGTTGTCCAATATTCGCGGAACCTTTCCCGTCCACTTACCGCTGAGCCAATAGGCGCCGTACATACCGGCCTTAACAAAAGGCGAAAACTTTGTATCGAACAATTCTACTGCAATACCAACCGGTATGTTCAAGTAGGTACGTACTAGTGTATAGTCTTGATAGTCTGCAAACTTCTGGATAGTCTCAACCCTTTGGCCGCGTTGGATAACATTCAGACCGAAGGTTGCCAACACACGCGGTGCCAGGGAGTAGTGCACTTCTAGACCCGGATACTGCCACCTCTCGACGTAATTATAACGCCAGAAAGGTCTGTCTGAAAAATCCATCTCTACAGCGTTGTTGATCGAGCCGAAACTCAAACCAACGTGCCAGCCTGTGGGCTGCTTCTGCGGCGCCGGACGCCCTGCCGGCTTGCTCTGAGCTAAGCATAGCTGCTGAACCGACAACAAACCAATAACAAAAACAACGATACCTTTCATATGACCATTTTTTTCTAGTTCTGACCGCGTTTGATGAGGACATAACGCGTCAAAATGCACGGCGGCTTGCCCGTCTCTGTCTTGGGCTGTGTGGAAGCCGTCGCCGTTAAAATGCTCCAACCCTTCTTCTGAAGTTCCGTCAGCCGCTTGGCTACAACCGAGTCGTTCGAGTTAATCTTCTTCTCGCTGATGTACCCTCCAAACGAATACAGCCCTCTCAAGGGCACCTCTTCCGTTCTTCCGTCCGGGGTAGTGATGTACAAGCGCGATTCGCTGCCATCGAGAAGATCCAAGTACTCAACGGTCGTCATAATGATGATGCTCTCCTCCTGGGCGCCCAACTGCAGCACACCAAAGAGCAAAAAGCTTAGCACTAAACAATACTGAAAGTTACGCATAGGTCATTGTATTTAGTACAAAAGTATGGAAGCCTACTATTGACAGTTAAATAAGATGTGATAAATCGGCTTCTCTTAATGACCAACGGGCTTAACTTTGAGAAATAGCAAGAGATAAGACTTAAATTTCTTCATCCACTTTTTGGATTTCAATGAGTGCGGTAATAGCCCCTTACCAAAAAAGGAGAAAAACTCATACTTCTCACCAACTGGCTGACCAGACTGGTCACGAATCTTTGGATTTCTACGCGAACAGCCAGCCAACACGGAATGCAAGCCTAAAAAAAGAAATTCTTCCTCAACTGAGGCAAAAGAAATCAGCACCCAATTTTTAGATTCCTGCCTGCATAACCAACTGTTTCAGAATATAAATAAAGGTTCTTACAGTTCATTGACAACAACACAGCGCCGTTTGAAGGGCATCTCAATGCTCACATCTCCTTCAAAAACAATAGCCCGCCGCTGTTGACGACGAGCTACCGAATAAAAAAATCTCAGGACTTCGGTGTATTTCCCTTATTTAGGTAAAATCTCTAGTGCCTTTTCTAGTTGATTATCAAAACCAGTAGCCTTAAAACGCGCAACATCGAGTGGAACAACTACGTCCGGTGGAAAGCCGACGCCCTCGTATAATTGCCCGTCTGCGAAGCGATACACTTCAAAAGCAGATACAACGAGCCAGCCATTTGGCAGGGAAAATGACCCTGCGTATTGTAAATTTCGACCTACCTTATTTGGGTAGATGGCAGATTGTGCGCCAAACGTTCTTTCACCCACGACCGTAACTTGAGGTAAAAGGCTGAGAGCCATAGTGGTTCGTTCTGCAGAGGACACCGAAAAGCCATCGCACAACACTACCATTGGCAAGCGATTTTTGCTCTCTGGATTCGGCACGACCTTTACAGGCACCCAAGGAGTAAACTCATTGCGATTACTTCCGTATTTGGTCTTCGACTCTCCCACTACTAGTTCTTTGTCTGTGAAATTGCCCACTATTAAAGAAATTTCATCCGGATTGCCGCCAGTATTAGCTCGCAAATCCAGGATCACGCCCTTTATCTCAGGACCTGGATTCGCCATAAACTCAAATAAATCAACCACAAACTGAGGGTTTTCTCCTGCGACGTTAAAAATATCAAACTCTGGTAAGTGAATATATTGATATTTATTGTTGAGCACTCCATAGACGAAACCCTTGTATTTTTTCCTTGTACCTGGCGCCAAACGGTTGAAAAGTTTGCCTTCAAAATACGCCTTATCTAGAAGAAAATGGTATTTTTCGAGGTTTTCATTAACTTTACCCGGATATATTTCGAATTCTAGCGTATCAATTTGTACTAAAATTTTGTAATGGCAATCGATTAGGGTTTCTACCATTTCTTTAAATATGTCAGCCAGCTCCGATGGAGAGGTTTCATCTGTTACCTGCTTCTCGTATTTTTCATAGATAGCATCCCAATCGGTAGGGTCGTACTCCCAAAAGGCATATCTTCGATTCATACCGTCCCAAAAAGCTTGAAAGTTTCCCTTTGGAGTATTTGGATATCGCTCAGGCTCTACAAGAGGGTCCTCCTTTATGCAACCAAAAAATAGGAACAGTGTCAAAAATGAAATAAAAAGTTTACCCTTTCTCATGACTAACTATTTTGTAACATTCTTATTTATGGAAATTGTTGCACCTATCTGAATGATGTAAGTTAGGTTGTAGCGCGCTTCGAAACCTCGAACTCCCTTTGTGTCCGAATAAATAGGTAATAGGCCTCTTGAGGCATTAAATCCAATGAAAGCAAGTAATCCTTTTTTGGTTTTGTATTGCAAACCAAAACCACCCCATCCTCCAAAATCTAAACGATTCTCTCTTATGCCCGTACTTTCTGACTGACCAAATGTATATGGAGCCTCAAAATCAATCGCTGGAAGCTTAGAACGATCGTAGCCTTCCTCGTAAGGATTACTCATTGTAAGTAACATGCTTCCCTTCCATTTTCCACTCATCCAGAAGGCTCCGTATATTCCTGCACTTATGTAGGGCGACAAACGTGTGTCGAATAGAGCTATGGATAGTCCAATAGGCACATTCAAATAATTTCTCACAAGCAGAATGTCGTTGACTCCTGCATATTGTCGAATTGTCTTTACTTGTTGCCCTCTTTGCAAAATGTTCACGCCAAGAGTGGCCCGTAGGCGAGAAGACAAGGCACGATGTACCTCTAGACCCGGATATTGCCACCCCTCGGCAAAATCGTAACGCCAAAAGGGCTTGTCTGAGAAGTCCATTTCTACGACGTTGTTTGCCAGGCCGAAACTCAAACCAACGTGCCAGCCTGTGGGCTGCTTCTGCGGCGCCGGACGCCCTGCCGGCTTGCTCTGAGCTAAGCATAGCTGCTGAACCGACAACAAACCAATAACAAAAACAACGATACCTTTCATATGACCATTTTTTTCTAGTTCTGACCGCGTTTGATGAGGACATAACGCGTCAAAATGCACGGCGGCTTGCCCGTCTCTGTCTTGGGCTGTGTGGAAGCCGTCGCCGTTAAAATGCTCCAACCCTTCTTCTGAAGTTCCGTCAGCCGCTTGGCTACAACCGAGTCGTTCGAGTTAATCTTCTTCTCGCTGATGTACCCTCCAAACGAATACAGCCCTCTCAAGGGCACCTCTTCCGTTCTTCCGTCCGGGGTAGTGATGTACAAGCGCGATTCGCTGCCATCGAGAAGATCCAAGTACTCAACGGTCGTCATAATGATGATGCTCTCCTCCTGGGCGCCCAACTGCAGCACACCAAAGAGCAAAAACATCAAACTGAGAAGACGCCGGCATTTACTCATATGAGTGCGATTTCTCACAAAAGTATTGGAGCACTCTGTTGGCAACACACTAGAATGTGATGAACAGCCCTTTTCCGATGACCAACGGGCTGATTCCAAAAAAGAGGGAAGGGATTAGGCCCTTACCTTTGTGCCTAACTTTGGAAAAGTTCTCCTCCTATTAGTAAAAGTCGAAATCTTACTTTTGAAGGGCGCAGATCGGCACAAAAAAATATTTACCTGCGAGTTTTACAGATATTTGTTTGGATATACGGTTAAACGAGTCTAGCGAGCAGAAAAATCACGGACGTTTGGCATCTCAGCACTTATACGGCTTTTTCTATTTAAACAAATCTCTATGTTAAAAAAGAAGGCTTTAATCCATATTATATTTTGGTTCATCTTTCTATTCCCTGCCTTTTTAGAATTAGAATGGCCCTTGTCAAAAGGGGAGTCTGTTCTAGCACTGAACGTTATCCTCATAGCGCCCATGTTCTTTTATTGGATCAGTGGATGGGTAATGCCTCGGCTGGTACGCGCAGGTAAGCGACAGTACCTATATTGGCTTATTGCGCTAAGTAGTTGTCTTGTGTGGTCTTGGATTCACATGCAAACAGAGACATGGATTGGGCGCAATTTTTTCGAAGAAATGCCGCCTCAGCCCAGCTTTGTTGAGTACTTTGTTGGAATGTTGTGGTTCATGGCAACGGCTATTGGCATCTCCTTCATGCAGTACTGGTATGAAAACCAAATAAAAGAGGAGGAGATAAAGCACTTGCAGCTCAAATCCGAATTGAATTTGTTGCGCTATCGAATTAATCCTCACTTTCTCTTCAATACGCTCAATAGTCTTTACGCGTTTGCTCTAGAAAAATCGGATAAGACAGCGGAAATCGTTCTCAGGTTATCTGGGTTAATGCGTTACATGCTTCGATGTGAGGATGTATTAGTGCCTCTAAGTGATGAACTATCTTACATAGATGATTACATAGCTTTGGAGCGCCTGCGCTTAGACCAAGAGGTATCTATAAAACTAAGTATTGAGGGCAGCCCAGAAGGTCTGTATATTGCTCCCATGTTACTGCTGCCATTTGTTGAAAATAGCTTTAAGCACGGTCTAAGCGGTTCCATTTCCAAACGTTACGTAGAAATAGTGATTCATATTGAAGAGGACTCTCTCTTCATGTATGTAGAAAATAGCAAGCATGCTGTGCATACGATGCATCAAGAAGGTTTCAAAGGAAGGGAAGGCATAGGTTTACCGACGGTCAAGCGGCGCCTAGAAATTATGTATGGCCCGGACAAATACCACTTAGAAATAGAGGATATGTCAGACAAGTATCGAGTGAACTTATACTTAAAACTTCAAAGGAAGATGGACTATGCGCTGCTTGATAGTAGAGGATGAGCCACCGGCACAGCTCATCTTAGAGAGATACATTTCTCAGACCAAAGGCTTGAGCTTAGTGGGCATATGCAGCGATGCTATGGAGGCTATGGCTGTGCTGAAACGAGAACCAGTTGACCTTATGTTTCTGGATATTCAGATGCCAGAAGTGGATGGTCTGCAATTTTTAAAGTACCTGGGCGCTCGAGCGCCAAAGGTCGTTTTGACCACGGCCTATGATAACTACGCTCTTACTGCTTACGACTTAGACGTAATTGATTACTTAGTAAAACCTATTTCTTACGAGCGCTTTCTGCGAGCTGTGACAAAGGTTACGCGCGTATCTCCTACTTTTGGCGAACCTCCTCCCCCTGCGAAGAACAGCCCTTATGTTTTTCTAAAAGCAGACAGAAAACTACATAAGATAAACCTAAATGACATTATCTACATAGAGGGTTTGAGTAATTACTTAAAAGTATTCTTACAAAAAGACATGCTTGTTATTCGGGAGACAATGAGTAAGATGGAGGAGCTTTTACCCTCGGATATATTTGCTCGAGTGCACAAGTCTTACCTAGTCAATATGGTACATATAATATACATCGAAAAGAACATAGTTGTCACTCCTCGAGGTACGGTGCCAATTGGCGAATCTTATGCACAGGATTTCTTTGAACGCATTAGACGCAGATAGGCATCATCTTGCTAGAAGGCCAGCGCTCCAAAGGAGAGCAGCCTCTGTTTTTCGATAGGATGCGAGCAATTTTAGGTATTTAATTTGGGTGTCTAACCAGATTTGTTCGCGCGCGTTAATGAGGAAAACAGAGCTTTCGCCAAAGCGAAACTTTTCATTCTCACCGTCAAGGAGGTTGCGATAGTTATTCGTAATGTCCCGATAAAGATTGATCTGACGCGCCAGTGTATTGAGTTCGTTTACGTATTGAAGAGTTTTGTTCTCAATTTCTAAGCGTTTTTGAGCCAATTCAAGGTTATTCTGAGCAATTTTAATTTGAGTTAGCTGCCAGTCGCCACGAGCTTTGCGGTTGAGGATAGGGTATCTAAAATTGACTTCCCACTTGATATCATTTGCAAGTATCTGAGGCACCTCGATGCCCGGCGTGGAGAAGAATTGCCAGCCATTTCCGAGCAGTTGATAGGATAGATTGAGTTGAGGCTTTCGATTTTCTAATTTGAGCCGCCGCTCCACTTCTAAGGCACGGAGCTTGATGCTATAGATTTGCAACAGAGGGTGCTGATTTTGAGTTTGTTGAAGCAGGCCGCGAACAGAGTCTTCAGATAAGGGTTGATAGGTAGCAGCCATCAGAACCTCAGGAGATGTAGGAATTGCACCAAGGCCAGCAGGGTCGCCGTCTGTGCCCCAGAGGAAAGTAGTTAGGGCAAGGGTGGCGTTCTGAAGTTCGAGCAGCGCGAAATTGACGTCGAGTTGGCGATTTTGCACTTGAATAAAAGCCTCGAGCGTATCAATAGCGGGCTTATCACCTTGATAAAAGCTTTCTACAATACCCTCGTAGCGAATGCGGGCCTGCCTTAAGGCCTCTTGATAGATGCTTAGAGCATTTTGGGCGAAAGTCCAATCCCAATAAATCTTTGCGGCGTCAAAAAGTAAGTCGTTTAGGGAGGCAAGTCGCTCTGCGCGACGTTGTTCGAGCTCAATTTGGCTAATGCGAAGGTCGGCACGGCGGTCGTCTATGAACAATCCTCGACCTAATGTCCAATGAAAACCAGCAGCTAACTGGCCACGTAGCGGTAAGGTGCTTTCTGGATTTACAAACTCGCCTACGCTACGATTAAAGTTACCCTTAAATTCTATCCCTAGCAAAGTGGGTGCTTTTACACCCATTTCAGTATATTGAAAATACTGTTTACCATTGAAGTGCTTTCCACTCCAGTGACTATAGAGCACAGGATCGAAGCCGCCGCGAGCTTTAAGTAATTCAGCTCGCGCTTGCTCGAGTAAGAGGTCTGCCTGGCGAGCTCTAGGATGGTACTGAAGTACTATAGAGCGAAAGCTCGGCCAATCCCAGTGGGCAGGAGACTGGCCAACAAGCTGGTCACACCGAACTACTAGAAAGAAAAGCCAAAGGGCGATGGAGAGGCGGTTGGCCATAAGCAAATGTAGACCGCTTTCTTATTTTACTCGTTTGATCGGTGCTTTAGGTGCAAGTGCATTTTCTTTAGATTCATCCTGATTTTTACCCCACGCATACAAATCCGGCGGGAAACCATTTAAGATGCGCCATAGTTCGTACCAAACAGGCACCACATTCAACAGCGCAATACCTTTTGCGCCCCCGCCAACCTGTAACTCCTTGGGCCAAGGTTCTGCATCTGGGTCGGGTTTCACCAGTACTCGGAAGCGACCGTTTTCACTTATGTTACGGTCTATAGCTACAACCCGCCCAGCAAAGGTGCCCACCGAAATATTAGGCCAGCCACTGAAGAAGAAGGCGGGCCAGCCATCGAAAAGAAAGCGCACTTGATTGCCCAGCCGAATGAGAGGCAGGTCTACTGGTCGAATGTACATCTCAACGGCCAATTGATGATTCGCTGATAAAATACTAACCACTGGGTCACCCTCCTTGACGATCTCACCCACACCTGGGGTAATCGCCTGTACCACATATCCATCCTGAGGTACAGTGATGTAATAGAAGTTTGTTCGACGGCTATAGTTTTCGCGATCGATGCGCAATTTGTTCAGCATAGCCTGCGCGTCAAACATTTCAGACAATGTGTTGAAGCGCTCGCTTTCTGCTTTTGCAATCTGATTGTCGTACTGATTTCGAATCAGGCTTAGTTCTGTATGCAAAATATCCAAATCATTTCGGCTAGTAGCCAACTCGTTTTCAGCACTAACAAGTTTTGCCTCACTTTCTTGTAATTTGGCTCGTTTTTCTTCAAATTCGGTTAGGGATTTTAGCCCGCGCTCGTAGAGGTTTTTGACACCCTCAAACTGGCGACGAGCAATTTGAATATTTACTTTAGCCTGGACGACAGCAGCGCTGTCTGCCTCGATCTTAAGTTGCGCCTGTCGAATCTTATTATTGATTTGCCGGATTTTGTCATCGCGTTCGCGTTTCATAGCCGCTATCTGGTTCAATAGGGCTATTGCCTTTTTCTGATAGGCGTTAATGGCGTTCTCTTTAGCTTGTACCTGTTGAGAAAGGCGTTCCACGAGTTGAGGATCGAAATACTCCGCCTTAACCTCCGATAGACGCACGATCGTATCTCCTGCCTTGACATATTGCCCTTCCATGACATACCACTTTTCTATACGGCCTGCAATAGTCGAATGCACTGTTTGAGGGCGATCTTCAGGAAGCAGCGTCGTTACGCGCCCGGTAGCCTGAATGTTTTGCTGCCAAGGCAAGAAAAGAATGATACCAAAAATAACCATGATAGCCAGCAAGAGACGACGTGCCATAAAATGCCACTGCACTATTTGATTGCGCTTGGGCGCCTTAAGGGTTTCTAGGTCGCGCTGACACTTTACCGAATTTTCGGAAATTCCCAGCATAGTTCTATAGTTTTAGTCGTAATCTTCAGCCATTTCAGACTTAGAACGAAAGATCCGCTCAAAATGCTCAGAACGTTCTACTTCATCATAAGTGGTATCCATAATAATCTGTCCCTCCCGTAAGACGATAACGCGGTCGCATAAAGACGCCAGGAGTGGGTCGGCGGTAGCGCAGATAAAAGTCCAGCGATTTCGGCGGTCAACCAACAACCGACCAATACGCAGGCGGTCTCTAAAGGTTAGATTGCCCAGCGGCTCTTCCATAACCAATAGATTAGGTTCTGTAATAATAGCCCGGGCGATAAGGAGTTTTGTAATCGTGCTGCGTGGAATGTTCTGGCCTCCTGGCAGCAACTCCGTGTTTAAGCCCTGTGGACTTTTTCGAATGAACTCCATCAAACCAACCTTATCAGCCAGTTTTAAGACTTCTTGAGTAGGCACCTCTGAGCGACCTAACGTGATGTTCTCTAAAATGGAACCTCTGAAGATATCTTCCTGAGAAGAGTAGTCGCCAATGTGCTCTCGCAAACTGCGCAGGTTGATGTTCTGCTTAGGCAGCCCATTAAATAGGAGCATTCCTGAAAAATCGCGCTTGCTTACGGAGAGAATGTCCATGAGGGTACTTTTTCCGGCTCCTGGGTAGCCTGTTATAGCGACCCGCTCCCCTGGCTTTATATCCAGGTTGATGCTCTTAAGCACGGGCTCGGGAGAGTCATCGTATTTATAAGAAAGATTGCGCAACTCGACGCGGAAAGGCTGATGATTATCGCAAAACTCCTCTACGCGAATACCATCTTCACGTTCTATAGGTAGATCCGCTACTTGCCCAATTTTTTCAGTCGCTGTGAGCACATCATAACCTGTTTCGTGCAGCAAAATGAGTTTTTCTACTGACTCTACAATAAAGATGACCAAAATCTCCGCAGCTACAAATTGGCCAATATTAATCTGGTTGTCCATGACCAGAATACTGCCAAGAATTAAGTAGCCTCCTAACACGAGGACACGAAACACCACACTTGTGCTAAATTGCAGCAATAAGATTCGCCACAACTTTTCGCGCGCCTCCAAATACTTTACTGTGAGGTCATCAGTGCGGTCAATAGGGAAGCGAATCTCTCCTGCCAACTTAAAAGTGCTCGATACACGCCCAACTTCCTCTAACCAGTGAGCTAACTTGTATTTGTATTTCGACTGCTCTAGACTTGCTTTCATGCCTAGGGGGACTGTCCACCAGAAAAGCAACCCCAACACGCCGAGCAAAAGCAGAGAAGAGAGTACAAAAGTAGAGTGGTAGAAAGAAAGCAGAATTAAGCTAAAAAGGATCTGCAATATGGCCGTCGTGCCCTCTAAGATAATCTTTGGCAACCCTTTTTGGATGGCCATCGTATCAAAAAATCGATTGATAAGCTCAGGCACGTATTCTTTTCGCAGCATTTCGAGATTGAGTCGAGGAATGCGCACCGCAAATTCAAGGGCAGCGTCCGTGAATATTTGGCGCTGCATATGCTCGAGAATCGAGAGTTGCATTAACTTTAAGATGCCTACGAATACTGCGCCTAACGCAACTACTCCTACTAAAAGTGCCCAAGAGACAGAGATAGCACCACCTGCAATCAAGCCAATAATGGCTTGAATCCCCAAGGGCAAAGACAGGTTAATCAACCCTGAAGTAATGGCGTAAAGCACAATGAAACGCAACTCGCGTCGATATTTAGAAAGCAATCGAACTACCCGCTGTAACGGGGTCAAGGTGTTTGTTTTTCCCTCCATCATTTTGTCTAGACAGAAAGCGTTCTTAAACTCGTCTCATCAGAAAATAAGAAACGGTCTACGCGCTTCCTAGTTTAGCCGTTTAGCGTTAAAAAAATGTTCATACAAGCAAAGTACACTTTTTAGTCCTTTCTTGAGGAAACGGCCAGCGATGTATTTGCAGTGTTGCGCATGTTCCGAAGAAAAGTTCTTCCTGCGTTTAATTTAGCTAAGCAAAAAGCTTCCAAGCCAAAAATCGCCTTGCTATTTTGGCAAAATTACTAGCACTCGCTAGCTTTTGCTAGCTGTTGCAACTTGCCCAGACGCTGAATAACATTGGGAAAAGGCCTCTTCTCTTTCGCCTAATGAGTTATGATAGAAATGGATGAGTCTAAAACACTGAATACAAGGTATTTTCAGGGAGCTGACTCACTGCTTCACCTGAAAGAAGGCAGCAATTTGCGATCATTGATACCTTGACGAGAGGTTAGTGACGTGCAAAGATGGCAGAAGCCCACACTTGACCTTTGCAGCGAACCACAATAGCATAGTGTCCGGCAGGCAGCAACGATATGTCTAAGGTGTGATAACTTCCTTGGTGAAGTTCTACCTCCGACTGATTGATCACAGCCAGCCCTCGTGCATCGAAGACAGTGATTTCCACGCGGTCTGGCGGAATTGTTGCTCCCTCCAACATCAAATTAATTTGTTCACTTGCTGGGTTCGGGAAAAGAGTCAGCCTCGCAACTAATCCAGGCACGTCGAAAAGAGACACTACTTTTCGCACGATGATCTCTTTTTCCGCTACATTGCTACAGCCGTTGGCCGTGGTTGCCACAAGCCATACGCGATAGCTGCCCTCTTGGGCGTAGGAGACCGTTTCTTGAGCCGCCGTTCCCGTCTGACCGTTGCCAAATAGCCATAATCGGGAGGCAACGTCTGGCGTCTGGTCTGTAAAAGTAACTGTGTCTGAGCCGGGCAATAGGACAGTATCGGGCGAAGCACTAAACGATACGACGGGGGCTGGGTCAGCCCTGACTTCAAGAGGGATCCCTACTCGCCCGCAGATAGAGGGCACTTCAATTTCCCAGTCAAAGAAGTAATAGTATGCCAGAGTAGTACTGCTTCCAGAGGAAGTTCGGCCAGCAAGAATGCTTACCACACCGGGCACAACATAGGGAAAGCCCGAAGAACCTACGGAATGCCGAAGTTGATTTGTACCTGCAAGGATTAGAGCTAATCTCTCTGCCTTTGGGACGCTAATGTTTAGGGTAATGCGCTGCTCTCCAGGCTGAGTGATAACGACTGGCCTACTCACGAGCTGATTGCCATCTTTATCCAGTAAGCGTATCATACGCCCACCGGGCTGATCGGCATAGACCTTTACGGTGCGCAGGATAAACGGTTTTTGTGCGTTGAAAATCAGTCCATTTTCTGTGCTATTGAAGCTATTCGAGCCTGCTTCTAAACCCAGACGGCCTACCCTATGGAAAGCTACTTCGCTGACGTAATAAGTCGTTTTTTGAGTTATTGGAGGTGTCAAAAAGTATTTACCTCGCCCAACAAGAGCATTTGCAGGAGGAGCGCTAAACCATAGAGCCTCTTCCTGCGCATCTAGGTTTGTCTTGTACTCTAGCAGGACGCGTGCGCCCGAGCATACTGGCAAGGGCTGAAGTGCTTCTGCGCGCGGGTTTTCTTCATTGGCGACTTCAAAGAAGCGTTTGAAGCGATTGTTTAGAGGTCGATCGTCGGGTAAGCCGTTAGGTGCGCGTATCTCCACTATGTAATTGTACTTACCCGGTGAAACGACGGACAAGGGCGGCAAGGCCACAGTGGTAAAAGTATTGGGCAACAGCGAGCCTGTCCACGTGAAGAGCTTCAGCGCTTCTCCTTCAATACCATAGTAAATCTCCAAAGATGTAATTGGTTGTTTTCCAGCATTTTCAAAGGTAACAGTGGCCTCTATTGGACCAAGGCACTTGCCAGTCACTTGGACATCGATAGTCAGAACGTCGAGATCCTGAGGAGGTGGCGGCACGGGGACATGTCCTTGCTGAAGCAAATAGTTGTAGGCATCTTCCAGGTCAATTATGCCGCGTCCGTAAGTGTTATCTTCTCCGGAGAGGCCTAAATCGTCTGCTGAATTATAAAGAGCCAACTTCAGCTGGATGCCCGACAGGTAAGGAAAGGCTTGTCGCAAGAGTAGGAGAGCACCCGACGCATGCGGAGCGGCCATTGAGGTACCATCAAATGACTTGTAGCCTGTGCCAGGAACAGCCGACCGTACCGAGACCCCAGGAGCAACTACTTCAGGTTTAATGGCTATAGACCCAGAACCACCACAAGGGCTAGGACCTCGACTCGAGAAGAGAGCAATCGGGAAAGCCGGATCAGCACCATCAACAGCACCTACAGCGAAAGTATTGACCAGATCCATGTTCATTGCAGGGCCCGATCTTACCGTTACAGCACCAGGTCCATCATTTCCCGCTGCCCAAACCACGGCAATCCCTGCTGCCTCTAGAGCATTGAGCGCGTTAATGGCCACGACAAAACCGCAATCAAAAGGACTAGCTATCCACGAGCAATTTACTACATCGGGTTGGTCTTGGGTAGTCGTCGGATTGCCATCGGGGTCAAGTGCCCATTCCATAGTTGCAATGTTTGAGAACACGGTTTGATTGAATGAGCGGTTGCATCCATTCGCACTGCCTATTGGAAAGAACATGGGCCCGCCCATCCAAAAAGCATCGAATGCGACCCCAATAGTATCGTTTGTTCGTCGGTCAAGACCACACACTGTGCCTGTCACATGGGTACCGTGCTCGGCGCAATCTTCTGGCTGGCCGCTGCCGTTCCACGCTTGCGAGATAGGCACGTGGTGAAACCAGAAATTGGCTCGAAGAGCAGGGTGGTCAGCGTCATTACCTGTATCAATGATCAACGCTTTTCGGCCATAACCTGTATAGCCTAGGTTCCAGAGGAAGGGAGCCTTAATAGCCGCCAGTCCAGGTTCTTTTCCGTTGGGAATGCTTGAGGCTATTTGACTGCGCACGGGCTCTGCATTTTGTACAGGAGCATTCCAGACGATTTCGGCTACTTCGGGCCAACTGGCTATGCGTTGTAAGGCCGCAGCATTGGCTCGAACGTGAATGGCATTCACTATCCACAGCGGATGAAGGCTGCTCGCTTCTACACCCGAAAGAGGGCGCAATCGCTCTAGCAGGGCCGGTTGTGTGGCAGCTGCCTTGGCCTGTAGAGAAGAGATCACCTCGCGCGAGCGCTCTGCCAATGGCGTTTGCTCCGCTTCGAAGCGAATCAATAAGGACCGGACGTCTACTTGTTCGGAGAGCAGGACAATAGCCGAATGCAGTGCCGCAGCATCGGCACTCATGCGCTGAGCTAACTCTGAGTCTATTTTACTCGATTGGGCGCTGAGTAAAAAACTCTCCATTGCTGCCCAAAAAACCAAAAGGAGCCGAGCCACAGGCCAACCACTAGACTTACAAACAACGCACATGTTTCGCACGAATTAAAGTGAGGAACCCGAAGACAGGCTACAAAAGTAGTTCTTATAAAATATTCCACCCTCTTTTGAGTAGTCTTTCTATAAGCACTTGTTTTGCTTTAAGGCTGATTTCACGCCCTGATGGTCACATGCGAAAGGACAGATTTTTTCCGAGGATACTGGGAGCTTTTTCGAGGTTGGAAATCGCAAAGCGCTGCGCAGTTTTCTTTTAACAGTTTTTGAGATCCTCGACGGTAAATATCTCCTGGAGGTCTCCGTTTTCTAGGATGCCTCCGAACGTAGGCAGCATCCTTAGAGGCTTGCGGGCTTTTTGCCTCGCTTCAGTAGGTTGTCCGCAATCTCTTTATGCAAACCAGTTAAGGAAGTTATTCGTACTCAGCGATGAGTACTACACAGTTTTTTCACCTGAGTTTTTTATCTACTTAGAAGCCAAACCCTTACTTTGCCTCAAAAAAGGATATGGAAGAAAAGGTATCTTTAGAGCATTATGGCATTCTCCTCCAGGCGGAAGAAGAAGTAGAGGCTCTTCAAAAGGCGACGAAAGAACGCATCATTAAGGATTGGTTACCGCGATACACTGGTATGCCTTTGGAGAAATTTGGCAAGTACATTTTACTTGTGAACTTTAGTCACTACATCCGCATGTTTGCCGACAAGCATGACGTACCCATTTACGGAGTAGACCGACCCATGCAGGCGGCAACAGCAGAGGATATTACTATCATTAATTTTGGGATTGGCAGCCCAAATGCAGGTCTAATCATAGACTTACTGGAAGCAGTAAAGCCTAAAGCTGTGCTCTTTTTAGGCAAATGCGGTGGCTTGCGCAACAATAAAAATCGCGTGGGCGACCTTATTCTGCCTATTGCTGCCATTCGAGGTGAAGGAACAAGCAACGACTATCTGCCGCCCGAAGTACCTGCCTTACCCGCTTTTGCCCTACAAAAAGCCATTTCGACTACTATTCGCGAATACGAGCAGGACTACTGGACGGGCGTAGTGTATACGACCAACAAGCGCGTATGGGAGCATCGCGAAGACTTCAAAAAGCGCTTGCGCGACCTGCGCTGCCATGCTATCGATATGGAAACGGCCACCATTTTTGTTGCGGCTTTTAAGAACCGCATGCCAGCAGGGGCGCTTTTGCTCGTAAGCGATATGCCTCTGCAAGAAGACGGTATCAAGACAGAAGCAACTGACCGGGCCGTCACTGCGCGCTTTGCTGAGATGCATCTCAACATCGGCGTAGACTCATTGAAACAGCTTATTAATAAGGGCCTAACGGTCAAACACTTGCGATTTGAGGACTGAGCTCATTCCCGTTACTTCCGTTTCAGTCGTAGTCAGAACAAGTGCAACTGATTGCTGCTGGGTATCAAGCAAAAGGAACGGCGGTGGTGCGGCGTTGGGCCATAAAGCCTGAGCGCCCGGCGATGGGTAGAGGTAGGATATCCCTTGTTTTCGGCCCAGTCGTAAGCAGGAAACTGCGCGGCTAGGCGCCGCATCTCGGCATCGCGATAAGTTTTGGCCAGTATAGAGGCGGCTGCAATGGCTGTGTATAGGCAATCGCCTTTGACAATACACTGATGTTGGATGTTTTGATAAGGTCGAAATTGATTGCCGTCTACTATGATGTGGTCAGGCCGAATAGAGAGTTGATCCAGAGCGCGATGCATTGCCAAGAAGGTTGCCTGTAACACATTTAACTGATCAATTTCCTCTACCTCAGCGCGGCCAATAGCCCAAGCTAGGGCCTCGTTTTCGATAATGGAGCGCAAGAGTTCGCGCTGTCGTTCGCGAAGTTGTTTAGAATCGGTCAACCACGGGTGAGTAAAGTTCGAGGGCAAGATAACGGCTGCAGCGAAGACAGGGCCCGCCAGAGAACCTCGGCCTGCCTCGTCGCAGCCAGCTTCGACAACGCAAGCCTTTAAGAAAGGCCGCAGCACATTATTAGTAAGAGGCATATTGTGAGGACTCGCTTACTTACTCATGAGCTTTCTGTCGAAATCCACAAGCTGAAGACCCATCTGTTGGGCGCGTTGATAATCTTGCTGCGCCAAGTCCTTTTGCCCTTTCAAGGCATATGCTCGGGCGCGTTCTAAATAAGCTAAGGCAAATTTTGGATCGAGTTTAAGGCACTGATTTAAGTCGGCGATTGCCTCATCGAGTCGGTTAAGCGAGCGACGCAGCATACCGCGTTCATACCAGATATTGGGGGCATACGGGTCGAGGCGAAGGTATTCCGTATAATCCTTGAGGGTTTCCTCATAGCGCTGTAGGTGAAAATGAGTAAGGGAGCGATTTAGGTAGCCATTTTTATTGGAGGGATCTATTTCGATGCCCTTATTGAGGTCTGCTAATGCTTCTTCTAGGCGACCCAATGAAGCAAGCGCTCCTCCTCGATTAATAAGGACTTCAGCTTTAGTTTTTGGTTTTATGTTTGGCTTTGAAAGCGCAGCACTAAAATCAGCCAAAGCCTTCTCTATCAACTCTTTTTCTCGACCCTTGTATTTACCGCTATGCGCCATGTCGAAGTAAGTCTTGCCACGGCTGTTGGATAATTCTGGATTATCAGGCTCTATTTGAATAGCAGTGGTATAATCCGCCAGAGCCTCTTCGTATTTGCCCTCCTTATTGCGCAAGTACTGGCCTCGATTCCAGTAAGGCAAAGCATTGCGCTTTTTCTCGTACTTCATAACGTGCGTCCAAAGCGTGCCACCATTTTTCCAGATCCCGATCTGACGCACCGTCCAGATGGCGTATATAACAAAAAGGGCACCTAAAGCATAGTTGACGCGCACACGCCAGCGCGGATTAGGAGCAGCGTAAGTATCGTAGAGCCAAGCCGCAATAGCAAAAAAACCAAAGTACGGTACGTAAGTGAATCGGTCAGCAAGGAAGCCTTGCCCAGCACCTAGCACCTGAAGCAAGAACATCACATTGAAGAAGAAGAAGAGCATGCCAAATACCCAAATACGTCGGTCAGCCTTCCACATGCGATAAACGCCGTACCAAACCGCGGCAAAGAGGATAGGCGACAAATAAACCCAAATTGGTAATGGCTTAGGGTAAGGATAAAGAGGTGACATGGGATAAGGGAAGAACAACTTGTACAGGTATACGCTGAAAGAATACGTACCGATACACAAGCGATCTATAAGGGTAAAATTCGTCACCTCATCCATGACAGCAATAGAACCTACTTGGCGCAGCGTATAGAGATTTGCTAAGCCAAAGGCGAGAGAGATGATCCAAAACGGCGTTTTTTCCCAGATAAGGCGAAGAGTGAGTGGACGGCGAAACCAATAGTCTAAGGCCAACATGGAGAGGGGGAGCGTTACGGCCTGGACTTTGGAAAATCCAGACAAAATAGCCAACACCACCATGCCGAGGTAAAGCATCGTGCGTTTTCCGGCTTCTTCGGTTTTTATCCAGCGCACGTAGTACATCAGAGCGGCAAAGAAGAAAACAGCGAAGAGAACATCTTTGCGCTCAGTAGCCCAAGCAACGGACTCTACACGCATGGGGTGAATACCGAAAAATAGCCCACCTACCATGGCGCCACCGAGGCCAATACCCATGTGCAACAGCAATCGAATAACGAAGAAAACCGTTAGCACATGTAACAGGAGATTATTGAAGTGAATGAGGGTCGGATTAAATTCACCTACAGCCCACTTTTCTAAGTAGAAGGTAAAGATGGGCAAGGGGTTGTAGTTGCCAATGACGTTTCCCTTCTCGATGTGAAAGATGTTATAGAGGCTCTCTAGATCAATTCGCTGCAAATTTGGATTTTCTGTAATATTTGGATCATCGTCCCAGTTTACCAAGTCATTTGACAAGGAAGGCAAATAACAGGCTGCTGTGATGGCCATAACGACTAGGGCTCCCTTCCACCACCCTGCAGGCTCCCATCGGCCCGGGAGAGGAGTTTTATTAGGGCGAGTCGTCTTTTCGCGAGCTGTAGCAGAGCCCTTTATCGGTGTAGGTTTGGGCTTCGGTTGTGGTCGGGTTGCTATGTGATGTTTTTTCGACATAACGTTCAAACGTTGAATTCCACGGATTGCACAGGGCAAAAATAGGCCCTTCTCCAGTAGCGCGCAGCGAGTTTGTGGCAGGCATTCCATCTGCCTAGCGCCTACTGCTGAGTATCAAGCCTAACCACACCAATATTCGGAGGGCATTTGAAGGCTTGGCTCTCCGCTTATCTGCCAACGCCGCATCTCACACAGGAGTGGTTCCCAAAGATTTTGATTAGCGCCATCAGGCTCTACAAGTTCTATGTATTTTTCACTACTGAGCAAGAAAGCTATAGGCTTGCCCAGCTGTTCTCTCTCATTAGCGTCATCGCATAGCAAGGGAGTACACAAATACACTCCGAATGGAAAAGAACGGCCGACGACTACGTGAGGTCGGCTTTGCAACCACGCATTCACATCTGTTCGGAAAGCATTCATGGCTAGTCGGTTGTAGATATGGTTAGGGAAAATTTAAATGAACAAAGCAGCATCGCGCAGACTTTTTGCGTGCGCACTCACTTTTAAGGCCACCAAAGAAGCATCCCGTCTCCTCGAAGTCTCTTCCACTGCTGCTACTTGTACGGATTATTTGTCCATCTTTAGGCTGCGAAATTTACAACATTTTCCAAAACCAGAGACTCATTTTAGGTTTTTATATGAAGAACTACGGCGTTTAGTGTATCACATTAAATTACTTATGCAACTCGAAGCAGAGCTCAAAACTTCAAAGCCTTTACCTCCTCATCAGCGGGCTTTTCTGAACATTTTGTTTACTGCCAGTTGGCTAGACTGCTACATTCACCGCTGTTTGCGGCCGTTTGGCATCACGCATCCGCAATACAATATTTTGCGCATTCTCAACGGGAGTTACCCTAAGGGCCTTTCGGTGTTGGATATCAAGGAGCGCATGATTGATCGCAGTAGCAACGTGAGCCGCCTTGTAGACAAGCTCCACAAGAGCGGCTACGTCGAGCGAAGCGTAAGCCGCAAAGACCGCCGTATGGCAGCAATTACGATTACGGAGGCCGGCAGAGCACTCCTTAAAAGCATTCACGAAACGGGCTTTGCTGATTTTAAGAAGATGCCTGGCCATCATTTGACAGAGCTAGAGGCACGCGAGCTAGCAGACTTACTAGATAAATTTCGCGAATAAAGTGCAGTTTGTCCACGTATTGAGTTGCCTTACCTTTGCTGTTGCTACTACGCTTCATTGTACTTATGAAGTTTATTGCTGAAATTGACATCATGCCTCACCGCGAACTGCTCGATCCCCAGGGCAAAGCAGTGCTGAATAATCTCGGCTATTTGCAATTGAGTGGTGTGACGGATGTACGCATTGGCCGCCACGTTACGCTGACGTTAGAAGCTTCTTCCGAAGCAGAAGCTCGCCAAACAGTTGAGACTGCTTGTTCGCAATTATTGGCCAATCCAATTGTAGAGACCTATACCTATCAACTTCGCAGCGCTTAGGCGTGTTTTGCTCTTCTCGTGCTATACATAGTGCCCACACCTATCGGAAATTTGGAGGACATTACGCTGCGCGCTTTGCGCGTGCTGCGCGAGGAAGTATCCGTAATCCTGGCCGAAGATACGCGCACAACTCGACATCTGCTGGATCATTACGCTATTCGCACTCCTTTACGCGCCTTTCATGCCCACAACGAACATGCTCTTGTTGACAAGGTGGTAACTGAGTTGAGCGCCGGCACGGCGATGGCACTGGTGTCGGATGCAGGCACGCCAGGGATTAGTGACCCAGGGTTTCTCCTTGTGCGCGCCTGCCGCCAGGCGGGCATACGCGTAGAGTGTTTGCCAGGGCCTACGGCTTTCGTCCCTGCTCTTGTGGCTAGCGGCCTGCCGTGCGACCGCTTTCATTTTGAAGGCTTTCTACCGCATAAAAAAGGCCGAAAGATGCGTTTAAAATATCTTGCCGACTTGCCCCATACGTTTGTCTTGTATGAATCACCGCACCGGCTGCTGCGCTGCTTGACGGAGCTATCCGAGGTCTGCGGCCAAGACCGCAGGGCTTGCGTTGCCCGCGAGCTGACCAAAGTATTTGAAGAGATCATCACCGCACCTTTAAGCGAACTGCTTGCAGCATTTCACCAACGAGAAGTAAAGGGGGAAATCGTCGTCGTTGTCGCAGGCAAAACTATAGACTAACTTGAAGCAGCGTATCGGATTTTCTCTCTCGCATCTTCTAGCGCACGATATCAATTTATTTTAACGCTTTGTAGCAAACAGAAAAACAGCTCTGTGAAAAAGCCAGATGAAAGTATTGTTGAAGTACTACCTTTGCTGTGCCCCTTTTCAAGTAACAATGGCCTAAAAAACCCTTTTTATACACATGGCTAAAGGCAAATTTAACATCAGCAACGAACGCCTATTCAAGACAACAGGCGTATTCCTGCTGTTTGCCGCGGCTTATTTGGCCATAGCCTTCCTCTCCTATCTCTTTACTTGGGATGTAGACCACGACATAGTTCACCAGTTTTCGTGGGAGATCTTTTTGGGAGACATAGCGGTTCAGAATTTGTTGGGTCGTTTGGGCGCTTTCGTAGCAGACAGTCTAATTTATTGGGGCTTTGGCATAGGCTCCTTTTCGCTAGTGTATCTGTGCTATCAATACGGGCTGGCGCTTATACGAGGCGTACCTCTTACTCAACTGAGCGGCTTGTTCGTCCGCACAGTCATGATTACAGTAGTCATCTCTATCCTAGGTTCTTTTTTCTTTCAATGGATAGACTTTCCGGTGGGCGGTGTGTTTGGCCAGAGCATCAGTTTGTGGCTTCAAAGATTTTTGGGCGTAGCCGGCACCCTCCTGCTCTTAGTATTCATTCTGGTTGTGGTGTTTGTTTGGAGTAATAATCCTGACTTTTCGGATTTTACGTGGAGGCAATTCTTGTACGAAGTGAAGCGCGCCTGGCTCGATTTACTTAGCGGAGAGTATGGAAAGAAGCGTCGCCCTGCTGCTCCTAGTACTCAAATACAACAACCTCCTGCTCCCGCGGAAAAGCCTGCGGAGGAACCTGCGCCCTCGCCAAAACCACCTGTTGGTACGCAGCTAACTTTCGATTTGTCGCAAAAAAGCGCTCTCTTTGCTGAACCCACTGTACAGGCGCCAAAGGCTAAAGAAGAAACGGAATTGGAAATTACCACGCCTGCTGCCAAGCCTCCCACTCCGCCTGAAGAGGCGCAAGCTTACAAACCTCCTGTTCAGATTGTTCAGGAAGACACTCCCGACCTCCTCGAGCCCTACGACCCTACCCTCGAACTGCCTTTCTATGAATACCCTCATCTGCAATTGCTCCACGAATACGACAATTCTCAGCTTGAAATTGACCGCGAAGAACTGGAGCAGAATAAAAACCAAATCGTAAACACGTTGATGAACTTTAAGATTGACATCGAAAAAATAAAAGCGACGATTGGCCCTACGGTTACGCTGTATGAAATTGTGCCTGCTCGCGGCATCCGGATTTCTAGAATTAAGAGTTTGGAAGATGACATTGCATTAAGCCTCTCTGCGCTAGGAATTCGAATCATCGCGCCCATTCCTGGAAAGGGTACTATTGGCATTGAGGTTCCTAACAAGAAACGCCAAACAGTAGGCATGCGCGATGTGCTCATGGACGAGCGCTTCAAACGCGCTAAGATGGAATTACCCATTGCCTTAGGGAAAAATATCCAGAACGAGGTCTTTGTAGCCGACTTGACTAAAATGCCTCACTTACTTATCGCTGGTGCTACTGGCCAGGGAAAGTCAGTGGGTATCAATGTAATTTTAAACTGCCTCCTCTACAAGAAGCATCCATCTCAAGTTAAACTAGTGCTGATTGACCCTAAAAAAGTAGAGCTGTTTCCATATGCCCGTCTAGAGAATCATTTTCTTGCCTTTTTGCCCGACCAACCTGAGCCTATTGTGACCGACACGAGCAAAGTTGTACAGACGCTCAACTCCCTGCTCATCGAAATGGAGCGCCGCTACGAGTTGCTCAAGTTAGCAGAAGTGCGCAACATTGCCGAATACAATGACAAATTTGTCGCTCGCCGACTCAATCCCAACAAGGGTCATCGTTTTCTGCCCTATATCGTGTTGGTAATTGATGAATTTGCCGACCTGATTATGACAGCCGGCAAGGAGGTCGAACTACCCCTTGGGCGGCTGGCTCAGTTATCGCGCGCAGTAGGCATCCATCTTATTATTGCAACCCAGCGCCCCTCAGTAAATATCATCACTGGTGTTATCAAAGCGAATTTTCCGGCGCGCATCGCTTACAAGGTCGTATCAAAGGTGGATAGCCGTACGATCTTGGATACTGGCGGTGCAGAGCAACTAACGGGCAAAGGCGACATGCTCCTATCGGTGGGCGGCGATGTTATTCGCTTGCAGTCTGCGTTTATTGACACCACTGAGGTAGAGCGCGTAATAGACTTCATTGCACGGCAGCGCGGTTTTCCAGAACCATTCTTTTTGCCCGAGTTTCGCCTTGAAGAGGAAGGCGAGGGGTCTAGAGCTTTTAGCCTTTCTGAAATGGACGATATGCTTGAGGAAGCGGCACGGCTAGTGGTTGAAACTCAGCATGGTTCTACGAGCATGATCCAACGCCGCTTGAAGTTAGGGTACAACCGCGCTGGTCGAATCATGGATCAACTCGAAGCACTCGGCATCGTTGGGCCTGCCGATGGCTCTAAGCCGCGAGAGGTGCTTTACTATGACCTTGGTGAACTAGAGCGTTATTTAGCCGAACTGCGCACACGCCGAAATGGTTAAAAATACGTATGGTCACACCCGTGCGAGATATCCGAACTATTTCACTTCCTGACCTGGAGACCTTGCTGATATCGTGGAACGAACCGCGCTTCCGCGCCCGCCAACTTTACGAGTGGCTCTGGGCAAAAGGCGCCACTGACTGGGAGGCCATGACGAATTTGCCCAAAGCGCTGCGTCAACGCTTGCGCGAAACATTTACTTTCCACACCCTGCGCGCTGAAGTGGTCCAGCACAGCGCCGACGGGACAATAAAAACGCGCTGGCTTACTCACGATGGTTATCGCATCGAAAGTGTACTGATTCCTGTGCCCGAAGACGAACGCTATACCGTTTGCGTTAGCACTCAGGTGGGTTGCAGCCTCACGTGCTCCTTCTGCGCTACTGGTCGCATGGGTCGAAAGCGCAACCTTGCGGCGCATGAAATCTACGACCAAGTTGTGCTTGTCAATCACCAATGCCGGCAAACCTACGGACACTCGCTGACCAACGTCGTCTACATGGGCATGGGTGAGCCTTTGCTTAATTATGCCAACACCCTTGAAAGCGTGCGCCGCCTCGTCACGCCGCCTCCTGAGGGCTTGGGCATGAGCACGCATCGCATCACAGTGAGCACGGCAGGTATTGCCAAAATGATTCGTCAATTGGCCGACGACGGCTTCCGTGCCAATCTTGCCCTTAGCTTGCACGCTGCTGATGACGCCAAGCGGAGCACCATTATGCCCATTAACGAAACCAATAACTTAGAAGCGCTCATGCAAGCGCTTGAGTACTGTTACGCTCGTATGCGCAACCGCATTTCTTATGAGTATATTGCCTTCGAGCATTTTAACGACTCCTTGGAGGATGCTGCTCAGTTAGTACATTTGTGTCGCCGCAGGTTTCCCGTACGCGTCAACATCATCGAATACAATCCCATTGAGGGTGCATCTTTTGAAAAATCCAGTGCGTCGCGGCTCAATGCTTTTATTGCTTACTTGGTTAAACACGGAATAACTGTTACGGTGCGGCGCAGCCGTGGCAAAGACATCGATGCTGCTTGCGGGCAATTGGCCAATAAATAATGCCTCACCTACTCACGCGTCAGCGCCATCAGCCGAAGGTATAGTGTCTCTATCGTGCTATCCACAGGGTACTCGCGAGCCCCCCAGGTAATACGATGGGTGCGTTGGTCGTCTTTCCACTCTATGAAGCGGTAAACATTACCCGGATGGGAAAAGGGCGGCTTTTTCCACAATTCTAGAGTTTGAGCCTCTTGAAACAAACGGCGACCTTCGCGGCGCGCATGAGCAGTCCACTCTATGGTAGTGTCTTTGAGGCGGCTGTTTCGAAATAATTGCCCGTTAGGCAAGAGTGTCCAAGTGATCACCTCACCGCTGAAGCCTCCGCCCGAGCCAAAACGCAGCTGATGCGCCGGAAAACGGTCAGGAGTATACGGCGCAGTGCATTGCACCGTGGCTAACAGGAGCCATGAAAACATCAAGAATGAAACATTTTTCATTGCAATCTTTTTGACACAAAAGTCGCATACCTGGGCCTTAAGAAAGCAACAATAGCCTCGCTTTCTTGTCACAGTTTCCAGTTAAATCCTGTATGAGAGCCAAAGGATTACAGTCGTCTAAAGTTGTAGCAGTTGCCTTCGACTTTATTTTATGCCTCCAAGAAGACACTCTAGCTTCCAATGACATGCGACTAAAAAAGATTGAAGTTCGTTCAAAAAGAGCTGAGTTGGATGAAGACCTTGATTCTTAAAGCTCAAACCCGCTGACTTGCCACCTGTCGCTGCTGTTGCGGCGTCGGCTAAGTAGTAAATAGTGAAGATAAGGTGCAGCTTTTGTTTCGTGTAGACTAGAATCTTTGAACGGAGCTTAATAGGGTTGCTCTAAAGAAGCACTTTTTAGCGCTTAGGCTCTGCAAGGCATATGCCTTTTATTGTTTATTGCATGCGCAACACGCACGCGTGGGTTTGCCACTCGACCGATAGGTAGCTTGGATGACGCAGCCAGCGCACCAAGGGCTCGCCAAGGAGTTCGGCGCGCCAGCCTTCAAGTAACTTAGGGTCAAAGCCATCGCCGTTTTTGAGGCGATTGAAATCGCTGCGAGGCAGTAAGAGGGCAGGGCTGATTTCGTGTTTAATACACTGATAGCGCACAAAATGGTAAAGTAGTTCCAGCGTCCATTCGCGTTCAGGGTCGTCGGGAGCAGGCGTGGGCAGGCTGTTTACGAGAGCTTTTTCTCCGTCTGTTGGCGGTGTTTTCCAGAGAGCTTCCCATTCAGTTAAATAGCGGCGCCAGACACCTTCGTTCAAGACTCGATTGGCTTTGAAGGCGTGCTGGCCACCTTTGATGGCTTTCACAACAGTACTGATGTGACGGCTTTGAAGGATACTCTCCTTCGGTACGTTGAGTTGTTGTGCTTTTTCTCGCCGCCAGCGATGAAGTCGGAGGTAAAAGATTTTTTCCCTGAAATCCAGTTGGTGAATATAGTCGCTGTTAAGAGCTTCCTTGTAAGGGTCGGTTTGATAAGTTTCGGGTTGTTCCCACTTGCGGTTTTCTTCGCGGGCCCAAGCCTCCCGGTGTAGCAGGCGAAGTTTGTGGGTGAGTTTGTGATAAAGAGCGGGTAGATACTTTACATCCTCAACAGCATACTCGATTGCTTTAGGATCGAGTGGGCGAGCCTCCCAATTGGCAACTGTGTGGCTTTTAGCTAGTGAAACACGCAGCTCGCGCTCGACGATTTTGGCAAAGGCCGCCGGATAATTATGGCCCACGAAACCCGCTGCAATCTGAGTATCAAACGTATTGGCCGGTACGACGCTATATAGCGCGTAGAGCAGGCGGTAGTCGTTGTCGCCAGCATGAGTAATTTTCAAAATAGCCTCATTTTCTAGGAGTTGAGCAAAACGCCGCAGGTCGCGGATGCGCAAGGCATCGATCAAATAAATGTGTTGCTCTGTGACGACTTGTACCAAACAAAGAATAGGGACGAAGGTCTTTTCGCCGACAAATTCAGTATCGAAGCCAAACCAGGCGGCAGCGGCCAGCTCGTCGATAGCGCGCTCGTAGGCGTCTGCTTCGTCCAAAAAATGCACTTGGTAATTCATGCGCCAAATGTAGGTAGCTTCCGTTTATGTATTCGGGTATTTAAATTGCATCTTTGCACAAGCCATTTCTGCTACTTAATTCAAACGTTACTTGCAATCATGAAAAAAGTTCTTGCTGGCATTGCTGTCGTTTTGGTCTTATTTATAGGCGCTTTGGTCGCGTTGCCTTACTTCTTTAAGGACGAAATTGTCACTCAAATTAAATCGGTGGCAAACGAAAATTTGACCGCTAAATTGGACTTTCGGGATGTAAGCCTATCGCTTCTTCGACATTTTCCCAAACTATCTGTTGGCCTAGAAGGACTAACGATTACGGGCAGCGGTCCGTTCGAGGGAATCAAATTAATTGACTGTGAAAGACTGGACATAACCGTTGACCTCTGGTCGGCTATTTTTGGCGAACAAATTATAATCAAGGGTGTCTATTTAAACAGTCCTAAAATTAACATTTATGTGCTGCCTGATGGCACGGCAAACTACGACATTGCTAAGCCGTCGGCAGAAGAGCCGGAAACGGCCAGCACGTCGAGCACGCCAATACACTTAGACCGATACGCCATTCGCAATGGCGAAGTGCACTACGACGACCGCTCGTTGCCCATGCGGGCTGACCTTTGGGGCCTCAATCATGAAGGTTCGGGCCAATTTAAGGCCGATATCTACGACCTCATCACGCGCACTGACATTGAGAAACTCTCTGTGCGCTACGGTGGTGTTCAATACTTGAGCAAAGCTAAAGTTAACTGGAAAGCCACGCTAAATGTCAACATGCCGGAGATGAAGTTTACCCTCAGAGAAAGTGACCTGCAGTTGAATGCCTTAAAACTAGCCCTAGAGGGTTGGTTCCAAATGCCTAACGATACCGATTATCTGATGGACCTGCGCTTCAGCACGCCTCAAAACGAATTTAAGCACTTTCTCTCCCTTCTTCCGGGCGCCTACACGCAGGATTTTGAGGGTGTGCAAGCCGGAGGCAGGGTACAATTCAGTGGCTTGGTGCGCGGGCGTTACAGTGAAACTACTTATCCGGCGTTTAAAATTGATCTCAAAATAGACAACGGCAGTTTCAAATATCCAAGCCTGCCACTTGGCGTCAGTGGCATCTTCGTAGATATGAGCATCAACAGTCCATCTACTCATTTAAATGCGATGACGGTTGACATCCCGCGTTTTGCCTTGCGCATAGGCAGTAATCCCATCGCAGGCCGCTTCTTTCTAAAAACGCCCGAAACTAATCCGACGGTAGACACAAAACTCACTGGCCGACTCAATTTAGCCGAACTCTCTAAAGCTTTCCCTATGGAGAGCATTCAAGAATTGGCAGGCTTTATTGAAGCAGACCTCGCTGCTAAGGCCTCTATGCAACAGATAGATGCTGGAAAGTACGAGGAGGTATCCATGAATGGCCACTTTCGCATCCAAGATATGACCTACCGCGCGACGGGTATGCCTCTCGTACGCATTAATACCCTGACGACCCATTTCTCGCCGCGTTATGTAGAAGTGCCAGTGTTCGATGCCCGCCTAGGCAAAAGCGACCTGCGCGCTTCGGGCCGCATCGACAATATATTGGCCTATTTCGCGCCAAAGAAAACAATGACTGGTGTCTTCAATCTCCGGTCGGCCTATTTTGACGCCAATGAGTGGTTGGCCGAAGAAGAAACTGGCCCTACACCCACACCCTCTGTAAACCCAGAAACTACCGAAAAGATCTTTGACCGCTGGGACTTTACTGTGGACGGCGCCATTCAAAAACTCACTTACGAGGAATATACCTTAAAAGATCTAATGCTCAAGGGCCATTTCACTCCAAACAAAATGATCTTCGACAACTTTAGTCTTCACATTGGTGACAGCGATCTGCACGGCAGCGGACGTCTGCTTAACGTGTGGAATTACTTGTTTGACAACCAAACCGTCTACGGCGCACTTAGCATCAAGTCGGACTACTTTGATCTTAACCCTTTTATGGCTAGTAATAATGGTGCACCTGCTGCTAAAGAAGCTCCCGTCGACGCTGTGTTCCTAGTACCTGAAAATGTGGACATAACTCTTGACGCTGACTTTAGGCGCATCCGATACACCGAACATGAGTTGCGCAACCTCAAGGGCAAAATCGTCGTCAGAAATGGCGTGGCCGCTCTACGCGATCTAACGGCCGATATCCTCGGCGGCCAGCTTGCCCTGGCAGGCTCCTACGATACTCAACAGCCCGCCAAACCTACTTTCGATGTGAATTTGGCCTTACAAAACATGAGCTTCCAAGAAACCTATCAGCGCTTCGTGACCTTCAAAACGCTCGCCCCTATAGCTCAATACATCGAGGGTAAGTTCAACACCACTTTGACCATGAATGGCCAAATGGGCAAAGATATGTTGCCCGACTTCAACACCCTTAATGCTGCCGGTTTTATCGAAACGCTCAACGCTGCCGTGAACAACTTTAAACCTTTGGTTGAAATTAGCCAGCGCCTCAACTTACCCTATCTGAGTCGCTTAGAACTCCAAAACACTCGCAACTGGTTTGAAATCCAGAATGGCCGCATCACCCTAAAACCCTTCACTACTCAAATGCGGGATGTAACAATGCAAATAGGCGGCTCGCATAGCATCGGCTCTGAAATGAACTATCAAATTCTGACTAAGACACCGCGTAAAGCCCTGGAAAAAACCGCTGTAGGGAGCGCCACCAACGCTGGCCTGCGCTGGGTTTCGAGCGAAGCTGCCAAATTTGGCGTTAACGTAGCCCAAGGCGAGTACATCAATGTTCGCTTCGACATCATGGGTACGCTAACCAATCCCAAAGTGGCCTTCAAAATCCTTCCGAGCAACGGCGAGCGCACTATCCGGGAAGAGGTCAGCACGACAACGCAAAACATTGCTCAGCAGGTCAAGGATACTCTTCAAACCGTTGCTACACAAAAAGTGGAGGAGGTAAAAAAACAAGCTGAAGCAGCTGCTGAAAAAGCACTAGATTCCGCAAAGCAGGTAGCTACGCAAAAAATGGAAGAGGCTAAAGAAAAGGCCGTGCAAGAAGTAGGCAAAGCTGTTGGCGAGGAAGCCGCTAAAAAAGCCGAGGAAATTCTTCGCACCGAAGAAGCAAAGAAGAAACTCGAGGAATGGAACCCGTTAAAGAAGCGCAGGAACTAAGCAGGTTATCCCTAGCGAGCAAGCATGCAACTGCACCACCTCTCTCACGAAAAATCGAGAGAAGAAACGTTTCATTTCTCCACTCTCTACGCGATGCCTAACATACTCCGCGTCAGGAAATTAAGCGAGCACTGTACCTTGCCCAAAATAGAATAAATGGGCTTCAAGTCAAATTTTAGAAGTCTGGCAGTAAAAGGCGAAATGCTCCTCTAGAACCAAAAAGGAACGATGCAAAAAATTCATCCTACTTTCGCTGCAATAAACATGAGCAAACGACTGAATATGAAAAAGGTAAATGGTTGGCGCCTGTTGTTTTGGGTGATAATAGTGGGTATGATGGCAATAGAGGCTTGCAGCTTGTTCAAGCCCAAGTGCGAGTGTCCAAAATTTTAGACCCTTTAGGCCTTCTAAAGCGCTAAGAGGAGTGGCTACACTAAAGGCCGATGCTTTGCGCGAATCACTCCTGGCCCTGAGAGCAGAGATGCTCGAAGCGGAGAAAGACCACCAGTTATTGGTGCAACGCGCACACCCGCAGCAGCGGATAAGCGCGCGCAATTTACTGCATTACCTATCGTTGCGCTGCCACGACTTGCGTGATTTACAGGACGACTTGCACAATGCCGGTCTGTCTTCGTTAGCCAGTTGTGAGAGCCATGCACTTTGTCAAGTAGAGGCCGTTTTGCGGCATCTAGGATGTGATTTTTCAGAAGGCGCCTTTTGCGACTTTCCCGCGGCCATGCGCCTCATACAGAAACGGGCAACGGCCCTTTTTGGGCCTAAGGTAAACCCTCATATTCCACACGTGATGGTTACCTTCGACACTGATTTGGCTGAAGACTATGCTTCGGTAAAAGCCCTCCTGTTGGCAGGCATGAATGTGGCACGCATCAATTGCGCTCACGACAATCCAGACGTATGGCTAAATATGATTCGAAACGTGCGCAAGGCGATGCAGGCCACAGGGCGCCCCTGCAGAATTTACATAGACCTTGCAGGGCCAAAAATTCGAACCACACTGCCGGCAAAAGGCCGCAAAAAAGGGCGGCTTAAAGTTAAGGAAGGGGATCGCATTCTGCTAACGGAGGCTCGAGCTATCGTATCGCCGAAGGCAAAAGCTGTGGGCTGCACGCTACCTGGCGTAGTAGCCGCCCTAAGACCTGGCGAACGCGTCCTTTTCGACGACGGCCTTTACGAAGCTGTGGTCGAAAGTACTAACGGCCTTGCAGCTACCTTGCGCCTAACCCGAGCTTCTGCTCGAAAGCCTCGCATTAAAGCAGAAAAGGGCATCAATTTTCCAGACTCATCTTTGTCGGTAAGCAGCTTGACGGATTATGACCGTTCCGTCCTTCCTTTTGCTTCGCAGTACGCCGACTTAGTGGGCTTCTCTTTTGTGCAACGTGCCGAAGATGTGGCTGAACTTCAGGCTTTGCTTAAACAATGCCGCTCTAAACATTTACCTATTGTATTAAAAATTGAGACCTATGAGGCTGTACAGAACTTACCCTCATTGCTCTTTCAAGGTATGAGAGAAGCAGTATTCGGCGTTATGATTGCCCGTGGTGACTTGGCGGTGGAGATCGGTTTTGAGCGCCTGAGCGAGATTCAGGAGGAAATTTTGTGGCTATGCGAGGCAGCCCATACGCCTGTAATTTGGGCCACTCAAGTGCTTGATACACAAGCCAAAAGTGGCATAGCCACCCGTTCTGAGGTAACAGACGCCGCTCGCGCTGCTCATGCGGAGTGCGTCATGCTAAATAAGGGCCGATATTTACTAGCGGTTCTCGATTCCTTGCGCGACATCTTGCATCGCAGTGGTGGCCATCATCTCAAGAAGCGCTACATCTTTCGGCCCTTGTCAATTGCTGAGCGTTTCTTTCAAACTCCATTCCCGGCGTAGCAATGTTTTCTAGGAAGCTGTACCACCCGACGTATGCCTGTGCTCAAAATGAGCAGGCATACGTCGAGGTGTTCTTCTGTCAATAGATAATTACTTTGTTTCAGTGGACACCTGGTCAACAGTTACCTGGTCTACGGGAGAGGAGGCGAACAGTTGTCGTAGCGGGTCGTTGGGAGCCAAAGTTTCGCAGTGTACGAAGTCAGCATCGCCAACGTCGTAGCGTTCGTGGAAACCGCGCAGAGCAACGCGAATATTCTTAGAAGGAGCCTTCACCGAGGCAAAATCACGGATAATTTCGAGCACATCGAAGTCGATATAGGCTGTGTCGGATGCATCAATGAGGACATAAGAGCCTTCCGGCAATTGATCGAGTGTTCGCTTGATGCTAGCCTTATTTAAGAAGGAAACCTCCTGAGATAAGCGCATGCGAATGAGGTCGCCCTCGTGGTATTCCTCTGAGTGGAAAAAATAGGCATTTCGCATATTGCCATACAAAATAGATAAAGCACTTACTCCCAAACCAATAAGGACGCCAGTGAGCAAGTCTGTAAACACGATGGCCACCACAGTAATTACAAACGGCCACCATTGATACTTGCCATTTTTCCACATTTCTATAAAAATCTGTGGTTTAGCTAATTTGTAACCTACCATTAAAAGCACGGCAGCCAAGGCCGACAAAGGGATCAAATTAAGTACCTCAGGGATAGCTACAACACTCAACAGCAGGAAGAAACCGTGAAAAATCGTTGAGGCCTTTGTACGCGCTCCAGCCGTTACGTTAGCAGTGCTGCGCACGATAACAGAAGTCATAGGTAGCCCGCCGATAAGTCCCGACAGGATGTTGCCTACGCCTTGCGCGCGCAATTCGATGTTTGGGTCAGTAGTGCGCTTAAACGGATCTACGCGGTCCATCGCCTCTATACACAGCAAGGTCTCGATAGAAGCTACAGCACACAACGTCAGCGCTACCGTGTATACATCTAATCTATTTAAGGCAGAGAGGTCTGGAAAGATAAAAATACTCCAGAATTCACTTAAACTTCCAGCCACTGGAATGTCGACCAAGTGCTCCCGTTGAATGACCCATTCTTGAGCGCCGATAGCCATAAAAAGTGCATTGAGAAGCACACCGGCCACGACGGCAACCAAAGCCCCAGGGATGAGGCCCAAGAAGCGCTTCACTGCTGGCCGTTCAGCGGCTATCAAAATAGCCAGTGCTACTATGGATACTGCTGTTGCTCCTGGATGAATGTATTGCCGCAGCGCATCCCACAGAAGCGAGAAGGTCGTTTCGCCTGAGGAGGCGAGGAAGGAGACACTCCCCTCTGCTTCTTTATCGTAGCCCACAGCGTGAGGAATTTGCTTTAGGATGATAATTACGCCAATACCCGTTAGCATACCGCGAATAACACTTGACGGGAAAAAATCAGCGATCTCGCCTGCCTTAAGTAACCCTAATACCAGCTGAAGAGTGCCTGCAAGCACTACGGCCACCAAAAAGACTTCGTAACTGCCTAGTTGGTTGATGGCCGCTAGCACAATAGCAGTAAGTCCTGCTGCCGGGCCCGTAACGCTAGTATGCGAATTACTCAATGCGCCCACAACGATACCTCCCACGATTCCAGCGATCATGCCGGCAAATAAAGGCGCTCCCGAAGCCAAGGCAATGCCTAGGCACAAGGGTACGGCGACTAAAAATACCACAATGGAGGCTGAAAAATCGTACCTGAGGTTATCTATGTATTTCTTAGTTGTTTTCATACAAAATTATGTTTTTAATAATCCAATAAAAACTAGTCATCTTTTTCACCTTCTATAAAGGTGTGAGAAGAAAAATGTTATAGACTCGTCGGGCGGTGGTACCAATACAAGGAGGTAGGTTAAAGAAGTGACCACTTCATCCTTTTCACGGGGTCTTGTGCACGAAAGAACACGGCCCACGCCGAGAAGGGTAAGGAGAAGATCAACATTGTCTGCCCAAATTTTTTCCTCTTCCTCAGCAAGAGGAATGCTCCGGGGAAAAAAGGGAGAGCTACCTTCTCTTTCGCGATCGTCAGCCCAACTTTGGAAGAGTGTCCTAGAGGGCAGGAGCGATGTCATCGGTATCAACCGCTCTATGTCGTTGCTAAGGAGACAAGCGCCTAGCACCAGACAACCTATCTGCCGTAGGAGGATAGATAAACACATAACTTGGCAAATCAAACATGACAAAGATCTTACTTTTGCCGCGTGTAAAAATTTTGTTTTTTTAAGTGAACGCATTGGAATTGCGTGAGATTGGCCATGCCCTTATCCCGACGGAGCGCCCTGTGCCTACAGAGACAGCCGATACAGCTGTGGTGCGGTTGCGCGCTGCGGCACTTAATCACCGCGATTACTGGATTCAGCAAGGCCAATACGCGCATATTCGCTTGCCTGCGGTGCTTGGAAGTGATGGAGCAGGAGAATGGCGAGGAAGACCGGTAGTCATTTATCCGGGCCTGGACTGGGGAGACGATCCCACAATGCCTGGACGCAATTTCCGCGTCTTAGGTATGCCCGAAGATGGCACTTTTGCCGAATATGTTCTCGTGCCGCGCGCGAACCTCTTCCCAAAACCTGAACATTTGACATGGAAGCAAGCCGCTGCACTGCCATTAGCAGGCCTAACGGCTTATCGCACGCTGTTCACCCGTTGCCAACTACGCGCAGGCGAACGCGTCTTGATTACTGGCATCGGCGGCGGCGTTGCCCTAATGGCTTGCCAATTGGCCATAGCTGCAGGAGCAGAAGTATTTGTTACTTCTGGCTCGGATGAAAAAATTCAGCGCGCTATTCAAATGGGTGCTTCGAGCGGCGTGAATTATCGCGCAGCCGACTGGCCTAAGCAATTACGCGCTATGGCTGGCGGTTTTGACGTAGTTATAGATGCTGCCGGAGGTGATGCTTTCTCTCTACTCCCTCCTTTATGCAACACAGGCGCCCGCATTGGTATCTACGGCGGTAGCCTAGGCAAGATCAATAGTCTCAGCCCACAGGTAATTTTTTGGAAACAGCTCGCTATTTACGGCTCTAGCATGGGCTCTCCTCAAGAGTTTGAGCACATGCTTCGCTTCGTGCAGCAACACCGTATTGTACCCGTTGTAGATGCCGTATTTCCACTTGCAGAGGGTAATGTTGCTTTACGGCGGCTGGCTGCTGGTGAGCAATTCGGAAAAATCGTCTTAGTTATCGGCCATAGTTCTTCAGATTAAAAAATCTCACCTCATGACAAAACGAATTCTCGCCATTTTGCTTCGCATCGTACTAGTATTCGGCGCTTTTGTAGGCTTACAGTACCTCATTCCCTATTATCTTCTCGTTGGCGGTGGCATAATAGCGGGTATTTTCACTTACCTGACTAGCAACGATCGGCCACTTGCCTACGGTCTACTCGTCGGCAGCACGCTGTTCGGTATCTTTGCTTATCTCTATGGAACAGTCTAAGGAGCGTTCTCGTGCTTAATCGTCATATGCAGAAGAACTACTAAAGCTGCCAAAGCGCAGCGTAACACCCCAAACGACACTATCGAAATCTCTAGCGCGCACCTTATCGCCTAGCCTATCTACACCATTTACCCAGCGATAACCCACGTGCCCGACAAGGCGAAACCATTTTAGCATATTCAACTCCAGGCCTACCTCCGGAATGAGGGCGAAAACAGCATCACTCAACTCTGAATCATTCGAGGGCCCGCGCGGTGTTAGCGACAAGCTACCCCACCCAAACTTAAGCGAACCATAGGGGTGAATGACTTTGTGCGTCGGATAGCTCACTCCCAGCCACAGGCCTCCCATGCCAAGGCTGAGCTCGTGCTCTACCCCGTCTACTCCCTGATAGTCAAAGACCTCGGCTTGCCCAAAACCACCTAAAAAGAAGTGACCAAACACAACGCCACCGCCGCCGCCGCCACCCCAGCCAAGGTCGCCAGCTCCGCGACTCGAAGTCCAAAACGGACCGCCAAAACCACCACTTACGCGCGCCTTGCTAAACAGCGTTTCCTCCTCCTTCTGCGCATGCAAAATGTCTGCCAGCAGTCCAAATAGCACTATGGAGAAAAGTATTCGATACATATTTACTAATGATTTACGAAAATACGTTGTGAATATCGCATATTCTACCGTCTTTCATCCTTAAATAGACGAATTTAACATAAACTTCTACCTACTCATACTGGGTGCGGATGAAGACGCTTATTGAAACTACAGAGGGCCGCCGAGAAACGCCGCGCAGGCAAGCGGAGGTGACCTCTCTGGGAAGAAAACGTTGTTTCGACCCTTGCTGGAGCCAGAAAACTCTACGTATCCGAAATAGACATTGGCCTAGAACTCCCATCATGCGCATCCGCCACCCTGTAGTCTGCCGGTTTTTTAGAGAGGATGCGGCTGACAAGTAAGGATGGTAAACATGATGTACGTTAGAAGGGTAAAGGCGAGAGAGAAGTTCCTGCACTTCGTCCACCCGATGAATTGGGTAGTTACAGGATACTTGATGCGCCTTTAGGTAAAGGCTTTCGCTCGTAGCAAGTGTTGTCTCTTAGGGTCTAACGCTGAAATACCCATGGCCAAAATACTGCAGCATCACTGTGCGGGTTTTCGCACCCAAATGTTTTCTATCAAAAAGCCTTCCGCTTGCGGATCGTCTACTAGCGGACGCTCGCCTTTGCCCCAAATCATCACTTCATCGATGCGCATGGGCTGGTGATAATGGGCAGCAATCGCTACTGAACCGCCGCGCGGGATATATACCTCGTGCTCAACACGGTACCAATAACGACCTTGCACGTCGTTGCTTTTCCGGCTCTCCAATTTTTCGCGATGGATTTCTCGCCCTGCCGCATCGCGCACTGAAATAATCCAGAACCCGGGGCTCCAATACCTGTGGTCTAGGTAATTCCAAGCTGTAAAGACGACCACTGTATCGCGAGCGAAAGGAGCGGGCGGAAAGGTACAAATCCACTCCTCACCAGGTGTGGTCTGATAGCAACCCTTTCCGTAGAAAGCCACCTCAGTAGGATTTTCATCAAAACGTAAATGCAGAGCAGGAGGATTTCGATAACCTTTCGCAAAGAGTCGGCGCGCTTCAGTAATGGCGCGGCTATGAAGCAAGCTGTCTAGCCTGAGCCGATAGAGGGCATAGCGAAGCGTTTCCGCTAGACGCTCAGAAATACTTATCAGGTATCGCTCTCCTGGTTGAAGGTTTTCGCCTTCGTCGTTGCCTTGCAAGAGCAAAATATCCTTTTTGTTGGGCAGTTTGGACAGCAACGACCGCTCGATGAGCGGATGCCCCATCATCTGCACGCGTTCCAACGTGCTCTGCGTGCCAGCACGCGAGAGCATGGGGTTTATAATCGGCAATCCTGTTGCCGCTGCCAGTCGCGTGCTCCAAAATTGGGCCTCAAAAGGAAGGCCAGGCCACACTTTGTCGTGCCAAACCGCATAACGCGGCATGGCAAGGATGGCTTGAAAATCAGCTGGGTCTATGCGGTTTTGGCGCAGGACGGTCTGTATCTCCTCTTCGTATTTAGGGCCGTAGATATTTGGGTGGAAGACGTCGCGAAAACGCCTCGCCATGTATTGGTTGATCTCGGCATTCCACACAGCTGCAGCAGTCAACAGAAAAAATAGCTGGGCCCAAAGAGGCGATATTTGTCGATACAAGGCATCCAAGATACGTGCACCTAGGACACTAAGGACAAAATAGAGCGGCCAACCCAATCGGGCTGCTGCCTTGAACATGAGCAACCCCGGCAAGCTCTCCTCTATCCAACGCTGAGGGATAGGAACGAGTGCTGTGTTTGCAGCCATTAAGGCCAAAAAAACAGCAGCCCACAGTAGAGCACTGTATTCTGCTCTTAAAAAGCGACGCGCTCTATATGAAAGGGAAAAAACAACAAACCCTACCATAAGCGCAACAGTAGGGACTAAACCCACATTGAGCAGAGTTTCGAAATCTAACGCAGTAGGCGTATGCACGCCAATATCCTTGAGCAATTGATGTAAGAGCGACCCAGGTGGATAAAAAAATCCCTCAAACCGCGCTTGATAATAGAAAAAGCCCCACTGAGGAGAAACTCGGTCATTCACTGAGTCATTTATGCGAAAGTCAGCAAATACCCATGCAAGTGCACCACCTCCAAAGAGAATGGCCTTCAGCGCTGCCTTTCGATACGGAGGACGAAAGCGATGGTGTAACAAGAACACCACCCCTGCACCCACAAGGAGGGCGTTCATGTTAAACCCTACGTAAGGATTATTATAAGTAAATACCAAAGCAGCCAGAAAGAACAAGACGTCGCGCTTCTGCCACTTTCGAACCCGGCACCTGCGTACGAACCAAAGCATAGCTAATGGGATAGCTACCGGGTAAGCCAGCCCAAAATGACCACCCATGCGGATGATCTGCGGCGAAAGCAACACAATGAGCGGAGCAAATACAGCTGCCGTAAGCGGAAGACTGCCCAACGTTAGCAGCAAGAAGTAAACTACTGCTACAGCAGCAAAAAGCAAGTAAAGGGGAATAGCATTGACAAAACCTACTGCATAAGAGGAAACGTCTAGACCAATTTGCCGAAGCAGACGCAAAGCATTTGATATAACACCCTGTGCGTCAGTAAGGTAGATGTATTCGCCTTCTGGGTAATTAGTGCTGCGCAGTTGGCAACTCTCTCCATAACGGGCGTGAAAAACAGTATTGTAGTAAAGGGCCAGAGCATCGCCTCCGAAGCTATACATCATGCTATTGGGGCGTACGAAGTAATCGCGAAAAATGGGCTTTGCAAGTAGAAAGAAGAGGATAAGCCCTCCTATAAGTCCCACGGAGGTAGACCATTGGCGAGCAACTTTCCGCCGATGGGGCGAGCTCAAAGCCATTCTTCTACGAAAATTGGTAGACGACCGCCCAAAGGTAGAATTTTTACAAAATATGCCACGCACTCCTGAAAGATTAGACTTCAGGAATGCTACCTGTTAGTCAGAAAGCCTTACCCACTATTCTCGGTATCCATCGCGCGCCCAGCAAGCCAAGCGGTTAAGCACCTCAGCTGATAGCTTGGCACCGCCCTTAGGCATTGGGCTGCAACCCTTGCCGTGGTTGACTGAGCATAATAGATTCTGCGATTCGAAAGCCTTCTTAACGCCAGCGTAGTTCGATAAATTAACTCCACTTGCGGCCGTGCTAGCATCATGGCAGCCACCAAAGGCACAACTTGCGTTCATAACGCCACGTACAAATAAAATGTAGGTGTTGCTATCGGCTTTAACGGTGGCGCAGTTGGCTTCCCTAACGTAGTCGGGATTTTTATCGTCTTTGCTGCAGCCGATGAGCACTAGTAATAGAGCCAGAAGTAGAACGCTAATGTAGTAGAATTTCATGTGGGAATTAAGAATTAAAAGTGAAAGATAAAAAATTATAAGGAGAACAGAAAATAGCCCTTTTGCTTTCGTGGATAAACCCCTTTATGCACCTATCAATAAGAAACCAGCAAAACACCCAAATGTTGCACATCTACTAACTTTGACTGCATGTTGCAAGACGATATTTTGGATGACTTAGGTTGGGAGAACCATCTAGAGAAGGAAGCCAGCGAAGTGCTCGCTCTGTTTTATTCGCCACTAGAAGCGGAACTGGCGGCAGCGCGCTTGCGGGCCGAGGGCATCCCTTGCTTCTTAGCCAGCCGTACGGCGCAGGCGGTGATGCCGCACCTGCAGCTGCTTGTGCGCCTGCATGTGCGCCCGCAAGACCTGCAACACGCCCGGCGCGTTTTGGCTGAAGCAGGCATCGAAGTGGAAGAGCCCCGGGAATCAAAGGCGGATGGTTGGCTCTCAGTGGCCCTTTTTGCCTTGCTAGGTGTGTTGCTGGCGGCTTTGCTCGTACTCGCTGTAGCGAAATAGACAATGCTGGGAATATCTATAGGGTATTTTTAGGTTTGAAAACATAAGAAACGAAAGACCTTTTAGGTAACAACATGCCTCAGAAAGAAGTCGATAAACTGCTGCAAAACAAGCAGATAAACAACTGACTTCTTTTCATACGTGTGGTTTTTTGACGTAACGCTGTGCTGCGTTCTGTTAGGGCTCCAATTGGGGGGAGAATGGACTTTTGAGAGTGAAAAGCGAGAGTTATCGCTATTAGCCTATTTGTTAATCAAAAATCATGTAATCGCCATGAAAAGTGTGTTTACTGTTTGCCTCTTTCCCCCTTCGTTGATCGCAATAGTTGGTGCTCCTATCATTGTAGATACCACGGTAGTGTGAACCTTTAGATGACGAGGAAGAGCTATGGTGAGTATAGGAGAGGTTGCGCGTTTGCCGGATTTAGGACCTGTTTCTGTTCCCATAAGGGAAGCAGAGGTAGAGGTCATTTTCGGCACGCCTAGTAGAAATTGCGAGGGCAGCGGTATCTGCATGGTAACAGGGCGCTTTCCAAATGGCTACACGGTATCGTGTCCGCATGCGCCTGCAATTATTTACTGTGAGCAAGAGCGCGAAGAATTGGTGGTTCGCTTTCAGAAACGGCACTTAACTGAGGCAGTATTAAAACGCCTAACGGAAAGCGAGATGTTCCTCGTTGAAGAGCCTTTTTGCATTCCAAGGCAGTTAGTGCAACGCTGGGGGTTGCCCAATCGCTACATCCCGGCAGGTCGGTATCCAGTAGAAGTTTATTCCAAAGAATATCGCTTATACCTCCCCTGGCCGCGAGACTGATTTTTCATGAGATGATAAGCCGCAGTGCAAATGAGTGCTGCGGCTAGTGTCTCAAATTGTTAGCAATAAAAGATTAGTGCAATAACAATAAATTCATCAAAAAATGAAGAAATTATACTCTATTTTTCTATCTGTTTCGATCATATCAGTTGAGTTAATTGCTCAACCACCCTTTTCGGCGCCCGCACCGAATTGTCCTCCGGGCCCGAATACGATGCTGTGGACTCAAAGTATTGACCCTAATACGGGAAATCCATCCGTTGTGAAACTTATTTGTCTCTCGGGATCTTTGTCATATACTATCCCTCTCAGTTTCTATCCACCTTTGCTAACTGCAGGAAGCCCTGTAATTGTAAATATTACTGAAGTAGTATCATATGACGGTTATGCTCTTCTGCGATCCAAAATAATGAACGGTGGCGAGTGCTCTTTAGAAAGAGCAGCACAACCGTGGCTGCTACAGGCTACACAAACGATGTAGCAGATGGCGTAGAGCAAGCCAGTTGGGTGGGAGCCTTAGGTTCGTACTATCTGCCTGCAGGAGCAGACGAAATTGTATTAGAGCATTACTGTGTAGCTAATCCCTCTGACACAGGCCCAAATTCGGTCTCGCCAGTAAGTGTGTGCTTGACCGTTTCAGCATGCCCTCAAATTTGCCCGAGTGTCACGGTGACAAAGAATTGAAAGTAAGATCAGTTTCAAATCACAATTTTTTGCGATGAAGAGTTTTCGCTTTCTTGGATATATTTCTTTACTTGTCAATATTAACTTAAATCTAATAGAGGCACAGGTCTCGGGAATTGTGTTTCGCGATTTCAATGGCGATGGCCTCAAACAGACCGATGAGCCATTGGTATTGGGTGTTATTGTAAATGTTTATGATGCCTCCAATACTCTTTGCGCGACGGCAGTGAGTTCAGGCGCGACAGCACCGAACTATTCTGCTGCGGGTTGCGGCACAGGACCCGTGCGAGTGGAGTTTATCCTACCTACCTCAGGCGCCTGCGCTTCCAGCGGCATCGACTTCTCGGCGGTCAGTGGCGCCGTATACGGCAGTTCGGTGCAGTTCGTCAACGGCAACAGCACCAACGTCAACTACGCCATCCATTACAACGGCCACTACAATCTGGGAGCAAGCGCTACCAATATGTTCATTCCCTGTTACGTAAACGGTAACCCACTTGGTGGAGGCTCTTCGGGCACGAACGATTGGTTTGTGGGATTTCCTTACCTGAGTTCCGGGTCAACTCCGCCACCGCTGAAGGTAAACGGCACGCAGTTGGGCGCTACGTGGGGTACGGCTTACAGCCGGCAGGCCGGCGTAATTTTTACCTCTGCTTTCATCAAGCGCCATGTAGGGCTGGGGCCACTGGGCTCGGGCGGCATCTACAAGTTGACACCCTC
>JANWXM010000018.1 GCA_025055285.1 Saprospiraceae bacterium
TTGTGTCTCCATCCTGCAAGATTACAACTTTTGGCATTATTCTCTATTTTTGGAAGAAGGGGTGCGGAAGATGCATTCGTTGGCTAAGTCAGGCAAAGCGATCTTTGATTTTCAATTTTTTGCACGGAAATCAGCCACTAGAGAACACGAGCCTTTAGGCTTACGCTAGTTATGGACAAGGCGGCAACTACTGCCTTATAATTAAGTTGAGAAGGGCTTTTTGAATTAATACCCAAAAATTTCCTCTAGCGTTAGTTTTTGTACTGGTCCGATGGCTTGTTCCAAAAAGGTAAAATCTACTCGACTTTCATCACCTAGAAGTAGCCAACACCTCGAGCGATTAGCGATGTGCTGTTCGTGGAAGCGAATGAGCTCTTCGGGCTTTGCTTTAAGCATCCTCTGGTAGATGTCTTGCCTAAGGTCGCGATAGAAGCCGCGGCGACGAGTGGTGCGCCAATCCCAGTAGATGTCTGTGCGGGTGAGGCGGCTTGCAGCAATTTGACGCAGGACACTCTGTCGAGCGTGTTCCATTTGAGGTGGTGACACAGGCATATGGGCCAATAACTGCTGAAACGCCTCCACAGCCTCGCGCAACTTATCCGGCTGGGTGCCTACATAGGCTTGAAAATAGTGCGGTTGACGCCTTTTTTCTGGAGCAGAGATGTAGGCATAAGTAGCGTAAGCTAGGCCCTTCGCCTCGCGGATTTCCTGAAAAACGATGGACGATAAGCCATAGCCAAAATATTGGTTGTACCACTCAGAGAGGGCAAAAACTTCCAGGTCAAAATTTGGCTGACATTTCGAGATGAGCAACAGCTCAACTTGTACCATCGGAAAATGCACGAAGAATACACGGTTTCGGCGTACTATGCGCTCCCGGTAGGAGCGGGTACTCAACGGCGGACGTAACTCGACGTCGGAGGCAAGCCTTTTGCGTAGGCTACGCGCTACCTGACGAAGGCTCAATGGGCCGCAGTAAAAGCGTTCGTGCTGAAAGGTTAAAAGTTGGCGCAGTAGCCCCGTTAGTTCCTCAGCGCGAAGCGCCCGCAATTCCTCTGGAGTCAGGCGGTCTGTGTAGGGTGAAAACTTGCCATAGCGTGCATAGTTATATAGCGCTTTATTCAAGATGGTTCGCTTGTCTTTCTTTGCATTTTCGCGTCGCAGCAGAGTATCAACTTTAAGTTTTTCTAGAGCATCCTCGTTGGGTTGCAGGTCTGTAAGGAGGTGTTGCAGCAGGTCGAGCGCTTCCTCAAAAGCTTCGCTGAGGCCTGTAAGCGACAGGTAAAGGTAGTCACCCGCGCAATTCGCTGAGAAATGGGCGCCAATGCGGTAAAAGGCCTGTTGCATTTGCGCGGGCGAGTAACGCGATGTGCCCAAGTAAGGTAAGTAATTTACAGCTAGGCCAAGGCGGCGGTCGCTACTTGTGCCCATTTCGAAGATAAGGTAAAGGCGGAATAGTTGACTATTGGCCTGCTGAATAGTGCAAAGCGTCAAGCCAGGCATTAATTGGACGCTGCGCAGAGCTTTTCGGAAGTCTATAAATTCGGGCTGAATTTCGGGAGTGGTTTTCTGCAAAAATTCTCGAGCAAAGGCCGACAGATCTGTTCGATTGAGTTCTACGGGCGTAATAGGAGGTTTCTCTACTTTCATTACAGAAGGGTCGTCGCCATGGTGTTTATAAACGGCTACGTAGTTATTGAGCCGCAGATGCCTTTGAGCGAAGGCCACTATGTCTGCCTTAGTGAGTCGTTCTAGGTATTTCCATCGATTGACCATGTCGGCCCAAGGAATGCCCACGATAAAAGCGGCTGTAATAGCACTGGCCCGTCCTGTGTTTTTCTCAAATTGCCGAATTTCAGACAATTTTAGGTCTTTAACTACAGCTTGAGGGAGCCAATCCTCAAACTCGCCTCGATGCAAGCAGCCAATCTGCTCTAGTAACAGGGCTTCTACATCGGCAAGCATTTGGCCCTCGCGCGGCTTACCATAGAGAATAAGGCTACTGTATTCCTCATACATACGCGGGAAAGCGGAAGCCTCTAACAACCGCTGGGCTTGGATGAGGTTTAGGTCTAGGAGCCCGGCTTGATAGTTGTGGAGGATACCACTTATAACGGAGAGAATAAGGGCTTCTTCGGAGCGCGCTCCAGGAAAACGCCAACCCAACTCGAGCCATGCGGGTTCTTGGCCATAAACGTCGCGCTGGATGCGACTTGTTAGCTCGGGCTGAGGCGGTGGGTTGAATGGCGGCAGCGGTTTGGGTTTGAAGTGTCCGAAATAGCGCTCCGCCCATGCTACCGCTTGATGCGGGTCAAAATCGCCGCACAAGACAATAGCCATGTTATTAGGCACATAATATTGGTCGAAAAACCGATAAATGTTTCTCTGTGAAGGGTTCTTCAAGTCTTCGCCGCGCCCTAACGTCGTATGAGTGCCGTAAGGGTGAGTAGGCGTAAGCGCCTCTTGCATGGCTTTTAGGGTCTTGCGAAAGTCGCGGTCTTGGCTGATGTTATATTCTTCAAAAACAGTTTCCAGTTCTGTGTGAAATAGTCGTAATACGGGGCGACGGAAGCGCTCGCTTTCTAACGCGAACCACCGTTCCAATTCATTAGAAGGAATATCATTGACGTATACCGTTTGCTCTACCCACGTATAAGCGTTTGTGCCACGCGCTCCTATTGCACTTACCAGTTTGTCGTACTCATTAGCCGCTACATAACGCGCTGCCTCAAACGACAGCCGATCGATTTCAGCGTAGAGGGCCTTTTTCCGCTCTGGATCCTTCTCGAATCGGTGTTCTTCAAATAATTGTTCAATTTGATCGAGCAACGGTTTTTCTTTTTCCCAATTTAGGCTACCTAATCGGTCGGTACCTTTAAACATCATATGTTCGAAATAATGGGCTAAGCCTGTCGTGTCTTCTGGGTCGTGTTTCGAGCCAGCCCTGACAACAATTTCTGTATACACACGCGGCTCGTCGCGATTGACCGACATGAACAACTGAAGCCCATTGCTCAACGTATACTGCAGTAGGCCAATAGGGTCATTTGGAACAGAAATAAAGCTCAAATGGGTAGTAAGGGAAGGTGAGGTCATAGGATTGTGTGCTGTTTGAATCGAAAAAAGTAAAGATAGAGGCGTTTTGCGTTGTTCGGGTACCATGGTGCGGTGAGTAGACAATTCAACTAAGATTTTTGTTTATGAAAATTAAAAAACTAGATAAATGAAGAGCATATCTATCTCCTTTTAGGCAATTTCTGCACTTTTCTTAAGAGAGCTGTTTTCTTTGAGTCAAACTTTAATTGTTAGATATTCTCATGCTGAGTGATAGAAATCATCAGAAGGCGTTCTTAAATCAATCTACTTTTGGCAAAAAGTAAAGGAGCGTTTGGACGCGCTAAGGGAGGGTCTATCACAGTCATGAAAGTTAGTCATAAAGTATTCGTTGTGACGGGAGCAGGTAGTGGGATCGGTCGAGAATTGGCGCTACAATTGCTGCGCAAGGAAGCGCGCGTGATTGGGGTTGATGTGAGAGCATCGTCGCTGATGGAGACGAAGCAGTTGGCTGGCCAAGACGAAAAGCACTTTCGAAGTTCAGTAGTAGATGTTTCTGACCTTTCAAGCGTGCAGCGCTTCGCAGCAGAAGCGCCATCGTTTTTTGGTGCAGTGGATGGTCTCATCAACAACGCAGGTGTTATTCAGCCCTTTCAGAAAGTTAGCGATTTGCCTTTAGAAGTTATTCAACGGGTAATGCAAATCAATTTTTACGGCACCGTATATCTGACAAAGGCTTTGCTGCCTTATTTGTTAGAGCGGCCCGAAGCCCATCTCGTCAACGTTTCGAGCATGGGTGGTTTTTTGCCAGTTCCGGGGCAGAGCATATACGGAGCCTCTAAAGCTGCCGTTAAGTTATTGACGGAGGGTCTGTACGCAGAGTTGCTCCACACAAATGTTCGGGTGACAGTGGTGATGCCTGGCGCTGTAGCGACCAACATTGTGCAAAACTCGGAGGTAGAGCCACCGGCTACTTCTGCTGGTAAAGACCGTTTTAAGGTGCTCTCTGCTGCTAAGGCTGCATCTATCATTATAAATGGAATTGAGCGAAACGACTTTCGCGTACTCGTAGGTCCAGACGCCACATTCATGGATCGGCTTTACCGCTTGGCGCCGCGTTATGCAGTCCATTTTATTGCGCGACGGATGGGTAGTCTACTCAAGTCCTAAAGGTTGAATAGAGCTCCCAGGGAAAACTTCTCCACATTCAACGCAAAGAGTCTCGAGGCAACTGTCGGCGCAATAGGGGAGGTATTCCTTTGACGGTAGCGCCTTTTCGTATGGATTGCTCGATGAGTTGGAGGGCTCGGGCGGTGTCGCCTCGCAAGATTTCGGCCTCTACTGCTACCTGTATGGCTTCAGTATTGCGTGGGTCTTGACGCAGGACCTCGTTGGCGTAGTCTGCTGCTCGCTCTGGGTTGCCGAGAGCGAGGTTTGCTTTGGCGGCACCGAGGCGGATCTTTGGGTTCAGAGTTCGGGCCGCTTTGCGTTCTAGTAGGTCGCGGCGCTCCTGAAGAGCCGCTAGGCTATCGCGCAATTCTTCTCTTTTTTCCCTCAAGCGTTGAGGAGGCAAAACTCCCTCTTGCCGAGCCTGTTCTAGCTCTCTCTTGGCTTTTTCGGGTTGACTGCTTTTGAGAAAGGCTTCGATACGCGCTTGACGGAAGGCTGGCAAAAGCGAAGTGTCTGAGGCCGGCACTGCCTCTAGGTCGCGCGCAGCTGCTTCATAGTGAGCAATTTTTAAGAAGAGAGCACCGCGCTTTAAATGAGCCGTCTGGTTGTCTGGGTAATATTCAAGAATTTTATTATATTCTGCAATCGCTCTTTCAGTTTGGTTTGTTTGAATGTAGTAGTCCGCCAACAGTAGACTTAAGGTCGTATCTATTGGCGCTTCCTTGTCTTCGGTAGCAGCATTCAAAGCAGCGAGGTCGTTTTCCAATGCTTTGAGGGCATCGGCAAGTACAGGTATGCGATAGTAATTTGACAGAGCAATGTAAAGCATGCGTGCGATAACAGGTGGTTCGCTAGTTAGAGCGGCTTCTTCAGTCGCTGACAGTAGGCGCGCTAAGGTTGTGTCGGAAGAGGTGCCATTCCCCCGATGATCAATAAGCCGATAGCGAACGTCCAGAGCGGAGCTTCCGTCGGCTCGCTTGCGCACCTTGCCCCAAACAAGCATTTGCAAGCCACAACGTTGAGCCAACTCAATGGCCTCGGCCGAGTTAGGATAATTCTTTTCGATGTCGAAGTGCCGATGCACAGCAGCAAGCGCTTTTTGGCGCAGGTTAGGACTGCGCTCGATCCAGTCATTTAACTCGTCCATAATGTCTATAGCTGGGTCGGCCTCTTTGCTTGCTCCCATAAAGGGCAAAATAGCGATGCGAATGCGCACAGCTTCATCGAAGCGCGGGCATTCCTCCGAAGCCATTCTAAAAAACCACACCACTACAGCCACTGCTGCAAGCGTTATCAGCCCGCCTGTAAGGTAGTAGCGCCAGGAACGCGTACGAGAAACTTCTTCCGAACCACCAAATGATGTGCGACCTGATTCAATGAAGGCGATAATTTGAAGCGCCTTGTCCGTCAATTTATTGTATGTCAAGCGCGCCTCCTCGCTGGAAACTGTGCCCTTTAGGACTTCAGCCTTCGTCTGATATAATTCCGATTGATTGACCCGAACAACGCGCGCTAACTCGGCGTATTCGGGCGACTGCTCAAGCCATTGTGCAAGTGTATCGAATACGGCTTCCAACTCGCCCTGAGCAAGGCGCTTTTTAAGGGAATGGAGAAATTGCTTATCAGCCATAGGGCGGTGTTAGATAGTGAGAGAGAAAAGGCGCGATGCCTGCTTTCTGTCCGGCGCGTCAGCCATCCAACGTTTTTTAACGAGCCCATCGCTTGTTTAGGGCGATCAGGCTGCTCATTTTTTCCGGATTACCGGTAAGTTGCGTGCCTCCCAAGCTAACAAACCGCCTTCTATACTCGTCAGGTTGCGATAGCCTTTTGCTGTGAGCACCTCATAGGCCTTTCGGCTGCGATTGCCCGACCGACAGGCCAAAATCACCGGCCGGTCTCGAGGAATTTCTTGAAAGCGACTTTCTAACTGACTTAATGGCACATTCCGGTAGTTCTTAACCTGGTAGGTAACCTCAGCAACTTCCTGCGGTTCTCGAACATCAACAAGCAACACGCCCTTCTTACTCAAGGCGTAGGCCTCTTCTACCGATATAGAGATACCAGGGTTGAACGAGAATTTTCTCGTCTGGCATGCACCTGCAAGGATGGCAGTGCACAGTGTGATAAAAATAATGAGGCGCATAAGAATGTTGAAAACTTTTGCAAAAATATTTTGAGAAGGTGCGGAATTTACAGAGAGGATCATTGGTTTTGAGAAGCAAAAATAGTTTCTAAACACCTGAATCGCAGGTACGTGAGTTTTTTGACTAGAAGCAGTTAGTAGAGCGAAAATTACTCGACGAAGACCGTAGTTTTGTTCAAAAATATGGCGCTCCTTCGCATGGCAAAGCGAAAAAAAACTGTCCAGCAAAAGACTTCCGCTCCCTCGAAAGACAGAACTCGATGGCGTTGGACTGGCTTAATTTTGGCAGCATTAGCCATCGGTTTGTACGCGAACACGCTTAATCACGGCTACGTGTTGGATGACCCGTTGGCCATCACAAAGAACGAACTTGTCCGGCGCGGTATATCGGCCATTCCAGAATTGCTTTTCCAGCACTATCGGGCAGGCACCGAAGGTGCAACTGCCTCGGCGCTACTTTACCGTCCTCTGTCGCTCATTGCGTTTGCTGTAGAGTGGACATTTGCTCCTGGGAATCCTTGGCTCGGCCATTTCATGAATGCACTTTGGTATGCCCTCACGGCAGTGCTTGCCTTTAGTGTGCTGCAGCTGCTATTGCGCAGCTACTCACCATTATGGCCGGCTGCTGCGGTTTTCCTCTTCGTGGTGCATCCTATTCACACAGAGGTGGTAGCCAATATTAAGAGCCGCGATGAAATCTTTTGTCTATTTTTCTGCCTTGGTGCACTGTATGGCTGGCTACGTGCGCTAGAGCAGCCCTCAATGCGCTGGTGGGCTTTAGTGTTAGGCAGCTATTTGTTGGCGTTGCTTTCTAAGGAAAGCGCAGTGGCATTTTGGCCAGTATTTCCGCTGGCAGCATGGTGTTTTTGGAGCAAGACAGGGCGCCAAAGTATTGTCATTTCGCTGCCTATGCTAGTGCCTGTGGGCATTTTTTTAGCTCTCCGGGCTCTCGTACTCAGCCGCGTGCCCAGCAGTTTTAGCATCAGCCCTATGGACAATCCGATCGTAGAGGCCTCTGGATGGGCCGAACATACAGCCACAGCCTTTGCTACACTGTGGAAATACTTACGCCTGCTGATGATTCCAGAGCCGCTCTTGAGCGATTATTCTTATCGCCATTTGTCTGTTGTGCATTGGACTCATCCCGAGGCAATAGCAGGACTGCTGACCTATGGAGGGCTCACAGGGCTTGTCTTATTCGGGCTTGTGCATCGGCGCGCGTGGGCCTTTGCACCGGCAGCTTTCTTGGTTAGCATAGGGTTATATAGCCAGCTTGTGGTAGTTATTGGAACGCTGTTGGGCGAGCGCTTACTTTACACGCCCTCGCTGTGGTTTTCTCTTGGAATAGCTTGGACTATTTTTCAGCTCTTCAGAGTCCCTCTAAAAGAAGAGCATTTGCCCAAGGCCATAAATTCTAGACTGGCCATAACGGCTTTTATTTTAATCGGTGGAGTGTTTAGCCTGCAAACCTTGCGGCGCAATGCCGACTGGAAGGATAATTTAACCCTATTTCGAGCCGACGTCGTCAAAGCGCCCAAAAGCGTGCGTCTTAACAATGGTTTGGGCAGCGAGTTGTATCAATACCTTTTAGAGCACGATACTCTGCCGAGTGCACAGAAAGAGGTTATCCTAGCGGAAATTGAACGCCATAGTCGTGCAGCTCTAGCTATTCGGCCTAACCATGTTTCTTACATCAATCTGGGTAATGTTGCTGCAGCGCGCAAGCGTTATGACGAAGCCGTTCGCTGTTATGAAGAAGCCTTGCGCCTGGCTCCAAACTACGGCATTACGCGGATCAACTTGAGCCAAACTTACGCCGTATGGGGCCGAGAAGAAGGACGGCAGAACAATCGCTTAGAACGGTGTGTTGAATTGCTTCAAAAAGCTGTTGAGTACGGCAACTCGGAGCCTGATGTGCTTCTTGACCTAGGCACGGCTCATGGCCTGTTAGGGCATAACGAGAAGGCTATTTACTGGTTCGAAAAAGCCCTTGAACGCGACCCAAAGAATGCAACAGCCTGGCGCAACCTAGCTGTGGCCTACCGCGCTATAGGAGACCATGCACGCGCTGAGGTTTGTGAACGAAAAGCTGTAGAAAACCAATAGCTCGCTTGCTGTTGTTTCTACTCTATAGCGCGTTCAGCCTCAGGAGGCTATGTGCGCCATCCCTCCTTTGAGCGAGCGGCGAGGCTTCATTGCCCTGACCGCTAGAATAAACTTGAGTACCCTCAAAGAGATGACAATCTTTTGACACAAAAGATGAGGGCACTCCTGTGATTGGCCCAAAACTTTGCAGCAAAATTCTTTCACTATGATTTTGAATTTTGTGAAGCAACTAACGCTAGGGATACTTTTCTCTGTAATCGCTTCGTGGCCTTTAATTGCTCAAACCTTTCAGCAAATTAGCACGGGCCCCGGCTATCAGCGCCAAAGCTATGTCGACTTAGCTGCTGGCACGGAAAAGCAAGTGCCCAATACAGCGTGGGATATTGCTTTCACAGTCTATGGCCAGCAAGACGCAGGTATTTTCATCAACGAGAGTGCCGGAACTAGTATGGGCCAGCCGCAGGCTGCTCTTGAGCTGTATGATGCTCGAACGAGCGATTTCTCGAGTCAGCCCAATCTCGATTCTATCAGGAATTTTCGCTTGTACAATCGCGAGCGAAATTGGTTTTATGGTGCTTTTAACGAGCGCCGCGATACAACAAAGCAGACGGACTATGGCTGGGGCACATACAATTTTGCAACAAACCAGGTGGTTGGCAACGCTGTATATGTGCTTAAACTGCGCAACGGACAATTCCTTAAGATTAAAATAGAGTCGCTGATAGGAACGACGTATACTTTCCGGTACGCGAACCTGGACGGCACCAATGAACAGGTGAAAACCATAAACAAGGCCAATCACCCCGGTAAAGTGCTCGCCTATTTCAGCTTTGCCACTAACGATGTAGTGGATGTAGAACCTTCGACTGGATTCGACCTCGTTTACTGTCGCTACACTACACCGCAATGGGACTCTATCAACAAAGTCCTTCTTCAATATATGGTGACAGGTATTCTACACGGCCGCGGTGTTCAAGCAGCAAAGGCAATAGGCGTCGACCCTAAGACGGTTAAGTTTTCCGACTACCAGAATCGCTTGCACAGCGAATTGGACGTCATTGGGCACGACTGGAAAACTTTCACCGGTTCAGGCTGGAATGTCCCGCAAGACCGAGTCTACTTCGTAAAGACGGCTAATAATCGGGTATGGAAAATTCAATTTATTGATTTTGAGGGTGCTGCTACGGGTAATGCGGTTTTTGAGAAAACTGATTTAGGCGTAGTGAGCGCCTTAGAGGCTCCGCAAGCAGTGGGTTTACAGGTTCTTACATATCCTAACCCAGTTCGCGACCGTTTAAGTGTGCTCTTAGAAGTGCCATCGTCTCTTGCTCGCGAAGCTCAGTTAGAAGTAGTCGACCTGCAAGGGCGCATCGTGAATACCGTGCGCGTAGCGCTGGTCGAAGGGTTTCAACTTTTAGAAATGTCTGCTGCTGAGTGGGTGACTGGCATATATGCCTTGCGCTTGCGGTGGCCTGAGCGTGAAGTGTTTTTGGGCAAAGTGATTAAGAATTGAATTGTATTATGATGCTTCGTTCTTTTCAAAATTATTTGGCTGTGGCGGCTGCGCTTTTACTAGTTAAAGGAGCAGCCGCGCAGTCGTTAGATACTTTAATTGAAGACTCGATAGAACCGGTTGTTGTGACGGCACAATTTACTCCGACTGATGCGCGCCACACCGTAAATTCCGTGCGTATTCTCGATCGCAAAACTATTGAACGCAGAGGGGCAAATAATTTGGAAGAGCTCCTGCAGACAGAACCCAACCTCCGCCTGTCGTACGATATGATGCTTGGAAGTGCCATTAACATCAATGGCATGCGTGGAGAAAACGTGAAAATCCTTATTGATGGCGTCCCTGTGGTAGGGCGTCTCAACGGAAGTATCGATGCCGCTCAATTGCCACTAGGCGCTATACAGCAGATCGAGATTATCGAAGGAGCACAATCGCTCCTTTATGGGTCAGAAGCCTCGGCAGGCGTGATCAATTTAGTGACCCGCAAAAGCCAGGCTCATCGTTTTGAGTTGGAGGCTAGGCCTCTGTGGGAGAGCAATGGTTTTCGCAATTGGCAGGCCCGTGCAGGTGGGCGTGTAGGCAAATTTCTGCTTCATTTAACAGGTAATGCCTTGAATTTTCAACCTCTACCTGACTCGGCAGGCGGGCGTTCGCAGTTGTGGAATCCCAAGGTGCAACGCAGTGGGCGTGCAATGCTGCGTTTTTCGCCTTCCGAACGGCTCGACGTGCGTTTATCAGGTGGCTTGTTTTCTGAGCGAGTAGACAACCTCGGTCCTGTTTTGCGGCCGCGTTTTCGGCCTTACGCCTTTGACGACTATTACTTTAACGATCGCGCTGATTTGACCTTGCACGGCGAAGGTTGGCTGAAAGGCCAATGGTTTTGGCAACTTACGGCAGGTTGGAATCGGTTCGACCGCATCAAGAATTCTTATCGTTTTGACCTAGAGAAACAAGAGCGGACGCTGCTTGAAGGTCAGCAGGATACGTCGGCTGCAACAGGCTGGCTCACTCGCCTTACAATGGCGCGCGACCGGAAAGACCGCCGTTGGAACTTCCTCTTTGGTGTTGAAAATTTTATCGAAACTGCTGAAGGCGCGCGAATTGTCGCGCCTCTGTCTGGCCGAATAGGCTGGGCCAGCAGCCGTGATCTGGGCCTATTCTCCAGTGTCAAAGCATCTTTGTTCGATCGCCGCCTAGTGTTGCAAGGTGGCGCACGTTGGACGTTCAATAGCCTTTACGGCTCTGCCTTGACGCCCTCCCTTTGGCTGCTTTGGCGCCCTAAGCCCAGTTGGCAAATTAGATTCTCATATGCCAATGGCTTTCGTTCGCCCAGTTTAAAGGAGCTGTTCTTCAATTTTATAGACATCAATCACTATATTGTAGGCAATCCAAACCTTCAACCGGAACGCTCCGACAATCTGCGTGCAGAAGTGCGCTGGCAACCTATCGAAAGCGACGACGACCTTTCGTGGAGTTTTAATACGTGGGCATTTTACAATCGCGTTCGCGACCGCATCGTCCTGGCAGAATTAGCTCCTGTACAGTTTCAATACGCTAATTTGCGTCAGTGGGAAACAATGGGCGGTGGCCTAGGTGTCTCCATCCGCTCGAACAGCTGGCTTTGCTTTCGTTCAGACGTCGTCCTTACGGGCTTTTTTAATGCGTTTTCAGAAAGAGCAATAAGCGAAACACCGATGCCGCGCTTCAACTGGGCGCCCGACTGGGTCAACGACCTAACGCTCTCTCTGCCAAATCAGCGCGCCTATTTCACCCTCTGGCATAAAATGACAGGAGCAACGCCCTACTTTTTTCAAAATGGTAACCAGATGGAACAACGAAAAACTGAAGGATGGCATCTTGTCAATCTCGCTTTAGGTGGTCATCTCTTCCGCCAGCGCCTTCAGGTGAATTTAGGGGTGAAAAATGTGCTCAATACGCGCCAGATACGCGCTTCTTCCAGCGCAGAGGTAGGGCATGGCAGTGGCGAATGGCAACCCGTGCATTGGGGACGCACTTTCTTCGCCTCGACCCAACTTCGCTTCCATTCTGCTCACTAATTAGCCGCTGCTTTTCAGCAGCGATAAAAGCTTGGGCGCTTGCCGTCTAAGGTGCTTCAGTTGCCACGGAGGGCAAGCGGCTATCTTATTTGCCTAGTAGCGATAGTATTCAGGTTTGTAAGGCCCTTCTACTGGCACGCCGATGTATGCTGCCTGCTCAGGGGTAAGCGTATCGAGTTCTACACCTAAATGATCTAGATGTAGGCGCGCTACTTTTTCATCTAAGTGTTTGGGCAAAACGTATACTTTGTTTTCGTAGCGCTCGCTGTTTTGCCAAAGTTCAATTTGTGCAAGCACTTGGTTGGTGAAAGAAGTAGACATGACGAAGGAAGGGTGTCCCATAGCACACCCTAGATTTACGAGGCGTCCTTCTGCAAGGAGGATAATTTCTTTGCCATCTATGTTGTACAAGTCTACTTGAGGCTTGATGTTGACGCGCGTATGACCATAATGCTTGTTGAGCCAAGCAACGTCAATTTCGTTGTCGAAGTGCCCGATGTTGCACACGATAGTCTTGTCGTTCATTAGGCGGAAGTGTTCTTCGCGCACGATATCGCGGTTTCCTGTGGCAGTTACGACGATATTGGCTTGAGGAATGGCATTAATCATACGGCGCACTTCATATCCGTCCATAGCAGCTTGCAAAGCACAAATAGGATCAATTTCGGTGACGATGACGCGCGCGCCCGCTCCGCGCAAGGAGGCTGCAGAACCTTTGCCAACATCGCCGTAGCCTGCTACTACAGCCACCTTTCCAGCGATCATGATGTCTGTAGCGCGTCGGATAGCATCCACCAGGCTTTCTCGACAACCATATTTGTTATCGAATTTAGACTTCGTTACGGAGTCGTTGACATTAATGGCTGGCACGGGCAGAGTACCCTTGGCCATGCGTTCGTAAAGGCGGTGCACACCTGTAGTCGTCTCCTCGGAAATTCCGCGGATGCCGGGAATGAGCTCTGGATGGCGGTCAAGCACCATATTGGTGAGGTCGCCACCATCGTCCAAAATCATGTTTAAAGGCTTACCATCAGTAAAGGCGTACAAGGTTTGCTCAATGCACCAGTCGTACTCCTCTAAGTTCATGCCTTTCCACGCGAAGACAGGTATACCAGCAGCAGCAATAGCTGCAGCGGCGTGGTCTTGAGTAGAGAAGATGTTACACGATGACCAAGCTACTTCAGCGCCCAGTTCAACAAGCGTTTCGATTAGTACGGCAGTCTGAATGGTCATGTGTAAACACCCAGCGATGCGAGCACCTTTGAGCGGCTTCTTTGGACCGTATTCGGCGCGCAAAGCCATGAGCCCAGGCATTTCCGCCTCGGCTAAGCGAATTTCTTTTCGACCCCACTCAGCCAGAGTGATGTCTTTTACCTTGTAAGCAGGACGATTCGACATAACGATAAGTTAAATCCAACAAACTTCCTTAAAACAGTATATCCTTTGGTATGGTTGCTTCTCCTACGCCCGGCAAAGATAAATCTTTTGAAAACCTACTGATTCTCTCTCGAGCAAGAGAAAGTAAGGTAGATGGCAGATAAAAGACAAAAGGCTCTCTCCCTGTTGCGTTGGCTTTCTACCGCTAGGACGAAATCTAGCCTGTGCCCTTTGTCGATGGCAGGAATGACCTCTGCGCACGGACAGAAGTATGATCCCTTCTGTTGAGGCCAAAAAGGCTAGAGCTCCCCTCTCAGAGGTCAAGTCCACGTGCTGTGGAGAGTTGTATATATTTTTGAATTTTATTAACAACTATTAACATTTTTAGGCGCCCTTTTTGGAGCGTTATGGCGTTTACAGAGTAACAAATCCCCTCGTATTTGAATTTATGTAAAAAACAATTTAATCTGCCATGTTGATCCTCACTTGTCTGCTACTCGTACTGATGGCCTTCGGCAACAAGATGTTAAAAGAAGCCTAAGGCTCCTTCCCTATGAGCAAGCTCCACTTGCTGCGGGAAAACAATTTCGGACGACCTGCTTTAATTAATAGTGAAACCTCGTTGAGGCCTCGGCCGCGAGGTTTTTTCCTTTTTAAGACCAAACTGAAAACTTTTGCAAGAGTCGGCTTAAAAGCCAAGGGTGCGAGGCGAGACACTCGTTCGCAGCACCATTTTGTAGGATATAGAGCCGCTATTTGCGGCAATAAGACCCAAAAGAAAAACTCTTTTAGGGCAGCTCGCTTTACGGCGAACTGCTACCTTTGCAAACCGACTTTTTCTGAAAAAGACCACCTTGCTTAGGGCCTGGCAGGTGAGTCGGTGTGCGAGAGCACGCAACTATGTTGAGTGTTCTCGTCAGGAAAGCCAATTATCTTGTGTTGAAATACATATGCCCACTTTTGCTCACCTCCACTGCCATACGCAATTTTCGCTGCTTGATGGAGCGGCATCCATTCCGGCCATGTTCAAAAAAGCCAAGGCTGATGGGATGCCAGCCATAGCCATTACTGACCATGGCAACATGTTCGGCGTTTTTCAGTTCGTGGCCGAAGCAGCCCGTCATGAAGGAGTAAAGCCTATTGTAGGTTGCGAGTTTTATTTGGTTGCCGACCGGCATCGAAAAACGTTTACGAAGGAGGATAAAGACAGGCGCTATCACCAACTTTTTTTAGCAAAAAATGCGGTAGGCTATCGCAACCTGGTAAAGCTGTGTTCGCTAGGCTATATTGAAGGTTTCTACGGCAAGTACCCGCGCATCGACAAAGAACTTGTGCTTCAATACCATGAGGGCCTTATCGCCACTACATGCTGTATGAGCGCCTTGGTGCCGCGCACCCTTTTACTGAAAGGCGAAGAGGCTGCTCGAAAAGAATTCGAATGGTGGCTCGAGGTATTTGGCGAAGATTATTATATCGAGTTGCAGCGTCACCAATTGCCTGAAGAGGAGCGCGTCAATGCCGTGCTGCTTCGCTGGGCTAAAGAATATTCCGTAAAAGTCATTTGCACGAACGATTCGCATTACGTGGAGCGACAAGATGCAAATGCCCATGACATTTTGCTATGCATCAATACGGGCGAAAAACAGTCTACTCCACCTATTCGGGAATTCGTAGAGGAGGGTACAACTGTCAAAGGAGGGCGTTTCGCCTTTCCAAACGACCAGTTCTACCTCAAAACCCAGGCTGAAATGGCGCAGCTCTTCCACGATGTTCCACAGGCTTTAGACAATACGATAGAGATCGTAGAAAAGTGTGAATACCTCAAGTTGAAGCAAGATATCTTGTTGCCTCACTTCGTCGTGCCAAAGGAATTTGCTTCGCAAGACGACTATCTACGTCATCTGACGTTCGAAGGTGCGCGTAAGCGGTATGGCGAAATTACGCCGGAGATCGAGGAGCGGCTCAACTTCGAGTTGCACACCATCAAAACGATGGGTTTTGCCGGCTACTTTCTCATTGTGGCCGATTTTATCCAAGCCGGTCGTGACCTAGGCGTTTTTGTAGGGCCAGGGAGAGGTTCGGCGGCTGGTTCAGCAGTAGCCTACTGCATTGGCATTACCAACATCGACCCTCTTAAGTACGGCTTGCTTTTCGAGCGTTTTCTTAACCCAGAGCGCAAAAGCATGCCTGATATCGATACCGATTTTGACGACGAAGGCCGCGAAAAAGTAATTGACTACGTCGTTAAAAAATATGGCTATCAACAGGTAGCACAGATCATTACATATAGCTCCATGGCAGCCAAAATGTCCATCAAAGATGTGGCACGAGTGCTCGATTTGCCTTTGGAGCAATCCAATGCTCTTGCTAAGCTAGTGCCGGAAAAACCAGGCATTTCCCTCAAACGCATTCTCACTGCTCCTCTCGAAGGCGAGGGCTCCTTGGCTGAAAAAGAAGGGTTGTTGCCCGATGACCTGCAAAATTGCAAACGCTTGCGCGAGTATTTAGCCAAAGAAAATACTCCGGAAGCCAAGGTCTTGCGCGAAGCCATGGTGCTTGAAGGCTCCATACGAGGGACGGGCATTCATGCTGCAGGCATCATTATCGCCCCAAAGGACCTGACTGAAATCCTTCCGGTGTGTACCTCAAAGGAAACCAACCTCCTTATCACTCAGTATGAAGGCAGCACCATCGAAGAGGCCGGGGTCATCAAGATGGATTTTCTCGGCCTTCGCAACTTAACTATTATTCGAGACACCCTGCGGCTCATCGAGAAAAATCGCGGCCTCAAGATAGACATAGACAAAATTCCACTCGACGACGTCAAAACGTACGAACTCTACCAACGCGGCGAGACCATTGGTACCTTCCAATTTGAAAGTCCGGGCATGCAGAAATATTTGCGCGAACTCAAGCCCGACAAATTTGAAGACCTCATTGCCATGAACGCCCTCTATCGGCCAGGGCCTTTAGATTATATCCCTGAGTTTATTGCCCGAAAACACGGGCGAAAGCCCATCGTTTACGACCTGCCTGAAATGGAAGAATACCTCAAGGAAACTTTTGGGATCTGCGTCTATCAAGAGCAAATCATGTTGCTAGCGCAAAAGCTAGCGGGTTTCTCTAAAGGCGACGCCGATGTCTTGCGCAAGGCCATGGGCAAAAAGCAAAAAGCTGTTCTGGACAAAATGCGCGGCCAATTCATCCAAGGCGCCATGGCCCGCGGCTATCCTAAAGATAAGCTGGAAAAAATCTGGAGCGATTGGGAGGCTTTTGCTTCTTATGCGTTCAATAAAAGTCATTCAACATGCTACGCCTATTTGGCCTACCAGACTGCTTACTTGAAGGCGAATTACCCTGCTGAATACATGGCTGCCGTACTAAGCAACCATCAGGGCGACATCGAGAAAATTTCCTTCTTTTTAGAAGAGTGTCGGCGCATGCGCTTGACTGTAAAAGGCCCGGACGTCAACGAATCGGAAATTAACTTTTCGGTTAATAAAAAAGGCGTCATCCGATACGGACTAGGTGCTATTAAAGGTGTCGGCGAAGCAGCCGTAGCTTCCATCATCGAAGAGCGCAAGAAGAATGGCCCTTTTCAAGACCTGTATGACTTCATCCGTCGCGCAAATTTGCGCACTGTGAATAAGCGCGTTCTTGAAAACTTGGCCTACGCTGGCGCGTTCGATGAATTGCCTCCCATAGCAGGCAAGGGCAAAGAATACCGAAGCCTGCTCTTTGCTCCAAGCGAAAGACACGAGTCTTTTCTTGAGCACTTGCTCCGCTACGCTCATGCCTACTATGAAGACAAAATTTTGTCGGCGCATTCTCTTTTTGGCGACCTCTCCGACTCTGTCAGCATTCCGCCACCACCTTTGCCGAAAGCAGAGCCATGGAACTTGCTTACGCTACTTCAGCGCGAACGCGAGGTAGTAGGCATGTACCTAAGCGGACATCCACTCGATAACTATCGCTTTGCTTGGCAAACCTTTGCTGTGCCTATTGGCCAAATAGAAAATTACAAGGGTCAGAAGGTAGCAGTGGCTGGGTTTGTTGTAAAGGTCGAGCATCGAATCACCCAAAAAGGCAATACATGGGCGCGTGTTCTGCTTCAAGACTACACCGGAGATTTAGAGGTTTTCTTCTTTTCAGATGCTTACGTAAAGTTTCGAAATTTCCTACAAGAGGGCGAGTGTCTGTACGTTGAAGGTGACTACCAGCCGCGTTTCGACTCTGATACGTATGAATTGCGGGTCAACCAAGTTCGTTTGTTGGAAAGCGTTAGTGAGGAAAAGACAAAAGGTGTGACCTTGAGGCTAGCCGTCGAGCACGTCACGCAACAGCTCATCGCGAATATCGAACAGCTGTGCACTGCATATCGAGGCAAACACGCTCTGCGCATAGAGCTATTAGACCGCCAGCACAAAGAGCGTCTAGCTTTCCTCTCTGCTAATCGAAAAGTTCAGGTATGCAGTGAACTGCTCTCTGCTCTCGAAGGGCTTGGCGTCGAATACACTATCAATTAATTCATTGATTTTCTCTTGTCCAAGCTCTTCTTGAAAGCTAGGGAGAACCCCATTTGCATATCCTGACGAACCCGGCGCAGGTAAGGTAGCATGCCGCTTTTCTTAGATTGCGTTGTTTCTCGACATCGGGCGCACCAAACTGCCTGTAATCGCTTAATTGAGCAAGAAAGATAAAGAAGGAGCTCTCCTTCTTCTCGTCGAGCGTTTTAACAAACGACACATCCCAAATGAATGTCTCGCGCCGTGCCGGAAGGTCAGCGAAAGCCACGTATCGGCGACAAAGGCCTTTGCCTCATACAAGTTATATGCAGACACGATACTCCAAGTCACTTGCGTGCAACATCAGCATTTAATACTGGCGCAATATATTGGGTTTAACCTTCGTTTGTATGCGGGTATTAAAATTTAATTTTTATAAATCATACGATAGCCCTCAATTTGAAACGGTTTTGGTATATAATTCAAATAAGGTGTGTTTTTGGCAAATTTTAATTCTTTGTTAACGTTAAATAAATTTCTAAACCAACTATTGTTTGGTTGTTTTAAGTAGCCTTATCTTTGCAGCGAAAAAAAGAGTTTCAAATGAGCAAGAAAGTCACGACCACTTCTCAACTCGTGGAAGCACTCGATAGCGAAATTTTAAGAGGAAACATAACGGGTGCTTTTGAGCAGTTTGCCGCTGAAGACTGCGTAACGTGGAGTACGCCTGAACATAAGACCACTTCCAAAGCTCAGAAAAAAGAAATCTTGGACTGGTTCTTCCAAAATATTGCCCGAGTTAATCGGATTGAGCGTCAAGGCGTTCGGGTGGAAGGCGATGTGACCCTGTCGCAGTTTGTGTTCGACTTTACGAATCGTCAAGGAGAAAATCTAGTCTATCAGGAAGTTATTCGCCGCGTTTGGCGAAACGGTCAAGTGGTAGAGGAGCAATATCTGCTGAATAAAACACTAGACGAGATAAAAGAAGTACTCGAGAAGAAAGCAGTTAAGAAAACGTCGGAAAAACCGGTGGAAGCGGAGCCGGCTCCCGCCCCTGCGGCGCCAAAGTCTAAAACTTCCTCGAAAAAGGCTACCGCTAAGAAAACAAGTAAAGAGAGAATAAACTAAGCTGGTTTTAGAATTGGAAAGCACAGCATAGTAGTTTGAGCATAACACAGAGCAGTAATGTAGGGCCCGCCCAGCGCAACGCGAGGCGGGCTTTTTTCATGTGGCCAAGTGCTATGTAGTGATACGCTTTAATGGGAGGGAATAAAGTTGTCTTATGAGGTCGTTTTCTTAGAAAATGTGTACCTGATAGGGTCTTTGCCAGGGAATTTTTATCCTTTTTTTGGTCTGCGTATTTAGATATTGCTCTCGAGTTGTATGTTTGCTAAAAAATCATACCTCTTGTGACCAAGCGCATACCCACCTATAGTATTTGTAATTTGCTCGGGGCGGACCAGTGCTACACTGAATTTGTCATCACGCGCATAAGCGATTTTGTTCGTACGCATCCCGACCTGTACTTCCCTCATCGGCATTCCTTTTACCAAATCGTGCTATTCACAGCAGGCAGTGGCTCTTATTCAATTGATTTTCAGCAGTTTATGGTTGAGCCTCATCAAGTTTATGCGATGGCTCCTGGCCAAGTGCATACTTGGGAATTTGCACCCAATACCGAGGGCTACATCATCAATTTCAATGAAAGTTTCTTCACTGCCATTTGCCACGACCCGCATTTTATAGAGAGTTTTCCGCTATTTAACGCTGTAAGCGGTTCTCCAGTAAATCTACTCGATGTTGAATGTTGCGGCGAAGTGCAAACGCTATTAGAAAAAATGTTGCAAGAGTATCAGCAAGATTGGGAATACAAGGCGGAGATGCTTCGTGCGATGCTATTGCAAGTTATCATTGCGTTATCGCGGCACTTACCGCGGCTAGCCCAGCCTCCAGTATCGCGGCATCAGTTGCATGTCTTGCGCCAGTTTGAGCGTCTTATCGAGGCTCATTTTCGTCAGAAGCGCTTACCGCGCGAATATGCAAAGATGCTGTACATAACACCGAATCACCTCAATGCATTGGTCAGCGCTGCTTTGGGTAAATCTGCAGGTGAGCTAATCCGCGAACGCGTGCTTTTAGAAGCTAAGCGACTATTGGTCAACTCTGACTTGAGCGTTTCTCAAATTGCGGCTGAGTTAAATTTTGAGGATAACGCTTATTTTGCTCGTTTTTTTAAGAAACACACCGGTGTTTCGCCGGAAGCATTTCGAGCTGCCTACAGCCGCGGGGTCGTCAGTCCTACAGGCGTAGGAGAGCCTGAAAACTAGCTCACAAATTGAGCAGCAACCGCATAGGGTCTTCAATAAGTTCTTTGACCTTGACTAAAAAGGTCACAGAGGTGGCGCCGTCAATAAGGCGATGGTCATAACTGAGAGCCACATACATCATTGGGCGGATTTCCACCCGGCCATTTACGGCTATAGGGCGTTCCTTTATGGCATGCATACCGAGAATGGCGCTCTGTGGTTCGTTGAGAATAGGAGTGCTCATCAAGCTGCCAAAGATGCCGCCATTGGTTATAGTAAACGTGCCGCCGCTCATTTCTTCCAGCGATAGACGACCTTCGCGCGCTTTCGTGGCAAGCTCCTTCAAGCGGAGTTCGATTTCGTGGAAACTCAAACGTTCAACATTTCGAATAGGCGGCACTACCAGTCCGTTAGGCGTGCTAATAGCAATGCTGATGTCGACGTAGTCATGGTAGACGATGTCTTCGCCGTCAATGAATGCGTTGACATCGGGCATTTCTAAAAGTACTTTGGCGCATGCCTTAGCGAAGATGGACATAAAGCCTAACTTAACGCCGTACTTTTGAACGAAGGCCTCCTGATACTTTTCGCGCATGGCAATAACAGCGCTCATGTCTACCTCATTAAAGGTAGTAAGCATGGCGGTGTTGTTTTTGGCACTCACCAGTCGGCGGGCGATTGTACGGCGCATGCGGCTCATGCGCTCTCGACGTTCCTCTCGAGCGAAAGAGGTCTCCGTCATTGGAGGAGGCGTTTCTACATTTTTTTCCGTTGGCGATGGCGAAGGTGCTGTTGCGTGGGCGAGGCGCTCTTTTTGTTCTAAGGCTCGCTGAGCATCTTCTTTTATGATGCGGCCCCCTCGCCCTGTGCCAACGACTTCTGCAGGAGTTAGGCTGCCCTCTGCCATAATCTTTGCGGCAGCAGGCGATGGATGGCCAACGGCATAGTGCGCACTTTTTTCGCTCAAAGTAGCTGTTTCCAAACGTTGACTAGAAGAACTTGCCGGGGCAGGTGTCGGAATCGGAGCTCCCTCTTGAACGGCGTCCGTATCTATGCGAGCAAACACAGCTCCTACAGCCAAGTCTTGTCCCTCTTGGGCAACGTGGATCAGTTTACCCGCTTGGTCAGCCGAAAGCTCCTGATTGGCCTTTTCCGTCTCAATTTCGCACAATGGCTCGTCCATGGCTACCCACGAGCCATTGGGTTTTAGCCATTTAGAGAAAGTAACACTCGTAATTGACTCTCCTAAACTAGGAATTTTAAGTTCGACAATGGGCATGACGCTGAAGGGAATGTGATGCAAAAAGAAAAGGCAAATGGCGCCCTGCAAAGGTAGTAGACTGTGTCAGATTGTTTGAGGTACTTCTGCATTAGTCTTGTGCGAGGCAATTGCTCACCGATTTTCTTAGCAACTTGTTCAATGTGAGTGCCATTTGCGAACAAGCCCGCTCGTCTCTCTGGCTACTGACACTTTTTGAGCGCAAAGTTGTTTCCTAAGGCTGGTATCTTCGAGGGTCGCAGCATTTATTCTTGGGATTCCTGCTGCACTTTTTGCTGGAGTAAGAATGCTGCAGCGCCCTCCAGAGCGTCGTAGAATTCTTGTCCGTATTTGCGCACCAGTGCTTCGCGAACAAATCGATAGAGGGGGATTTTCTCTGCCTGTCCGCGCTGGCACGCGGCTGAGCAAATGCTCCACCGGTGATAGTTGAGCGCCTCAAAGCCTGTTTCGGCATTGTGGCTGACGCGCACGGGGTAAAGGTGGCATGAAATAGGTTTTTGAAAGTGAGTAGCTCCTGCTCGATAGGCGCGTTCAAATCCACACTGACCTATGCCATTTTCATCTAAAACTAAGTATGCACATGGACCGCCATCTATCAAAGGTGTTCCATAACTGCCGTCTTCTTCGCAGCGCACGTATTTGCCCTGCCGTTCGATAGCCTCAACGCCAGCAGGTGAGAGGAAAGGCGCTACTTGCGGATAAATCGCCTCTAAAACTGCTAGCTCTGCCTCCTCCAAAGGCGCGCCAAAATCGCCCTCCCAACAACAAGCGCCCTTGCATGCCGACAACTCGCAGGCAAAAAACTCTTCCACTAACGAATCGCTAATGAGTTTTCCCTCGATCCAGAGCATAGCAGCATTATGTATGAAGCGCGCCACATACAGAAAGTACCTGGCCCGAGATGTAAGTACTTAGGTCAGAGGCTAAGAAAACACAAGCGTGAGCGACGTCCTCTCCGGAGCCAAAGCGTTTCATCGGGATAGCATTTAAGTAGCTTTCTCGCGTCTTTTCGTCTAGGGCTGCTGTCATCTCCGTCTCAATGAAGCCCGGTGCAATGACATTGCAGCGTATGCCACGCGAAGCGTACTCTTTGGCAACAGATTTAGAAAAACCAATAATGCCGGCTTTCGAAGCGGCATAGTTGGCCTGCCCTGCTTGGCCAAAAATGCCTACTACTGAGCTCATGTTGATGATGCTTCCTCCTGAGCGGAGCATAGGCTTCAAGCAGTGCTTAGTCAAGTTGAATACTGATTTAAGGTTTGTTTGCAGCACTTCATCCCATTGCTGTTCGGTCATACGTAACAACAGGGTGTCTCGGGTGATGCCGGCGTTGTTAACTAAAATGTCTAATTTGCCGAAATCGCGTAAGACTTCTTGAACGAGTGCTTCTGCCTGGGCATAGCTACCAGCATCGCTTTGATAAGCGCGCGCATTAGGGCCTAATTCGGCCACCAATCGCTGAGCGCGTTCGGCAGAGCTAGAGGAAATATACGTGAATGCTACTCGGGCGCCCTCTTGAGTAAACTTGCGCACGATGGCTTCACCGATCCCGCGTGTGCCACCTGTTACGAGCGCTACTTTTCCTTCTAAAAGAGCCATCTTTAAAAAATGAATGTAGAGAAAAACAATCAGCAAAGCTTTAGCGGCAACCTACCCTTAACTCGAAAACGACGAGCGATTTTTTCCAAATATGCGAATACTACAGCAGTGCCACAACTAAACCAAAGCCGCCTGGCGATAAGCGACCCAGACGGCTTTTTTCCCACTCGAACGGGAGGCTGAAGGGAGTCGAACCCTCGACCTTCGGAACCACAATCCGACGCTCTAACCAACTAAGCTACAGCCTCCATGAAAAGTGGCGCAAAGATAAGAAACCTTAGCCATAACAGGCAAAGTTTTACGCGCGTTTTTTACGGTTTCCACAATCGCAGCAGTAGGGCCTCTACGGCTAGAAAAAGTAAAGCAAATACAAGGCACCAACGCCACAGAGCTGTGCCGCGTTCTTCTTCTGCAACCACTGCTGTGAAATCGGCCTTAACGTGATGGGAAAGGAGCTTATAAGCAGGACCAAGCTGTTTCTCAAGTTCTGCTTCGGTTAGACAGCGCAGATCGCTCTCACTGCGGTCGTAGTTAAAGGCATAGGTGGCTATCACAGAGTCGCGCAAAAGAACCTCATACCAGCCTGCCTCTTTTATCTGTGTTCCTGGAGTGAGCAAGGCCTTTGCGCCTAGAATCCGCTGTTCGGGAATAAATTCGGGCGTAATTGCTGCCTCGGTGGTTTCTTGACCTTGACCTTTTTCCCGCTTTTGGCGCATTTTGTAAATGGTCTCACCTGTAGTCGAGGCGGAATGGTTAAGCTCTAGTACTTCATCGCGTCCTAGCGTAGAGGCTATTCGGCGATCCTTTGCGCCAGCCAAGGCGGCTCTAAACAGCAAAGGGACGAAAACCTCTCCGTGGTGAACTAGGTCATTGACTTTATCATTTAAGGGGGCTGCCGACAAATACAAAGCTCCTTGACCAAGCGGATACTTGGCTAGAGCAGCTGAACCGTCTCGATACGTCAGAATGTGTTCACCGTATTGTGGAGAGAGGCGAAAATTCCCACGTGTGAGAGGTAAGCGCAGGTTTGCATTTGTATTGAGGAAAACGTCGCGAAAGATAAACTCTTGGGTATTCAGCTGAGCGATCTGACGCTCCGTTTCTTGGAACGGCCCTAAATTACCAGCCTGAAAAGTTTGGAGGAAGCTATTGTAGCTGTTCAAGTCGCCGTTTTGGGCTGGAAAGAACAGAACGTTTCCTCCATTTTGGATGAAAGTTTTGAGCTCTTGGGTCAGGCCGGAGGAAATAAAGGCTGGCTCGTGGAGCACGATGAGTTGATAATCAGCAAAGCGCGAGTAGTCTAGAGTGCGAACATCGGCGTTATCTATCCGAAAGAAGGAAGCTCCAGCAAAAGCGCGACTGAGGTAGCGATTGGGTTCCGAATCGTTGATAAATAGTACGTTGACCCGTTCTGCTACATAAAAGGTGAAAAAATAGTGATCGTCGAATTGAACTGGGTAATCTGAGATACTTAGCTTTGCTGCATACCAGCCTGGGCGTAGGATGTTGAAGCGCACTGTATCAGTGCGCGTACTGCGCGGAGGTAATTGGAGCGTAGCGGCAGGTTTATTCTGGCCATCGTGAAAGAGGGATAGCGGAACTTCCTCGACGCTTTCATCGCTGTGATTGCTCGTTTTTACTAATAAAGTGGCGGGGTGATTGAGGATTTGCACTGGGCTATCGAACCAGGCTGAGTCAATAGAAAGATTTCTCTCCTGTACGGCGCGCAGAGGCACCAGGTTGATACTTAATGAAGTGTCGCGGAAATTTTGCAGATCGAAACGATTGGCCTGGAAGTCGCTGATGAGGTAGATGATTTGATTCTCTGTCTTTGCAGAACTAAGCGCCTGACGCTGGCGAATCAACACCTGAGAAAGAGTGCGAGAGGCCGAACTGAGGCGAATTTCATCGACACGGGCTAATGCATCCTCCTGACTAACGAGGCGTTGGTCGCGGCCCTCAAGGTCAGTTGTTAATACTTGAAACTGATCGGAAGCGCCATACGCCTTTATAATTTGGCGCGCCCGCTGCTTGGCCAATTCTACTAGTGGGGCATCTTCACTGAGCGCTGCCATACTGAATGAGTTATCTACGTATATAGACACAGCGCGTCGCCCCTGTCTAACGTTAGAAGAGCGCGGAATAAACGGCTGAGCAAAGGCCAAAACTAAAGAAATCACAGCCAGGCAGCGCATGAGTAAGACCAACAGGTTTCGCAAGCGCTGGCGGTTGTTGGTCACCTCTTTTACTTCCTGCAAAAAACGCACATGAGAAAAGTAGACCTTTTTGAAACGCTTAAAGTAGAAGAGGTGAATGATGATAGGTATGGCTATAGCTATTACAGCAGCCAAGAAGCCCGGAAAAACAAACTGCATGAATAAACCGCGTTTAAAAACGGACGACAAAGGTAATTGCTTCCCGGCTTGCAGAGCGAAATTGTCCGAAGCATGAGTTTTTTTCCCTCCGTCGTACTTCTATCCCTCATTTTTGCAGATGTTTGCTGAATGAATTTATAGCTTATAGCGGAAAAGCATACGCGTTTATGGGACAACAATTGCTTGACGATTGGCGCCTAGAACAAGAGGAATGGCTGGAAGCGCTAGAGGAGGTTCTCGAGGCTCATGGTAAGCATCGAAGCATCGAACTCATCCAACGCTTGCGCTATTGGCTAGCGCGCAAAGGCGTAGCCACGGGCGGACCGGCACTCAATACGCCCTACATAAACACCATTGCTCCAGAGGACGAGCCACTTTATCCAGGCGATTTAGAACTGGAAAGACGCATCGAAAACATTATTCGCTGGAATGCACAGGCCATGGTCTTACAGGCACAAGATAAGGGCTTGGCTCTAGGGGGGCACATTGCTACCTACGCGGCCTGTGCCACAATGATGGAGGTGCTCTTTAATCATTTTTTGCGCCATCGAACGGCCGATTACGGGGGCGACTTACTGATGTTTCAGGGCCATGCCTCGCCAGGCGTTTATGCGCGTGCCGTTTGGGAGGGTCGCTTGACAATAGAGCAAATTGCCAACTTCCGCCAAGAACTGGAGGGCGGAGTGCCTAGTTATCCTCACCCGCGTCGGATGCCTCACTTTTGGCAAGCTCCCACAGTAAGCATGGGCTTGGGCCCAATGACAGCCATCTACCAGGCGCGTTTCATCAAATATCTAGAAGCGCGCGGCCTCAAACCTAAGAATGGCGGCAAAGTCTGGCAATTTGTCGGCGATGGAGAGATAGACGAACCTGAAGTATATGGAACCATCGGCGTAGCGGCACGCGAACAACTGGACAACCTTGTCTTCGTCATCAATTGCAACCTTCAGCGTCTAGATGGCCCTGTGCGCGGAAATGGAAAAATTATTCAGGAAATGGAACGGCAATTCTATGGGGCTTCGTGGGAGGTTATTAAGGTCATCTGGAGTAGTGACTGGGATGAACTCTTTGCCAAAGATACCGAAGGTGCTTTATTGGCTCGTTTGGAAAGCCTCGTAGACGGCGATTACCAGGAGATGTCTACCCTAAGTGGCGCTGAAATTCGCAAAAAGCTTATTGGCAACGACCCGCGCATTGAAGCTCTACTTGCACCGTATAGCGATGAACAAATTCGAAACCTTCGTCGAGGCGGACACGACGCTCGCAAAATTTACGCTGCCTATGAACGCGCTATGCGTTCCAACGGCCCTGTAGCCATCCTTGTCAAAACAGTCAAGGGCTATGGGATGGGGAAGGTTGCCGAAGGAAAAAACAAGGCCCACCAAACCAAAGATATTAGCCCAGACGCGCGCGTAGAGACCAAAAATCGGTATGGCATTCCAATTTCGGATGAAGAGGCGAAGCAAGCTAAATTCTGGTTTCCTGGACCCGACGACCCTGCTACCCAATACCTCCATGCTCGCCGGAAGGCTCTAGGAGGCTATTTGCCCGAGCGCTCAGAACACTACACTCCCTTTACTTTGCCCTCGCTCCAACTCTTCGAAAAGCAACTTAAAGGAAGCCAGGCCGCCGGAAATAAGGAATTCTCTACTACTGCGGCAATGGTAGACATGCTCACGCAACTCATTCGAAATCCGGACATCGGCAAATACATCGTCCCTATCGTGCCCGATGAAGCCCAAACCTTCGGTATGGAGTCGCTGTTCAACTCCGCCCAAATTTGGAGTCAACAAGGTCAGCAATACACCCCGCTCGAGATTGGCATCTCCGTAATTAAATATAAAGAGTCTAAGACCGGCCAAGTGCTTCAAGAGGGCATCAATGAGGATGGAGCGCTTGCGTCCTTTACCGCCGCCGGAACAGCCTACAGCTTACACGGCATTCCGACGATACCATTTTACATTTTCTATTCCATGTTTGGCTTTCAGCGCGTGGGCGACATGATATGGGCTGCTGCAGATATGATGTGCAAAGGCTTCCTGTTGGGTGCTACGGCTGGTCGAACGACCCTCAACGGCGAAGGGCTTCAACACCAAGATGGCCATTCTCACCTTATCGCCCTGACTGTGCCGGCTGTCATTAGTTACGACCCTGCTTTCGCTTACGAATTAGCCGTCATTGTGCACGACGGCATCCGCCGAATGTATGGAGAAAACGAGCATAAAATGTATTACATTACCCTCTATAATGAAAATGTGCTCATGCCGCCCATGCCAGAAGGTGTGGAAGAGGGTATCCGCCGCGGCCTATATCGCTATCGTCGCTCGGAAAAGAAGCCGGCTAGAGTAGGAGCTAAGGCCCACTTAATAGCCTCGGGCATCATTTTTCAACAGGCGCTCCGGGCTGCAGACATCCTTGAAGCCGAGGGTGTTAGCACTGATGTCTGGAGCGCTACCTCTTGGAGCGAACTGTATCGCGATGCTTTGGCCTGTGAGCGTTACAATCGCCTCCATCCTGACCAACCGCCGCGCATACCTTACCTGCAGCAACTTTTACAGGGCGAAAGTGGCGTCTTCGTTGCCGCTAGCGATTGGATGAAGCTCCTACCCGGCAGCCTTCATCCTTGGATGCCTCAGCCCTTTACTACCTTGGGCACCGATGGTTTTGGCCTGTCTGACAGTCGTGAAAATCTACGCGATTACTTTGAGGTCAGTGCAAAATATATTGCCTTTGCTGCTGTGCGTTTGTTGTACCAAGAAGGAAAGGTCACGCAAAGAGCAGTCTTGGAGTTCATGAAAAAATACGGCATTCAAGCCGAAAAACCCGATCCTATGGAGGTGTGACGAGCAGGTTGCGCAGAAATTTTTTGCTCTGCTCTCCCCGATAACTTGCCGATTTTTCCAGAGAGGTGCTGAGGCGATGCCTCAATTAGTCGGCTTTCAGACCAAGTCCCGCTTTTTCTGAAATTTCGAGCATGCGATGAATGCAGCGGACTCCCTGTTCGATTACCCAGTCGGGTAATATAATTTCAGGCTGCTCATAGGCCATGCACAAGTAAAGCTTTTCCATAGTGTTGCGCTTCATATGCGGGCACTCATTGCAGGCGCAATTGTTTTGTGGTGGAGCAGGAATGAAGGTCTTGTGGGGGCTGGCTTTCTGCATTTGATAAATGATACCAGGTTCTGTGGCTACGATGTATTCTGTCGCTGAATCTTGGATAGTGAACTTAAGCAATCCCGTTGTGCTGCCGATAAAATCGGCCATTTCCAAGATATGGGGTTCGCACTCGGGATGGGCAATAAATTTGGCATTAGGATGACGTGCCTTGAGTTTGACGATTCGCTCGTGGCTGAAGATTTCATGAACCATGCATGAGCCGTTCCACAGGACCATATCGCGGCCCGTTTTTTTAATGAGGTAGGCGCCGAGATTTTTATCAGGAGCAAAGATGATGGGCTGCTCCTTGGGGATACTTTCAATGATTGCTACAGCATTGGTGCTCGTGCAGCAGATGTCAGTGAGTGTTTTCAATTCAGCCGAACAATTGATGTATGAGACGACAATATGGTCGGGATGTTTCTCCTTAAATACTCGAAACAGATGAGGCGGACAAGAGTCGGCTAGAGAACAGCCGGCCTTTAGGTCTGGTAAGAGAACCTTTTTTGTCGGCGAAAGCATCTTGGCCGTTTCAGCCATGAAATGCACACCTGCAAAAACAATAATGTCAGCGTCCGTTTTAGCAGCTTTTTGAGAAAGGCCCAAAGAATCGCCAATAAAGTCTGCTACATCCTGGATTTCCGAATCTTGATAGTAATGAGCCAGGATGATGGCATTTTTTTCGCGTTTGAGGCGTTGGATTTCGGCCACTAAATCGAGTTGCGGATCTACCTCCAGGTCGAGGAAACCGTTTCGTTCGAGATTCTGAAGAGCGAGAGCAAGATCGGCAGTCATAATTTTCGCAAAAAGTTTAGTAGCTCGTGTAGCTGCTTATTATAACTATAACAGCTGTAGAATAAAAAAAAACAAAGATAGCACTTGTTAAGTTTCTGTGCCGAAGATCAAGGGGGTGTATTTTTGCTTGAAAATAGCCTCTTTTATGATACTTTACAACGTCACAGTGACAGTAGATCTCGACGTTCACGACGACTGGCTTCAGTGGATGCGCCAAAAACATATTCCTGACGTACTAGCCACGGGTTTCTTTGGCCGCTATCGGATGAGCCGGCTACTCAACCAAGAGCAGCCAGGAGCGGTCATTTACACTATCCAATATGAGGCAGAGACCTTGGAACATCTTCAACAATATTGGGCACAGTGCGCTCCTCAATTGCAAAAAGAGCATCGCGAGCGTTATGGCGACAAATGCTTAGCCTTCAGGACTGTTATGGAGGTGGTAGCGGAATAAGCGGAGCCTCAGGCCTGTTGTTGGCAAAGCGCATCCCAATACTCAACGGCTCGACGCGTATGCGGGATGCATATGGAACCGCCTACGAGATTAGCGATAGCGAAGACCTCAAAAATTTCATCAGTGCTTACACCAAGGGCATGGCATTGACCTAGATGATAACGGACACAATCGTCGCAACGCAACACTAGCGAGGCAACCAGCCCGAGAAGTTCCTTTGTCTTGACATCTAAAGCGCCCTCTTGATAAGCCTGGTGGTCTAAACTCCAGAAACGCTTAATAACTTTATTGTCATGCCTGAGAATGCGCTCGTTCATGCGCGCGCGATAGTTCTTAAACTCCTCGACGATACTCATGGAACGTATTGTTTATGGGTATAAAACCCGCTTTTAGCGAACGATGAGCACAGGAACGTGCACGGCATGGCGCACGGCATCGATAGTTGCCCCGAAAATGAGGTCTTTTAAGGTGCGGTGCCCGTGAGCCCCCATGACAAGGAGCGTAATTGGTTGCTCTTGAACCAATTTGGGCAACTCCCGGCGTGCTTTGCCAAAGCCAATGCGCACCTCGCACTGATACCCCATCTGGCGCAAATGTTGAGCATATCGGTCCAAAATCCTCTGGTTTTCATGAGTCTCTAGGTCGAGTATTTGGTCGCCCATGACCCAGGCACCGGCAGTCTCAACAACATGAAGTAAGAGATAACGGGCGTTTTCGCCGCCTATTTTTAAAGCGTGATGTAGCGCTTTCGTGTCGGCGTCTGTAAGGTCGAGCGCTATTGCTATGTATGGATAAGGAACGGGCTTTGTTTCGCCAATTTCAGAAAATGCTCTGTGAGGTAGGGTCGTTTGTGTACGGCGTTGACCAGGCTGCAGGATTGGCTTTAAGATGATATAAAGGAGCATACCGGCCGAAAAGAACAAGAGAGGAATAACACCCCATCGTATGAAGGCGGCATATTCAGGAGCGTTAGTTAGCCAACTGCTTACTTCTTCGATAATTAGCCAAATGTTCAGCCCAATGATGATGCTGGCGCTAGTCCATCCGATGGCTTTCGTCCAAGGACCGATAGCAAAATCGCCCATGCGTTGGCGGCTACTGACGTAGTGTAAGAGTGGTATGACGGCAAATCCCAACTGCATACTTAGGATGACTTGGCTAAGCACTAACAGGTTGCCCGTTACTTCTTCACCTAAGAAAGCTACTGCTAGAATGGCAGGTACCACAGCTAGCAAGCGCGTTAGAATGCGGCGCAGCCACGGGGCAATGCGCAAATGCAGGTAGCCCTCCATGACGATCTGGCCTGCCAAAGTCCCAGTAACGGTACTGCTTTGGCCTGCAGCGATAAGAGCGATGGCAAATAACACAGGAGCATACCTTTCGCCAAGGAGAGGGGCTAGTAATTGATGCGCATCCTGGATCTCCGATACGCCCGAATAACCATTTTTGTGAAAAACAGCTGCCGCCAAAATCAGAATGGCCGCATTGACAAACAGGGCTATATTGAGAGCAATTGCAGAATCTATGAGGTTATACCGAATAGCTCGGCGTATGCTATGCGGCTCGCTGCTGTTGATCTTGCGCGTTTGCACTAATGCCGAGTGCAGATACAAATTGTGGGGCATTACAGTGGCTCCGATGATTCCAATCGCAATAAATAGCGCTTCGCTATCGGGAATAGAAGGCACCAATCCCGCCACCATTTCTCCGGCTACAGGCTTAGCTAGTACCATTTGGATGGCAAAGGCTAAGCCGATTACGCCGATAAGCGCAAGGATGAACGCCTCCAGTTTGCGAATGCCCAGTTGCATGAGAAACAGCAACAAAAACGCATCGAGGACGCTAATGGCCACGCCCCATACCAGAGGCAACCCGAAAAGCAATTCTAGACCAATAGCCATGCCCAACACCTCAGCCAAGTCGGTAGCAGCGATGGCAATTTCAGCTAAAAAATAATTGAACAGATTGACTACGCGTGGATACAGCTCGCGCGAGGCTTGTGCAAGATCCCGTCCGGCAACTACACCTAAACGTGCGCTTAGGCTCTGCATGAGGAGAGCGATGAGATTCGACATGACTAACACCCAAAGGAGGGCGTACCCGAAACGGCTGCCTCCCGCCAGATCCGTAGCCCAGTTGCCCGGGTCCATATAACCCACACTTACCAGATAGGCTGGCCCAATGAAAGCCAACAGTCGGCGCCAAGGCCCGCCCTTCACATTAGTCTCTACTGTACTGTGCACCTCTGAAAGCGAACGGGTTGCGGGCAGTCGGTTCATGCTTCTCATTTCAATTTATGGGTTCTACAAACAAACTGCGAGCAGCCTTGTCACTTAGCATCAAGTCGCGGTTTTGTTCAACAAGGTGGATGTATAGAGAAAGATCGTATTCAACGCGTTCTAGCACTGCGATGCGCGTACCTAAGTTTATACCTAAGCGATCCAAATGTTGCAGAAAAGTCACACTGTGGTCATCTACACCTGCGATGACAACTTGTACACCTACTTCTACGGTACTGAGCAGTTGGCGTTGTCTTTCTGGCCACACTCCTTGGGCATTCGGTATAGGGTCGCCATGCGGGTCAAAGCGCGGATAACCTAGAAATGCGTCTAGCCGCTCAATCAAGTCGGGGTGTTGAACGTGTTCCAGTTGTTCAGCCACTTCATGGACGGCATCCCAAGGAAAACCTAATTTTTCTGTCAGAAACACTTCCCAGAGCCGGTGTCTGCGTACTAGGGCTGTAGCTATACGCAGGCCCTCGTCCGTCAGCTGAACACCGTGATATCTTTCGTAAGTAGCTAGTCGCTTTTCAGCTAATCGACGAATCATGTCTGTTACAGAGGGCGCTGCCGTATGCAGCTCAGTCGCGAGCGCTCCTGTGGTTACTGGCCCGTTCTCCTTTCTCGAAAGCTTTAGGATAGCCTTTAAGTAGTCCTCTTCCGACGACGTATACATGATTAACAGGAGGATAACTAAAAATTTTCGTGCAAATATATTTATTTTTTAGAATATCCTAAAAATTTTTTTAATCCTGTAATTAACCTCCCTAGATGAACAAAGCCGATAGGGGAGGTCAAAGGCATATTATTGTTGCTCTTTAAGTAGACCTCTTCAGCACGGTTGCTCTGAGGAAAATTTGTTACAGGATCCAATCATAGGAAAAATTAAATTGGTTTTTTCTAGAATTTATATAACTTCTTGATTTTTAGTCTTAAATAAGGTTGATTTGGAGAACTTTTAAGGTTTTCTTGCTTAGCGAGATTTCTTGAAGGCCTTTGAAAGAGACTTCTCTATGTTTAAATTGACTTAAATTCGCAGCTCGAAATTTTTCATTTACCAATACTAAATCCTCTGCTGTTGTTATGAAAAGGCTACTTATTCCATTCGCTTCGTTAGCGTTTTTGCTGTGCTTTCCCTTACTTGCTGTAGAAGCGTCGGCCCAGAGAGGCACGGCGAATTCTGGAGCTGTTATTCGCGTATCCTACGGCGCGAATTCAAGGGATTTCTACGCTGGCGCGTGTGGCTACGGAACAGCTAACTGGGGAGGAACCCCGACTGGACGGCTATGCGCCTCTGCAGCCTGGGCCTATGACATTACGCCGGATTCGCTATGCTGCGATTCCATCCCTGCAGATCAGCTCAAGGACAAAATAGCTATCATTCGTCGCGGCGTATGTGCGTTTGCGGTAAAGGCCCTTAACGCACAGAAGGCAGGTGCACTCGCTGTTCTGATTGCCAATCATTACTTAGACCCAGCTCAAAATGCCTGCTCAGTTATGTCTATGGGAGCCGCATTGCCTCAGGCAGATCAGACGACCATTCCAGTGTTTTTCATGAGCCGCCAAATGGCCGAATATGTAGATGCGGCCTTGAAGTCTGGGCAGCCAGTGCAGATATGTATTATTATCCCTGAGGTTAGGCTAGTCAATGTATTCATGCCAACTTCGAGTAAACAAACTCCTGTGCATCAGATACCTGTAGATACGTTTGGCTTTGCTGCGAGGCTCGCGAATACCAGTGGTGTTAATCGAACCAACGTAGTCCTCCGCGCGAGGGTACTGACAGCCAACGACAGCGTGCTGTTTTCCACACAAACTACTTTGCCTTCGCTGGCCGATACTGTTACGCAACAAGATGTGAACCTACCTGGCTTTTATGCTCCTGAATTGCCAATTGGCACTTACAAGATTCTCTACACTGTAAATTCTGACCCTGTGGGAGGGATTATGCCGGCTGAAGGACGTGTAGAAACAAACTTTTATGTAACCAGCAACTTATTTGCTAAAGACGACGGAGCTACAATCGCTTATCGACCAGGCTCTTCTGTAAGCAAATGGGCGGTTGCTACGTTATATACGACCAACCCGAAAGTCAAGGAAAAATATCGAGTGAAAGATGTCGAGTTTGCTTTTACTACCAACAGTTCAGAGCTTCCTATCTCACGGGTAAGGTGTGATTTATTCTTGTTCCGGATTAAAGACGATGTTAGGGCGGATTACTCTAACTTCGATGCTACTCAATTCGAATCCGAAAGTTTCCAATGGGTGGGCACCGCAGGTTTCGAAGCAAATGCAAGCACTCAGCCTTTTGCTCTTCAGAAAGTGTCGCTCATTGATGTCAATTCTGCTAACATAGGCGTTAACCTAGACAACGGCGCCCGTTACGTCCTTGCCACGCAATATTCCGACAGCAGCGCCCTCACTTTCCATGCTTTTGACGAGGACTTGCCGCTGCCTGCCCCCTCTACTATGGTTTATACTGACCGGTGGTATCTCGGCGGTTTCCAAGGAGGTCCTAGCGCCGTTTTGCGCATGTACATGGACTTAGTGGTTACCACTGACGAGAAGCCTCTACCTGAGACCGTCATGCAGGTGCTTCCCAATCCTGTTATGAATGGACAATTAATGCTACAGATGGGCTTTGAACGGCCGACAGATGCCACCATCACTATTGCCGAAATGAGCGGGCGCGTAATTACTTACGAGACGCGCGATGCTTTAACAAATGATCTACTCACTTACCCACTGCCGAATTTAGCGCCGGGCACCTACCTAGTGCGCGTAGCCACTGACGAAGGCACGTTGACTAAGAAGTTTGTCCTTCAGAGGTAACGTGAAAAGCCCTGTCAATCAGGGTCGATGACAGATGCCATCGGCCCTGATTTTTTTGTTTCAATCTTTTTGAAGAGAAGGAGCAAGCGATATTTGCGCAGAACTCGTGTTTAACATGCCGACTTACGCCGTCTGCCAGGTTAGCATTGCTCCGATGCGCGCTCATCCAAACGATAGGAGTGAAATGGTCTCGCAATTGCTCTTCGGCGAGACGGTAGAAATACTTGAAGTGAAGGATGGATGGCGCTATGCCGTATGCTCCTGGGATGGTTTCAGCGGCTGGGTGGATGTCCGCCAACTTTATCCGTTAACTCCTAGCGACTACGCTGAATATGCGATACATTCATCTATCAGTCTAGCGTTGGTCGAAGGACTGATGGCCGCCGACCATTTCATCCCTCTTACTATAGGCGCAATGCTGCCCTGTTACGATGGTTTGCGTTGCCGATTAGGTGAGCTATTTTTCCAGTTTTCCGGTCCAGCTGTAACTCTCTCGGAGGCGCCTCGCACCGCCGAATGGATTGTCCACATCGCCCGTCGTTACCTAAACGCACCATATTTGTGGGGCGGACGTTCGCCTTTTGGGATTGATGCCTCCGGGTTTGTACAATTAGTTTACAAAATGGCCGGCATACGCCTGCCGCGCGAGGTAACTCGGCAAGTTGCCGAAGGCATACCCGTAGACTTCACGGAACAGTGTCATGTAGGTGACCTGGCCTTCTTTGACGACGGGAAGGGTCAGATCGGTCATGTCGGCATTGTTTTACCCGATTGCAACGTTATTCATGCTAGCGGAAAAGTCCGCATCGATAAGCTCGATCACTTCGGTATCTTCAATTCCGAACAGAAGCGGTACACCCATCAACTCCGAGTGGTGAAACGCTTGCTTACAAACAGCACTCCTGCTTTGCCCAGCCATAGTACCTCTCCTCAGCGCGAGCCTCAAGAAGTATCTTCTCAAGTGGAACTCTTCGATTGAGAACTGAGTAGCCGCCAAGTCTGAAACCTCTAAGATACTAGAGTAGTGAGGGTGCTAGTGCGCAGGTGTAATCGTAAGGATACTCCTCAAACGCTGAACTACGAACTACTTAAAATGCTGCATAGTAAGCGCCTGTGTTATTGCTCGTCCGACTAGAAGTCGCAGCCCGACAGCGGCCGTCTTGATTCGACGTAGTTTCCTTCTTCATCTGCGTTCATGATGTGCTGCGCTTCTAGGCAATAAAGGGACGGATTATTTGCTGCAGTGACAAGGGCGCCACTCTCGCGGCCTCAACTTCTTTTCTGAACGCTTAGAAGGATTTTCACGAAGTTTTTGCGTAATTTTTAAATTTTGCGCCAAAAATTACACAATTTTTCGAGAAGCACTATAGCATTGCATTACTGCAACAAGGGCTTCTCTTTGCAGCACTTCGAGGGCCCTTCCAAGTCGGGGGAGCTTTTGGAAAATGATCATGGGCCGGCGGTATGCCTCCAGAGACAGGCGAAGGTGCTTAAGATGAGAGAGGAAGTTGAGCCAATACGGCGTTTTTTGTTTTATTTTTTTAATTGGGTTGTTTTGAGGGCGTTAACTACATTCAATCCGTGAGAATAGGTCAATCCGTTTTGAAATTGGCTTGCTTAGATGGTCAGCCAGAAATCTTCTACTCCATTCAAGGGGAGGGCAGAACGGCAGGCACTCCTTCTGTGTTTATACGCACTAGCTTATGTAATTTGCATTGTATCTGGTGCGATACCGACTATACTTGGAATTGGGAAGGGACTCCTTTTGTACACGAGAATGACGCTCGACCTGGTTATCGAAAATTTGACAAAAAAACCTGGATAAAGCGGTGTTCGATAGAGGAAGTAGTCGAGCGGGTATTGGCCTACCCGGCTCGTAATGTGGTACTTACGGGAGGCGAGCCCTTGATGCAACAATCGGCCTTGGTGGCTCTAATGCATCGGCTTCGCCAGTGTGATGCGAGTTACCGCTTCGAAGTAGAAACGAATGGCACGCTCCTGCCTCGAGCTGAATTTGAGGCAGTTATTGACCAGTACAATGTTTCTCCCAAGTTGACCAATAGCAATAACCCAGCGCGCCTACGCGAACGGCCTGCGGTTTACTTTTACTTTGCTCGGAATTTGAAGGCCTATTTTAAATTCGTAGTTGCACAGCCCTCTGATGTTCAGGAGGTGCTCTGCTTGCAAGAGCGTTACGGCATTGCCGCTGAAAAAATCTGGCTTATGCCCGAGGGTAGCACGCGTCAAAAACTGGCTCATCGGCGCCGCTGGTTGGTGGAGGTTTGCAAAATTCATGGTTTCTGCTACACCGATCGCTTGCACGTGCAGATTTGGGGCAACCGCAAAGGCGTTTAGGGGAAGGCTTACTTTTGCAACTGCCGACGCGGTGCATGTTCGGGGCAGTCTATGCGCAGCTCTCGAACTTCCAAAGGTTTTCTGATGAGGTTGCAAAAGTGACCACTGTCGGTTTTCCGGTAATACGTACATACGAAGCACATTCGCTGCGGCGTGATGACTCCTTCTCGTTGTAGGTGGACAATGAGCTGGAACAGCCCCTCCAAGAGGCTATCTCGCTCGGAGGTCGCCAAAGAGGTTAAGGGAGTTACCATTACATCTGCGAAATTAGCAAGCTGTCGTGCTACTGCTGTCCCTTTGTCAGTGAGCATGAGCCTACGACTTCGCGTATCTTCAGGGTTGGGCCTTCGTTGGAGCAGCTCCTTTCGTTCTAAGGCCTTGAGAGCCTCGCTGACAGTGGATGGCGTGAGGTTGAACGCTTGAGCTAGTCCACTCACGGTGCACTGCTCTCGTGGATGAAACAGTAAAAAAATTAAGAATTTAATTTGGATAGGGCTTAGGCCCAAGGCCTTGCCTTTTTCCCAGAAGAGCACTCGAAAAGCTTCGCTAAGTCGTTCTAGGGCAACCACAATTTTGTATTCTGCGCGGTTAATTTGGGCGTGCGGGTCGAAAATACTCATTGGAAGCTCCTATCATTAAAGTTCGGTTACAAAAGTAATTTAAAAACCTCTATTTCCGCTTCTTAACTGAAAGCCAGCCCTGAAAAGGCCGCTCTGTCTCCTTTGGCTTCTGTTCCTCGTTGAACAAGTCAAACCAAATCGTCAAATAACTTTTGCGTTTTTGCACCAGGATCAGTCGCCAGAAAATATGAGCTGTCGCACCGCATTACCAGTTATGGGTGCAGATCCTCGACTGCTTGCTAGGCGACAGTTTTAACCGTTTCGTCCTTTTATAGGCGCAGACCGTCGAAACGATCGAGGGCTTAGCACACGGTATCTGCGCCCATGAGTGAGGTTGAGAATTAACGTTTCAGAAATTAGGCCAACTGCTTAGCTGGATAGGTCCATTTTTTCTTGTCGGTTGAATCAACCAGACGAACTTCTGGCTTTTAGGGCTTTACATGTAAACCAGCCAACAGGAGACTTGAGTCTCTCATTTACCCTTGCAAGCATGAGCAATTTTTAAAGGCCAGCAAACAGCAGAAAGTATGCACGCTTAATATCATATGGAATCGAAAAATTAAGAAATAATAAAATTCAGATTTTCAATTTTTTGAGATTTGTATCGCTCTCCTGATGGTCACTTGAATGTCTCACTTAAATAGGGAATTTTGTCCTTGTCGTCGCTTTTAAGCGCTACCACTTTTGTCTCGTCAATTGAGACAGCAACCTTTTACGTTCACTTTTAAAAGTTTCAGCCATCATGACATACTTTGCAATGAATATCGTTCGCGACGATAGTTCACTCGTCTATTTCACAGGAAAATCCTTGAGGCGAGTGCGAACAGACGTGATCCTCGGATCTCCCAGTGCCGACTGCAGTGGCGTGGGAATTTGCCGAGTTATGGCTCATGGAGAAGGCGAGCGCCTAAAAGTGGCTTGCCCTTACATCAGTGCATGGCTTAGTGTAACTCAAGAAGGTAAGTTACGCTTTGAATTTGATAAATTGGCTTTAGACGGAACTATCCTAGAAAGGCACTTTTCAGAGATGCTATTTCGTGTTTTCGAGCCCTATGTGATACCCTATTATTTATTGTCGGATAAAAAAAAGGTCGCTGAACGGACTATATGGCCTGGTATTTATCCTGTATGGGACAAGGGAACATACTTGGTTGTAGAGTTTTAAGGCATCCTGGTTCTTAGAGATGGGTATCATCCGAAAGCCGATTATCCATCTCATCCAAAAACTGAGCATTGGCTGGAACAAGTATTCTGGAGATGCTCAAGTGTGTCTGGAAATATTGACTTTTCTAGGCACAAGGGTTGTTATTCTTCTGATTATCAAGGATTTTTTTATTGTTCATTATTAATCACCTTTAAATTAATCTGCTGCCATATGCGAACGCATCGTTGGTTTTCAGTTTCTATTGCGTTTCCCCGCCTGTTTTGGGCAGCTATGGTCTCATTGACTGTAGCAACTTCCGGTTTTTCCACTCGCTTCTGCCTGCCAGAAAAGTCGCCAGCAGCATTAAACACTCAGGCCTTCACTGTATCAGCGACTTCCAATGGCCCATTGTGCGCGGGAGCAACACTTCACCTTGCTGCCATAATTAATTTTGGCACGCCGCCGTTCACCTTTAGTTGGAAGGGCCCTGGTGGTTTTCATGCTTCTGGGCCGAATCCTTCTCGCGTCAACACAGCCGCTGCCCATAGTGGTGTGTACAGTGTAACGGTAACCGATGGTACAGGAGCTACCGCTTCAGCTACGGTGAACGTACAAATTTACCATCCGCCAACCGTGAACGCGGGCCTCGATAAGGCGCTCTGTCCAGGAGCTTCCTGTGTGCTTAAGGGTACCATTGGTGGGTCGGCCACAAGTGCTCTGTGGAGCGCCTCCGTGCCAGGTGGCATGTTCGTGCCTAATCCTCAGGTGTTGAACGCTACCTATATTCCGCCTGTTGGTTTTACGGGAAAAATTACACTGACCTTGACAACTGACGACCCACCTGGCCCTTGCCCGGCCGTTTCCGACCAAGTGGTCTTGACGTATGCTACCCCAGGCCCGTTAGTCTGTGACGATACGGTCCATGTATCTGCATCGTCCCACTGTCCAGTGACACTTACTCCCGACATGGTACTAGAAGGCGATGTATTGGACGATCTTTACACGGTAACGGTATTCGCGGGCCCAGGGCAGAACTTGGGCAACACAGTATCGGCATCGTATTTCCACGTTCCCTTGACCGTGCGTATTCAGGACAACTGTTCGGGTAATTTTTGCATCGTCACAGCAATCATCGAGGATAAATTACCACCTACCTTCGTTTCTTGTCCTAATTTAACCCTCCCTTGCCTCGCCTCTGAATTTACGCCGGGTTACTTAGACACAGTGCTTAAAGTGCTTGGAGCGCGTCCGACAGTAACTGACAACTGTTCACCTGTCGTATTAACCTATAAGGATGCGTGGACTAATGTGGGTTGCCAAGAGACTTTCCAAGGTCAAACCGACCTGACAGGTTACATACGTCGTTCGTGGGTGGCCACAGATGCCAATGGCAATACGTCTACCTGCGTGCAGTACCTGTATATCAAACGCTTACGCGCTCAGGATTTGACCTTTCCTCCAGATGTGACGCTCAGTTGTGATTACGCATCAACAGATTGGCCGTTTACGGGCACACCTTATTACCTATTTAACGGTGTAAAGTTGCCTCTCGAGCCTACGAATGCCTGTGGAGTGGGGGTTTCTTATAGCGACCAGGTGACCTTCAGATGCGATGGCGAATACGCTATCCTACGCACTTGGCAATTGGTGAATGGCTCCTGCCCAGATACCTCGCCGATAACCCTTCAACGGCTTCAGGCAATATACGTCTTAGATGAAACTGGGCCTAAGATTTACTGTCCAGGTAACCTTACAGTTAGCACAGACCTCTTGAGCTGTTGCGCTACTGTTGACCTTCCTGATGTGATTATTGAGGACGCGTGTAGCAGCCTTCGAGAGGCGTCTGCTACGATCTTCGTGCGAGACTCCTCTTCTGGTAATATCATTCAACAGTTAAGTATTGCCGGGCAATTGTCAAGTTTTTCGGCAAATCATCCCCTCCGCAAAGACACACTTGCAGTTTTTAAACAAACACCTTGCTTGCCTTTAGGAAACCATATTATCCAATATTCGAGTGAAGACGTCTGTGGGGCTTCCAGCACCTGCTCATTTACGCTTTCTGTAATAGATTTTGTACCGCCAACAGCGGCTTGTCTTGAAGTAACTCAGGTGTCGCTAGGCGTCCAGGGAGTAGCTTTCGTTCAGGCTTCAACGTTTCATACCGGTTCTTACGATGGTTGTAGTCCAGTATATTTCAAAGCGCGGCGCAAGAGCCCAAATAATTGCCAAGATGATAAGGTTTTTCACGATCAGGTGAAATTCTGCTGCGAAGATGTGGGCAAGAGGATAGAGGTCGTCCTGCGTGTATATGACGTACCAGTACCGTCAGGTTCGCTCGATTCAACCCAATTCGAAGGGCGTTCAAACGATTGCGTGGTCAGCGTCTTAGTAGATGACAAGATAAAGCCTATGTGTATTCCTCCAGCGCATGTAACCGTAAATTGTGAAAACTTTGACTTTACGCTGGCAGCATATGGCAAAGCTACGGGCGCTGACAATTGTTGTGTAGATACAATTTTCGAAATGTCAGCCGATTGGACTCAGTTTGATACACTCTGCTCAAAAGGCACCCTTGTGCGCTTTTTCCAGGTACGCGATTGCCATGGAAAAACGAGTACCTGCTCGCAACGCATTGTAGTCAATCACAACCCACATTACTACATCCGATTCCCTGATGATGTCGTCCTCAGTAGCTGCAACGGCACCGCTGACTTTGGTCAGCCGAAATTCCTCTCCGCAGATTGTGGCTCAATAAGTGTCTCTCACACAGACCGGTCTTACACTGCTGTACCTGGTGCTTGCCAGCAAATAGAGCGCACCTGGAGAGTACTCAACTGGTGCACCTTTAACCCAAACAAGAATTGCATTCAAGTGCCCAACCCTAATCCACATCCTCAGGTCAATCACCCCTCCAACCTCGTCGGTCCGATTGTCTCCGCTCCAGGTACCCCATTTCCATGGGCGCCAACGGTGGTTAAGATCACACCTAGCGATGCTCAGCCCACTCTTTTTAGCGAATATTGGGCAGAAAATGCGAACTGCTATGAATATAAGCAACTTATCCGCATTATCGATGGACAAAAGCCTGTAGTAACCACCTGCCCTTCGGCTCCACAAAACATTTGCGACCAAACCGATAATGACAGTAATTTGTGGAATCAACCCTATTGGCTCGATGTAAGAACCCTTGCTCATGATTTGTGCGAAGCACCAGTAGAGCTGCGCATCACGGCCACAGACGATTGCTCTAAGTCAAATTTAACCTTTCGCTATCAACTTTTTCTGGACTTAGACGGCAATGGCTCAATGGAAACAGTGGTTACTAATCAACATACCGATGCAGGGGTAGTATTTTTTAATAATGCTAGCAATCCGAATTTCATAGGAGGCGAGCCGCGTAGCTTCGATCAGCGACCAGTGCCGGCAGACCAAAAGTATCGCTTTACCTTGGAAACAAGAACAAACAACAATGAACGTACTGCCGTTGTGCGCTGGAATACTGCAGCACAGCCCGACGTGTTTGTGGAGCCGCAACTGCCTCATGGTGTGCACAAGATTAAATGGTTTGTCTCCGACGGCTGCGGAAACGAACAAGTATGCGAATACGCATTTACCATTCGAGACTGTAAAGCGCCCACTGTCGTATGCGCTACCGGCCTAAGCGGAAACATTGGAGCCAATAAAACGCTAACCGTAAATCATTACTCCTTCGTTCAGTCGGCATCAGATAATTGCACGCCAGCGCACCAATTAGTCTTTGGTATGCGCAAAAAAGGGCAGGGAACAGGCTTCCCTTATCTATCTAATGGCGCACCACAGAATAGCATTACGCTCGACTGCGCAGACGTAGGCTTTATCCCCGTCGAAATCTGGGTCAAAGACCTGGAGGGCAATGCCGATTTTTGCCAGACCTATTTTCATGTCCAAAATAACCATAATTATTGCTCAACGGCCCAGGCTACTGTCGCCGGAGCTGTTCTCACTACTAGTGGCGAGGGTGTAGAAGAGGCTCACGTCAGCATCACGTGCCAGGCTATTAACGGTGCTCCTCCCTTTACCAAGAAAGAAGTAACAGACACAGAGGGCCATTACCGGTTCGATAAAACAGTTCCTATTGCAGTAAACTATACCTTAACGCCTACTAAGAACAACGACCCTCTCAACGGCGTTTCTACCTTTGACCTCGTACTTATTAATAGACATATTTTGGCTCTAGAGAAGTTTACCTCGCCCTATCAATATATCGCAGCGGATATCAACAATAGCAGGAGCGTTACAACTTTTGACATCTTAGAGCTTCGCAAACTTATCTTAGGTGTTTATACCGAATTCCCAAACAATACTAGTTGGCGCTTCGTAGACAAGGACTACCGATTCCCTGATCCAACTAATCCGTGGAAGGAGATTTTCCCTGAGCATAAATCTGTTTGGAACTTTCAGGCTAGCCGCACAGAAGATGACTTCGTTGCCGTTAAAGTGGGCGATGTAAACGGCAACGCTATTGCCAACAGCGCTACTTTTGTAAATCCTCGCTTTGGAGGCACTTGGCTTCTCGATGTGAATGACCGCTTTGTCAAAGCAGGTGAAGTTTTTTCGATCGTATTCTTCGCGTCAGAACCGGTAGCGGGCTGCCAATTTACCCTGCAATATGAAGGCGCAGATTGCCTAAGCATTGACCCTGCTGAGGGTATTTCGGCAGACTATTTAGCTCATTTTCCTGACCAGGCGGCTCTTACGGTTGCGATTGACAAAACAATAGAGGCCGGTCAACCACTCTTTGCATTGCGCTTGCGCGCCAAAGGTGCTGGTCGCATCAGTCAAATGCTTCGCTTGTCGAGCAGCATTACGCGTAGCGAAGCTTATCCCAATCTACATGGCGAGGAGCGCTTCGCTGTAGGCCTGCGTTTCAACGACGAGCGCGGCGAATTCAATTTCGCTGGTTTGCCTTTCGAGCTTTATCAAAATGTGCCGAATCCTTGGGTGAACAAAACTTGGATCAGCTTCTACTTACCCGAAGCTGCAGAAGCAACACTAGCTATTCACGATGAAGTAGGGCGTTTGCGCTTCGTGAAAACAGCTTTTTACGCAGCCGGATACAATACTGTTCTCTTCGAACATCCTGGAGCAGAGGCAGAGGGCACCTGGACTTACACCCTCTACACTCCCTTTGGTAGCGCTACGCGCAAAATGATGCGCGTTCGATGAGGCTCCCCGCTCTGAGTTCAGCTGCGCATCGTTCGCATTATGCAGTAAGATCTTAAAAATTTTATCTCACGAAGAATCTGTCTTTGAGATGGCCCCTCCCTTAAGTTGGAGGGGTTTCCTTTTAGGGTGCTAAAATTTTAACTCAAAATGCTAGAAGAGTATCGGTCTCCTTCAGGATCATCTCTCATTGAGGCATAACGGTCTTTTCTGAGTAATCCCATGCCGCGTATCGTAGCTTAAACCTGCAAAGGCCTCCGACGAACGGATGTTGCTGACAAAAAGTCGCCTTCTTGGGCATAAAACGCCATTTTGGCGTAAATTCTTGCTCTTAGCAGGCTTGGAGATATATTTGTAGGAAAGAAATTACCTCACTATCTTGTCAAACAGAAAAAGCAATAACCGCCCTACGTAATAAGGGCCTTTTCTCTTGAACCTATGACGTACGATAACTTCACAATCAAAGCCCAAGAAGCGCTAGCTCAGGCCCAGCAAATTGCTGCGGGCTATGAGCAGCAAAACGTAGACACCGCTCACTTGCTCAAAGGCATGCTCGAGGTAGACGACTCGGTCATCAAATTCCTCTTGGGCAAGGTGGGCGCCAACGTGAAGCGCATAGAGGAGCGCCTCAACCAACTTATTTGGGAAATACCTAAAGTCAGAGGCGCTGACAAGCAGTACTTGACGCCTGATGCCAACCGAGCTATTACTTTTGCCAAAGGCTTGCTCAAAGAATATGGAGATGAATACATCTCCTTAGAAATTTTGCTTTTGGGCATTGCAAAGGGTTCGGACAAGACGGCCCGTCTCCTCCGCGAGGAAGGCGCCACTCCTGAAGCCTTGGCCAAAGCTATCCAAGAGCTTCGCAAAGGTCGTAAGGTTACAGATCAGAGCGCTGAGCAGACCTATAATGCTCTAAGTAAATATGCCATCAACCTCACCGAGATGGCAGAGTTAGGAAAGCTCGACCCTGTCATCGGGCGCGACGAGGAGATTCGCCGTGTATTGCACATCTTAAGCCGTCGGAAGAAGAACAACCCTATCCTCATTGGTGACCCAGGCGTTGGTAAAACGGCTATTGTCGAAGGAATCGCCTGGCGAATCGCTCGTCATGATGTGCCCGAAAATCTGCGTTCAAAGCGCATTTTTGCCCTCGACATGGCAGCGCTTATTGCTGGGGCCAAATACAAGGGTGAATTCGAGGAGCGCCTGAAAGCAGTAATCAAAGAGGTCGTCGAGTCAAACGAGCAAGTCATCTTGTTTATCGACGAGATCCACACCCTCGTAGGCGCTGGCGGTGGACAAGGCGCCATGGATGCGGCTAACATTCTTAAGCCTGCCCTGGCGCGCGGCGAACTGCGCACCATAGGAGCCACGACGCTGGACGAATACCAAAAATACTTCGAAAGCGATAAGGCTCTAGAGCGCCGTTTTCAATCGGTCTACGTAGATGAGCCTAGCGTAGAAGACACCATTTCCATCTTGCGGGGCCTGCGCGAACGCTATGAAAATTACCACAAAGTACAAATCCTGGACGAGGCCATCATCGCTGCGGCAGAGTTATCGAACCGCTACATCAGCGAACGCAAGTTGCCCGACAAAGCTATTGACCTGATAGACGAGGCCGCTGCCAAATTGCGCCTAGAGCTCGACTCTGTGCCTGAAGAAATTGATGAGCTCGATCGCCGACTGCGCCAATTGGAAATTGAGCGCGAAGCCATCAAGCGCGAGAAGGACGAGCGGAAGTTAGAAGCTTTGTCCAAGCAAATCGAGGATCTGCGAGAAAAACTCGACAGTTTGCGCAGCAAATGGCAGCAAGAACGGGCAATTGCTGAGGCTATTCAAACCAGCAAACAAAAACTAGAGGACTTGCAACTTCAGTATCAGCGCGCCGAACGAGATGGAAATTTTGAGCTAGCTTCTCGAATCAAATACAGCGAGATACCCGCACAGGAGGCGGCCCTGAAAGCTGCTGAGGCACGGCTGGCGGAGCTAGCTCCCGAGAATCGCATGACAAATCAAGCGGTGACCGCTAACGACATTGCCGAAGTAGTAGCGCGTTGGACAGGCATTCCAGTAGCCAAGATGCTTCGCGGTGAGCGCGAACGCCTCTTGCATCTAGAGCTAGAACTCCACAAACGCGTCGTCGGGCAAGATGAAGCCATCGCTGCCGTAGCTAATGCTATTCGGCGCAACCGCGCTGGCCTGAGCGACCCGGACAAGCCTATTGGGTCATTCATCTTCTGCGGTCCTACGGGCGTAGGTAAAACTGAACTGGCTAAGGCTCTGGCCGATGTGCTCTTCGACGACGAACGCGCCATCGTCCGCATCGACATGAGTGAATACCAAGAGCGCCATAGCGTTTCCCGTCTCGTGGGCGCTCCGCCGGGTTATGTAGGTTACGATGAAGGCGGTCAACTCACCGAAGCCATACGTCGGCGCCCGTACAGCATCGTGCTCCTCGATGAGATCGAAAAAGCACATCCCGACGTATTTAATATCTTGCTTCAAGTGCTCGACGATGGCCGCCTAACCGATAATAAAGGCCGGACGGCCAACTTTAAGAATACCATCATTATCATGACCTCCAATCTAGCCAGCGACCGTATTCAGCGAGCCTTTGAAACCCACACTAACCTCCATCAGGCTTACGAACGTGCGAAAGAAGAGGTGCTGGAAGCCTTGAAGCAAAACTTACGACCCGAATTCCTCAACCGCATCGATGAGATCATCGTCTTCCATCCCTTGCAGAGGGATCAGATGGAAGCCATCCTCAACATTATGCTCGAAGATATTCGAGAGATGTTGAGCCGCCAAGAGCTAAAAGTAGAACTAACTCCCGATGCAGCGCATTGGTTAATTGAGCAAGGATTTGATCCTCAGTACGGAGCTCGTCCACTCAAGCGGACTTTACAACGCGAGTTCATTAACGAGTTGGCTAAACACGTCCTAGCAGGCAACTACATCAAGGGAGATGTGATCCTAGTGGACGCCGACGGCGCAGGCCTAGTTTTTGGTCGTCGCTCGGTTATGAACGGCAAAGAAATCGTCACCTCAAGGCTAGATTATAACTGAACGAGTTATTGCGAAACAGACCGTAGGAAATTATAAGGTGCGTAAAAAGGATTTGTGCGAACGCTCGTCATCTTGATGGAGAATAGTTGAATGAGGGGTAGGTGCTGAAATAACCTATCCCTCAAGCTCTTTCGCCTTAGGCATTCTCTTATTTCCCAGTGCTTTTGATGTATTCCTCTACGAGCTGTTTGTAATAAGGTTTTAACGCAGGAGATACGGTTCGGAAAAGATCTACCTCGGCTCGGCGCTTTTTCAAGTATTCTTCCAAAGCAGGAGGTAGCTTAGGCGTATGTTGCTGGCGGGCAGTTTCGGCTTCGCGTTTATCGTCTTGTTCTTGCTCCCGTTCTGCGCGCTCTTCCTCTAATAGACGCGTGAGAATTTGCTGCTGGCGCAAGAGAGTTTCATTAGTCAAGCGTTTGTTGACGAGGTCTATCTCTACTTTATCCATTTCTTGCATAATTTCATCGAGGGCTTTGCTGCCCTTTCCTTGCTGCTGTTTTTCTTTCTGGAGCTCGCGAAGGGCTCTGCGCAAGGCAGCTTGTTGAGCGGCCAGCTGGGCAAACTCTTTGCTTAAGCCTTGTTGCCCTTGCCCGAGGCGTTGCTTGAGCTCTTTCATTTGTTGGTTGAGTTCTCCCTGACCTTTCGTAATTTTATCCATGGGCTTTTTACCGTCTTTCCCGCTGCCTTCTTTTGCGGGCTTTCGGCAAGCTCCCGTTCCAGGCATGCCGCTATTGGCATCGGCCTGGAGATTATTGAGCACCTCGGAGAGCATGAGCGCCAGGTCGTTGAGCGCCTTCATCGTGCGCTGTTGGTGCTCACTCGCTTGGGTAATGCGGCGCTCTTCTAGCTCATCTAAGCTGCGGCGAAAGCCCTCTTTTATTTCACTGATTTTTTCTAGAATAATGCCTTCGATCTGAAAATTCCGGCTGGCGAGCGCGCGCAAGCTATCCTCTACGATGCGAAAATCGCTGCGTGTTTTGGCTTGTTGTTGCAACAGTTCGACAAATGGAGGCGTATTGACGGGCGTGCCAGCAAAGCGCTGCATAATTGATTCCTGGTCAAACGAGAGCGCTAACAAGTTTTTGAGCAACTGGCGCAGGGCAGCAATATCCTCCTCGAGCGCCTCCATCTCGTTCTGTTGGCGATTTTGGCGCATCCGATTGGCTAGATTTTTCATTTTATTGGCAGCTTTTTGCTGCTGCTTGCTGGCTTTGCTTTTCTGGTTCTGTTCCATCTGCTGACTAGCGTCTTTCATATCTTGCTCAATGTCTTGCATCTCGCGGCGGTTGTCCTCAATTTTCTCCGGGCGTTTGAGCTGTTCGTTCTTGCGCAGTAGTTCTTCGTGTTGTTCGGCAATTTGCCGCATCTGTTCATTGAGCTTCTTCTGTTCCTCGGCCAGCTGTTCGTCGGGTTTTGTCCCTTTTTCGGTTTCCTCTGCCAACTTTTCTTGTTCTTTTGCCAGCTGCTCTAACCGTTCGATCTGTTGCTGAAGCAAGTTTTCAACTTCGAGTTGTTTAAACAGTTCCTCTAGCCGTTTGAGCTGTTTTTCTAGGTCTTCGGCCTTTAGTTGCATTTCTTCGGTTTCCTGAAGCAGTTCGTCGCGTCCCATCTCCTGGAGGAGTCTTTCTATGTCTTCCATGAGTTTTTGCAAGTCTTCGGAGAGGGCCTCGTCGAAGAGTTTTTGCAATTGGTCTTCTTTGCGCTGCAATTCTTCATTGTTTTGCAGATTGAAATCTTGCTGCATCTTGCGATTTTCTTCGAAGGCTTTGCGTGCTTGTTCGATTTGCTGGTTGAGTTGTCTTTGGCGCTCGAGCAGTTTTTCCATGTCTTTGCGCGTTTTCCAGTCGAGTTCGCGCATTTGCAACACTTTTTGGCGCAGTTTTTTCATTTCTGCCTGAATCCTAGCGCTTTCGCGTAAAGCGGCTTCGAGTTCTCTTCGAATTTCATCATTGTTTTGCGCCTGTTCGCGGCGAAACTCCTCTAGCGTAGGCATGCGCCATTGCATAAGGCGAGTGCGAGCACTCTTGCTGCCTTTGATGCCATCGTTGTCGAAGACTTCGAAATAGTAAACTACTTCGTCTCCTGGCTGTAGGTCGAGGTCGCGGAGGTTCCACGTATAGTCGTATTGAATCTGTTTGCCATTGGGTTTGCTCAGCGGGATGGTCACTAAGGGCAGCTGTCCGATTTTAGCCTTTTTGATTTGATAATTAAAGGTGAGCTTTAAGAGCCCGTAGTCGTCGGAAGCAGCTCCGGCAAAAAAGAGTAAGTTTGTGTTGGAGCTATCGCGAAATTCCTCAACGTCAATTTGAGGGTGTAAATCAGGAAGAACAGTAATGCTATAGGCTACGGAATCGGCCTGAGGAAGGTCTATATTTCCTAGATAAATCAGATATTGTTCGTCGCGCATGGCGCGGCGGCTAAAGGTAAAGCGTTCATCTCCCTGCCGGTCTGCCAACGCAACAGGTTCCTCGCCGAAGCGCAACGAAATCTGATCGGTGTATTGAGCGTCAAAAAACCAGCTTAACTGGGTTCCCTGAGGCACAACTAAATCGCCTACGTTGGTTAGCTCCTCGCTTGCCCTACCGATGTAGGCGGGAAACTGCGCCTTGACGCGAAAAGCTAACATCGTAGGCCGCCTGACCACACGCAAGGTGTAGTCCTCGCTCTCTACGCCGCCGCCATACAGACGGAAGACGATGTCGCGCTGAACATTGACAAAAGTGTAAGTGAATCTGTTCGGCGCCTCTTTCTTTAGCCGATATTGAACTTTGCCGACTTCGATGAATAGTTCATGAGGCAACGCCGTTCCCTCTACCCCAACTTCCAGGACGAAATCTGTGAATTGAACAGCTCGCAAAGCGCGAGTATCAACCAAAAATCTAAAGGGAGCGGGTTTTTCGAACTTCTTTGTGCTGTTCCATAGGCGCATCGTTCCCTCGTGAAGGATATTGGGCGCGCTTAAAAGCAGGAACAACAGGAGAAAAAGTGGGGGCAGGGCATAGCGCAGATACTTGCGGTTCTTCCCTAAGTCTATTGCAGCCTTGAAAGGTACGAGTTTGATTTCCTCGCTCTTTTGCTCAATGGCAGCGTGAATCAACTCAGTATAAATTGCATTACTCGCCTGTTGCTTGAGTTGAAGAATGTTTAGCAGTTTATCTTTTACATTGCTGAAGTGCGTTCCAATGATTTGGGCAGCCTGCTCGTGACTAATGATCTTGCCTAGTCGAAAATAATGAAGTAATGGCAAGGCGATCCACTTGTAACATGCTATGGCTGTTGTAATTAGAAAGCTCCACAACATGGCAGTGCGAACGCCCGTGCTGAAGTAAAAGTAGTACTCCAACACGTTGAACAGGATAAATAAGCCCAGTACTAGTCCTACCGTATACAGGGAACCGCGCAGCAGCTGATTCAAATAGTACTTGCGAATGAATTCATCGAGCTTTTCAATGAGCAAACGGTAGTTATCGCGTGGCATAGCAAACGAATTTTGCGTAAAAATGCTTGGATGAAAATACACCTCACACTCCTTCTCCTGCGAAGGTCTTCTTCTAGGGGGCCAAAAATGCGGACAAATTTTCAGATGTAACGAAAAACCTCTTCTTAAAATTGAAGCCCCAGAGGGCTTTCAATGAAGGGAAGCTCTGCAATTTTTTCTCAAATAAAGAAACGAGAGCAGCGAACAGTTCAAACTTTTTTTCGTCTTTTGTCCCTTAAGGGGGTAAAAAGAGAAATTATGAATAGACCTGTCACCTTCTTATGTATCGCTAGCTACTTTAAAGGCAATGATTTCTTGCGCGGAATGAAGTCTACAGGCGCGACGGTCTACTTACTTACTTCAAAGAAGCTGGAACACAAGCCCTGGGCTCGCGAAGCATTAGATGATATCTTCTACGTTCAGCAAGGCCCAGAGAACCAATGGAATATGGAGGACGTCATCAAAGGTTTAGCCTGGTTGATGCGCACTCGAAAAGTAGACCGCATCGTAGCCCTCGACGATTTTGACGTGGAAAAGGGCGCGCATTTGCGCGAAGAATTTCGCATTCCAGGCATGGGCCAGACAACGTGCCGACATTTCCGCGACAAGTTGGCCATGCGCATGAAAGCTCAGGAAGCAGGTATTCCCATACCTGGCTTTTGCGCCCTATTTAATGACGACGATATTCGGCACTTCACTGCGCACTACCCCGGTCCTTGGCTCGTCAAACCTCGAGGACAGGCCTCTGCTACGGGCATGAAAAAGATTTACCATACCGATGAACTATGGGCCCATCTAGAAACGCTTGGCGATGAACGTCATACATTCCTAGTAGAACAGTTTAAGCCGGGCACGGTCTATCACGTAGACGCACTTGTGTCGAGAAATAAAATTGTGTTTGTTCGCGCCTCCGAATACTTGGCTCCTCCCTTCGAGGTGGCCCATGGTGGCGGTATTTTCCGCTCGGTCATTTTAGACCAGCACACCCCACATGCGGAGGCTTTGCTCAAACTCAACGCCGAGGTGCTACAGTCTTTCGGGATGAAATACAGTGCTTGCCACACAGAGTTTATCAAATGTCACCAAGATGGCCAATTCTACTTCTTAGAAACGGCCTCGCGCGTAGGAGGAGCCCATATTGCAGACATGATAGAGCAAGCGACGGGCATAAACCTTTGGCGCGAATGGGCTCGCTTGGAGTATGCCGAAGCCACAGGACAGAAGTATGAACTACCGCCTGTACGCGACGAATATGCCGGCTTAATTGTCTCGCTTACCCGTCAGGAATGGCCCGATACGAGTTCGTTTAATGATCCGGAAGTCGTCTGGCGCTTGACTGATATGAGCTATCACATTGGCCTGATTGTCCGTTCGCCTGAACGCGCGCGTATCCTCGAATTGCTCGACGATTATGCCCGCCGCATTCAGCAGGATTATCACGCTAGCGCGCCTGCTCCTCCCAAGCCGTTAGTTTAAATCTTTACTTTTCCAACTAAATTTTGAAATATACCTAAGTAATGAAATATAGTTTTTAATAACGTCCAACTTATTAAACTTTATATGTATTTCCTCTTTTAAAGCAGAAACTCACGCAGTGAGGCCTTGCGTATGTTTGCTTAATTTTGTCACATGAGGTATACTATCTTACCTTCGCTTGCTCTACTTCATGTAGCGTTGTTGGCTCAGAGCACTCCGCAGCCTGTTCTGCCTCAAACAGCCAAGCGCCCCATTCAACATGAAGACGTTCACCGTTGGCGCAAAATTGAGCGCTTTAAAGTAACTCCTGACGGTCAATGGGTAGTCTACTCGCTCGCCCCTGTTACTGAGGGCGATGCCATCCTGTGTCTGTGGAACGCCACTTCGGGAAAGACAATTACTTTTGACCGCGGCTCAGAAGCACAGTTTTCCGCCGATGGTCACTACTTGGTCTTTAAAGTAAAACCTCCGTTGGATACCCTAAAGGCTTTGCGCCGCCGAAGAGTAAAAGAGGAGAACTTGCCGCGCGATTCTTTGGCCGTATATGCGCTAAAAACAGGCACCTTATGGAAAACTCCGGAGGTACGCAATTTCGCTCTTCCTGAAAAATGGTCGGGGTGGTTGGCTTATCAGGCGGAGCCTGCGCGCGAAAGCCGCATATCGCGAGACAGTGTTGACTCTGCAGAACCTAAGCCCAAGAAAGAGGACGCTAAAGACAATGGCTCGCGTCTGATAATTCGCCACTTAGACTCGGGCAAGGAAGACACCCTTCCTTACGTCCTGGAGTACTGTTTTTCCCGTAAGGCCCCAGGTCTTTTGGCTTCATGTTCAGGTAAGGATACAGCCCTGAAGTGTGGTGTCTATCGGTTCGATTTTCAGCATCGCGTGTGGATGCCTCTTTTTCAGATAGAAAAAGGCAAGTTCGCGCGTTTGGCCTTCGATGATTCAGGGCGCCGAGCTGCCTTCTTAGCCGATTTGGATACCTCCAAAGCTCTCGTCCGCCCCCGGGCGCTCTACTACTGGATGGAGGGAACGTCAGAAGCGCGTTGCATTGCCGATACGAGCAGCGCCTTCTTGTTCGTCGCCTCAGAGCGCTGGCACTTGAGTGAACATACTCCCTTGGAGTTCAGTGAAGATGGCACAATGCTCTATTTCGGCATTGCTCCACCATTTCCACAACCCGATACCACCTTGCTACCTGAAGAAATAGTGCAAGTAGAGGTATGGGCCCATACTCAGCCGCGTATCTATTCGGAGATGGCCAGGCGCTTGGAGGCCGATCGGAAACGCGGCTTTCCCGTAGTGTGTCATCTAGAATCGCCAGCAGCCATGTGGCCGCCCCCTGTGCGCGGCTTCATCTCTCTAGGAGTAGATTTGTCCGAATGGCAGTTTCAGCCAAAGCGCAACGCTCTGCGGGCGTTGGGCATGACGGAAGAACCATATGCCTACAGGAGTCAATGGGAAGGTGACGTGCCGCGCGATGTGTATAGTGTTGAACTTCAGAGCGGAGAACGCCAGATGCTCATTCACGGTCAGCGTTGCCTGCCTTATCTCTCTCCGGAAGCGCACTATGTTTTATGGTGGCACTTTACTGATACAGCCTGGTACTGTTGGAGTGCGGAAACAGCGCATATTGCTCGGCTCACCGACAACCAGAAGGTTGCTTTCTTCCACGAACGCCTCGATGTGCCAGATTACCCTGCTCCATACGGCGTGGCTACCTGGTTAACAAACGACCAAGCGGTGCTCCTGTACGACCGCTACGATATATGGCTTTTCGACCCCTCTGGCCGCGAAGCACCTAAACGCTTGACAAAAGGCCGCGAAAACCGCACCGTTCATCGCTACATACACCTCGACATTGAGGAGCATGCCGTATTAGCCGATGCTCGCCTTCTGGTACATACCTTGCGCGAGAGTACGCGTGAGGAAGGCTATGCCTGGCTCGATTTAAAAACAGGGAACTTAACTCCCTGGTTGAGTGGTCATTTCCGCTACACTCGTTCTCCTTTAAAAGCCAAACACGCTGATGTATTGGTCTTTACGAAAGAAAGCTATCAGTTCTTTCCCGATCTCTTCTGGACTCCTATTCCTCAGGTACCTGAAAGGTATCGTCCAGCAGAAAAGCAAATTTCAACGGCAAATCCTCATCAGAAGGAATATGCTTGGGGAAGCATTGAGCTGTTTTCCTGGATTTCACCTACAGGCGATACATTAGAAGGACTGTTGGTAAAACCCGATAGTTTCAACGCCAAAAAACAGTACCCTCTAATAGTTAATCTTTACGAGCGCCTATCGGATGGTTTACATCAGCATCGCGCCCCTGAATATCATCGCTCGCAGATTAATTACACCATGTACGCCAGTCGAGGGTATGTCGTCTTTGCTCCTGATATTCTTTATCGAGTAGGTTACCCTGGCCAAAGTGCTTACGATGCTGTAGTAAGTGGTGTGACAGCACTTATTGCCCAAGGCTTTATAGATGCACGCCGAATAGGCTTGCAAGGTCACTCGTGGGGTGGATATCAAGTAGCCTATATTCTTACGCGCACAACCCTCTTTTCCTGTGCGGTAGCAGGAGCTCCCGTGGCCAACATGACTTCGGCTTACGGAGGCATTCGATGGGAATCAGGACGGGTGCGCCAGTTTCAGTACGAACGACAGCAGAGCCGCATTGGCGGCACCCTTTGGGAATACCCTATGCGTTATTGGGAGAATTCGCCTCTATTTTTCCTAGACCGAGTTTGTACACCTCTATTAATAATGCACAACGATAAGGACGGTGCTGTTCCCTGGTCACAGGGGATTGAACTCTACACTGGTCTCCGGCGTTTAGGAAAACCCGTGTGGATGCTCAATTACAACGATGAGCCACATTGGCCTACTAAACTGCAAAACCGAGCAGATTTTCAGCTGCGCATGCAACAATTTTTCGACCATTACCTATTGGGGGCACCAAAGCCTCGCTGGATGGAACGAGGCGTTCCTCCCGCAGAAAAAGGTGTTCTCCAGGGTCTGGAAAAATCAAATTTCTAACGGAGATAAAAAAAGTTCTACAGAGAAAATTTAAGGGTGTGACTTCAGTCACGTTTTTTTGTTTTTGCCCGCTCCTACCTTTGTATCGTTCTTAGGAAAACTGCTTTTGGTCAAATTAAAAATTGTTTTTGCTATGAAAATTGAACAAATTTATACGGGGTGCCTTGCACAGGGCGCTTACTACATCGAAAGCGAAGGTGAAGCAGTAGTTATTGACCCGCTTCGCGAAGTGTCGCCTTACCTCGAACGAGCAGAAAAGAGTGGCGCAAAAATCAAGTATGTGTTTGAAACACATTTTCACGCTGATTTCGTTAGCGGGCATTTAGACCTGAGCAAGAAAACAGGTGCTCCTATTGTCTATGGCCCCAACGCTAATCCCTCTTTCGATGCATACGTTGCAAAAGATGGTGAAGAATTCAAAGTAGGTAAGGTGACCTTCCGCGTGCTGCACACGCCTGGTCATACGATGGAGAGCACGTGCTATTTACTCCTCGATGAGAACGGCAAGGAGTACGCTCTGTTTTCAGGGGATACCTTATTCATCGGGGATGTAGGACGTCCTGACTTGGCCCAAAAGGCTGCTAACATGACGCAAGAAGAACTTGCAGGTCTGCTATACGAATCCTTGCGAAAGAAAATCATGCCGCTTCCTGATGACGTGATCGTCTATCCAGCACACGGTGCTGGCTCAGCATGCGGGAAAAATATGGCTAAAGAGACTTTTGACACATTGGGCCATCAGAAGCGGACAAACTATGCCTTGCGGGCGAACATGACGAAAGAGGAATTTATCAAAGAGGTTACGACGGGTTTGATGCCTCCGCCAAGCTACTTCCCGTTCAACGTAGCGCTCAACAAGCATGGTTATGAGAGTATTGATGAAGTAGTACGACGTGGCACGCATCCGCTATCGCCGGCAGCCTTCGAAGCACTAGCCAATGAGACGGGCGCGCTCATCTTAGACACGCGTAAGCCAGAAGTCTTTGCTCAAGGTTTCATTCCTAATTCAATCAATATTGGTCTAGATGGTCAATTTGCTCCTTGGGTGGGCGCTCTTATCCCAGACCTGAAGCAGCAAATTTTGCTCGTGACCGACCCGGGTCGCGAAGAAGAGGCTGTAACCCGATTGGCACGCGTGGGCTACGACTATTGCCTGGGTTATCTGGAAGGAGGCTTTGAAGCTTGGAAAGCTGAGGGAAGGGAGATTGATACTATAGAGAGCATAACAGCCCAAGAATTGGCCGAGCGTTTGAAAGCTGACCCGTCTGCTCCGATCTTTGATGTGCGCCGCAAAAGCGAATACGATAGCGAACACATCGAAAATGCAGAAAACACGCCGCTGGATTACATTAATAACTATATGGCGCAGATTCCAAAAAATCGGACTGCCTACATCCACTGCGCCGGCGGCTATCGCTCTATGATTTTCGTTAGCATCTTACGCGCGCGCGGTTACGACAACTTGGTAGACGTCAAAGGGGGCTTTAAAGCCATCAAGGAGAGCGGTCTGTTCAAACTTACGGATTACACCTGTCCGTCTACTCTCCTTTAAGCAAGGGAGGAGGATTGCTCAATCCTCAGACCCAGATGGCCTCAGCGAGAGATGTCATTTGGGTCTTTCCCTTTACTTCTCCTGCGCATCAAAGCGGATAGGTAAAATGAAGCCACCAGATCGGCAATAGTCTTACTTTTGAGGGCTCTCTAGCTGCTAGAAGAAGAATGCATATACCCTTTAATTCAGACTGGTATATCCGAGCCGAGGAAGAACAACGCATGCGAGCACCGCACATGATGACTAAGTTTATCTACAATGATGTTCGATTGGCTGGCCAATTGCGAGGTCTCGTCATTGAACATCACGTGAGTGGTTGGTTTAGGCAGCATTACCCTAGTTGTTTTGTAGAACCCGATAATTATCAGCGCTGGAAAGAAGTTTGTAGTCATGACTTCAAGTTGATAACTCCTACTGGTCTGTTGCACATAGATGTTTCCGGTCCGCGAAAGGATGGGTCCTTCGGTTCCTACGCGCTCAAGCCCAAACAGGGAGTAGATTACCATATTCTTTGCCGGCCTGTGGGCTTCATCCGGTGGGATGACTGCGATTATCAAAAAGGTTTTGAAATAATTGGTGTTGTCGAAGCGCCTTATTTTCAGCCTACTATCTCTCCGGAGCGGGTTCTTTCTCTTGCTGGGTGGTTAAAACATATCGGCCTATGACACACGACAACCGTCCGGAATGGGCCAAAGTTGCTCTAGAAGGCCGCCCTGATTTACTCCAGCGTATCGAGCGCTATCGCAAGCGCTATCCGCACCGAGATATTAATCTCTACATTGAAAAGATCAAACGGGATGCCTCCATAGAGCAAACGAGAGAATACCTGCTGGCCCAATTGAGAAACCGTTCGTTCAAAGTAAGCTCGTCGTGTCTGGTCTATGCTGAGAACATTTTGAAACAAAGCCGATATGCCGAAGAATATTTAAAAGGAAATACTTACCCCTTCGAGCGAGTATTGCAATATCTACAAGAGGGCCTCAACCTGCAGTTATTCTGTAGTGATTTTCGCGAGGTCGAAATAGCAGAAGCTTCAGTAGACTGGATTATTACTGACCCTCCCTACCCCTACAAGTATCTACCTCTTTACCGCGACCTAGCAATTTTTGCTCAGCGAGTACTTCGGCCGGGAGGCGGGCTATTAACTATGGTAGGGCAATCATACCTGCCCGAAATCTTCCGGCTAATGTCAGTAGAAGGATTGAAATACAACTGGACACTGTGCTACCTGACGCCAGGTGGTCAATCTCCTCAACTATGGCAACGAAAAGTGAACACCTTCTGGAAGCCCATTCTGTGGTTTACGAAAGGCGAAAATAAGCGTTGGGTAGGCGACGTGGTCAAAAGCGAAGTAAACGACAACGACAAGACTTATCATTTCTGGGGCCAATCAGTTTCAGGCATGACTGACTTGCTTCAAAAAGTGTCTTACATGGGCGAAACCATTCTCGATCCTTTCATGGGTGGAGGAGCTACAGGGGCTGCTTGCCTACTTCACCGGCGGCACTTTATCGGGATTGAAATCGACAAGAATGTCTTCACTACGGCGAAGGAGCGCCTAACCCAGCTTCAAACAAGACTTTACCTTTAGCGCAATTTAATTTAGCCAAATAAGCGTCCTCTTTTCAGACAATACGTTGGATTTCATTTCATTACTAAAACCTTTTTTCGTATGGAAATGCTCAAGCAACCCTGGTCATGGTGGATAGCAGGCATTCTTATCGGCCTAACAGTGCCTGTTCTCTTGCTCTTAGGCAACAAACATTTCGGCATTTCTGGCAACCTGCGCCACATTTGCGCTGCTTGTTTCCCTGCCAACATTCGTTTCTTCCAGTATGATTGGCGAAAAGAAGCGTGGAATCTCTTCTTTGTTGCAGGGATTTTCCTAGGTGCCATTATCGCTACCCTGTTACTCAAAGATCCCAACCCAGTACAGATACACCCTGACTTAGCCCGCGACTTGGCAACAGTTGGCGTAATTAACACCGAACACCTCGTGCCGAAAGACCTCTTTACCTGGGAAGCCCTCTTTACCTTGCGCGGATTCATCCTGATTGTCATAGGTGGCTTCTTGGTAGGTTTTGGCACGCGCTACGCTGGCGGTTGCACTTCTGGTCACGCTATCATGGGATTGTCTACGCTCCAGTGGCCTTCCCTTGTAGCGACGATTAGCTTTATGGCAGGTGGCTTTCTTATGACGCACTTGCTGTTGCCTTACATCCTCAAACTCTGAGGAAAGAGACAGAAGCCGATTACACGATTTTTTGTCTTTCAGTAAAATAATTTTAACTATCACCTTAAAAAAAGAAATAAAGATGGTTAACCCTCAAATAGAGTATCAAGATGTTATCCCGGCAGAAATGGATGCCGAAGTACGTTCGCTGCACGCTATGTGCCTAAACGAATCGCGAGTAGAACATCCTTGGTACCACAATCTCATTTACCTCCTCGTAGGCGTAGTTTTTGGAATTGTATTGGTAAAAGCCGAAATCGTTTCTTGGTTCCGCATCCAAGAGATGTTTCGCTTAGAGTCATTCCACATGTACGGTGTTATCGGCACAGCTGTAGTAGTGGGTGCTTTATCGGTATTCCTTATAAAGAGGTTGCAATTGCGCACGATAGACGGCGAACCCATCACTTTCAGTAGAAAAACCTTTCACAAAGGTCAGATTGTAGGAGGGATACTCTTCGGCCTAGGCTGGGCAATGACAGGCGCCTGCCCGGGCCCACTGTTTGCTCAAATAGGCACTGGAGCAACCGTCATCGCCGTCGCCCTAGCCAGCGCGATTGCAGGGACGTGGTGCTACGGCTATTTACGCGAGAAATTACCTCACTAAGGCTGAGGCTCTAGAGTACTAAGGGAGCAACAAAGAGGCGCTGCGCATCGCGAGGCGCCTCTTATTTTTGCGGCCGTTTGCCAAGAAAAAAGTACACCATCCGTGTCCGATTTCCTACCAGAGTTGCGGCGGCGCCGCACGTTTGCTATCATTGCTCACCCAGATGCAGGAAAGACTACCTTAACAGAAAAACTGTTGCTCTTTGGTGGCGCTATTCAGACTGCTGGAGCGGTTAAGAGCAATAAAATAAACCGGGCCACCGTATCCGACTTCATGGAGATTGAGCGCCAACGAGGAATTTCGGTGAGTACGTCGGTCATGGGCTTTGAATACCGAAACCTACAAATCAACATCTTAGACACGCCGGGTCACGAAGACTTTGCCGAGGATACGTATCGCACCCTTACGGCGGTAGATTCTGCAATTGTGGTAATAGACGCCGCTAAAGGCGTGGAAACCCAGACGGAAAAATTAACCCAGGTGTGTCGCATGCGAACTACGCCAATTATATTTTTCATCAACAAACTCGATCGCGAAGGTCTCGACCCTTTTGACTTGTTGGACGACATTGAGAAAAAACTTTCCGTAAAGGTATGCCCCTTATCTTGGCCTATTGGAATGGGTCAGCGTTTCCAGGGCGTCTATAGCTTGTATGAACGGCGGCTGGTGCTTTTTCAGCCACATGGTAGACAGGAGTCAGATAAAAGCGTCGTCTTCAATACATTACAAGATCCCGCGTTAGCTAATCACCTTGGCGAAAAAGCCGCCCAGCAACTGCGCGAAGACGTAGAGACCATTGAAGTTGTCTACCCGCCGTTTGAACGCGCTGCCTATCTGCGTGGCGACATTTGTCCGGTGTTCTTCGGCTCAGCCATAAATAATTTTGGCGTGCGCGAACTTCTCGATTGCTTTGTGGATATCGCTCCTCCGCCATTGCCGCGGCAGGCGGAAGAGCGCATGGTTTACCCAGAAGAGGACAAATTCAGCGGCTTCGTCTTCAAAATATTTGCTAACATGGATCCGCGGCATCGCGATCGAATCGCTTTTTTGCGCATATGCTCAGGACGCTTCGAGCGCAATAAGAGTTATCGCCATGTTCGGCTTCAGCGCGATATGAAGTTTTCTTCGCCGACTTCGTTTATGGCGAGCAAAAAAACTATACTCGAAGAGGCTTATCCGGGCGATGTCATTGGCCTCTACGACTCAGGCAACTTTAAAATTGGCGATACGCTTACCGAAGGCGAAGTGCTCCATTTCAAGGGCATACCCTCATTCAGCCCTGAGCAGTTTCGTTATGTGGAGAATGCCGATCCGCTTAAACAGAAGCAATTCGCTAAAGGCTTAGAGCAACTTATGGACGAAGGCGTAGCTCAACTGTTCATTCGCCAAAGCGATGGCCGCCGCATCGTAGGCACCGTGGGGTTGCTGCAGTTGGAAGTACTTCAGTATCGTTTAGAATCGGAATACGGCGCAAAATGCCGCTACGAACCTATTTCGCTGTATAAAGCCTGTTGGATTAGTAGCGACGACCCTAAAGCTTTGCAGGAATTTTTAGAGCGTCGGAAACGCGATATTGCTCGCGACCGCCATGGCAACTGGGTCTTCCTGGCAGAAACCGCTTGGATACTCCAAACAGTACGGGAAAATTTTCCTAAAATCCGCTTTCGATTCACTTCGGATACCTAGGCTCTTTATCAACTCTGTAAGTTGAATCTTCCATATGCTCTCCTCGTTTGATCTGCCGCGTATAAAACACGCAAATTCGGGCAACTTTTTCCTCATTGCTGGACCCTGTGCCATCGAAGGAGAACAGATGGCCTTTGATATTGCCGGTCAGGTACGCGAAATTTGCGAGCAGTTGGCCATACCTTACATCTTCAAAGGTAGCTATCGCAAGGCCAACCGCAGTCGAGGAGACTCCTTCACGGGTATTGGCGACGACAAAGCTTTGGCTATCCTCAAAGCGGTGGCAGAAACTTTCGACGTGCCAGTGACTACGGATATCCACAGTGAACCCGAAGCCGAATTAGCTGCCAAAAGCGTAGATATCATCCAAATACCCGCTTTCCTATGCCGTCAGACTAGCCTCTTGGTGGCTGCCGCCCGAACGGGTAAGATAGTCAACATCAAAAAGGGCCAATTTGTAAGCCCGGAGGCAATGCATTTTGCTCGCCAAAAGGTAGTGAATGCAGGTAACGAGCGCGTTTGGCTTACCGAACGCGGTACGATGTTTGGCTATTCTGACCTCATAGTAGATTTTCGGAGTATACCCATTATGCAAGCTACAGGGAGCCCCGTAATCGTAGACTGTACGCACGCGCTTCAACAACCCAATCAGCGTAGTGGCGTCACCGGTGGGCGCCCTACCCTCATTGCCACCATCGCCCGAGCTGCCGTAGCAGTAGGGGCCGACGGCATTTTTATCGAAACTCATCCCAACCCAGCGCAAGCCCTTTCGGATGGCGCCAATATGCTGCCCTTAGTCCAATTGCGACCGCTTTTAGAGCAACTAGTGGAAATCCGCCGCGTCATCCGACATTTTCCTTCATAAAAATTAACCTAAAGTAGCTAAGTGCAATTCAATAGCGAATTTTAGCTGCCCTTTATTTGTAATTGTAACATGCACACTATTTTTACCGCCGTAAAAACACCTCTTGAGGAAAACAAATCCTGTTGCTCTCCTGTGGACTTTTTTGGACCGTGCTTACAAATTTTGTCTTGCTGCATGCTCTTATCTCGGGTCGAAACAGAGCGAAAAAGCCCGGGAGAGCAAAGGTTTGTTTTCTGGAAGAGCCCGTCTATGCACCTGTATTTCAAAACGATTTTATAACAAAAAAGTAAAAACGCAGCATGACAGCTACAAAAAACACTCCTGCTAAAAAACAAGGGAAGGGTTTTAGTTCAATTTTCCCTTTCATCGCGATTCCTATTTGTTTTATCGCGTCCACGTTGATTTACAAATATGTGTTTGGAGATCCCTCACACTTTGTGGACAATGACCCTAGTAAAGACCCGCTTCCCGGTGATTACTTCGGTACGGTTTACAAAGGCGGCTGGGTAGTGCCAATTCTCCTAGGTATGGCCTTCATGGCTATTGTCTTCGTCATTGAGCGCTTCATCACGATATCAAAAGCTGCCGGAAAGGGTAACATAGACGCCTTTGTGCGCTCCATCAAACAAGCACTGGACCGCGGTGACATCCAAGCAGCCATTAGAGCGTGCGACGAGCAAAAAGGTTCAGTAGCAAACGTAGTGCGCGCAGGGCTAATCAAATATGAAGAAATGACCAAAGTAACAGGCATGGAGAAAGACGAGAAAATCGTAGCTATTCAAAAAGAAATTGAAGAGGCCACTACACTCGAACTTCCCATGCTCGAGCGCAACCTAAATATTTTGGCTACACTGGCTTCGGTGGCCACTCTTATCGGTCTGTTTGGCACAGTGCTCGGGATGATTCGCGCCTTCGCGGCTCTTTCGACGGCAGGTGCTCCAGACTCTACACAGCTAGCCATGGGTATCTCGGAGGCTCTTATCAATACGGCGCTAGGTATCGGTACCTCGGCCATCGCCATCATCATGTACAACTTTTTCACGGCGCGTATCGATAGCATGACATATCGCATCGACGAAGCCGGGTACAGTTTAACTCAAACTTTTGCAGCTACACAACATTAATTCTTTTCTCAGCATCATTATATTAGCATCTGCCCGACTCGGCTCAACGAAGTCGGGCAGATGAACTCAACAGGAGGGAAAGAACTATGCCTAAGCACAAACCACCTCGGCACTCACCAACGATTGACATGACCGCCATGTGCGACGTGTCGTTCTTGTTGCTCACCTTTTTCATGCTTACCGCAAAGGCAAAACCTCAGGAACCTGTTGTTGTAGATACGCCCTCGTCCATATCAGAGACGAAGTTGCCTGAGTCGGGCACTCTAACCATCCTCGTTGATAAAGAGGGCAAGGTATTTCTCGACATGACTGGCCAGCACACGCGCTATGCCCTTATTTCAAGCATGAACGAGCAGTATCAACTGGGCTTAACCGAAGAGGAAAAGAAAAAATTCTCCATTTTCGGTGCCTTCGGTGTGCCGCGCAAGGATCTGCGCAAGTGGTTGGCTATGAATTCTACAGAGCGGCAAAACGCCGCTAATTTCCCAGGTATTCCCTCTGACACTGTAGGTAACGAGTTAGGGCCGTGGATCCACAACGCGCGTTTGGCACAATTTCGCCTCAAGCAGGAAGGTATAGTCCCAGAAGAATACGTTATCGTCATCAAAGCAGACAAGGATACCCCCTATCCGGCTATTCAAAAAGTCCTGAATACTTTATCGGATATTAATGTTAACAAATTTAATTTAATTACTAACTTAGAGGCAGATCCCAACAAACTTCAAGGTCTGTAGCGCAAGACATACCTCTAGCGAACTTCTGCATACCTATTGTTGAACATTCAAAACAGCGCGCGTACCTATGGCTGAAATGCAAGTCGCCGAAAGTGGCGCACGAAAAAAAGGCGAAGGCAAAGTTCGAGCAAAAAAGCTCTCTACCCGGGTGGACCTTACCCCGATGGTAGATTTGGCTTTTCTGCTAATTACCTTCTTTATGTTAACAACTACCCTGGCTAAACCGCAGATCATGCCCGTCGTTCTGCCTGAAAAGAAAATTACGGAAGAGGACGTTGTTGAGACCAAGGAATCTCAAGTGCTTACCCTTCTATTGGGGGCTAACGATAAAGTGTACTATTACGAAGGTATTACAGACCCGAAGTTAGATTCTACAGATTTTTCAGCAGAAGGGCTTCGCAGGGTAATCCTAGACAAGAAAAGGCGGGTGAAGGAGGAATGGGGTGACATGGAACGCGAAGACCCAAAAAATCCCGGACAGAAGAAAATGGTCTCCCGCTTGACTGTGCTTATCAAGCCTACAAAAGAATCTCGATATAAAAATTTGGTGGATGCCTTTGATGAAATGAAGATTACGAACGTAGCCATGTATGTACTCTTAGACATTTCGGAACAAGAAGAAGAGTTCATCCGCAACCCTGCAGGAGGTTTGAAATTCTCCGTTGAAGAACAGATCGAGGCGATAAAAAAGTCCACCGGTAAAACAAAGATTAAATAAAATTGAGTTATTGTTTCCTTCTTTATTTGAGAAACCTATAGAAAAAGAAAAAATGTTATGGCAGAAAAGAATGATGCCTCTGTCTATGAGGATATGCTTGACATCATATTCGCTAACCGGAATCGCGAATATGGTGCTTATCAGTTGCGTCGGGCGTATCCAAAATACATGGGGCGGGCCCTCGGCCTAGGGATGCTGCTGATCATCCTCTTTTTCTCGTTCCCGTACATCCTCTCGAAGGTGACAGACGTGTTCAAAAAAGAGGATAAGATCATCGAAGTCACGGCCGAGTTAGGGCCACCACCCGATATTGACCCGAACAATCCACCTCCACCTCCGCCGCCACCTCCACCTACACCGCCGCCTCCTACACGTTCTACCATCCAGTTCGTTCCTCCCGTGATCAAAAAGGACGAACAAGTTGCTGAAGAACAACCTCCTACGGTGGAAGAAGTAATTGAAACAAAAGCAGACGTAGGTAAAGAAACAAAAGAAGGTAGCGACGACGCTCCACCCGAAATCATAGACAATCCTGTCGAAATTAAAGTGGTTGAAGCGCCAGTGCGTGAAGAAGAGAAGACTTTTGAAGTATACGACATCCAAAAGCCGCCCAGCTTTCCCGGTGGCGAACAAGAATTGCTTAAATACCTAGCAGAAAATATTAAATATCCGCCTCTAGCGCGCGAAAACAATATTCAAGGCCAAGTTGTGCTCTCCTTCGTGGTAGGGAAGAAGGGAGAAATTACAGACGTTCAAATTATAAAAGACATTGGCGGTGGGTGCGGTAAAGAAGCTGTCCGAGTCGTAGAAAGCATGCCGCGTTGGATACCCGGTGAGGCGAATGGAAATCCTGTGAAAGTGCGCTTTACGCTGCCTGTGCGCTTTAAGCTAGAATAAGAGAACTATCTCCTCTTTCAACCGCCGACCTGCCTAAAGGAAAGTAGGTCGGCGGTCGCATTTTCCGCACTGTCCGTCGCCAACTCTATATTTTTGCAGCCTAAAAACCTAAATAGAGGATAAGTAGAACCAACTCTGTCCGGTCCATGTTTCTTTGATGTGAATCTTGTCCGATTATGAGGAATATTCGCAACTTCTGCATCATAGCCCACATTGACCACGGTAAGAGTACCCTAGCCGACCGCTTGTTAGAGTACACCAAGACCATTAGTGAGCGAGAAATGCAAGACCAGGCGCTAGATAACATGGACCTGGAACGCGAGCGGGGGATTACTATCAAGAGCCACGCCATTCAAATGCGTTACACTCATCCGGCTGATGGACAGGAGTATATTTTTAACCTTATCGATACACCCGGCCATGTAGATTTCTCCTACGAAGTCAGCCGCGCTATCGCTGCTTGCGAGGGTGCTCTCCTATTAGTAGATGCTACGCAGGGAATCCAGGCGCAGACTATCAGCAATCTTTACATGGCGATAGACCACGACCTAGAAGTTATTCCTATCGTCAATAAAGTGGACGTAGAAATTGCCGACATAGAGGGCACAAAAGACCAGATTGTGGAGCTGCTGGGCTGCAAACGTGAAGATATCATCTGCGCTTCCGGACGCACAGGACAAGGCATCGAAGAAATCATGGCAGCCATCGTTCATCGCATTCCACCGCCAAAGGGTGACCCGGATGCTCCTCTTCAGGCCATGATTTTCGATTCCATGTACAACAGTTATCGCGGTGTCATCACATACGTCCGCGTCATGAACGGTACCCTTCGAAAAGGCGATAAAATTCGTTTTATGGCCACCGGAAAGGAAGTATTCGCAGAAGAAGTGGGTATTTTGCGCATGGGGCTACAAGAAATGCCTGAAATTGCTGCAGGAAATGTTGGCTACATCATCACGGGCATCAAGACCAGCAGGGAGATTAAAGTGGGCGACACGGTTACTCATGTGGCCCGACCCTGCAGCGCGCCTGTCAAGGGCTTTGAGGAGGTTAAGCCCATGGTTTTTGCAGGCGTATTCCCTCTAGACAACAACGATTTTGAAGCCCTTCGCGACTCTTTAGAAAAACTTCAACTCAATGACGCCTCTCTTGTCTTCGAACCTATTACCCTAGCGGCCTTGGGTTTTGGTTTTCGCTGTGGCTTCCTGGGGATGCTTCACATGGAAATCGTAAAGGAGCGCCTCCAACGCGAATTCAATCAAGATATCATCACTACCGTGCCCAACGTGCCTTATTTCGCTACCGATATCAAAGGAAGGCGCTTCGAAGTTCGGCAACCCTCTGAGTTACCCGAGCCTACTCACTTGAAATCCATTGAAGAACCTTATATCTATGCCCAGGTGATCACGAAGCCGGAATATATAGGCAATATCATGAGCCTATGTATGGATAAGCGCGGCGTTCTGCAACGACAAAATTACCTTACTCCTACGCGTGTGGAACTTATCTTCCATATGCCATTGGCGGAAATCGTTTTCGACTTCTACGACAAACTCAAATCAATGACTCGTGGTTACGCCTCCTTTGATTACCACTTCCTGGAATATCGGGAGACGGATGTAGTTAAGCTCGAAATACGGCTCAACGGAGATGTCGTAGATGCTTTCAGCTCCTTGGTGCATCGCTCCAAAGCAGAGACTCTCGGCCGCCACATGTGCGAAAGGCTGAAAGAACTCATTCCTCGCCAACAGTTTCAAATACCTATCCAGGCCTGTATCGGCCAGAAGGTAATTGCCCGCGAGACTATCAGCGCTCTTCGAAAGGATGTAACGGCTAAGTGCTACGGAGGTGATATTACGCGCAAACGCAAACTGCTCGAAAGGCAGAAAGAGGGCAAAAAACGCATGCGTCAATTTGGTACTGTAGAAGTGCCGCAGGAAGCCTTTCTCAAGGTGCTTCAACTCAATAATGGCTGAGGGGTGTTCTCGAGAGGTGGGATAATTTCCAAAAATTCACTTAAAATCATAGCGGTAGCTCCCCATACTACGTGACCATCTATGTCGAAATAGGGTGTGTCGCGAAGCACAAGGCCGGAAACAAGCGTGATATCTGTTATTTTGCGGCTCTCTGAAGCGGTAAGTAATGAGAGAGGAGGCGTGAGGATATCTGCGACTTCGCTTGTCTGTGGCCGGAAGGAGAGCGCTTTTTTCAGCACGCCGACGAAAGGGAATACAAGAAAGTGGCTGACTGGGATATATAGTTCTGTAAGTTGGCCAATAATCTCTACAGCATCGAAGGGCACGCCAATTTCTTCCTCTGTCTCGCGCAGGGCAGCGTTAACAAGAGCGCCGTCTGTTATCTGCCACCGCCCACCGGGGAAGCTGATCTGACCGCTGTGGCGGTCGTGCGGGTTCGTAGAGCGCCGAATGAGCACCGTATGCCACATATTGCCCCTCCAGTGCAGTAAATTAAGCACACATGCAACATGAGCATCGGCGGGAGGAGAGGGTAAGTCCTTTAATTCCTCTATTCGGCGCCTGCTCGCCATGCGATACTGAGCAGTTCGCCCGGGCAGCGGGCCCTGCAAACGAAGGCGGAGGCTTTCAAGCCAATCGTTCGGAAACATCATGGCAAAAATTTTTACTGGAACGTTATCTGACGGGAATAACGACTCTCCTGCATTTCAAATGCCTTCGATTGCCGAATTTACCTAACATTTATTGAACGATAAGCACGCGCGTGTCTTTGAACAGATAGGTTTGACCAGCCACTACTACGCGTTCGCCCGCCGCTAGACCCGAACGCACTTCAACGCGCTCGCCAAGGGTCTGCCCTAACTGAACTGCTCGCTCTTCCACGATCGTATCGGAAACCGCTACGAATACACGAGCATCTTGCGTACTGCCAACTATGGCACGGCGCGGAACGAGAAGTGCTTGGCGTTTTTGCTCGAAGATAAAGCGCGCTTTTGCATGCATTCCCCCCAACAAACGCGCTTGCGACGGATTAGGAACCTCTATCTCTACTAAATAAGTGAAAGCGCTATCCGCCTTAGGCGATATATTCGTTACTCGGCCGCTCAAAGACACATCCGGGCGTACGTCGGCCCTAACATCCACGTACTGGCCCTTATACACTTGAAGCACCTCGCGCTCTGAAACTCTGACCAACAGTAACATGCGCTCTAGGTTGGTGATGTGAGCCACTAACATGCCTTGCGTCACCACACCTCCGCGCTCTAGCGCGCAGAACGTTAGAGTGCCGCTCATCGGTGCTCGAATATTCGTATTAGCAATTTGCTTTTGCAAAAGCTTCTCCTCTGCTTCAGCAGCTAGCAAACCTAGCTCAAGATCTTCTACTTTGCTGCGCGGAGCCGCTTCACCCGCGATAAGGTTATTTAACCGCTCTTGATCCTTGCGTAACTTGGCAATGTTAGCCCGAACAGCTTCCAATTTTATCCGCAACAACTCATCATCCACTTTTGCGATTAATTCCCCCTCTGTCACCCGATCACCGCGGCGTTTGTAAACGGCTATCACACGTCCTACCGACTCCGAAATGACGGGCATTTCTCGCGCAGGCATAAGAATGCCTCCTACCTCTAGATGGGGGCTTATCCATTCTCGTTCGACAGTAGCAACGCGCACAGGCACGAAACTTCGCTTCGCTCGGGATAACTCTGCCTCCTCGCGCCGGCGCTGCCGATTATCGTACAGTCTCCAAGCGATAACTACTAGTGCAAGAAAGAGAAATATCCATGGATAGTAGCGCTTCACAGGATGTGTTTTTTTATGCAAGAAAGCGATGCTGCAAAAGTCGGCCATTTTTGGCGCTTAATCATGAGCCCGCATTTTTGCACATGAAACGCACCTACCTTCAATTTGGTTAAAGATTGTGAGCCTGCATAAAATGTACATCAAAGCTTCGCATATTGCTAACTTAACCGACGCCCGCTACTTTGCAGCGAGAGAAGTAAACTATCTGGGTTTTTGCCTAGAGGAAAACTCTCCAACGTCTATCGAACCTGCTGCGATGAAAGCCATCTGTGCATGGGTCGAGGGGCCATCTATTGTAGGCGAATTTGGACAAGCCGATGCAGATGTAATACGCGCAGCAGTAGAGTTCTTTGACCTCGACGCCGTTCAGACGAGTCGCCTCGAAGTTCTTCCAGCCTTAAAAGAATTGGAAGTGATTTTCCAGATAAGCAAAGTGGATCAGCCTGAAGACGTAGCTCCGATCCTGAAGAGTGCGCGACCCTTTGCAGCTTTTTTTCTCGTTGAACTTAGTGAATCTGCAGCCCGGATGGCCCTAAAGGATGAACGCGTAGTGCAAAGCTGGTCAGCATTGTGTAACCAAGCACCACTCTTGTTCGACATACCGCTGCCGGCACTCCAGACAGCTACCTTAATAACTGCTATCCAGCCAGCGGGCTTTTCCCTTAGGGGCAGCGCCGAAGAGCGTCCCGGTTTCAAGTCTTTTGACGAGATAGATGCTCTATTCGAAGCCTTGGGTTATACGTAATCTCTGAACTATCAAAACGCAGCGCGCAACGCAGCACTTGACGCGTATCTTTGCCTGAAAAGATTGCCTAAAATATGCTCAGGCGTTTCTGGATAAGCACTTTTGGCGGAGCAATGTTATTTCAATGCGCTTTTGCCCAGATCGAAGAAGCGCCGCAGGTTTTTCGCGAACTTCGCGTCCTTGATGGAGTATGGTTTATGGCGCAGGATCGCGGCGATCGGCTAGAAATTTGGAAGTTAGAGAACGACAGTACGCTCGTAGGGCGAGAGGTGCGCATCAAGGCTGAAGGCGGCGATACAGTGTTGCTCAGGAGCATGCGTATCGAACGCCGCGGTGATACGATCATATATTACTTAACCTTGCGCGGCCTGAACAACAACCGTCCGATACCCTATGAATTGGTGTTGGCCGACCGCGAAGGTTTCTGGTTTGAAAACCTAAATCAGGACAGCCCCCAAAAGATTCGATATCGCCTCCTCGGTCGCCGAGAGCTACAGATATACCTTGAAAATAAACGCGGCAACCGCACAGTTACAGATGAATTTGTGTACGAGCGCGAGTTTTCTCCGCCCAGCACTGAGTTTCGCCTGCGAGGCGGCCTAAATGTCTTCACCATTCGGGCTACGGGCAATTTTCCTTCTTCCGACAACCTCGATTTTGTAACAAAGAATCCACAAACCAGCCCAGCAATAGGTTGGGAATTAGGGAGTCAATTCCTCATGAAGGGCACAGGTGGTTTCCTGACGGTAAACTTCGAATTAAGTCTTGTAGGGAAATCAGCCCATTCGAAAGCATCCTTCACTGCTTTCGTAGACACCGGCGTTATTGGCTATGTACGTCGCGTGCGCTATCACCAGGTATGGATGGTCTTGGCTGCACTACCTGAAGTTAGTCTACGGCGCGAGGGTAATTTGTCAGTTACGGCTGGACCTTATTATGGTCGCTTGCTTTTCAATGGGGCTTCTGGCGAAGAAAAGCCTGCTGGCGAGAATCGCCTCTTCGACGCAAATAATGATTTCAAAAACAATGACTTTGGCATCATAGCAGGTCTGCAGTATCGGTTCAAATCAAAGAAGAAAGACATTGGCAGTGTGATTGGGCTACGCGCTAACCTCGGCCTTTCGGATATAGACGCCCTTTATCGGCGCCATTGTCGCGATCTCGCCTTTTGTAATGGGCGCATTTCGATGCAAGGAATTTCTCTCTTTTACAGCTTTAACCTCTTGAAAATCTGAGGTATGAGTGAAGTAGAGGTGTTTTATGTTGTCTGGGAAGGAATAACTCCAGGTATTTATACCTGTTGGGACGAAGCTCGTCGGCAGGTAGAAGGCTATCCTGGAGCAAAATATAAGCGTTTTGCATCGCGTGAAAAAGCAGAGCAGGCTTATCGAGAGCATGCTGAGCTACACATTGGTAAAAAGACCGATTCTGCTCCTGCCAAATCGCCAGCAGAACTTCAACGTCTCGGCGTCTTGCTTGAAAGTCTCTGCGTAGACGCTGCTTGTAGTGGCAATCCCGGTACAGTGGAATATCGCGGCGTCCGCACTGACACCGGAGAGGAGGTCTTTCGCGGAGGACCGTGGCAAGGCGGCACCAGTAACATTGGTGAATTCCTCGCTCTTGTTCACGCCTTGGCCTGGCTGCATCAGCGCGGTTTGGCGCATATGGCAGTCTACTCGGACTCTCACAATGCTCGGAAATGGGTGCAAGAAAAAAAATGCCGCACTTCATTGAAGCCATCATCGGCCAATGAGCAAATTTTTGATCTCATGCGGCGCGCTGAACACTGGTTGCAAACCCATGAAGTAAGCAACCCCATCTTAAAATGGGATACTAAACGTTGGGGCGAGAACCCGGCCGACTTTGGGCGAAAGTGACCCTATCTTGGTTTACTGGCTGAATACAAACTGTACAATGTTAGCGCCCATCTGTAGGGCTTTCAAGCGAATGTCTTCGGGGTCGTTGTGCACGTCGTCCCATCCATCGCCTAGGTCGGTTTCGTGATTGTAAAACACTACTAAGCGTCCTTGCCAAATGAGGCCATAACCACGCGGCGGTTTGCCATCGTGCTCGTGTATTTTAGGCAAACCATTCTTAAATTCATATTTTTGATGATAAATAGGATGGCTGAAAGGCAATTCCACCAGGTCTAATTCTGGAAAAACTTTCTTAAGTGCCGGCCGAACGAAAGGGTCAAGGCCATAGTCATCGTTTAGGATAAGAAACCCTCCACCCTCCAGGTAAGCGCGCAAGTTTTTGGCTTCCAAGTCAGAAAAGAGCATGTTCCCGTGCCCTGTTGCATAGACAATAGGGTAATTAAAAATATCTGCACTACCTGGCTCTACAATGGCATACTCTAAACTGAAATTGGTGCGCAAGTGCTGATTGCAAAATTTAGCTAAGTTTTTTAGCGAGTTAACGTCATTGTACCAATCACCGCCGCCGGCGTACTTGAGCAAAGCAAACTGAAGGGTAGGCTTTTGTGCAAAAAGAGATGCAGCGGTTAAAAGGAAAAAAATCACTAGGATGCGCATAATAAAATTAAGTGCAAAAACTCTGAATAAAACCTTTAAAATGAATTTAATTTTTCATAAATTCGCTTGCTCTTCCTAGGAATCTTCTTCCCTTGTCTTGGAGTGAATGCGGAAGTATTTCATTGGGATAAAGCCTTCAAAAAACGCTTTCCCTACAAGAGCACCTGCGCAACCTATTGCTTGAAGTTCTTCTAAGTCTGCTACGCTGCTAATGCCTCCCGAAGCCACGAGTCGAATATCTGGGAAATTTTTAAGAATGTCTTTATACAACTCTATTGCCGGTCCTGAAAGCTCGCCGTCTCGAGCGATATCAGTTACAGAGATGTCTCGTACGCCGAGTTCTAGCAGGCGTTTGATCAAGTCGAAAAGGTGCATATCTGTTTGTTCCTGCCAGCCATGAACTGCAATCTTGCGGTTGCGCACATCGGCACTAACTAAGAAGCGGTCTGCCCCAAAGCGCTCTACCCAGGCACTAAACTCGTCTGGGGCTAGAACAGCTACACTGCCAACGGAGAACATATGTGCTCCAGCATCCCAAACTTGACGGAGGGCCGGAATAGAGCGCAAACCACCGCCATAGTCTATTTCCAGGCGGGTCTGTACGGCAATTTGCTCCAAAATGTGAAGATGAGCTGGTCTGCCTTGACGAGCACCGTCCAAGTCTACAATATGGAGGCGGCGAATACCTGCAGCCTCCAATTCCTTCGCTAGGGCAACGGGATCGTTCGGATATTCTGTTTTCTGTTCAAAATCGCCCTGGCGAAGTCTAACGAGCCGACCGTCCATGAGGTCGAAAGAGGGAATAATTTGCATAACGGAAATTTTCGTATGGAGATGAGAAGAATAATCTCCTGTAGCTCAAAAGTAGCGTACTTCCTACGGTCAAAAAACAATAATGCACCGGTCCTGTATGGCTAAATACTAATCCTGCGCTCCGACTGAAGGCCGTAACCTACAAGTGCTTTCAAGCTTTTTACACTCTTTGGGCAAAACCCATTCTCTCCTCTCCCTCTTCACTCGTTTTTATTCCCTGAAAAAATGCTAGAATACCTGGAGAAGCAAGTACTTACGCGCTCCGATTGTTCGACTCTGACTTCGAAAAACTCGTTTTAATCGCGATTAACTTCGCTCATATAACTCCTGCGCCTAAGATGGGCAAATAAAGTACTACGTTGTCGTCCTCAAAGCATATGCTTGAGAACATACCAATGAGGCAACTTACAACTTGCTGCGCAGACGGCTTACCACCTCTTTTGGAACCTCGAAGACTGCGGCCACCTCCTCGTCGCTCCACGTC
>JANWXM010000019.1 GCA_025055285.1 Saprospiraceae bacterium
AAGCCTACTCAGAGATGAATCCTCCGATTAAGGGCCGTAGGAGACGACTACGTGGATAGGCTGTAGGTGTAAGTGTGGCAACACATTGAGCCGAGCAGTACTAATTGCCCGTAAGCTTCCTTTTTTTTGACTAAATTACTAAATTAAAGGAATAGAAGTTCTCCGTGCGCATCGGTGAGGTTACTTCCTCTCTTTTCCGGTTTTGTTGGATGAGTTTTGGGCTTTTGGAGAAAGAAGAGATAGTTCTGGCACGGCACGGCGTGCTAGAGGTTGAAAGAAGAGTTGGTTGGTGCCTATAGCGACGGGGATCACCTCTTCCCATTCCGAACAGAGTCGTTAAGCCCGTCAGCGCCGATGGTACTGCGGTTGATGCCGCGGGAGAGTAGGTCGGTGCCAACCGAAAGAAATAACATCCTCGCGCCCTCGCAACCACCCGTTGCAAGGGCGCTTTCCTTTTTTCAAGAAGGTCTCAAACGTCATTGGCGCAGTGCTTTAATTGTTCTAAAAAGCCATTGTAACCAGATGAAACCCAAGGCTGGAGCGACAATAAAACTGCCTGCATTGTAATACAGAGCCATCTCAAAATCCAAATGAAGTAGGTGCATGACTGCGCGCGTCATGCCACAGCCTAGACATTCTACATCAAAGAAACGTTTCGATGGACAGATACTTTCTCCCTTGTCGAAAAAATCGGCAGGCAGTAAAAGTAAGGTAATGGGAACCACTACTAAAATTGCTAACCAAATCCACCAAAAGAAGCGTTTCCTAGCCATATACTTCTCGTAAAAAAATAGCCATTAGCATTGCGCTAATGGCTCAAAAGTGTTCCACCACGAAAACGAATTATTTATAATATTCCTTCATCTTTACGAGCGCGTGAATAAAACCTGGAAGCCAACAGAGAAGCGTCAAAATCAGGTTGACTACCCAGTCAGAGCCTTTCCAGTCAGACATAACTCCCATTGCTACCCAGCCAAAGCCTAAAAAGGCCAATAGAATGTAGAGCCCTTTGCTGATGTCACCGGCCGCTTTCTTCGTTTCTTTCTTTAAAAATTTTTGGGCCGCTTTCAACTTGAGTGTGTTCTCGAAACCGAGGCGCTTCCCCGTCATTTGACGATATTTGGCCGGAGTCAGGCTCAGGAATTCCTCTACGCTCATCTGGAGCATTTCCGGAGTTAGCGCCTGAACCTCAGCAGCATGACGAAAAGCATCTACTGTTCGATGTTCTCCTCTTTCAACGGCAAACAGAGGCGTAAGGCAGAGAAAAGTTAAGGCAAGTGTTTGAAGTAAGGCTTTCATAATGTAATGCTTTGTTTTAGAAGTTATGAACTTTGAATGAAGTGCTTAGCTTTGGCGTGGGTCGACGAGCAAAATTAGTTAATTAACGAAATGGTGTATGTTGAGCAGTGTTAAATAATTTTACGGAGATGTTAAGAATTGAATGAAGAATTTGAGCTATTTTTGCACTCGCATTTTGATTTAATACCAGGGGGATTAGCTCAGTTGGTAGAGCGCTTGCATGGCATGCAAGAGGTCACCGGTTCGAGTCCGGTATTCTCCACGGTGAAAAAGTAGCGGCTATGGGCTTTCAGCTCATAGCCGCTACTCTATGTAGTCAACTGTCAATCAAATAGCAGTTTTCTACTCGCTATTCCTTGAGCAAAGTATAGTTTAGCCACGTACATGCCGCGGGGCAAACCATCACGCGGCATTAGGTAACTACTTGCTTGAATGCCGCGTATCTGACGCACCAGACGGCCGTTGATGTCAAAAATCTCGATCGAGAGAATAGGATGGTCGCCATCACTGCTAAACCATACTTCGCTTTGAGCAGGGTTGGGGAATACTGTTAGCACTAAACTTGGGTCGAAGATTTCTTCCGTACTTACAGAAATACCCGGGCAATTCAGCCCTAAAGCACGGCAGGCTCGTGGAGCATAATAGGCAATGATGGTATCAATTACTCGACGTGCTTCGACAGAGTCTGTATTACAGGTGGTTAGCGGTGGAGGAATAATTCTGTTCCACTCCCATGGTGCAGATTGAGTAGCAGGGCGCAAGAAGGGATAGAAGCCCTCGCGATTGCCATTAATAGTGCGCGCATAAACGGAGAGAGGATCTGTTAACAATCCTCCCTGAGAGAACACGGCGTTGCGTTTCAAGGAGTCCATAATGGGCTGTATGCCGCAGGAACCCGTGACGTTGACCACCGGGAAGTTTACTCCAGGCACAATGACCAGGCCATCACCACAAGGCGCGAAAGGATCGGTAGGCACATGGAAAGACAAAATAGGCGGCGTATTGTTGTCTAGCCACGCTTTGTCGCCCAAAGCTCCGCCAAGGTTAACGGCCAGCTTAAAATCCGAAGAGAAGCCAATGTGGTTAGGGACATAGAGTGTATCGCCCACAGGAAAGCCGGTCAAAGCGGCATATTGAGCGTCTACAATTCCAGGTGCAGCTTGGATGCCGTAGGGATCGCCGTTGTATTGCTCAATCACCATCGGCACGTTATTGATGATAAACTTGCCGGGTTCTGAGGTATTCAAAATCTCGGAATACTTGTCTAATGCAGCAGTATTCAAAGAGATGTAACCTCCTGTACCTTGTCCGAAGAGTACAATCCGATTTGGGTCGATCCGGAACTGATTTCCTCCCGTAGCTGCATCTTTTCGGAAGAAGCGAATACATGTCCGTGCATCTTGAATAGCGCGATAAGCAGCGTTGATCAGCGTGAAACGGCGCTGCAGCTCATTCAGAAGGTCAGGGCGCCAACCCAAGCGATAATCTACAGAGGCCGCTACATATCCCATTCGAGCTAAGCGCGTGCAGAATTCCTGCGCAGCAGGGTCATTGCGCGTGCCACCACAGGACTGGTTAACGCTTTGTCCTGTCTGTGGATTTATCCATGGTAAGAAGTTGCCCGTGTGGAAGTACAGTACCAGCGGTCTTTGGGCAAGTGTATCGCCCTCTGGCTCGTACACATCCATCACCAGGGGTTCCCTCACCGTTCTCCCTAAGGTACTAATAGTGAGTACGGTAAAGTTGGAACCATAGATGACGCCATTCGTTCTCTTTACATTCGTAAATACTGGGTCTAGGTAACGTTTAGGTTGTGCACTGGCGAAAACAGCCAGCAGCAGGAAGGAGGCTCCAAGCAGAAAGCGTCTTGAGTTTTTCATAAAAATCAGCATTTAGTGAATGGTTTGATAATTACTTTTCTTTGAAATCGTATACCAAGCTAATGTAGGCCAACCGGCCAATTCGCGGCCCACCGTAGGTCTGGAATTGCTTTTTATTCAGTAGGTTCGAAGCACCTATTTTCACCGTAGTATGAATACGCGGGAAGTTCACATTCACCTGAGCATCCAGCAGGTCGTAGGTAGGGATAAAACCCGTGAATTGTGGAGAGCCTTCGAACATAAAGCCCTGAATCCACTTGTAAATCACATTAAACCCCCAAATATTTTTTCCCTTCAACGGCAAATCACGCCCGGAGATACCTATGTTATATTTGTGTTCTGGGGTGTTGAATGCAGGTATAATAGGATCGTCAATTTGGGTGTTCAAGCGATTCCAAGAGTAGTTTGCTTGAGCCATAAAGTAGGTGGCAAAATAATAATTCAGCCCAACCGTAACGCCTTGCGTAGTGACCTGGTTGGTGGAATTAGCTGCAACGCGATAAATGCGCAACCGGCTAAACTCTGGCCCAAAAAAGCCAATGGGAAGGTCTATACCAATGTTGTAACCGATAAAATCATTATAGAAGCTGAAATAGTAACTGGCATCCACATACAGTTTGTCGAAGAGGGTAGTGCGGATGCCACCTTCCAGCGTTCTGACTTTTTCGGGCTCAATAGGCGCTACATTAAAATACTTCAGCAAAGCAATGCTCCCTCCCGGACTTCTGCGGTATTCCTGGAGAGATTCTAAGGTGATAAGGCTGTCAAAACCCTCGAGATTCCCTACCAAGAAGGCACGGCCCACATTTAGGTTAAGGTATTGGTCGGTCAGGGTAGGGTTTCGCAAGGCGCTAGAGAAGGATACTCTTAAAAAGGTATTTGGCCTTGGGTTCCACACTACTGAGGCTGCCTGCGTGCTCACCATAGGAAAGTTCTGGTTCTTATCTATACGAATGGCGCCATTAAGTTTGAACTTTCCTATACTATGCTCTATGCCTGTGTAAGCACCCCATTCTCGGTTTGTGATACGAATGCCGGCCGTGTCTTTAAAGATGGTTCCCTCGGAATACGGGCGATAAACTCGAGCGTTAGCACCAATGACCCACCGATCCAGGAATGATGGCTTGAAGATATATTCGCCGTGAATGTGATAAAGCGCGGATTTGTCAAAAAATCGAGTACCACCTTCCGTTGATTTTCGGCTGGTTATGGCATTAAATAAAGAATCGAATCGAGCCGTACCTGGAGCGAAGAAGTCTTTCGTTGGGAAAGATCCAATTGGATTGCCTACGTTAGCTGCTGCCTCTGCCAAGCTATGCCAATATGCCATAGAGTCGCGGTATGCCTTCATCCAGGCGTAGAGAGCCGCTGTGTCTCCAAAATCAGGATAGCCATTGGGAACCATACGGTTGTAATAGACGTATCCTAGGTTGATGGCCGTCCACCAACGCTCATAGTCATTCGCCCACTGCTCATTAGATTTAGAGGCCTCTTGAAGGCGCAATGCTGTAAAATAGGGGTCATAGGACCGGCCCGCATCTTCGTTTGTGGCATAGGCTCGAATAAAGAAACGGTCGCGCTGGCGAAATTCGATGCGGTTCTGGAAAAAGAGAATGCCGCGCAAACTGAAGCGGTTATCTCCCTGATAAACTGTAGTACCTGTCCCGAAGTTAGAGGATAAAATAAGCTCCGGTGAATCAAAGTCTTTTTCAGGTTGAGTGCGGAGATGAAAAGCAAGGTTGGCCTTGAAGTTACGAGTGTTGTAGTCTACCAAGTCTACCTCCTTGTATCCCGTGCGGTGGTAAATCCCTAGTCCTGCACGTGTGTTGTTCCACCAGCTGCTGCCTGTGCCATCGAAGCGCGGATTATATTCATCGCCATAGATGTTTACGGCATCGTAACGCCCTGGATTTTCGCGAGTTGTGTAAAAGTAGCCACCGGACTGGGTACCCGTAACAGGCTCATAATTATCCGCTACCCAGTCGTATGCGCGTAGGTAGAAAAGGTTCAGCTTTCCAGCAAGCCATTCCTTCCCTTTGGCGTTTTTCAATGTACCTGCATAACGAATGGCTGCCTCAAAAAGATCGCGCTCGCCGCCCTTGATAGAAACGGCTAGGCCCTTATGGATAAATGGGTTCTTCGTCTCCATTGAAATGACGCCATTGAAAGCATTCGGCCCATAAAATGCAGAACTCGCTCCTTGTACTAGGTCTACACTGTTGACATCTAGATCGCTAGAGCCCAAAAAATTACCCAAGGAGAAGTTCAGCCCTGGTGCCTGGTTGTCCACACCATCAATGATTTGAAGTGTGCGTACAGGGCTGGTAGAATTAAATCCTCTAGTGTTTATGATGGTAAAGCCCAAAGAGGCGGTTGTCAGATCAACGCCCTTTAAGTTGCCCAAGCTGTTGTAAAAACTGAACGAGGCGGCCTCTTTAATGGCAATAGGGTCGAGTTTTTCTACAGTGAGAGGAGCTGCTTTTTGTTTGTCATCTATGCGCTGTCCTCGAACCACAGTTTCTTCTATGACAAGGGTAGTGGGCTGAAGGCGAATGCTTATGCGCGCATTCGCATCAGAAACTTGAATTTCTTGAACAGAGTAACCCGTATATGAAACTTTAAGCACCGTTGGCAGGGAGGCCACCTGTAAAGCGAACTCTCCTGCATAATTAGTTAATGCTCCTCCTCCACCTACCGCGGAAACGCTTGCCCCAATCAATTCCTCTCCTGTCTCCGCATCCACCACTTTTCCCCGAAGAGTGTACTGTCCATGTGCATCTGTAGGAGATAAAAGACAGAGGAATAAACTAAGCAAAAAACAGGAGCCCAAGTAGAGTTGCTTCATAGACGTGTAGCAGACTTTTTAGACAGATTCACTTTGCTTGTGCAAAGAAAATAAGAAAGTCAAACTTTTCAGCCCAAAAAAGAAGAAACATAAAAAAATATAAACTCAGTTTCTTTTACTCATTTTATGTTTCATTCTGAATCTTGACAGATGGTTTCTGCGAGGCTTCTCCAAGAAAAGCGCTCCTTGACCAATTGCATGCCTTTGATAAGCGCCGCAGCGCGTCTTTGCTCGAAAAAATCCCTTATGGCTTGAGCAATGGCTCTAGGCTCAGGAGGTACAACATACCCTGAGACATCGTGCTGTACGATCTCTGGCAGCCCACCTACATTCGTCACTATCAAAGGTTTCTCGAAATGGAAAGCAATTTGAGAGATGCCGCTCTGAGTGGCAGTGCGATACGGTTGAACGACCAGGTCTGCTGCAGAGAAGTACAGGTTTACTCGATCGTTAGGAATAAAAGAAAGATGAAGATGTACGCGCCCCTCTAGCCGCAAACGCGTGATTATTTCCTGATACGGCCGCCAGTTTTCATAACATTCGCCCGCAATAAGAGCGTGTACTTCGGGGGTCTCCCGTAGGGCTTCCAACAAGAGGTCTAAACCCTTGTAAGGGCGTATAAGGCCGAAAAAGAGCACCAGCGGTGTCTCGATAGGTAAACCTAACTGGCGGCGCGCCTCTTCTTGACTGATCGGATCGCCGTAAATGTCGTATATTGGATGAGGTGCATAACGTATGTGATGCGCAGGAGTTTCTGCGGGTAAAAGCGCGCGCACGGCTTCGCCGACAGAGTGCGACATAACGACAAAGTCGTCGCAGGAGCGCACGAAATAGCGCGCCAAAAAGCGATCTCCTAGACGCCTCTCATGGGGTATTATGTTGTCTATAAGGGCAGTAACACGAATAGGGTATTTAGCAAAGAGGCGCATCAGACGCAGAATACTTCCTAAACATGGCGCCAGGAATGGTAGCCAGAAGCGCACAACCACGCGTTCAGGCTGTTCGCGAACTATGGCGCGCGCGCTAAAAATCCAATTAACAGGGTGAATAGAGTTTAAACGCGTTTCAATTCGCAAGCCCTTAGGTGGTGGGTCATTGGTGTATTGGCTTTTACCGGGAAAAAGAAAAGATGGGTACTGTAAAGAGAAGCTGTAGAGTACCACTTCATGCCTCATGGCTTGAAATTCACGCGACAGCCGTTCTGATGAGGCTGCAATCCCGCCGCGAAGTGGATGAGCAGGAGTGAGCATAACAATTTTCATACACAAATGCTGGCGTCACCTCTCGGGGCAAACATACACGGTACTCAAGAGAGCGCCAAATTTCCTTCCTAGGGTAGGAGGGGAGCAACCCTGCTGAAGGAAATATTTTAAAGTATAAGATATTAATATTGAACTAATTCAGCTTTTGTTGCTCTTTGCGCTGCGACAGCTCTTCCACAGAACGAGGTCGCCGATGGGTTTCCCAAAAGAAACCCTCTAATTTCTGAGTTTCAGTTAGGCCTACTTGGCGCATAGGCGATAATTTCCCTTTGGGATCTCCATAGAATTTTACGCCCGTGACCCGCCTGTTCTCAAAATACAAATGCATCTCTGCGCATTCGCTTTTATTGAGACCCATGTAGCGCCTCGCCTCATCTACTACGTAATAGAGCGCTTGAGCATTTCCTTCGACGTGCATCTCTTTGGCTTCGTTTTCTTCAAAGAACACCGTGTTGAAGCGTCCCTTTATTTGGTTATACATCCGGGCGTCTTCCGACTGGATAACTAAGGTATTTTCTCGAAGGCGCAGTTCTCGGATGCGATTGTTACTTAAGCGAAGCAAAAGCGTATCTGCTGAAAATTGCGAAGTATCTGCCCACAACACAGGGAGATGTTCTTTCTTGAAAAAATAGAATATGCTATCAGTTGTATGATAGGCGAGGGAATCACACGCTGCTTGAATTTCCTGATTGAAAATGCGTACATCGCGGTACGCCAAGAAGATGCGATGGTCGCTCGCCGTATCGGTTTTAAAAGAAATGAGTGTGTCCGCGCTTAGATAAAGGGTATCCTTTTCGACGAGCGAGAGCATCAATGGTCGACCTGCCGCGCCCATAGGGCCATATGCTCCAAAAGCATGCACGAAACCTGTTGCCCGATTGTAATCAGCTCGGTAGGCCAACAGGGTGTAATCTTGAGCAGTATCGCGCCACTCGACATTGCCTAAAGCAAGGCCATTGCCTAATTCCTGATTGAAGGCTAATGAATCCGCCTCAATAATGTAGGGTGGCTCGCTAATGCGCCCGCGTCCCCGGAGTTGGTACTGCTGAGTGCGCCGGTCATAAAATACCTCCGCAGCATTAATGATTCGAGCGCTATCGAGGTAGAATACCTTACCCAAAAATACAGCTTTTTCCGTTTCGGCGTTGTACCGAATAACATCAGCATGTACTGAACGTCCTCGGTCAGGCTCCTCGACAAAAGCATCGCCCTCGAGTACGTATTCCTGTTTCAGGCCATTATACCGAATTTTCTTTGCACGCCCTCGCTGTCCTTCTTGCTCATATTGCGGATTACCTTCAAATATTGCGAAATCTTGCTCCAAATCGTAGAAACCGCCTTCGCAATAAAGACGGCTACTGCGTTGACTGATGAGTGTGGGCGCCACAAAGTACACCATTTCGGTCTCAGTGCTATACGTTAAAGTATCCGTACGCAGGTTAAATTCGGGATCAACGACGAGCACGCTACCGCTGAGGTAGACCATCTTTCGCTCTACATCGTAGTAGCCGCGTTTGCTCGTTAGTTGAGTTCTTCCATCTGTCATGGTCGCTCCTTCCCAGTATGTAGCTATCTTTTTCTGGAAATCGTAGTGCAAGCGGTTGCTAAACAGTTCGTGCTTTCCTTTTACAAGCGCTACTTCGCCAACGATATCGCAGACGCGCTGATTGCCGAAATACATTGCTGAATCTCCATATAGCCGCAGCGTATCACTTTGTTCGAAAAGGACATTACCTATTAGGCGCGCGTCGTTGACATCGAGCAAAGCTGTGTCGCAAAAGATAAGTAGATTGCCGTGGCGCAGTCGCACCATACCGCTTAGCTTTTGAATGTAGCGGCCCTCCACGAGAAAGTATTCACCAAAAAGCGAGGTTTCTACCTGGATTTTAGATGTAGTATCTTGCCTGCCTACCGCTTGCCCAAAGAGTAGGTGAGGGACAAGTACAAACAAAGCTATCAGATAAGAAGTCTTCATGCGCATTTCGACATAGATTCTTGGTTGAATATACAAACGAAGTAGGTATATTTTCGTTTTTTTTAGAGTATTTGGATGAAGTCTATGCAAGATTCTCCGCTCCTTCTTTTCGACGGTGTATGTCATCTATGTGCGCACACGGTGCAGTGGATACTCAAGCGCGATAGAAAAGGTATCTTTCGTTTCGCACCTTTACAATCAGAGGTCGGTCAAGAAGTACTAAAGCGTTTGGGCATAACGGAAAAAATAAATTCTATAGTGTTGGTGGTCGGTGAACGAGCTTTTTTACGGGCAGATGCTGTGTTCGAAGTTGTTAAGCGTTTAGGTTTTCCCTGGGCGCTACTTGGGATATTCAACGTCATCCCTCGTTCGGTGTGCAATATGCTCTACGACTGCGTAGCACGTCACCGATATAAGTGGTTTGGCCGTTCGAAAACCTGTTGGGTGCCACAAAAAAAATGGGAGGAGCGGTTTTTAACATAGGCCTTAGTCAGGATATCTGACAAAGTGCCAGTGCAATTGACCTAGTGACCTAGTCAGGCAAGCAAAGCACTAGGTTGAGTAACCATTGGCTAATTACTTGTGAAAATCACCTGTTAGTAAATCTTTATAATATTAATATTTTGTTTTCTATTACAGCAAAAGCCAAAGTCGATCAATTAAAGGTCTCGAATGAATAGCCTGAAAGCTCCAAGGCAAAGCATGCCTATTTGAGTGAATAGCAGGATGCTGCGCGCGATTTCGACGGTTCGAAAGTATTTTTACCAGGCGCCTTTTGGATGTTTTTATTTAACATAATATAAATTATATTTCATTTTTACTAAAAACCACGGCTCGTAAAGGAAGAGAAAAAGTACTGTACAAGCCAGAAAATGGTCTAACATAATTTAGCTAAAGAGTTTCTACCTTTGTTGAGTAAAATGATATGCATATGGACAACACAAATAGTGCTAGAATTCAGACGACGATGCCTCGCATTGGCGACCCTGCACCAGATTTTGAGGCGATGACAACGATTGGTCAGATACGTTTTTCGGATTATGCTCGAGGACACTGGGTTATTTTTTTCTCGCATCCAGCTGATTTCACTCCTGTTTGCACGACGGAGATGAGCGGCTTTGCGCTAGAGAAAAAATTTTTCGATGAACACAACACTAAGTTGCTAGGTTTAAGCATAGACAGCATTCATGCGCATGTAGCATGGGTGCAGAACGTGCGCGAGAAAACTGGAGTGTTTTTCGACTTTCCCATTGTGGCTGACTTAGACATGTCGGTAGCCAAGTTGTACGGCATGCTACAACCAGGCGAAAGCGAGACAGCTGCAGTGCGGGCCGTATTCTTCATTGACCCAAATTTCACTATTCGCCTCATTATGTACTACCCCCTGAACGTAGGCCGTAACATGGAGGAGATTAAGCGGGCGCTAATTGCTCTGCAGACGGCTGACCAATATAAGTGCGCTCTGCCACTCAACTGGAAGCCAGGCGACAAAGCCATCGTGCCACCGCCTAAGACGCTCGACGAGCTCAATGAGCGCCTAAGGAGCGATTACGAAATGGTGGACTTTTACCTGGCTAAATGCGATCTGAAGTAACCCTTGCACTGAAGATGTTTGGGGGCGAAGACTAGCGAGTTTTCGCCCCCAAATGCTTTCTTTGTTTAAAAATTATCTTACATGGAATACGATGTGGTTATCCTTGGTGGTGGCCCAGCGGGGGTAGAGGCAGCCTTGTTGGCGGCTCGTGCGGGGTTGCATACGGCCCTTGTAACCAACATGCCTCTGGGTGGTCGTTCGGCGTGGGGGAGTTTAGTACCTTCAAAAGTCTGGTTAGAAGAGACGCACAAGGCATGGGTAAGCGGGCGAGCGTCCTTTTCGCTGGCGCGAGTACGCGAGAAAATCAAGGCGCAGAGCCAGCGAGTTGCTAAGGACGCCCAGATGCAATTAGATGCTGCCGGCGTTGCGGTGTACGCGGGCAGGGGCGAGATTGCGTCCTCTGCAGAGGTGCGAATTTCTAGCCCAGAAACGGGAGATCTTCAGCTGAAAGCCCGATATGTGATAGTTGCTACTGGTTCGGAGCCGGTATTCACGCCGGACGTCAAGCCCGCTCCGCCGTACATCATTGCTCCGCGCCTGGCAGGAGCAATAGAGGTCCTACCCTCTCGGTTGCTTATGGTGGGCGGCGGCGTTACGGGCGTCGAGTATGCCTCAGCCTTTGCTGCGGCTGGCTCAAGTGTGGTTTTATTGCAAAAAGGCGACCGTTTGTTGCCTCGTGTAGACGCTGAAATAGTGCAGGCTTTTGAACAATGGTTAATAGAAAACCTTGGCATTGAGATTGTTAAGAATGCTCCTGTAGCCTCTTTAAAAACAGAGGGAGAGGAAGTAGTGGCCCAAACCTCTGACGGTAAGTGCTACCGCGGTTCTCACGGCTTTATTGCCGCTGGCCGAAAAGCCGACACTACCTTCTGGAAGGGCGCCCCGGAGCAGCTGACACTGACGTCAAGCGGTGCCATACAGATCAACGAATTTTGCCAGAGCAGCTTACCTAATCTCTACGCTATTGGCGACGCCACAGGCGCTCCTATGACGGTCAACCAGGCACAAATGCAGGCGCGCGTGGCCGTACAGCATATTGTGCAAGGTAGCAATACAACCCTGAGGTTAAGACCATTAGTAGAAGCGGTTTATACGCATTTACCCATCGGGCAAATAGGCGACACGACACCCTCTGAGGGGGCTCTCTTTGTGCGAAAATCGTTTAGCGAATTGCTTAAAGCACAGATCGAAGAGGAGGTACGCGGTATCCTAAAGATAAAGGTGGACAAGCGTTCTGGACAAATTTTGGGTGCTGCAGCATTCGGCTCGCACGCTATTGAAATGTTGGGAATCCTTCAAGTGAGTATACACGCTGGAATTACTTGGGAGGCACTCAAAGCCTATCCTCTACCCCACCCCACATATAGTGAGTTACTTTCAAAACTTTAATTCAAGATGTCGATGCAACACCGTCTTTACGTTGCTGCTACCAATCAACACGTGGGAAAGACCACATGTACGCTCGGGATCACTTCTGCCTTACTGGAGCGCGGCTACCGAGTAGGGTACTGTAAGCCTGTAGGTCAGCAGTATATCCGTCTAGAAGAGGACATGGCTGACAAAGATGCCCTACTTTTTGCACAGGTTCTGAATTTTCCCTTAAAGCCAGCTGTGCACAGCCCTGTTATTCTGGGCGATGGCGCTACGCAAGCCTTTTGGGATGCACCCGGTGAGTTTGCGTTCAATCAGCGACTTCTTCGAGCCGGTCAGCATTTCACTGCTGAGAAGTTTGATTGGGTTGTTTTTGAGGGCACAGGGCATCCAGGCGTAGGCAGCATCGTTGGGCTTTCCAATGCGGTTGTGGCGCGCTTATTGAATGCTCGAGTGATTCTTATCATTCGAGGAGGGATTGGCCGCACTATTGACGAGATGGCGCTAGCACTTGCTCTTTTTGGCCAAGAGGGCATTCCTATAGAAGGTGTTATTGTCAACAAAGTGTTGCCTGACAAAATTGAGAAAATTCGCCATTATCTAGGCAAAGTATTGGGTGCCTGGGGGATTCCCTTGCTTGGCGTCATTCCTTACGATGAGAGTATGATGTTTCCACTTTTTGAGCAAATACGAAAGGCGGTAGGCGGCCGAACGGTATTTCATCCGGAGAAAATGGAAAATCGAATTGCAACGATCGTCTCTGGGTCGTTAGTAGAAAGTTATGACTTGAAGGTGCATCGAAACATCCTTATTGTTTCCAATTCTCTTCGCCTGCCCGAAGTGTTGCGCAAAATGACGCGCATGGCGCAAACGCAAGGAATTTCTCATCCAGACGTAGCAGGTATCTTAGTAACAGGGGCTGATGACGGCCATCCACCGATTCAAAATGATCCGCTTTGTCGAGATTTTATCCTACAGCATCACATCCCAGTAGTAGAGTGCGCCTTAGACGCATATGGCGCTGCTTTGCGCATAAGTGCTCTAGAAGTTAAGATCAATACGCGCACTCCTTGGAAGGTAAAGCGCGCCACAGAACTCATCAGAGAGTATGTAGATATAGACCAACTAGTTGCTATTATGAACACGCGCCCAAAGAAATAGAGATCATTGCAAAATTTATTACAACAAACAAAACAGTTTTCTTCCTACCCTATCGCTGTGGAAATTTTATCATGCTGTTGGTTTCGCTGGGTAGCAGAACGTTCACCGTCAATACCATCCTAACGGCTCTCTCCGGCGCGAATTCTAGCTCCTACACGAGAAAAACAAGCGACAACGAGGCGGACATAGTGGCATCCTCGCCATTTTTCTTTTACAAAGAACGAACAAGCGTTCCGCAAACACCTATTGAGGTTCGGACGTGTACGCCTAACTTCCTGATAAGTAGCTTAGATGCCGCCCCACACTAACATATAGTATTCATCGCGATATTCAACTCTCTTCATTTCTAGCTTATCCAAGGGCTGTATACCGTAGTATTCATTGAGAGCGTCAACATTTTCCTCGTAGCGCAATTCTATTAGGCCGTGGGCAAATTGTTCTTTACGCCACTGATAAGTCTCCTGCATACGCTGAAAAATGCGCTGGCACGCTTCAACATGATCATCTTCGCCACCAGGAGGCACGAAAGCTTGACGGAACGCCTTTCGGTTGCGCGCGACCATGCGCGCCTCCTCTATGATAAAATACGCCGTATGCGCCCAGATTTCATTGGGTGGTAGTAAATAGCTGTACAGAGTCAGTTGTAGATCTTCATTATTTCGAATTTGAGCCCGGCGCTTGCTCAAGCCACTCCATTTCAAGTCTACGATGGCCCATTCATTATCTGCGCGTTGAAGTACCAGATCGGCGCGTCCACGCAGCAGGCAGTTGCAGAAGAGGCCCTCAAGAGGCACTTCGGTACCATAAATATCCCAGCCTTCTGAGCGAAGCATTTCCAATAGACTCCAGGCTGCCGTTTGCACGCGAGAGAGAAGGTAGTGACGTTCGGGTTCACGCCCGTATAGAAGCAGCGTAGCTCCTTCTCTAGCCAACAAACCTGGTGCTTTTTTGAGCACCCACTGGACAACCTCTTCCCTTTCCCATTTGAGGCAGTCGGGTTCCTTTAAGAGAAGTTCGAAAAAGCGGTGGGCCAATTTGCCTAAGAGCTGCTGGTCGCGAGCGATGCTGAGCAAACTACTAGGGTAAAGATGTATTTTATGGCGAAAAAACCAGCGGTGTGGAAAGTATAGCAGCTGTTCTACTTCAGTAGGCGTTTGACAGATGGGTTCGCCCAGACACCCTGGCTGCAATATATTTAGATGAGTACCTGGCCGCGGAAGTGTTTTCGGCCTCAGCCTCACAAGTTCAGGCCAGGCCTCTTCCCTATTTCTCTCGGAATCAGCATCTACCTGACTAAATAGCAATTCAGGATTATTAAAGATGCTTTCTAGATTATTGATTAACAGTGAGTTTTGAGCATCTTCGCCACCAATCTGCTCGGGTAGAAAAAGGATTACTTGCTGAGTACACTGTAAAATAGGTTGGCGCAGGAAGAAAAGATGCCGTTGAGTGGATAAGTCCGGCTCTGGCAGGATTATCTGGCGCTGAGACAGCCATTGGCGTTCTTCTTTGCGCCAGGGGTCAGGTGGCGGCCCGACCAGGTCGTTAGCGCAGTTCCACCAGCAGACAGCCTTTACGGGCGCTGCTACGGCACCGGGGTGTTGTACAAAAGGAAGAGCACCTTGTTGAGCTTTACAAAGGGCTAAGGGCACAGGCTCGTGAATGGTGCGCACGATACGCTCTAAAGCCAAGCGCGAGATGCGTGCATCGGGTAACAATTGCAAAACATCGCGTACGCGGCGTGCTTGCTCAGCCAGCGTTAGCAAGCCGGAGTGCTGAATGTAGCTTGAACGCTCTACTGCCCATCGGTATAGGTAGTCATAAAGTTCAGCAGCATCTGTCACCGGTGCTGTTCCATCGGCAGGATAGCGCTTTCGGAAAAACCAGAATTCATATTGCTGGCGTGCTGCTGGCGAAGTGGTTGGTCTATCTAGATATTCGTTCACAGTGGCGAACCACGTATCACTGAATAAACCAGGTTTATCGGCTAAGACGCGCGCAATTTCCAACGCCAAGCCGTCGTCGAAAGGTTTGAGCGGCTGCGTGAGGAACTCCATGATTTTAAATACGTCGGGAGGGTCCCATAAGAAGACAGCTGCCAGTTTGAGTGTTTGGAGTGAAGGACGAGCTAGCGAAGCGGAAGGCACACCTAATGCTGGCAACCCATGTTGGAGTAACGCTTGTTCGAGTAGGTCGCCCTTGCTAGACAGCACTAACAAAGGGCGAAAATCTGGTGCTTGAGCTAACCAACTTGCTAAGAAAAGTGCTGCATCGCTATCACGGCGTACGCGCAGGAGGCGCACTGAACCATCGGCAGTTGCTGGTTTCGAGTCTACACAGAGCCCGCACAAGTGTGCTTGCCAATGGGCTAGGTCAGTTCCTGGGGTGGCTTTAGGGGTTGTAACTATATGCGTATTGACCTTCACGCCCCAGCGATTCAGGAGCGCTATCAAGCGTCTTATGTGTGGCAGCCACAGCTTTTCTGGTTCATACGAAGAGAACTGCGATAGCGTTATAGGGCGCCTCTGCAGCCAAGCTAGTGCACGCGCCCATCGGTCTGCTGTGCCCAATATTCGGCCGTCATGAGCAAGAGCCTTTAACTTGGTACTAAATAGAACTTCTGCTTGAGCCAACTCAGCTAATCGAGGCGGGCAATCAGCATCTGCTGAAAAATCCCATCCGCTTAGAAGCAGTTCATCGCGCCAAGCGAGCAGCGTTTGGGCTACGGCCCATGGATCAGCTTCGAATGAGGCTGCGTAGAAAGGCTGCTCATTTGTTGAAGAAGAGGTTATCCTCTCCAGCAGCGCCTGCCGATACAACTCGATCCGCAAATAGTCCGTGTTCTGCTGTTCTACTTGAAGGCCCAATTGAGCCTCAATCCAGGCAAGCAAACGGTCATTGCCCGCGTAAAGCACGCCTTGCTGAAGCGGTAAGGAAGGAGAAAAAACCTTGCCATCGAAATGCTCGCAGTAGTGAACGTGCATGAAAAGAGAAAAGTGACGTGTGGAAAAATGGGATTTTATGTCACCTTGAAGCAGCTATGGTTTTCCAGGCTTCTGGTAAGAAATCTACTATATCGCCCGCAATGAGGCCCGGCTGGCTTCGATAGGCAGCAGCAATGTCGCCAGCTAAGCCATGCAAATAGACGCCCAAAAGGCTAGCTTCGAATGGAGTATACCCTTGAGCGAGCAAGCCAGTTAGGATGCCTGTCAGTACGTCGCCGCTGCCACCAGTAGCCATACCAGGGTTGCCGGTGCTATTGAACCAGCATGTGCCGTCAGGTGTGCAAACACAGGTATAAGCACCCTTTAAGATAAGGTAGACGCCCAGTTCTTGGGCTTTAGCGCGCTGTAGAGCATTGCGCTCAAAGCTGTTGGGCGTTGGCCCGAAGAGCCGCTCGAATTCTTTGGGATGAGGAGTCAGAATAGAAGCTGGGGGCAAGTACCGGAGCCATTCCTTGCGCCGTGCCAGGATATTGATTGCGTCGGCATCAAGCACTAAGGGCACACTGGCTTTTTGCAATAAACGCTTGAGAGCCTGTGCCGTGGAGGCCGCTTGGCCTATGCCGCAGCCAATTCCAATAGCCGAGTATGGCCCTAATTCAGGTAAGGCAGTCCAGTGGTCGCTATCTATGCCGACATCGCATAGAGCTTCAGGAGCGCCCAGTTGCAAAATCTCATAACCACTAGCAGGTACATGTACTGTCAGCAGCCCTACTCCTGATCGCAAGCAGGCCCGCGCGGCCAACAGCGCAGCTCCCATGCTGCCCCGCCGACCACAAATCAATAGGGCATGCCCGTAGGTACCTTTGTGCGAGAACCGTGCCCGCGGCTTTACTAGGCTAGCTACATCCTTGGCGGTTAAGTAATAGTCCGCCGTCTCTTGTCCATTCCAAAAGTCGGGATGCAAGCCGATGCTACCGAATGCCCACTCTCCTACCCTATCGCCATTTTCCGGAAAAAAGAACGCTTTGCGAGGAGTTTCAAAGCAAAAAGTCTTGTCGGCATGAACACATGGCCCGGTAGTTGGTTTGTCAGCAAATAGCCCACTGGGCAAGTCAATGGCCACCACTTCATTGGGCAAGCAATTGATTCGCTCTACTATAGCAGCCCAGCAGCCCTCCAGGGGGCGTGCCAGCCCGGTACCGAAGAGGGCATCTATTATTACTGCAGTTGTATTGATGGCGGGCAGGTCAGCGGATGAGTTAATCCATCGCGTCGTCAGCGCACCGTGGTTGGGTAGTCGCCGGACTTGCTCTGAAAAGTCGGCACTATGGCGACCTAAAAAGTCGCATACTGTTAGTTCCACCTCATAACCCCGCTGATGTAGCATACGCGCTGCAGCCACGCCGTCTCCGCCATTGTTTCCTGTACCCGCAAGGATGTGTATCGGGCGCCCTAAGTCAGGGTATTGGCCGACAAACCACTCGACAAATACGCTAGCCGCGCGCTCCATTAAGGCTATGGAGGCGATGGGTTCGTGCTCAATGGTATAAGCATCCCAAGCGCGCATTTGATCGGTCGTTGGTACTCGCATTCGCTGAAATACGGATTTTTTTGGTGCTATTATTATAGGAAAGGAAGAGTTAGGAGATAGAATGGTTAGAGAGAGGTAAAACACCGAAGGCTCGAAAAGGGAATGGGTTTCGAAAACGATTACCTAAGCAAAGATATGAAAATATACAGCAAGAGAAGTTGCTATATCGCACCTTTGTGCTATATGAAAGATACACTTTTTTCCGAATTGAAAGTAGTGGAATTTGCTTCCGTATTGGCTGGACCAGCTGTGGGAATGTTCTTCGCCGAGTTAGGTGCTAAAGTAATCAAAATTGAAAATAAAACTACGAAAGGTGATATCACGCGAGGTTGGAAATTGCCCAATGAAGACCCAGCATCTGCTATTTCGGCGTACTTCTGCAGTGTGAATTGGGGCAAGCAACACATTTTTCTCGACCTGCGCGAACCTACAGACAAGGCATTGGCACTGCAATATACGGATACTGCAGACATCGTTATCACTAACTTTAAACCTTCATCGGCTCGGCGGCTGGGCTTAGATGCGGATACGCTGCGCGCGCGGAACTCGAAATTAATTTATGCCCATATTTCAGGCTGGGCCAACTCAGAAGACGAACGTCCGGCCTTTGACGTAGTGTTGCAAGCAGAAACAGGTTTCTTATCCATGACGGGTGAGCCCAGTCGTTCTCCAGTCAAAATGCCGGTAGCATTGATAGACCTGCTGGCTGCTCATCAACTGAAGGAAGCTATCCTGGCGGCTTTGTGGCGACGCGAACGAACAGGCCGAGGCTGCGAAGTATCTGTTTCTCTATGGGAAAGCGCCATAGCCTCGTTGGCCAATCAGGCGACAAACTGGCTTATGGTAAAACATTTACCTCAACGCATGGGCATGCAACACCCTAACATAGCACCCTACGGCGACTTGTATACTTGTGCTGATGGGCAACAGTTGCTTCTTGCTGTGGGTACGGAACAACAATTTGAAAACTTATGCCGCTGTTTGTCTGTTCCACAGCTGTTGAAAAATCCCATTTTTCAGACCAACGCTGCGCGGGTTAAGCATCGACACGTACTCAATGAACTTCTGCAGGCTATTTTTTCTCAAAGAAACCTATGCGATTGGCTTGACGTGTTACATGCTCATAATGTTCCCTGCGCTCAAATTCGCAACTTGGCTGCTGTGTTTGAATCGCCCGAAGCAAAGGCTTTACTTCTAGAAGAGACTTTGCCGGACGGTACGCTTACCCAACGCGTAAGCACGGCAGTATTCCGCCTTAGGGAATAACTATTTGTATAAAAACATTATACGCCTCTCAACTTTGCAAGGTAAGATTTGGACAAATTCCAGGGCAGTAGCCTCTCCCATGCGCGCATACAAAGCGGCATTTACCCGACCTCAAGTGCAAGGCTCTCGACGTTCTGGGCAATAGAGCTATTTGTTCTGTCGTTCGCATAAGGTAGACTCCTAAAAAGTTTGCAGTTGTTCCTTGTCTCCTCTTTTTTCACCGATTAAACAATGACTTCGCATGGGTTTTAGCAGAAAAAATTTAGCAGTGTTCCTTGTAGCCTTAATGGTAGCATGCAGTACCATTTTTGGCCAACAATCGAACAAGAGCAAGTCTAAGGACCGATATCGGGAAAAAGAGCAGCCATCACGGGCGACGGTGGAACAACAGCTAGAACAGTGGGTGCCACTACGCCAGCTAGCTGAAGAAGAATTGCCACGTGTGCTTCAGGTTCTTTCAGAAATTAGTGCAAAGAGGTTTAAAACGCCTTCAGTAGCATGCTGGTATCAGACTTGTGCGCTTTTGGCAGCCTACGAGACAATGGCTCGTTATTCGACGCGTACTTCCTCGCTTCGAGGGGTAATTGAAGGCATGCCATCGATTCTTTCCTTCGTTTCTGCGGATTCAGTCTTCTATCCCTTTACTGCTCTGTGGGCAATGTTGGAGACGGGAAAGGTTTTTCGAGAGGCAGAGGGTTGGTTGTCAGAAAATCAAGCTAGACTGGAAAGTGTCTTTCTAGAGCGAGGGTTGCCAAATTATTACTTGTCTACTTCTAAAAAAGCAGCTCAAGATATTGCTTATGCGTTAATTCGCTTTGCTCAAGTGAATCAAAACCAGCGATTGCTTGTGTTGCAGTCCAGTGACCCTTTAGGCTGGGCTAACCCTACGCCAGAAGACTTAAGGGAGGGTAGTCGCTATCGAGTATTCGTGCGGGAAATCTTCGAACGCGGCGGAACGAATATTTCAGAGGAACATCGCCGACAGGTGGCTGCATGGTGGAGAACAGAGCCGATGTCGGCTCGATGGCTAACCATTGCTGCAACAGTGTGCGCCCAGCAGCGCTTGCCCTTTGCTACCATGCTGCGCATCCTAACGGCGACAAGTATCGCTATGGCCGATGCTTACACCTGGTGCGTAAATGAGAGCCGTCAATACGTGCGCAGTGCTCCACGGGTAGCCGTGAATCAATTATTTGATCCCAACTGGCAGCCGATAAATTTAACCGTTCCTGATGAACTCTGTTCTCGTGAGTGCGGATTGATACCTGCTGCTGCCGCCTCTGTGCTCTCTCAAATGGTAGGAGAAAGAATAGCTTTTCTTGTAGACGAGCGCTCTTATGCGTCATTTCGCGAGGCAGCGCGCGAGGCAGGCATGGCGCATTTCTATGCAGGTCGTCACCTGCGCGACATTGTAGAAGCAGGGCTAGTAAGTGGCGAGCAGATAGGTATTCTGGTCGTACAGCGTTGGCCAAAAGAGCCTTAAGAAGTTGCAGGTAATAAAAGGTTAGGGCGAGGCGAAAAAGAGGCGTTCCTCTTGTTGCACATGGATATGGCCGGGCTATATATTCACATACCTTTTTGTAAGCAAGCCTGTTTTTACTGCAACTTCCACTTTTCTACAGTACTTCGCTTAAAGTCGGACTTGCTAAAAGCTATTTTAACTGAGTTGGAGCTGCGGCGAAATTATCTAGGTGGCTTACCGCTGTCTTCGGTCTATTTGGGCGGCGGAACACCTTCTTTGTTGGAAGCAGCTGAATTAGTGGCCTTGTTCAAGCGTATCGAAGCCCTGTTTCCCGTGCAACCCAACGCAGAAATCACGTTAGAAGCAAATCCTGACGACCTAACGAAAGAGAAATTATACGAACTACGCCAATATACACCTATTAATCGCCTGAGCATTGGTGTTCAATCGTTTTTTGACGCAGATTTGCAATGGATGAATCGAGTACATAACGCACAGCAAGCTTTGAACTGCATTTCAAACGCTCAGGCACTAGGTTTTAGCAACCTGACAATCGACCTGATCTACGGCTTGCCTGAATCGCCAGATACGCATTGGGAAGAGAACTTGCGCTTAGCTTTTTCCCTTGAAGTACCTCACTTGTCCTGTTATTGCCTAACGATAGAGGAAGGGACCGCTCTTGCTCATTTTGTACGAAGTGGCAAGAGTAAACCGGTAGACGAAGAGCGAGCAGCCAGGCAGTTTGAATACCTCATGGATGAGGCGGAGCGTCACGGATATGAGCATTATGAAATTTCCAATTTCGCTCGACCTTCTTGTTACGCTCGCCATAACAGCAGTTATTGGCTTGGAGAGCCCTATTTGGGCGTTGGACCCTCAGCACATTCGTTTGATGGCGTCAGCCGGCAATGGAACATCGCTAACAACGCGCTATACATAAAAGCCATAGAAGAAAATCGCATTCCTGCTGAGCGCGAAGTGCTTTCTCTCGCCCAACGTTACAACGAATATGTGATGACGCATCTGCGCACGATGTGGGGGTGTTGTTCTTCTCACATAGCCAAGCATTTTGGAAGTGTGTATCTCGAATACTTTGAAAAGCAGGTTCAACCGTTTATTGCTCTCGGACAAGTGCACGTACATCATGACACCTATTCTCTAACCCGAGCAGGAAAGCTGTTGGCCGATCGTATTGCTTCAGCATTGTTCTGGGTGGAGTAGTAACTTACAAAAAATTGTCACATACTTTTAGCCCAACAAGAGTAGGACTCTTCGAAATTAAGTTTACTTTTGCCTCAAGGATTTTCAAACATCAAAAGCGAAAGACTTATGTTGCAAGAACTTAAAGCATTTCTATTTCGTGGCGATGTCCTCGCGTTAGCAGTAGCCATTATCATCGGTGCTGCCTTCGGAAGAGTAATTGCCTCTTTTGTAGACGACATTCTATCTCCCATTATAGGGATGATTACGGGTAACCCTGACTTTTCAGCACTTGCCATTGGGACTGTAATGATTGGCAAGTTTATTAATGCGGTTATCAATTTTATACTTGTAGGCACAGCACTGTTTTTCATTATTAGGGCTGCTGGCAAAAGCCCAAAAGACATTGGTTGAATGTCAGAGAGAGCCCTCAGTTTCCGCTGCAGCATCTTCTAGCAAGTCAGGCGGCAATTGCCGCGTAGCTCTAGCGCCTATTTCGCGAATGCGCTCAGCGCGGCCGATAAGGGTATCGCCGCGGCGAGCACCACTAGTGAGTTTTCGCATAGCCTCGTGATAAGCCTCCTGTGCACTATCTAAACGATGGCCGATGTTGCGGAGGTCTTCGACAAAAGCTACGAGTTTATCGTACAGTAAACCACTCTGTCGCGCAATTTCTAAGGCAGAGCGGTTTTGCTTTTCTTGTCGCCAGATATACGCCACGATGCGTAAAATGACTGCTAAGGTGCTGTTCGTCACGAGAACAACGTTTCGCTCCAAACCTTCGCGGAGCAATTCAGGATAGACCTGCATGGCGAGCGAAACAGCACCATCAAGAGGTACGTAGAGCAGCACGAAATCGGGAGTTTGAAGTTGCGGAATGGACTGGTAGTTTTTACTACTCAACTGGTGAATGTGATTGCGCAAGCTTTCGACATGTGCGCGAAGATGGCGTTCGCGAGCAACAGGGTCTTCCTCATTAAAATAGCGCTCAAAAGCGACGAGCGAAACTTTAGCGTCTATAATTAAATGCCGCTGCTGAGGCAGTCGAATGATATAATCCGGGCGTTTTGTTTGACCTTCATCGTCCGAGAAAACTTGCTGGGCAAAGAAGTGCTCGCCGGCTTGAAGGCCCGCATTTTCGAGGAGGACTTCAAGTTGATATTCGCCCCAATCGCCTTGTATCTTACTCTGTCCTTTCAAAGCTGCAGTTAAGTTGCGGGCATCTTGGCTAAGCTGCTGATTAAGCGAAACAAGTTGCTCGATTTCCTGACGCAGCCTGACCTTATCGCGAGTTTCTTCGGTGAATTTACGTTCTATACTTTCCTCAAACTCTCGAATTTTTTCGCGCAGCGGCGCAAGGGTTTGACGCAGTTGGTCTGCGTTTTGCTCAGTAAAGCGGCGCGATTTTTCCTCAAAAAGGCGATCCGCCAATCGTTCAAACTCGAGGCGTATGCGGCTGGTCATCTGTTCTAACTTGGTTTCCTGCTCCCGCAGCTGCTCCTGCTGGTGAAGCAAGGTGCGTTCTTGGGCGGCCAATTTTGCCGTAGCCTCGCGTAATTCGCGCTCTTTGTCTTCGAGGGCCTTTTGCAGACTCTCATTTTGCGCCTGTAGGTTGTGGTATACTTCCCAGGAAACACTCCTGTGATTGGGCAACTGCCTAACGAAGAGAATGAAGAAAGCAACTATTGCGAGGGCAATCAGTAAAAGAAAAATCGAATCGTCCATTTCTATAACGTAGAGTTTTTCTATCACTCAACACCACGGCAAAGGTAAAATTTATGAGACATATTGTTTTTTAATTTGATTTTAAAATAAAACAATATGTTTACCTGGAAGACTTTCGTGAACGGAAATAAAGCGCCGGGCGTCTCGTTTTTTACCTTTGTGTTCTTTCCCTCAGTACAGATGTATGCTCACTGAAAACGACATAAAAAAGTTCTTTCCCATCTTCCTGCGCTCTTTTTACTTACATCGCTACGACCATATTCCAGGCACAGAGGAAGTGCTATTAGACAATGTCTCTGAAGATGGTCTAGTGGCTGATGGGCTGTTTTCTTTTGCCACTTCTGAAGGAGGTACATTTGTATGCGCTTTCGAGGCTACTTCTGCCAATAAGGCCGAGGAGGTAAAGTATCGATTAAACACTATTTATTTTTTCTGGGATTGTCTTGCTTTCAGTGGCCTTACGGCTGCAGTAGCTTATGCTATAGCATATTCCACGCGTTTCGCATGGTTGTTTCATCTAGGTTGGGAGGGCAATTTAGGGTATTTACTGGGCTTTGGACTTATCGGCTTTTTGGGCTGGTATTTTCTCATGCGCGGTTGGAAAAAATATCGCTATATCTATGCGATCGAGCAATTTAAGCAGTACCAGGCTGACGAGCAGTGGATTGCATTGGGTGAAGACGTGTTTCCCTCTCCGGCAGATCCATACTTGCAAGAATTGAGAAATCAGTGTATTTATCATGGCTTTGGTCTAGCTTTGGTTTCGCCGACCGGTCAAGTACGTCCTTTAGTAACACCCTCGCGTTTAGGAATTTATGGGAAGGACCGGCGTATCGTGCACTGGATTACCCGCCGCGAATGGTATCAGGCCTTAACCCATGATATAAAGGTTTTGGCGAAACACCGGCCGAGGTTGCCTACGCCATTTGCCCGCCTTTGGAATAAACTAACCCGTCCCATTCAATACTTAGTGCTTGGAAAAATTGGCCATACGGTACAGCAAACAGCAACAGATTCCCGACAAGCAATAGAGGCGGCTTGGGGGCGCTACATGAGTGCACAGGCAGTGCAGAAGTGGTTGTTCATATTTTCTCTGATTTTCATTGCCTTTTTTGCACATCGCGTATTTACCTATCATGAAGCATCTATAGAGGAACTAGTAGAACGAAGCAGCGGTTATCTTGAGAGTCAGTATAATTATCTGTATGAAGAAGAATATTCTTCTGGTTATCAGGGTCTTGCAAAACAATATCCCGGTGAACCACTAGACCAGTCTTCATCGCCCGTCTCTGTGGTTTCTCCTCGGCCCTCTCGAGATGCGAGAAACGAACAAATTCCGGAAATTGACTTATCTGGCTCTGGCATAGAGGGGGAACGAGAGTCTGCTCGGCAGTCGTGTGCTCCGTACGAAAATATACGCGGCTGGATTATCATAGACGAGTATTTTACGCGTCAGGACCTCGCCAATAAAAGGGCTGAAGAACTTAAAGGCTTGGGTATAGAAGTTACTGTAGTTCCTGAAGAATGCCTAAGCCTAGGACGAGGCTACATAGTTATGCTAGGGAAAGCGAATATACGAAGGGAAAATGCGGAGAGTCAGAGGCGTATGTTCATGCGACAAATGGAGGACCAGGGCTTTGGAGGTCATAAGCTCACCTTGCTGGAGATAACGCGATAGCTTAACGCGTACAGTTTTTCAAGGCGTTGGTGTTCACTTTTACCTGCTAGGCCAAGATATTAGGATTCAAACGAGACAGGTTGGACGCTATTTTCGCCTTACGACGGAAATTGGATACTGCATGGTGACGCAATGAAGGGAACCATGTTGCTCGATGAGTGGGCGGCAATCTATGCCAATAATATCGCGGGAAGGGAAGAGTGCTTTTAAACAGGCAATTGCTTCGGCGTCCTGCGGAACGCGATAAGTAGGTACTAGGACGGCGCCATTTATCAAGAGGAAATTGGCATAGGTTGCAGGTAAGCGATGTCCATCTGCAGCATAGCATGGCTCGGGCCAAGGCAAGCGAACCAACCGATAAGGAGTGCCGTTGAGCGTAGTCCACTGCTGAAGCTGCCGCTCCATCCTCAGGAGAGGTTCGTAGTGTTCGTCCTTTGGGTCGGGGCAATGCACGTAAGCAATGGTATCTGGTGAGCAGAAGCGAGCGAGCGTATCGATATGAGCATCAGTATCGTCGCCGATCAAGAAGCCATGTTCTAGCCACAGAACTCGTTGAAGGCCAAAAAGTTCGCATAATTGTTTTTCGAGTTGCTCGCGGCTGAGATGGGGGTGTCGGTTAAGCGATAATAGGCATGTTGTCGTAGTAAGAAGTGTGCCTTGACCATCACTTTCGATGCTGCCGCCCTCGAGCAGCAGACCGACATAGCGATGTTCTGCCTGCAGCAGACCGAGCTCCCAGAGGCGCCGTGTAATGAGGTTATCCAAGTTGGCAGGAAACTTGAGCCCCCAGCCCGAAAAGAAGAAGTCGAGCACGACCGGATGTTCGTTTTCCCAGATCGTAATACCGCCGTGATCGCGTGCCCAAGTATCGTTGGAAGGAACCTCAGCAAGAAGGATTCGTTCGGGAGGGATATTGCTCAACCAAGGGCGTACAGCAGCTTCACTTTGGCAGACGATTAATACCTCTTGATATTGGGCAATGGCTGCAGCGATAGCCGAAAAGCATGAGAGAACCTCTGGAAGCATGGAGGCCCAATCGGAGTGCTCATGCGGAAAAGTCAGCTGGACCGCACTTTGCGGCTCCCATTCGGCTGGCAATCGACGAACAGGCTGACGAGGCTCAGGCATGGAATAAGTTGCTAGGAATCAACACCACAGAAGAGGATACTCCCTCCTCAGGACAAGCTTAAGAAAAGCCTTGGCTATTAGGCGTCAATACGAGCGTAGCGAGCATTGGCCTCGATGAAGGCGCGTCGGGGAGGTACTTCGTCGCCCATGAGCATAGCAAATATGCGATCGGCTTCAGCTGCGTCTTCTATAGTCACTTTTTTGAGCACGCGCGTAGCGGGATTCATTGTTGTTTCCCACAACTGTTCAGCATTCATTTCGCCCAGGCCCTTATAGCGTTGCACTTCGACGGCATTGTCGTCTTCGCGTCCGCCAGAAAATTCTAGGATAGCTTCGCGGCGTTCTTTATCGTTCCAACAGTAGCGTCTTTTTTTGCCTTTTTTCACGAGATAAAGCGGAGGCTGCGCAATGTAAACATGGCCCTTTTCAATGAGTTCGCGCATGTAGCGGAAGAAGAAGGTCAGAATGAGGGTTGTGATATGACTGCCATCCACGTCGGCATCGCACATGATAATGATTTTGTGGTACCGTAGTTTATCGGTAATGAGCACGCGATGACCCTCTTCATTTTCGCCAACGGATACGCCGAGCGCTGTAAAAATGTTTTTTATTTCTTCGTTTTCGTAAATTTTGTGTTCTAGGGCTTTTTCAACGTTGAGAATTTTACCGCGCAGCGGAAGAATGGCTTGCGTATGGCGATCGCGTCCCTGTTTTGCGGTGCCTCCTGCAGAGTCTCCCTCTACAAGGAAGATTTCGCACTCCGCGGGGTTTCGGCTGGCGCAGTCGGCCAGTTTGCCAGGTAGACCACCGCTCGAGAGGGCACCTTTTCGTTGAACAAGTTCGCGTGCTTTCCGAGCAGCATTGCGCGCTGTTGCGGCTAGCACTACTTTCTCGAGGATCCGGCGCGCTTGAGCAGGGTTTTCTTCTAGAAAAACTCTGAGCTTATCTCCGACACATCGGCTCACGATGCCCAATACTTCAGAATTGCCCAATTCGCCTTTTGTCTGACCTTTAAACTGAGGCTCTAGGAGCTTAACAGATACGACAGCCGTGAGCCCTTCCATGAAGTCCTCGCCACTAACAGCGAAACTCAATTTTTTGAAAAAGCCATTATCGTCACCGTATTTTTTGAACTCCCGTGTTAAAGCGCGCCGAAAACCAGTAACGTGAGTACCGCCGTCTCGCGTATTGATGTTGTTAACGAAGGAAACGATATTCTCTGAATAAGAGGTGTTGTACAACATAGCTACCTCTACCTCTACATCTTCCTCCTTAGCTGAAATGTAGATCGGTTTGTCGATTAACTTTGTCTTGGCTTCATCCAGCCAAAGGACGAATTCTGGCAGTCCTCCTTCGGAGTAAAAATGCTCGTGACGAAAGTATCCGTTCTCTTGTTCGCGCTCATCTACAAGATCTAGATGGAGTCCTTTGTTTAGAAAAGCGAGTTCACGTAGGCGATGAGCCAGAATGTCGAACTTGAATTCCGTGGTCTCAAAGATTTCTGCATCGGGCTTAAAGGTAACAATGGTGCCGCGTTCCGAGGTGGTTCCAATCTCGCGGACGTCGTACTGAGGCTTTCCGCGGCGATATTCTTGCTCGAATTTTTTTCCATCGCGGTGTACTTCAGCGCGTAAGTACTCTGATAAGGCATTGACACAGGAAACTCCTACACCATGTAGGCCGCCTGACACTTTATAGGATTCCTTGTCGAACTTGCCTCCCGCGTGAAGCACGGTCATGACTACTTCGAGTGCGGAGCGTTTGAGCTTGGGGTGCAAGTCTGTAGGAATACCGCGTCCATTATCGCGCACTGTAATGCTGTTGTCAGGATGTATTGTTACCCAAATGTGGGAGCAATAACCTGCCAGATGCTCGTCAATAGAATTATCTACCACCTCCCACACTAAATGGTGCAGGCCTTTTGTGTCGGTACTGCCAATGTACATGCCCGGGCGTTTACGCACGGCCTCTAGCCCTTCTAAGGCTGTAATACTGCTGGCATCGTAGTCCGACTTTGCTAAGGGAGGAGCAAGGACTTCAGGCTCTAACTCAATTTGCGCATTTTTCATAGGGCAAAGATACGAAAAAAGGGGATACGCGCCCTAGTTTTCTCCGGCAGGGTTGCATTCAAACGACCGCAAGGCCCTTTCTCGAGCAAAACTATGTCGAGAAAGAGCCGAACACGGAAGAAAAAGACTCCTACAGTCAATACTCTATTACCATGCGCCCTATAAAACGGCGGTTTTCTGTGAGAAGTTCTATCAAGTATATGCCCGCCTTGAGCTCTCTATTTTCCAAAATAATTTGGTCGGTGCCGACAGGGATGACTCGGTGTTCCAACAATCGTCCGCTAATGTCCCATAGGCGAAGTTGAGCCTCGTGCGAGAGCACTTCTTCTAGGCGGATCCACGCTGGGCCAGGAGTTGGATTGGGCATTAGGGCAAGCCTTCCGAAAGTTGGATGTTCTACGCTTACTGTACAGTCAAAGTTTGGATTGACTGTAACTGTCATACTAAATCGACTGGTGCAGCCTGTGGTTAGGTCAGTAACTTGAAGGCTATATGTGCCACTGTTGCGAGCACAGTAGCGAAAGCCATTTGCTCCCGGGATGGGCGTTCCCTGGAAATACCATTGCAAAAAGTACCGCTTGGGCAGGGCAGAAGTATCAGTCAGAATTAGGTTGTTGCGGTCATTGAAGAATACCGGTTCTGCGGGTGGCTTATGAAAAGTAATTGTCTGTGCCGTGGAAACCGCTGTACAGCCCGACGAGTCCACAATCTGTACCTGATAGGTGCCGCTTTGGGTGGGCAGATAAATGTAGTCAGTACCAGCACCTGGGATAGGTTGGCCATTTCGTAGCCATTGGTTTGGGCCTTTTGTATGGGAGGATTGAAGCACAATGACCTCATCTGGACAGGCCGCTTGCTGGCTTGCCGTAAGCGTGGGTGGTGTGGGTAAGGGAAGTACTATGACAGTATCTGTTGCGAAGATTTCCTCGACGGGGTTTTCAATCTTCAACACCACGCGAAGCCCTCCTGCTGTCTGGAGCGTATCGTTTCCACTCAACACATTAAACGGTAGACTTCCACATAGATCGTCCGAAAGGTCTATGCCGGTGTCTTCATCCCAAACTTCTAACAAGTAGTTAGTTTGAGGCTTGAGCGGAAGGTACAAGTTAAACGTGAAGGGAGGCACCACGTTATTCACGTGAGGGTTTTGAAAGACAACTTGTGTGCCTTGCAGGATGCGCAGGTACGGATCCGGTTCGCTGAAGAGATCGGTACAACCCAGACTTACCAATGTTACGGCAGTTAGGATATAACCTACTGTATCAATTCGGGCCTTGTATTTAACTACATAGGTTCCTGGCTGGTTGTATTTGTGTGGCGGAGGATTTTCTCCCGTGAATTTCGTTCCGTCACCAAAATCCCATTCATAAGTAATTCCGCTCTTACCTTTGGAAGGAAGGTTGTTTAGGAAAGTTACAGTCGCGCTGCCGCAGTCCTTTGCGTTGATTGTTGTAAAGCCCTTATTAACACTCAACGGCGGCTTAATGATCAGATCGAGGTTGAAAGAAGCCTCTTGGGTAAAAATAAGCACTGTCGCGCGAAGCTTTACCCTGAGGACAAAAGAGTCCGCTTTAAGAGGGATTCCGCACATGCGGAAACATCCGTCTGTTTCGGTGCTGGTTTCGAACACCGTCTTGTTCGCCTGCCATTGAAGGCCAGGGGGAAGGTTTTCAACTCCCACGATTTCGATGCGAGAGATGGGCAATCCGGGTGGTGTAGTAGAATCCACCTTGCTAACGGGCGTGGTGGATTTGGGCACCCGAAACGAAAGGGTAGCATCGTAAGGCTTGCCTCTTTCCCCTGGAGGAAGTGGAGGCAAGTAGAGGGTATCGGCTGGCAGATTGGCCGGCAAGTTGACGACACATCCCGGACAGCCTGTTTGCGCTAACAACGAGTAGGCAGGCAGCAAGAAGACGAGCACCGCCGTGAGTACTTCTTTTTTCATAAAAGACCGGTTTTAGTTGATGAAACCATATCCCTCGGCGAAGGGAGAAAACTCGACGGATTAAAAGCCAATGGAGCGTTAAAGTCTCACCAGGCGGCGCACGACTCTGGCCTTTTCATCGCTAAGGACGACAAGGTAAGTGCCCGCTGCGAAAGTAGAGAGGTCAATAGGGATTCGGTTTTCACCCTCTTGGATCAGAATGGTCTGTTGTTGGATCAACTGACCATAAACATCCAGCACTTGCAGCTGAAAGAGTCCTCTCTGGGTACTTATTGCTTCGAGATAGCTTTTCTGAGAAGAGGGATTAGGCATCAATCGGAGGGCAGTAAAGGGTTCTTCTAGCGTTTGAATTGAAGACGCACATTGGCCCTGTGCTCTCAGGATCAGGTAGTAGTGGTAGTTGGGATTGATATCTCTGGGTAACTTTAGCGGCACCTCGCCCAATAAAGTCTTTACTCGAACTGTAATGGCTAAATCAAAGGTATCAGGCTGGTTAATAGGCGATGGCGTCCCATGCATGAGGATGCAGCCTAAGCTAAGGGCTTGAAAAACGCAGTTTGGAGGATCACACGTGTAGGTCATGCCTACTGGGTAATTTTCAATGGCATTTGTCAAGGGAATGCTAACAGATTGGATAGGCACTTTGAATCCCAAATACACGAAAGTATCAGGTACGAGTACAGTAACAGATTGGTTGTAAGGTTCATTGATACAAGCCACCTTTAGGTTGTAGTACGGAGAATCGGGCGAATAGGGCGCCGGAGAGAGTAGTTGCCTCGTCTTCAAGAGGTTAGAATCTCGCTCGCATCTTTGGGCAAGTGCGGACTGTTCACTTAGCACGAGCGAGCTAGTCATGCAGAGCAGCAGTAAAAAATTCTTCATAGCCATCGTTTGTTTGCGTGAAGTAAGTTGGGAAAAGTTACGCGGCTTTGTTTGCTAGACCAGCAGGTCAGCAATATCAAAGCCCAGCAAATGTCGGATATTATTTAAAGAAAAACGATGGCGGAGGAAATTAAAAAGATGGGCTCTTGGCTGCGCCTACTTTGTTCTCATTCGAAGCATCAACTTCTAGGCTTGTGCCCTAACTGCATCCACAATGGCCCGGAAGGTGCTAGGATGATTGAGCGCTAGGTCTGCCAATACTTTGCGGTTAAGCGCAATGCCTTTCTGAGCGAGCGCATGAATAAAGCGGCTATACGTCAGCCCTTCGGCACGTGTGGCAGCATTGATGCGCGCTATCCACAGTCGGCGATAATTGCGTTTCTTATACTTGCGGTCGCGATAAGCATAAAGCCACCCTTTTTCGACGGCATTCTTAGCTACTGTATACACTTTAGAGCGGGCACCGAAATATCCTCGGGCGGCTTTCATAATCTTTTTACGGCGTGCCCGGCTCGCTGGGTTGTTGGTTGCTCTTGGCATATGTACTTTTTTAGTGCGACTTCGAGGCCCTTGTCTAATAGGACGCTTTGACCGAAGCCCTCGTTAAAAAATAGAGTAGCAATTAGATAGTCAGTAAGCGCTCTACGCGACGACGATCTACCTTGTCCACTACAACGTCGGCACGCAGGTGGCGCTTATGTTTCTTTGTCTTCGTGGTTGCAATATGGCGGCGCTTGGCTCGATTGCGCATGATTTTTCCTGTACCGGATACCTTAAATCGCTTCTTAGCGCCAGAGTGCGTCTTTACTTTGGGCATAATCAGTGCAAATTTTGAAACGAGGCGCAAAGGTAAGGCTTCGAGTTGCAGGCGCAAAAATTTCCAGCTTTTTTATGAAGAAGTTTTCTTGCCCGATGACTTTCTAGGCGATACGATCACTGACATTCGCTTACCATCTAAGCGAGGCAATTGTTCAGCAAAACCATATTCTTCTAGCTCCTTGATTAAACGCAACAGCAGCAACTCGCCGCGGTCTTTAAACACAATCGCGCGCCCTCGGAATTGAACGTATGCCTTAACTTTATTGCCTTCGGAGAGGAAATTCTTTGCGTGGCGTAGTTTAAATTCAAAATCGTGCTCTCCTGTATCAGGACCAAAGCGAATTTCCTTTACTTGTTGCCTAGCAGCGTTAGCTTTTAGCTCTTTTTCTTTTTTCTTTCTCTGATAGAGATACTTGCTGTAGTCGATGATTTTTACGACGGGCGGGTTTGCATTGGGAGAAATTTCGACGACATCCAATCCGAGTTCTTCGGCCCAGCGCAGAAGGTCGGAAGTTCGATAAATGCCCGACTCTACGGGCCGACCCGCTACCTCACTTATCGCAGCGAGGTTATCACCTACTAACCGAACTTCGGGTGCCGTAATGTTGCCGTTTATGCGGTGTTCAACTTGACTTCCCCGCTTTTTAGGCTCGCTGGTTTCGGACTTGTTCACTGAACGCGAAGTAGGGATATCTTCGTCCAAATTCGGCGTCTTTTTTATTGCCAATCAACTCAAGAGTTTAGTGAAAGAATAGGTTTGCTTCCGTGCAAATTCAGCCTCTTTCTAGAGAACAAAGGCTATTCGATGGGCAAAGGTACGACATTAATTGTATATCCTCTGAGCAGCGATAAAATTTTTACTCTATCTTTTACCAATCTACCTTTGCTTCTTGCACCAAAGCGTGAAGCAAAATATCGTGTAGTCGTGTCTTACTTTGCTGACGTTATTTTACCTCTAGCGTTACCCAAACCGTTCTTTACCTACGCTGTTCCGGACGAATGGACAGAGGTACTGCGCCCAGGATGGCAGGTAGAGGTTTCTTTCGGGAAAAACAAGCACTATGCAGGGATTGTACGCCGAATACATCAAGAGACTCCTTCTTACGCGACTAAGCCAATTCTCTCTGTTTTGTCCAAGGAGGCGCTCCTCTCTGAGCAACAGCTTTCCTTTTGGGAGTGGATAGCTCGCTACTACTGTTGTAGTTTGGGTGAAGTAATGCAGGCTGCTTTGCCGGCTCAACTGAAATTGAGCAGCGAAACACGTTTGGTACGTTGTTTGGACTATGGTGAAGATTTTTCGGTGCTAGACGCCGAAGAGCAACTCGTTGCCGAAGCCTTACGCTTGCGCGAGGAAATTGCGCTGGCTGACGTGCAAAAAATTTTACAGAAGAAAACAACGCTGCCTGTAATACAGCGCCTTATAAGCAAAGGTGTCTTGACCTTGCACGAACAATTGCGTGAGCGCTATCGCCCTAAAAAAGTTTATGCAGTCCGTTTAGCAGAGCCGTATCGGACGCATCTCGAACTCCTAGCACCTGTGCTAGACGAATTGCTGCGCTATGAACGACAGCATGAGATCTTACTTGCTTATTTACACTTAAGTCGGCAACGACCCTGGGTGAGTCGACAAGAGCTCTTGGCTAAGGCGAATGCCTCAGAAGCCAGCCTGAAGGCATTGGTCAAAAAAGGGCTCCTAGAGCTCTACGAGCGACCAGCAGCAGGCGCCGGAGCGGAATATTCTCAAGAAGAAGCGGTTTCGGCAACCTTATCAGAAGCCCAACGTCGAGCTATTCAGGAAATTGCCGCTTTTTTTAACCAGCAAAAACCTGTCTTGCTCTACGGCGTAACAGGTAGCGGCAAGACGCAGGTGTACATAGAATGGATTCGGCAAATCATCCGCTCTGGTGGTCAGGTGCTGTATTTGCTGCCTGAAATTGCTCTTACCGCTCAGCTTATCGAACGGCTTCGGAGTGTTTTTGGCGCTGATGTGAGCGTTTATCATTCAAGGGTTAGCGACCGCGAGCGTGTAGAGCTGTGGCGTGCTGCTGCTGCGGGCAAGCCTGTTTTTCTAACAGCGCGTTCAGGACTTTTTTTGCCGTTTAAAAACTTGCAGCTTGTTATTGTAGACGAGGAGCATGATCCTTCGTTTAAGCAGCAAGACCCCGCTCCGCGTTATCACGCTCGCGATGCTGCTATTTATTTGGCTCGACAGTGTGGTGCTAATGCAATTTTAGGTACAGCCACGCCCTCGCTAGAAAGTTGGCACAACGCTCTTACGGGTAAATATGGCCTCGTCCACATGCCGGAGCGTTTTGGCGAGTTGCCTTTGCCAGAGATTCGGCTTCTCGACTTGCGTGAACAGCACAGAAAGCGCCAGATGCAGAACTTGTTTGCCCAGCCTTTGCTCGAAGCTATTCAACAAGCGCTCGACCGAGGAGAGCAAGTTATCCTTTTCCAAAATCGCCGCGGTTACGCGCCTATCTTGGAGTGTCAAGTGTGTGGTTGGACGGCGGAGTGTCGTCACTGTGATGTAAGCCTAACCTATCACAAACAACAGCATACTTTGCGCTGTCATTACTGCGGGTATGCCGTCCCGATGCCCGCTACATGTCCCGCTTGCCATAGCGGCAAAATTGCGTTGCTAGGCTCTGGTACTGAAAAGATCGAGGACGAACTAAAAATTTTCTTTCCAAAGGCGCGCGTTGCTCGTTTGGACCTGGATGCTGTTAGCAGCAAAAATCGCCTCAATGAATTGTTGAGTGATTTTGAGGAGAGACGCATCGATATCTTGGTAGGCACCCAGATGATTACCAAGGGACTAGATTTTGACAACGTGGCTCTCGTGGGTGTAGTGGGAGCTGACCAAATGGTTCGTTTCCCGGACTTTCGCGCGGGCGAGCGCGCTTTTCAATTGCTTACGCAGGTAGCTGGACGTGCTGGCCGCAAACATCGCCGCGGATTGGTGATGATTCAAGCCTGGAACCCTATGCATCCTATCTTTCAAGAGGTGCTTAAAGACGATTTTCAAGCACATGTTCGACGAGAACTCGAAGAGCGCCAGCGCTTTTTCTATCCTCCCTTTTCGCGTCTTATTCGCTTACACGTTCGCCATCCTAAAGAACAGATTGCTATAGAGATAGCCCAAGAATTTGCCGCAATTCTGCGTCAACGCTTAGCGCATCGCGTACTTGGCCCAACATCTCCGCTTATTGGGCGGATTCGCAACCAGTACATTCAGGAAATCCTTTTAAAGTTAGAAAAAAATGCTGCGCTCCTGGAGGATGTCAAACATTTCATCCGGAATACCATCGAGCAATTGACGGCGCAACCTGGTAGGTCAAGGGCGCGAATCTATGCAGACGTAGATCCAGTATGACTCAGCAAAAATACTTATAAAAATTTTAGTGCTGACTGACCGAAGCTGAGCATGGCTCGAAGGGAGAGAATCTATCGGCATCTAACCTCTTTTTAAAACTAAAGCGGCTATTTTACGTATAACGCATACATTGGAAATTACACGGTGATGAGTGTGCCTATAAACCGAACGAATGTGGCTTCAACCAGGGAGCATTCTGCCGTGCCTACACAGAGGTAGAAGCACATTTTTCGCTGTTTAAAGCAAAATATGCTTAGGCGAAAAATGTCTTTCGTGTTTTTTTAACAGGTATCACACTACTACCTTTGCCTAGTAACACTATTACAAAGCAAATTTGTGAAAGTTGTTATTCCTGTCGCTGGTGCGGGAGCACGTTTGCGACCGCATACTTACACGCAGCCCAAGCCACTCCTACCGGTAGCGGGTAAGCCTATCATTTGTTTTATCATCGACAAACTTGTCGAGGCCGGGCTAAAAGATTTTGTTTTCGTCATTGGGTACTTGGGCGAGAAAGTCCGCGATTTCATTGAGATTCAATATCCTCACTTAAATGCCGAATTCGTTTACCAGGAGAGCCGTGAGGGCTCGGGCCATGCTGTCTGGACGGCGCGCGAGGCTATAGAGGATGAAGATGAGGTTTTCATTGCCTTTGGAGACACCATCTTCGAGGCTGACTTACAACAGATGCTTGATTGCTCGTTTTCCTGCATAGGTGTGAAAAAGGTAGACAATCCCCGTGAGTTTGGCGTCGCCGAGATAGATAAAGAGGATTTTGTTACACGCGTGGTGGAGAAACCGCGTATCCCAAAGAGCAACATGGCCATCGTAGGGTTGTATAAAGTAAGGCAGGTACCGCTATTGCTGCGCAGTATCGAGCATCTCATTCGAGAAAATATACGCACTTTTGGCGAAATTCAACTGACGGATGCGCTTCAGTTTATGATTGAGCAAGGCGAAGCGTTCAAAGCAGTATCCGTGCAGAATTGGTTTGATTGCGGACGCAAAGAGGTTTTGCTAGAAACTAATGCCATGCTTTTGAATCAACGCGGATATGCTGCGGAGGCCCTCAACTTACCGCTTTTTGAAAACACCATTATCGTTCACCCTGTAGCTATTGGCGATGGTTGTCGCATTGAGAATAGTATCATTGGCCCGAACGTCACCATTGGCAGTGGTGTAACGATTCGCGATAGTATTATTCGCGATAGCATTATCGGTAATCAAGCATCGCTAGCCGACACTGTATTGCGCCACTCTGTTGTTGGTACCGGTGCCTCCGTGCGCGGAATGAATTTGGCGCTCAACCTCGGCGATGATACGGAAATTGATTTCCGTTAATTTTTCAATAATATTTTGATTTACAGGCATTTTAGAAATGTGCAACTGTCTGTCCCTCTCAAAGGTATGCTTCACGCTATCTCTCCTATTGATGGTCGCTACGCCGCCGCAACGCGCGAACTAACAAAATACTTCAGCGAATACGCGCTCATACGATATCGAGTTTTCGTTGAAATTCAATATTTTATCGCTCTATGGCAGTACGGGCTACCTCAGCTGGCCAGCTTCGATGAAACCAAAATAGATGACTTGAATGCTATTTTTGAACGCTTTAGCGAAGCCGACGCAGAGACGATAAAGGCCATCGAGCGCACGACCAATCACGACGTGAAGGCCGTAGAATACTTCCTTAAAGAACGCCTAGAAGCATTAGAACTTGGTCACTTGCGCGAGTTTGTCCACTTTGGTCTCACGTCACAAGACATCAACAATACTGCTCTTCCGTTGCTTTTCAAAGGAGCCCTGGAAGAAGTTTACTATCCTCTTCTTCAACGTGTTCGCGATCAACTGCATTATCTTGCTCAGGAGTGGGCCCATGTACCGATGTTGGCTCGGACTCACGGCCAACCGGCTTCGCCAACGTTTGTCGGCAAGGAATTAGCTGTCTTTGTTGTTCGCTTAGACGAGCAAGTGCGCCAATTGAAGGCGATCCCTCATCGAGCTAAATTCGGAGGTGCGACGGGAAATTTTAATGCCCACTACGCTGCTTATCCAGATTACGACTGGCATCAATTTGGCGATGACTTTGTGCGTGAGTTTCTAGGCTTAGAGCGATCAAATCCGACTACCCAAATTGAGCATTACGATTGCCTAGCCGCTCAATGCCACGCCCTAAGCCGAATCAATACCATCTTAATAAATTTTTGCCGCGACGTGTGGACATATATCTCTCTAGAATATTTCCACCAACAGGTCATTGAAGAAGAAGTTGGCTCCTCTGCTATGCCACATAAAGTCAACCCCATTGATTTTGAAAATGCAGAAGGCAATTTAGGGATTGCTAACGCCTTGTTTCAACATTTAGCAGAAAAGCTGCCAATTAGCCGTTTGCAGCGCGACCTGACAGACAGCACGGTGCTGCGCAATTTAGGCGTACCCGTCGCCCACACGGTCATCGCCCTAAAGGCCATCCTCAGAGGCTTGAGCAAGATTGCACTTAATGAGGGAAAAGTATATAGTGACCTGGAAGACAATTGGTCTGTTATTGCTGAAGGCATCCAGGCTATTCTACGGCGCGAGGGTTATCCGCGTGCTTATGAGGTGCTTAAGGAGTTCACCCGTGGGCGACTTACGCTCTCCTCCGCTGATTTACATGCTTTCATCCGTCGGCTAGACGTGAGCGAAGCAGTAAAAGAGGAGCTGCTCCAGCTGACACCGCACAACTACACAGGCCAATGGCGAGTAATATAGACTGTTTAACCCTTCATGGGAACTGGTCCAAAGAGGAGACTCCTTGCTGGAGCTTTCTCACTCTTCAACGCATTTGCGCTGTCGAAACGGTTCGCTGCTTTGAAAAGAGAACTGCATGCCTTTGGTGCGCAATAAGCTGAGGGAGGTATAGGTTTGCTTATTTACCCTACGCTGGACAGGTTTTTATCGTGTTGGACGAGTCTGTATCAAACTCTCGTGTGTTTACGGAAATCTTAGGCATACTTTCCATGATGGCCGAATTTTATCAAAAAAAGTTTTTGGCTGCAATCATCCTTTTTCTGCTAATCCCTCAGGGGGTACAGGGGCAGCCGTTTCCTGTCGGTACTCGGGTGGTTACGTACCAAGATCCTATGCGCAATAACCGCAACATTCAGACATACATTTATTATCCAGCGAGGGCAGGAGGCGCCAACGAACTAGTGCAGCATGGGCGATTTCCTGTAGTTGTCATCGGACATGGTTTTACGATGAATTACGCGCCTTACGTCTTTTGGGGCAATGCGTTGGCCGAGGCCGGTTATATTGTAGCTATTCCTAATACGGAAACAGGCTTTTTGCCTAGTCATACAGCTCTTGCCGCTGACATGGCTTTTTTGGTGAACAAGTTATACTCAGAAAACCGAGACAGCAATTCACCTTTTTACCAACGTGTTCAAACGAAAGCTTGCCTTATGGGCCACTCTATGGGCGGTGGCTGTGTATATCTAGCGGCGCAAAACAACTCCAACATATCGGCTACAATCACCTTTGCTCCGGCAGAAACCAGCCCTTCAGCTATTGCAGCGGCAGCTAACGTAAGCTGCCCGAGCCTTGTGTTTAGCGGTTCGGCCGATTGTGTTACGCCACCGGCACAACATCAAATACCTATATATCATGCTTTGCCCGAATGTAGGGCATTCATCTCACTTCTGGGCGGAGGCCACTGTAGTTTTGCTGGCTTTAATTTCAATTGCTGGTTTGGTGAGGCCACGTGCAATCCAAGTGGTCCACCCATGCCAGCTGATACACAACGCACTGTCACGCTATCTTTCGTACGGGCATGGTTAGACCGCTTTTTAAAAACAGATTACTCGGCAGGGCACACGTTTATGACGCTCTTTACGCAGTATACCTCAGCGAAAAGAGTTGCCGGTTCCATTGCTTGTATGCCAATGCCTGCTGCATTGATTTCATTTCGTCCTCCTAAATCTAGGAGTGGAAATCACTGTGTAGAGTGCTACCACAAGCCAAAGCTCGAGACCAATCTTGTTGCCCTAGAACCATGGGCTAATGGTGAATACATTGGGTCTATCAGCGGTACCTACAACTCGCCTTTGGGGCAATATTTTGACAAGAACTCTTCGTTAGCCGAAAATCGCCTCTATTTCTCTGAGACAGCGGACGAAGAGGAGAGCACGACCCATTCGACGTCAGTTCGCGAATGTGCAAGTAAGCGCCTTTGGCGCGCCTCGTTTGCGCTCGAAAGTTGCACGTTGTTTCTTCACGCTGATAAGACCGAAAGAGCCGAATCCCTTGTATTATACGATACAACTGGTCGCCTTGTTTGGAGCCACCTGCTGCGAGACGAGAGCCCGCCCATTCGCATAAATTTGCCTTCGCTAAGGCCGGGGTTCTATCGAATAGATATTCACACAAGGGATTGTGCGATATCCATTCCTCTCGTCCTTCCTCAACGCTAAATTTACCCATGCCGCGTCTTTTATTAGTTTTCGCTCATCCTGCCTACGACCATTCTCGCGTCCATAGGCACCTGCTTCAGTACCTACCGGATGACCTGCACCTTACTTTCCGAGACTTATATGAATTGTATCCCGATTTCTATATTGAGATAGAGGAGGAAAAACAATTGTTGCGCGACCACGACATTGTCATTTGGCAGCATCCGCTTTACTGGTACAGCTGTCCGCCGCTGTTGAAGCAGTGGATAGATTTAGTGTTGGAATTCGGTTGGGCCTATGGGCCAGGAGGCTTTGCTTTAAAGGGTAAACGCCTATTGCAAGTGCTCTCTACGGGAGGAGGGCGACATGCATATCAGCCAGATGGTTTTCATCGGCATACGCTGCGGCAGTTCTTAATTCCATTCGAACGCACCGCTCATCTATGCGGTATGGAGTATTTACCTCCGTTTGTGGCTTTTGGTGCGCATCGCCTGACCGACCGGACGCTCTTTGACCTTTCGCTGGATTACGCTCGTTTGCTGCGTCATCTCATGGATGATGAGGACGGGTCGTTTGTGCAGGCCTTAATGCGGTGCGAGTATGCCAACGACTGCTTGCCAACTCTGCACCCTACCCTACCCTCTACCTCCTAGTACCTATGCCTTCCGTCTTTGGCCATCTTCTTGCCTCTTCGACGATGGGTTGTGTCTTCTTCCCTAAGGAAGTAGATCGACGCGCTTTGCTCATCGCAGGCCTGTGTGCTGTAATACCAGACGCTGATATTGTGGCTTTTTCGCTCGGCATCCCGTATGAAAGCCCGTGGGGACATCGAGGGTGGACGCACTCGTTGGTTTTTGCCGTTTTTCTCGGTAGCAGTGCTGGTTGGCTTTTTTACAGGCGGCAACGCTATTGGCTGCGCATGGCATTATGGTTCATACTCGCAGTTGCTTCGCATCCTTTATTGGATATGCTCACTACAGGCGGTCTAGGATGTGCCCTTTTGTGGCCTTTTAGTGCCGAGCGATTATTTTTCCCAGTACGAGTTATTCGGGTATCGCCTCTAGAGGCGGGAGCGTTCTTCAGCACATGGGGGCTAAAAGTACTGCTAAGCGAAGGAGTTTGGATCGGATTGCCGGCCGCGGGATTAATCCTGGCGAGGTTTTTTTGGATGAAGATAAGAGATGGCTTCGCGAAAAAGTAGGCATCTCTTTCCAATGGTAGCCCTACTTTTGGCTTCAAATGAGAGACGTCGTCTTTCGCATTACGGCACTATGGGCTTTTTCTGAATGTGCACTAGGCGGGCTGATGCACGCGATCAAAACGCCTTTTACGGGTATTGTTGTGGGTGGCTTCGCTGTTCTGTGCGTAGGCTTGTTGGCTCATGCGAGCCATCGGAATCCGTCAGTGATCCTTCGCGCCACAATGTTGGTTATTTTAGTCAAAGCTATAGTCAGCCCACATTCCCCGCCGCAAGCGTATATAGCAGTAGCGTTTCAGGGTGTATTAGGTGCCCTGATGTTAGGGTTTCTCCGACCATATTTCGCAGCGGCATTTTTGTATGGATTACTGGCCCTTGCCGAATCCGCACTGCAAAAGTTATTGATGCTGTACATTTTTTTTGGAAAGCCGCTCTTTGAAGCAGCAGACTTGTTCGTAGCCGATGTACTTAAAAAATTTGGGCTGGAGGCCGAGGTATCTTGGGCGGCAGTGGCAGCTGGAGTATATGTGGGCATATACGCGCTATGGGGGGCGGTATTGGGATATTGGATACCACGTTTACCCAATCTGTTGGAGAGCCGAGCGCATCAATACGTTGATACGGAGGCAAGTTCAGCTGAAATCGACAGCGTAGGAAGGCGCAAGCCCTTTTGGAAGAAGATGGTGCTCTTGCTTGGCGTGTTGCTGTTTATTGCTACGACCTTTCTACTTACGAGTTCGGCAGAAGGTGGCGGTAGTCGGAAAGCATTATATGCCGTTGTGCGCACCTTAGCCGTATTCGCTGCGTGGCTTTTCATTGTACGGCCCTTAGTACAGATGCTCATTCAACGTTGGGCAAAGCGAAAATCCGCTGAGGAGCAGGGCGTTTTGCAGCAGCTTCTGGTTGCTATGCCTGACCTGCGCAGCAGGGCGAGTAGTCTGCTTGCTGCTGTAAACCAACGGTACAGTGGATGGCGCCGATGGCCAGAACTTGCTCTGGCTCTCCTAGCGCTAGCCCTTTATGAGCATCCGCAGGCTGTCGACACGGAAAGCGTTAGTCAAGGGAAAGCACCTTGAAGAAATGCGTGCTTCATTCGAAAATGCAATCTGGCATTTTGCCTGTAAATTGCACAGCCTGCCCTTCAACGGCGAATAGGCCCCACCAGGAAATGGCTTTACAAGGCTGGCTTTTCGTCCACAAGAATGCGGCCCATGCAATTCGAGGAGCAAGGCTGCGAATGCAGTCTTTCCAATTGCTCTTATCTTTGGCCAAATCAGCCCAAAAAATGCCAATGGCCTGTTTGTCGTCTTCCCAGAGTAAATCTATCGTTATGCGGATGCGGCGCTGGTCAACGAAGCCTTCTATCGGAAAATCCGCAACTATTGAGGGCGTTGAAGCGCAGTGCGGCCAGAACCAACGACGAAAGGCCTCGCTGTGTTGGATCAAAGCGAGTGGTTCGATATGACGCATTCCCCAATTTTGTATGATAGCAATAGCCAATTGGAGGCGCTGTTCTTCGTCGAGGTCTGGCCTATCTGCTGTGAGAAAAGCTTGAGTGACTTCTCTCAGGGCTATGGAGTGTTCTTCTCGGAACGGCAACGGCTGAGCAAAGGAAATGGGCTCATCCCAGTGCAAGGAAAAGTCTGGGGGAAGTTCGGCCGATGGGTCTATCCAGAGGTTAGGCGGTGATTTTACGGGTATCTCTGATGAAGGCTTAAAATAAGTCTGCACTTCTTTTAAAGGAGGGAGAGCCTCGGGCGTTCGCGTGGGCTCGAACAGAACTTTTAGGGTACAGCGCAGGGAGTGGCCGTTCCAGGTCAAAGGAAGTTCTTCGCTTTGAGAATCAAAAAGTGGGACACTTTCATCTTGAAAGAGAACACGACTAATCCAGGGGGTGCCCTTTGCAGTGGTCGGAAGTACTAAATAGTCGCGGGCTCGCGTAAGCCCTACATAAAGGAGACGGGCCTCCTCTTCGTGCATTCGCTGGACTTCCAAGCGCCAGAGATCTGACTGTTGAATGGCCTTTGCAAGGCTGGTTCCTTTCCACTGGTCAGCGTAAGGATTGACCCAAAAACGCACCCATCGGCCGGCGAGCACATTGTTAAGGTCAAGACAAGAAAAGTCAGTTTGCATGCTTACGCTCCACAGCTGCTCCTTGGGCTTGGTATCCAATTGGCAACAAACCACGAGCGGAAACTCCAACCCTTTGCTGCGGTGATAAGTCATGACCCGAATAGTATCAGGGCTCTGGCCACTGCCTTGGAGGTCTTCATTTGCGTGAGCTAAATCGTCGAGCCACAGAAGAAAACCACCTATTGAAGCTCCGGCGTGCACGCGCTGACAAGCAGACTCGTATTCTACAGCATAGTAACGCAAGCGGTCGAGGTTGTCTAGGCGGCGCTCGGCTTGTCCCCATTGGGCAACCAAGTGCTGCAGGTGGAGTTTGGTCATTAAAAGATGGAGTATTTCCACTGGACTCATGTCGGCCGTTTGAGCGCGCAACTGATTCAATTCATACAACGGGCTATTTTCGTTTAAAGGAGGCCAGTGCAGTGAACTTTGCTCTTGCAGGCCGCTCAAACGTTGGTTTACAAGTTCATCTAGCGTTTGAGCTCCGCTTAAAACGAGAATCTCGGCGGCGCTAAGTGCATCGCCAGGGTTGAGAAGGTATTTTAAGCAAGCCACCACAAGGCGCCCTTCTGTGGTTTGTAACAATCCTTCCCGTTCGAGGGCCGCCTTAAGACCCATGTGGTGAAGGGCCTTGGCCATGATTTTACAGTCCTGATTGGTCCGACACAACACAGCAATGTCTCCCGGTTGTAAGGGGCGCGTATGGGTGCGTTTTTTGTTCCAGACAGGAATAGGCTCTTCCAGTAAATGTCGAATTTGACGAGCGATGCAGTGCTCTATCCACGGCTTTCCTGGCACTTTTCGATGGTCATCCTGACATAAAAAGTGCCAGTGCAGAATGCCTGTCGGTGCCGCAGGATGCGTATATCTTTCGGCAGGCAGAGCTGGTTCCAAAGTGACTTGATCAGTTGGCAAAGAGCGGAATGCCTGGCTGAAGAGCGCGTTAACGAAGTGAATTATTTCAGGTCGGCTACGCCAAGAGTGGCGCAGGATATTTTCCGGCTGAATTCCACCTGTTGCTTCGACTACAGCTTGCATAAGGGCGGGCTCAGCACCTCGGAAGCCGTAAATGCTCTGCTTTTGGTCGCCTACCCAAATTGCCTGGCGAGCTAGTCGACTCAGCTGGAGAAAGATGTCGAGCTGAATAGGAGACGTATCCTGGAATTCGTCTACCAGTAAAAGGTCTATCTCATTAGCAAGCGTTTGACGCACCGCAGGTATACGCAAGAGCTGAGCTACCTGCGTTTCCATATCGATGTAGTCAATAAGGCCGCGTTTTCGCTTGTAGTTTTGATATTCTTTTAGCGCATCAGCAGCGATTTCAAAGGCCAAGCACACGTATTGGCGAATGTCTTCGCGAAAAGCAGGATGCTCGCTGTGGCGTTGGGCAAAGGTTTGCAACGGCTCTAGCAGGTTACGGCTCTTAGCAGCTACTTCGATTTTTTCAAGTTTTGCCCACTCGTACCAGTAAAGGAAGCCGCGTTGCTGTAGAGAGGTGTACAAAGCGCGTAATTCTTCTACGGCCTCTCGAGTTTTTCGCGTGTCGTCAGCTGTATTGGTTTCTATTGCCTGAATAGTTTGCTTTAGAAGGGTGCCAAGTTGGGCTTCCCAACTTTCCCTCGAAGGAATTACAGGAGCAGGGAGAAAAGCAAAGAAAGTTTCAAGGGAACGCGATTTACTCCACTGAAGTTCTTCAGCTGAGATCATGTTGGCCCGTGCCGCATTAGTAATGTCCTGCACGTGAGCGCGCCAGTCAAATGTTTCGTTACTGCCCTTTTTGTTCAAGCCGAGGCGGTCAGCTAGTTGGTTCATGGTGTTGACGCGCGTTGGCGTAAGGATGCGGGCTAAAGACTCATTAAAGAGGCGTTTGTGTTCACTCGCTGGGATAATTTCTACTCGAGGAGAGGCACCAGCTTCGAAAGCGAAGCGCTGAATTAGGCGGGCACCGATGCTGTGTACAGTTCCGATGAGCGCGCTACTGAGGGCATGAGCAGCCTCAGCCCTACCGCTCTTGAGCAGGCGGGCGCGAACGCGCTCGTATAGTTCGATAGCCGCTTTCTGAGTGAAAGTAGTAGCAATAATACCTGAAGGCCGCACTCCTTGTTCGATAAGAGCAGCCATTCGTTCAGTGAGGGCGTAGGTTTTACCACTGCCGGCGCCGGCGGAAAGCACGGTAATGGCCATAACTTCTTTCGCTCTAGCAAAAGTGCGAAGGAGACCAGTTTTAAGCGAGAGTTTTCTCTCCTAAAAAAACGCCGCTCCAGAAATTCACTGGAGCGGCGTTTCGTTTGATTGCTAAGTGCGTAGAGGTCTTTTTAATTAAACGTGTAACGGATACCCACTTGGAGGTTCCATACGTCATTAATCGTTGCACTCCAGTCAGTCGTGCGACGCGTTGTTGGGCTAAGTAACTGGCTAGTGACGCGGTAGATGGGCACACCGTCTGGGCCTACGCCGCGGCTGGTCAAAGGAACATTCGCAACGATACGTTGACCTACGCCCCAATTAGAATTGATTAGGTTGCCCACGTTAAACACGTCCACCCGGAACTGCAATGCATTGCGCTTGCCGCCTATAGTGATGAAGAAATCGCGCGAAACAGCTAGGTCGAAACGATGTAGCATTGGGCGCAAGCCGCCGTTGCGCTCTGTATACTTGCCGCGGCGGCTGCTGAGGTACTTGTCGTTGTTGATGTATTCTTCGAAGAAAGCAGCCTGTTGCTCAGGAGTGTAAGTCACGTTGCCGCTCGTAAACTGCTCAAAGCGAAGATCGGAGGCCTTTTCTGGCACAAAGAGGAGGTCGTTACCTACAACACCGTCGCCATTCATATCGCCAGCGTAAGTATAAGAGAAGCGGTTGGTTTGGATACCCTCGTAGCCGATAGTAAATTGCGTGGAGCCGCCGCGCTTTTCGCCGAAATTCGTACGGTAGCTGAGCAGGCCAATGAGGCGGTGCGGCACATCGCGATCTGCAAAGGAAAGTTCTAGGCGGTTGTTCCCGTTAACCGAGCGGGCACTCGTCCAGGAGCCAATGGCGATAGAGCCGGCGCTCATTAAGTCTCGAGCACGGCTATAGGTGTAGGCAAACAGGCCATACAACCCTTTGCGCTCAGGATATTCTAATTTAAAGGTCAGTCCGATGTAGTCGCCCTCATCAGTAGTCGTTAACACTGCCAGACTCGATACATTGCTTACAACTCGAGTAGCAGGCGTAAACTGGGCTGTTCCGCCTGGTGTGCCCGGATAGCGCAAACGGCGGTCAGGACCTTTGAAGCTGTCAATAGGCGGCCTAGAATTGGCGTTGTAATATAGTACGGCGTTGATATTCTTTGTGTAAATGACTTCAGCAGTGGCAACTAAGTTGAGCGGTAGTTTCTGGTCAATGGCAAAGTTAGCCTTGAGCACCTGCGGAAAGCGATAATCCCTGTCCGTGTAGGCGATCTCGAAGGTGGAAGGCAGCGTTGGCTTCTCCGGAGTAAAGCGTCTAATTACCTCTTCAGTAGGAAGAAGTGGGTACTGCCGTGTATTTGTGTTCGACACATCGATAAAGCCGGTTAGCACGCCATTATTGCCGACTTGGTTAGAGAGCCATACGTATGGTGGGCGCCCTGTAAAAATACCCACCCCACCGCGAAACTGAGTAGTTTTTCTGCCTGACACGTCGTAGTTGAAACCTAAGCGTGGTTCCCATAGGAGCTGAGGTTTAGGCAATTGACCCGTATTAACCTTCAGGGGCTTGCCATTTATGTCTAAGAACGTTGAGTCTATAATTATTTGATTGGTGAGGGCTTGAGGACTGCTAAGCGTTATATAGCTGCCTCGTATGCCAGCTGTAAGGGTCAAATTGCCAAAGCTAATTTGGTCTTGAAGGTATAAGTCATACTTGTTAGCTATGAGCACCTGCAAGGGATCTGCGCCTCCGGGAAGTGCCGAATAGCGATACTGGAAGCGACGTACCCCCGCCGAGTCACCGCGGACTGCCCGAAAGAAGTCGTCCAAAGAGTTAAAGATATATACGCCGTTGGAACCTGGGAAGAAGAGGTTATTTGACTTAAAGCGTTCATAATTGAAGCCAGCGGTAAAGGCATGCTTTCCTGCATAAATGGACAGGTTATTTGTCACATGGAATGTGCCGTAGTTGAGCTGGTTCTTCGGTGTGAAGGGGTCAAAACCTACTGAGATGTAGGTCTGATTATCCTTGAGAATGTCGATGGTCGGGAAAATCGCAGCTTTGTAGCGGCGGTCTTCGTTCTGATAATCATAGCCAATGCTAAACAAGTTCGATATACGGTCGCCGAGCATGGAGTTTAGTTCGGCTACGATTGAACGCGTATTGTCCGTGATGATGTAACCTGAGTTTTGGTAAGACATGGAATTAATGTTTGTCGTGCGGTTACCAAAGCCCAGCGAAGCACTGTTGCTGATGTTTATATCTGCATCTGAATCGTGATGCGTGTAGCGGAGCATCAACTTTTGGCGATCGCTCAGGTTAAAGTCTAAACGAGCCAAGAACTTGCGTGAATTAGTGAGGTTATTGTAGGCTTCGTATGGGCCAGTAACGTAACCAAAGCGATTTAGGAGCACTCTGCTAACAGAGTCCAAATCACTTTTCAGCACGCGGGTTACTTGGCCAGGATTTGTGCTTCCATTAGCTACCCATGGTGTAGCCGGCTCCGATTTTGCCACTACTTCGCCGTTAAGGAAGAAGAACACTTTGTTCTTGATAATGGGGCCTCCGATGCGCGCTCCGTAAATATTTTCTTCAAACTGAGTTGACACGACGTTTTCCTTGCGTGCTTTGTTGCCGTACATATTCGCTGAACGACGGAAGCCATAGACCGAGCCTTTGAGCTCGTTGGTGCCTGAGCGCGTCACGGCATTAATACCAGCACCTACGAAACCCGTCTGGCGCACGTCGAAAGGCGCTACGTTGACCTGGATCTCTTCAATAGCATCCAAAGAAATAGCTGTGGAGCCAGTACGACCGCCTGCTTGCGCCTCAGCACCCAAGCCGAAGCCATTGTTAAACACAGACCCGTCGATGGTGAAGTTGTTTAGACGAGCGTCCTGGGCGCCAAATGAACGACCGTCGCCGTTAGGGTTATACTTCGTAACTGAACTAACAGCGCGGCTACCTAGGGCTGGTACCGAGGTTACTACACGCTCAGAGAACGTCGAGGCCGCGCCTGTGCGCTCTGAAGAAAAAAGGTCGGCTCGAGAGGCACGAACTGTTACTTCTTCTAGAGACAGGCCCGCCTCCCGCATTTTAAAGTTGACGTTGGAGGCTACCCCTAGGTTCGTGTAAATATTCTCCTGGGTTTGAGGTTCAAAGCCCGTATACGTAACAGTGACCGAAAACGGCCCGCCTACGCGCACTCCAGGGAGAGTGTAACGACCAGAAGCGTTCGTCGTGGTGCCATAGCGCGTGCCAGAAGGAACGTGTGTAGCTACTACCGTAGCGCCAATGAGTGCCTCACCGCGCTCGTCCGTAACTAGGCCCGTAATTGTAGAGGTAGTCACCTGGCCATAAGCTGTCAGGCTGCCCAAAAGCAGGGCTGCAACCACCCACAATTTCTGAGCTTGAACAGCTGCAAAGCGAGTAAATGTCGCGAAGTCCATACGATAAAGAGTTTTGTGAAAGAAATAGTTGAAAATTTCACGGCGAAGGTATGGGCTGAAATGTTAATCATTAATTAAGTTTAATCGCTCGTCAAGGCACCTACTGCACATATAATATTTTGAAAAAATGCTTAATATTATTTAGTAAAAAAATATTGTTTGGCAACGCTCTTTACTAAATAGAGTTGCTGTCTTTCGACCTATTGAATATCAATCTTTTATTTTCTATGAAAGAAAGACTTACGGTACTCAGTTACGAAAACCTGAAAAACGATCGCCAATGGCGGTCAAGCATTAGCCTAGCGCAAGCATAATTTCGCTATTTGATTAAGTACTTTGCCAACATGCACGAATAAATGTATTGATAAATCATTAAATATAGAAATAAAAATTATATCCAGCCTTCTAAATTTACTTCCTATGAGAAATTGTTTTTTCCCTTTTCAGTCTTAGAAGCGGTCTAACGTGTGATAACCTCGCCTAGCTTTCGACATAAATGGCTTCTACTACGCACAAGAACCAGTCAGCCAGTTTAGCCGTTTTGCGAAGTGCTTTGGTTAAAGCTGGAGCATCGTATTTTGTCCGTCTGGACAAACGAGGTTCGCGACAACCGCACACATATAACTAACTTATTGAGGGGAGCGCGTGCCAGTTTGTGGAATCATTTTATTGCATAAGTAAGTTATTTTCAGTAATTTTTAAGTCAAATCTCTAGGGATTTTTCTCCAGTGGAATGTTTCGCAAGAGAGATGAGCATTTCTCTCTATCTTTGAGCTAGTTCTAGTGAAAAGCCTGGAAAAAACTCTCGACGTATGAAAAAACACCTCGTCCTCTCGCTCGTTGGCTGCTGTCTGTCGTGGGCGGTCTATGCTCAGATCGTTCTAACTGAAATCATGTACAATCCTCCAGAAGCCGGTGTAGATTCGCTCGAATACTTGGAATTCTACAACAAGAGCAATGCCCCCGTGAACTTAGGGGGATGGTACCTGTATGGGGTCAACTTCACCTTTCCCAATGTAGTGCTTAATCCAGGGCAGTACATCGTCACAGGTGTGAGAGCTAGTGCCCTTCTGAATCAATTTGGTGTAACAGCCTTGCAGTGGGGCCCAAACAGCGCCCTAAGTAACACCGGAGAGCTGCTCTTGCTGCTCAACCCAGCGGGTGATACCATTTGTCGGGTACAATACAGCAACACAGCTCCTTGGCCCACGGAAGCCGCTGGAAATGGTGCTTCTCTTGTTTTGTGCGATCCGAATTCCGACCCAAGCCAACCCTCTAATTGGAGGGCCGCTACTACTTTTACAGGCGTGACCATTAATAATATAAAGGTGTATGCCAATCCCGGTGGGCCCTCCCAATGTCCTACCAAAGTGGTAGCCAATGATGATACGGCTATTGCTCCATCAGGAGAAAATACTACCATCTTCATTCTACAAAATGATATCCTTCCCGGCCAGGGAGGTTTTACTGTGACTATTATCGTGTCACCTAAAAACGGAAATGTTACCGTCAATCCCAACGGTAGCATCACCTACGTTTCAAATAGTGGTTATTGTGGCACTGACAGCTTGACGTATCAGCTTTGTCAAGGCAACGATTGTGCTCAGGCCAAGGTACGCATTACTGTGCGCTGTTATCCGCCATATGCTATTAAACAGATCAACAAAGTAAATGCTAGCGGTATAGCAGATTCCCTCGGTGTCTACTGTCAATTAACGGGTACGGTCTACGGTGTCAACTTGCGTGGCACCACAGGGCTGCAATTTTTTATGATTGACGATGAGCACAATGGAATCACTGCCTTTAGCACGACGCGTAACTTTGGCTACACGGTCAGGGAGGGCGACCGAATAACCGTTCGAGGAGCTATCAGCCAGTTCAACGGTCTATTGCAAATTTTACCCGATACAATTTTTCGCTTATCAGCAAATCAACCGCTCTTACCTCCCATTGAAGTCAATAAACCCAGCGAAAGCACAGAAAATAAACTTATCCGCATCCGAAAACTTCGCTACGTAAATGTCGATCAATGGTCGCCAGGAGTAGGTTCGGGCTTCAATGTGTTTATGGTTTCTGACGATCGTCCGAATGATACAGTATTGGTACGTATTGACAACGATGTAAATCTATTTAATCAGGCGCCACCGCCCGTACCTTTTGATCTAACAGGTCTTGGCTCTCAGTTCGACGTAGATACTCCTTACACAGGAGGCTACCAAATTCTTCCTCGCTATATTCCGGATGTGAGCACCTTAGTAACCACTAGCGAGGCAGACTTCAGCGATGCAGTTCGTTTAATGCCCAATCCAGCGAGTAATTCGTTGCGCCTGCAGCTCGCTGAAATGTTTGATACGGTTAGCTTATTAATGGCGGATGGCCGGCTAGTGATGGCACTCTTTCAAGTGAGCGGAGAAGTAAACCTCCCTATCCATACGATACCTGCAGGAGTGTACCTGTTGCGCTTTGACAAAGGACGAAGTTTTTGGACAACTCGCTTCGTCAAACAATAATCTTTTGTTGTACAACAGAACGGCTTAAGACGAACATAGGTACAAGTTTTCTTGCAAACACTTCGTTTACAAAAGTGTTAATAAGGTCGCGTCTTGCGTCATTGGGCTACACATTATTAGCCGAAAGAGGTATTCGACACGTCCGGCAGGCATATGAGTATTTTTACCGCATGAAATACCGACTATTTGGTAAATCAGGCCTTCGCATTTCTGAGCTGTGCTTTGGCGCTATGACTTTCGGCACTGAATGGGGATGGGGCGCTGATTATGAAGAAAGTAAGCGCATGTTTGATACTTACGCCGAAGCAGGCGGCAATTTTTTAGATACTGCGAATCGCTACACAGAGGGCACGAGCGAGCGCTGGTTGGGAGAATTTATTCACTCTGACCGACACCACTTCGTGGTGGCGACGAAGTATACTTTGCGCGACCGAATGGGCGACCCAAATTTTTGCGGAAACCACCGTAAAAACCTGATGCGGTCAGTAGAAGATAGCTTGCGCCGCTTAAATACGGAGTTTGTGGATATTCTTTGGGTACATGCCTGGGATGGCATCACGCCTACGGAAGAGGTCATGCGTGGACTAGACGACCTAGTGCGCAGCGGAAAGGTGCAATACATCGGTGTATCGGATACGCCTGCTTGGGTAGTGAGTCATGCCAATACACTAGCCGAGTTGCGCGGCTGGACGGCCTACACAGGGCTTCAGATCGAGTATTCTCTATTGCAGCGCACGCCCGAACGCGACCTATTGCCTATGGCTCGTCATTTCGACATGGCCATTACGCCCTGGGGAGTTATTGGAGGAGGTGCGCTAACCGGCAAATACCTTCGTGGCGAAAACGGGCGCGTTCCCGAAAACAGTAGTCGTCGCAGCGAGCGGGCCAATCGAATTGCCGCAGAAGTCGTGCGCATAGCCGCCCAACTTGGTGTTCCGCCAAGTCAGGTAGCTATTAACTGGACGCGTCAACGAGACCCTAGCCTCAACATCATACCAATCATCGGAGCGCGAAATGCCGCGCAACTGCGCGAGTCGCTGGGATGCTTGAATTTCCAGTTGCCCCCTGAGGCCATAAAAGCATTAGACGAGATCAGCGCTATCGAACTAGGGTTTCCTCACGATTTTCTAGCCTCCGACGGGATTAAAGAAATCGTCTTTGCTGGACAATATCACAACATTATTCGCTAACTTAACCTAAACAGTCGTTGCCCTGTTATGCCTTTCGAGGACATTGACAACATGCCCATCACGTGGAATGACCACGAAGATATTGCTATGAAGCTTTATGAGCGCTTCGGCGATGAGTTCGACGAAAGTAAAATTTACCGCATTCGCTTTACGGACTTGCTGCAGTGGATTCTGGAAATTCCCAACTTTGTAGGAAAGAGGGAGGAATGCAACGAGAGTCACTTGGAGCAAATTCAGGCTAAATGGGTCTATGAATGGAGAGATCACAACTTATAAAGTTCAATGAGCCAGCTTTGCCGGCTCTAAGCGAAGAGAAACAAGTCGAGTTGATTCACCTCTTCGACAAGTTTCGAGCTGTACGTGCTTTTGTGCTCGACGTAGACGGGGTGCTCACTGACAATCGCGTGCACCTAACCGAAAGCGGCGAGCAACTCCGCACCATGAACATTCGCGACGGGCATGGCATCCGCATCGCCCTTCAAAACGGCTATCCCTTTTGCGTTATCACAGGCGGACGCTCGATGGGGGTGATCAAGCGGCTTACTATCCTAGGCATAGAACACATATATTCCGGTGTTTCAGAAAAGCTCCCTGTTTTAGAGCAATTTCTGGAAATTTTTCGCTTCCAACCTACCGAGGTATGTTACATGGGTGACGACGTGCCCGATTTGGAGGTAATGCGAAAGGTAGGATTAGCGGCATGTCCCGCTGACGCTATTCCAGAGGTGCGCGCCGTGGCAGATTACATTTCTCCCTTCATGGGCGGTAGTGGCTGCGTCCGCGATCTCATCGAAAAGGTACTCAAAACTCAAGGGAAATGGCAATTTTGAAGGCAGTAACATTTTTGTTCATTTTTATAACTCGATTATGGCATAATACTTAAACAAAGGAGTCTTCGCGTCGTTATAATAGCTGTTTATGAGCGAAGACCAACCACATGAAAAGGGTTGTTATAATTGGATCTGGATTTGCTGGGCTTTCGGCAGCCTGCTACTTAGCCGCAGAAGGGTATGACGTTACCGTTCTGGAGAAAAATGCAATGCCTGGTGGTCGAGCGTGCCAATGGAAATCGAACGGCTTTTCGTTCGACATGGGCCCTTCTTGGTATTGGATGCCTGAAGTATTTGAACAATTCTTTGCCCACTTTGGCAAGAAAGTGTCTGACTACTACAAGCTAACTCGCCTAGACCCATCGTATGCCATCTATTTTGGCGCACAGGATCGCATAGACGTTCCTGCGAGTTTGGAGGAACTAGAGGCGCTCTTCGAACGAATAGAGCCCGGAAGCGCCCGGCACTTGCGCAAGTTTTTGGAAGAAGCCGCCTACAAATACCGCGTGGGTATGGGTGAGTTTGTCTATAAACCAAGCCATAGCATTTGGGAGTTTGCTGACATGCGCATTCTAACTAGTTTGATACGGCTGCACATGTTCAGCTCTCTATCGAGCCAAGTGCGCAAACGCTTTCGAAATAAGCGCCTCCGCCAATTGCTCGAATTCCCTGTGCTCTTTCTAGGCGCCACTCCTGAAAAGACTCCAGCTTTGTACAGCCTGATGAATTACGCTGATTTGGTTCTAGGCACGTGGTATCCAATGGGTGGGATGTACAAAATTGTAGAGGGTATGGCTACTTTGGCCCAGGAGCTAGGAGTGAAGTTTCATTTTAATTGCCCTGCAAAACGAATTCTCGTATCGAATGGTCGGGCCACAGGCGTACTGACGTCAAGTGAAGAGATCGTGCCCGCAGATGCTGTGGTTGGAGCGGCGGATTATCATCATGTTGAACAGGAGTTGCTCGCACCTGAGCAGCGCCAGTACAGTGAGCGCTATTGGCAGACGCGCACCCTTGCGCCCTCTAGCCTACTCTATTATGTGGGCTTTAATAAGCGCTTAAAAAATTTGCTCCACCACACGCTCTTTTTCGACGAAGACTTCGGGCGTCATGCTCGCGAAATTTACGAAACGCCAACCTGGCCTGAACGACCTCTCTTTTACGTAAGTGTGCCTTCCATCACTGATCCCTCAGTGGCGCCTGAAGGCTGCGAAAACATGACTATTCTCATTCCCGTTGCACCAGGTTTGCAGGATACTGTCGAAATTCGTCAGCACTATTACGATGTAGCCATGAGGCGCTTAGAGCATCTTACTGAGCAGCCTATTCGAGACGCGGTCGTTTACAGCCGATCGTTTGCCTGTTCCGACTTCGTTGAAGCATACAACTCCTTTAAAGGAAATGCTTATGGTCTGGCCAACACCTTATGGCAAACAGCCTTTTTAAAGCCCAAGATGCGCAGTGCGAAGGTGAAAAACCTCTTCTATGCGGGCCAACTTACTGTGCCTGGGCCGGGTGTTCCACCTTCAATTATCAGTGGGCAAATTGCTGCTTCTGAAATTAAAAAGGCGCTCGTATGAATCATATTGAACTTTACAATACAACTTGCTTGGCGTGTAGTAGCCTTATCACCCGCCGCTATTCGACGTCATTCTCGTTGGGCATACGGCTTTTCCATCCGCGCTTCCGAGGACCTATTTACGGCATCTACGGCTTTGTGCGTTTTGCTGATGAAATTGTGGATACCTTTCACCATTGCGACAAGAGAACGCTACTTGAGCGTTTTCGACAAGATACTTACCGCGCCTTAGACGAGCGTATTAGCCTCAATCCAGTGCTTCATGCTTTTCAGGAAGTAGTCCATCGATACAACATCGACCGCGAGCTGATTGACGCTTTCCTGTATAGCATGGAAATGGATCTGTATAACACTACGTATGATACAGATGGCTATCGCAAGTATATCTACGGCTCTGCGGAGGTAGTGGGTCTTATGTGTCTACGCGTGTTTTGCGAGGGCGATGAAGAACTATACTACAGGCTCAAGGAGCCGGCGCGCCGTTTAGGGTCGGCGTTTCAGAAGATCAATTTTCTTCGCGACATCCGGAGTGACTATTATGAGCGTGGTCGAGTTTATTTCCCAGGCGTAGATTTTAGGCATTTCGATAATGAGGCAAAGCGCCGCATCGAGGCCGATATTCAAGCCGACTTTGATGCTGCTCTGGAAGGCATTCGCCTCTTGCCTAAAGGTGCACGGTTGGGCGTCTATTTGGCGTACAAGTACTACACCCAGTTGTTTGCCAAGATAAAACGAGCTCCAGCCCAGTGCGTTGCTCAAGAGCGTTTTCGCGTCTCTGACCGCCGCAAAATGCTCTTGCTTTTTAGCTCAGCCTTGCGGCATCAGCTGAATTTTCTGTAATCTCCACTTAAGAAATTGACTTCAGGTCTCGAGGGTTGCATGGGCAACTGCTCCAAGCCTTCTACTAGAGCGCGCGCAACAAAGTAGTCGCGATACCAGCGGTCACCTGCAGGGCAGATATGCCAGGGTATAACACTTTGATTAATAGCGTATTCATAAGCTGTCATGTAAGCATCCCAGTGCTCGCGCTCTTTCCAGTCATTAGGATTGTGTTTCCAATATTTATCAGGGTCTTCCAAGCGTTCTAACAGTTGTTTCTTTTGTTCTTCCTTTGAAATGTGAAGATAAAATTTAAAAATTTGTGTGTTGTTGTCAAAAGCCAGCAGTTCTTCGAAGGCGTTAATAGCATTCATGCGCTGTTCGACGCGTTTTTGGTCGATCCATCCATGGACGCGCTGAATGAGTATATCCTCGTAATGGCTGCGATTGAAGATAGCAATCATACCGCGCCGAGGCGTTGCCTTGTGAACCCGCCAGAGAAAATCGTGGGCAAGTTCTTCCTCTGTCGGCTTTTTGAAGGCCGTCAGGGTTAGCCCTGTAATACGGCAAGCGCTAAAAACACGGTGCACTACGCTGTCTTTTCCGCTGCCATCCATACCTTGGAGCACTACAAGCACGGCGTATTTCCCTTCCGCATACAAAACATTGCTGTAAATCGCCCAGACGCTTTACTAGTTTATGCGTTTGCCGTTCAATTTCGTCTTTGTCCAAACCTTTTGGCGCACTAGTAGCTATTTCGTTCAATCGAATTAGTTTCTGCATAAAAACCACTTTATTAGAAGAATTAGCTGAATACTATCCTTGCAACCTTGCAAAAGATTTCGCTGTAGGGACAAAACTCATACAACACGAATAGTTTAAACAGATCTCTAATTCCTCTGATGCCTTCGCTGCTGGGCAAAGTACAATACAGTTTTGTTGGTCACAAATTTGAGGCACTTTCTGCATTGAACCTATCTTGCTGAATCTTAAGTTAAAGGGTCTTATGTAAAATTTTGCTGAAGTTAGCTAGCCTTTTTACGCCTATTCCTCATTGATTAAGTTGACCACAAGGGTCCATGAGTTTGACATTTTTGTGCAAAAACTGGTTAGAAGAGAACATGAGCTGAACTTTTCAAGGTAGTTTGTCGTTATGCCTTAAGTGCATTAAAACGTACCCATACCGATGTCTCCTGAAGGCTTCTCTACACTGACCGCTCAAGAGTTTGACACCCTTCGCCAGGTACCCCTTTGGATAACGCTCCTCATCGGGGGTGCCGACGATACTTTCGATCGCTCTGAACGCGATTGGGCAGCCCGTATCGTACGCATCCGTACTTATGCTCGCGAAGGCAGTTTCGACGAATACTATCGCCAAGTAGCGGAAAACTTTGTCAACCGTCTAGATGAACTTTGGGAGAGCCTACCCTCTGATGCTGAAAGCCGAAACCAACTCCTTGCCGAAAAGATTGCAGAGGTTAATCCTATCTTGGCCAAATTGCATCCTCCTCTCGGTGCATTACTCTACCAAAGCTACTGTAAATTGGCCGATGAAGTAGCCAAAGCTTCTGGTGGTTTTCTTCGCATAGGCGCTGTCAGTCCGGAGGAAAACCGCTGGGTAAAGCTGCCCATGCTCACGCCTATCTACTCCGAGGAAGCAAGTTTATTCGCTAAATGGGAAGAAGATGACTCTTCTGGCCTGAAAACTTGAAATACTTTCTCAGCGTAGCGGAGTTTGAAAACGCATGTTGCGCATCCTAGCCAAGGGGTTAACGCCTTATTTGAAGGTGCAAAAATGCACTCCCGATGAACATCTTCCTCAATAGAGAATACTTTGGTGGAAGGGCTCTATCTCCTTACAGCTGAACTGCTCCTAAAATGCGATTGACACTTTCATCAGTCAACATTAGCACCCAATTGGGCAAAAGACCTAGGATAAGGACAAGTGCAGCAATGCTACTTAGCACAACGGTTTCGAAGCGGTCAGCGTCTTTGAAGGAAGAAGAATGCGATCCAAGAGGGCCAAATACGGCTAAGCCATAGGCTCGGAGCAGATAAGTTGCTCGGAGGATAAAGTTCACGCTTATTGCAATTCCCAGGAGGTAATGGTACTTCCAGACGCCATTTAGCAGCAGGAATTCCCCTGCAAAGCCGTTGGTCAAGGGAGCTGCAATGGCACCTAGAACAATAACGAAATAAAGCGTTGCCAATAGTGGCGCGGGGCGAGCCAGGCCGCCCATATCAAAAAGGTCGCGCGAGCCAAGGCGACGCTCTAAGGTTTCTGCGACAAAGAGTAGCCCCACTACATTAATGCCTTGAGCCAGCACTTGAAGGAAGCAGCTCTGTAAACTTGCCTTATTCCAAACCAATGCACTGACAGTAATTAGTCCTACATATGCCATGGACGAGTAGGCAAGCATACGTTTTAGATCGCTCTGCTTCAGGGCGATAAGGCTAGCGTATAGGGTTCCAAACACGGTTATGCCCAAAAGTATCGGCACCTCTGCATGCCAGGCCTCCGGCACTAATGGTATCATCCAGCGTACAATACCATAGAGGCCCATTTTGAGTACAATGCCCGACAATAGCATAGCGCCGCCCAGCGGTGCACTTACAAATAGGTCTGGTAGCCAGCTGTGCAAGGGAAACAGCGACATGCTTGCAGCAAACGCTGCGAAAAAGCTCCACATCACCCAACTTGCTAGGCGAGTATCGAGTTCAGCAGCGACTAACGTCTCCCACGTAAAAGAGTGAGTCCCTGCTTCTTCAGAATGCAGTTGATTGTGCACTGTCAGCAAGGCCACAAGGAGGAGCAGCGAGCTAAGGAAGGCGTGTAGAAAAAATCGAAATGCAATTCGAGTAGAGGTTTCTCTACGGTTCAGCGCCCAAATGAAATAAATAAGCACAAATGCGGCTGTGTAGAAGACATAAAATAACAGTCCGTCTAATGCTGTGAACAATCCATTCAAGGCAGCCAACATGAGTAATGTTAGCCTGTAATAGTGCGCCTCTTGAAGATGGTGGCGCGTACTAAAAGCCAAAACGACGAAACATGCCAGCGCGTTGGTTAGCAGCAGCATTAACACGCTGACACCATCTAAACCTAATCGAAAAGACACTCCCGTGTGCGGTATTTTGAATAGGTCAAACGCATAGGCGTATTGGCCATCTGCCTGAAGGCCCAAGAGTAGGTAAACAGTGAGCAACATATTGGCCACGACTATGCCTCCCGCAACTTTACGTGCTGGCAATGCCCAAACTCGAAGGATGATAGACCCAATAAGTGGTAGGAGAATAAGAAAAACTAGCACGGCAAAATAAGACTTCAAGAGAGATAGGTGAGTGAATTTTCTTTTACTAAGGAATTACCTCAGCGAAGAACGCTAGAGGCCTCTACTTAAGAGCTGTTGCTAGTATTTTGTCGACGGCGGAATATTGTGCCTAGACGTTGTACTGCCTTGCCGATCCCACTAATAGAACCTTCCATAGCCTGCACCTCGACGTAGTAGTACAACAGCTGGGATAGACGTTCCATAGGGCGGACGACCATCCAGTCGTAAAACTTGTCGAGATAAAAGTTCTCAGTAAGGATACGTTCTACCTTAGAAGAAGAGGTTGTATAGACGGGCATGTGCCTGTGCACGACGTAGAACCAGTAAGCTCCAACGATAGCACCCAAAACTAACAACATAGCTGGGCTGACAAACAACCATACCATCGAGGCAGGCAAGGCGGGCTTCGCATGAGTTTCTCCGAACAAACGATGTAGGAAAGGTATTAGCCAATCTGCTCCTACTGCAGGCATTAAAGGTGAGAAACATAAGAAACCACTTACCAAAGAAAGCGAAGCCAACACCAACGGAGGTATTGCCATCGCATGTGGATACTTTCTTAAATGTATGCGATGTTCTTCTGTTCCGCGAGAAGCGTTGAAGAACATCGCGAAAAACAGACGGCTCAGGTACAATGCTGATAGACCACTGCTCATTGTCACTAATAACCAGCCGCTTATGCCTAGACTGGCACGGGTATTGGCTAGAAGTTCGCCCCAAATGGATACACCTGACAATACAGGTACTGCAACTATGATTAAAGCGCCCCACAGAAACGTCCAATAAGCTATGGGAAGAGCCTGGCAAAGCCCGCCCATCCGTCGAATGTCTTGTTCGCCGCCTAGCGCGTAGACGATCAAACCTGCAGATGCAAAGAGCGTTGCCTTAGACAGAGCATGTGCTGTTGCGCAAAGCATTGCCAGCAAAGGAAGCCCTGTTCCAAGTGCAAGAAAGGTCAGACCTAACTGCGCAACCGTCGAGTAAGTAAGTATCCTGTTAACATCGTGCTGTCGCAGAGCTATTAGACCCGCCAACAGGGAAGTGACTAGACCAATAAGGGCCAAGCTCTCATGTATCAAAGGTGCTACAGTAAGAAGAGGATAACAGCGCATGGCTAGGTAAAGGCCTCCCATAACTCCCGCGGTTGTCTGCATAAGGGCCAAAGCAGGCATCGGAGCGATTGCACTATCGGGTAACCATGTAAAGAGTGGCACTTGTGCACTTTTGCTCACTACACTTACAAGCAGCAGTCCTCCCAGGGCTACTCCCGTAGCCGAGTCGAGTCGAAGCCGCGGCAACAGTTCAAAAACCTCGCTATATGCGTATGAATTAAAAGCGCCAAAAATGACAAGTAAACCTAGAAGCAATCCTACGTCGCCAATACTATTTACGAAAAACAATTTGCGAGCTGCTCTCGTCGAGACTCGATTAGCATACTGAAAACTCACGAGCAAATACGAACTCAAGCTCAAGCCCATCCACCCAGCAAACATCATAACTAGGTTATCGCTCATGACGAGGAGCAACATCGAGACAAGTGATAGATTAACATAGGCAAAAAAACGCCAAAGACTTGGCTGGTCTTTCAGGTATCCCGAAGAGTATACTTGAATGAGTGAACCTATGCCCGTAACGAGGAGCATCATCCAAGCCGACAGCCCATCTATTCGAAGGGAGAAGTGCACGCGGAGACTGTCTACAGCCAAAAAAGTGTACACAGGCGTACGAATGGGTTCGCCTCCGCCATACAGGTGCACGAAGAAGTACAAGCTAAGTAAAAACGACAGGAGGACTAATCCGGCACTGAGCCAACTCATGGCATGCACCGAGAGCCGGCCATTTAGTAGCCCATTTGCCACGGCTCCTATCAAAGGCAACAGCAGGACGAGAATGGCAACAATATCCATATAGGCTAGAACAATGTTTCGTCAAATTAGCCGAGCATCAATAGCGTTTTCCTCGAATTTCTGCTGGATGCCATTTCACGGTCTGTCCTTCTAGACGCGAGGACAGGACCGCTCGTGTGCTTCATTGATCGCGATGAAATTTTTATTGAGGCGAATGCAGATCTTTCAGTCGACACATTCACCGCAAAAAATTTCCCTCTATTTGCGCTAAAGTGCATACGAGGGTAATTTTCGCTTTTTCTGACCCTGTCGTCCGATGGTTGACTCAAGAGAGCTCGATTACTGGTCAAACTGCGTGAAAAATGTAGCATAATAAAATTGACTTATTAGTCCTATTCTACGGGTAGTTCCAAAAATGAAAGGAAGTTCGCTTCTATTACTCTATCATTACCTCATCGGCGAATATCCAGCAAGGCTTTCCGGCGCCTTTGTGGCCCGGCGGACAGACACCTAGACTTTCACCTACGAAGCGCACATAACGGGCTGGAATGCCGTTGAGCGGTATGCGCAACGTTTGTTGCAGCGCGCCTTTAGCAGTAGGGGGTACATCATTGAAGACTTCACCGGCGAAGTGAAACGTTTTGCCGTCGTCTGAGACCTCGACACGGAGTCCTTTTGGGAAGAAGATCCAGGCGTTTTCGTCTTGAAGGAAGCGAACGCCGGCCAACATCAGCGCTCGAGGAGTGTCTAACTCCACAACTATGTCTAAATTGACGCCCTCATAACCTTGCCATCCGATCGATCGGAAGTCCATTCCACCCGCCTGCTGGTCTACTAGTGCTTGGTTGCCACCGCCTGTATACAGTGGGCTGTAAGGATGGGCAATGTGCACGACACGCAAAAAAGAGCGCAAAGGGAAGAAATAGGCCTCCTCTACGGCGCTGCGACGGCCCTCACATATGGCGACAAACCGCAAATGGGTACTGTCGGCAATGACAATCGGTTTTTCGTAGCGGTGTGCAGTGTTGACCTCAGGCTCGCTGCCATCAAGGGTGTAGTAAATGACGGCTTTGGGGTCGGCGCAGCCAAGGCGTATGGTCTGGGTTTTTTCAAAAACGCGTTTAACCTCACCGTAGACAAACGGCATGGGTACAAGAGGTTCTGCTTCAATGCTTGCTACAGGGCGGTCACCTTCGGCCTTTCCCCAAGCAGTTGGTCGGTCGCTCATCTCGAAGCGCAGCTCTCCGCCGCTTGTAATCATTTCGTGCGTAAGGTATGAGCGCGACCATGGTTTGCCATTCCAGTAAGTTCGAGCGACGTAGCGGCGTTTCGAGGAAACACCCTCAGCAAGTATGGTGAGGGTCCGACCATTTTCCAAACGAATCACCGCTTTCTCAAAAAGCGGAGTGCCAATGGCATAGTGGTCACTCCCCGGCACGACAGGGTAAAAGCCGAGAGCAGAGAAAACATACCAAGCCGACATTTGACCACAGTCCTCATTGCCGCTAAGGCCGTCCGGGCGGTCAGCATAGAGTTCATCCATAATTTGGCGCACGCTGTGTTGAGTTTTCCAGGGTTGGCCAGCGTAGTTGTATAGATAGGCAATATGATGACTAGGCTCATTGCCGTGCACGTATTGCCCGATGAGCCCAGTGATATCGGCCTGTTGACGCCCTGAAGTCCGACTAGGAGCGGTGAAGAGGGAATCTAGCGCGCGGCAAAAAGCCTCTGGGCCGCCGAAAAGGCGTATCATGCCTGAAATATCGTGTGGAGCAGCAAAGCGGTACTGCCAGGCGTTAGCTTCCGTATAATGGTTGTTGACTTCGAAAGGGTCAAAAGGAGCATGCCAGGTGCCATTGTGGCGCGCGCGAAAGAAGCATGTTGTAGGGTCAAAGAGATTTTTGTAGTACTGCGCTCGTCGTAGAAAGGTATCGGCAACGTCCTTTTCGCCCAAGGCTAAAGCCATTTGTGCTACGCACCAGTCGTCGAAAGCGTATTCCAAGGTTTTCGATACAGATTCCGGCTCGCGATCTGAAGGGATATAGCCTATTGACTTGTATGCATCTAGCCCGCGATGATCTTGATGAACGCTAGCAAGCATAGCTTTCAAGGCCAACTGCCCGTCAAAGTTGCGAATACCCTTGCGCCAGGCGTCTGTGATGACGGGTATGGCGTGATTTCCGATCATGCAATAGGTTTCACAGGCACTCAGTTCCCAAACTGGCAACAAACCGCCCTGCTCGTATTGGCGCAAGAAGGTCTGGATAAAGTCAGCCGTTCGCTTTGGCTCTAAAATATTTAGCAGGGGATGTAGGGCGCGATAAGTATCCCACAGCGAAAAAACAGTGTAATAGTCAAAGCCTTCTGTTTTGTAGATCTTTTTGTCGCGCCCTCGGTATTCGCCGTTGATATCGCAATATAGGTTCGGCGCCAGCATAGTATGATAAAGAGCAGTGTAGAACGTGCGCAATTGCGCTTCATTCTCGGCACCTTCTACGTCGATTTTGCTCAATTGCATAGCCCATTTGCGCTGCGTCTCGAAGCGAACGGAGTCAAAATTGAAGTGATTGCACTCTGCATCTAAATTTTGTCGAGCATTTTGTACGCTGACAGGCGATAGAGCAACCGTTACAGTAAGAGGAGTACCACCGTAGTTGTAAAAATCTATCAATGCTGTAATAGCGCGACTCGTAACAGTACGCATCGAACGAATGGGGTTTTGGGTCATGTCGAAGATGCGCAACTGAAAAAATGGCCGTGAGAAGCGAATAGCGAAGTAGAGGCGTTGGTCGTTTGCCCAAGCGCTCGAAATACGGTACCCAACCAATTCGCGGTCGCTAACCATAGAAAGACTAGACAACAGCACCTCGTCGCGATGGCGCAAGTCAATGAATAGATGGGCAAATTCGCGATTGGCAGGGAACGTATATCGGTGTACACCTACGCGCTCTGTGGCAGTGAGTTCAGCGAAAATTTCATCCGCGGTATTTGGATTCAGTGTCACAGCATAATAGCCAGGTTCAGCTACCTCCGTCCCCTTGTCGAAAGGAGCGGCATTTTGTCCAGCTTCCATGCTCAAGTCGCGCAAATATGGCAGGATGAGGACGTCGCAGTAATCAGGTACGCCTGTGCCACTCAGGTGTGTATGGCTAAAACCATAAATCTTCTGGTCAGAATAGTGGTAACCTGAGCAACCATCCCATCCCTCAAGGCGTGTATCAGGGCTTAGTTGCACCATGCCAAACGGCGCTGTAGGACCAGGAAAAGTGTGGCCGTGGGCATCTGTGCCGATGAATGGATTGACGTGCTGGAGAAGCACTTTCTCCTTTTGGGAAAGAGACGTTTGAGCATACGGAGCAGTCGAGCCTACCAGACTGATAACGAGAAGAAAGCAGATGCGCATAGGTATGTGGTGTGAAAACAGCTCAAAGGGCGAAGGTAAGGGTTCACTGTTGTATGGTGCAACGAAGTACTTCGACGAAGAAAAAGTTTCCTAGGCAAAGGATTGCGAGAAAGGCCACAAAAAATTCAGAAAAATAGGACCGAAGCCCTTGTGACGGAGAATTAGGGCGTTATCTATTGATTCTTTGCCTCTGCCATCAGTTCGCGCAGGCACTCGGGCTGTTGCTCTGCTGCAGTGCCTACCACCACGACGTCGGCACCAGCACGCCATCGGGCCGCCGCTTGTTCAGGTGTGCGAATACCACCGCCTACCCATAGCGGTGCCTCTACGGCCGTGCGCACAGCAGCGATCATTTCTTCAGGTACAGGACGATGAGCACCCGAGCCAGCATCTAAGTAAATTGTCTTCAGCCCTAGCATTTCGCCAGCCATGGCCGTACAAGCCGCAATATCGGGCTTGTTGGCTGGGATGGGCAGCGTGTTCGACATGTACTGCACTGAGCTAACCACGCCGCCATCTATCAACAGATAACCCGTAGGGATAATCTCTAACGGCGAACGCCGCAAAAACGGCGCGGCAATGACGTGCTGCCCAATGAGTAAATCGGCGTTGCGCCCGCTAATGAGTGAAAGAAAGAGCAGCGCGTCGGCTCGATAGCTCAATTGAAAAGAATTGCCTGGAAACAACACTATAGGTGCTGCACATCGCTGTCGGATATCAGACAGGACGGCGTCGAGCCGGTCGTTGACCACCAGACTGCCACCTACTAGAAGGTAGTGGACACCCAACTCTGCAGCCAGTTCGACCGTGCGATGCAAACGGCTAAGGCGCGCTAAATCAGGATCGAGCAATACGGCCAGCTGCTTTTCCCTCTGTTGGTGGGCGTTCAAGAGCTTCGCGTAGACGTTTTGCAGAGGCATGGCACTTTAGTGCTCTAAGTCCTTGCACGCTTCGTACAAGTCTTTCCACTCGGCCCGGCGGCGTACGACAGTTTCTAAGTACTCCGCCCAGACAGTCTGATCGGTAGAAGGGTCTTTTACTACAGCGCCGACTAAGCCAGCGGCTAAGTCACGCGCATTGAGGCGACCTGAGCCAAAGTGGACGGCCAGGGCCTGCCCCTGATGCACTACAGAAATAGCTTCAGCTGGGCTAAGCGCAGCACTAGGGCTTTTGAGTTTGGTGCACCCATCTTCTGTTTTTCCGTTGCGCAACTCCCGAAAAATAGTGACCAAACGACGTATTTCGTCTAGCGGCGCCGAGTCGGGTGGCAGCTCCAGAGCCTGGCCCAATTCGGCAACACGCTGCTGCACAATGCGCACCTCTTCCTCTAGGGAAGCTGGTAAGGGCAGCACCACGGTATTAAAGCGCCGGCGCAGTGCTGCCGACATTTCATGGACACCCCGGTCGCGGTCGTTAGCTGTGGCAATAACGTTAAAGCCTCGCCGCGCTTGAACTTCAGTATTTAACTCCGGAATGGGCAGTGTTTTTTCCGACAAAATGGTAATAAGGGCGTCCTGCACATCAGCCGGAATACGCGTTAACTCTTCAATGCGCGCTAACTTACCTTCGCGCATGGCTACCATGATAGGGCTGGGCACGAGCGACCGCTCTGAAGGCCCTTCAGCGATAAGGCGCGCATAGTTCCAACCATAGCGCAGGGCATCTTCGTCCGTGCCTGCCGTACCTTGCACCAGCAGCGTGCTGTCGCCCGAAATGGCTGCTGCAAGGTGTTCGCTTAGCCATGTCTTTGCCGTGCCGGGCAGCCCTACCAACAGCAAAGCCCGGTCGGTGGCCAGCGTCGCTACGGCCATCTCCACCAGACGACGCGGACCAATGTATTTGGGCGTAAGAACCGTATTGCCTACCCGGCCGCCCAAAATATAGGTAACAACCGCCCAGGGCGATAGCCGCCAACCCGGCGGCCGTGGGCGCTCGTCGGCATGCGCTAAGGCCTCCAACTCAGCAGCGTAAGCCGCTTCGGCATGCGGACGCAAAATGTCGGTAGAGGTGGACATGTGTAGAGGGCTTAACTTAGGATAGCACCATATGTCTTTCTATCGCATTGATATCCAGCGAATCGCTTTTTCACCATCTCAAAATACTCCGGTGCGATTTCGATGCCCACGGCGTGTCGCCTTATGCGATCGGCTACGATGAGTGTCGTTCCTGACCCCATGAACGGGTCGAGTACGGTATCGCCTTCACGAGTAAAGAGCTTAATGAACCACTCGGGCAATTCTTCTGGAAAAGCAGCACGGTGGTTTTTGTGGCTGCACTCGGTAGCTAGATGCAGTACGTTGGTAGAGTATGCCATCTCGCAGCCCAGCCAGCTGGAGATGTTTTTGCCAAAACCGCTGCCCACTTTAGAATTGTCGCGTATTTTGTCGGTTTCCGACAGGTTGCGCAGGCGGGTTTTAGCCCAATCGCCCATAGGTACCATGACGGCCTCTTGATACATGTGGAACTTTCGGCTTTTATTGAACTGCAACGGGCGTTCCCCGGCATTGCGAAAGCGGTTGGGCCATTTGCCCGGGGAGCAATTCTTCTTGTGCCAGATGAATTCCTCCGTCCACAGCCAGCCTTGTCGGCGCATGTTCAGGATGAGCTCCAGCACGTAAGTGCTGCGCTCACCGTTGACCACTTTTTCTCTGATATTCAGCACGAACGTCCCTGTGGGTTTCAGTATTCGAAGCAATTGCGCCGCAATAGGTAAAAACCACTCGACGTAATCGCTGGGATGGATGCCGCCGTAGGTGTTTCTCCGTCGATCAGCATAAGGAGGAGAGGTAAAGCTGAGATCAACAGACTCGTCTGGCAATAGATGGAGTTTTTCTCGACAATCGCCCAGATACAGTTCCGTTCGTATTTCCATGTGCGCGAGGTATTGGGCAAAAATAGGGCGTTTTACAGTGCTGTTCGGCGACTTTCTCGACATGCTGCTTACCGATAGAACCATGCAGGCGCTAGCCGGCGCAGCCAAAGGCGGAGCGGGTCTTTTTGGGAAGCGTAAAAGAAGGCTTTTTCTAAAGCGAGGATGGGTTCGCGTTGTACAGGGTGGATGAGTGGAAAGGGCATAGCATCGGCTTTTTGAGCATGTCGTTTAGCCACGGCAGCAGGAGTGTGGGTGGCTTGGGCGTCGAAGCCAATGTTTTGCACCAAATTGATTTTAGGCACGATGCATAGGCCGCGAGCCCGCACAACGGCATAGAACCAGGCATAATCCCAAGTGTCGATAGCACCGTTGCGGACGCGCTCGAATTTGTCCAAAAGGTAGCGGCGCGCTGCGCGGTCGGGCAGCAATTGAGAAAATGCGCTATTTGGGTCTGCCCACTGATTCTCAAGATCGGGAAAAGTTGAGTCATAGTACTGCCAGGCGCGCCGCCAACTAGCCCAGCCCCAAATGAAAGAGAAGCGAGAGAACACATAGCTGCTTGGTAGATGCCTGCAAGCGCGTGAAGCGGGGTTGCTACCAGCGATATGCATGACTTGCTCGTCGTGGCGGTAGCGCTCAAGCAGTTCGGCGCAAAAGGGAAAGAACGACAAATCGGGCAAGCAGTCGTCTTCCAGAATGATGCCCGCTTCTACTTGCTCAAAAAACCAGGAGATACCTTTTTCCACAGCGCGCCGGCAACCGAGGTTTTCGGTCAGGAAATGCGTATGCAGGTCACAAGGCCAGTCTATTTCTCGCTCAAAGATGGCGCGTACAGCGGCACATTTGGCGGCGTCGGCAGGTACGTGCGCTCGCGGGCCGTCAGCGCTGACGTAAAGAACAGGCGGGCGCAATCGGCGTAGGCGCTCCACAATGCGGCGCGTGTGGTCGGGGCGGTTGAAAACAAGCAGCAAGATCATGACGAGGCAAAGATGCTGCAAAAAGTCTGTGCTTCCATTGCTTGAAGTGCATCTTCCGCACCCCAAAAGTAGAAAATCATGAATAAAAATCCCAGTAGGAAAGCAGGGAAAGGATGTTTCGAT
>JANWXM010000001.1 GCA_025055285.1 Saprospiraceae bacterium
AGTGTCCACGCAGGCTGTGTCAGCGCCAATGAGGTTGACCGTGGGCGGCGTGGGCGATTGCACAATGACCTGCGCGGTGGTGGTGCAACCTTTGGAGTCGGTGATCGTGCAGGCATAGGCACCTGCTGTCAGGTTGCTGATAGATGGCGTTGTGCCGGCGTTGCTCCAGAGATACGTGTAGGGCGGCGTGCCGCCGTTGACCGTGAGGGTGATGGCGCCGTCGTTGCCGCCCGGGCAGCTAACGTCTTTAACCGTAACAGACACATTAAATAGCGGCGGCGCCGGGACGACAAACGTAGTGCTGGTGGTGCATCCGCGGCTGTCCGTAACGGTGGGCGTGTAAATACCCGGCGACAAGTTGGTCAGGTTCTGCGTCGAAAGACCGTTTGACCACAGGAAGGTGTAGCCGCCTGAGGCTCCTCCAACAGTGAGTGTAATGGCGCCATCACTGCCGCCCGGGCAGGTAACGGGCTTAACGACGCCCGTTAAATCCCAATCCGGGATGCGCTGAACAAAAAGGTTGTTATCCACGCGCGTGCAGCCAGCAGCGTCAGTAATGGTTACTGTATAAGTGCCCAACGGAACGTTAGATTGCGTAGGCGTAGAGGCATTGTTCGACCACGCGTACTGATAACCCGGTGTGCCACCGCTAACGACCACTGTAAGCGTGCCAGTTACGGGCGTCACGCCCGGGCAGGAGGTCTGCACAAATGTCATCTGCGACTGCAGCGGCGGCGCGGGTTGGACGACGTTAGCAACTACTACCTTCGTGCAGCCGTTGAGATCTTTGATTTCTACTGTGTAGGGAGCTGGTGGCACGTTACTCAAGTTCTGTGTGGTTGCGCCATTGGACCATAGGAAGCTGTAAGACGGCGTGCCGCCTGTAACGGTCAGTGTTACGTTGCCAATATCCTGACGACAAGGCAAGGCCGTCCACTCTGCTGTAGCGCTGATAGCAGGAGGTTGTGCAATTACAGCAGTAGCCGTCTGCGAGCAGCCGGCAGCGTCGGTTACAGTTACTGTATAAGTGCCGGCAGGAAGGTTGCTAGTAGTAGGCGTTGTGGCATTGTTTGACCATAAGTAGGTATAGTTTGGCGTTCCTCCACTAACGTTAGCCGTAGCGTTGCCGGTAGCTTCGCCGAAGCAACGCACCGGGCTTGTAATGGTAGTGACTTCCAAATCGGTGGCTTGGCCTACAATGAAGGTTTGGGCGCGCGTGCATCCACTTGCGTCGGCTACTGTTACCGTGTAGGTGCCGGCAGCGACGTTTTCAAGGTCTTTAGCTGTCGTATTGTTAGACCAGGCATATATATATCCGCCAGCGCCGCCACTGACAGTAAGGAGCACACGACCTGTCGCTGCGCCGGCACAGCCAGCATTGCTAACTTCTCCACTAATGACAATGGGAGGTGATTCATTCAGTGTAGCCTCAGCCTCGATAACGCACCCGTTGAAGTCTGTTACCGTAACCGTGTACGTGCCAGCAGGTACATTTTGTAGTGTGGCACCCGTACTGTTGTTCGACCACCGGTATGTGTAGGGCAGCGTCCCCCCGCTAACATTAGTTTCTATGCGGCCAGTAGAGGTGCCACCGCATAGGATATCAAAAGGTTTCAGCACAATATCGAGCGGGTCTGGCTCAGTGAGAGTAACTACCACTTCGATGGTACAGCCGTTGGCGTCAGTTACGGTGCCACTTATCGTGCCCGCAGGAACATTGAGCAATTCAGAGGTTGTTTGGCCTGTTGCCCACGCATAAGAATAGGTTGGCGTTCCGCCCCTGACAGTGAGGAAGACGCTGCCGTCGTCAGCTCCAGCGCAGCTAGGATTAAAGGTGATGGTCTCCACATTGAGCGGGTCAGGCTCCTGGATCAGTACCTCGGCCTCAGCAGTGCAGCCATAGTTGTTCGTTACTGTAACAGTGTAGAGGTCAGGCGCTAAGCCAGTGATGGTTGCTGTGGTGGCACCGTTCGACCATTGATATGTAAACGAGGTACCGCCTGTAGCGACCACACTAGCCGAACCGTTAGCATCGCCGTTGCACGAAACGTCGGTGGTTTGCACCTGCAGTTCAACTGGCACATCCTCGTAGAAGGCAGAGGCGAAGATGCCAGTGCTTTGGTTGAAATACGAACCAGTGGGTACTTGCTCTAAGCGCAAAGCGCGCACCATATAGTAATTGTTTCCACTGATCGGGAAGGAATCTATGAATGATGTACCTATTACTGGATTGCTGATGAGCTGATAGACGCTGTCGGGATGTTCGGCCCAATAAACCAGGTAGCCCAATTGTGCATCTGGTGAGGCCTCCCAGCTGAGCTGGATGCTGCCACATTTAGCCGTAGCCGTGAGATTTCGAGCGGGCCGAACGGCATGAGCGCGCAGCGTGGGATCGCCCAGCAGGCCAGCATGGATGAGGCCGCTGCCAAGGTTGGGCGGGTAAACAGGAAACTGCAGAAAGCTGTTGAGCCACACCCAGAAAGTGCTGGTCATAATGGGTTCGCCCAACGCCATGTGGTGCAGGTGCCAATTGGGTCGGCCAGCCCATGAGCAGGTCAGAATGCCGCCTTTGGAGGCTAAGGCACTGGGCATGAAGGGATTGTTTTCAAAATCCCAGTCGCCAAAGTAGCTGCCGAAGAGCATCGAAAACACAATGTTGACGCTATCGGTTTGGAAATTGGCTGATGTACCTACGCCATTAGCGCTGGTATAAGTGCCGGCGCCGCAGCCGTAGCCGAGGAGAAAGCTGCGATTTTTGGTGTCGTTGAAAAAATCAAGGGCTTGAACCGAAGTCGGTCCTGTAAGAGTATAGCCGTTGCGGAAGCCATTTTGGGCAAAAGCTTCTTCGTTAAAGAAGCCAAAATTGTCATCCACAAGCGTCTGGTTAGCAGGTTTGTAGGCACCGGTGCGAAAGGCGTGATTTTTATTTAAATATCGACGGTAGAGTTCAGTTTGCGATACTCCCCAGCCGGTAGTCAGGTTGGAAAAATCCACGCGACTAACGACAATTTCTGCCAAAGTAGGAGTCAGGCTTTGGTCGAACTTACCGTCTCCGGGCACATTGCGGTTAGCAGGACGCGCAGCATTGGAGTTATTTACGGTGTTGTCTGTCCAAGCCGACTCATCCATGTCCCCATAGTAATAGTCAGTAGGCCATGCACCTTGATGGTCAGTGTGTCCATCGGGAGCAATATTGCCTGAGTAGGGAACGGGTATGTTACCAAACAGTAAAGCGGCTACTACATTCTCTGGATCCTTGTTATATTCGTTACGTAAAATAGCCTTAACTGATGATACTGTACTGGTAGCAACGTTAATGTCGTGTCGGATAACTTGCCACCCATCGCCGCGTAGGTCCTGAACAAAGCGAGACAGCTCAGCAGCCAATGGGCCAGAAAGCACGTTGTCGACAATTAGAACTAGCTTGCCTCGATAAGTGGGCGAAGCTACCTGGATACCAGCGTAAGTTAGGCCTATTCTCGTGTTGGGCACGCCTGTGCCGCGCTTAACAACAATGTATTCATAGCCAACACCTACACTCACGTTTACATCTGTAAAGGTAGTAGCATTGCTGGGCAAGCGAATAGCCTGCCATTGGGTCTGATTAATCAATTTTCGCCCAATGACAGTCAGCGTGTCCGTGGGTCGAGCAGGGAACGTCAACGTGATGGAAGGAGGGTTACTGTTCGTGGTGACGGTGATGGGAACCACCACGTCGGCTGCTGTTTGCCCTATGGAAGCATTAGCCGCAATTACCCAAGCGAGGAGGAGTAGCAAATACTTATTCATAGGAAAAAATGAATGTTGATGAAGGTATGACGGTTGTAGGAAAATAAAAGGTCGGTCTAAGGTAGTGCTTTTGCAAAATTCGGCCAAAAACAGCGTATCATTTTAATTGCTCTTTCCTCAGTACTATTTCTAAGAAAATTTTGCATCATTCTATTTTTAAGACCTTGCCAGAGGCTGTCATTTTGTACCCTTCAATTAAATACATGTAGTTTCCAGGCTTCAAGAACGACACATCTATTCTGCTCAGAGGTTCCACTATCCTCTGTTCATACACAAGCCTACCATAGGCATCATGGAGTCTGAAGATCAAGTTCTCGCTTCCTTTGTCGGGGTAATTGACCCACAATTCACCTCGGGTAGGGTTGGGATAGAGGGCAAGCGTACCGTTATCCCAAGCGATCTCGTCTGTGTGATTGGTGGTATCGCAACCTTCGTTCGACATGCGATAATGCGGAAAATTGGGTATCGTGGCGAAGTTAAAGGAAGGCAAAGGAAGCCCTCTTTGTACCAATTGGCAGGACAGACCCGGACAGTTGGGCCTTTCTATGACATGCAGGTGACGATGACTGCTGGTGCTCGAGATGTAAATCTTGCCATCGGGCGCCAGGGCGGAGAGGTAAAAAATGCTGGGATAGGGATCGTAAGTTCCATCCCACTCAGCTACTTTTATCTTACTGGCCTCTATGTCTGGGGCCTGGAGGTCAAATTGATACACTCTTCTTCTCGCTGAAAGATAGAGAAAGCGCGAGTTTGAAGATACGGATGCACCTGCTATGTAGTTTATTGTATCGTTGGGAAATGTGATCTGAATAGGATTGGATAATTCTCCGGTAGCATTGTCAAAATCATAGATATTTAGTCCATTCCAGGCATTAAAACGTATGTACTTTTTTAAGTCAGGAGAAAAGGTAGCCTGCGCGCCAGAGTCCTTGTCTGACCACACATGTCCAACACACTTGAGCTTAGGAGGCTGGAGTCCTTGCTCTGTGAGTAACAATAGAAAATAACAGTTGGTGTGCGACTTGGGTACGATAACCCACCAGTCCTTGCCGTTGGCATGCCGGGCAGCAGAGATGTTGCCACGAGCAAAGGTATCTTTTATGGCAATCTGGTTTTTTAAAATGACTCCACCATAGCCAGAGTCAAGGGACATGTCAATCACTTGATAAAAAAGCCGCTCGGGAGCAACGCCATAATAGTTGGTGTAAATATATGCCTCCTGATCCATGTCCAGGTTAAATATGTAGTAAAGCCTATCGCTCTTGGGAACAGGCAATGCAATTATACCCTGTCGCCATGTACTACCACCTGAGGAGCAGAACCCTTGCATTAATCCCGGGTTGATGCTATCGCCGTTGAGCATTAATTTGCCTTTAGCATTGACGATCTTACAGCCGTTGGAATAAAACAGTAGTTTGCCCTCTGGGTCACTCATGCTGGTATTCGACCCCTCCATTGAGAATCTACTAACCGTAGGAATATGCGAGACAAATACGGGACTATACAGAAAGTTCATGGAAATTATCTGATCAGGAAGTCCAGAGTAGTCATATCCGATAATCCACTGATAATCCCGTTTTTCTTGTCCCCGGAGGGACAGGACTAAGAGGAGAGACGCCATGATGTTTGCAATTCTAAACGTGTTCATAGCTGGAATAAAAGTGGGCACCCTTGCGGTGTGTGCGCTTCGAGGGCGCCTGGGTGAACAGATATGCCAAAAGATTCAAGAACGCATCCTTTCGATGCCAGAGTCAGCTCTTTTTTGCGCGTTGAAAACACGTGTTCTTTGCCCGACTTAAGGCCAATACCTCGATGCTGTGCTTTGTAAACGTTCGGAGTCTTGTGTCTGCTGAAGTAATGCATAGAAGTATTTCTTTCGGCGGTTGTTTCTAAGCGCCTTTTTGCGCCTTGCTGGCTGTTTGAGCGATAATTTCTAAGGCTTGGAGAATCTCCGGTGAAATGTCCTCCGGCTGTACATGCTGGGCCAAGGCGTAGAAGTTCTTTTTGGCCATGTCGTTAGGGCGCTGCAGCTTTTGATAGAACACTTTAAAAAGCGGTTCTAAGAACTCCTCGCTGGCTTTAATGTCGTCGCTCCAGGGGTCTTTTCCTAGCGTTCGAAGCGCCTTTTCCACTTCTTTAATGCTGTCCTCCATAGTGTTTTGCCAAATAGTGGCGAAGAGTGAGCCTTCTATCTTTCGCCCTTCGTATTCTACAAAGGCCAGCAGGGTATTTTTCTGACAGAGGTAGTTTTCCAATTCGCGGCGGCGCCAGATGATTTCTCGCAAATGTTGGCCTGGTTCCAGCTGTTTGTCTATGCGGTCGAATATAGCCACGCCGATGAGGTCTATTTTGGCCTCGCGCAGGGCGTAAAAGTGCTCTCTGGCCTTGGCCGGCTGATTGCCTACATAGCGCACAAACGGGCGGTCCAGGGCTTCTATAGCCTTCGCGTGTTGTAGTTGTTGGGCGAATGCTTTCAGTATAGCCAGGTCTGTGGCGCCTTCCAAGTAGAGGATCCAGCCAGTTTGCTCAGCCTGGTAGTAGTCTTCGAGGCCCACGTCGCGCAACGCTTTGAGGATTTGAGTGCGATTGTTCATGCGGTGGGGCTTTCCGACAAAGGCGACCACCACATCGCGGTCTGAGGCCTCGTTGAGCACCACTTCGGAATGACTGGCGGCGATAAGCTGGCTGCCGTGCCGTTCGGTTTCTTCCGAGAGCAGCTGGTAAATCTGGCGCTGGCGCAGCAGCTCCAGATGCGCGTCCGGTTCGTCTAACAGGAGAACGCTGCCAGGGTGTGCAGCCAGGTAGGCTAAGAGCAACAGTGTCTGCTGCTCACCGCGCCCGCAGCTGGAAATGTCGAGCTGAACGCCCTCTCGGGTGCGGTAGCTCATGGCGATTTCCCCGCGTTCGGCGATATAGCGCGGCTCGTCTAAGCGAGAGCCAAAAAGGCGCGCGATCTGCTCTGTGATTTCACGCCATTTTTCCTTTCCGTCCGGCCCGTCTAATACCTGCCAGCACAGGTTGCGCAGCACTTCGGCGGTGCGTCCTTCGCCCAATTGAACGCGGATGTATCCTGCATCCACCCGCGGTTCGCGCGCCGACAAGCCCGACATAGGCGGCAGGTAAGCCACGCGCAAATGGCGCAAGTGCTCGGGTACCCGCCAACGCTCCGTGCCATTACTCAACAGAGGTGGGCGGCAATAAATGGACTCTTCGTTGGCGTAATCAAATTCCAGGTAGCATTCCCAGACGTCCTTGTCGGCGCCTTCAACACCTATTTCAATGCGCACGTTTTGGGTGATCAACCTTTCGTTTTGGCGTTCGCCGGAGCGCGTGCGCAGATGCCGCCACAGCAGGTTGGCCGATGGCGTAGGGATCGCCACAAGGTCGCGCCGGTTGATCGTAACCCCCGAGCGCTCCTTCGGGATGCGCCCGCTCCTGCGTTTTTCCAACCAGCGCTTCACGCCTACGTCCCACAGCGCCAGCGCTTGCAGCGCCGATGTCTTGCCGGAGTTGTTGGGCCCAATAAACACTACGCGCTCGGCCAGCTCAATCTCCACTTCTTCGAAGAGTTTGAAATTCCTTATTGTCAGCTTGTTCAGCATAAAATGCTCAATCGTCTTAGCAAAGATGCGATGCCCTTCTTATTCGCTGAGAGGAATAGCCTTTACAAAGATGCTCCTATCGCTTGACATTTTTTATCTCAATAAAAAACCATGGCCGCCCCGAAAGTCGGAGCGGCCACAGTACGTGCAGCACAGCCTATGCACTATATGCAGGGCGCATGAGGACGCCCTGTGTTTACGGCTGGTCGAAGATTGGCCTCGGAAACTTTTCGTGCACCACGTCGCCCGGTCGGTCGGTCGGTATTTGATTGAGGCGATTATAGCGGCGCATGTCAATCCAGCGGTGTCCTTCGCCGAAGAGCGAGTATCGGCGTTCGTGCAGGAGGCGGTTGACGAGCGCGGCGTCGTCGGTGGGGCCGGTGTAGTCGCCTAAGCCGGCCGCTTTGCGCACCTTGTTGATGGCCTTGACCGCTTCGGCGTTGTTGTGGCCGATGTTGGCTTCTGCCCACATGAGGATGAGTTCCTCGTTTCGGATAATAGGGAAAGGCGCGGTGTTAGAGGCGAGCATGGTTACCTGCACGTCGCCCGACAACCCATCGGTGGAGAAGGGGGTGGCGAGCTTAGTCGTTTTTTTAATGAAACGCTGGTCGCCTGGTTCGGCGTTGGCGACAAACTGTGGATGAGCCACATACGCCGTTTGGAATGGCACTGTGTAGAGAGGATTGAGCAAGTTGTTGCCGCCTGCGCCGAAGACGTAGTACACACCCTCATCCATGGGGCCGTCTAAATTGAGCCAAGTTTGCTGCAGGGCTGTTCTCATAGCGCCCTTGTCGTTCTGGTACATGGCCACGCGGGCAGCGATGGCGCGGTTGAACTGGCGCACACGCTCCACATTGCCCAGGGTGGAGGTGAAGAGGAATTGTGCGCCGTTCAGCTCGTTGTAGGCCTGGTCGAGGATTTGCCGGATGGCACGCAGAGCGTCAGCATAGGAGACGAAAGGCCCCAAGCGGTCTGGGTTTTCGACCTCCACGCGGATGCCGTTGGTGTACTGCCGATTGAGTTCGAGCAGGAGCGAATAGGCAATGAGCGTGCGGGCGTGGCCGATGAAGCCGTTGCGCTGCGCAGGCGTCAGGGTTGCCGGGCTGGTTTGCGCCGCGTGGATTTGCACCCAGGCGGTGCGCACGGCGCGGTATCGAGCCGAGTAGGAGCGGGTGGTCAGGAAGCCGTTGTCGTCCAGCCCGCCGCCGCCTTTACCCAGCAGTTCGCCGGTGTAGCGTGGGTCGGTGTTGCGCAGGTCCCAGTATTCGCGGCCTACGATGCTGACCGTCCAAAAGTGGAATTCCATGTCTACGCGAAGCACCGACTCGCAGCCAGCGGCTAATAGGCGCAAGTCATTGAGTGTTGCGCCGCCGTTTTCCAAGTTGATCTGGTCAGGCGCGTTCGGGTTGGGAATGTTTTCCAATTTGCAGGCGCTCAGCCAGGTGAGTAGCACCAGCGCGGCGATGCCGATTTTTATAGATGCTTTTTTCATTTTTTCTAAATTTTTTTGTTAAAAAACTGCGTTAAGCCTTTCAAAAAAAGCCCTTAGAAGTTGGCCGTCAGGTGGAATACCCAGCGTTTCGAACTAGGGAATGGCGTTACTTCGACAGTATTGGCCAATACGTTGTTGCCAAAGTTCGAGACTTCAGGGTCATAGCTATTTAAAGTGGTTGAACACATTTCGGCCGCTGACGCCGAGGCGCAGGCTGAGTTTGTCGCTGAAGACGCGGCGAGGGATGTTGTAATACAAACCAACCTCGCGTAGGCGTACGTAGCCAGCGTCCTCAATCCACGGTTGGGTGTTCCGATTGGCATTCCACTGGGTAACGCGGTAGGGGCCATTGGTGAGTTGGCCTGTAGGGTCGAGCGTTTTGTCGTCATAGTCCCAAGTAAGTTTGCCCAAGTCCCAGAGCAGGGTGCTAAGGTTAATAGCGTCGCCGCCCTGCCGCCAGTGGATGAGGAAGTTGAGCTCGAAGCGGCCTAAACTGAAAGCGTTATTGAACGCCATGTTAAAGTCGGGCTCGGCATCGCCGTAGATTTTGTAGGTGGCTTTGCCGAATTCCGGGTCGTTGCGCGGCACGGTACCGACGATGGTTGTGGCGGGCAGGCCTTTTTCGATGCGGTACTGGCCCAGGCTGAGGGCAAAGCCGCCGATGTTGAAGGGCGGCACGTCAAGGCGCGTAACTTCAGAGCGATTTTTCCAGAAACTGATGCCACTGGTCCAGTTAAAATTAGCAGTGCGGAGAGGTACTAAGTCAAGTCCAATTTCGATGCCTCGATTTTCTAGTCCTCCTGCATTAATGACTTGCGTGGTGAAGCCTGTAGATTGTGGTAGTTGAGCGCGTAGGAGGAGATCGTCGATGCGTTTAATGTAGTAAGTAATATCTACCACGACGCGATTTTTGAAAAAGCCCAAGTCTGTGCCAAATTCCAATTCGCTCTGGCGCTCAGGACCTACTTGGGTATTGCCGCGCAAGGTAGCAGTATAAAGACCGCTGCTGCTGCCAATAAAAGTAGCTACCATCGGATTGAAGCGGTCGTCAAAGTTGGAAAAGCGACCAGCTTGACCGTATGCAATGCGCAACTTAGCTTGACTGATGAGGTTGTTTTTTAAGCCGAACTCATGCAAGTTGATACCTGCATTAGCTTTTGGATAGTAATAGAGTTTGTCAGCGTCTCCATTGTTGGTAGACTTATCGCCGCGAATCCCCACAGTAACCATTATACGGTCTCTCCAGTTGATCTCCTGTTGGAGGAAGAAACCGCGGTCTTTTTGTGGATAGCGGCGGTGAAAAACCGAGACAATACCTGATTGGTCGAGATTAGTTTGGGAGCCATTGAGGCGTGAGGCCGTGTTAATGATAGTGTTTTGGTCGAAGTTTTCTGCCGTCAGCCCACCTTGAGTGCGCAACATTGAGCCTCCTCGTGTGACGTGGGTAAACACTAAAAAGCCCCACAAATTCGTATTGGTATTGAGCGTGCGGCCTGCAATAGAGACGCCTCCTAACGTGCCAGGATCGCGGAAATAGGACAAGTTCTGAGGGAAAATAGACGTCGTGTGTAGGGTATATTGGTCTACGCCAGCGCGCACTACGGCCTTTAGCTCATTGTTGTCGTTATGCCACAAGCGCACGTTGAGATTGGCACCTCCGATGTAGCGGTTTACCTGTTCTCGGTTAGTCACAAGAGCTACTGTTTCGAGAATATTAGAGCCTACAGAGGGTACAGCGGGATAGTCCCCTCCAGGCGTTTCGGGTTTTAGCTTAAGCCAAGGTTTTGTAAAGGCATGCGCATAGCCAATAGTCGTGTTCGTATTGGAGTTATTAAAGAAACCTCGATCGGCCTGCAAATTAATGTAATTATTGGTGATTTGGATATCTAACCAGTCGTTAAAACGATGGCTAATGTTGACGCGACCAGAGATTTTCTTATATCCTGTGTTGTCTACTAGTCCGCCTTCGTCGCGGTAGGTTCCTCCAATGAAAAACGCTGTTTTTTCATTACCACCAGAAACATCGAGGCGAGTGGCGGTCAGCAAAGGGCGATTGTCGTAGAGTTCTCTTTCGTAGTCAGTTATGCCGTTTTTCTCGAAGAGCTGACGGTCGGGAGGGCCAAATTCCTTTTCCACTAATTCGGCTGTCCACTTACGCATACCCAAGAGACGAATAGGTTGACTGAAGCCTACGGACTGATTGAGCGTTACCCGAGTCTCACCTGCCTTGCCGCGTTTTGTGGTAATGATGACTACGCCACCTGCAGCTCGAGAGCCATAGATAGCAGCGGCAGAGGCGCCTTTAAGAATTTCGATGGTCTCAATGTCTTCAGGGTCGAGGTCAGCAATGCGGTTGGAGGCATCGTCTTGGTTAGTGGAAGGGTTACCGCCACCGGCTGCAGCTGACACGACGTTAGTACCCAAAGTAATGGCATCAGTGTTGACGAATACGCCATCTACGATGTATAGCGGTTGCTGATTGCCAAAAATGGATGTTACGCCGCGTAGACGCACCGAAAAGCCACCGCCTGGAGCACCTGAGTTCGCTCGAATCTCAGCACCGCGGAATTTGGCGTATAAGGCTCCGTCTATCGTACTTTGATTGGTTATGCCCGTTAATTCCCGTGCACTAATGGTGGCTACAGCGTTCGCAAGATTGGCGCGCTTAACGCTCGTGATAGCGCCCGAGATAATGACTTCGTCCAAGCCAGCGTAGTCCTCTTCTAGTGTAACGTTGATCTGGGAGTTTGCTGACGACACTTGTACATTTACCGTCTTGTAGCCCGTATACGTGATAGTCAGGGTTGCCGCCGAGCCGGGTGCCTCAATGCGAAAGCTGCCGTTTACATCCGTCGTAGTACCGCGGTTAGTGCCCATGATGCTCACGGTAGCTCCAGGAAGGCCTTCTCCATTTACGTCCAGGACCCGGCCTGTAACTGTAAACTGTGCAAGGGCAACTTGCCCACCAAGAAGCACTAGCCACCCTAAGAGCGCCGTGCATAAGTGTAGTCTGCACTTTATGACATAGGACTTTGTTTAGTGTGAACGCGTAAATAGATTAAAGATCGAAGGCAAAAGTAGATCTTATCCAGAATATATGAATTATTATTAGAAAAAATTCAAAAAAAGTGAATTTTAAATCATTTCGAAAAAATTATCTTTTTAGCTGTTGGTTTTGAAAAAAGATAAAAATATTATTTGGTGCAGGTTCGCTTTACCTCCCGCCTTTCCCGTCGTTTTTTAGGGCGACTATTAGTTAAGGTACCTAGCTTTTCATCGTACGAAAATGTGCACGCCTGCAGTATACTCTGTACTATAGACACGTAGATACCGTTTTCGTAAAATGCTCTATTCTGGGTTAGGTTAAGATCTGCTCGGTACTCACTGTAGACCTTGAGGAGATTTTATCGGTTTCTGTTGCAAAAAACTAGCATATCGCTTTCAAGAAGCTGATGGATCACCAGGGGCCTCTTAAGCCGACAGCATACCGTGCACAATTATCGTCAACAGTGATCATCTGGAGCTGAAAGAGGACGCCCTAAATAAGGCTTTGGCTGCCTTTAATATCCGTAACGCTCTCGCCGGCGCTGAGTATATTAGGTATGCACTGTATTGTTTCGAACTCTTTTGAGGTTAAGCGCTCCGTTGCTCTGCCTGGCTCAGCGTGTTGAAACAGAAGAGAACAGCGTCTTGCAAGCGATGATGCTCCACTTCACCTGCAAGCGCGCGCAAAATGCACTGCTACTCAAAAACAGATAGCAGCAAATGTTCTATACAAAATAAAAGTCTACAGAAAACATCAAAAAACTTTGTGGATAGCTTTCTCCGTTATTTTCGGCGTCCTCTGTGATTGAAGATGTAATTACTTCCCGAAATAAACCACGTTACAATCGTGCTTGGAGCCCGTTACGATATCCATCAAAATAATAACCAATAGATAGGACAAAAAGTCTGTTGAATATTTTAATTTTATCTGTCTTTTCGTCCTCAAAGGTGTAACTATTAGCATATTGAAAAATATCCGTGAGCCCGTGCATATATTTAACGCTAATAAATAAACCAAAAGGAAGTTGATATTCTACTCCGGCGTGAATACCGAAGTCGAATTTTTGGAGGTATTTCACTTCGTCTTCTCTGTTGCTCCCGTCTCCAAAGATGCTTTTATCGGTGAAAAAATTTCCGCGCTCATCTTTCTTCTGCAGGGTAGCTGCTTTGAGTAAGCTCACATAAGGACCCGCATGCAGCTGAAACCGTTTTACATAAAATGTGGGGCTAATTGGGAATAAATCCAGATAATAAGTTCTAAATCTAGAAGAATAAAGCCCACTAATGCTATCTGTCAGAGAGACGGATGCACCTCGTGTAGAAAGGAGAAGTTCATATTTGAGTCCAAAACGCCTGTTCAATGGGGTATTTACTTGCATTCCCAAATGCCAACCCGATAACCACTGGGTTCTGCGACTAGCAAAGATGTAATCTACATCTCTGCCAAATATGTTGCTGCGGTTATATCCAATTTTACACCCGAAATTAACACGATCGAATAATGCGTAATTTTTACGGAATTCCTTTTCGTAGTCGAGACTATCTTTAAGGTCAAAGTTCTGTTTATGAAGGGCTGAATTGCTCGTTTTTGTTTGCTGAGCAAACGCATTAATTCCAACTAGGAAAAAAGTTAATATAATTGAATGTTTCATCTTTGCAATGTTTTTTGAATTTATAGTTTTCAGAACTCGATGTCCCATATTCCTGCGGCTCGCTCCAGTTCCACCAGAGCCGCAGCATAGTTGTAAAGCGTTTGATAGTAGGATTGCTGCACTTCGTTGTAAGTGCGTTGTGCATTTAGCACTTCAAGCAATGAAGTTTCGCCGCGCTGGTAGCTATATATTTTTCCATCTAATACCGCCTTCGCATTGGTGAGCAAACCGGTTTCAAATTGTTGCACCTGCTTTTTTAATGCCACATAATTAAAGTAGGCCTGTGTGACTTCATTTTGAATTTGTACTTCTATTTGCCTGTATTGTGCTTCTGCCTGTAGATTGGCATAGTAGCTCGCTTTCAATTCACCCGGTCGGTTGTTAGAAAATTTTAGCGGAACTGTAACTCCAATACCGATAGATGCGAAGGATGGCGTAGGAGCAATTACATTGCGGGTATATGAAGCGTAATTTATTCCACTGGATATGCCTATGTCAATTATGCGGTTGGCTTTAGCTAATTTGATTAAGTTTTCAGAGACTTTCTTTCTTTGTAACGCTGCTAACAGATCAGCGCGATTGTTTTGTGCGGTAATTATGAGATCAGATAAGTTGAAGTTTCTATCGAATGCATTAAAATTTCCTTGAGGAATCAATAAAGTATCCGATTGTTTTTGACCAGTAAAGGAGAATAAATTTGTCAGTGCTATTTTCCACGCCGCTTCTGCCTGAAACACGTCGTTCAGCATAGTACCTGCTTCCAATTTACTTTGTCGGGCATCTATCTCTGTGATGGCCCCTATGCGGAAACGAAGGCTGTCGCTCTGTGCTAAGCGGCTCATGGTTTGATATGAATTTATCTGAACATCCAACAATAATTTATTCTGAAGTGCTTGTAAATAACCTAAAGTAGCGTCAGCCCTCAAATTTCTAAAATAATCCTGCAATAAAAATTTCATCAATTCGTGCTCACTTTTTGCCAAATCTATTCGCGCCTTCCTTTTTCCTCCAAGTTCTAAGGTCCAGCCTAGTTCGGCGCTGAAGCCGTATCCCATATTCATTCTGCGCTGTCCGTTGTCAAACCATCCGAAGCTCAATTCCGGGTCAGGAAAAATTCCTGCAGCCAAAATATTAGCTTCAGTTATGTTTACATTAAACTTCTCAGCGATATATCCGTAATTGTTTTTACCAACTAGGGCTATGAATTCCTGATAGGTAACTGTTCGCTTGGCAAATGACGTGTCAAAAATTGCTTTTTGCGCAAAAAAAGGATGGATACTCAGGGGCGCGCTAAGGAGGAGTATCATTACCCCCCGCGTTATAAATTTATTATTCATCTCTGTCCTTTTTTCAAATTTTTATTACCGGATGTAATTAAAGGTTTTAAAAAAATAAGCTATGCATCCTCTTCCTTTCCAAACCTCTTTTCTACTAAATAATATAAAGCTGGCAAGGCATAAAGAGTGAGCAATGTTGAGAATATTAAACCGTAAACGATAACGGTTGCCAATGGTCGCTGCACATCGCTGCCAATGCCAGTAGCCAACGAGGCCGGAAGTAAACCCAGTACAGCTACAGTGGCTGTCATTAATACTGGACGAAAACGGTCTCGAGCACCTTTTATCACTGCCTGTAACAAATCCATACCCTGTTTGCGTAGGGTATTAATGCGTGAAATCATGATTACGCCGTTTTGAATAGCCACACCGAAGAGAGCGATGAAGCCGACTGCAGACGAAACATTGAGCGTCATGTCGCGTACATTTAGCGCCAACATCCCGCCGAACAAAGCCAGAGGTACTATGCCCATAAGCAATCCTGCCTGACGGAACTTGCCAAAAGCACCGTATAACAATACAAACATGATGGCCAGTGCCATAGGTACAATCACTGCCAAATGTCTGTAAGCCCGATTTTGGTTTTCAAACTGTCCGCCCCACTTTATTTTATAGAGGTTGTGGTCGTATTTCACTTCCCGCTCGATTTTTTCTTGCGCTTCTTTGAGGAAAGAGGTCAGGTCATTTCCGCGTAGATTTAGCCGCACGGTGAGATGCCGCTTGTTTTGTTCGCGTGCTATGACGCTTTCTCCTGTGTTGAGTTTTATGTCGCACACCTGCGATAGGGGGATCCTGGCACCCTCGGAATTCGTGAGCATTAGATTGCCGATTTTTTCCGGTGTGTTTCGGCTTTCTTCAGCATATCGGCAAATGATATCGTAAGACTTTACCCCGACAAATATTTGGGAAACTGCTTTTCCTCCCAGTGCTACTTCTATTAACTCCGCCACATCATCTACATTCAATCCGTATTGGGCTATTTTTTGTCGATCGGCAATGATCTGAATTTGAGGTAATGGCGGTTCCTGGTCTATAGCTAGATCTACAGCACCTTTCACTGTGCGAAGGGTTTTCAAAACCTCTTCTGCAATTCTGCGCGTTTCTTTAAAGTCGTCTCCGTAAACTTTCACTACCAGTTCACTATGGGCGCCTGCAATTTTATCCATCACGCCATCAATCATGGGCTGGCTAAAGGCAATATTATATCCCGGCATTTTTTTGTACACAGCTTCCATTTCCTTTATCAAATCTGCTTTTGTTTTGCCGCGTTTCCATTCATTGTAGGGCTTCAAGGCGACCAAACATTCAAAGTGTGAAGGCGTCCAGGCATCCGTACCGTCATCGTTGCGTCCGGCTTGCACCATCATGTGGGTCACTTCTTCAAATTGCATCGTTACCCGGCGCAGTTCGTTGCTCATCTCTTTTGATTTATCTAAGGTAATCCCTGGTGGAAGGGAAACCTGTAACCAGATAGTGCCTTCATCTAATGGAGGCAAGAAATCCTTTCCTACGGTTATCGTTAAAATAATGGCTAATACCAGCACAAGTCCGAGTGGCAAGAACACGCGCTTAGGCGCATTCATTATCTTCTGAATGCGAGAGTGATAAAGACTGGTAAGTTTTTCTAACCATTTATTGTGAAATACCTTTTGCGGTTTGCGGTATATGAAATATGCCATGCCTGGAATGAGGAATAAGGCCACTAACAATGCGCCAAACAGCGCATAACCTACCGTAAATGCCATAGGGGTAAAGAGTTTTTTCTCCACCCGCTCAAAAGCAAATAGAGGCAGGTATGCCGTAATAATGATAATAGTGGCGAAAAATATAGGGCGCGATACTTCCTTGACTAATTGAGCTACAGATTTCTCAGTAAGCTCGACTTGTGGCTGGTCTTCGCGCTTTTTCAAAATGACCTCCAACATGACAATAGCGCCATCTACTATTATTCCAAAATCGATGGCCCCCAGCGAAAGAAGATTGGCTGGAATATCGGTGAAATGCATTAAGGTGAATGCTACCAAGAGGGAAATAGGAATAGTTAGGGCTACTAATAATGCTGCGCGCCAACTGCCCAGAAAAATGATTAGCACCACAACTACGAGAGTAATACCCTCAAGCAGTGTCCTCAATACAGTATGAAGGGTAGCATTTACTAAATCAGTTCTATCTAGGATTGGTCGAATTTTGACGCCTTCAGGTAAAATGGAATTATTTAGCTCATCAATTGCTTCGTGGATACCTTTAAGGACCACAGAAGGATTCTGGTGTTTCAACAATAATACAATACCCTCGATGTTGTCTTCATAATCTACGCCGTTCTTATCACTGAAACCCAAAGCGCCTTTGCGCTCTAGATTACCGTATTTGATTTTCCCTAAATCATTCAAATATATGGGTACGCCATCAACGGATTTTACTACAATGCGCCCGAGGTCTTCCAGGGTTTTTACCAGACCAATCCCGCGGATTACAAAAGCCTGGTCGCCGCGATTGACCATGCTACCGCCAGCATTTGCATTGTTTTTTTCTATGGTCTCTACGACTTCCCTCAGGGCGATATTATACTGTTCTAATTTGCGCGGGTCGAGCTCTACTTGATACTGAGTGGTTATGCCACCGAAGTTAGTGACGTCAGCTACACCTGGCACTTGCTTAATGCGTGGAATAATGACGAAATTTTGTAGATCGGTAATTTCGCGCAAATCATGTGTTTTACTTTCTATGATGTACCGAAAAATTTCTCCGGTGGGTGATGTTAGTGGATCTAAGCCAGGCTTAGCACCATAAGGTAATTCTAAATCAGCTAAGCGTTCCTGAATGCGCGTCCTTGCCCAGTAATCATCCACACCGTCTTCAAAGACTATAGTTACCATGGACAAGCCAAATGTGCTCTTGCTTCGCATCACGTGCATGCCAGGCAATCCATTTATGGCCCTCTCTATGGGTATGGTGATTTGCTGCTCCACTTCCTCGGCCGCTAGACCCGGCACTTGTGTTACTACCTGTGAAGTCACATCGCCAATATCTGGATAAGCCTCAATAGAAAGCTGTGTCCAGGAGTAGTAACCAAAAAGGCAGAGCAAGACAAATAGTGCTGCTATGAGCCAGCGCTTGGATATTGTAGTTTCGAAGAGACTCTTTCTCATGAATTATGAAGTGGATTTTAAGGTAATGATTGAACTTCTTAGCATCTTCAACAATTCGTCTGCGGTGGCTAATAATTCATTGTACTCTTCCTGGCTGATAAAGCCTGAAAGGCTCAGCAATTCCAGCCAGAAAACTGTTTCATCGCACTCTTTTTGCGCTACGGATAATTTGTGGATGATGAGCCTCACGGGTATTAGCGCCCACCGAAGTCCCAGAACGGAGCAATTGTTTACTCATTACAAATTCTTTTTGCTCATTTGTAAGCATCTTATACAACTCAACTATTCTAAGAGCAAACTGAAATGATCTATCCTTCAACGGATTATCTTTTTTATTCATCATTATATTTAATTCATCATTTATCATTTATCATTCATCATTCACTTTGCCTCCAGTAAATAGAAAGCTCCCTCGCTAATAATGGTTTCCCCCGACTTTAAACCGCTGATAACTTGAATCCGGTCATCGTCGGTGACGCCTGTTTCAATAAATCTTCTTACATAGGCGCCTTTTTGAACCTCAACAAATACATAGCTCTTGTCATTGTATTGCAAAACCGCTTTAGCAGGTACAAAAAGAGCTTTTTCAGGCGTATCAATGAATTTTACTGTTACGTACATACCAGGCTTCAGGGTATGGTCGCTGTTATTGCATTCAACCAAAACCCGAATACTTCTAGTGGCCTCATCTACGAGCTCGTCTACATGATAAACTCTGCCGATAATCCTTCTGCCTGGGTAGGCTGCAACTAGAATTTCAGCGCCATCTAATTCGTGTATGAAGCGTATGTCTTTCTCTTTTACCATACCCACTACCCACACTTTACTTAAGTCGGCAATTTTGGCATGAGGCGGGTCGTCAGCCTTTATGTAGTGACCATTAACGACCTCATTCTCTATTACTTCACCAGAAATTGGAGAAGTTATCACTAAGGGCTGGCCGAAGACCAACTTATTTACATCTACTCCGAAAATGCGCAGTGAAGCCACAGCATTTTGATATTCCTTTTCCTTCACTTCAAAATTGGTTTCTGCTTCCTCCAGGTCTTTTTCTGCGCCCACTCCATTGGCCTTTAGGTCTTGTTGACGCTTTAGCGTCAATTTGGCTGATTCAAATTCTGATTTAGCTTGAAAATAAATTTTTTGTGCTTCCATAAACTCGGGTGAAACCATTTCAAAGAGCGGTGTACCTGGCCGTGTTTGCATTCCGAGTTTCAGATAAACTTTAGTTACTCGTCCTGAAAACGGTGGAGCAATTTCTGCGTATAGATTTGGTATAGCTTTAACCGTGCCAGCAGTTATCATCTCGCGCTTATAGTCTTCTTCATGTACAGTTAGCAATTTGATTTTTTCTGCCACAATGCTTTCGTTAGGCACGAAAACTGTATCACCTCGGATGATGAAATTCTCAAGGCTATCACTAGAGGATGAAGTCATGCACGAGGAAAGAATAATGCTGACCGGAAGCATTAAAATCACTAGAAATCTATTGTTTACCGCTTTCATTGTACTGACTGAAATTTTATAAATTAATAAAATGATATTAGTCGAGTCAAGAAGATGACCTAAAGCGCGAAAGGTTCTGGGTTTTCCTTCTTGAATGCGATATGGGATAGTAATATTGGCATATAGTTTTTCGCTAAGGCACGCAGGCAACGAGAGTTCTTCAAAGGAAGGGCAACTCCTCTTTATAATGATACACTTGTGTTTAGAGGTGAAAAAATGCAGAAGCTATACTGAAATAGATAAGCAGCCCGGTTACATCCACGATAGTGGTGATGGCTGGGCTAGCTACCACGGCAGGATCGCCTCCCAAACGGCGAGCGAGAAGTGGCAACAGTGCTCCAATGAGGGTGGCCGAAACGACCTGGAGGGATAGTGCCAGGGCAATGACGAGGGCTATCTTACTCAAACTATACATGGCTGGTATTTCGGTTTCCCAGCTCAAAAAAAGCACTTTGCCATAAGCTAACAGGCCCAATAAAATGGCCAACAGAGAAGCCACTTTTGTTTCTTTCCAGATGATTGCCAGCCAGTTGCGCACACTGACCTGCCCGAGTGCTATGGCTCGGATGACCACCGTGGCAGCCTGACTACCGGTGTTGCCGCCAGTATCCGCTATCATAGGCATGTACAAGGCCAGGATAAGCAGTTGGGTCAGCGCGTCTTCGTAGTGGTGAATGATGATGCCCGAAACGATGCCTATGGCTGCTAACGACACCACCCAGATGGAGCGCTTCTTGAAGTGCTGCCAAGCGCTAGTATTCAGATAATCAAACTCCCTAGCAGTCTGAGTGATACCCATGAATTTCTCCATGTCCTCAGTGTATTCAGCGCGCATGACATCGAGCGCCTCGTCGTGCGTAACAATACCTACTAACTGGTTTTCGCGGTTGAGGATGGGCAGGGCAACTAAATCGTATTTCTCAATTTTACGGGCGACTTCCTCACGGTCTTCGTCCACATAGGCGAAAACGAATTGCCGGTGCATGGCTTGGCTGACGAGTACCTGCGGATCATTGATAATGAGGTCTTTTAGAGTAATAAAGCCTTGCATCACCTGGTTCTCGTCTGTTACGTAGACATAGTAGATTGTCCGTTTAGAAGGCGCATCTTGGCGGACTTTTGCAATAGCCTCAGCACAGGTCATATCTTCTTGCACTGTGGCAAAATCCGTACTCATGATTCCGCCTGCTGTATCGGGCGGATAAGCACTTAGGGCAATTACATCCTCGCGCACCGCTTTCGACAAATAGGGCAATAGAGCCGCTTGTTCCTGTTGTGTAAGATGCTGGAACAGATCTGCTCGACTATCGGAGGGCATATGCTCAAAGATAAGTGCAAAACGCTTTTTGCTCAATGACTGAAAGAGGAGCAACTGTCGCTCAATAGGGAACTCAGCGAGAATATAGCCCTGTTGCGCTGGCTCGAAAAGGTCAAAGATGCCAAGTAGTGCTATGTCGTCCAGCTGTACGAGAAGTTCTCCTACTTCCACAACAGGTATTTGCTTTAAAGTAGGCACCATTTCGATCACTTCTTCTGCCGTTATTGGGCCAGTAAGCCTTGTCAGAACTTCTAAGTTCTTCATATTCCGAGGGTTGAAAGAGTGAATAGTAAAAAATGCGTCTAGCGGTCAGGAGATGGATTAAGGATACTGTCATTGGCAATCTACTCCTCACCCTTTCGCTGTTCGCTAACTTCCCAGCTGACTTCCGTTACGCCATACTCCAGCGTGAGAAGACCAGCTAGACGTTCCATATCGGCATCGTGCTTGCCATCAGCTAATATTTCAGCCTCGATGCGTGTATAGGCCGGATTAGTCTCTTCACTACTTTTTAGTGAGCGCAGCTGTAAGTGTTCATCGGATTTTACAGTGTTAAGCAGCAAGACGCGGAGGTGGTTTTCGACGTGTTCTTTGCAGCGGATGTTGAAATAATAGTAATACACGCTGCTTTCCTCCTCGCCGTGAAACGAGCGGCGACTTAGCCACGTATTCAGCGGGCGCAACCCAATATGGGCTATCAATACAGCAAAGGCTACAGTAGTTGCCTGCATCCATAGGCCGGCGCCTGCTAAGGTACCTACAGCGGCGGAACACCAGATAGTGGCCGCTGTGTTTAATCCAATGACAGTGCGACCGCCTTTCATGATAACTCCGGCTCCTAAGAAGCCAATGCCTGTAACGATTTGCCCCGCTACGCGCGTAGCATCGCCTCGATAAACACCACTGCCGTCCGTGTCGGTCAGTGTTAGCGACAGGAGTACGAACGCCGCCGAACCGACTGACACTAGAGTATTTGTCTTCAAACCAGCGCTCTTCTGGCGATACTGACGCTCTACCCCTACAAGCGCGCCCAACAGAAAGGCTAACCCTATGCGAAGCAGAAAAATTGTGAATGTCATGGCGGTATTGCAGTTCAATGGTGAAAAGAAGCTTTGGCGTCATGCCATTTAAAGCAGGACGACATAGAGGCAGAACCCATGCAGTGGGTAGTTTCTCGTCTTCAAATGTGCCGCAAAGGTCTGCTGGTGTAGGCAGACGAGCTATTAGAATGCTGTTAGAATTGCATTAGAAAAACCTTAGAACGCGCGAGCTATGTAAGGCAAATCCACGATGACTTTGGTGCCTTGGCCAGGTAAAGAGTCTATGTGAATGCGGCCTTGGTGTAATTCGACAATGCGCGCCGTTAGTGGCAGTCCAATGCCGTGTCCGCGAGCGCCTGCGCTGTTGACGCCTCGGTAGAAAGGTGTAAACACGTGTGGTACATCTTCAGGCTGGATTCCGATACCTTTATCGGCGAAGGTTAGGCGGATATAATCTTCGCACGGAGCTACGGAGATTTGGCACTCGGGCGGTGAAGAGAACTTGCAAGCGTTCTCAATCAGGTTTGCAAAAGCAACCCTTAGTAGGTGGCCATTGCCGCGCACAATAATGGCCTGTTCTTGTTCGAAGTTGCCTTCAAAACGGATCTCTACTCGATACTCCGGGTTGTGCTGCTGTACCTGTTGGCAAGCATCAAGCAAGGCTTCATCTACTCGAACAGCGCTGAGTTTAATCTGAGTAGCGTCATAGCTGGCTTTAGCTAAGTCGAGCAAGCTGCTCAAGAGGCGGGCCAATCGGCGTGCGTCAGCGAGGGCATTTTGCAGGGCACGTTGGTATTCCTCCGGCGTTCGATTTCGTTGAACAGCCCATTCTAGTTCGCTGATCATGGCTGCCAATGGCGTGCGCAGTTCGTGACTAACATTAGAGACAAACTGCCTTTGCGCCTCAAAGGAGTTTTCCAGGCGGTCAAGCAGCGCATTGAAGGTATCAGCCAACTCGCTCAACTCGTCGCGTTGTCGTGGGTCGCCTGCCCTTAGGCGCAAGTGTAAATGGGTGGCCGAGATTAAGCGCGCGTTTTCCACCATATTCCGGATGGGCCGCAAGGCTTGCTCGGCGAGGTAACGCCCGCTGAACCATAAGATAACAACACCTAGCAGCCATAAGGCTATCAGCGTTTTGCCTAGGCGGTCTAGTTTGGCGTAGCCGTATTCGTCGTAGGCAACCGCCGTTAGCGCGTAATCTGCTCCATCGAACGAAAACTTTAACCCCACAGCCTGCCATCGGCCTTGATAAAATTGTACTGTCTGACCATTCAAGATGCTATCGAGCATAGATGCCGTCTCCTTCACTTCGTCTATCTCCACAGCATCGTGGTAGAGAAGCCGATGCCGACTGTCGTAGATGGCAACTTCTACTTCGCGGATAACCTTCCGATTGCGATGGTAGATGTCTTGCAACGTCTGAGGGTTCAGGCGCGCTTCGAAGAAAAGATTGGCTTTTGTGAGGGCCTCCTTCCGCAGCAGTGCATAGAACTCCACCTCTCGGTTTCGCAAAGCAGAATAATAAGTGGTACCGGCAAAGAGTGCTAGGATAGCTGTTGTTAACAGGAGAAACTGAAGGGTAAGTCGAGTTCGGATGGTCATTCTACTTTTAAAATAAAGCCCATACCAGGACGAGTGTGAATGAGTTTTTGCACAAAACCTTTATCCACTTTATTGCGCAAATAGTTGATATACACGTCAATAAAATTGGTGCCTGTATCGAAATGGATACCCCAAACGTTTTCTGCAATTTCAGCGCGCGTCAGTACTCGATTAGGATTTCTCAAGAAATACTCTAAAAGCTTGAATTCCTTTGGCGTAAGGCGAATTTCTCGGCCTTTGCGTCGGACAGTGAGCGTGTCAAGATTCATTTCTAAGTCAGCAAAAGTGAGTAAAGCGCCGCTTACATCGGGGTGCTCTGCGTAGCGGCGCAGCAGGGCGCGAATGCGAGCGACGAGTTCGCGCATTTCAAAGGGTTTCACCAAATAGTCGTCGGCGCCAGCGTCTAAGCCACTGACCTTGTCGTCAGTAGTGCCTAAGGCCGTCAGCATCAGGATGGGTAGCCGGGGGCGTGCTTTTCGTAGATACTTGCACAGTGTCAGACCATCGAGAATAGGTAACATCACGTCTATAATGAGTGCATCGTAGTTGTTCTGGAGGGCCATTTCGCGGCCTTTTAGGCCATCGGAGGCATGCGCGACAGTAAAGCCCTCTTCCTCCAGCCCTCGGCGAATAAGGGCCGATACCCGCGGGTCATCTTCGACAATGAGAATGCGATACATCGTTGCTATTTATAAAAAATGCTCCTACAGCTGTATACAAATGAAGCGTTGCTTCTGAAAAACGTCATACATAGGCGTAAATCGATGTGGTTCGTTTTTGGCTAAACGCATAGCACATGGCTAATGAGAGGCTTACCACCTTCGGTTGCTGCGGTCAAGTCAAGACCGAGAAGCTGATTAGCGACGTAATGAACCGGCATATGCCCGCCCATGTCGCATTCTATAAGCAATACTTTTGTCGTAGTACGCTGATCCACGTTTTTGAATTGGTCGGGTTGTTTGTGGTGAACAAACCCGTGCGAACTGCAACGCATTATGCCTTCCGTTCACCTAGAGAAATTGCACAAGGCAGTTGCGGATTGAAGGAATGTAGCCACATCAGCCGTGAAAGTTGTTTAAAAAAAGGTCGTTGTTTAAGTGCTCCTCGAAAAGGAGCCTCTTATCGTGCAAAAATATAACTTACATCACCACTCGTAAATTATTCAGACATGAAGAGCAGATTTCTAACAGCCCTGTTATGCCTGATTGTATTTTCGAAATAGGGTCCGAGAAAATCGGTTAGCCGAGGAGCCTTCATAGCCAATGGTAAACGGTACGGAAACTCCTACCCTCTCTAGAAAGTTATACAGCAGCTGTAAAGGCTATCGGGGCAGTATGGTATGTCGTAATTGGCGCAGGCCAAATCTGGATATGCAGACTTCGCCATTAATGAAACAGCTCCTTATTTAAAATTGATAGACCTTGAGCCAGGGCTCATTAGGCTGTAACTATTCCTTCGGCTATAGACGTCTGCGAACTAATAACTCCTGGTTGATGCCGCCCATTTGAAGTTACATGTATTTGGCAGTTGACTGTTTTCAGAGGTAGTATATTGTTAACAACTGAACCCTGCTCAGCTCCATTAGCTCTGTTTTTCGTCTCCTGCGACCTAACTTGAAATTTTTCGTAAGGCTTGGATGATTCTCCCAATTATGTTTGGCCCGAAACGCCCAACATGCTGTCGGTATTTGACATATTCAGGGTATCGTTGAATCAACAGCTTTTCTTCATAGTTCGATTTAGCCAAGAAGAGCACACCCAGAGCGACAAAGAGAAGCATCCGCCAGCCACTTTGTGAAAACAAAGCCAAGCCTAGGGCAATCATCAGAATGCCAGAATAAATTGGGTGGCGTGCCCAACGATAAATACCTGTAGTCACTAACTTGCCAGAGGATTTCGGCGTGGGAAAGGGCGTTAGGCTATGGCCTATGTTAAGGAGAGCCCAGATCAAGATGCTCATGCCTATGGTAGCTAAAGCTAAACCGAGGTATTGAACTTCCTTGGGCAAGATTACTCGGAGCGTCTGTGGGTTTGCTAAGTAGGCACCCATGAGCGCAGCTTGTACAGATACAAACCCCACGTCGCGCCACGGTCGAGCGGATCTCTGGTCAGGTGGCTTTTCCTCGTCAGATGCCGACGTCGGCCCTGTATGTTTTCCGCCCGTCCAACCGCAACAGGCTAGGTAGCAATTTGCCGCATCGAGAGCCGATACCTCCAAGGGGATCCCTGTGCTATCGTTCCATCGGTTGAGAAAGCCGAATAGCGCAACAACAGCCGGGACTTTAACGATTTTGCCTTTGTCCCGGTATTGGTGGAGGTTCTGCTTGGTCTCAGCAGAGACGGCATTGGGAATACTAGCCGCAGCAATGGAAAAATCGAGGGCTGCGCATTCGGCATCGCTAAGAGCTGGACGAATGCGATATTCCCATATACGTATGAGCTGTTTAACAGCAGCGCTACATTTTTCAGCAGCACGGATAGAATGGGCTTGGCAAATATTGACATTTAGCAGCATAACTAGCTACGTATCTAATAAAACGCTTTAAAACAGTTATTACATCCTTTATTTGTACTTGTCACAACTGCTCGGTTGAGTGCGATAAGCGCCTCAGCGATCCCAGAGCGACGCCGAAAGATCAGTACGCCATTAGGGCAAAACCCCAGCGTTTCTTGAAAGAAAATAGCTGTCTTGGCTACATCAACGTCGTATCTAAACGGAAAAGATGGCAGCAGCGGTAGCATACTTAATGTTTTATCCACGTGCAAGAATTGGCGACGGTGAAAACACCAGCAATGTAGGTCTGGCCAAAAATAGGTTATGCATGGTTGTCTGTCATACGGGCGTTTAACGCAAAGAGGAGTGGTCATAGATATTACCTCGCAAGCTTGCAATTATCCTTAGCTATCGGTTTGGAACAAGCTGCTATCCAGGGCTTTGTCAAAGTGAAGCGCGGTCTTAACGTGCTGCAGCGCATGAATGCAGCATTTCCCTCCACTGTTGCTAGATACGGATAGAAGCTTGTTGCAGGTACATTTTAGGCATTTGACCCTGAACTGCCTGTTTCAGCGCTGTTGTTCGAGTGTTTGAAGCAGCTGAGGTGGCGTGATCATTTGTTAAGCATGAGAGGGTAATTTGTAATTCTGTGCAGCAGAGACGTATCGAGGTCGGAATATCTTCGATGGCTCATGCTAGCATTTGACCAGAAGCTGCCGCGCTCATTTTTTGCAGTTACCAAAATAGTAGAGCGTAGCTGCCGCTCCCTGTGTGCGCATGAGTGCGGTGGTATTTGAAACCTCACATTCATAACAATCATGCAGCTAGCGGGCAAAGTATTACCTATGGCTGGATTGAGGTCGGCCAGAACTATTTGTTGCGCAAGGGTCGATAAAAATCATCAAAACTCGGGATGTTCAACTTGTGCGCCGGCAAATCTGATTCGACCGCTTGGCCAAAGCAAGACTGCGAAGGGCAGTTGTGGCCTGATTAAACGGTTTTTGGTTGCCTTATATGTGTTGTAGGTCGACTAAAGCAAAATATTATACTAGGAATTCCTTTGTTGTAGACTCATCTACCTCAAAATAAATGTCGTCGTAAAACTTAGATTGCATCTTCCGCACCCCTTCTTCCAAAAATAGAGAATAATGCCAAAAGTTGTAATCTTGCAGGATGGAGACACAAGATTACACGAGTAAGACCCTGGATCACTTAGGGTTGGTAGCGGGGATGTGCCGCGAAATAGGGATTAGCGATCTGATAGACAAGCACTGTCCGAATGATAGTCCAGATCAAATTGTCAGTACAGGCAAGGCGCTGGAAGCCATGATTTTGAATGGTTTAGGGTTTGTCAATAAGCGCTTGTATCTGGTTGCGCACTTTTTTGCAGACAAACCCGTGGAGTTGCTGCTTGGTTCAGGGCTTAAGGCAGAGCATTTCAACGATGACCGGCTTGGGCGTGCGCTGGATACGTTGTATGAGAGGGGGCTAACTTCGCTTTTTGCCAAATTGAGTCGGCGTACGCTGGAGGTACTGGGCTATCGGCCACGGCGAGGCCACCTGGACACGACCAGCATGAGCGTATATGGCCGATACAATAGTGAGGAGGAGGAAGTCGGCAGCAAGTTGCATATCACTCATGGATACAGTAAAGACAAACGTCCGGATTTGGCGCAAGTGACGATTCAACTGATATGCGAGCATCTCAGCGGCATTCCGCTGCACATGGAAGTCCTCAACGGCAATAGCAGCGACAGTGAGTCTTTTCGTCAGGTAATCCAGACGTTTGGAGAGCAACTGCGCACCGAAGCCGGGCTGTTGACCATAATAGCCGACAGCAAGTTGTATTGCGAAGAAACCATACAAGAACTTGAAGCCGGGCAGTTCAAATGGGTAAGCCGGGTTCCGGGTACTCTGCAGGCGGCCGCGGATTTGATGAAGAAGATCAAAGCAGAGGATTTGAAAGCGCTCAAAGAGCGGGGCTACAGCAGCGCTTGCTACACGTATGAGTACGGAGGCGTAGCTCAACACTGGGTAGTATATCACTCTCAGAGTGCTGCGAGCCAAGAGGCCACCCGCTTGGAAAAGAAACTGGCCCAGGAGCGGGACAAGGCAGAAAAAGCCCTGAAAAAACTCGAACGGCAGCACTTTCATTGTGTGCAGGATGCCCAACAAGCTGCCCAGCAATGGCAGCAACAGTGGAAATGGCACACTTTAGTTGATGTCAACATTCAGCAACACAAACGCTACCATCAAGCCGGGCGGCCCACGCATGCTGCTCCCGCTACTGTATCCTACACCATCCAGGCCCAACTCCACCTTGACCAGGAGCGTTACGAGGCAGAAATGTTCAGGCGTAATCTGTTCATTCTGGCTACGAATCAACAAGTCCATGGCCCCGCAGAGGAAGAACAACTACTGCGCATGTACAAAGAGCAGCACAGCGTAGAGCGCGGATTCCGATTTATTAAAGATCCGAACATCGTGGCCTCCTCGTTCTTTGTGCAAAAACCGGAGCGCGTAGCAGCCCTTGCTTTTGTAATGACCACCTGCTTATTGGTGTACAGTGCATTGGAATATCGAATCCGGCAGGCTCTGGAAAAGCAAGACAAAACAGTGCCGGATCAGAAGGGCAAACCTTCTAAAAAACCTACTACCCGTTGGGTTTTCCAGCTTTTTGTGGGCATTCATGTGCTCGTTTTACCTGATGGAAAGAGGATCACGCTCAACCTTAATTCCAACCATCGAAACATCCTTTCCCTGCTTTCCTACTGGGATTTTTATTCATGATTTTCTACTTTTGGGGTGCGGAAGATGCAATACAAGTATATCGGTCGGAATAAAATCTGTCTGTGAGAAAGTAAGAGCCTAAGTAATAAATTCTCCCATCGGCACTGGCGTAAGGCATTCCGGCGTACAGTCGGTTTCCTTTGTCTAAACGGAAAGAGTCGAGTATATCTCCATGCTCGCTGATTTTGTAAATCCGGTGAACGCGTGTGTTTTGCCCGTCTTTTACCTCCGTGAGTCCAATGTCAATCAGGTATCCACCGTCTATTTTTGTTAAGTGTGGTGATTTGTGCATATCGGTTCCCAGAAACCTGGAAAATCCGGACAGACGTGGCTGAGAGGTGGCCCAAGGGAAGTTGAGGCAGGCGATAAGCAATATAACGACTATCTTTATCATATCTGACGAAATATTTAGGTGCTTAGAAGAGAATACTATGTTGGCCATTATTCAATCTCTCAAGTCGTTGTAATAAATTATACAAGCGGAGAGCAGGCGATGCCTACTCTCCGCCCAACAACTTCTGCCCATAAACGTCGAAACGCTCATAAGCATAACACTACAGCAAATGCCGGACGTGAACAAACGGCAACGCGATTTTTTCTCCACCACCTGGGCTTATTCCTGTCCCTTCGCAGGCGGTACACCTACCTGAATTTTGAGCGCTACGGCCAAAAAAGGGGGCCAAAGAGGACGGCCCAAAAAAATATGGCAACCGCTTTTCGGCCCGAAACCCAGACACCCGGCAACTGCCCTGCATCGCCCAAGAGGAAGACTATCGCATTTACGCAGGCGTGGCTTTCGCCGTCAAGTCGCTCAAACACATGGTCAACATCGCCATCGTCCATGAACTCCACAAAGACAGCGCGGTCAAATCGGTCAAGCGCTTCATCTGCACGGATTTGAAATTCCCGGCCAAGGACATCTGGACGTGGTACAAAAGCCGCTTCCAAATTGAGTTCTTGTACCGCGGCGCCAAGCCACACACCGGCTTAGCCGACGCTCAGAGCCGACACCCAAAAGCCCTGGAATACCACTTCAACATGTCGCTGACCGCCGTATCCGTTGCCAAAGCCGTCCACCACCTGTCCAAGGACAAAAGACAGAGGAGGCCGCTCTCGATGGCCGACGTTAAAACCCAGTATTTCAATGAACTAGTGATCAATCGAATTTTTGACGTGTTCGCTAAGTTTCCGAACCTCACCAAAAATCATCCCGAAATCCGAAAGCTGTATAACCTCGGAAAAATCGCAGCCTAATTCTTTACGAACCATTGAGTATGGAATACTTCTCCTTTGAGATGCGCGCTGCGTTGATGCAGACGTTGCAGCAGCGCTTTGAACAATATCCTCAACGTCACTGTAGGGTGAAATGGGCAGAAGTAGTTATTCGCCTACTAGAGCAGCCTGAAAAAATGAGGGCAATCTATGCAATGGAGCGTACAGGAGGGGAGCCAGACGTCGTTGACTGGGAAGCACCTGGAGGTAGCTATTTGTTTGTAGACTGTTCTCTTGAAAGTCCCTCAGGTCGCCGAAACTTGTGCTACGACCGCGCGGGTCAACTGGCGCGCAAGGATGCGTCGGCTGCAGGCAATGCAGTAGATTTCGCGGCATCTATGGGCATTGACTTACTTACGGAGGAGGAGTACCGACGCCTCCAAGCTATGGGACCCTTCGACATGAAAACTTCCAGCTGGTTGAAAACGCCGCCGGAAATGCGGAGTTTGGGAGGCGCTCTCTTTGGCGATTTTCGCTATGGGAGAGTATTTATATACCACAACGGAGCCCAAGCGTATTACGCAAGCCGAGGTTTTAGAGGCAAGGTCGTCTTGTAAGGTAGTGCAACACCCTGCCAACTCATTTTGGCTAGGAGGAGGTGAATTTCCAACGATGCACCATTTTTGCGAATATTGAGGAGTTCGCGCAAAGACAGCTGCTTCACACGACAAGGCTACTCTTACTCGAGGAGCGTTGCTTTGCTCAGCTCGATGCCAAGCCCTTTCCTTATTGGCGCAAATTGGAGCAGCTAAAACGGTTGTTTCGAGGCGACAATGAAAAAAGTTTGACCATTCTAAGCCTAGTTTTCAGGGTTTTATCAAAAAAGAGTAGAGAAATTTTAAACGTCTATTGGTAGAAAAAGAAGAGCGCTATACCTTTGCAGCCGTTTTTCAAAAAGCAGGGCTTTTCTGCATTGGATTTCACTTTTTCAACGATACTTGAGAAAGCATGGACACGTTGAGTTACCGCACGAAGTCGGTCAGTAAAGAGGAGGCAGAACATAAGTGGTATGTAGTGGACGCCGAGAACCAGGTGGTTGGGCGTTTGTGCAGCCGGATTGCAGCCATATTGCGCGGTAAGAATAAACCGACGTATACGCCTCATTCGGATACTGGAGATTATGTCATCGTAATTAACGCTGAAAAGGTTCGTTTTACGGGCAACAAGTGGGAGCAAAAGCTGTATAAGGATTTCTCTCACTGGCCGGGCGGGCAGAAATTGACGCCTGCCAAGGCGATGCACGCAAAAGATCCGCGCCGGATCATCGAGCGAGCTGTGCGCGGCATGTTGCCAAAGAATAAGCTAGGTCGCCATATCTTCAAGCGTTTGTTTGTGTACACTGGCCCAACACACAAGCACGAAGCACAGAAGCCTGAGCCAATTCAGCTTTTAACCAGAAAATCCTAATTATCCATTAAACTACTAACCGCATCACACGCATATGGATATTATACATGCTGTTGGCCGCCGGAAAACCGCAGTAGCTCGGGTCTATCTGATGAAGGGAGAGGGGAACATCTTGGTAAACGGCAAAGACTATCGGGAATATTTTCCACAACTTCATGTTCAGCACAATGTGACAGACCCGTTTGCAGTGGTAGGCATTGAGCCGACCTTTGACGTCAAAGTCAATGTTTACGGAGGCGGATTTAAAGGGCAGGCAGAAGCGATTCGATTGGGCATTAGTCGGGCTTTGGTTAAGTTGAATGAAGAATACAGGAAGCCACTCAAGGAAAAAAAGTTTCTCACGCGCGACAGCCGGATGGTGGAGCGCAAGAAGTATGGTCGTCCAAAGGCGCGTAAGCGTTTCCAGTTCTCCAAACGTTAATCCACAAACAAGCGCACATGCAGAAGCCTACGTATAAAGAGCTGTTGGAAGCGGGCTGTCATTTTGGACACCTGCGCAAGAAATGGAATCCGAAAATGACGCCCTATATTTTCATGGAGCATAAGGGCGTACACATTATTGACTTGCACCGGACAGCCGAGTGCCTGGAGCGGGCTGCCCACGTTGCCAAGATGATGGCCAAAAACGGACGGAAGATTCTCTTCGTAGCTACAAAAAAGCAGGCGCGAGAAATCGTGCAAAAAGCAGCTGAGAGCGTCGGGATGCCTTATGTGACGGAGCGTTGGTTAGGGGGGATGATGACTAATTTTATGACAATTCGAAAGTCGGTCAAAAAAATGCATGCCATTGAGCGCATGTTGGCTGACCCAACGCTGACCAGCATCACGAAGAAGGAGCGCCTTGCGCTGGCCCGCGAACACGCTAAGTTGAGCAAGCAACTGGGCGGTGTAGCTGAGCTCAACCGTTTGCCCGCAGCTGTATACATCGTGGATATACACCACGAACACATTGCTTTGGCGGAAGCCCGCAAACTGGATATCAAAACCATCGGCATTGTGGATACGAACTCCGACCCGACACTGGTAGACTATCCGATCCCCAGCAACGACGATGCTTCAAAGGCTATAGCTTATATCACTAACTATTTGACAGAAGCAATTCGCGAAGGGCTGCAAGAACGCCAGAACGCCCAGATGGAGGAAAATGAGGGCGCTGCTCCGGCAGCAGTGGAAGGGTAGGAAATAGGCAACGCAGGAGCAGCCCATCAAGATACGCGTTAAGCCTACACTATTAGCCACATAAACAATTATCATCGATGTCTGAAGTAAAAGTTTCTACTGCCGACGTTCAGAAACTCCGCGAAATGACGGGCGCCGGAATGATGGACTGTAAAAAAGCCCTCACAGAGGCGAACGGAGATTTTCAGGAGGCCATAGACATTCTGCGAAAAAAGGGCATCGCCAAAGCTGCTAAACGCGAAGGCCGAGAGGCTAAAGAAGGCGTAGTTATCGCTCTTGCTAGCGCCGACCAAAAACGAGGCATCATTATCTCGTTACAGTGCGAGACCGACTTCGTGGCTCGCAATGAAGGCTATATTAACACCGCTCGTCGGATGGCTGAAATTGCTTTGGAGCGTTTCCCGGCCTCAAAGGAGGAATTGCTTGAGCTGCCTTATGAAAACGGCGTAAGTATTCGCGAGAAAATAGGCGAACAAAACGGCGTTATTGGTGAAAAGATCGAGTTGGGCCGCTATGAACGCCTAGAAGGCGAATGTGTAGTTACGTACAATCATTCGAACAACAAGCGCTCCGTCTTACTCGCGCTCAATAAAATCGGCTTCGACGAAGCAGGGCGAAACCTAGCTATGCAGGTCGCAGCCCTCAATCCTGTCTCGGTGAGCAAAGAGGATATAGACCCTAAAATTGTGGAAAAAGAAATTGAAATTGGCAAGGAACTGGCGCGCAACGAAGGCAAGCCAGAGGCCATGCTCGAAAAGATTGCTCTGGGTCGCCTGAATAAATTTTTCCAGGAAAACACCCTCCTAGGTCAGACATATGTGAAAGACCAAAGCATGTCCGTCGAACAGTATTTGAAGAGCCTCGATAAAGAGCTCACCGTTACAGCGTTTAGGCTGGTGGCGCTGTAGGGATTTTGAGCAATAAATTTTCGCAACGCCTCTGCAAAGCGGGCCCTCAGGCCATAGCACAGCAGAGGCATTGTTGTTTTAGGCGCCAAAAAAGAAGCCTAAAATATGGTTCAGCTGAAAACCGTTGGACGAACGTTGTTATTTTTGGAGGGTTTAATGAAAGAAGGCTATGACGGGTACTTGGTATACCTTTCTCTTGATTTTATGGCTTTCGGTATGGAATTTAGGTGCTAGCACCTCGAGTTTTGGCCAAAATACTGCATCGAGTCGCCGCATTGTTGTTTCAGAAGCACTTCCGCTGCGCAACGATTACGGTTACGAAATTATAGGGCGCTTGCGCGACCGCATTTTGTTGTTTCGCGATAAAGTAGATGATTTTGAAGTGCAGGCCTTCGACAACGCGATGCGCCCTATTTGGAGCCGCGTATTAGACGACATCTCCAAGGATGGCGTACAAATTCTCGCGGTAATTGGCGGAACCGATAAGTTTTCGGTGATCTACAAACAACGTCGGCGAGGCTCAGCTCATTTGCGCGTACATCAATATGATGCCAGCGCGACGCGCGTAGATAGCGCTACGATAAAGGTCTACAGCGACCGAGTGCTCACCGTGCCTGAACTAGAGATTTATCAAAGTGAAGACCGCAATTGCATTGTTGTCACCAACATGGCAGAACGCGGGCGCATCGAAACTACGTGTTTTCGCCTTAATCGCCTCGAAGTGCTCTGGGATAAGGTGTTGCTCATAGACGATACCTATCAGGAAACCAATCTTCGAGGTATGGAGGTGAGCAACGCAGGCGATTTGTTTGTCATTACGGAGTGGAATAATCGCCGCAATCGGTTGGGTGCCCACGAATATCAGGTGACACATGTTCGAGCCGATACCAATCGCTTGATTCGCGTGCCGCTGCCCGATTTTCTGACATCAGATGTCAAGTTCGTTTTCGACAACCTCAATCAAGCCCTTGTGGGGGCAGGCCTTTATGCTGAGCGCAACCGCGAGCGTGCTAATGGCGCTTTCTACGTGCGTATTCCATTGGTCGGCGAGCCGATGGTGCGTTACGAATCTTTTTCCGACCGGGTAGTTTCAGCGCTGCGCCGAAAAGATGTAGCCGATGATACTCGCGGGATCTCTTATGCAAACGTTCGGCAAATCGTGCTTCGCCGCGACGGAGGCGCTCTCCTCGTGGCTGAACTTTACCACGAGATTCAGCGCGGCTCCCTTGCTGGCCGCGGCATTTGGCGCGACGGCATGCGCCTCGTCATGGATTACTATTACGACGACCTGTTGCTCATTGCTCTAAATCCCGATGGCTCAGCACATTGGATGACCGTTCTCCACAAACGGCAGTACTCTCAGGACGACGACGCCATCTTCTCCTCCTTTTGCATGGTGCGGGCGCCAGACCGCATTCACATCCTCTTCAACGATGAAATTAAGTATGAAAATACCTGCAGCGAGTACATCATTACGCCCTTGGGCGAGTTCGACCGCAACAGCCTGTTGAACACTTATGGTCAGAACTTACGCCTGCGTTTTCGCGATGCCCTTCAACTTAACGCCAACGAGTGTGTTGTGCCCTCCGAATTTCGCAACAAGCTCCGGTTAGTACTCATCAAGTTTTAGATATTGCTACTATTCCCTTAGGATGTAAACGAAAGCCCGTTTAGAATATCGCAATTTCAGGGTATCATTATGTGCGGATAGTACCACCTTTAAAAAAGTTGAATCCACCTGATGACATGAGGAAAAGCAGCGGCCCAAGAATATATCCGACAAAAAACCACCCGTTGAGAAGAGACCTTTCTACTTACTATTTGTGTCTTCACAGAAAACGCCTGATATAGAGGCGTTTAACCTTTTGCACGATATGACTGACGTTAATACTTTAGGCGAATTTGGTCTTATTGAGCACCTGACAAAACCTTTTTCTTTGCGCAATCCCTCTTCAATCAAAGGGGTGGGTGATGATGCAGCGGTTATTGACAATGGTACTCACTGCACGCTAGTCAGTACAGACATGCTGGTCGAAGGCATCCACTTTGACCTGAGCTATACGCCACTCAAGCATTTGGGATACAAGGCTATAGTGGTTAACTTGTCTGACATCTATGCGATGAATGCCCACCCTCGGCAAGTATTGGTTTCCATTGCTATCTCCAGCAAATACACCGTAGAAGCACTAGAAGAACTTTACGCAGGTATCAAAGCAGCCTGCGAGACGTATCAGGTTGACTTGGTAGGAGGCGACACCACCTCTTCGCCACGAGGGATGACCATTAGTGTGACGGCCATTGGCGAGGCTAAAAAAGAGCGCATTACCTATCGAAGTGGCGCTAGACCTGGTGACTTAATTTGCATTACTGGTGACCTAGGCGCCGCTTATTTAGGGCTGCAAATTTTGGAACGCGAAAAACGTATTTGGCAAGAACACCCTGACATTCAGCCCGATTTAGAAGGTCAGGCGTATCTTATTGGTCGCCAATTGAAGCCTGAAGCCCGGCGCGACATGATTGAAGCCTTTGAAAAAAACTCGCTCGTGCCTACTTCTATGATCGATATTTCCGATGGTCTGGCCTCTGAGCTCTTTCACCTTTGCAAGCAGAGTGGAACTGGTGCGCTTATCGAAGAGAGCGGTGTTCCTATTCACCTAGACACCCAACTCATGGCTATTAAATTTCGTCTTGACCCCATCACCTGTGCCCTAAGTGGTGGTGAGGATTACGAGTTGCTCTTTACTATCGACCCGAGAGATACTGACAAGATCCGTTTCCTACCCGATATCTACATCGCAGGAGAAATGTTAACATCTGACGCCGGCATCAAATTAAGCACAAAAGGAGGGAAATTGCACGACCTAAAGGCACAGGGTTGGAGACATTTTTAACTCACTTATTGCTCTGTTTGTTATGAAATTGGCGTTGTTCAGTTGTTGTTTAGGGCTTTTCTGTTGGGCCTCTTCAACGAGGGCTCAGTCATGTCAGTACCGCTTGGCCATGTTCGACACACAAGGCGATGGGTGGAACAACGGCACGCTTTTGGTGAGCAGCGGCGGTGTAGTGCAGTCATTTTCTTTTTCTGGAACGGTAGGCAATGGCTTCGATACCGTAGCTTTTGTCTCCGTTCAGGCTGGTTTTCCACTCGTATTGGCTTGGTCAGCGGGAGCCTTCGACAACGAGGTTTCTTTTGTGCTGTACGACAACGACGGCGAGGTGCTGTTTTCGGCATCGAACCCGAAGGCAGGGATACTCTTCTTCCTGCCCTCTGCTACCTGTTATACTTGCCTACGTCCTGTGCTCTTCTGGGCGGAAAATGTATGGGACACTCGAGCACGCCTCGCCTGGACACCTTCATCTGGCGGTAACGCTGCAACTCAGTGGCAGGTCATCTACGGGCCTGCAGGTTTCGACCCTACGAGCAGCGCAGCGGCTACCGTGGTTACTCCCTTACCTCGAGTTACGCTTACAGGCCTGAAACCTTACACGGAGTACGACGCTTATGTGCGGCAATATTGCGTCAATAATTCATTAAGTCGTTTGCGCGGGCCTCTGCGTTTCCGCACCTATCGAACGAACGACGTGGGTATCAGTGCTATCTTGACTCCTCAAAGCAGCTGTTCGTTGGGTATAGAAACCATTACTGTAGTCCTTCGCAACTATGGTGCCGCCCCCCAAACGCTCATTCCTTTCAATTTTAGCGTAAATGGCACGCCAGCAGGTGTGCCGCAACCTCAAGATGGTTTTTATACGGGTATCTTAGGAAAGGACAGCCTTATCTCTTTGGCTTTCGAAACCACCTACGATTTCTCGCAATCGGGCGAATACCTTATTACTGCATGGACAGAACTGAAGGGAGACGAAGACCCTTCGAACGACACCTTCCGCGTGCGCATCGTTAATCGAGCAAAACCTCCTTATTTCCAGGATTTTGAGGAATGGGAGGGTGGTTGGACGGTTTCTGGTCAAGGTGAAAAACCTCCCACTTGGCAGTGGGGTGTTCCTAACGGCAAAACCATCAGTCGAGCAGGAAGCGGGCAAAAGGCATGGGTGACTGGACTAACAGGTAACTACAACAACCTCGAATACTCTTATTTGGAGTCACCCTGCTTCGATTTTTCGGCGCTGAAGCGCGATCCTGTCATTGAGTTCCTGCTTCAATTCGACACTGAAGAGGGATACGACGGTGCTTGGCTAGAAGTTTCTGTTGATGAAGATACTGCTTGGTCAAAGGTGGGTAACTTAGACGACGACATTCACTGGTATACCCATTTGTTAGGCCCTGAGTACGAGAAGGAAGCTTGGTCGGGCCGCAGCGAAGGATGGGTGTTGGCGCGTTATCCGCTCACGGGCACGGCGGGTAAATCGAAAGTGCGCTTGCGCTTTGTGTTCAAGTCTGACTTGCTCGCTACCCAAGAGGGTGTAGGCCTAGACGCTATTCGCATCTATGAGCCTGAAGCTCGAGATGTGGCTGCCTTGCGCGTTTACACTGCCGCAGCCTCTACCCTGTGTGGCAACAAGGAAGACCGAGTGATACTCGAAGTAGCCAATTTCGGTTACCAACCTTTGACCTTTTATCGGGCAGCATACCTCTTGCCGGGAAAACCAGCGGTTGAGCAGCAGGTTGGACCCTCTGTGATAGAAGCCAACAAAGTAACCGCGCTTGTCTTTGCTCAGCCTTTTAACAGTTGGGAAGCTAACTTCCCTTTACGCGCTTGGGTGGAAGTGAGCGGTGACGCACAGCCCAGTAATGACTCTGCCCAGGTACTCCTCCAGTATCAACCCTTACCTTTACCGCTCTATGAGACTTTTGAGAGCGGCTCATTACCTAAGCGCTGGGTTACTAATGGTACCCTCACCAAGGAGCACGGGAACACTTCCCTCGTACTGAGTGCCAACCTATACTCTTCTGAGCCATCTTTTCACCTGATTACTGACCGCTATGGTCCGATCCAACCCGGCGATTCACTAAGCTTTGAATATCGCATCACTGACTACAACAGTGATGGAAAAGTTGGTACGGTGCTCATGCCGGGCACTTTCTTCGAACTCCTTGTCTCGGATGATTGTGGTGATTCTTATTCAACTCTTTACGTTATTGATCACAAGAATCACATACCTACGACCACTATGCGCACGGTACGCCTAAGTATGGCGCCATATGTCGGTCGCTCTGTTATTTTGCGCATGGAGGGTGTTTGGAGTGCAGGAGATTTTTATTTCGACCTAGACAACATTCGCCTAACAAGCCGAACTACAGTATCAGTGCCTGAGCCGTCTGGGGTTGAAAGATGGACATTTGCGCTGTGGCCCAATCCGACGTCAGGCTTCGTTCAATTGCAGGGCGAAGGTCCGCTCGCAGAGCAGGTTCACATTCATCTTTTTGATGCAGTAGGGCGCCTCTGGGCCGAGTATCGCCTAACAAACGCCAACTACTTTTCGCAAGTACTCGATCTTCAAAACCTCCCTTCTGGACTCTACGGCGTGCGCATCACCCTTGATGGTCAGCCATTTACTTACAAACTTCTTCGCTATTGAGTAGCACTCACCTGTTTTTTTGACTATGCATTTGCCCTTGTTCCCGTTTTTTTTAATTGTTAGCTCATTTGTGTTGGTGGTTTCCTGTTCTTCAGACGAATACACGGAGGTTCGGGCGTATTACTTTCCTGTAGAAGCCTTAGAAGAAGGATTAGTCTATGCCTATGCTGCTGAGTTGGGCGACACAACGGAGCGTCGTTATTGGTATTACCGAGCCTTTCCGCGCGATAGTGGTCTTTTTTTGGTAGGTACTCAATACGACCGCTTTTTTCAGATCAACCAAATCGTTCGAGAGAAAATTGACGCCAGCGGAGCCATTGCTCGCCAAGTTTGGCTGTACGAATTAGACAGCACGAGGCAAAAGGTGATACCCGTTGAAGCTGTCATTGAAGCCGATGACTTGTTTCCTTTTTGGGTGCGCGATTCTACAGGGGTATTCCTTTACCGGTTGAAATATCGCCCTCCTTTTGACACCTCAGCCGAAATCTACCTCATTCGAAATCGGCGCTATCTGGGAGCCGGACCTGATTTCAATTTCGAAGGGAAGAAGTACCCGGTTATTCGCTTCAGCGTGCGCGAGGCGGTGGGTCATCAGGCCGAAGGCGCTGCTGAAATCGAAGGAACCGGCGAGGAGTGGTATGCGAAAGGTTTAGGTTTGGTTTATTTCTGCAAAACCTTTGGCGACAAAAGCCAGATTCAATTTGCTTTTCGTTTGCGCGAACGCTTTCCCATGCGTGAATTGGAGCGGCGAGCCGCTGAAGCCTTCAAGCAAAAAGGAGAAGGTGTGCACGATGAATACTTGGTGCCTTCTCATTGAGGCTTAAAAGTGCCGAACAATTCTCGCTACTTTTGCTGCATGATGGATTTCGTTGAGGAACTTCGCTGGCGCGGCCTGATTCACGACATGACTCCCGGAACAGAGGAGCATTTGCGTTCAACTTGCGTGCGCGGATACATTGGATTCGATCCTACTGCGCCTTCGCTGACTATTGGCAACTACGTGCAAATTATGCTGTTGTTGCGCTTTCAGCTTGCAGGTCATCAACCAGTGGTGCTTATAGGAGGTGCTACCGGCCGAATTGGGGATCCCAGCGGCCGCGACGCAGAGCGGGAACTGAAAAGCATTGAAGAAATAGAGCGCAACATAAACCGCCAAAAAATTCAGCTTCAACGTCTGCTCAACTTTGACCCCGAGGCGCCCAACGGTGCGCTGCTGTTGGACAACTACGCGTTTTACGCTCAGATGAACGTCTTGGACTTCTTGCGTGAAGTAGGCAAACACCTGACGGTCAACTACATGATCGCTAAGGAAAGCGTTCAGCGCCGCATTGAGTCCGGTATTTCGTTTACAGAATTCAGCTACCAGTTGCTCCAGGGCTACGATTTCGTGCTGTTGCACCGTCACTATGGAGTTACCTTGCAAATGGGCGGGAGCGACCAGTACGGCAACATTACTACAGGTATTGAATTGGCCCGCAAAATAGACAGCCAACGGCTGTATGCTATTGTGTCGCCTCTATTAACCAAAGCCGACGGCACCAAGTTTGGCAAGAGTGCAGAAGGGAATATCTGGCTCGACCCTCAGATGACCAGTCCTTATCGCTTCTATCAGTTTTGGATCAATGCCGACGACCGAGATGTGCCCAAACTAATGCGCTATTTCTCGCTCAAAACCCGAGAGGAGATCGAGGCTCTCGATGCCGACCCCGTTCGCGCAAAACGCGCTTTGGCGGAAGAACTTACTATCCGCCTTCATGGACAGGAGGAATTTTCTGCTGTACATGCAGTATCTGCACTGCTTTTCGACCCAAAGGCTAGCCCTGAGATGTTGCGTAGCCTTCCCGAAAAAACCTTAGATTGCGTAGCCGAGGAAATTCCAACGATGGAGGTTTCCATAGAAGCCATCCAGAATCATTGCAATATTCTCGATTTCTTGAGCGAGCATACCGGCATCGTCGCGAGTCGCAGCGAGGCGAAACGCGCAATTCAAAATCACGCCATTAGCCTTAACAAAGTAAAGGTAACGACTTTTGACACCTCCGTTACTCCTGAGCACCTGCTTCACGGACGGTATATTCTTGTTGAGAATGGCCGCAAAAACAAATACCTCGTGCGAGCGGTATGTTAGATGTGCGCCTGCGCGGGTTTATCGGAAGTGAATTACTCGAATAGGCGATATGCGCCCGACAGCATGAGAGGGTATGATGAGAAAGAGGAGAATTACGGCTAAAAAGCCCACATTGAGTGCTAAGAGCACAGGCCATTGAATATTTACTGGAGCGTAGGAAAGATAATAATCTGCTTCGTTGAGTGTAATGAAGCGGTAGCGGTCTTGTAGATAACAAAAACCTAGTCCGACAACGTTCCCCCAGAAAAGGCCGTGAGCAGTAATGAACGCTGCGTGGTATAGGAAAATTTGGCGAATTCGGCCTGAACTAGCACCCAAGGCCTTTAAAATACCGATCATGGGGGCGCGTTCGAGCACCAACACTAGCAGCGCCGTGATCATGTTGACTAAGGCCACAGCTAACATAAGAATGAAAATGATCACTTCATTGTAGTCCTGGAATTGTAACCATTCAAAGATAGCAGGAAATCGAGTGCGCACCGTCTGTACCAAAATTTGGGAGGGCACTACCTCTTGGTGGAGGTATTCCGCATACAAATCCATATCGCGCACGTCGTCTAGCCATACCTCAAAACCCGCCACTTCGTTTTCCGACCAGCCCAGCAGTTCCTGCACAACGCGGATGTCGCAAAGAGCAAACTTACGGTCGTATTCCTCTAGCCCTGTTTTATAGATACCACACACGTGAAAAAGTCGTCGGGTTTGGGCGTTGTTCTTCACAAAATGTACCACAAGTTTATCGCCGACGCTCACTTCAAGCCGATCGGCAGTTTGCTGGCTAATGAGCAAGTCGCGCGAGGGCTGAGTATCTCTAAACGCAATGGGCATTCCCTCCTGAATATAGGGCTTTAAATTAGCCCAGTCAAAATCGGTGCCGATGCCTTTGAGCAAAATGCCCTCCATGGCGTTTTCCGTGCGAATGATGCCGGGTTTGATGGCGAATGCTTGAACCCGGCGAACGCCACCGCGCGAACGAACAGGAGCCTTTCCGTCGAAGAGCGCGTACGCAATACTCCTCAAGGTATCAAGTGCCTCTAAGAAAGGCAAATCTGCCCGCACGGGATAGGGCTCATAGGAGATTAGGTAGCTTTGGTCAGTAAGGTGCAAATGCCCCCAAAACTCGAAAATCTTTCGGTTGATTTCGGTTTTAAAACCTGACACCAGGGCTGACGTAGCGACCATCACAGCTATGCTTAACGCTACCGCCGCTGAAGCGATGCGAACGATGATCCGAGACTGCGTTTTATTGCCCGAGCGCATCAAGCGCCAGGCAATGAAAAAAGGCAGATTCATCTCCTTGAGGATAAAGATACTGCAACCCTCGCTTCAGAAGACTATGTTCCTCCGCGAGGAAGGCTCAAACGTTGCGTCCTATGCAATTTAAGTCTTCAAACGCCTGGCGCAAGCGGGCTACAAACGACTTTTCGCCTTCTCGCAGCCATACGCGCGGGTCGTAATGCTTTTTGTTGGGTTTGTCCTCTCCCTCTGGGTTGCCAATTTGACCTTGCAAATAGTCCTTTTTCTGGTGATAGTAGTGGCGAACGCCATCCCAAAACGCCCACTGGAGGTCTGTGTCTATGTTCATCTTAATGACGCCATAGGAGATTGCTTCTCGAATTTCTTCTTGGCTAGAACCCGAGCCACCGTGGAAGACAAAGTGTAGCGGTTTCGCCTCGGAGAGACCAAATTTCTGGCGGACATACTCTTGAGAATTCTTCAAAATAATAGGCTGGAGTTTGACATTGCCCGGCTTGTATACGCCATGGACGTTGCCAAAAGCCGCCGCTACAATGAAACGCGAGCTAACTTTGCGCAGCGTTTCATAGGCATACGCTACGTCTGCAGGCTGGGTGTATAGTCGAGCAGAATCCACTCCCGTATTGTCTACGGCATCTTCCTCACCACCTGTCACGCCCAACTCCATTTCTAACGTCATACCCAAAGGAGCCATTCGAGCCAGATATTGGCTGCAGATTTCCACGTTCTCGTGCAACGGCTCTTCTGAGAGATCGAGCATGTGGCTGCTAAACAGTGGATATCCATTCTTTTCGTAAAATTTTTCGCCGTAATCCAGTAGCCCCTTTACCCAGTCAATAATATTGAGCGCACAGTGGTCGGTATGTAATACTACCGGTACACCGTAGGCTTCAGCCAAAGTGTGAATGTGCTGAGCGCCCGAAATGGCGCCCAAGATGGAGGCTCGCTGGCCTTCATTGCTCAACCCTTTTCCTGCAAAGAAAGCTGCTCCACCGTTCGAGAACTGAATGATGATAGGGCTCTTGACTGCTGCCGCGGTTTCTAAGGCAGCATTGACGGAGTTTGTACCTACAACATTGACTGCTGGAAGCGCGTATTCGCGCTCTAAAGCATCGTTGAATAACTCAGTAACTTCAGCGCCATACAGGACGCCCGGACGAAATCGTGCCATAAGTACGGTCGTTGATTTTATATGGTGAGAGATAGGTTAATGGATTGCCCGTCGAAAGAGTCCACCTTTATTTTGCCGCAATGTTACGGCAAAAACAAGCGTACAAAAACGACAAGATAGACCCGTTTTTCCTGGCTTTGCGAGTTTCCTCCCGTTTGAGGCTATAAGTGAAGTCACCATGATTCCGCCTTTTTGCATCTTTGTTCATCAATTCTTGCCCGACTTATGGCAAAGTTTCCTGAGATACGCACTGACGAACTCCACCGGCGTCTGTATGCTACAGACGCTTCTATTTTTCGAGAATTGCCTGTTGGCGTAGCCTATCCGCGCGACGCAGAGGATATCCAGGCCCTAGTGCACTATGCTCGCGAGCACGGCTTGTCCCTTATTCCACGCTCAGCAGGTACGTCGCTAGCCGGTCAGTGTGTCGGGAGCGGCCTTGTTGTCGACGTTTCGCGCTACATGACGCGCATTTTAGAGATTAACCCAGAAGAGCGATGGGTGCGCGTTGAGCCGGGTGTTATTCGCGATGAGCTCAACCTAGCGTTAAAGTCCTATGGTTTGTTCTTCGCTCCTAATACTTCCACTTCCAACCGCTGTATGATCGGTGGTATGGTGGGCAATAACTCGTGTGGTACCACCTCCCTTGTATATGGCAGTACGCGCGACCATCTACTGGCCCTGCGCACAGTGCTGAGCGATGGTTCCGAGGCAAGCTTTCATGCCCTTAGCCCTCAGCAGTTTGAAGAGAAGTGCCGCCTAGAAAACTTGGAAGGTCGCCTTTATCGGCACATTCGTGAAATGCTCAGTCGCCCAGAGGTTCAACAAGAAATTCGCCGCGAATATCCCCATCCGAAGATTCACCGCCGCAATACAGGCTACGCCATAGACTTGTTGCTGCGCTCTAATGTATTTACTCCCGGAGGGCCAGACTTCAATTTTTGCCAGATGTTGGCTGGGTCGGAGGGCACGTTAGCGATTAGTACGGAAATCACCCTCAATCTCGTACCGCTACCAGAGCCATGCGATGTCGTCTTATGTGCCCATTTTGGCGATTTACAAGAATGCTTACGCGCGGTAGTATTGGCGGTAGAACACCGCCCTACGGCATGTGAGTTGATGGATCACCTCATTCTTAGCTGCGCACGAGCTAATCGCGAACAAGCGCGCAACAGTTTCTTCATCGAAGGCGAACCGGCAGCAATACTCATGATAGAGTTTCGCGGTCAGACGCCTGAAGAGGCTCAGCGCAAAGCTCAAGCTCTCATCGCTGACTTTCGGGCGCAGGGCTTCGGCTACGCTTTTCCCATAGTGCCTGCTCCGCAGTCGAAACGCGTATGGGAATTGCGCAATGCCGGGCTAGGCGTGTTGTCCAACATGCCCGGAGCAGCTAAGGGTATACCTTGTATTGAAGATACTGCTGTAGCAGTCACTGATTTGCCGGCTTATATTGCTGAATTTGAAGAACTCATGGCCCATTTTGGTCAGCGGTCGGTTTATTATGCTCATGCCGGCGACGGCGAACTGCATCTGCGGCCAATTCTCAACCTGAAGAAAGCAGAAGACCGCCGGCGTCTGCGCGAAATTGGAGAGGCCATGGCTTATCTCGTCAAGAAGTACGGCGGCTCACTCAGTGGAGAACATGGCGACGGACGCGTGCGGGCCGAATTCATTCCCATCGTCTTAGGGCAAAAGAACTACGAACTCTTGCGGTCAATTAAGCGCACATGGGATCCGGATGGCATCTTCAATCCCGGCAAAATTGTAGATGCTCCGCCCATGAACACGTCGTTGCGCTATGAAGAAGACCAACCCGACCGGCTGTTCGATACAGTACTTGAATTCCCAGATGGTATCTTGCGCGCTGTTGAAAAATGCAACGGCTCAGGCGATTGCCGCCGTCTCGATTTTGCAGGAGGCATCATGTGTCCTAGCTATCGCGCTACGCGCGATGAAAAAGACACCACTCGTGCTCGGGCCAATGCTTTGCGCGAGTTCCTTACGCGCAGCCCTAGGGCCAATCCATTCAGCCATGAAGAGCTTTACGAGGTTATGGACCTGTGTTTGGCGTGTAAGGGCTGTGCTTCCGAGTGCCCATCCAACGTAGATATGGCGGCTATGAAGGCCGAATTCCTTCATCAGTATTATCGGACCCACGGCATCCCTTGGCGAACACGTTTCTTCACGCACATCGCTGACGTGTATCGCCTCGGAGCAATTGTTCCTCCACTGACTAATTTTTTCCTGAGGAATTCTCTCATCGCTCCCCTTGTGAAGCGCCTGCTGGGCATTGCACCCTCGCGCAGCTTGCCAGCCTTATGCCCTACGACGTTGCGCCAATGGTATCGGCAAAACCAGGCTAGCCTAAGGCCCAAAGCGCCCTTGAGAGGCCAAGTGTACTTCTTCTGCGACGAATTTACCAACTACACCGATGTAGAGGTGGGCATTGCTGCAATTCGATTGCTCATAGGGCTTGGCTACGGAGTACAACTTGTAGAACACCCAGAAAGTGGGCGAGCGGCCATATCCAAGGGATTGCTCTTGCGAGCGCGCGCTATCGCTATTCAACAGGTGCACGCCTTTAGACATCTGGTTAGCGAACAAACACCTCTTGTGGGTATTGAACCCTCGGCCCTCCTGAGTTTTCGCGATGAATATCCGCGCATTGTCCCTCCACCGATGCGCGAAGAAGCTCAGCGATTGGCCGAAAATGTACTACTGATCGAAGAATTTCTCTATCGCGAGGTGCAAAAAGGCAATATCAGCGCCGATGATTTTATTGAAGCGCCGCGCCAGCTTTGGGTGCACGGCCACTGCCATCAGAGAGCGCTGTCTAGCATAGAACCTACTGCATGGGTGCTTGGCTTGCCTAAAGGTCATTCAGTTTCCGTAATTCCCTCAGGGTGCTGTGGGATGGCTGGTTCATTTGGCTACGAACAGGAGCACTACGAGGTGAGTATGCGTATTGGCGAATTGGTGCTTTTACCTGCTGTAAGGGCCCTGCCCCCTGAAGCTACCGTCGTAGCCCCTGGGACGAGTTGTCGCCATCAAATCTTAGATGGAACCGGACGCGTTGCACTGCACCCTGTGCAGGTATTGGTCGAGGCTTTGCGCGCTTGAACGAGCGAAGATGCCTACAAAACTTTTTCTTTCGCAGGCCCGTTCTGTTGAAACGCATCCTTTCATGATACTACAACTGCCTGAAATATAGGAAAGCAGTAGAGAAAATTTTTGGGAAAACTTTCTTCTTCGATAGCGTGCCAACGAAAATAGTTTGGAGAACATATCGCTACTTCCAACGCCGGCCTTTCCACGTGTATCGCCGAAAAAAGAGCGTAGCCGTTCCTACAACCGCCAAGTAAATGAAGTGCATGATTAGCGCTGGCCAGAAGGAGCGCAAAGCATTCCTTTGGCAAAAGAAAGTGCACATTTCGCTCAGCAACGCTCTGTCGGCCCAAGCTCTGACACCCAATTGAACAAAAGCAACTATTCCCAAGAGCGGATGCTCAAAGGCTACTAAAACATTGATTACCCACGTAAAGGAAAACATCCACATTAGACCGAGCACTGCTCTTAGTCGGTTGTTTGGCCAATGTGCGTTTTTCGTCCCCCATCGCAAGCGTTGTTGCAAAAAGGCTGAGAGAGTAGGGCAGGGTAGGGTGCAGACAACAGCCTTCGTACTTTTTAGAAAGAGTATTTCCTTTAAGGGTAACTTGCTCAACAAGAACATGTCATCGCCTGAGGCGTAATGTTCATTGCCTGCAAAACCGTTCAAGCGGAGAAAAACGGCCTTAGGATAACACAAGTTGGCTCCGCTTCCCAAAGCAAACCAGCCACGAGTTAGGGCAGCACCGGCGATGCCCATCGTCGCAGCCGAGTCAAGTGCTTGAAAATTTTCCCAGCAACTCGACCTTGTGCGAAGGGATATAGGGGCAACAATAGCACTTGGGCGATGTCTTTCGTAAGCTGCGGCCAGTTCTCGTAGCCAGTCGGGTGGCACTATGCAGTCGGCGTCGGTGGTAACAATAAGCCTTCCTCGCGCGTGGGCTATGCCGTGCGCTATGGCTTTCTTTTTCCCTAGTAGCGAGGGTGAATCAGCATCGGATAGGCGCAATAAACGCACTTCATTGGGAAAAGCATTTACAAGGTCGGCTACGACACAAGCCGTAGCATCTTCCGAATGGTCATCTACGACGATAACCTCTCGTAGAGTCCTTGGATAGGTTCCTTCTAATACAGCGCGCACACAAGTTTCGATGTGGGCTTCTTCGTTTCGCGCTGCAATAACGACTGAAATACTAACTTGAGGTTGAGGGCTTGCCACTCCCGTCCATACTGGTATTGAGCGCCAGGCGATAAGCACTTTCCTCAGCAGCCATCCATAGCCTAAGCACAGTAACAAGCACGCAGCCACATAAGCATCGAGCAGCGAGGAGAGCAGGAGAGGGTCAAAATAATTCGCGCACATTTGTGCTCAGGCCGAAGTGAACGATACCGCCAGCTATGTGATAGGAGGCATAGCCAAGGTCTATCCGAAATCGGCTAACGCGCAGGCCTAGACCTGCTGAGAAGCCTGCAAGGCTTCGGAAGTTGCGTACGGTCAGTTCACGTCGTCGCAGGTGGTTGTAACCCAGTCGTATGCGGAAAAATTCGTTGGCACCCAGCAAGAACTCACCATTAAAAATGAGGTGTCGAAAAAAATTATCAATGGTTGGATTTCCCTCTGTAGGTTGATCGCCGCCGAAGAGCAGTGGATTTCTGGGGCGCAAAGCAGGGTCATCGTAGCGGATGTTCCACTGATGCAAATGGTGCGCGACAATACTAAGGCGAAAGGGTAAGTACCGCAAGCGTTTACTTACAGCTAGCTGCAGGTCAAAAGGCAGCGCTTCGCGTGTATCTCGGTAAAGAGTCAGCTGGGTGCCTAGCTGACGCACAACGGCAGCTGCGGAAAAGAGGCGAGCTGTATCTTCATAGAGTACGCCTACGTCGCTGCTCAGTGCCGTAGCTTGGTACATGTCGAGCGCAGAGCGTGCAAATCGCACGTTGAGGCCTAGAGACCACTTCGGGGTAAGCAGGCGCGCTATGCCAAGGGTGAAAGCCGTTTCAGTTGCACGCACCTCTCCTTGGACGTTTCCAAAGGCATCGGCCCTAGGTATGTCGCCATAATTTACATGTTGGATTGAAGCATGGAGAGTTGCGTTGAAGATCTTCGCATGATGAGCATAAGCAGCATAACTATGTTGAATATTCGCCAACAGGAAATTATGCTGCAGAGATAGACGTCCGCTCATTCTTGGGTTAAGTGCTGCGGGATTGAGGGCAGCTAAGGCTACATCGTCGTCGCGCACAGAGATGTGTAAGCCACCTAGAGCAGTAATGCGCGCTGAAGGAGAGAGTGTTAGAAACTTGAAAGCATGTCGGCCTCCTGTTACCTGGGCAACGGTGGGCAGGGATAGGGAGACAAGCAAGGGCAAGCTAATCCAAAGAGCACTGGTGGTCGTCTGCAAGAATCTTATTGTCATGTTTCGAGAAAAGATGTCAGAGAGATTTGGCGTAAGGAGGAACGCTTTCTAGCGATTGGCAGATGAATCGCGAGCCCACAACGTTCGGCAACGTCCCTTTTGACACCAAAGGATGCGTTCGAGTTGCCCGTGAATGTCGTAAAGGCGAAGTGTATCATGTTCGTTGTCGCCTTCAAGGTAGGTGCCTTGTGCTTTTATGTTGCCGTTTTCGTACCATTCGATAAAGGGGCCGTTTTCCTCGTTGTCGCGCAGCATAACTTTTTCCCGAAGGACACCATTAGGATACCATCGGAGGCTGAGTCCTTGCAACTTGCCGCGAACAAAAGTTTGCTCGAGGTGCTTCTGCCCGTTCTCATGATAGAATACGACAGGGCCATGATGAACGCCTCGGTCATACTGTTCGACTTGGGCGGGTTTTCCGTTTGGATAATAGAGCACGCGCGTACCGTGCAGAGTATCGTTTTCATAGTGCGCTTCTTCCCGAAGGCGCCCCTGAGCATCGAAGCGTTGATATAGGCCGTGTCGGGCCAGATCCTTCTTGCGCCGCTCGAAGCGTTCTCGTTCGCCATATTCATTGCGAATTTCGACCGTCTCAATGTCTCCACTGCATGCGTACAAAAGGCAAATAATCAAGGAGGTAATAAGCAAAGATTCGAACAGAATTTGGTGCTTTGTCATAGAACAAAGAGGAGTTTTGGTTTTATAAGTGCTAGAAAAGAATGGATTTTTTGTGCATGCAATTAGGGCTTTATGTTGGAAGGAAATAACCTCTTCAAAAAGAGCACTGCAAACCTATAAGCCGGATTCTGTCCCTGTTTCCAGGCCTCTGCCATTTATCTGGGCCAGCGCCTCACGGCGTGGCTCTGCGCTGCCTACCCCCCTTGCTGGCCCTCAAAAGAGCCAATGTGCGAGCCACACATCCTCTGTCGGTGCAGAGGGCAAGGTATACTTGGCATTTCAACCCGCAAGGTTTATCCGCACTTCGACTTGCGCCGAAGCGCCGTGCGCTCTTACCGCACGTTTTCACCCTTACCTCAGGTCAAGAAGACCCGTGGCGGTTTTTTTCTGTGACCCTCTCTGTGCCTCGACCGTTGTCGAGACCCCACCTGTTAGGTGGTGCGGTGCTCTGTGTTGTCCGGACTTTCCTCCCCGCTCTCCGAAAGAGCAAAGGCGGCAGAGCAGTTTGCAGTGCTATATCTTTAAAGGCGTTGTGAATGTTTCGCAGCTTATCTCAATAGCCGACAGTTGGCACGATTTTTTAGTTTTGCAAGGCGCTTCTTTGGCTTGATCTTCTTGTATTTTTGCGCGATGAGGATTGGGAAAGAATTCCGCAGAGGCAGCAAGTGAGATTGAGCCGCTGATGAATGGGAAGGAGGCCTTTGCCTCTTTTGCTTTTTGACGCGTAAATATGATGAATAAAAATTCGCTCTTTTACTTTACAGCGGGCGTATTGTTGGCGGCAGTCGCCTATCTGGCGAAAAGCAGCCTCAAAGATACGGTGCTATTGCAACAATATGCAGCGCGTCTGGAAGCATACTTAGATAAGCAAGAACGAGCGGCCTTGGAATGGGTGAGGCAGGAGCATGCTGCCCTGCAGATGGCAATACAGGGGCAAGAACCGCCAGATATAGAGCGATGGGCTGCCTCTTTGAGCGAGCAAAGCCAGCAGGCTTACACCGTTTTTCTTCACAGCCAAGATTCAGTGGTGTTTGCCTCGAATAATTTAGTATCGCCCTCGGCGAAAGCCTTAATCGATCTTTCGGAAGAGAAAGAGCAGCGTAAGTTGGTGCGGTTGCCCGCGGGCTACTTTTACGCATATGCTCGTCCTTTTAAGCCGGGCGTTACCTTATCGGTATGGGTACCTATTGCCCTACGGATGGGAGGCGTCAATGTTTTCGCAAGAGAGCTCTCATTTGGCGAACGGACGGAGGTCGTCGATGTGGCAGAGGGCGAACCCGTATACGCAGGAGGGCAAGCATTGTTCGGCCTTTCGGCTAAAGGTAGTATTCAGGCAGCATGGGTACAAATAATAATGTTAATCGCTGTGCTGCTTTTGGTGGTACTGCTTCTAGGATGGGTGTCCAGATGGGTGCTTCGCTTGTATGAGGCAGGCAAGCGTTGGTTAGCCCTTGCTCTTCTGTCTTTTACCTTGCTGGGTTTAATCGGACTTAACGTTGCGACAAGCTTTAGTCGCAACGCTCTGCCAGAGTTGTCTCTCTTTGCCCAGCCGTTGGAGCATTCTTTATTGGGAGCCCGTTCAATAGGCGATTTGCTTGCCCATCTCCTGCTCATCTTGTGGTTTGCCATGCTTTTTCATCGCATTACGCGTACTGAGAGGTTGGGCCAGCGTTTTTCATTGCCAATTCGACTGTCATTCAGTATTGGCTCCTACGCTGTTATAACGGGTAGTATCGTAGGGCTCCTGAAGTTTTCTCAGTGGTTGATTTTTCAGTCGGGTATTCCTTTCGATTTTGATAACTTGCTCAGCTTCTTTAGCCTCTCAGGTTTGGCTCTAGTGTGTGTGCTCGTAGCATTGCTCTCGCTATTTCTGTTTCATCACCGACTTCTTTTTTCTGTACATCGGTGTGAATTGAGCGCTAGCGAGCGGCTACTGGCATTAGGTTTGGGCGCTGGGATAGGTTGGGCGTTAGCTTTAGCGTTTGGCGTCTCTGTCTGGTGGGGTCTAATAGTGGTTGTTTTATCTGTCGTCTACATATGGGTTTTTCAACGCTCCATTGTCCTGCAGGCGCCGCGATTGGTAGGGTTGGCGGTTTGGCTCATGCTGTTTTCAGGCCTTGCTGCCGGCACCTTATATTCCTTTAATACTCAGAGGGATCGTCAGATGCGTTTGGCATATGCTGAGGCATTGGCAATTGGACGCGACTCAACCCATGCTGAGCCTCTGCTCCGGACAATAGCGCCTCTGCTCTGTCGAGATAGCATATTATCTAATTTATTAAAACCTTGGCCCTTCCGACCCTTGGCTGCTGACTTGCGCCAGCGAGCCTATGAGATTCTTTATCCATACAGCTATCTTTTCCAGAACTACCGCTTATCGGTTTTCGCCTTCGACAAAGAAGGCTTCATTTTGCCGCAAGACCAGCCGCAAGACCGCGCAGAGGTCGTTCAAAACAACTGGGAAAATGCCGTACCATTGCCAGACATGCCAGCACTGCGCTATGCGATTGCAGAGAATGGCGTTTTCCGCTACATACTGCGCACCCTTATGTGGCGAATGAACGATTCGACACAGCCTGCCGAAGTTCTTTTCTTCTTCGACCACACCTTCGTGCAACCCACGCGCGTGTATTCGGAGTTGTTCTACCGGCAGCCTTACCGCGGCATGAATCGTCTGTTCTCTTACGATTATGCAGTGCAACGGCGAGGGATCTTGGTCGTCGACCAAGGGGAGGCGAGTCGCGCCGTTTTTGCCAAAGACCTGCCTCGAGGGCAAGCAGAAGAGCGCATCACACGCCAGCCGCGCCGAGCCGATGCTGTGTATGCCACAGCTGATGGCACAGCAGCGGCTGCCGTAGGCCGATCGCTAGGAGACATCCGCAAGCCGATCTATCTCTTCTCGGCGCTCTTTGCTCTATGCTTAGTGATCATCTTTGTGGTAGCGCTATTGAATACTTGGCTCGAGTTTTTTCCTGCGCATTACCAGCTTAGCTTCTCTGGGCAAGGTTCGCTATCCAAACGCATTCACTACCGCACCTTTGGCCTAATCGGCATAGGCTTTGCCGGCGCTATCATTCTAACTTACAGGCACTTTGCCGATCAATCGCGCCTTCGCGAACAAGCTGACCTAGACCGCCGTGCTGAAGCTCTGCTGACATATCTTCGTATTCAATTGGGCGACCAAACGCCTCAGTTAGATTCTCTTGCTCCCGTTGTTGCCCAGTTCTTAGCGCCGCATGCTGCTAGCCTGGCTACGGATGTCAACTTTTTCTCACCCAGAGGTCAACTTCTGTTTTCCACTCAAACTCCTCTGACGCGCGTGGGCGTCCTGCCCACTCGAATGAGCTCAGAAGCTCTCGTACGTTTGAAAACAGGTCTTGAGCAAGAGGTCACTGTGGTTGAGCACGCCGGCGGTACTACCTATACCAACCGCTATTTGCCACTTCGCAACAATCAAAATGTGCTGCTCGGTTTCCTTGGCGTGCCCTATTCTTTGTCAGGCCGAAAACTAGGGCCAGAAGTGTCCGATTTTCTAGGCCTGCTAGCCAGCATATATGTCTTCCTCATGATTATCGCATACGCTCTATCGTATACGCTGTCCAACTCCATTATTAGTCCACTAAAACTAATTGCTGACAAAATTCAACGCCTTAAGCTTGAAGATAAAAACGAACCTTTGGAGTACTCTGCTCAGGCAGGTGATGAGATCAGCACGCTCATTGAAGAATACAACCGAATGGTTGAAAAACTCGAGGAATCCAAAGCACGCCTTATCCGCCTGGAGCGCGAAGGCGCTTGGCGCGAAATGGCCCGACAAGTGGCACACGACATCAAAAACCCGCTAACTACAATAAAGCTCTCCATGCAGCAGCTAGAGCGCCTGTCGTCAGACCCTACGCAGGTGGCCCTCTATTTAAAAAAGGCTATTGCTCGCCTTATCGAACAAATAGATTCTCTAGCCCAGATCGCCACGGAATTCTCTCTTTTCGCAAATTTAGACATTCGCCAAAAACACGACATGGTACTCAACGACGTCGTGGAAAGCGTCTATGACCTCTTTACTGAAGACCGCAACGTGGAGTTGAGTATCGAGTTACCCGCCGAGCGCTTCCACATTCAAGGAGATAAAAATCATCTCATTCGTGTATTTAATAATCTAATTATCAATGCTATTCAGGCTATACCGCCAGAAAGAAAGGGCCGTATCGAGCTGTCGGTGAGCCGCCGAGGGGCGTATTCGGTCGTTCGCATTCGCGACAATGGCGGAGGTATCCCGCCTGAAATTCAAAAGCGCGTGTTCGAGCCCAATTTCACTACTAAGAGCTCGGGCAGTGGTCTGGGTTTGGCCATATGCAAGCGCATCGTTGAGGCCCACGACGGACGCATTTACTTTGAGACGCGCTTGGGTGAAGGCACAGACTTCTACGTCGAACTTCCCATTTCAACTTGTGAGGCTCCTGCAGAGCAGCCGCAAGAGACTGCTCCAAACTAATGTTTGACAAAACGAGCGCCGAACTCCTCTTTTGCCGTAACTAAACGAAGGAGATAGACACCGGGAGGCAGGTGTTCCACAGAAAGGTTTAGGGCCTTAGCATTGTGTATGAGTTGCCTATGTATACATAGACTCGCCAAATTCCACAGTTCTAGTAAACCCTCGACAGGATGAGGTAACTCTATCCATAACCACTGGGAAGCAGGATTGGGCCACACGCTCAGCGCTCCAGAAGAACGCGTAAGATCGGTAACCGATACATATCCATCTAGAGGAGGCAAGATAATTTCGTCTAAGAAGGCTGCATGCCTGGTTTGGTTGCTTTCTCCCTTTTGAAATGTCCACGTCAAAGTGTGAAAGCCAGCAGTTATGGGAAACAGGGCTTCTTTCCACGTCTCCTGGTTGCCTCCTGCGCTCCATAGGCGGACGTTATCCAGGGCAAAGAACAGCGAATCATCTACGTTTGGCGTAGATAGGCGATAGACAAAACTTATCCAACCGTCAGCTAAAATGCTCGTAGACAATTTTAAGGTAGACTGTTGATGCGCACTGTGGCCGCCTGCTTGAATGCAGAAGTCTCCTTCATAGGGCGTTTGAGTGGAAATGTGCCACAGCCGATTTCCCGAACGCTGCCAAGCAAAGCGTTGAAAGTTACCGCTTTCGAAAGTCTCTACAATAGGATTGATTACAAATGGCCCTACAGAAAAGGTGTGTCTATAGGCCCCAGCGGCTATTTCTACCTCGGGAAAAACCCACGTAGATTTAGGTGCATCCATTGAAGCTTCAACATCGAGTAAGACCGTAGCCATGCCTCCCGGCGGAATGGATGGCACAGCAGCAGGAGACAAACCCTTCAGGTGAGGGTGAGTTGAGCGCCATTTCACCGTTCCAAGAGGCGAGGGACTGCCGCCGTAATTCCGCAGATGAAGGTAAAGACGACCTACTTCGCCACTTTCTAAACGGCGCGCATGATAACCAGCGGCTGCCGACAAACTCCAACCCGAAAATTCCAGCCGCGGAGCGTAGAGCCAAGTATGTACCTGTCTACTGGTTTCAACTTGTGCGTTATCGCTCACACTAAGCCGGAAATCTGCGCGACTACCGTGAGGAACATCCTGCCGAACTACAAAGCGAAAGCAATGCTCCACTTCGCCTCCTGCCTCCAGAGAGGGCAGTGTAGTAGATGAACTTATCCATTGAATGTAAGGACTAGACGTATGAATGCGTACAGAAAGCGGTGAGGACGGATGGGAGCCGACGTTGCGCAGGATGGCACAAACCTCTCCACTCTCGCCGTATTCCAAATGGCCGTTCCCATTGCCACCTACACCAGCATCTGTAAACCTTACTGCAGCAATAGCTATAAAGGCTCCAGAGGGTAAGCGCACTTCCAGTTGCTTTTGATAGGGAAGATAATTGAATTGCGTCAGCGTCAGCGTTAAAGGTCCTGTCAGCGTTAGTGGATCGAAAACCAGTCGGGCCATACCGTTCGATACGCGGGCTATGGCAATCACTTGATCTTGAGCGTAAAGAGCAGCAAGCGCGCCCTCTACCGGACAAGTAACACTTAGGGCTGTAGCTTCCCATTCTAGGGTATCAGGATGCTGAGCAACGATGCTCTTAGGAAAACGCGTACGCGGCACCGTAGTTGGGTCAACGAACGGATTCCAGAAGTCAGCCATTTCCTCTCCTTCCCAGCCATAAGCAGCAATCATAGAGGCATAGCCCGCAGCTGCCATGGCGCCTAGCGTAGGGTGCAGGGTAATGCCATCGGCGTCTACTAAGTACTGATTCATAGCATCTTGAGCCTCCATGGGTGGAGCCCAGCTCTGCAATACACTAGAGAAGAAACCGGCGATACCGCCCCAGGGTTGCCCCGTTGTAGTGTGGCCAGCACGTTGCCAAGCCTCACCGAAGCACTCTGCATCATTAGTAAAATCGCCTGGGCTACATCCTACGGCAATCAGGATAGGGTAGCGCCCTGGGTTGTCAAGCGTCCGAACGATGTTGATGTCGAAATTACCTGTGACCAATCCCTCTTCCCAACCATGACCTGTATAGTTGAACAGCGATACACCGCGCTGGCGTATTGCTTCTCTTAGGTCGTTGGGTAGCGGATTACCCTCCTTGTCTGCTGTAGGATGGCCTGGAGTAGGTGAAAAGGCGCCATAGGAGCCGTCGTAAAATTCCCAATACCAAGTGTAGCCATCAACTAAGTGCTTAGCCTTCCACTCGTTGCCGTGTTCCCAGTCGGCTTGATCATCGTCGCCATAGTGCTGTCCTTCATCAGATGCGACAGCCATACCTGCTGACATCCAGTCGTTCTGAGGGTCTAGCAGAGGTGTCTTCTCGTATTCTAAAATACGCCTCACCATGAGGCGTACCTGCTGAGGAGTGGTAGCATGAAGGCGTCCAACGAATACATCGAGTATGTGGTCGTCGCCGCTGAGATAGCCAAAGCAATTATCGCAGGCATAGCGCCTGCCTTCAATATAGGGCCGCATTAAGGGTTCAATGGCTGCGTCATCACCAACCAATAAAAGATAGGTAATCCCGTGTTCAGTGTAATATTGCTTAACGAAGGTAAAAATGGCATCGGCTTTGTTCGAACCTATTTCATCGGTCGTAACTACTTCTACAGAAAGCCCGCGTTGGCGTTTCCAGGCAATAAATGTGTCGAGCTCAGGCAGGAAAGCTAGCGGTGTGATGATGAGCATCTTCTCAGGTGTTTCCGCCTTTTGGCGCTCAACGATGCTCTTGGCAGGGCCATTCACGAAGAGGCGTTGCTGCAAAGCTAGAAAAGCTCGGCTGGGCGCAACCATACAAGAAGTGCATTCATTGAAACCAGGCTTGCTGCTTTGCGTCAACCGAATTGTTAATGTGCGATATACCCGCAAGATCCGACGCGTAGGATGATACTGCACTGGATATAGCCAAAGCGCTTGTCCTCGTGCATCGCGCAATACGAAAGGTTCTTTTAATTCAGCCAGCGTACCAGGAAAGAAGGCATCTTCATTATAGACGCTCCCATAAACGTACGGCACGGCAGAAGGATGCTGATGGCGAAGCAAATTGCCTTTCGATGGCGCTACCTCTACCTCAAAAAAGTCTTCGTATTGGCCCTCCACCTCGGCTATCGTCCACGCATTCGCAGGAGAAATGCGAACCGCCACCGGGTATTTGGGCACATCAGGCATACCTCGTCGGAGCAAAGGTTTGCCACCTGAAAAAAACGGCACTATAGCTTCGCCTTTCGGGGTGACGACCTTTTTGAAATTGAGCTCAGGTGTTTCCCACCGCAGTACTATTGCTGTGTCTGTATTAGAAAGCACCCGCAGAGCATCAGGAGATGTCGTCTGAGCCGCTGCAGAAAATATCGATAGCCAATTTAAGAACATTAAAAAAATGTGTCGCATGATGCCAGATATTGAGTAAAAAGATTTAACTGTTGCGTTACGAGAAGTGCGCTTTTAATAAGAAAGACACCTTACTTTGGGGTAGAATACTGCTCATTATCATCGGGGTAGAGCAAATATTTTCGTCGAATTTGGCGAAAAATAGTCAAGTCACTTTGCCAAGTGGCGCGGATATCGCTTTCGAAGTTGCCCTCTTCGATTTGGTGCCGCAGTACTCGAGTTCCTGCGAGTAGGTCAAAAAAACGACTTTTTAAAAAGAAGGTCTCTTTGTGCGGAAATTCGCAATACATGTCTAAGAGAGGTGTTAGGTTGATGGCTCGCTGCTTGTGCAGGCTGTCTACCGATAGAAATCGGAAATCAAAGCCTCGGCATCGTTGCCCCTCTAGGGGTGGAAATCGCGAGCCCTTGTTTGCCTTTGGTACAAACTCAATGTCTGCAGGCCCGAGGTAGTCGGGATGACCGACCACTTGAAACGGCCAATTTGTTCCGCGGCCGACGCTAATAACAGTGCCTTCAAATAAGCATAGCGAAGGATACAGCAAAATGGCGCGCAAATTAGGCAGGTTTGGGCTTGGCGGCACCGGCGGTTCATAGCGCGACTGATGGGTGTAGTTTTCGCACGGTATCACCCGCAAAAGTGGAGGTCTCGGCCCTATCCAGTATTCGCCTGCAAACAATTGAGCAAGTTCTCCTACAGTGCAACCGTGTACGATGGGCAATGGCGCTACACCTACAAACGACTGCAGGCGCATGTCAAGTACCGGACCATCTACATAGTGACCATTTGGATTGGGTCGGTCTAAGACAATCACCGGAATTTGTTGTTCGCCGCAAGCCTCCAATACATAAAATAGAGTAGAGATGTAGGTGTAAAAGCGAGCACCCACATCCTGAATGTCGTAAACAACTACATCTACGCCTACGAGATGCTCAGGCGTAGGCTTGTAGCGCTTGCCGTAAAGGGAAACGATTGGTATTCCGCTATGAGGGTCAACATCGTCGCTAATGCGCTGTCCATCAGGAGCATCGCCTCGAAAGCCGTGTTCAGGGGCGAAAATACGCACTACACATACGCCTACAGCAATAAGCGTATCTACTAAGTGTGTCTGGCCCACTCGAGAAGAATGATTGACCACAAGAGCAACCTGTTTGTCCGTTAACAAGGGCAAGTACATCTCCATGCGTTCTGCCCCTACTCGGACTGCCAGTGGTTGTGCAACAACACAAAGTTGCTTGAGCCCTATTGCGCAGATTACCCAAAAGTTGCTTCGAAGTACGTATCGCATTTAAGTCGTAAAAAAATGGATTTTTTGAGAATTTGTCGCTCAATTACTTTTTTAACCAGCTGTGCTAGTTTCATAAAAAGGAAGTGAAGAAATAGCACTGCCATCATAACCTTTAAGTTGAACTCATGTTTCTCATCAGCCGAGTTAACTAGATTACTCACTGATCTTTAAGCTTTTGCGCAGAAATCAAGCCTAGGGAACGAGGTTTGGCGTAGGCCTCTTTTCAACCCGCGGCTTTAGCCACGAGCGTTGTGTCTTGGCTTTCTGTTGCACTCTAATCTTGTCTGTGTCGTTTTCTCATGGGTGCAAATTGGAAAAACGATTTAAGGCCCAACATGCGATGCCGTTCACATCTCGAAGAAGGTGGTTCGGCTTTTTAGCTGAAATAGGCTTTCACTCCTCATCGTCTGAGTTTAACGACAAGTTATTGGTTTTCAGATTTTGGCTAAAAAAAAAAACAGTTAATGAAGTACGAGTCGCTGATTGACAGACGGAGCAAACAATGAATTCGGGGAATATTTGTATCCGATATTTGCTGCCCATTCTACGCTTCTTTCCTTCCGTATTGTTATGTTTCCGACGCACGTTTACATAGCGCGCCGCGCTCAGTTGAAAAGGACACTAGGGAGTGGACTAGTGCTTTTTCTTGGAAACCGCGAGGTCGGCATGAATTACCTTGCCAACCCTTACCCTTTCCGCCAAGATAGTACATTTCTGTATTATTTTGGCATAGATAGACCCAATTTAGTGGCAGTAATAGATATAGAGCATGATCGAGAAATCCTATTTGGTGATGACCTTAAGATAGAGGACATCATTTGGATGGGTCATCAGCCGAGCCTTTCCGAGCAAGCAGAGGCCGTTGGGGTGCGCGAAGTACTCCCTATGCGTCGGTTGTTAAGTTTTTTGAAAAGAACTAGACGCCAAGGCCAACTCATCCATTTTCTACCGCCCTATCGAGCAGAGCACGTGCTAGCGCTCAAAGATTGGCTTAATATTGCTCCTCAAAAGCAGAAGGCATCTGCTTCGGAGGCTCTCATTCGGGCCGTAGTAGCCCAGCGGTCGTATAAGTCTGACGAGGAAGTGGCTGAAATAGAGCGCGCGGTCAATCTCTCTGTCGAGATGCATATGGCTGCTATGCGGTCTGCCCGCCCTGGCCATTTGGAAGCTGAACTGGCAGGGATGGTGGAAGGCATTGCTCTCAGTGCAGGAGGCCGACCGGCCTATCCGATTATTTTGACGGTAAATGGCCAAATTTTACACAACCACTATCACGGCAACAAATTAGAGCCCGGTCAGTTGGTGCTGGGTGACTTTGGCGCCGAGACGAGCCTACACTACGCAGGTGACTTAACGCGTACCTTTCCGGTAAGCCCGCGCTTCACAACGCGTCAGCGCGATATTTATCAGGTCGTGCTCGACGCCCAGTTGCATGCTCTGTCGCTCTTGCGGCCGGGAGTGCGCTACCTAGACGTGCACCTGGCCGCTGCTCACCGTATTGCCGAGGGGCTCAAGGCATTAGGTCTGATGCAAGGCGACACAGAGGAAGCTGTTGCTCATGGCGCCCATGCCCTATTCTTTCCTCATGGATTAGGGCATATGCTCGGCTTAGATGTTCACGACATGGAAAACCTCGGTGAAGACCGCGTCGGATATTCCGAATCCCAACGACGCAGCACTCAGTTTGGTACGGCCTATCTGCGCCTCGCTCGCGAGCTCGAGCCTGGCTTTGTCCTTACCGTGGAGCCGGGCATCTACTTTATCCCTTCGCTCATTCAGCAATGGAAGCGAAAAGAACACTGTGCAGCCTTCATCAACTACAAGGCACTAGACCGCTATCGTTCCTTTGGTGGCATCCGCATCGAAGACAATGTACTCATTACAAAAACAGGCTACCGCCTCTTGGGTGAACCTTTGCCCAAAAGCGTGGCCTCAATCGAGGCTTTGCGTGCGGCTTCCTGACCTCGAAAAAAATCCTGCCCCTCGTAGACGACGCCAGCGCCAGAAGGAGAGGCGGGGATGAATCGCCCTGAACAAGAGAATGTGTTTCACACTGCGGTTCGCGACGAGGCAAATCGCAAATCTAGTGCTTTAGTCGTTCGGGAGCCTTCAGATTAGGGAGGCAATCTCGCAAAAAGACGCAAGTCGCCGCCGGCAAAACTTCTTGTTCTTTTCCGTTGTCTGTGAGTCGTGAAGTATTAACCGTGAATAGGTTCCTCGCTTTGCGTTGAATGCGCGGCAAAGAGGGAGATGTCTCCTGACTTCGTTTATTTTTCCTTAGAGAAGTTGCTCCCTGTGAATCAACGAATAGAATTTAGACTCATATAAGCGTTTTTAACTAGAACATAAGTCGCCACTTAGGATGGATGAACGAGCTTCAACAGTAAGGCAACCAGAGAGGAAATAGGAGAGGGAGGTAAGGGAAAGAATAGTACTGCGCTTCTTCAGAGATTCCTCCTGTAAGTTTTAGCTTCGAAGGCTGTAGTCTACACCAAAAACTCGATGCCTTAAAAGCAGAAGTGCGAAGACAAAAAATGGAACCCTTCGGAACACCAGATAGCTGCGTCTGGGCGAATATTTATCGCTCATGCAGAGGGAAGGCCTCTTGTAGGTATTCGTCGTCAACTATATAGCCTGGTCTTCGTGCGTAGTCCCTTGGTAATCTTCCAAGTTTGCAATAGGCGCGGTAGAGCAAAGAGCAAACATTGCTAATGGGAATTTTCGAGTTGTTGACGATTTCCTAACAAGAAAATCCTTCTTGGTTAAGTAGAAAAACACTTCGCATTTGAGGAGGGAGTGCATCGATTGCTCGCGTTACCTCCTCGCTAAATCTAATAAGCTCCTCTTTTTTAGGAAGCCTTGCTTGTATCCTCATAGTCCACAATAGAAGGCGAGGTTTAAAGCCATGCTTTAGCATTTGTACTAGGCTCGTAATGATCAATAAAACACTATGCGCGTGAGTAAGTTTTCTGTCCTAGGTCTTCACCACAGTCGTAGTTTCCCGTAAGGCAGTAGGCAAATCGAGATAGATCGTTTTTTAGCGGATGAAACTTTCGCTCAAAGCGTCCAGCGAAGGCTGGATGGGTACTATATGTTTATTGGACTCATTCCTCAGAACTTTTTAGGAACAGAAGCACCCAAAAAGAATCAAGTTCCCTCAGCGTCATTTTTTAAGCGTCGGGCAGTGATTTTTACTCTTGTGTCAGCCAAGCAAAAGAAATAGCCTTATTGCACTTGCTTGCATTTTTGGTGCGCTTACCTTTGCCGTCTGTACTGGGTATTCTTGCTTATTTTCATGCTCTCATTTGCAGAAATCGAAGCACTCAATCAACAGATTCAACAGGAGGGTGCTTTTTTAGACCGGTTATATGCCGAAATAAGCAAGGTCATCGTAGGTCAACGCGACATACTTGACCGCTTACTTATAGGTCTGCTGAGCCGCGGGCATATCTTGTTGGAGGGAATGCCTGGCCTGGCTAAGACTATGGTAATTAAGACATTGGCCCGAGCTTTAGATGTTCAATTTAGCCGCATTCAGTTTACGCCGGATTTGTTACCAGCAGACATTTTGGGCACTCAAATATACCACCCTGCTCGAGGTGAATTTAGCGTGCGCAAAGGGCCTATTTTTGCTCATTTCGTACTGGCCGATGAGATCAACCGAGCGCCGGCAAAGGTGCAGAGTGCTTTGTTGGAAGCCATGCAAGAGCGGCAAGTCACCATCGGCCATGAAACCTTTCTGCTCGAGGAACCCTTCCTCGTTTTGGCGACTCAAAACCCTATTGAGCAGGAGGGCACATATCCGCTGCCCGAAGCTCAGGTAGACCGCTTCTTACTAAAAGTCAAGATAGGCTATCCGAAACGAGAGGAAGAGCGCCAAATCATAAGGTTGAACTTGAACCATGAGCTGCCTCCTATTCAGCCTGTAGTCCCTCGAAGCGCCTTGTTGAAGGCGCGAGAAGCATTGCCGCTCATCTACGTAGACGAAAAAATAGAAGACTACATTCTGGATATTGTATCTGCTACGCGTGCACCGGCCGAATATGGATTGAAGAGCCTCTCGCCGCTCATTGCTTATGGCGCTTCTCCACGCGCTAGTATCGCTCTGGCTCAATCCGCTCGCGCTCTGGCCTTCTTGCGCAAACGCGGTTACGTAACTCCTGAGGATGTGCGGTCTATCAGCTACGATGTGCTGCGCCATCGAATTGGCCTAACTTATGAGGCTGAGGCGGAAAACGTTCAGCAAGAGCACATTATTCAACGAATCTTAGCAGCTATTGAGGTTCCATAATTAAATACGTCTTAGAAAGAGCAGTGCGTGTGCGCCGCCCGTAGAGGAAGACTTACTTTCAGGTGGCTTACCTTTGGCCGGAAAAGCCAGTTTTGACATTCGCGTATTTTCCATGAACATGAAAAACCACATCTTACAAAACGGAACACTAGGTGCCTTGGTAGTAGTGCTATATTTTTCTCTATTGTACGCTATTGGGCGCTCTGCTTTTTTAAATGTAGGCCTGCAATGGGCCGCTATGGCATTCTACGTGTTGTTCATGTATCGCGCAGCACGAACTGATGATGAGCAACGTGGAGCAGAGCGCGAGTTTCGTCATCAAGTGCGAGCACCATTTGCAGTATTTATCCTCATTAACCTAGCGTACTGGCTATTTTACTATGGTCTTCATTTAGCTGACCCAGAACTTGTGCGCCAGGAATTGCTTTTGCAAAAGCAGCGTATTGAAGCCGAATTAGCGCGCGGAGCTGGCGACCCGCAGTGGGCGGCTCAGCTGCGACAACATCTTCAAGAAATAGCTAAAGCTCTGGAGAACCCTGTTCAGCCACTAGGGCCAGTGTTGATGCGCTTTGGTGTAGGAGCTATCGGTGGTTTTGCTCTTGCTAGTTTAATTGTACTGGTACGGCGCGCTTTCCGATAAATGCTTATGGAGAAACGGTCTTCCTTTTTGGTCAAGTTCTGGGCTGCGCGAGTTAAGGCAGGCACACGGCGTCCTTCCATAGGATATTTGCTGCGGTGGGCCGTCTCGTTAGTACTCCTCGTCTTAATTATATTCAATTGGTACAGCGAAATACCGCCGCACGAGCTAGCTACGCGTTATGCTTTCCCGGATTCCCATTTTATGGAAATAGACAGCATGATTGTACATTACCGTTTGAGTGGGCGCGGTGAAGCAGTTGTGCTTCTTCACGATGCTTACAGCAGTTTGCATACTTGGACAGTATGGACAGAACGCCTATCAAAAAACTATCAGGTTATCAGCTTAGACCTGCCCGGCTTCGGGCTAACAGGGCCTCATCCTCACCGCAGTTATAGCGCCTTTATGTATGCAGATTTTCTAGAGCGATTTACTCAGGCGCTCCGTTTGCGGCGTTTTCACCTAGTAGGCAATGGTTTGGGGGCTCAAATTGCTTGGGTATACGCTACCCAACGGCCGCAGCGGCTGCGCAAACTCGTTCTAAGTAATGCTCCTGGCTTTGAGCAGAAGAATTCATCGCTTCTTTACTGGCTCGCAAGAACTCCCATTGTCAATCGCCTTCTGCGGCGCATCACTCCTCGCGCCGCCGTACGCGCTTTTTTAGAGAAAGTTTACGCCGACGATAGCCGAGTTACGGACGCTCTTGTCCGCCGACATCACGACCTATTGCGCCGTGCAGGCAACCGAAAGGCTTTCACCGACCGCGCTACTACGGGAGACAACCGCCCGCCTGCTGACCTTGTCGAGAACATTACCATCCCTACGCTCATCGTATGGGGAGCAGAAGACGCTGTCTTGTCTCCAGAGTATGCTTATGAGTTTCATCGCCGTATTCGAAGAGCACTGTTGCGCATCTATCAAAATACAGGTCATTGGCCTCAAGAGGAAAACCCTGAACAATCTGCAGCTGACATCGAGGCGTTTCTCGAGGGAAGATTTTAAATCCCCGCTCTCCTTCAAAGAAAGAGCCTCGAAGCATGTTTCTCCCTGCCTGAGCTAATAGAACTGATTAAATTTTTTGCACACAATAATCCGCAGAAAATATAGCACACCAAAGGTATAGCGTTACCTTTGCTTTCATGGAGGATTTCCATTTTCACAGCCCCGCCCTGTTGTGGTTGTTGTTGGTTTTACCTGTGCAGGCGTTTTTAATATGGGCATATTGGCGCTGGCGTCAGCGCACGCTCCGCCAGCTGGGCTCTCCAGTGTTGGTACAGCGATTGCTGCATGGCTTCAGGCCTGGTCGTTTTTGGTTGAAACACGTGCTGTATGGGTTGGCATTACTCTTCTTGGGTGTGGCAATTGCCGATCCGCGTCACCGTCTGCCCACCGAGGCCAAAGAAGGGCGTGGCGCCGATGTCGTATTTGCGCTCGATGTATCAGCTAGCATGTGGGCAACTGACGTCTCACCTTCCCGCTTGGAGCGGGTGCGTTCACTAGCACTTCGAGCCGTAACGGCGTTAGAGGGACATCGGATTGGTTTGGTTTTCTTCGCAGGCGACGCTTTTGGGCAGATTCCACTGACAACGGATTACAATGCCGTTCGAACCTTGCTTCAACAAGCTGGCCCAGAATTTATCGCCCAACAGGGAACAGACCTAGGCATGGCAATAGAAACGGCCATGCGTCAATTTGAGCCAAGTTCCCCGGCCGGGCGCGCTCTTATTCTCTTTACCGATGGAGAAGACCACGAAGGTCGAGCACTGACTCAGGTTCAGGCTGCCAAGACAGCGGGCATTCGAATATTTGCCGTGGGCGTTGGCCAACCAGAGGGCGCAAAAATCTTACAACCTACTGGAGCGCCTCTGCGCGACGAAAGTGGTGCAGTGGTATACTCTCGACCGAACTTCACCTTGCTTCGTCAATTGGCTCAACTCAGCGGTGGTCAATTTTTTGATACCGAACAGCGCAATGTCATCTCTTCTCTCGTCGCTGAATGCGATAACTTGCAAAAAGCTGCGGTAGCGCTTCAGGCAGAACCTCGGTATACGTACTATTTCGTCTGGTTCGCATTAGCCGCATGGTTGTTGCTTGCTTTCGAACAAGTACTTCCCTGGCGTCCTCTTAGCTGGAACCCTACGCAAAAGACATGAGACGAGCAGTTCTTTTTTTCTGTTGTACAATGTGCTTTTGGAGCACTGCGCTTGCCCAATTGTTGCCTGACGCTCAGCGTTTGTACGACGAAGGTCAATATGCACGAGCGGAGATGGAATTTCTCCGAGTCGGCGAGACTGACCCTGTCGCTTTGTACAACGCAGGAAATGCGGCTTATTTGCAAGGTAACTACGAACGTGCTGTGCAGCTTTTCCTCCGTGCTGCAGCGGTGCCTTCTGAAGTACGCGCCGATGCCCTATACAATGCTGGAAATGCCTATATGCATTTAAAAAAATACGCAGAAGCTATTGAAGCCTATCGGCGTAGTCTACGCCTCAAGCCTGCGCAAACCGACGCCAAGCGCAATCTGCAAATTGCGCGGAACTTACTTCAGCCCGAAACGCCGCCTCCTCCACCTCCGCCGCCGCCACCGCTTCCGCCACCGCCACCATTGCCTTTTCTCGATCCACCTCGCCCCTATCAACCGGCCGAAATGCCGCGCAGGCTCTCAGAAATGGAGGCAAAACAGTGGCTCAGCCAACTCATTGAGCAAGAGGAGGGCAAGTGGGCTCGACAGTACCGATCTCTGCCGCCTCGAAAAAGCAGCAAACCTCAGCTAAAGACATGGTGATGTGGACACTTCTCTAAAAAGGCGAGAAATGGCTATGCGCTCACTACTGCCTTCATAGGCGTGCGCTCTTGCCCTTCTGCATTCCAACGGTCTGCTCCTCGCTAATGGGTATGAGCTGAGTGGTATGTCTACTGTAGTTCTTACGTCTCTACTCGGAACTTAAAGCCTACACCATGAACGTTCTCAATTTTAATGCGTTCGTCGCGCCTCAGGTATTTGCGCAGGCGCGAGATGAACACGTCTAAGCTCCGGCCTAGAAAGTAATCGTTCTTGCCCCAAATGGTTTCTAGAATAAAAGAGCGCTTAACAAGTTGGTTGCGATGATCATTGAGCAACTTGAGGAGGTCAGCTTCTTTTTGCGTGAGAGTTTCACCTTCCTCATTTTCGTAGGCCAAAAGAAGGTTAGCATAGTCAAACCAATATTTACCAATAGCCACTCGACCGGCTATCCGATTAGGTTCGCCGAAGCCCGAACGGCGCAGAAATACATGTACCTTTAAGATAAGTTCTTCAATGCTGAAGGGTTTGATCATGTAATCGTCGGCGCCGATCTTGAGCCCAGCGAGGCGGTCTTCGCGCATAGTCTTTGCCGACAGGAAGATGATCGGTACCTCTTGATCGCGCTTGCGAATTTCGCGAGCCAGGTCGAAACCATCCACCTCGGGCAGCATCACATCGAGTATATACAGGTCAAATTTTTGACCCGATTGGATGATTTCCAGCGCTTCGCGTCCATCCATGATGTGAGTGACTTGAAAACCTTCGCGTTCCAAGTTGTCGCGTGTTACATAACTCAGGCTCTCGTCGTCTTCCACATAGAGTAAGTGTGGCACAGGTGTTGACATAACGGCAATGCAAAAAGTGAGCTTCGAACAGCCGAGGCACGCTGCAAACTTACTTCAAAATGGTTTTTCTGTGCATACCTCCTTTTCCAAGGCCTTTCAGGCTGAAGGCAGAACAACTGTGAATGCACTGCCTTTACCTACTTCACTGCGCACCTCAACAGTACCTCTATGGGCCTCTACAATGGCCTTGACGTAACTGAGGCCTAAACCAAAACCTTTGACGTCGTGTAGGTTGCCTGTATGGACGCGGTAGAATTTGTCGAAGATGTACTTGCGCGCTTCTTTACTAATGCCAATACCTTTGTCTTCTACCGTAAAGGACACACTACCATTGGGTAGATCGCGGGTGCGAATAGTGATATCTGGTCGTTCTGGGCTGTATTTGTTGGCGTTATCGAGCAAATTGTGAATGACGTTGGCCAAGTGTGTAGCGTCTCCCTTAACAATAGGCTTTTTAGACTGAAGATCCAGTTTCAACGTGCCTTCGCGCCTTTCCATTTGAAGGCTGAAGTTCTCGGCAGCCTGCCGGATAAGGGTATGAAGATTGACCTCAGCGACTCGTAGTTGAATTTCATTGCGCTCTAATTGAGCAATTTGCAAGACGCGTTCTACTTGATTGTTCATGCGGCGATTTTCTTGGCGAATAATTTCAGCGAAACGCTTGATTCGTTCTGGCTCTCGAATAACCATCGGGCTCAGGATGTTGTCTATTGCCAGGGATATAGTGGCTATCGGCGTTTTAAATTCATGGGTCATGTTGTTGATAAAATCTGTCTTCATCTCGGAAAGTTTCTTCTGGCGATAAATTACCTGAATAGTGTACCAGAAAGAGAAGAGAATAATACCGGTAAAAATCACAGACAAGATGAGACTTCCCCAAACAGAGCCGAGGACAAGGCGGGTACGGTCGGGAAAATAAATGGCCAAATAACCAGGCGACTCTACGTCTTTAGGAAAAAGCGCTACGCGATAAGGCGAGTTGTAGAGTGAATTGATGCCCTTTGCAGTAATAAGCGGAGTGTTATCTATGACAACATAGTGGTTATTCATGATGACAAAACTGTTGCGAGCCTTCGAATAAACGCCGTACTGATAGGGAGCATCGATGCCGCGACTCCTGAGCTCCTCGCGGAGTGCTTGGTCGAGCAGGTCGAGTGGGACGCGTTCTGCCAGCGGACGAGAGTGAACTAGCTGGCTGACCTTCATGTATTCCCACTCAATCATGCGATCTTCGAAAGAGCGCGAAAAATCGGCTGAACTTTCCGGCAGGCTATCGGCTCGAACCACTTTACGCATCGCCTCTCCGATGTCAAAGGACTGGCTCTGGCGGCGAAGATTCCGGTTAAAATTGGGAGAGGACTTGAAAGAGGCCTTCAAGACTTCCAAGGTTGCCACATCTTCATAGTATTGAATTTTGTCGGCAACCCGATTTAGGATTTCGTAGACGTTTTTATCGAACTGTTCTTCATTTAGGCGAATGTTCCAGCTGATCCAATAGATCTGCATGCAGATGATGCCGATAAGAGCGGCTGTCATCATGCCGATGATCAATCGGATTCGAGTCGGTTTCATCTTCTACAAGCAAGCGGGTTGATTTTCAAAACGTCTAGTAGGCGCACTTCCTTTGGTTGCGCCTTGCCCGAATTTGCTTTGCTAAAGTACGCACTTTTCGGCGGCAATGATACCAGTGGTAGCCTTCTCCACCTACGGCAGTAAGCAGCGCCAAAGACATGAAGAGATGTTGGGCCATCCCTATCTCCTCTTCATAAGAGCGAAAAAATGGTCGCACGACAAATAGCTCAGCTGCTGCGGCAGCTAGAGAAACAAAAACTAGCGCCATGCTTCCTGCCCAACAGAGACGCAGCCAAGCCGGACGTTGCCGTAGAAGACATCGGTTCAACAAACGCCACCCGCGGCGCTCGAATGGATATAACTTAACGTACTCGCCAAGTACATACTCAGCTCGGGTCCATTCGCCCTGACAAGTTAAGGCCTCGGCCTTTCGCCACAACAGATGCGCAAAAACATCCCGCCCGCCCCACCACATGAGGTTGTGTACGATGACCCACTCTAAAAGGTGGTCCACCATGACCAATGCCTGGCTGTACGAGCCTACTGCAAAGAGGGCCTCCGCGTAGGCATAGGCGCAATCGAAGTATTCGCACTCGTCCAGATCTCTCAGGTCGTCTTCGTGCTCTTCAAAATAGCGAATGATGCCGTGGTAGTCCGCGGCATCAATCGCTTTGAAGTTTCGGTACAGGCGCAGACGCTGAGCAGGGAGGTAAGCCATAACACAGGCAGGCTAAATTCTAAATTAGAACCGATAGAATGCCACAGGCATATTATCGTCGAAGGCGCCAGTAAGTACGGGATTCTGTACGTTGGCTGTATATTCGCGTACCTTCGTACGCACATAGTTATACAACTCTCGAATTGTAATAATGTTGTCGCCGTTAGCGTTTGCCTCGCCTTTCATGCCGCGCAATAAATAATAAGTAAAAACTCCCTGGCGCAAGCCGTGATCTTCCAGCGAGAGCTCTTCGCCTTTGGAGGACATCAACAGCGCAATACCTCCGCTTGATTCCTCAAAAGCCTGATAATACCGGCTCAGCGAAACGGGCGCAGGCCCTTTAGCGGCCAAGCCGTAGTTAAGCGTGCCGCTATGGCAAGCATCTGCAATGCATAGCTTGTGCTTAGCTTGGCTCTGCATGAGGATCTGTTTAATTTCCTCGTGGCGGAGCTTATTGTTGAAGCCGTCATAGTCTACGGGCAAGAAGCAGCCCTCTAGGCCATGTCCGCTAAAGAAGAAAAGGATGACGTCGTTTTTGTCCGCCTTGAGGAAATACTGGCGCATCTTTTCTAAAATCTTCTCGCGTGTGGCATTTTCATCTACGAGAATGACGATTTGGTCGTCGGGCAAGGCACCTCCCTCTGGGCTTTTGAGAAAAGAATAGAAGCGGAAGGCGTCGTCGTCAGTGTAGCGCAAAGAGGGCATGGCCGTGTAGCGTCCTACGCCGACAACTACCGCGTAAATTTTTACGCCGCGAGAAGGCTCTACTTGAACGGGTGAATTTGGAACAACTTCTTCGGAGTCCATCTCGTGCATTACGTAACCATTAACCCATACGGCGCCAGTGGCCCGATTGCCAGAGTACAGCACGCCAGGGCCGTTGGGAGCACCCTTTGCCCAATGCCCTTCGTAGCGGTCGCCGTTTGCGTAGTAGCATATACCCTTGCCGTGTGGAACGCCGTTTTGAAATTCGCCTATCCAACGAGAGCCGTCGGGGTAGTCATAATAGCCTGTTCCACTGCGACAAAAAGTAGTGTTGCAATTGCGCAGACCAGCGATGTTGTGTTTTCCATTATTCCCTGCATTGGAGGTTGAATTACCAGGAGGTGACGATGACTCTCCTACAAGTTTGGTCGGCTTCTGAGTTTCCTGTTGTAGTTTACCCGCCACCCATATGCCTTCTCTCACCTTTCCGTCGGGCGTCACCAACCGACCGTGCCCATTCTTCTGATTCTCTTTCCAACCGCCAGTGTAATAGGCATTATCAGGGTAGTACATCGTACCCTGACCATCGAACTTACCAAACTTGAAATCGCCCTCGTAGCGCTCTCGAGAGGCGAAATAGTATGTCCCCTTGCCATGAGGCAACCCTGCCGCCCACTGACCAACGTAACGGTCTCCGTTCTTGAACAAATAAGTGCCTGTACCATTGCGGCAATCGCCTTGCACGCATTGAGCACCTAGATTCTGGGACGCGCTCGTCCATAAGAGAGCGAGAGGCGGGAGGATGAAAGCAATACCCTTCATAGAGATAGCAAATTTTATGAGATTAATAACGATGTTTGGAACGCAGGAAGGGTGTAAATACTGTTAAACAAAGATTAAAGGCCCTGTATCTCGGAAAGAACAGGTTACAAAAGTTTCGGCTCCTACACGCGCGCAGTAGCGTACTTTTGCCTTTCCGAATTCCGTGCCAGATGTGTTGAATGCGTCCCTTTCATCTATCTTTGCAGGCAGCAAAAAAACGTCTTCTTCTGATTTTCAACTAAAAAAAGTTTTATGTTCAAGAAATTTTTTCTTCTTGTTGGAGCAGCGGCATTGCTGTCAGCGTGTGGCTCACCGTCTTCACAGCAGTCGAATGTCCAAACTCTTGAAGTAGAACAGAGTTTTGGCGCTCCCACTACAGTAGAAGGCGCTATTCCTTATGCTGCACTTCCAGCGCAGATGGGCAATAAAGACTCCCTGGCTGTCAAAGTGATCGGCCGGGTAGGAGAGGTCTGCCAAAAGAAAGGCTGCTGGATGACCATCGTAGCCGACAGTGCAGACGTGCCCGAGATGCGCGTGACTTTTAAAGACTATGCCTTCTTTATGCCTAAAGATTTGGCAGGCAAGCGCGTAATCATTGACGGCTTTGCCTACATCTCAGAGACCTCTGTGGAAGAGCTGCGTCATTACGCCGAAGATGCAGGCAAATCACCTGATGAAATAGCAGATATCACCCAGCCGCGACGCGAATTAGCTTTCGAAGCAGCAAGCGTGTTGGTCTTGAAGAATTAGCGGAAATTCATGCCTCATCGCGCTTGGTGCTCTTCGACTTTCTCGGCTAAAGTCGAGTGTTAGTAGTGTATTGTTCGTATGCCTGTAACGTAAAACATCTCCATTGGGGCTTTATTCTTGGTAGAAATAGGACCGCGGGGCTGCCACTCAAACTCGTATTTTGCTTTCCAGTACGTGCTTTCGCTTACATTAACGCGACCTGGTTCGCAGACTTCTTCTACACGTGCGGCGATGTTGACCGTGTCGCCCCAGATGTCGTAAGCAAATTTTTTCTCCCCTACAACGCCCGCCACCACTGGGCCAGTGTGAAGACCGATGCGCGCTTCAAAGTAGGGTAAACCCTGGCTTAGGCGCGCTGCTTTGTGATGAAGTAAAAAGTCCTGAATTTCCAAGGCTGCCTTCACCATGTCAGACGGGCGAACATTTTTTTCCGATAGGCCGCTCGCACAGATATAAGCATCACCGACGGTTTTAATTTTTTCGATGCGGTATTGCCCGATGATGCGGTCGAAGTTCGTAAAACAATAGTCGAGCTCGGAGACGAGTTGTTCAGGGGTTAGCTTCTCCGCGACGCGCGTGAAGCCTACGATATCTATGAACATTACCGTTGCCTCTTCGTATCGGCGGGCAGCTACTTTTTTCCTCGTCTTCAGTTCTTCTGCTATAGCAGGTGGTAGGATGTTGAGCAACAGTTCGTCGCTGCGTTTTCGTTCATCTTCGATGATCTGGTTTTTAGCGGCTAATTCCTTCGCCGTGCGTTGTTTTCCTCGATACAGGAGGAAAAGGAGGAGAGCAATGATTAAAACCACGGCAGAAACAACGAGCATGAGGTTTCGGGCAAACTCTGATTTTTGACGCTCGACTTCCAATTGGGCTGCAATGGCTCGCTGGCGCTGGATTTCACGCTCTTGTTGAGCTTTGATCATCGAGTCCAGCATTTGGCTTTCAGTCATGGTCTTTAGCAGTTGATTTTTAATGTTTTCCAGAGAGTCAGCTTGTCGGCGGGTTTGGGTAATCTCAGCCTCGCGCTTACCGATTTCTTGCTGAGTTAAGGTCTTTACCTGTTCAATTTGTTGTTTGTATGAGGTTTCTATTTCCTGGGTCTTCCCTGAAAGCTGAGCAATCTGTTCCTTGAGGCTTCGATTTTCAGCTTCTAAAGCTGCGATCTGCCCCTCAAGTCGGCGTACAATGTCGCCGCTAGTTGTGTTTCTTCCAGAGTTTTCTCGCAAGTAAGTGATGATTTCCTGACTCCACTTGAGAGCCTCCTGAAGGTTTCTCTGTTCTTTGCTAATCTCCATTAGGCGTTCTGCAGCAGACAAGGCCACATCGCGATGACCGTAATTTCGGGCTGTGTTCCAGGCTTCGAGCAAACGGGTCGTGGCTTCTGGATATTTTCGACGGCGATACTGAGCATCTCCGCTTAGGAAAATAGCGTCGGAAGCCATGCGTTTTTCTCCTAGCTCAATAGCCAGTTCGTAGGCTTGATAAGCCATGTCACTTGCCTCGCCGAAATTGCGCGCATTCGAAAGAGCCTTTGCCAAGTCGTAGCTCAGCTGCATGCGTTCACTCTTCGTTTGGGCCTTGCGCAAGTTAGCTCTCAACTCTGCCACTGACTGAGCCGTCAAATCGCCAATTGCGCCTAACCCTATGCAGTAGATCATCCAGAGCGCGGTAATCCTCATGACAATGACCCTCGACGTTCCAAGTCGCAAAAAAAGTGAGGCTCAAAAGTGAAAATTTATTTTGGAATGCCCGCAATTAAAAATGGAACGCCACTACTTTTATCCCACCTAATTTGGCCGAATACTTATGCACATTCACCCTTTTCGGGCCCTTTATCCTATCTTTGAGCGCATTGCTTCTCCGGAGGAATTCTGTGCGAATGCAAAACACGCCTTTCTCGATTATCAGCGCGAAGGCTTGCTCAAGCAATCGGAAAAAGAAGCTATCTTTATATACCAAATTCAAACTGCCCATCGCACGCATATCGGCATAGTCGCTGCGAATGATATAGAGGACTTCCACGTAGGTAAGGTCGTAAAACATGAGCGAACTTTAAGCGAACGCGAACAGCGCCAACAAGAGCTTTTGTTGCGGTGGGGGGCTATCCTAAAGCCTGTCCTTTTGACCTTTCCGCCTGTGTCAGAACTAAGTGCATGGCTGCACCAATTTTCACTCAACCACGTTCCGCTTCTACACGTCTCCTTTGCTGAAGAACGCCAAGAACACCAAATTTGGGCAGTAGAGCAAGCCGACCACATTGCCTATTTACAACATCTCTTCGTTCAAAAGGTGCCTAAAGTATATATTGCAGACGGACATCACCGCACGACGACCTTAGTTCTCCTTCGAGAAAAGCAAGACCAATACCCTGATATGGATTTTGGGCGCCTGTTTTGCGCTTATTTCGCTAGTGACCAACTCAATATTCTTGATTACAACCGTGTCGTAGAAGGCCTCAACGGAAGAACACCAGAGCATTTTTTCCATCATCTAGGCCAACTGTGTGTCGTTGAACCTATTGCAAACCCTCGGAAACCGCGGCATAAGTACGAGATGAAAATGCTCTTCCGCAACTGTTGGTACCGTCTCCGCTGGCGGTCTGAACTGATTCAATATGCTCAGCAGCACAATCCGCTGCCTGCGATGCTTGACGTATGGCTCCTGAATGAATTCATTCTGCATCGCCTTTTGGGAATCCATGACGTGCGTACCGATACGCGCATCACCTATGTAGAAGGCAGCAAAGGCCTTAAAGGTATTCGGAAGGCCGTTGGCGAACATCCTGAACGCATAGGTTTTGCTCTCCATCCGGTTTCCTTTGAAGATATGATACGCATTGCGGATGAAGGCGAGGTGCTGCCGCCTAAAAGCACTTACTTTGAACCGCGCATGAAGTCGGGCATACTCATAAAGCCCTTGCGTCGCTCTTGACTGGTTTTCACGCAGAAACTGGAAGATCAAAGGCGGATTTTACCAAAGGTCAGCTGAGGAAAATTCAAGTATTTGGGTTTGGATGCATGTTGCGGAACATGTGTTCTGCAAGTTCGGCATAAGTGCTGTGGGAGATGTGTCCGCGTCGGATTTGTCCATTAGGCCAAGCGATAGCGGCAAAGAAATGATAGGCCCGATTCATATCGCGCTCGACGTATACGCCTACTATCGTATGAGGGTATTGCTCTTGCCAATCGCGCCAAAAGCGGCGCTCAACATTTGTTAAGGCGGAAATATCGGGCCGATGAACGCGCTGAAGCATTCGGCGAGTTGGAATATCGTTTCGACGGACGAGAAGAGCAAGCGCCCCTTGCCCAGCCATTGGTGTGCACTCGCAAGGATGCAGGGACGCCCAAGAGAAATCGCTCCAAGGAACTCCGTAGGCGTGCAAGTCCGCTTCAGCTACGACAAGGGCATCGATTTCGCCCGTTCGTAAATGCAAGAGGGCCTGTACCAGGGAGTAAGGAGAGAGATTTTCCCACTGCAGGTCGGGTCGAAATTCAGCAATTTGCCAGCGTTGCAATGTCGTAGCCGCCGACAAGGCAGCACCTTCTTTAAGAAAGAAGTCCTTGCTGCGGTCGGTGGCTTCCGTTCGCCAGAGAAGCATATCGAAGGGATATAAACGCTCTACTATTGCCGCAATAGCGACGGTCTCGTCTCCCTTTAGCGGAGGCTGTTCACATAGCCAACACACTACTGCGTCTGCATCGCCGCGCGCCAGCACGTGTTCGGCCGGGTCATCATGCTCAAACAAGGTGTAAGCAATGTTTGCTGCCTGTAGAGCTATTCCCGCTCGTTGACCTTGCCAATGTCCTACGGGATTGGGCGATATTGCAATGCGCAACATGAATGGCTGTTACCGTTTCGTTTGACTGTTTTCTAGTGTCTCTATATAGTAGGCTTCGTATTCAGGTAAGATGTGGTTTAAGTCAAATCGACGCGCTTGCTGTAGAGCTTGTTCTCGGAATTGCTTGTGCATGGCTTCATTGCTAAGTAATAGAATCGCGTACGAAGCCATTGCCTCAATATCGCCAGGATCAGCAAGAAACCCTGTTACGCCGTGGATATTTACCTCAGGCAAGCCTCCAACATTAGAGGAAATTACCGGAACCTCACAGGCCATGGCTTCAAGAGCAGCCAAGCCGAAGCTTTCGTTCTCCGAAGGAATAAGAAACAGGTCACAAATGGCAAGCAGCTCTTCGATGGCATCTTGTTTGCCCAAAAAGCGCACGTCGGCACACAGATTCATCTGACGACAAAGGCGCTCGGCGTTTGGTCGCTCAGGGCCGTCGCCGATCATTAGTAGTTTTGAAGGCACGTGTTCGCGAACGCGACGAAAAATGCGCACTACGTCCTCAACGCGTTTAACCTTCCTAAAGTTTGAAGTATGAGCAAGGATGCGTTCGCCTTCAGGAGCAATAATTTTTTTGAAATGTTCTTTGTTTACTTTGCGAAAGCGCTCGAAATCAATAAAATTGTAGATGACGCGAATATCGCGATGAATGCTAAACAATCGCAGCGTGTCGTTCTTTAAGCTCTGAGAAACAGCGGTAACGCCGTCGCTTTGGTTGATGCTAAATTCAACTACTGGCGCAAACGTCCGATGGGTGCCCACTAGCGTAATATCTGTGCCATGCAAAGTAGTGATGATGGGCACATAGCGCCCTTGAGCAAGTAAAATTTTTTGTGCCATGTAGGCTACAGCGGCATGAGGAATAGCGTAGTGGACATGCAACAAATCCAAATTCTGGTACTGTACCACATCCACAATCGTTGAGGCAAGGGCTGTTTCGTAGGGTGGATATTCGAATAAGGGGTAGTCTTCATAATCCACTTCATGGTAAAAAACGTTCTGATGGAAATGAGCTAAACGCACAGGAGGGCGATAGGTTATGAAGTGAACCTCATGACCTCTTCGGGCTAAGCCGAGACCCAATTCAGTAGCCACTACTCCTGAGCCACCATATGTCGGATAACAGATGATTCCTATTTTCATAAGGCTAATAAACGATGAAAGCCCTGAAAGGATTAAACAAATTTTACCTTCAATGACGTTTTTTAAAGTCAGAAACTTCCTTACCGTGTTGTTCTTTGCCATTAGCAAATTCTACTTAAGAAAGCACTTGGTCGAGTTCACAGAGGAGTTTCTATAGTTTTGCCCCTTTAAGAGCACTTGGGTCGGTAAAGAGGATACACGTTTGCAGCTGGTGATACCATGACCACGCTACTAATCCGCAACATTCGCCTATTGGTGCAGACCGAGAAGCATCCACGTCGAGTGGTTCGAGGTGCCGACATGCGCCATCTGCCTACTATTCCGAATGCCTTCGTATTGATAGAGGCAGATCGGATTGCGGCCTTTGGGCCAATGGAGCAGTGTCCACAGCGAGCAGATGTTGTCTTGGATGCCTCGGGCCGCTTAGTACTCCCCTCCTGGTGCGATTCTCATACGCATTTGGTTTTCCCGGCCGCGCGCGACGAAGAATTTGTAGACCGCATCTGCGGGCTCTCTTATGAGGAGATTGCGCGGCGAGGAGGCGGCATCCTAAATTCTGCTCGTCGTCTTCGGCAGATGAGCGAGGATGCGCTTTTTGAAAGCGCATGGCAACGCTTGTGCGAGGTGATTGCTCAGGGTACAGGAGCCATTGAAATAAAAAGCGGCTATGGTCTGACGACAGAGAGCGAGTTGAAAATACTTCGCGTGATTCGGCGATTGAAAGCTGTAAGTCCCATTCCTATTAGAGCAACCTTTTTAGGTGCTCATGCTATACCTGAGGAATACCGACATCGCCGAAACGAGTATGTAGACCTTATCATACACCAGATGCTACCTCGCGTAGCAGAAGAGGATCTGGCTGATTACTGCGACGTGTTTTGTGATCGCGGTTTTTTTACTCCTCAAGAAACCGAGCGCATTCTGCAGGCAGCTTGGAAGTTTGGATTAAAACCTAAAATTCACGCCAACGAGCTGGCTAACTCAGGTGGCGTACAAGTAGGTGTAGCAAATGGTGCTATATCTGTAGACCATCTAGAATGTATTGGTCATCAGGAAATTGAATTATTACGCAACAGCCTAACGCTACCCACATTATTGCCGGCCTGTGCCTTCTTTTTAGGCATTCCGTATGCTCCTGCGCGCCAAATGCTCGATGCTGGACTACCACTCGTCTTAGCGTCAGATTACAACCCGGGCTCGGCCCCCTCGGGACGCATGGCTTTCGTTGTGGCTCTGGCTTGTATCCAAATGAAAATGCTGCCCGAAGAGGCCATAAATGCCGCAACTCTCAATGGTGCATGTGCCATGGAACTGGAAAACGAATATGGGAGCATTGCCGTAGGGAAAAAAGCGAATCTCTTCATTACGCGCCCAATGACCTCTGTAGCTCAGGTGCCCTATTTTTTCGGAACTGATCCAGTGGAAACGGTCATTGTAAACGGGCGAATATGGAAGCAGCCTTAAGCAGCGACTGCGCTTCAGTATTCTTTTACCTTTGCTTATCCACTTTCGACCGCATCTGTTGCATTTTCCACCGAACCAACAATCCCTCTAGTTCTCAGCTACGACCAAATTAGGGCTTGCCTACCTTTGCATCTTGTTAGCGCTAAACTACGAGCTTGTTCCAAACATGTGTTAATTGTTAAAAATATACCTATGTACAGCGAATCCAGAAGAGATTGTGTCTATTTGCAGTCAAAAATTGCACTCAAAGCATCTGATTATCTTAATGTGAATAGCATGCGTAAGTCATTAATCCTTTTGCTACCTTTATATTTATATTTGTGGATATCGGTTTCTCTCGCCCAGACACCGCAGGTAGTTATTGTTCCGAAGAGTCAAAGCCCAGCGCACAGTCCAGACCTATCTTGTTCTGCAGGAACTTTCACGATAGGTCAACGCATAGGCTTCACGAACGACGTGACGCTGGATACTCTCTTCTTGTGCTTTGGTGACTCCGTTCAGATCGTGCACAAGGGCGATGCTATTTTCAATGACCCAAATCCTGCAACACCTTCGGGTATTGCGTACGCATTCTACAAATGCCCACCTACTAAAACGGGAAGCGATGTAATAGTTCTTTCCGATACTTGCCTCTGGCCTGGAGCATCTTCGGGCTTCTTTGTTACGAGTGGTCCTCCGACGGGTACCCACTGGTTTTTCAACACAGGTCAGATCCTGAATTCCACGCTCTTTTGTCAAGGTAAGCCATGTCTAATCCACTTTGCGCCTATCACCATCACTCGATACCCCGATGCGCTAGAGCCAGGTTGCGTAAACGTAGGCGTAAACAACGCCTTTGCTGTGGTCTATCTTACACCGATTCAAGTCGTCGGTATTGACACTGCCTTTCAAGGTAATGGGTGCATGGGTAAATTCCGGCCGCGAGGCGGCTTTGCTGAGTGGAATCCATCCGCCCCTTACAAAATAAGAATATACAGACAAGGGCAACCCGATAAGAAGGCTCTGATCTATACACCTCCTGCACAGTGGCGCCATAACATTGACGTCATTTTCTCGGTTCCAGAGCCGGGTGTCTACGTCGTAGAAGTCAGCGATGAAAAAAGTTGCCCATTGAGCTTTACTATGAATATGAGCAGATGTAATGCTGGAGCAAACGCTTTGATAGAGACACCTGACTTGGTGGCTACACAAAACACCATAATATGCGTACCGATCCTAGTAGAGAACTTTACAAATATTTTTGGTACCTCTTTTTCTATCTCATGGGACACTTCAATGTTTAAATATATTGAAGTAAAAAATCCTCACCCAAACATTGAGCCGTTTAGTAGGGTGGGCAATTTGAATGAAAATGATACTCTTGCTGGATTTTTGGGATTTACCTACTCGGAATTTTTAGGTGTAGGCACCTCCATCCCAAATGGAGAACCGATTTTTGAACTTTGCTTGCTAGCAAAAGGGCCAATTGATTCTTGTACTCAACTTACTTTTGGTAGTTATCCTACGGTTGTCACTGTGGATAAAGCAGCGGGAGTTCAGGTTGCCGTAACTGCTCTGCCAGGAAAGCTGTGTATAGACTCCATTCCGACGAAGGCTAGCTTCTTCGTAGCAAAACCAAACTGCGATAACACAGCGAGTATTGCCGCTGTCATTGAAAGTGGTATACCTCCGTATGTCGTCAGTTGGCAGGCGTGCACTGGAGGACAGAGCAATTTTGTTGTCTCTAAAGTGGCTGACACGATCCTTACCTTGCCTCTGCCAGAAGGCTGTTGGGAAGTATGTGTGACAGACCAAAATGGCCTTGGCACGAGGGTATGTGATTCGCTGGACATCAGTATCCCAGAACTCGGTGTAACGCTGTCAGTAGTCCAATTGCCTACTTGCCACGGTAATAAAGACGGCATTTTGCGCGCCGACGTCTCGATCGATGGAGTGCTTGTGCCAAATCCGGGAAACAACTATACCTTCCAGTGGAACACTGTTCCACCTCAAACAACCCAAATAGTGAGTGGTTTGGGCGCTGGGCAATATCGCGTCACGGTGACAAGTAAAGCAAACGGATGCACTCAACTTGCTGCCGGCACCCTCAGCCAACCTGCTCCACTTGCACTTAATATCCAAACAACTAATGCCTCCTGCCCTGGTGCGAGCAATGGCGTGATCCTGGCTACTGCATCGGGAGGAACACCAGACGCTCAAGGGCGCTATTTGTTTCAATGGGAGTATGCCAACTGCGACTCTATACAGCGCTCTCCAGATGATTCGTTCAATGGAAATCCCTACAACAGCCTCACAAAGCCAAGCGGTTGCTATTTCGTTACAGTCACTGACGTGAACGGCTGTACTTATGTCCATCCTACCCCGGTGCGAATCAATAATGCGCGCGACTTTACAGTGAATTTGGTATCTCTTACAAATCCATTGTGCGCTAGTCAACGCAACGGTGCAATTGAAGTAAGAGCGGTGGCCACACCACCGTTCTCTGATCCGCTCGCAACGTTTTATGCGTTCGTATGGACGCCCATCCCTCCAACTCCGCCAGGACCTTATCCTCAGGTAAATGTCAACGAGAGCTCTCGCTTGTCGCAGTTGCCCGCTGGCACGTACGAGGTCACGGTTTTAGAGGCTGTATCGGGCTGCTCTGCCAAAGCCACGTACACCTTAAAAGATCCCCCGCCGGTAGATGTAACGGTCCTTTCTCAAGCTAATCCATTGTGTACACAGCCCACAGGCGGCCGTATAAAAGTACAGGCCTCTGGCGGAACAGGCAGCACCTATACCTACAGTTGGAAATCTGACCCGCCGCAAACGTTGCCCGCTCAGGACAGTCTGTCCAACCTAGGACCGGGTATTTATACTGTTACTGTGCGCGACGCTAACGGCTGCACCGACTCGGCGACGGTTATTTTGTCTCTACCTGGTCCTCCGTCAATTAATGGAATAGACTCTGTACCTGTTGTATGCGGTAACGATGGTTGCCTGCGCGTCATCGCTCCTACTGCGACTTCCTTCATATGGACAAATGCGGCGGGAAATCAAATCGGTACAACAGCGCAGGTGTGCCAACTCAGCGGTGGGACGTACACGGTCACCATCCGCGATGCTCAAAGTTGCACCAATACGGCAACGATATCGTTAGCTAGCAAGACTCCTCTCGCTATAACAGATAGCCTCCTCCGACAGCCTACGTGCAACGGCGGTGTTGATGGAAGTATTGCGATCACTGTTCAGGGAGGCAATCCGGGATACATATACAAGTGGTCCAACAACCTGAATACACCAATTATTTTTCCCATTTCAGCTGGCACCTACACAGTAACGATTTCAGATACACGTAATTGCACGTTAGTGCGCTCTTTTGTACTGCCTGATGCGCCCGCCATTGTACTCCAGTACAATAACGTTCGCCCTGCGCGTTGCCTCGACACCTGTGATGGCGGCGTAGAATTAGTTGCTTTTTACGCAACCAATCCCCCCACGCGAGTTAACTTTGACTTCGAATGGAAAGATGGTGGAACGGACTCTGTGCGTACGAATTTGTGTGCTGGTTATAACACAGTAATCGTGCGCGATCCTCAAAAGGGGTGTTTCCGCATTGATTCTGTGCAAATTGGTGCACCGCCACCGCTCACAGCTGCCTTTGCAAATGACTCCGTTTCCTGTTTCGGCGGTTCAGACGGTCGTTCTCGGGTCACCGTTAGCGGCGGTAATGGGCAACCGTACTCCTATCTATGGAGCAACGGTCAGACCTCTCCGACTGCTACAGGGCTATCTGCAGGGCCTATTACGCTGACGGTGACAGATAACCGTGGGTGCCGGCGCGTGTTTAATACGGATGTGCTGCAGCCAGAACAAATCCAGATTACCACACCAATCGGCGGCATAGCACCACCCAAATGTTTCGGTGGCAATGATGGTCAGATTACCATCTCCGTAAGCAAGGGCACGCCGCCATATAAATTTAGTTGGGCTAGCGCTGCCGGTCCAGCCGGTACTACGAATCCGCTGACTAACTTAAAGGCTGGAACCTATACGGTTACCGTTGTAGATAACAAAAATTGTTCAGCCACGCAGTTCTTCCTCCTGAACGATCCTCCACCCATCGTAGGCTCCTTCTTGCCAATAGAGCCTATCCGGTGCCACGGTGAAGAGACCACTTTATACATAGATACCATCACGGGTGGTGCGGGGGCGCCTTATCAGTATAGCATTGACTTCGGCGTCTACTTAGCGCCTACTTTCCCAATTAGCATTGGCGGCGGCAAGCATTACATCACCTATATCGATCGCGTAGGGTGTGAGCGAACAGACTCCTTCTTCGTCTTCGAACCGGCACCTATCGTGGTAAAATTCGACCCATCAGAGGTGGAAATTCAGCTGGGCGATACGCTTTTCCAACTCATTCCGATCATTACAGGAGCTAATGTCGATACCTTCATATGGAAGCCAGCTGAACTACTAAGCAATCCAAAAGTATTAGAACCCTATGTACGTACGTTCGAATCGCAGCGATACACACTCACTGTTTTTGATGCGAAAGGGTGTTCGGCTTCAGGTTCAATCTTAGTAACCATTGATCCGAACCGCAATGTATACATTCCGAATGTCTTTATACCAGGCAATACGCGAGGGCTAAACGATTACTTTACTCCCTACGTAGGATTAGGGGTAGAGCGGATCAATTTTATGCGCGTCTTTGACCGGTGGGGTAATCTGATGTACGAGCGCACAAATTTCTATCCCAATAACAACGACCTAACAGAAGGTTGGGATGGGCGTTACAAGGGCCAGTACGTCCCACCGGGCGTATATGTGTACCTTATTGAGGTAAAATTCCTAGATGGTCGCGTATTGCTTTATCGAGGCGACGTGACAGTTTTGCGATAGAGCGACTCTTTACCTTCTCTTGAGCAAAGCCCGCCAGCAAGTTTCTGCTGGCGGGCTTAAGCGTCTTCAAAATCTTGCGCTTTTTAAAGCGGCGCGCCTATACGCACTCGTGGGTCAGCCCAAGCATAAAGGACGTCAGCAAGGAACATGCCCACTAAAGTTACGGCGGCGATAAACATGACCATTGCAAACAATACGGGATAATCGTGCTGGGCAAAGGAGGTTTGCATCTTTACTCCCATACCCGGAAAGTCGAACAAATACTCTACTACTAGAGAGCCACCGAGAAGGACAGGGAAAAGAAGTCCGAACGTTGTAATGAGGGGAAATAGACCCTCTCGGAAAGCATGTCGCCAAAAGACCGTTTTCTCGCTTAACCCTTTAGCGCGTGCAGTCCGGATGAAGTCCTTGTCCAAAGCTTCCACCATCCCAGTACGCATCTGAAGGGCAACAACGGCTCCATAATGCAGTGCAAGCGTGAGCATAGGCAGCAAGAAGCGATCGGCATTGTCCCAGTACCAATGCCAGAAAGATTTCCCGCTGAGCAGCCAAGGTTCAGCAGCACCTCCTCGAATCCAACCCAAACCTATATCCGGGCGGGCAAGCAGCAAGGTCAAAACGCTGCCTATCCAAATGACAGGCATAGCGTACAAAAACAAAACGCCCATGCGCATACTGCCCTCAAACCAATGCCCTCGCCAACGCGCCATCCAAATACCCCAGGGAACCCCCAACACATAAGCAAAAAGAAGCGCTCCGCCGCTGACGAGAAGCGTAGCATAAAACCGAGGTCGTATCTCTGCCACCAATGGATTGCCTGTGACTACAGACACACCAGGGTCACCCTGCAGAAACCCCATTATCCATCGATGATAGCGATTGTCCGTCCCATGCCATTGGAGGACAGGCACAAGCGTTTTCCAATGCTGAGGGTGTTGAGCCCAGGTTAGTTGAGCCTGTTTCGCCAACGTGAGTAGTTGGCGCGCTTGCGCCTTAAAGGCCGTATCTGTCAGGCTCTCCACCCAAGCATCTAGGCTTACTAAAGCCGACTGAGCGCCTTGTGGCGAGCGTGCGAAACGCAAGGCTACAAGGGCTGCCATAGCCTCTCCGCTCACTCGAGGGCGAAAAGCCATTTGAATTGCTTCAACAGCCTTCCAGTGCCGGTCAAGAGCAGGCCAATTCCCCCATCGCCGTAGAATTTGCCTCAAATGCTCTCGCATTTCGATCGGCAGTATGCGATGCAAAGTGTCTGGCTGAGCCATGCTGCGCAGCGAAAAGTAAAAGACAGGTTTGTCTAGGCCTAGATGCCGTGCCTGAGCTATGTATGCTGCAGGTTGTGTGTCATAATCGTAAGTAATCGGATCCCCACTTGTACAATAACTCAAAGAAAAAGTGGCCAATGAAACAATAAATAACGTCGCTATACTGAACAACAAGCGACGAAACAGATAGAGCAGCATACCTTCGCGCATTAGGCCAAATTGCGGCGACTATCCAACTTGAGCAATACCCCAACCATCAATGTAAATCCAATGAGCGATGAACCGCCCGCACTAATGAACGGCAGTGGAATGCCAATGATCGGAAAAAGGCCCATGGTCATCCCTAAATTGATGACTACATGAACGAAAATAATCCCTGCTACACTGTAGGCATAAATCCGTGAAAAATTGGAGCGCTGTCGTTCAGCAATTTGAGTGATTCGATGAAGGAGGGTAAAGAATAGCCCTATAATACCGGCCACGCCGACAAAGCCTTGCTCTTCGCCAATGGTACAAAAAATGAAATCTGTGCTTTGCTCAGGGACATATTTCAGCTTAGTCATATTCCCTTCGAAAAGCCCTTTCCCCCAAAAACCACCAGATCCAATAGCCATTTGCGAGTGCAGCAGATTGTAGGCAGACCCACGAGCGTCAGCTGCCGCCTCTGAAGGATTGAGCCACAATCGAATGCGTTGTTGCTGATGCGCTGGAAGTGCAGAATACGCAAAACCTGACAGAAAAGCCATCCCGCAAGAGAGCAGCGTAACGAGCGCAATGAAATACAAACGGCGCTGAATGAGTAAATTTTTCTTCCAAAAATTTTTGAAAAATACAACAAGCCAAAATCCGATTGCAAGAGCAGGCCCTAGCCCTTGGCCTACTACCTGAGACGAAAAATCGCTTTTCAAAGAGGCAAACCAAGCCTGCCCCCATAACCACCTCACAAGATCTTCCGCCCAGTAAGCCGTCAGGCCTATTGCCAGCAAGGCTAGCCACCACGGATGCGACATCCGGTGGATCCACGCTATTCGGCCGGCACTAATTAGAAGCACTACCACAGACACTTTGATGGGAGAATAAATTAACCCCAGGATAATCATTAGGGCCGAGCCAAAACTAAAGGCATACCAAGCTCCCGGTAAACCCTCTCGATATAAAACCAACAAAAACGAAAAGAAAACAAGAGCAGAGCCAGTATCCTTTTGCAACAAAATGATGAAGGCTGGTATTAAGAATAGGGCAAAGGCTATTAGGCGAGTTCGCGTCTCGCGCAGCGTAACGCCTGTGCCGCTGAGATAACTGGCCATGGCAAGGCAAGTGCTGAATTTCACGAACTCCGAGGGCTGAAATGAGAATGGTCCAAATTGGTACCACGCCGTTGCGCCATTTACCTCTCGGCCAAAGACTAAAGTGCCCGACAAAACGACCAAAGATATCAGGTAAATCGGAATACCGAAGGTTCGCCAAAAGCTCCAATCAGACATTTGAATGAAAAACATCAATACCATGCACAACACGACGAACAGCAACTGTTTGCCTGCTACTGAGTTTATGGTGAAGATCGTCGTCGTGTAAGCAGATCCCGTAGAATATATCATGAGCCATCCAATAGCTACCAGCGCCAAATAGCATACCAGTAGGACGTAGTCTAGCTCTCCGACGAAAGTCGCCGTGCGCCGAAAATCTCCCCGCAGATTGCCCATGAAGATGATGGGTAGATAAGTGAATACAAGAGCAAAAATAACAGCCTTCAACTAAACCAACCGCCAAAACGGCTTAAATCCACGTTTCCTCCAGAAAAAATAACACCTACGCGCTTGCCTGCAAAAACCTCAGGGTGTTTTAAAACTGCCGCTAAGGGCACGACTCCGCTAGGTTCTACAACTATTTTCATGCGCTCATAAACCAGACGCAATGCGGCGAGAATTTCATCGTCGCTTACAGTAAGGATGTCTTGGACATGTTGAGAAAGGATGCGTAGGGTCCGTTCGCTTAGGGTAGTGAGCAGGCCGTCAGCAATAGTTTGGATGTAAGGCGCCTTTTCTATACGTCCCGAGCGAAGGCTCAACACAGCATCAGCAGCCCCCTGCGGTTCAGCACCATACACTAATGTCTTCGGAGCTAAATAATGAGTGCTCAAGCAAGTACCTGACAATAAGCCTCCCCCTCCTACAGGAGCGATAACTATTTGCAAATCCGGAACGTCTTCAAGGAATTCTTTTGCGCAGGTAGCTTGGCCGCAAATGACGCGGTCATCGTCGTAAGGATGAATGAATGCTGCCCCAGTGCGGGCGACAATTTCCTGTAAAGTAGCCTCCCGCGCTGCTTGGTTAGGAGCACAGAAGGTAATTTCTGCGCCATAGCTGCGCACAGCATTAACCTTCACAGCAGGAGAATTTTCTGGCATGACGATGTACGCTTTCACCCCCAGTTGGCGCGCCGCATAAGCTACGGCTTGGGCGTGATTTCCCGAAGAATGAGTAGCTAAGCCTCGCCCAATGGCCTGCGACGGCAAACTCAGGGCGGCATTCATGCCGCCTCGGATTTTAAAAGCACCGACCTTCTGAAAATTCTCGCATTTAAAAAATAAAGAGCACCCTGCTAAAACATTCAAGTTATGGCACGTTAGCACTGGGGTTCGATGAATGTACGGCGCAATCTGTTGATGAGCCGCCTGAATGTCAGACCAACAAAGGGGAGTGTAACTACTCATTAGCGAAGAGGAGCAGCAAAGCGCATTTTATAATTTACTTGAACGCGCCCACAGCGAATGTCTTCTAACTTGCGCTGAATGAGGCGCTTTTTAAGCGGTTTTAATCGTTCCGTAAACAATACGCCTTCGATATGGTCATATTCATGCTGGATGACTCGGGCGTTGATACCTGAGAATGTTTCTTCGAATTCGCGAAAATTTTCATCCTGGTAGCGCAGCCGAATTAGCGACGGTCGTTCTACTTCGCCGCGAATGTGCGGAATGCTCAAGCAGCCCTCCTCAAAAGACCACACTGGCCCTTCTTCTCCCAGCCTCTGGGCGTTGATAAACACCTTTTTTATCCCTGGCTCTTGCAGCTCATTTTCTTCATTGGGTTTGAAATGCGTAGTATCCACCACGAACAGGCGAATCGAAAGACCCACTTGCGGAGCGGCTAACCCTACGCCCTCCGCATGATACATCGTCTCCCACATATTTGCGATTAGTTCCTCCAAACCCGAGTAGTCGGGACCTATCGGTGCGGCCACTTTTTTCAACACAGGCTGACCATAGGCGTATATGGGCAAAATCATAGCGTGTTCCAGTAGTGCTCTTGCATGAATTGTTCGAGAATGAGTGCTGCGGCAATTTTGTCTACTAGAGCTTTGTCGCGCCGCTTTTTCTTTCGGGCGCCGCTGTCTAGCAGGATGCGTTTAGCCTCGTTGGAGGTATAGCGCTCGTCCTGGCGGAAGACAGGCTTATCGGGAAATTGTTTGCGGAGTTGTTGAGCAAAGGCGTCCGCTTGGGCGGCAAGCTGAGCCGGATTGCCGTCAGGATAGAGCGGAAGACCGACGACAAAGCCCTCTACGGGTTCTTTTTCACAATAGGATTTCAGGAAGGTTATTACTTCCGAAGTAGGAAGCGTGGTGAGGCCGCTGGCAATGATCTTCAGCGGATCGGTTACGGCAATACCTGTTCGTTTCAAACCAAAGTCAATTGCAACGATGCGACCCATAATTACTCTGGCGGTGGAGGTGGAGCGAAGAACTGAGGTTGGTTGCGCAAGTAAGTGTCGAGCTTCTTCTCCAACTCTTCAGCAAGCGCTGTGTCTTGCATAAATTGAGCAGAATTGACCAATGTCTGAAGGGCGCTCGCAGCAAAGCGAGCCTCTTGGCCGTATCCGTTCTTAATGTGTTCAGGCTGTGCGTTGACGAATTTGATAATGTCTTCTTGTACTTGGGCGATTGCCCGAATTTTTTCTGCTGCTTTCTTATGCTGCCCTAAGCGCGCGTAGATATCGGCCATATATGCAGCGAACTGGTCGTAGGGGAAATTACAAGCCGGAAAAACTTCAAAGTAGCGGTCGGCCAGCGCTTCCGCTTTGTCTTTTTTTCCCTCGAGGACTAGAGTACGCGCCACCCGAATCATTGCCACGCGCATCGTCTGTAGGCTAGGCATGTAGGCGCGGTTTACGTAGGTGCATTTTTTGTCAAAGTTGCCCCACCGCCATTTATTCATGATATTGTCGTAGGCAATTTCGGTATTCACTCGACCACTGCCAATAACACTCCCATACGCTCCTCCTTCACCCCTAGACTGAATGGGTACTAGGCGAAGTGCAAGCCCTTCCAATTGCAAGTAATCGTTTAAACCTAAGAGCTTATCATCGCGTACCGTAACAGCCCAATAAATAGGTCGTTTATGAAAATTGGCCGCAATAATGTTGAGAATGGCCAAATCATCTTTAATAAGAAAGGAGCGATCGCCTAAATTAAATCGAATGGTATCTACTACATTTGGTTCGTTGGGATCGAGCAAGCCATTTTCTATCATCGCTTGCTTGTTCACCGGTATTATTACCTGATTGGTAGGCACGTACGAATCGAAATCACGCCCTCCTTGCGCTGGCACAGGGTGGTCTTCTCCAATAAATTTAAGCAAGTCGGTCAACGTCATCTCAGGATTTTCTCCTTTCGGATTGAAGAAAGGTACTTGTACGCGCTTAAAGCCGCGCAGTTTCTCCTGAGGGATAATCATCTCAATCGGTGGCGAATCATTTACCTTGCGGCGCAGCTGTTCAATGTACCAGTCTACGGCAATAAGCGACAGGTTGACCACACGCACATCGGTGCGGATACCTTCCACTTCCTGACAGTACCATAAGGGGTAGGTGTCGTTGTCTCCGTAAGTGAAAATGATGGCATTAGGTGCACACGAATTGAGGAAATTGCTGGCGTAATCCCGTGCAGCGTAGTGGCCTGCCCGGCTATGGTCATCCCAGTTTTGCGTCACCATGAGCAAAGGAGCCGATAGGGCGAGACCCAAAGATAAAGCGGCTGCAGGCCATCCAGGCAGCTTCAGGCGCTCGCCTGCATAGGTGTAGAAAGCCGTCACTGCTAGACCAATCCACATGGCGAAGGTGAAAAAGGAGCCCACTAGCACGTAGTCGCGCTCACGCGGTTCATTTGGCGGCTGATTGGAGTAAACAATAATACCTACGCCCGTAATGAGGAAGAGCATTAACAAGGCCGCAAAATCGCGCGGACGCTTCTTGTAATGAAAAAATAGACCTATTAAACCTAAGATGAGCGGTATAAAGTAATACGTGTTACGGGCTGGATTGTTTCGCATGAAATCGGGCATGTCGCGCACACTGCCGATGCGATTCCTATCCAGAAAGTCAATGCCACTAATCCAGTGCCCTGAGGTAGGATCCCACGCATAGAGCCCTTGGTCGCCGTTTTGGCGCCCAACAAAGTTCCACATGAAGTACCGCAAGTACATCCAGTTGAGCTGGTATCGCAAGAAGAATTCAATATTATCTAAGAAAGTAGGCTCTCCCGAAGGTTTGTCAATCCATTGGCGATACAATTGAGGGCGGCCCTGAGAATAGTCACCCATGCGAGGGAAAAGCGTTTGACTCCCAGGAGCGTATTCGTAGTCCAATTTTTCGTCTACTACTTCATAGCGGTTGCCGACGCGTCCATATCGAGGTGAACTCTTAATGCCAATGGGTTTGGCATCAAAATGAGGGCCTCGCAGTAAGGGTCGCTCGCCATATTGCTCGCGATTGAGGTAGGGCAACAGCCGAGGAGCATCTGATGGGTCGTTCATATTTATGGGAGGATTGGCGTTGGCGCGCAGCACCACCATTCCGTAGGCCAAATACGCGATTACCACCACGCCAAAAGCTACTGTTAGCCGCTGCAACAAACTGTTGCGCATCCGGCGAGCGTAGTACAACCCTGCATAGATGAGCCCGCCAAAAATGAGAAATACCACAACTAGCCCGCTGTGGAAAGGCAGACCAAAGCTATTCACTAACAACCTATCGAATGTCGCCCAAAGGCCTGGAATTCCGGCTATGATGAATTTTTGAATGACGTAAATGAAAAGTACTCCTACAAAGGCAGAGCCTGCAGCGCCCCGGAGTGTCGGGCGAGAGGTCTTCTTGAAATAATAAAACAGCGCCAGCGCTGGTAATGTCAGCAAACTGAGAAGGTGGACGCCAATAGAAAGTGCTATGCTGTAAAAGGCAAACACTAGCCATCGATCGGCGCGCGGCTCATCAGGTAATTGATACCACTTTAAAGTTGCCCACAAGGTTAAACAAGTGAAAAAGGTGGACATGGCGTATACTTCGCCCTCTACAGCCGAAAACCACACAGAGGTAGTAAATGCCGTACACAAGCCAGCTACTGCTCCTGCTCCTAGGATGGCAAGCGTTTGAGCGCCCGTGGGTTCACCCTGACGGCCGACAAGCGCCAGCCGCGCTAGAATGGTCGTGCTCCAGGCAATAAACATAGCTGCAAACGCCGTGCATAAGGCCGACAGCAAGTTTACTGCGTAGGCAATATCCGAAGGATTATTGGACAAACTGTCGGCTACCCAGGCAAACAGGCGGCCGACCATGAGGAAAACTGGTGCCCCAGGCGGGTGGACTACTTGCAGTTTGTAAGCTCCTGCGATGAACTCTCCGCAGTCCCAAAGACTACCAGTTGGCTCTACAGAAGCTCCTAGAACTAAGGCGGTAACGCCAAAAACCAACCACCCTGTTAGGTTATTAAGCGTGCGAAATGAAGAACTCATGGTAAAGAAATATTTTTGGCCTACTTCGATGTTGCTTCGCACATCGTCTTTAGCCGCGTCCCATTTTTTGTGCAAAAAATAAACCTTATACCTTTCATGCGCGCGCTCGACTACTGTAGGCCTAGCTCCTTGCGCACTAAAGGCGTGATATCAGTAGTTTCAAGAGCAAACAGTAATGCTCCTGAGCCGATGTCAAAAATCATGGCGTATCCTTCGCGTTTAGCTACCGCTTGAATAGCCTCGTTTACTCGCTTGATGATAGGTTCTAGCAGTTCGGCTCGTTTTGCTTCCAACGTGCGTTGAGCTTGCTCCTCAAACTCTTGAATTTCAGCGCGCTGTTTCTCTAGTTCAGCTTGTCGCTGTTGTACTTGAATTGGCGTCAATATGCCTTCATCGTATTCTTTTTTCAATTTCAGGTAGGCTGCCTGAAAGTTAGCCGTCAAAATGCTATCCTGGCGATTGAGGCTATCTGCTATTACACGTAGCTTGGCCTCTGCTTCCGCCGTTTGAGGAAGTTCTTCTAAGAGGTTGCCCAAGTTGATGTGTCCATACTTATAGGTTTGAGCCTGAAGGGTGAGGACCGTCCAGAAGCTGAAAATAGGGATGAGGAATGCGATGCGATGCATGTGAATGAATGAGTTTACGCAACTTAAAAAACGCAAAATAGGGTTGTTTTGGCGCGGCAAAGGTAAAAAATGCTTATTGGGCAAACCTCCATACGCTAACGGAATGATGAGTTACTTTTGCCTAAGCACAGTAGAATCCAGTTGAATGGCGCGTCTGCGGAGTTCTTCTCCCTTGGCTCTGTCGCCAGCTAGGTAGTAAGCCGTTCCCAAATCGAAGAGATAACTTGCGTTGTTTGGCGACAGTTCCACTGCTTTTTGAAACCATTGAAGCGCTTCCTGAGTCTTTCCCTGAACGCCGTATGCCACGCCCAACAAGCGCGCAGTCTCGGCGTCGTTGGAATTAATCCGCCACGATTCGCGCAAGCTTTCTATTGCTTTGGCCAAGTCTCCGCGTTTCTCGCCGTAGTATCTACCTGCTTCTCGCAGGGCTAAGGCCAAGTTAGTCTGCACGCGACCGTCGTTGTTCGACAAAACTAAAGCCAGCCGATAGTCCGCTATAGCACCTTCATAGTCTTTCAAATAGAATCGGCAACCGGCCCGGGTAATTACCGCATCTTTATAGTTAGGGTATATGCTTATTGCTCGATTGGCGTACGCAAGTGCTTGGCGAAACAAGTGTTCACGCTGAAGGGAGTCCTTTTCTGCTTGTGCTTTCTCGAATAACACACCGCTGCAGGCATTATTGATTTTGGCGCTATTCGCCGAAGTTTCAAGATCGGTGAAAAATAAGCGCTCGTTGCTTTCCCAAACTGGATTGCGCAGCAGCGTCAAAGCGGCGAAAACAGCGGCAATGCCTACGGATATGCCTATTGCTGCTTTCCAGTTCAACAGACGTACGAGCCCTACGGCTGCTGCCAGACAAAAACCCACGGAAGGCATGAAAGCAAACCGTTCACCCATGTTTGTTCCGATAGGGAAAATAAGGTTTGACACGATGCTGATGGTCAATAAGTAAAACCAAATTCCAAAACTCAATGGCTCGCGCCGGGGCAAGCCTCGAATAGCCCACACAACCAGCAATAAGTAAAGTAGGCTACTGCCCAAAACAGCGACATCTCTAAATGTCTTTATGCCAATGAAACGAGGATAATAGTCATGCGTGAGCGGATGAGGCCATACCAAGAGCTGGATATACTTCCCTAACGTATACAGAATAGTCGCTAGCTTTTCTGTAGGTGAGAATGGTACCCAGCGGTCGCCCTCTATTTTCAGGAAAGGGTTGTTCATCAACTCTAAGGGCGTTCCTCCAAATTTCCAATTGAGGATTGCGCCTCGAATGATGAAAAATACAATGAATCCTATCCAAATTGGCCAACATACTCGTACGAGGGCGCCTGGCTTGAGCCCGCGGAAGTACCACAGGGCTAGAGGAATGACTGCTATGAAAGTAGCCGAATTCTCCTTAGACAAACAGGCTAGAAAAAAGACAAGACCAGCGAGTATTGCCCATGCGAAGTGCCTCGTTTCGGCATACCGCACGGTAAGCCATAAGGCACCCAAGCTGCCTAACAACGCTGCGATTTCATCGCAGCCTTTGATGTTTGCCACTACCTCCGTGTGAATTGGATGTACAACGAAGAGAAGCGCTGCTATCCAAGCAACTAACAACGCTTGCGCACGATCACCTTGCCAATTGCGCAACAAGAGCGACAATACTGCGTACAATAGCACGCATGTTACGGCAAAGAGCACCACCGTGAGTATGTGGTAAGCAACAGGTTGCGCGCCAAATATTTCGTACAATAAGGCAAAAATAACCAATGTGAGCGGGCGATAGCGCCCTCCCGACACAAGCGTCTCCTTACCCTCTACTTTGAAAAAGCCAAAAAAAGTGTCCTTACTCAGGATGCCCGGAATGCCTTGGATGCCCTGAGTAGTGAACATGTTGTCTGTAATGACAATTGCATCGTCTTGCACAAAACCGTGGGTTAACGTATTGGCGTAAAGCAGAACTGCTAAGGCAAAAAACAATAGTTTTTGCAAAGCCTCGTTCTGAAAAAATGCAGGCAGAAGTATCTCCTTTTTCACAGGAGCAGCCTTGGGCGGCGAACCCGTAGCAGAGCGAACGGTTGGTTTGCGCGTCGGTTTGGCCATAACGAGAGCTAAAGTACAACTCCTTGAACACGTCGCAGAAAGGAAGCGAAGCGGGTAAATACTGCATCTCATTGCTTGTGCGTTATAGGTCAAGAACGTTGCGCTTCCTCATATCAATCCCTCACCGACTCCTCCGAAAGCGACAACAAAAAGTAATAAACCGATTCTCTCTATGTCAGACGTAAAGTACAAAATTTTGCTCGTAGAGGACGATTTGAATTTTGGTGACGTCCTGCGCTCTTATCTGGAAATGAATGGCTACGAGGTCCATCTAGCTGTAGATGGCGTAATTGGGTGGGAGCGCTTCAAAAAAGACAACTACGACCTATGCGTGTTGGACGTCATGATGCCGCGAAAAGATGGGTTTACGCTGGCACAGGAAATTCGCCAGCGCAACCGAGAAGTGCCCATTATCTTCCTGACTGCTAAGGCATTAAAAGAAGACGTTTTGCACGGCTTCAAGATTGGGGCTGATGATTACATTGTCAAGCCGTTTAATTCGGAGGAATTACTTTTGCGAATTCAAGCCGTACTAAAGCGGACGCGCAAGGCTCCTGATCCGCGCGACGAACAAAAGGAGTTCGTCATCGGCAAATACCACTTTAATTATCCCTTGCGCCTGCTAACGTATACCGATGCGCTACCCGGAGAAGAAAATCAGTGGAAACTTAGTCCGAAAGAGTCAGAACTTCTGCGTCTGTTCTGTAAATACATGAATGAAGTTATGCCTCGCTCAGAGGCTTTGCTAAAAATTTGGCGCGAAGACAATTACTTTACTGCTCGCTCGATGGACGTGTTCATTACTAAGTTGCGGAAATATCTGGCAAAAGACCCTGCGATCGAAATTGTAAATATTCACGGCAACGGCTTTCGCTTGTTAGTGCGCGACATGGCGGAGTAAACAATTCGCCGCATCGAGAACTTTGCCGGAATGTAGAGAGAGCACATCCCTTTACATTCCGGCTTTGTTTTATGCTATCATGCTCCTCGTTAATATATTCGCCCTATGCTTCAGCGCGTTTTTGAGCAATACCGCGGTTTTTTACGCACACTCAAGATTGTCTATGTATTAAATAACCTTTTGAATTACCGCTATTTGCGGCACAATCGCCAGTATTACCAACACTTAGGAGTGCGCAAAAGCGTATTAGCTCCTATTGGAAGTGCGGATTTTGCTCATGCGCCCACGGATGACCTCCCCTGGCTAGACCAGCCCGATGCTCTAACGCGTCTGGAAAATCACCCGGCGTTCAAAGATTTGCCCGAAGACTGGCAGCAAAAGGCGCGTCAATTTGTGCAAGAGGGCTACTGCGTTTTAGAACAATTCTACACTTCAGAACAAACGGAGGCCCTCAGTGCTGAGATTGATACTTTGTTAAATACAGGGAAAGTTAGGTTTAATTACACCAGAAGAAAAATTTTTAACCTGCATGAAAAGAGTGCTCTAGCCGACAAGGACTTCTTCCGTCATCCCAAACTGCTCCGCCTATTGTCCTTTCTTTTGGGCAAGCCCGTTATTCCCTTTCAATCTCTTGCTTTTGTACAAGGCAGTGAGCAGCGTGCTCACTCCGACTCTATTCACATGAGCACCTATCCGCCGGGCTACCTCATCGCTACTTGGACCGCTCTCGAGGACTGCACTGAAGACAATGGCCCCTTGTTCTATTATCCCGCTAGTCATCGCTTGCCTTATATAACTACCGCTGATTACCCATCGGGCAATACACGCTTTACCATCGGCCGAGATAGTAACAAACGCTACGAAGATTACATAGAAGCGCTCATTAACAGGCTTCACCTCCAAAAGCGGCTTTATCTTGCGCGGCGTGGAGATGTGTTAATTTGGCATGCGAACCTCCTCCACGGAGGAGCTCCTATCACTCGACCCGGGGCAACTCGCCGCAGTCTCGTCTGTCATTACTTCGCCAAGGGTGTGTTCTGTTACCACGAAATTTCACAGCGCCCAGCTATCATTAAAGCCTAAAACCACCTTTCTCTATGCTGCACCCGGCCGTCTTCTGGATAGTCGTATGGATTTGGTTGACCTTTCCTGCATATGCGAGGGCGCAGTTCGGCTACACGCTAATAGGGTCGAGCAAAAGCGTGGACATCCCGTTTGAATATACCAACAACTTCATCATTTTGTCCGTGCGGTTTGGAGGTATCCTGCCGCTGAAGTTTATTTTTGATACAGGCGCCGAACACACTATATTAACGAAACGCGAGATTACTGACATGCTGGGCATGCGTTACGAACGCGAGTTTCGCGTAGCTGGCTCAGACTTGCGCACTACACTGGTCGCCTACCTCGTACGACGAGTGCGCTTCGACATCGCCGGAAAAGCCTATTCCGAAGGAGAAGATATCCTGGTACTTCAGGAAGACTATTTGCGGTTCGAAGAGTTTACTGGTATTCCCGTCCACGGCATATTATCTGCCAACGCTTTCTCGCGTTTTGTCATCCAAATTAATTACGATCGACAAATCATCACCCTACACGAACGAGAATCTTTTCGATTGAAAGACCGCGGCTTTACTGCTATTCCAGTAGAAATTGCTCGAAATAAGATGTATCTAAGGACTACGCTGCGTCCAACACCCAACATAACAGCCTCGGTAAAACTCCTCATAGACACCGGTGCAGGAATGCCGTTGCTCGTATTCAGCAATTTGAATCCTCTCATTCGCACGCCCGAGAGGGTCATCCCTTCTACCATTGGCCTCGGACTGGGAGGCTTCATAGAGGGCTTCACCGGGCGAATTCACCAGCTTACGTTGGGCGAACTTACTCAAACCGGTGTTATTACTTATTTTCAAGAATTGGACACTACTTCAAATTTGGAATATCTTAATCAACGCGATGGCCTCATTGGAAATGCACTCCTTCATCGCTTCCACCTTATTTTAGACTACCAGGGCAGCCAGATCTGGATTAAGCCCGCTCGCTACTTCCGCGACACGTACGTGTATGACCGCAGCGGTATGGTCGTGTTGGCCCATGGTCCTCGGCTCAATGATTTTGTCGTCCAATACGTATTGCCCAACTCCCCTGCTGCTGAAGCCGACATCCGTCCCGGTGACCAAATTGTGCGCGTCGGCGGAGCTCCTGCCCATTTCTTTACATTAAGTGACCTCATGAATGTCTTTCAGCGAAAACCCGGAAAAAAAGTGCGACTCACCGTACAACGCGGACAAGAACGACTAAAGAAAACGATCGTCTTGCGCGATCTAATATAAGGTGAGCACAGCCACTTCCTTTTTGCTCTCTATTGGGATGAAGGCGCCTCCCCTGGCTTTTTCTCGAGCAGGTACACTGCACCCGCCCGATTGCGAAACAACACCGGCAGTAGCTTCTCTGCTTCGCGCACCCGATCAGGTATGCGTGGCCAGTCTACACTGGCCTAGTAGGCCGATATTCCATTGCTAATTACATACATCGTGTCTGGGTGTCTGGAAGGAATGCCGAAGGACGGTTACTATATAATCTAAAAACACAGCCCTCGTTGAGTCATAACCCGTAAAAAAATCGCCCATGCGCTGATAAACAGCATCGGTTACGATAAAAGGGCGCCTCGATTGCTTGAATACAAACCCTGCGAGAGCCTTCTGACTTGGATAATCCGTAGAGCGGTTGTATTGAGCATTTTCAACAAAAACGCTTGCAAGACCCGCTACAACCATAACGTAACGCAGGCGAAACGCGCGCAAATACGGCCAGAAGACAATAGCCGTTATGAGAGGAAGGTAGAGGTACCAGGTGTTTTCGTAATTTTTTATTGTTGCCAAAAGGAGTTGTGCCACTAGAAAAAAAGCTACTGCTATGCGCCGCCAACCATTGGCTTGATCTAACACGCTCAAACCATGCGCAAGCACGACTGCACCTATTGGATAGATAAACATGTAATGGCGACCATCGTCGCAGAGCGGTATATAACTCGTGTAACTAATGCTCATGAAGTTTGCCAAAAGCAATAGTGCTAAATAGAGCTGAAGCCAGAATTTTGGACTTAACACCTCTTTAACACGCAATGCTCATTTCAGCCTGCCGATGTTTATCGCACAACGGCCAGAGTACGGCAAAACTCAGCGGTATCAAAACTAAGTTGCGCGAAAAATCAAACCAGAGCGTACAAGCGAGGCGGCGCACCAAAACCTCTACTGGTTGAAAATCGTAGAATCAGGCTCCAACAAATCGCTCGTGAAAAATAGCTCTAACTCGCGCTAAGGCGTCACCTTGCAACACATAAAATCCTCCAAAGTACAGCGCACTAAACACCAGCAAGCTCCCTAATACGACCGCCCAAAACCAACTCGCTCGCCCTTTTGAGAGGTCTACTATCAGCAACACTACGAAGACCAGGTAGAATATCAAAAAAGTCTCTTTAGCCAAAAAGCAAAGAACTACGCCCAACACAAACATCCCAGCGGCTAACCAGGGTCTGGGCCTATCGGGCGAAGCCGCCCATCCAGTGATCATCAAGAGAAAACCTAATTCAACAGGAATGTCAGGCATGGGCTTTTCTATGTACATTAGGTGATGAGGCATGACAGCGACGTATAGCAAAGCACAGAAAAAGGCCCCAAAAGGATAGGATCGAATTAGATTCGCTAGCGGGAGAAACACAATAAAAAGCACGCTAGTCGAACTGACAAAATTGCTGAAGTCATTAATTCCTAATAGGCCATACCACATTGCTAAGGGTACGACCACTGCCCAGCGATAGGCGTACAAATTCAAGTCGTGTTCGTACCGCCAATGCCACCAATCGGCTGCTAACCGAGTGTACTCTAACTCGTCGTATCCGAAGTATCCGCCGTGAAAACAAGTGAAGTGTAGGCCAAGTAACCCCGCGCACCTCAGCAAAGGAAGACCAAGTACGCGCATCCAACAAGCTACTTCGCGAAAATGCAGCCCTGCAAAAGGGATCTTCCAAAATTGCATGCTTTGCAATGGGCATTTTGCACAAAAGTAGTAAGTGCATTCCTCGGTCCTGAAAACCGATGAAAGCCCCTTTTGTGATGACGCGCGTTCGATGGGAGCTGTGTTACCTTCAGGCACTCGCTGAGAAGAGCCTTACACTCCAAACTTCATGCGAGTGAGGCGGCTCTGTGCTGCCGATGTGCAACGTCGCTCAAATAAGCAAAGGCTTTGGAAGGCTCGTTAACGCTGCCGGTAGCGCTCCTGAAAGCGCCGGTACAATTGCTTATGTTTATTGTCCAGGTTGATCTCGCGCCCTTGGATAAAAGCTGCAATTACTTGATGCGTGCGCATGTCGAGGGCATCGCCCTCACTGATGAATAAAGTGGCGTCTTTACCTACTTCCAAAGAGCCTATGCGGTCAGCTACGCCCAGAATAACGGCAGGCGTTAACGTAACAGCCTGAACAGCAGCCTCGTAGGGTAGTCCGTATCCCACGGCTTGACCTGCCTCAAAGGGTAAGTTTCGCTGCTGCCAGGCGGCCTCAGAAGCAATAGCAAACGGAATACCGGCAGCGTGCAAAAGCGCGGGCGTTTTATATGGCTGGTCGATGTCCTCATCTATACGGCTGGGCAGGCGGTGCGTTTGGGTTAGCACAACTGTCACCTGATGTTCGCGCAAGAAGTCAGTAATGAGCCAGGCATCGGCAGCACCTATAAGCACGGGGCGTACTTTCATTTGTTCAGCAAAGAGAATAGCCTCTTGCATTGAACGCGCATGATTGGCATGAATGTATAAGTTCTGCTTGCCCTCAAATACACTGCGCATTGCTTCAAAACGTGGATTGCGCACTGGCGGATTCGGATTTTGGCAATACGCCTTTGCCTCTTGAAAGAATTCACGTATTTCCCTGACTTTCTTATCGTAAGTATCTTCGGGCTGCGTCTCTGTAGGCATTGGCCCAAAGGCAAAGGTGCGACGTGAGCGCGGTGAAGGCCAGTTTAAATGGAGGCCATCCTCCAAGCGTAGGGCAGCGTCCTCCCAATTCCAGGCATCGAGTTGTACAACCGAAGAAGTTCCAGCAATCGTACCGCCGCTGGGTACGACCTGTGCAATCAACACGCCGTTAGAGCGCACCGTTGGAAGGATATCCGAGTCAGTATTGTAAGCGATAATGCTTCGTGCATTTGGATTGTACTCACCAATTTCGCTGAAGTCCTGAGTAGCCCGCACTGCTTCCACTTCAACTAGGCCTAGGCGGCTATTCATAGCTACAAAACCAGGGTAGACATGTTTCCCCTTAGCGTCGAAAATGCGCGTATACTTTGTCAAATCGAGGCGGACGCTAGAAGCATCAGCCACCAGCGTAAGGCGTCCATTTTCAAAGGCAATAGCGCTATTAGCAATGGCCTGGCCATTACCCAAGTGGGCTGTAGCGCCTAAGATGAGAACACTACCGCGCTGCGGCGGTGCTGGTGTAGGTGGCTGAGTGGAGGCCGTTTGGCTGAACATGGACAGCAGCGCAAGGAGAATCAGGTAACGCATAGGCGTTGAGCAATATTTGGAGGAAAAATGAGCAGTTAGGAGTAAGGACAACGAGCAACTACTTAATGGCGCAAGTTAGCATCAGACGCCCCTCGATGAAACCTTCCAATACGTCGCCAATTTGGACGGGTCCCACGCCTGAGGGTGTGCCTGTAAAGATGAGGTCATTCTTTTGCAGCGTGAAATAGCGCGAGAGGTACACAATAAGAGCATCGAAGGAGAAAATCAGATCGCGCGTATGACCATCTTGTACCACTTGGCCATTTTTTCTAAGTTGGAAATGGATGTCCCGAGGATTAGGCAGTTCTTCCAAGGGTATCCAAGGGCTAATGGGCGCAGAATGGTCAAATGCTTTAGCAATTTCCCAGGGGTGACCTTTTTGCTTGAGTCGTTCCTGGAGGTCGCGGGCTGTAAAATCAATGCCGAAAGCTATGGCATCGTAGTAGCGATGGGCAAATTCGAGTTGGATGGAACGACCGTTCTTACATACGCGCAAAACAATTTCGCCTTCGTAATGAAGGTCTTGAGTGAAGTCAGGGTAGTAAAACGGTTTGTTGTTGACCACAAGAGCCGTGGTTGGCTTCATGAAGACAATGGGCTCAGTGGGTATAGGGTTGTTCAGCTCCTTTGCGTGGTCGGCGTAATTTCGCCCAATGCAAAAAATTTTCATGCAGCGAAAATAGAAAGCGGTTGACCTAAAGGGTTATGCTGCTCGACAGAGCTTGCTTTTTGGGCGTTATTTCGCCTGCAAATGCCTACTTGTAGGCTTTTTTCAAGCGTTCGAGTTCGCGTTTCTCCTCGCGTTGTTTGAGGGCTTCTCGCTTATCATGGGCCTTCTTACCTATTGCTAGGGCAATATGGACTTTGGCCAAGCCTCGTTCATTGAAGGCAATTTTCACAGGGATGATGGTAAAGCCCTTTTCGCGGACGCGGCGTTCCAGTTTGCGCAGTTCACTTTTGCGCAGCAGAAGTTTACGCAAACGGCGCGGGTCGTGATTGCGGTCGCTGCCGAAGTCGTATTCTGCGATGTGAAGGTTGCGTATCCAGAGTTCTCCGTTCTCAAACAGGCAATAGGCATCGGTTAGGTTAGCATTGCCGGCGCGTAGGCTCTTTACTTCGGTGCCCGTCAGTGCAATGCCAGCCACATACTCTTGGACAAAGTGATACTCATACGTTGCTCGTCGGTTGACGATTTCGGGCGGAGCTGATTTAGCGCTTTTTTTGGCCATGGCGCATGCGTCAGGCTTTGAGCGAAGTCAGGCCGACAATTTCGCGCACCTCGCGAAGGGTTTTTCGCGCGAACTCTCGAATGACGGCGCTGCTAGCCTCAAGCTGGGCTTTTACCTTTTTCTTTTCAGCTTCCAGATGCTGAAGTCGTTCGCGCAGAGCAGTAGTAAGCGCCGCCAGAGCGTCGGCTACGGTCTCTTTGAGCTGACTGTAGCGCAGCTTACCTGCGTGATAATCAGCCATAAGGACATTGTAGGCGTCTATCTGGCCGCAAGCGCGCAAAATTTCGAAGAGATTGGCTACTCCCGGGCTCATTTGTCCCGGTGGGGCGTCGCCCGTATCAGTTACTGCTGAGCGAATTTGCTTGCGAATGTGTGCCTCCTCTCCGAAGAGGTTGATGTAATGCTTCTCGCCCAGGCTTTTACTCATTTTGCGCGCAGGGTCGGCGGGCGAAAGGATCTTAGGTGTTTCAGTGAACAAAGGCTCTGGCAAGGGGAAGTAGTCGCGACCGTATTGGTGGTTGAATCGTTGGGCGATGTTGCGCGAGAGTTCTAGGTGTTGCTCCTGGTCCTTGCCTACAGGTACATAATGCGCGTGATAAATAAGGATGTCAGCGGCTTGTAAGATAGGGTAGGTGAACAGGCCGGCACTGATGAGAACATCTTTGTCTTTTTCTTTTAGTTGTTCGGCCTTATCCTTGAATTGAGTCATGCGGGTTAGTTCGCCGTAGGAGGCCACGCAACTCAGTATCCAGGCCAATTCCGCGTGTTCTGGTACCAGGCTTTGAATAAACAGATTTTCTGGTTTAATACCACAGGCTAACAACTGGAAGGCCATCTTCCACGTATTTTCTCTCAGCTTCGCTGGCTCATAAGGTATAGTCATCGAGTGGTAATCCACCACGCAGAAGTAACACCGGTACGTCTCTTGGAGCCTGACCCAATTCTGAACAGCGCCGAAATAGTTGCCAATGTGCAGATCTCCCGTAGGCTGGATGCCAGACATGACGGTCTTCATGGCAAAATATTAATTTACACAAAGGCGATTACGGAAATTTCAACATTGACAAAGCGAGGAAGCTCTGCCACTTGCACCAATTCTCGCGCTGGGGCCACTTCAGGCGGAAAATACTCGCCGTACACGGTATTGATGCGGCTAAACTGGTTAATATCCTTTACAAAAACCGTAGCTTTAAGCACCTTTTGCATACTTGAACCGGCGGCTTCCAGAATAGCCTTTACGTTGCGCAAGACCTGGTGAGTTTCAGCCTCTATACTGTCCAGTACTAGGTCTCCACGCTGTGGATCAAGGGCGATCTGACCCGAGACGAAAAGCAAGTCGCCCCATCGCACTGCTTGGTTGTACGGACCAATCGGTGCTGGAGCGCCAGATGTGTTAATGATTTGCTTCATGATTGCTTTCAGCAGAGAAGCTTTAGACCTCTTTTTCTGCTAAATTTTACTTTCAGCGTCGAAATGCCTATCGGACGAACAAAGTTATGTTTGCTCCGCGCCCCCTTCTTTTTCGCTGTAGTCTATGAGTAAATGGCCGCGGTAATAAAGGTTGCCGTCTACGAAATAAGCGTGATGACGCAAGTGAATCTCCCCTGTCGTTGAGCACTTTGACAGAGTGGGCAATGGCGCTTTATAGTGAGTGCGGCGTGCGCGCTTACGGCGTTTGGAGTGCCGCCATTTTGGATTGGGCATATGTAGTTCTGTTTAATTTGATAAATAATATTTTTTCACTGTAAATTTCTCAAGGATTCCCAAATAGGATTAGGCTGTTCGTTCGGCGTAAGCGTTTCTAAAATGCGGAGCACTTCTTGATTGCAGGGCTGCGGCGTCTCGCGCTGACAGTCGTACGTATTTGTCATAGGCAGAGCCAGTGTAGCAAACTCATACAGATAGGGTGCCAAGCAGAAATCCGATACGTCGCGCGAGATAAAGACCACCTCATCGTCGTTTTCGTTAGCTTCCGCTTCGCCGTACTTGAGGATAAGCTGACGCGATTCCTCGTTAAGAGGAAGCTGAATGGCAGCATTGCAACGGTCGCAAATCGTATTGGTATACCCCGACACGTAAAAGTCGAGAATAATTAAACTTGGGCGCTTGTCTACGTAAACGACGACCTGCACTTCTCCCTGGCGAATGAGCGAGCTTTCAAAATGAGCAAAAAAAGCCTCCCCTAGCACGTAGCGATACTCGTGCAAACCCATCTTGAGTCCCTGAAGAGGAAGGCTATATGCAGAAAAAAAGTCCATCTAGGCGTGTCGAAAACAGGGGTGCAAAGGTAGCTGGTCGCAAAAAAACCGCCAAAGATTTTTTTAAAAAGATAAAGGCATTGGCGCTTTTGCCGAATGAATTTCGCCCTCTTTTAGTTTTTTAGGCTTTTGATGACGCTGGAGGCAAGTCATCTGGCGGCGTAAGTGGTTCAATACTTGGGCTTTCTGAATTTGTAACAGACGGCGCAGAACGACTCTCGATTTCCTCAAATTCAATGTATTCTCCTTCTTCAGTACGCCAGCGCTGCGTCATTAGCGGCGTAGTCTGTTCCATGTTTCTATAGCCCAAAGCACGCAAAAACAAGTAAGTAGCTGTGACGGGATAAAACACTACTGCGAGCACCATCGTAATCAAACCTAAGAGTGGACGCTCTAACAGCAGAGCCCAAAATTCCCGAAGAGTGTCCCAAACGGCGCGCCAATTGAGCACAATAGCCGCTATGAGTAAGATGGGCGATGCAACGTAGAGCAGGTAAAGAAGGGCTCGAATGAGATAAAAGAGAAGCACCACTACAATAGCTCCTATTAGGAAGCATCCCCATCCGCCGCCGTATCGAACGTGAACCATAATGTAGTTGACAAGTGCACAAAAGTAAACTAAAATTGAGTTGAACGAGGAAAAATTTTGAGGTTTGATGTACCTGCTCAAATCTCCGGTGAAAAAGGTTTGTTCTTCTCTTCGTTGATTAAGAGGTGGCAAAGGAATACTTTCGCTTGCGCACTGGAAGGCAGCAAACGCGCTTCTGCTAAAAAGACTTGACGCTACTGTGCTGGGTGTATGCCTTGCTCTCCTCGATTCGAGTCATCACTTAATCCACCAAGGCACTGCCGTAATAACTTGCTGAAGAAAAGCCAAAAGCAGACTTTCACAGCATCTCCTCTGAATTTTGCCCGAAAGAAGGCCATATATGATCCTTTTTTTTTCGAAATTTGCATCAAACGGTATGTTCCTTGCCAAGGCTTTTCAATCGAGGCGTTCAAAAAATTTGAACCTCTGCAGCCGAAAAGGGTTCTATAACAACCCTGCAAAAAGGCTTTAAACAACGTCGCCAAGTCGTCATGCGCGCTTTTCTATTTTTTCTGTCTTGGAGCGTTTTTCTGCCGATATGGTCGAAAGATTGCTTTTGGCTCGACGTAAGTGGGTCGAAAGCAATAAATGCTTCGGGTCAGTCGATGTCTATTCCTCCTGCAGGTAACAAGTTGGCTCTTGCATGCACGCAAACTATCCAAAACTTTGCTTTTGTCGTCAAGTTTGCACCTGGCGTAGAGCGTTATTTTGAAGATTCGACCCAATTTGTCGGTGTACTCCGCTACAAAAACTCCACTTTTGTCCTGCAATATGAGAAAAGTCAAAACACGTTTCGCTTGGCTGTAGGGCAAGCATTAGGGGAGGGTACTTACACACTGACTTTGTCGTCCATTATGTGTACGCCAGCGGGTAGCGGATGCACCAACTGTTTCGTGCAATACTCCTTCGAAGTAGAGTACGTTAATGACCCTGATTGGGGGGTGAGTATTCAAACCGACCCAACTCCTGCTATGCTAACTTGCTTTGCGGGCAGTCAAGTAGTTCTAAAAGGCTCACCGCTGCCGCACAGTGGTTTTCAGGCTCAGTGGTCGCGCCTAGTAGGCACACAATTCGTCCCTATTGCTGGGGCTACAAGTTCCACTTACGTGACCACTCAGAGCGGTACTTATCTCTATGTAGTTAGTGGGCCTGCAGGCTGTCGTGCGAGCAATTTGACTTCTGTTAAGCCGCCCGAGCGCCCCATAATCCAATTGGATAAGCCGCAGCAGACGCTCGACAATTGTACGCAGCCTATCGTTGGCGTGTCAGTAGCAGACGCAGGGAACAACCTGACGTTTACGTGGACGGCTCTACAAGGCGGAATTATCCTAAGTGGAAATCATACACTTAGCCCAATAATAGGTGCTCCCGGCGTCTACACGCTAATCGCTAAACGCGCCGACAATGGCTGCGCTGATACAGCTGCCATCAATGTCATCGCAGGAGATATCCCTGTGGTCATTGCAAATATCAACAGCGTGTCCGGAACCGACATACTCGATTGTAAAGTAAGACAAATTACGCTGAGTGTTAGTGCTTCGCTATCTAAGGGCACAAGTGCTTTCACCTATTTATGGTCTACAGGCGATCAAACGGAGCAAATTACGGTCAGCCAGCCAGGCATCTACGCTGTTACAATTACCGCCGTCGAAAATGGATGCATAGGATACAGCGACAAGGCTGTTTTTCAGAACATTCAGCCCCCTACTGCTACTATTTTCAGCACGCGAGATACCGTCTGCGCAGGTGAGTCGGCCGTACTGTCTGTGTCCACGCCTGAACCCGCTACCTTTCGTTGGTCAAATGGTTCCTCGGAAACGCTCTTGACCGTGACACCCGCTGCCGATGGATCGACAACATATACCGTCACAGTTACCTCGACTTCAAGTGGATGCTCTACAGTTGTGGAAAAGACTATCGTTCGTATTTCTGCTCCACCGCTGACTTGTTCTCCTACCGACAGGGTAGTGAGCCATGGAGAAACGGTAGATCTCAACTGCATTACTTCTCCATTGGCTCAAATTCAGTGGACTGCGACCTCGGCAAACGTGGCAAATATTCCCTCCTCTGGCATTGGAGCCTTCCAGCGTCGTCTCGAGCTCGCTTCCATAAATGCCCCAGGTAGGATAGAATTCACAGTCTTTGCTCGTCGAGGTGCCTGTGCTAGTTTGCCCGTTCAAGTAAGTATTAAAATTATCCCTCCATCTGAGAATGGCCTTTACATTCCAGAGGTGATTACTCCCGACAGCGATGGAGAAAACAGCACCTGGAAAATCGTTCTACCAGTAGGAGCAGACCCCTCAGCTTATAAGATCTTGATTTACGACCGCCGGGGTGCGTTAGTGTGGGAAGATACGCTGGCTAATCCCTTCTCCGCAGATAAATATCCCGATGGTGCGTATTTCTATGTCCTCACTCCACCTATTGGCGCCCCCATTCGCGGTGCTGTATCCATTGTTCGTAAAAGATAGAGTCCTCTGCCCTCCCAGCTTATAGCGTAAAAAAGGGAATTTTTTGCCTATACCTTGCAAACTTGAAAGAGCCACCTACCTTTGCCGCGCTTTGACATTAACGGCAGAAATGTTAAAATAAATTAGAGGCAGTCTAAATAACAGCAAAGAGCTTAGCTCCGGACAGGGGCTAAGGGAAGGTGTAAGTAATTTTGCGGTGAAAATCACAAGCATCCTCTTTGAATATGTTGTGGAAATATTTGTGGATAGTCGTTATTGCTTCCTTGCTTACTAATGGCGTTCTGCAGGCGGCACCAAACGTGGAGGAAGGTAAGTCCTTATTTATGGCTAACTGTGCTTCCTGTCATAGCCGTGACATGAAGACCAATCTGACAGGACCCGCCCTAGCGGGAGTAGAAGAGCGCTGGGCTGCTTATCCACGTCAGGACCTATATAAATGGATTCGAGCCTCCCAAGCTCTGATTCAAGAGGGGCACCCGCGTGCCGTAGAACTGTGGAACCAGTGGAAGCCTACTTTGATGAATAATTTCCCTGGATTAACGGATGAGCAAATCGAGAGTATTCTCCTTTACATTAATGACGTCGCTAATAAGGCGTCAACCTCAACGCAAGCTGGGCAAACCGCTCAGCCTGTGAGTACTGCGAAAGACGATTCGACGCTTTGGATCCTTATTGCTGTCGGTGTCATCTTAGCCTTGCTAGCCCTCGCCTTGATGCGCGTGGTAGACAACCTCCAAAATCTTGCCCGAGTCCAAGCGGGCCAACCTCCTGTGCGGCGCACCTTAGCCCAGATACTAACCACGAAAGGCGCTATCGCCTTCATGGTCTTCGCGGCTACGCTCATTTTGGGCTATAAAACCGTAGACAATGCCACGCGCATGGGCCGCCAGCAAGGTTATCAACCTGAACAGCCTATCGCCTTCAGCCATGCCCTGCATGCGGGAGCCAACAAGATTGATTGCCAGTATTGCCACGATTCTGCTCGCAAATCTAAACACGCCTCCATTCCCGGGGCAAATACCTGCATGAACTGCCATACCGTAGTTAAGAAGGGCTCTAAGACAGGCACGGCTGAAATTACAAAAATATTCGCTTCGATTGGCTACGATCCCATTACAAACAAGTACATCCCCGACTATGACAAATGGACAGAGAAGCAAATAGCTGAGCTGTACAAGAAGTGGATAGCTCAGGAGTATATGGCCGATCACAATTTGAAGGCGCTCGATGAGACAGGTCGTGAAACCGTCGAGACTCAATGGGAAGGCATTGTGAAAGCCCTCAAAGACGACTCAAACGGAAAGATTCAGGGTCCCATTGAGTGGGTTCGCGTTCATAACTTACCTGACCACGCTTACTTTAGTCATGCTCAACATGTGGCCGTTGGGCAGGTCGCTTGCCAGCAATGCCATGGCCCCATTGAGCAAATGGAAGAAGTTTATCAATACTCCACGCTTGGTATGGGTTGGTGTATTAACTGTCACCGCCAGACTGAGGTGAAATTTGCTGACAATGATTACTATCAACAGTATGCGCGATACCACGAAGAGCTAAAGAGCGGCAAGCGCCAGAAAGTCACCGTCGAGGACATAGGCGGTCTAGAATGCCAAAAATGCCATTATTAATTATTAAATCTCCAACCAAAACAATTTCCACCTTTTTAGCATATGCAGCATCAAAATAACGGCATTTGGGTCAGTGCTGAAGATTTAAATCGAGATGATGCCTTTTTGAAATCAGCAGAACAAGAATTTTCCATAGAAGAGTTAGCGGATGCGCCAACAGGGTGGAGGCCCTCGCGCCGCGACTTCCTCAAATGGATGGGCTTTAGTGTAGGAGCTGCCACTGTGGCGGCATCCTGTGAAATTCCAGTGCGCAAAGTCATCCCCTACGTTACTAAGCCAGACGCCATCGTCCCTGGCGTTGCAAATTATTACGCCTCCTCTTTCGTTAACGGCAGTGATTATTGTGCTATCCTGGTCAAAACGCGCGAAGGACGCCCTATAAAAATTGAAGGAAACTCACTCAGTAGCGTTACTTCGGGTGGAACGAGTGCTCGTGCTCAAGCCCTGGTCCTTAGTTTGTACGATACGCGCCGTTTGAAGCACCCCGGTACAATTGAGGATGGCCAGGTCAAAAAACTCTCCTGGAAAGCTCTGGATGAAAAAATTAAAGGACAACTTCAACTAGGTGGCAACGTCCGAATTCTTACAAATACCATTATTAGCCCCACGGCCAAAAAAGTCTTGGATGAATTCGTGGCAAAGTACCCCAACACTAGGGTAGTGAGCTACGACCCCGTCTCCCATGCTGCTTTATTGACGGCCAATCAGGTCTGCTTTGGCGTGCGCGGTATTCCCACATACAAATTTGCCGAAGCCGACGTTATCGTCTCTTTTGGCGCAGACTTCTTGGGTACTTGGGTGAGCCCTATTGAACATGCGCGTGACTATACTTCGCGCCGTAGGATTCATTCCCTCGACAAGCCCTCCATGTCGCGCCACTATCAAGTAGAGAGCCACATGAGCCTAACGGGCTCGAACGCAGACATGCGCATCCAGATACGCCCTAGCGAAATGGGTGCAGCTATTTGTGCTCTGTACAACGAAGTCGCACGGGCCACAGGTGCCCCCACTCTCGACGGCCCGACACTGAACGAAAAAGCTCAGGCTGCGCTGAAGAAAGCCGCTACTGACTTGCTTGCTTTGCGCGGACGCTCGCTTGTAGTATGCGGAACCAATAACGTTATGGAGCATATCATTGTCAACAAAATCAATGATTTGCTCGGCAATATTAATCATACGATCGATTTCAGTGTCCTTAACAACTTGCACCAAGGAGATGAGCGCGACCTGGTTCGCCTCATCCATGAGATGAACGCAGGGCAAGTGGCGATGGTTATTGTCTGGGGGGCCAACCCAGCTTATGAATTACCAAACGCTGACGAGTTCAAGCAAGCCTTCTCGAAGGTCAATACGCGGGTGTCCTTCTCTACGGTTATGGACGAAACCACGACGCTGTGCAACTATGTCGCCCCTACTCACCATATTTTGGAATCTTGGGGAGACGCTGAACCAAAAACCGGACACTACAGCTTGATTCAGCCTACAATTGCGCCGCTTTTCGACACGCGCCAAGCTGAACTATCTCTGCTCGAGTGGGCCGACAGCCCTAACCTAAATCGCCAGGCCGAGCAACCGTATTACGAGTACCTGAAAGCGCATTGGACGACAGAAATGAAGGCCAAACAGTCCAAATATGCGACAGGTATGGCTTTCTGGGATATGAGTCTGCACGATGGCGTTTTTGAAGTCCCGCCTGCACCGCGCACGGTAGAGTTTAATCCAAACGTGCGTCTAAACCCTGCAGCAGTTACCCAACCTGGATCGGGAAAGGTAGAGATCGTTTTCTACGAAACTGTAAACATTGGAAACGGTCAGTATGCTCACAATCCTTGGTTACAGGAAATGCCTGACCCCGTTACCCGCACAGTATGGGGCAACTACTTAAGCATACCCGTAGAATGGGACGGCAAGAACAAAATGACCGGTTGGATGGGCCTAGAGGATGGCGACAAGGTAGAGGTAGAGATCAATGGACGCAAGCAGGTTTGTACTGTTGTGCGCACCTTTGGTCAAGCACCAGGCACTGTGGCTATTGCCTTAGGGGGTGGGCGCGAGAAAGGTGGCTGCGGCGTTGGCTACGGTGTCAACGTCAATCCATGGCTACCTATAGATGGCGGCTTTATCCAATACTTCGCAAAAGAGGTGAAGATATCGGGAAAGGTAGGTGTTGAAAAGAATTTCGCGTGCGTGCAGCATCACCATACGATGGGCTTGGCAGCAAGAGATGCGGAGGGCAAGCGCATCAATGCCGACGAAGAGGTGCTAGCGTATCAGGGGGCACTTACAGACCGCTCCATTATTTTCCAAGCACACGTCAACGACCTGCCGAATTTGCGAAAAAAGATGGCGGATTTTCATCAACACGCTAGCCATCTCAACGAGCAGACCCTATATCCTGACCGCACGGACTATTTCAGCATAGGTCCGAAGTGGGGTATGTTTATCGATCTAAACGCATGTATCGGCTGTGGTGCTTGCCAAGTAGCTTGCGTGAGCGAGAATAACGTCCCTGTCGTAGGCAAAAATGAGGTAGCGCGTCACCACGAAATGACATGGTTGCGCATTGACCGCTACTACTATGGTGACCTGGAGAATCCGCGAATAGTTTACCAACCTCTCATGTGTCAGCATTGCGACAATGCGCCCTGCGAGAACGTCTGTCCGGTGAATGCTACGAATCACTCCTCCGAAGGAATCAATCAAATGGCCTATAACCGCTGCATCGGTACGCGCTACTGTGCTAACAATTGTCCGTACAAAGTGCGCCGTTTCAACTGGCTAGATTACACTACTGCCGATACCTTCCCTGCTAATGAAGAACGCCTCTTTCGCGTAGAAGAGGGTGACATTCCCTTCTATGCCGACAACCTGGTGCGCATGGTGCTAAACCCTGACGTAACAGTGCGCAGCCGTGGCGTAATTGAGAAGTGTTCTTTCTGCATTCAGCGCATTCAGGAGGGCAAGCTTACTGCAAAACGCGAAGGTCGCCCTCTAGAAGACAGCGACGTTCGCTCAGCCTGTCAGACGGCCTGTCCAACGGGCGCCATTGTATTTGGAAACTTGAACAATCCGAATAGCCAAGTTAGTCAGGCAATCAAGAGGCATGAGGAACTCGCCTATCAAGTACTTGAAGAGATTAATACGCGTCCAGGAGTTCGCTACTCCGCTAAAATTTATAATGCATAAAAAGCCTCATTTCACAGCAAATTCTTAAGAAGTAATATGTCTCAACCCGTAGCTCCTGTTCGGCACGTTCTCATTGAAGGGAACAAGACTTACCATCAGATATCGGAGGACCTGTGTGCACCTACTGAACGCGCTCCTTCGCGCGAATGGATTCTCGCCTTTTCCGTTGCCTCCGCATTCACAGCGCTGTATGCATTTGCTGTAGTGTGGACAATCTGGAAGGGCATCGGCGAATGGGGCGTCAACCGTACGATAAATTGGGCCTGGGACATCACCAACTTCGTATGGTGGATTGGTATTGGCCATGCAGGCACGCTTATTTCTGCTATCTTGTTGCTGTTTCGCCAGCGCTGGCGTACGGGTGTGAACCGTTCTGCTGAGGCGATGACCATCTTCGCGGTGATCTGTGCGGGTCAGTTTCCGCTCATCCACATGGGGCGGCTGTGGCTGGCATTCTTCATTTTCCCCTTTCCCAACACGCGCGGGCCACTGTGGGTGAATTTTAATTCGCCCTTGCTGTGGGACGTTTTTGCCATCTCTACCTATTTCTCAGTGTCTGTGTTATTCTGGTACACAGGGCTAGTGCCCGACTTGGCTACTGTGCGCGATCGAGCTGTGGGTCTTCGTCGAAAGTTGTACGAAATCTTCTCCTTTGGCTGGACGGGTAGTGCTAAGCACTGGCAGCGCTGGGAATCTCTATCGCTCGTCTTAGCTGGGCTTTCGACACCGCTGGTGCTCTCCGTGCATACCATCGTATCATTCGATTTTGCAACCTCTGTAATTCCAGGTTGGCACACCACCATATTTCCGCCTTACTTCGTGGCCGGAGCAATTTTCTCCGGTTTTGCAATGGTGCAAACGCTAACGGTAATTACTCGAAAAGCCCTCAAACTGGAGGACTATATTACCATCAATCATATTGACTCGATGAATAAGGTCATCGTGCTTACGGGCACGATCGTGGGCGTTGCTTACTTGACAGAATTGTTTATCGCTTGGTATTCGGGCTATATCTACGAACAGTTTGCCTTCTACAATCGAGTATTCGGCATCTACTGGTGGGCATACTTTGCCATGATGTTTTGCAACGTCGTGAGTCCGCAATTGTTCTGGTCGCGCCGCATTCGACGCAGTATTTGGTGGACTTTCTTCCTGTCTATCGTAGTTAATATCGGCATGTGGTTTGAGCGTTTCGTCATTATTGCTACTACTTTGGCACGCGACTACGTTCCCTCCGCATGGAGCTATTATCGCCCTACCTGGGTAGAGATAGCCATATTTTCAGGCACTATAGGCCTGTTTTTCTTCCTGTTCATGATTTTCACTCGCGTAGCGCCTGTGGTGGCTATTGCAGAAGTGAAAGCTATTTTAAAACTCTCAGGCGACCAATATATTGGACCTAAAGCGCATCGCGAGGTACAACCGGTAACTCAGCAGGAAGTAATTGCTAAGTATCAAGACCAAAATTAAACACTCAAAAATATGTCGGTGGAGAGCAAAAAGGTTTTGTACGGCCTCTACAACGATGAGGAAGATCTGAAGCACGCCGTGAAAGTAGCGCGCGAGGGTCATTTAGATATTATGGATGTTTACACACCTTTTCCCGTACACGGCCTAGATCCCATTTTAGGACTGAAAGAGAGTCGCCTACATATTTTAGGATTTATATACGGTTCGATAGGGGCCATATTCGGTTTTCTGTTCATGTCTTGGGCTCTGGCGAAAGACTGGCCCATTTTGTTCGGCGGTAAACCTTATTGGCCTGTACCATCATTTATCCCGATCACTTTTGAGTTGACTGTTCTCTTTTCGGCCTGGGGAATGACGCTTACTTTTTACACCATATGCGGAATGTGGCCAGGAGTAAAGGCGAAAATTCTAGACAATCGCATCAGTGATGACAAGTTTTGCATCGCTTTCGACATTACTCAGGCGGAATCTCGTATGGTATCCGGTCTGGAAGACTTCTTTAAAAGAACGGGTGCAAGCGAAGTGCACGAAAAGATTATTTGATAAATACCAATCTTGGAAATATGAAATATGCAATTGGTGCTCTTATAGGTGTAGCCCTGCTCGCTTGGCTGTTTTCTCTCTGCTCGCCGGCAGGTAAAAATAAGACGGGCCATGAATACATGCCCGATATGTATCATCCTATTACCTATGAGACGAATCTATTGAGCGTATACAATTGGAATCACTGGGATGAGGAGAGCACATTTCCTAAAAAGTTACTCGCTCAGCCGCGCAAGCCAGTAGAAGGAACCATTGCTCGAGGCTACACAGGAGTAAGTTACGCAGGTGTTGGCGCTCTAGACGTCATACGGGGTAAAAACGCACCCAATGCAGTTGCTACTCCCGTAAATGGTCAAGTGCCTTTCTATTATGAAAATACAGAAGAAGACCGTTTGCGCTGCGAACAGGAAATGACGACAAATCCCTTCCCTCTGACGAAAGAGGGTTTAGAACGAGGTAAATACCTTTATAATGTGTACTGTGCCATCTGTCATGGTGAAAAAGGTGATGGGCAAGGTTATATCGTTACCATGCCAAATTCAAAATACTTAGCTCAACCCAAAAACTTGACGGATGAAGAAATGACGAAGGCGAAAGATGGCCGCTTCTACTTCGCCATCATGTACGGTAAAAACGTCATGGGAGGCTACGCAGACAAGCTCTCTTACGAAGAGCGTTGGCAAGTAATTCATTACATTCGTTCATTACAGCAGGCTAAAAAATAAGTTATTAAATTCATTGATAGGCTAAATGCCGATGTTGCGATATGAATCTGAACACACAATTTGTTTTTGACAGCAAGCTAAAGCGCAACTTGATCATCGGAATGGTCGTGGGTGCTCTCTGCTTAGTGTGGTCGGCCATTGGTGATGATGCCTTTTATACCCGCTTTTGGAGCAATTATTTGCACAATGCTGTGTTTTTCACAGGCATAGCCTTTACAGCCATGTTCTTCCTGAGCGGGCAAATCACCGCCTTTGCAGGATGGATGGTAGTTATCAAACGTCTATGGGAGGCTATGAGTTTGTTCATGCTGGTAGGCATCGGGCTACTTTTGGTGGTAGTAATCGGAGTGTGGGGGCATCTTCACCATCTTTATCATTGGAATATGCCTGGCATCACCGATCCGTCGAGTCCAATTTACGATAAAGTAATTGCGGGCAAGGCAGGCTTTCTAAATCCAGTGTTCTTCACAGTAGGTACAGTAGGGTTTTTGGCTATTTGGTATTTTTGGGCGTATAAACTTCGTCAAAATTCGCTAGCACAAGACAAATATGAGACGCCGTCTTTTGATTATTACAAACGCGAACGCAAATGGGCGGCCTCTTTCCTACCCCTCGGCGGCTTCCTAAGCACAGTGTTCTTGTGGCTGCTGGTCATGTCTATTGACCCCCACTGGTACAGTACGATGTTTGCGTGGTACAGTACCGTTTCTCTCTTTTTAGGAGGCTTGGCACTGTTTATTTTACTCGTGCTCTACTTAAAAGCAAAAGGCTACCTAGAGTACGTCACGCGTGATCATCTGCACGATTTGGGCAAATACCTCTTTGGCATTAGTATTTTCTGGACGTATCTGTGGTTCGATCAGTTCATGCTCATCTGGTACGGCAACATCGGCGAAGAGACCATCTACTTTAAAGAGCGAATGGAAAACTATCCCATCCTCTTTTGGGGTAATCTCGTCTTTAACTTCGTCACACCTTTCTTTGTTTTGATGCGCAATAGCACGAAGCGCAAGGTAGGGACGATGTTCTTTGCTGCGCTTATAGTTTTCCTAGGGCACTGGCTTGACTTTTTCTATATGATTAAACCGGGTGTACGCCTCGCCGCTCAGGAAGCAATAGAACTGTCGGAAGGAGCGCATCACAGCAGTCTCGATGGTCAGCTTAAACACCACGGTAAAGATTTAACACAGCATGTGCCTCATGCTTTAGCCGCTGTGGGCAGTGCCTCCGCTGCGGAGCAAGGACATCATTCAACGGCGCCATCGAAAGAACATCAAGAAAGCAAGGAAACACAAACGAGTAATCATCCCACCTCTGCCGATGGGCACGCGCCCATAGAAGAGCATGTAACGCATGCCTCTGCGGCTGAACAACATCACGACGGCGACAAACAGGAAAATGGCCACAGCTCAGGATTTCAATTGGGCTACTCCTTACCTGGCTTTCAAGAAATCGGTGTGCTCATCGGATTCTTAAGTCTGTTTCTGTTCTTCTTCTTCCGCCAATTAGAGCGCGCACCCTTGTTACCTTTGCGCGACCCCTATTTGGAAGAAAGTCTTCACCACACCACCGGCGTGTATTTAGAAGAAGAGGAGGCGGATAGTGTCTCCGCCCATCATTGATAACTACAAAAAAGACGTTAAAAAAGCCAATTTAGGGTTGAACTTGTCCTATATTTTTGTGTTACAGTAAAAAAAGATTTTCACAATGACGGCGCTGCTCATCATTCTGTGTGTAATCCTTGTTGGTATTGTCCTGGTCCAAATAGCGAGAATAGTAGAGCTGATCTCCCAAATAAAGGGCGAGCGCGAAGTCATGCGCGAAAGCAGCTGGTGGAACGCGCATCTGTCCCTGGTCTTTCTGGTAGTTTTTCTGGCGGGAGTTTTTCTTTCCTCTTACTACTACAGAAACGAGTTATTAGGTTACGGTCCTCATAAAGCTGCCTCTGCACATGGTAGCGATATTGATAGTATGTTCAACGTAACCCTGTTCTTTACAGGGCTCGTGTTCATAATTACTCATATTGCGCTGTTTTGGTTTGCATATAAATATCGGTGGCGGGAAGATCGCAAGGCATCGTTTATTGCCCATGATACTCGACTGGAAGTTATTTGGACAGCTGTACCTGCAGTGGTCATGACTCTACTGGTCGTGCGTGGATTAGATGCGTGGAATACTATCATGGCAGACGTCGATCCTAACGAAGATTATTTTGAAATAGAAGCGGTAGGTCAGCAATTCAACTGGATCATCCGTTATCCAGGTCCAGATGGGAAGCTTGGCTCACGAGATTTTCGCCTAACCACAGCCCTCAACCAGGTAGGGCAAGATTTCAGGGATCCCAAGAATTGGGATGATATCATTGTTGCTCAAGAATGCTATCTGCCTGTGAACAAAAAGATTCGAGTACGCATCATTGCCAAGGATGTTCTGCATAACTTCTATTTACCTCAGTTTCGGGTGAAAATGGATGCCGTGCCCGGCATGCCTACCTACTTTGTGTTTACGCCCACAAAGACAACGGCCGAATATCGAAATGAACTGCGCAAGTATCCGGAATACCATAAGCCTTATGACCCTGCTGATCCGCAAGGGCCTAAGCGCTGGGAAAAGTTTGAGTATGAACTAGCTTGTGCTGAGCTCTGCGGAAAAGGGCACTATTCTATGCGGCGTATTTTCCGCGTTGTGCCTCAGGAAGAATTTGATGCTTGGTATAGGCAGCAAGAATCCTACTACCTCACTCAGATTCGAGGAAAGGAAGAGGATCCTAACAAAGGTAAAGTACTAGATATTGACCCACCGGCGAAAGACACGCTTTCGCCGACACCTGCTACGTTAAGCAAAATCTGAAAGAGATACGAACACCTGGGCCCATTACCCATCGTTCACTTATTTCAAACACTTATCTAGTTATGGCTGAAGTAACTAAAGTCGCAGTTGAATCTCTGGACACATTGGAGGAAAAGCTCACCCAGGAATTGGGTTATGACGACCATTTCCATGAGCACCACCATGGCGACAAGTACCAGTCGAACTTTCTAACAACTTACATTTTCAGCACTGATCACAAGATCATTGGTCGGCAGTTTCTCATCACGGGCATCTTTTGGGCCCTAATGGGAGCGCTTATGTCCCTGGTGTTCCGCCTTCAGCTAGGCTTTCCGGAGGCTGACCTGGCATGGCTGAAACCTATTTTGGGCAAGTGGATTCAAGTGAATGACGCGGGCATCGGAAAGCTTGATCCAGAATTTTATTATGCTTTGGTAACTATTCATGGCACCGTATTGGTATTTTTTGTGCTAACAGCTGGTCTAAGCGGCACCTTCTCAAATATTCTCATCCCCCTACAGGTGGGTGCGCGCGACATGGCATCTCCACTGCTCAACTCCTTTTCCTATTGGTTTTTCTTCTTGGCAAGCGTGGTGATGTTTCTGTCGCTGTTTTTGAGCACGGGACCGTTCTCGGGCGGCTGGACAGCATATCCACCTTTGAGTGCCTTGCCACAGGCCTCTGAAGGCTCGGGTGCAGGTATGACGATGTGGATTGTAGCAATGGCGCTGTTTATCGTGTCGGCGCTGTTGGGCGGTATCAACTATATTACCACTGTACTCAACCTGCGTACTAAGGGCATGAATTTATGGCGCATGCCGCTGACTATCTGGGCTTTCTTCATCACAGCTATTATCGGCGTATTGTCCTTCCCTGTACTGCTTTCGGGCGTGCTGCTCCTAATGTTCGACCGCAGTATGGGTACCTCGTTCTATTTGAGCGAAATTGTCGTAGGTGGTCAAATTCTCGACCGTATTGGTGGCAGTCCTATTTTGTATCAACATCTGTTCTGGTTCTTAGGACATCCTGAAGTATACATCATCATCTTGCCAGCGATGGGCATTGTTTCGGAGGTGCTCTCCGTACACGCGCGCAAGCCTATCTTCGGCTATCGCGCGATGGTGCTCTCCATGTTAGCGATTGCCTTCCTGTCGTTTATTGTGTGGGCGCACCACATGTTTATGGCGGGTGTGAACCCCTTCATCAGTAATTTCTTCGTGGTGTTCACGCTGATTATTGCAGTGCCCTCTGCAGTGAAAGTATTTAACTGGATCAGCACCGTCTACGGCTCTAATTTCCGCTTCAATTCGGCAAGCTTGTTTGCACTAGGTTTCGTCTCGCTCTTCATATCGGGCGGTCTAACGGGTATTTTCCTCGGGAACTCAGCTATAGACGTCCAGTTACACGATACTTATTTCGTAGTGGCTCACTTCCACATTGTGATGGGTGTGGCAGCTTTCTTCGGGATGTTTGCGGGCATCTACCATTGGTTCCCCAAGATGTTTGGCCGCTTCATGAACGAAACACTAGGGAAAATTCATTTCTGGGGCACGATGATTGGTGCATACGCAGTGTTCTGGCCTATGCACTATACGGGTATGGCTGGAGTTCCACGCCGCTACTACGATGGAGGAGCATCATTTGATGCTTTCCGTCACTTTACGGAATTGAATCAGTTCATTACAGTAGCGGCTATTATCGTATTCTTCCTACAGGTGATATTCGTGGTGAATTTCTTCTATTCCATCTTTAATGGCCGTAAAGTGACGACAAAGAACCCTTGGGGAGCCAACACGTTAGAGTGGACCACGCCGATCAACCCCGGTCACGGCAACTGGCCGGGCAAGATACCCGCGGTGCATCGCTGGCCCTACGACTATAGCAAGAATGGAGAAGAGTTCGTGCCTCAGTACGTACCTCTGCGTGCGGGAGAACACGATCATGGGCATTAAATTTGAAAAAGACACAAGAAAAGCCCTGATATGCGCTCATCTTTTCGCACGCCGAAGCCTGTCGCTGACGCCTCACTAGCCTCGACGAGCGCTGTGTGGCGTCAGCGCTTAGTTGACTGGGCGATGCTGGTCAAGTTTCGGCTTTCGATAATGGTGCTTTTCTCAGCGTTGATGGCTTATGGCATAGTGGGAGGTAGCCACGCTTCATGGAGTGACTGGCTCCTTCTTGCTGTGGGTGGTTTTTTAGTTACAGGTGCTGCAAACGCACTCAATCAAGTGCTAGAACGCGAATACGACGCTTTGATGAAGCGCACGGCGAATCGCCCTGTAGCCGTGGGGCGTATAAGTGTATCTACGGCTGTTTTGTCGGCCGGAGTGATGGCAGCACTGGGGTTAAGTGTACTAACTTGTTTTAACCCGCTGACGGGCTTTTTAGGGACTCTGTCATTTGTAATTTATGCTTTTTTGTATACGCCCCTGAAGCGCTACACTCCACTAGCTGTAGTGGTGGGCGCTATTCCGGGAGCGCTACCTGTCGTAATTGGAGCAGCTGCATGGGAGGGCCACTGGAGCCCAATGGCTTCTTTGCTCTTCGTGCTGCAATTTTTTTGGCAGTTCCCTCATTTTTGGGCAGTGGCATGGGTGGCAGATGAAGACTATAAGCGCGCAGGATTTTACCTACTTCCTACACGCGGAGGTCGAAGAACTCCTGTGGTAGGCCTGCTATCTGCTGCTTTTTGCCTGTTTTCTATGCTAAGTGTACTGTTAGGTTACTTCGCTGATCTTTTGAGTGGAGGCGCCGCGTTGGCATTGTTTCTTGTTAATCTTTATTTTACTGATAAATGTTGGAAGTTATATCGAAAGGCCGACGATACAGCGGCGCGTCAACAAATGTTCGCTTCTTTCGTGCATTTGCCATTGTCGCTGCTCATCGTTTTAATGGATAATATCTTGGAATTTGGCAAATTATTTTAGTTGTTTATTAATGCTTCCCGCGTCTTTCTGAAAGAAAATATGCGGCGAGGTTAAAGCGCCCAAAACAAGAAGAAGCTATGGCAAGGGAGATTCAGCGTGAGTATCAGAGCAACTATATTCATCCCTTAAAATTTGCCTTGTGGGTAGGTATAGCCAGCATCATCATGATGTTTGGCGCATTTACGAGTGCGTATATTGTTCGTCGAGCAGCAGGTAATTGGTACGAGTTTAAACTGCCTGACGTCTTTTGGTTGAGTACTATAACCATAATATTGAGTAGTATAACCCTTCATGCGTCGTTCCGTTCTTTTTTGCATGGTATAGAACGGCGCTATAAGCTCATGCTCATTCTCACGTTGGTTCTGGGCCTGTTGTTCGTCGTATTGCAATATGCCGGTTGGAAGGCTATGACGTCTATGGGAGCTACCTTTACGGTGAATCCCTCTAGTTCGTTTGTCTACGTTATTTCCGGCGTTCATGCTGCGCATGTCTTAGGAGGCATTACAGCATTAATTGTAGCGCTTATTCACGCTTTTGCTTTGCCGTTCAAGCCTACGCCTCGTCGGCGTTTGCGCTTTGAGCTCGTCGTTCAGTATTGGCATTTTGTTGACATTCTTTGGGTTTATTTATTTATCTTCTTTTTGGTTCAATCGCCTTAATGTTTCGATCTTTGGCCGAGAATTTTTCCACCTTATTATAATTGCGCAAAAGAGAACATGGCAGAGACTTCTGTAGCACACGCACATCAAACGCAGGCCGCTCAGGCGGATAACGGTAGTGCATGGGATGGTGCACGCGAGCCATTCAAGGCCAGCTATGGAAAGCTAATGATGTGGTATTTTCTTGTATCGGATGCCTTCACGTTTGCTGGCTTCCTAATAGCTTACGGTGCTCTGCGCTTTAGCACGCCAACCTGGCCAGAGGCTGACTTTGTCTTCTCCTCTTTCCCCTTTATAGAAGGACACTTGCCTCTGGTATTCGTCACGATTATGACTTTCGTGCTTATTTTTAGCTCTGTGACGATGGTGCGCGCCGTGCAAGAAGGTCATCGGGAAAATAAAAACGGTGTGGTCTTCTGGCTTTTCCTGACCATTTTGGGCGGTCTTACCTTTCTCAGCTGTCAAGCATATGAATGGACGACGCTGATTGTCAAAGAACACATGACTGTGTCGGAAAACCCATTTAGCCGCCACATAGCCGATGGCATCTATTTAAATCCAGATAGTTCTGAGGCGCGAAATCCTGATGGAACCCTCAAAACTTTCGCAAAAGGAGATAACTATTTGTTGCATAAGCACGATGGAAAATTTGAGATTCCGCTGGTAAAGTACACCAGTGGAGAATATGCTGGCCGAATCATGGAGGCAGGCATGGGGCCGAAAGCTTTTGGTGCTCTATTTTTCTTCATTACAGGCTTCCACGGCTTTCACGTGTTTTCGGGGGTGGTCATTCTGACCATTATCATGATTAATGCGGCAAGCGGATTATACGTAGCTCGGCGAAACGGCTATGAAATGGTGGAGAAAGTAGGCTTATATTGGCATTTCGTAGACCTCGTGTGGGTTTTTGTCTTTCTAGTTTTCTATTTGCTTTAGAGAATTAAATTAAATTCTGATATGGCTGGACATCAGACCTACGAAGAGCAAAAAGCCCTCGTTTTCAGGGGCCTAATGATCTTAGGGATAATTACAGTTGTAGAAGTTTTGATAGCCCTCTTTGCAAAAGGCCATCTTGTTCCTGGTATCAAGTTCAACGAGGGTTTTGGCCATTATGTGTACATGCTGTTTATGATCGGTTTTTCTCTGTACAAGGCTTATTTTATCGTCTTCTACTTCATGCACATGGCATATGAGGTGCGTGGTTTGGTGATGAGTGTGCTCTTACCTACCTTATTACTGGTCTGGGCTATCATAGCATTCTTCCAGGAGGGTAATTCATGGGGCGAACGCCGCGAACAGCTTCGGCGCAAAAATGAAGAAGTGGTCAGACCTTTGCCTAGCAGACCGCAAGGCTTTTATCGCTTGCCTAATTCTACCTCTCTTCGTCTGCCAGTGGCAGGATGAAAGCGAACGCATGGTAAGCGGTGTTGGTCTTTCGTCGTTATGTAGGGCCAATGAGATGAGGTATAGGTATGGCAGAGAAGACTTCTAATACCAAGTACAAGATTTGGGTTTGGATTGTCCTGGTGTTTCTGCTAGTCGCTCTTCCTGCAACATCGTGGTTGTATTTGCACAAAGGCCTAAAGTGGCGAAGAGATGCGCAGGAGGAATTGAAGGGTGAATACGGCAAAATTTTACCCGTAACGGTTATCTATTCAGATGGGTCGAAAGAAAATTTGCTTGCTCAAAAGGTATGTGTTATTCACTACTTTGGAGCCAATCCGGATTTAACGAGAGAGAATAAGTTCATCTTAGATACGGGGGAAAAATTGTTTCGCCAATTCGGCTATAAGTCGGCTTCCCATCCCGATTATTTTAGAATGGTAATGATCAGTCAAGGTGGTTCGGCCGAATTCCGCACCTACGCGCGTAACTTGCCAAGTGCTAATTATTCCAATTGGGTGTGGACGGGTGGCCTGAATTCATGGAGAGCTACTTTGGTTAATGCATACACGGCCTACTGTCAACAAAACGACGTTAAACCTGTTAGGTATTATTATGCGCTTGCGGACACTTCCGGTACCATTCGGCGTTTTTACAATGCTCTGGATGAAAAAGAAGTTGGCCGCATGGTTGAACACATAGCTCTACTATTACCACGCAAGTAATGTCTCACACTAATCTCTCCGATGCCGTCCGCTTAGAGAAGCGGCTCAATATAGCAGCTTATGCCATATCGGCTGCAGTGCTCTTTCTCGTCGTATTGATGCGGCGGGTAAAATTGAATGTGGGGATAGATTTTAGCTTTTTACCCTCTTTTCACGCCGCACTTAATGCCTTTACAGCTATGGTGCTGATTGCAGCACTGTGGTTTATTCGGCAAAAAAATGTGAAGGCACATCGGCGTTCTATATATCTGGCAATGATATGTTCAGCCCTTTTTCTTCTCTCTTACGTGGTGTACCACTTTACAACACCCGAAACTCGGTATGGCGGAGAGGGCCTGTTGCGATATATTTATTACTTTTTACTAGTTACCCACATTGCATTTGCTGCTGGCATTTTGCCCTTCATCCTTTTGACGTTTAATCGGGCCTTTACGGGTCAATACGAACGCCATAAAAAAATGGCGCGATGGGTGTTTCCCATTTGGCTCTATGTGGCCATTACCGGCCCTATTTGTTATCTCATGCTCAGGCCGTATTACGGCTGAAACAATCACTTTTAAAGGTAAAGAGCTATGAAGACCAAGAGATGGTATCGCAGCATAGTAACGGTCGCTATTTTATCCTCGATCTTCATAATGTTGTTCGTTTCCGACATGGTAGGGCAATGCCCGATGTGTCGGATGTCGGTAGAGTCGAATCTGCAAAACGGGGGCACAGCAGGGCGTGGGCTAAATGCCGGGATTTTGTACATGTTAGCTATGCCCTACTTGATAGTGGCAATTATAGGTTATTGGTGGTGGCGAAATCGTCGGAAGACGCACGTGGAAGCGGAGGATTTATTAGCGGAACGTCCAGCCCAGTACAATTGATGGATATGCCTGCTTAGCCTGCAAGTGTGGTGTGCATGATAGGCACACACGTGCTCTGAACGAAAAGGCACCCAGGTATATGCTATGAAGCATTTGAATGCAAGCTGGCGCTCGCCGTGGCAGTGGTTAGCAGTGGGTATAATGGCAGTTCATGTGCGCGGTCTGTTTATTGATGTAATGGAGGTAGATGCTGCGCAATACGCCTCTATTGCGATGGAAATGTTGCAGAGCGGCCAGTGGTTGCAAGTGCAGCATCGCGGCGCGGATTATCTGGACAAGCCTCCGCTCTTATTTTGGCTTTCGGCACTATCGTTTGCTATCTTTGGCCTAAGCAACTGGGCCTATAAGCTTCCTTCTTTGCTAGCAGCCCTTTTGGGTGTATGGAGTACATATCGTTTTGCCTTGCTATACTACTCGCCCTCTGTAGCGCGTCATGCTGCTGTTATACTGGCTACCTCATTGGGCTTGATACTAATGACCAATGATGTGCGTACGGACACGCTTTTGTTGGGCTTCAGCACTTTTGCTGTGTGGCAACTTGCAGCATTTGCAAAGACGCATCGCTGGCACCACTGGCTCTTAGGTTTTATTGCTGTTGGTCTAGCCATGTTGGCAAAAGGGCCTATTGGGCTAGTTATGCCTGCTTTCGCTGTTGGGAGTCACATGCTTCTTCGAAACAAAGTACGTCAGCTTTTGCGCTGGGAGTGGTTAGCCGGCCTACTGATAATAGGAATAATACTGGCTCCGATGTGTTGGGGGTTATGGGTGCAGTTCGATTTACATCCTGAAAAATGGGTAAATGGTCGGCAGGGCGTGTCAGGGCTTCGCTTCTTTTTTTGGGAGCAAAGTTTTGGGCGCATTACCGGAGAAAACCCGTGGAAAAACGATGCTTCTGCCTTTTTCTTTATACATGTGTATTTGTGGGCGTTTTTGCCTTGGAGTTTGCTTCTACCTTGGGCGCTCGTTCGACGAGGCATTTCTTTGTGGAGGGTCCGACACTTGAGTTCTAATCATGTCTGGCCAGAGTATTACTCGTTAGGTGGATTTGTGTTAACATTTATAGCGCTCTCACTTTCGCAATACAAGCTGCCTCATTATATTTTCATCACGCTACCATGGGCGGCAGTACTTGTGGCAGCAGCCTTGAGGCAAGGATCGGACGCCTTGTTGCGTTGGCTGACGGGAATAGGTGCAGTAGTTAGTATTTTGCTGGGCTGGGTAATGGTTTTTTGGGTATTTCCCGAGTCTTCCTATCTTATGAAACTGTTGCTCATGGGTAGTACACTACTTTGGGGGCTGGCTACTTGGCGATGGGCTGTTCGGCTAAATGCTAAGCGCGCGGTGCTGCTCGGTGGAGCGGCTGCCTGTATTCTCGGTCTCGCTCTCAATTTTCACTTTTATCCTCATCTGTTGTCCTACCAGTACACCCGTCGAGCAGTGGAGACCGCACGTAAGATAGGATTTCGAGCCCAAGACATAGTCTTCTTTAGAGTCAATCATCATTCACTCGATTTTTATAACGGACGCATCTTACCGCGTTACGACGATCCTACAGACCTTCTTGCTCGCGTGACTCAGAGGAATGCATTGGGCGTCATTACTACGCCTGAGGGCCGAGTAATTCTAGAACAGGCTGGTGCTTATGTCAAGCAAGCGGTAACATTGAAGCACTTCCACGTTGCCATGCTAAATGGGCACTTCTTAAATCCTACTACTCGAGAACGAGTTTTGCAGATGTTTTATCTTTTAATTGTGGAACCATCAAATTCAGAATTAAAGGAATAAAAAAGTAGCCACTTGAAGGTGACCACAGCTTTTTACAATTGAATAACGCTTTATTTCAGTGTATAGCGCGCGCTTAGTGCTCCGTACCCTCCGCCAAAGCCACTTATGTAGCCATCCCCGATAAAGAAGGTTGGAACCCAGTCTACGGAGAGGTTGAGCGGAATGTCGCTAAACTTGTAGTCTAGACCCACGACTCCCATGACACCAAAGGTAGTGCTCGAGTACCGAGCTGATCCTAACCAGATATCATCGTAGGACCAAAAGTAAACGGAGGCCCCTCCTCCGAAATACCACTTCAGTCCAGCAACACCTGAAATAGGTGCATGATGCTGATACATGCCACCTACATTAAACCAATTATAGTACGTCCAACCGCGATAGCCGGCGAAGAGCTCTAGTGCGCCAGGGTCAGAGATGAAGTGCTTAAGGGAGGCTGATAAGGGAAAGCCTAATCGTGCACCGATAGCAGTTCGGTACTCTTGGGCATTGAGCTTGGAAGCCATCGTGCAAAGCAGAAGAGCTAATGCGAAGAATAGGTGTTTCTTTGTCATATTTTTGAAATTTTAGTGATGAGCAAAGATATTGCTATGTAAAGTTTCTCGGTGCTAACAATTTAAAACTTAACGTTACATAACGCTATTTTTTTTGATTATCAATTTTTTTATATGGATAGGTTCAAACCTGCGTCATACTGGAGGAAACAAAGGCCTTTTGGACTGGTTTTTATACGTGTCACTAATAGATACGTAAATGAGCCTTTTATCCGATTTTTGCCTATGCGTTTGTTGCTATGAAAGAACAGTCGCTCTTTTTTATAGCCCTTCTGCCCTCCCGAGCCATCCAGGAGGAGATAATGGCTATGAAGCAGTATATAGCTGACAAATGGGGGCCGCGCCATGCGCTAAACAGTCCGGCGCACATTACCCTGCAGCCGCCTTTTTCATGGCCAGTGGAAAGAATTGCTGACCTTTACCAGTCTTTGAGTACTTTTGCTAGTCGGGTGCGTCCTTTCTGGGTGGTGCTTAATGACTATGGAGCATTTGCTCCGAGAGTTTTCTTCGTCAAACCAGAACTTTCGCCTCAAATAAAGACACTTTTTACCCAGTTGAAGAAAACTTTGGAAACTGAGTTGCAATTAAGCTCTGAGAGAAAAAACGCAGAGCAGCCTTTTCATCCTCACATGACCTTAGCGCATAAAGATATGCCTCCTACGCTTTTTGATGAAATATGGAATGATTTTCAAAATCGCCCTTATTACCGCACTTTTGAGGCGCGGAGTTTGACTCTTTTAGAGTGGAAAACCGACCACTGGGTCGTACGAGAAGAGTTTCCCTTTGGACAAAAGAAGATTAGGTAGTCTACACAGGGTCGGTATGGAGTCGTCCTTCCTGAAGGCGCCATCGTCCAACGAGCGTGGGTGCTTTCATAGCTTCGTTCAGGAGGTATAAAAATACACTGCGTGGAATGGGGCGGGCTCCTAGGCTACGAAGGTGAGCTGTGTCTTGTTGGCAATCGATGAATGAGAAGCCACTTTGCTCTAGAGCTCGAACTAAGGTAATTAGGGCGGCTTTGGATGCATTGGACATGTGTGCAAACATACTCTCTCCAAAAAAAGTTCGCCCCAACGATACGCCATAAAGTCCGCCTACGAGGCGCTCTCCAGCCCATACTTCTACTGAGTGAGCCAACCCACGCTGGTGCAGGGCTGTATATGACTCGATGAACTTTTTGCTAATCCACGTGCCTTCTTGACCCGGACGCCGTATTTCAGCGCAAATGCGTATGACTTGCTCAAATGCAGTGTCAAAGGTATACTCAAACTTTTGCTGATTAAAGATAGAGCGCATGCTCTTGTGAACAATCAACTCCTTGGGAAACAATACCATGCGAGGATGCGGCGTATACCAAAAAAACTTACCGTCGAGCTCGTACCATGGGAAGGCGCCGCTTCGATAACCTTCAATTAGACGCTCAGGGCGAAGGTCTCCGCTGACAGCAATTAGGCCGTCTCGCTCAGCTAAATACGGAGGTGGAAAGGTGAAGTCGTGCTCGTCTAGCCAAAAAACGGGCATATGCTTACTCTTTCTCCTGCTGCAAAGCTTCTAAGGTACTAGAAGGCAGATTGTGAAGGTCTAGTATCATAAGGCCATCGAGGCAATCAGCAAAGAGCGGGTCTATGTTGAAGCCAATAAAGCGCGCATTTTGACGTAGATATTGTCGAAAAAGTACAGGTACCTTAAAATGGGCAGGTTCCATGGCTTCAATTAAGTTTTCAAGAGCATCGAATTCCCCCTGCAACGTTTCAGCCAATAAGCGCGTATTTACTGACTTGATACGAACGCGAAACGGCTTGCGCGGACGAATGAATCGAGCTAATTCCTCGTCGTAACAGAAACGCTTTAAAAACTCTACAATAACAGCCTTAGAAGCTTCCGAAAACTGCTTGCTAATGCTCACTGGCCCGTATAGGTATCGGTATTGAGGATTGGCCAAGAGGAAATGAAGAATACCCTTCCATAGCAGAAACAAAGGCAAGCGATGGCGTTGATATTCTGGTACGACGTAGGAACGACCCAATTCTACGGCCTTTTCTAAAATTGGATAAAACTCGGGTTTGATTTTAAAGAGGCTATTCACGTAAAAACCCTTAATACCGAACTGTCGCAGGATGCGGTCGCCTTGTCCGAGGCGATAGCCACCTACAATTCGACTTGCTGTGCGGTCCCAAATAATAAGTTGCAAATAATATAGGTCGTATTCGTCCAAGTCGCGTGCTTTACCTGTACCTTCCCCCACGGCGCGAAAAGTCATTTCACGCAGACGCCCAATTTCAAACATGGTATTGGGAATGGCCGAGAAAGGCACTAAGTACACGTCAAAATGGCTGCGTGAAGTCAATAGACATTCGGCAGGAAGCGCAGCAATTTCACGGCGCACTAATTCAGCATCAGTAGGTTCGCTGATGGGCTGACGCGTTGTCCTTCCTCCAGCGTATTCTGGCTCAGAATGAAGGTCTAAATCTGTTCCTAACGAGAAAATTTTAGCTTGAAGAAACCCACCCCATGCATGTTGACTCTTCAGCCGGGCTATGTCTTCTGGTTGAATGGGTAAGCCAATGCGCACTTGTACAAAAAGAGGCCGCTCGGCAACAGAGGGACGAGATAGACGCCCAAATAAGAGCTGAAGAAGGTTATTTCGTTGCTTCGTCTCTGCCTTCAGGTGAACGGGTATGATAGGCGCTCCTATCTTGCGCAACTGACGCAATACTTGAGGGCGTAATAAATTTCTAGGTAAGTCACTCAACGGATTTTCTGAAAAGTCTACGACGACGCCCACTGATATGCCCTTTTCTACGTATCGCGCTACCTTTTTAGCGAAGTTAACGCGCAAAAGGCGGTCTTCCCATTTGCGTCTCATGGGGCGTATAACGAAGGGGAGCAGTTCATTAGGCAACGGCGTTGGGTAAGGATGCAGTACCTTTCCACTTTCGGCATTCTGGGCCATGAGGTAGAGTAAGATCCATTCATCTATGCCGGGGGTTAGTTGATTACAAACGAATACGGCAGGAGCGCTTCTACGCAACTGCTTTGTGTCAAACTCATCGAGTTCGAGGTGTACACACTGTTCGGCCAAGTTCCGGCTCGCTTCTTCTAGAATTTTCTTTGCGCGCATGAGTTCACAGAAGAATATGCATGCTCCAGGCTTACAAAAATCGCAAAGCCATAAATGTTTATCTATGTTTTTTAAGAGTTAGTTTTTGGATTAAGGTTTGAATTAAGGCCAAGGTGAACGGCCCTGTCGGCGGCGCATTGAGGATGCGCAATAGGTCGCGCCAATTACAGCCTTCGTCTAGGAAACGCAGAACGGTCGTAGGAGGTACTTTCTTAAAGAGATGGGTGAAAATTTCGCTGCCCATGCCGTTGTTGTTTCGAAGCACGCGAAGCAAAACGTGGTCTAGTAGACCAAAGAGCGGTGAACCTTGGAGTAGGTCTGGATTCGGGCTACCCTCAGTTGCCCAGGCTGCAGCAAAAGTGCGAGCGCGTTGGAGGGTGCGTTTGAAAGCATAGCCACTGGAGGGCTTTACAAAACCGCCTGCCGTGCCGATGTGGATGATTCTCCCTTGTGCCTTCTTTGGAAAAGCATAGTCAGTCATAGGGATAACTCCGAATTCTACCTCAAGAATTTGGTACTGCGACGAATGTAGGGTCTGCCGCAAGTATTGGTCTAGAGCCTCGTCGTATGTTGCCGGCGATAAGAGCTGTGGTGAGAAGACCGTAAATTCTATCAGAGCACGGCAAGGAGAAAAAGGGAGCACATATATGAAACGAGTTTGTCCGCACTGTTTTATGCGAAAGTCCATGAGGGTCATTGTCTCAGGGTTGAAAACAGGCTGAGCAGTTTGTACCAACCAGCCCTTAAAATGTTGGAGCAAGAAGGTGAAGGAGGGAGGTTGCTGCCTTTTTTGAGCGGTTAGAGGCGGTTTCCACTCCTCAGTGGCATTTTCGGGCAATACAGGTATGGGAGTGAATGCTGAGTTTAGGATGAACTCTCCGCTAAAATCGCCCACATCGGTGCAGACGAACCCTGCTTTTGCGTTCATGCTTTGGATGTTGGCTTCGACCCGTTGGATGTTTGGCCATCGCTCCAATTCTTGGTGAGCCCAGCGGTAAAAATCGAGACCTCGTACCAATTGATAGCGGTACGGAAACAGATCAAATGCCAGCTCTAGCTCGGGCGATAGAAATTGACATCTCTCCCACGAATGGTACACGATGGGAGGAATGGCGTCTCCTGCTTCAGCCCAAAAGCACCAGGTTCGGTCGTTGCGCTGCTTGGCATCTCGGTCTATGAGTAAGATGTGCTTCTGCTGGAAAAAGGAATGTTTGAGCATTTCTACCGCCATGCTTAGGCCCGCCAAACCAGCGCCGGCAAAGATGATGTCGAACACCTGAGCCCGCTTGTTATTGTTCTTCATGCTTCATGAAAAAGGTGAATCGTTTATCTACTCTTGGACAAGCCGGCGGAGAAGTGCTAAAAAGTTCGCTTGGAAATCGGCGTATTTTGAGGTAGCTGGTCCATCAAAGCCCGTATGGATGTAACGCACGCGATTTTGCTTGTCGAGTACAATCATCGTGGGAAAGGCCATCACATGGGAAAGTGCCGGGAAGACGGTTTCTGCTATCTTTTTATCGGCTTTGCCGGCGTAGACCAAGTCGAAAGGCAGGCCAAGGCGTTGCTTATAAGTTAGCAAGTGTGCATTGGCGAGTTCGGGTTTTATGCGCTCGAAAGCAAAACCGACGACACGCGTTTGAGCAGCCAAACTAGAATCTTTTCGTAAAAGCTCAGCTAAAAAGCGCTGTTCATCGAGGCAGTTAGGGCACCAAGTGCCTAAGATGGTAAATATCTTTACCTTTCCCATGAAATCTGGTCCCGGAAAGACGAGGCGCTTGCCTTCAGGAGTAGTGAAATTGAAGGAAATGGGAGGAGCATTAGGCTTAAGTAACGTAAGAGAGTCGGGACGTCCAAGTTGGAAAGTAGTGTCGCGCCATGCTTTCCACAGGGTGCGATGGTGAATACCCGAACGAAATTCTCCTTGGAGTTTGCCATCTGGTTGAATGCTACCCGAGAAAAGGAAGGCGTGTGCGCCATCAAAAGATGACAGCCAAAATTTACGGCCCTGTACAGTACCCTCTAAGAAGCGGTAGTCACCTGTTTGTGTGCGGAAAGTGCCTTCGAGGTGGTTTCCCTTCTGGCGAAACTCTCCGATCGCCTTATGAGGCTTGTCACCCTCGATACCAAAAAGAGCCGCCCATTGACCCGACAAGTCTGCTATAGGTTTCTGATTGAGCGTGGTAAAGCGATAATCGCGGCCAGCATGGGCGTAAAAAGGAATGCGGTAATTTTCTTTCGTAGTAACGATCCACTCGCCCTGCATGACGCCGCCACGCACCTCAGCATGTATGTAAGTGGCGTATTCAGGGAAGAATAAATTAAAGGTATCGCGCGCTTTTGAACGATCGCGCCCGTATTGAATACTATCGCACCGAATGCGTTCAGCACCGTTTCGAATTTCGACGTAAAAGCGTTCTTCGTCGATATATTTTACCTCAAAAAGAAAGGGAATTTCGCCCTCCCGAAATTGTTCAGTTAGCGTAAAAAGGGTGTCTTTGTCGCGTACGGGTATATTAAATTTTTCTAGCTCCAGCACACCGCGCCACGGCCCTGGCGCTACTCGGGTGTAAGCTGTATCTGTGGTTATGCAGCCCCAAAATAGGAGCATGGATATCCATGCCTTAATGAATAATAGCAGCATTAAGAAGCAAGTTCGCATAAGCTCATCGAATAAAATTACCTGAATCTTTCTCGCAAGAACTTCACAAAGGTAGAAGTGCCTCCCACACCATAAACCCTTTTTAGTTGCATAGAGTTTGCATCCTTTTAGGGCCAGCACTATTTGTTGTGACAAAGCAGTCTATTTTTGCGCTGGACTTTCATCCATTTACAACCATTATAACGGGATTTCCTCATGACGAAGAAACGAGTAGCTATTAATGGCTTTGGTCGCATTGGTCGGCTTACCTTTCGTTATTTGCTTCACAAAGAAAACGTGGAAGTAGTGGCCATCAATGATTTGACAGATAACGAAACGCTGGCCCACCTGCTCAAATACGACACGATGCACGGGCGTTTTGACGGCGTTGTTGGCGCGGATGCCGAGTACCTCTACGTCAATGACCACAAGATCATTGGCTCAGCTATCAAAAATCCAGCCGAGTGCCCTTGGAAAGACCTAGATATCGATGTGGTGCTCGAATGTACAGGCGTGTTTTTGAGCCGGGATAAGGCTGAGCTTCACCTACAGGCCGGGGCTAAACGGGTTATTTTGTCTGCTCCACCAAAAACGGACGACATTCCTACTTTTGTCATTGGTGCTAACCACCAAGACATTAAGCCGACCGATACCATCATTTCGAACGCTTCTTGTACGACGAATTGCCTAGTGCCTATGATTATGACGCTCGACCGAGCCTTCGGGGTCGAGCAGCTGTTCATGAATACAATACATGCCTACACTGCCGACCAAAACCTGCAAGACGGCCCGCATCGCGACCTGCGAAGAGCACGGGCAGCCGCTCAAAATATTGTACCCACCAGCACAGGAGCTGCCAAAGCAGTGATTTTAGTGGCGCCACACCTCAAGGGTAAAATTGCCGCCCACTCTATGCGCGTTCCTGTGCCTACGGGATCCGTAACGGATTGTGTGTGTGTCATAAAGAAAACAGCCTCCGTCGAAGAGATAAATGCTGTCTTCAAAGAGGCCGCATCCTCCAATTTGAAAGGTATATTAGAGTATACAGAGGAGCCCATCGTAAGCAGTGACATTGTGCGCAATACGCATTCTTGCATCTTCGATGCTGGTTTAACTCAAGTCAACGGCAACATGTGTCGCATTGTGGGCTGGTACGATAACGAAGCCGGATATTCGGCGAGGCTAGCTGACCTGTGCGCTTTGGTGTAATTTTTCCTACAAAATTTCGTGGCTTAGCGCAGCCTCTAGAAAAGGAGGCTGCGCTAATTTTTTTTGAGCCAGTTGGCATTTAAACTTAATTGAATACGCTTTTTACCATTTGATTATCAATATTTTAAGAAATAAGATTTATTTGTTAACCTCCACTTAATATGAAGTTAACATAAAGAGGATTGGTTTGCGGCAAATTTTATTTGCAAGTATACACGCTAACCTTATGTTACCTCGCGCGACAACCTTTTTACTACTGCTCTTCTCAACCTTGACGTCAGCTCAAAACGGTATCATCACTGGTTCAGTGGTGGACAATGAAACCAAGGAAAAGCTTATCGGTGCCACCGTTCGCCTTCAAGAAGCCAGCCTAGGTTCCATTACGGACTTGAATGGTTTCTATGCCATTCGCAACGTGCCGCCAGGAAAATATACGGCTGTTTTCTCCTACTTGGGTTACGAGGATGTTACGATAAAGGACGTAGAGGTCAAGGAAAACGAGCGAGTAACCCTAGATGTGGTAATGTCGACCAATTCGGTGGTCATGAGCGAGGTGACGATTGTAGAGTATCGCAAAACAAATACGGTGGCTGCAGTGCTGCTTGAAGTTCGGCAAGCCAAGCAAGTGGTAAGTGGAGTATCGAGCCAACAGATTCAGAAATCTCAGGACAACAACGCTGCTCAGGTAGTACAGCGCGTGCCAGGGGTTACTATTGTCGAGAATCGTTTTGTGATGATCCGTGGGTTGAATGAGCGTTATAACAGTGTGATGGTCAATAACGTTACGGCGCCGAGTACAGAAATTGATCGACGTACGTTTTCCTTTGACCTCATTTCAAGCAGCGCACTGGATCGCATGCTAATCTTCAAATCGGGCTCTGCAGACCTTCCAGGCGACTTTGCCGGAGGTGTTATTAAGATGTATACCATAGAGCCAGACGACCCCTTCTTTAAAATTAACGTCGGTGTAGGTTATCGCGTAAACACGACGGGTGAAGAATATTTTCAGAGTAAGGGTTCTCCTACAGACTTTTTGGGCTTTGACAATGGTTTTCGTCAGCTGCCAAAAGCCTTTCCAAGCACTTTTGAGATGCAAGATGCCGCACGCAATTCGAGTTTGCGCAAATTTGCTGCAGACCTGTTGCCTAATAACTACGAGCCAATCCGCGGAACGGCGTTGCCAGACCACTCTATTGGTTTTAGCTTTGGGCGCCGCATGAAGCTTGGCGGCAAGCAGTTGTCTACGGTCAACATCGTCAATTATTCAACCAGTTATCAAAATTATCTGCGAGACTTTTATCGCTACTTCGAGTGGACAGACTTTAATCGGCCGATAGAATTGCGTTTCCGTTTCGATGACAGAGGCTATGAAAAGGCTACGCGCATTAGCATACTTTCTAATTGGCGATTGCGCTTGAACGAGAATAACAGCATAAGCTTCAAGAACCTGTTTAATCAGATTGGTGAAAATGAGACTATCCTTCGCCGAGGCTCAGATTTCATCCAGCGTCCAGGAGACCGATTGGCCAACTACCTTTTGGGCTATCGCGCTCGTTCCATTTGTTTAAGTCAACTGGAGGGCAATCACGACTTTAGTAAGCGTAAAAGTTTGCGTTGGGTATTGGGCGGTAGCTTCATTGTGGAGAACGAGCCTGATTTGCGGCGATTCCGGACTTTCCAACCGGCTGGCCAGAACGAAGCACCGTTTCAAGTCATCTATCCGCCCTCTTCTAATCTTTTTGAAACAGGACGCTACTACGGAAAACTGTTTGAGATTGCCGGGTCGCATGGCATAGATTATGCGTTGACGCTGCATTCCAGTCCAGATGGAACAAAAAAGACTCTGTTAAGAGGAGGTTACCTATTAGAGTATCGTTATCGCGACTTTTCGTCGCGCTATGTCTCTACCCTTTATCCTGGCTTTTCTGATCCGGCTATTGGAGACAGCTTATCTAAGTTGCCTTTATCCATTGCGTTTAGAAAAGAAAACTATCAGCCCGTCAATGGCCTTGTTTTAGAGGAAGGAACGCGGCCCATAGACTCCTACACAGCGAGCAGCCTGACGGCTTCGGGTTATGTAAGTGCTGAGATCCCACTAGGGCGCTTGGATTTAGCTGTTGGCTTCCGAGGCGAGTTTAATGACCAGAGGGTTGACGGTTATGACGATAGCGGACCCGTAGAGGCAAGGAATACAGTATTGGCTCCTTTGCCCTTCTTAAATGCGGGCTACAGCATAAAAGAGGGTCACATTCTTCGATTGGCGTACAGCCGCACTATCAATCGCCCAGAGTTTCGAGAACTAGCGCCCTTCCTTTTTTATGATTATAAACTGGAGGCTGCGCGTTTTGGCAATCCACGCCTTACGCCTGCTTTCATTCACAATGTAGACCTGCGATACGAACTTTATCCTCGTCCGGGAGAAACCTTTAACATCGGTCTATTTTACAAATATTTCGATAATCCAATTGAAAACAAAACTGTAGTCACTACTGAACAACCTAACTTCTCTTACATAAACGCTGATTTTGCCTGGAATTACGGAGCGGAGGTAGAATTCCGAAAGTCTTTCCGAGGGCTCACCAATAGCGGATTTATCGACCACTTTTCTATCAATGCAAACGCTGCTCTAATATGGTCGAAAGTAGACCTAGGGCCCAACGTGCCGGCCCAAGATCAGATTCGCCCTCTACAGGGGCAGTCTCCCTATATCATTAACCTCACATTGTATTACGACGACGATCAGAAGAGCGGTTTATCGGGCGCGTTGGCCTACAATATTTTTGGAAATCGCATCTTTTCAGTAGGCGATGTGCTGTATCCGACTATTTACGAGCTTCCCCGACATAGCCTAGATATTACTATGACAAAGCGCATTGGTCGCGTGGCTTACAAGTTGGGGGTTCAGAACGCTCTGGATGCGCCCTTCCGCTTCTACCAAGACTCCGACCGAAACAGCAAAATTGACACGGCTATAGACCACCCGGTCTTTACCTTCCGTAGAGGGCAGGCTATAAACTTGTCTATATCCTACGACATCTCGAAGCAATAAATTCACTCATTTCTAAAAAATGGCTTTACACATGAAAAACGTAGTTGGTTCATTTGCACTGTTAGCAGGACTAGCCATCTTCATGGTTTCTTGCGACAAGAAGGACGATACCACTACTCCTCCTCCTAACCAGAATCAATTGGTGGAGTTAAGTGGTGATCTAACCACGCGCACCTTGACAGCAGATAAAAAATATTTGCTTAAAGGTCAAGTTTTCGTTCGCAGCGGTCAAACGCTAACTATCGAACCAGGCACTGTTATTTTTGGCGATAAGCGTACGAAGGGCACACTTATCATTGACAAGGGCGGTCGGATCATTGCCAATGGTACGGTAGACAAGCCGATCGTGATGACCTCGAGCCAAGAAGCAGGTATCCGCGATCGCGGTGACTGGGGCGGCTTAATCATTTTGGGCCGCGCTAACGTGAATCAGCCCGACCCAACCATTGAAGGTATTACTCCACCTGTGACATTTGGCACACAAAACAATACGACAAACGACGGTGAGAACTCTGGCTCACTCAGGTATGTGCGCATCGAGTTTGCTGGCATCGAACTGACACCGAACAACGAAACCAATTCCCTGACAACGGGCGGTGTTGGTCGCGCTACTGTCATCGAGTACGTTCAGGTTTCCTACGGTGGTGACGATGGCTTCGAATTTTTCGGTGGCACACATAACGCGAGGTATTTGGTCTCGCTGGGTACATGGGACGATGACTTCGATATTGACTATGGTTACTCAGGGAATATTCAATTTGGCGTAGCCATCCGCTATCCGAGCTTTGCCGACCAGTCGCAGTCCAACGGAATCGAAACCGACAATGGCCCCAATGACAACGACGTGCAGCCGTATACCAATGGCGTGCTTTCCAATATTACCATTATCGGTCCACTCGCTCCAGTTTCACCCGCCAACCCCATCAGTGCCAATTATGGATTTGCAGCCGACTTCCGTCGTCGTGTGGCCCTGTCGGTATTCAATTCTGTCTTCGTCGGTTTCCCGCGAGGTATTCGCTTCAACCAGGCATCCGTAGTATCCCAGTATCAGAGCGGTCGTGGTGTGCTGGCCAACAATATCTTATGGGCACCAAGTGCTAGCGTTGCCTATCAAGCAGGCACGGGCGTAGTCGCCGACTCTGTGAAGGCTTATTGGGAAGCTCCAGCTAATGGAAATAGCACGACAACGGCGGCAGCAACTGATGCTTACACGGCTATCGGCGTGAAAGCTGACTTGTTCTTCGGAAACCGCCTGCGCAACGATTATCCTTCCAATCCTGACTTTACTGTCACTAGCGGGACGGCTGCATCAGGAGCTAAGTTCGACCATCCAAAGTTTAACGAAGCTAACCGCAGAGAATTCTTCACAAACGTGACTCATCGCGGTGCCTTCGGTAATACCGACTGGACTGACCGCTGGGCAGAGTTTGACCCCGTTGACAAGGTTTATTAAATTCCCTTTTCTTTCTTTTTCGTAGACTTGCCATCACATTAGGTGATGGCAAGTCTATTTTTTAAATTTGATTTCGGACGATGAGACTCACTGCCTTTTCAGCCTCTTTCATCGCTGTACTCCTTTGGGCTTGTCAGTCTTCGCCTAAAGGCGAAAAACCTGGTCCGGATGCGGCACATCGGTTACTTGAAAAGATCATTCGTTACACGGGTCGCCTGCCCGAAAAAGCTACTCATCAAACCAAATTCGATACCGCCTATGACGCTTTCTATGCTGAAGAAATGCGGCGATATCGAGTAGACCTGTATTATCGCGACGAAAAGACGGGCGATATCTATTTGCTTGTCAGTCGGCCAGCACCCAGCCTAACGGTTAAACGCGTGGCTACGGGCATCCAAATGCACTTAGAGGGCGACTCTGTGACGTATTACCGAGAGGTATTCCGCACGTGGAAAATGCCCGAACCAGAATTGGCGAAAAAAGCCACCATGCTCTTTGAAAAAATGGTTCGCGGTGAGGATTTGAGCCCATACTATCCTCAAAATTCTGGAGAGGAGGAATATATCGAGTTCCCTGACCCATATACACAATTTGACGTTGAAAAACGCCAATGGGTCTCTTCTCGAGAGATCACTCCGGAAAAGCTTCGGGAAGTGTATCAACAGTAATTGCTCATGACAGGCGGTCTCTGTAGTCGCGGTAGCCGAAGCGACGTATGACCTGCAGGCTACCGTTTTCTCTCCAAATCGCGATGGCTGGATGCTTTACGCCGTTAAAAGTGGTCGTCTTAACCATCGTATAGTGAATCATGTCCTCAAATACTAATTTCTGTCCGACGCGCAGCGGAGCAGCAAAACTGTATTCTTCCATAAAGTCACCACTCAAACAACTAACGCCGCCCAAGCGATAGCGGTATCTATCTGTGGGTAAAGGGTCGGCATTCGCATTGCGTACTCGAGGACGGTAGGGCATCTCTAAGGTATCGGGCATATGAGCGGTAAAGGATACATCGAGCACAGCAGTTTTGATGCCCTTATTTTTGACAATATCCAAAACAGTGGCTACCAAAACTCCTGCGTCCCAAGCGATAGCACTGCCCGGTTCTAAGATGACGTGAAGATGTGGATACCGCGCTTTAAAGCGCCTCAACACGGTTACGAGATGTTCGACATTATAACCCACTCGGGTCATTAAGTGTCCTCCTCCGAAATTTACCCACTTAAGTTGTGGCAGAAAACGACCAAAGCGCGCTTCAAAATGCACAAGAGTTTTCTCTAAATCGTAACTGCTGCTTTCACAGAGTGTATGAAAATGCAGACCTTCGATATCCGAAGGAAGTTCCTCAGGCAAATTATCCGCTACCTCTCCTAATCGTGAGCCAGGAGAAGCCGGATTGTATAGCGCTGTACTCACGGGCGACCATTCTGGATTAACGCGCAAACCCATACTTATGGGTGTCGGATGTTTTTTCACCCGCTGCCGAAAACGCCGATATTGCGCTAAAGAGTTAAACGTGATGTGACTCGAATATCTCAGTATGCGCTCAAATTCGCCTGGCAAGTATGCTACAGCATAGGTGTGGGCTTTTGTCTTCATTTCTTCATAACACAAGCGAGCCTCATTAAGCGATGAGGCTGCAGCTCCGCTCAGGTACTGGCGGACGAGTGGAAAGATGCTCCACATAGCAAAGCCCTTGAATGCAAGGATGATTTGCACATCTGCGGCGCGCTGTACGCTGGTAATAAGCTCGAGGTTGCGACGCAACGCAGCTTCATCGAGAACAAAGCAGGGAGAAGGAATTCGAGAAATGTCCATGGAACGACAGCGAAAAACTCCTGCAAAGGTAGGCTACGAAAGATGGGCAAAGAGGCTTTTTAATAGGGTTAAAAGCGTGCCATCGATCGGAGGTTTTTTTCTTCAATTCGCTGACATGTTGAACTTCGCTTTCGGAAGAGAATAGACTCAAAAATAAAACTAGAAATTATCCTTGAATACTGTGACAAAACTCTCTTATCTTTGTGGCGAAAAAGGAAACGTTTCTACCAGTGGGTGGGGACGTTTCTATTTTTTTCTGATTATAAATATCCTAACCTAATAGAGGTGTTGCTATGTCGAATCACACGTATTTAACGAGGAGCGGATACGAAAAATTAAAAGCAGAGCTAGAGGAGCTCAAAACTACTGGTCGGGCAGAGGCAGCTCGAGCCATTGCTGAAGCGCGTGCACAAGGCGACCTTTCGGAGAATGCCGAGTATGATGCCGCTAAAGAGGCTCAGGGGATGTTAGAAATGCGCATTAGTGAGTTGGAATCGCTCCTGGCCAATGCACGCATACTAGACGAGTCTCAGATCGATACGTCTCAGGTGGCGATTTTTTCGAGCGTGAGGATAAAAAACCTCAAAACAGGTAAAGAATTGACATACAAATTAGTCTCCGAGAGTGAGGCAGATATTAAACAAATGAAAATCTCGGTTTCATCTCCTATTGGCGCTGGTTTGTTGGGCAAGAAGCGCGGTGAAATTGCTCGAATTTCTACGCCTGGAGGAACGATGGAATTCGAGATTTTGGATATCTCTGTTGGATAGTTTTGTTAAATAAACGTCATGGCCTCCATCTTTTCTCGAATTGTTTCCGGCGAGCTTCCCTGCTACAAAGTCGCCGAGACGGATACCTTTATGGCTTTTTTGGATATACGCCCTCAAGTCAAGGGACACACTTTGTGCATCCCAAAACGAGAGGAGGACTATATTTTCGACTTGTCAGACGAGGAATTGTCGGGTTTGATGCTTTTTTCCAAGAGAGTGGCAAAAGCGCTTCAAGAGGTGGTACCTTGCAAGCGCATCGGCATAGCAGTGGTAGGGCTAGAAATTCCTCATGCTCACGTACATCTTATGCCCATTAATACCGTTTCCGATTTGGGTTTTAGACAACCGCTAGAGATGACGCCAGAGGAATTAGCCGCTCTAGCAGCTCAGATCGCTGAGCGTGTTCGTTTAGATACATGATTACAATTACACATGTGCTGCTATGTGGGCTCTGCTTGAGTATTTTGTTATTGCTCGTTGGGCAAGTAGAATACCTTTCCTGCGATAGAGCCCGTCTGCCGGGAAACTCAAGCATTGTAGCCCGCTCGATAGATGGCCTAACGCTTGTAGCTCCTCCTGAACCGTTTTCTGCCGACCCTATAGCAGAGATTAAGGAGGTGGGCGCAGATTGGATTGCAGTAGTCCCGTATGCTTTCGCTCGGCGAGGCGATACCGCAGTGCGCTATCCAGCAGCGGGATGGCAGTGGTGGGGTGAAAGGCCAGAGGGTGTGTGTGAAACGATACGCATGGCCCATGCCGCTGGACTGCGGGTCATGCTAAAGCCTCAAGTATATATTCCGGGTGGCTGGACAGGCGAACTCAGTTTTGCAGATGAAACCTCTTGGCAAGCGTGGGAAAGGGCTTATGCCCGATATATTTTCACCATGGTTCGTATTGCAGACTCCCTTAATGTTGAATTGTTTTGCATAGGTACAGAGTTTCGCCAGGCCATCGCGCAGCGTCCGGCTTTCTGGTCGGCGCTTATCGCACAGGTGCGTCAGAGGTACAAGGGCCTACTAACCTATTCGGCCAATTGGGACGATTGGCAAGAGGTGCCTTTTTGGGAGCAGCTTGATTACGTAGGGGTAAGCGCGTATTTTCCCTTAGTGGAGGCAGATACCCCAACTCTAGAGGCATTAAGAGCCGCTTGGCGCCCATACGTGGAGGAATTGAGCCGTTTCAGCCAGCGTTGGCGAAAACCTGTACTATTCACTGAGTTTGGTTATTTAAGCGTTAATGGAGCCGGTGGCCGTACGTGGGAATTGGAAAAGGACATTCAACGCCGGCCTGTTAATGAGGTGGCTCAAGCCAACTGTCTCGACGCGCTATTTTCCACCTTCAAGAACCAATCGTGGTGGGCTGGAGGCTTTTTATGGAAGTGGTTTCCCAATATGCGTGGCCATGAAGGCTATCCTGAGCGAGACTATTCACCTCAGGGCAAGTTAGCTATGCAGGTTTTGCGGCGATGGTACCGTCGAGAATAATGACAATCTGACGAGAGCTGATGGAACGCAACTGGGCGACATTCCTCCACTAACCGCTACCTTTGCCCAAATCCGACAGGTCTATGAATTCCACCATGCCATCTTTACTCGAAGCTACAGAGGCGTACGTGGCAGCATATTTTGCTGAACATATGCCGGCTAAATACGTCTTCCACGACCTTGAGCATACGGTGCAGACGGTAGCAGCAGTAAAGATGCTGGCGGAGGCTTGTCAATTGGATGCCCATCAGACAGACCTGTTGATCCTAGCTACTTGGTTTCACGATACAGGATATGCTCAAGGGCCAGAAGGTCACGAAGAGCGCAGTTGCGCGTTAGCGGAAGATTTTCTTAAAGAAAAACTATCAGAGGCCGACCTACAGGTAGTCTTGCGCTGCATCATGGCCACCAAACTTCCGCAACAGCCCAAGGACTTGCTCGAAAAGATCATCTGTGATGCCGACCTGAGTCATTTGGGCATGAAATCCTATTGGGAGCGCAATAGTAAATTGCGACAGGAGATTGCCCTTATTCGCCAGGAATTCGCTGACGATAAGGCATGGGTGGAGTTTGAATTAGAATTTATGTTGTCGCACGAGTATCATACCGAGGCTGCTCGTGCTCTGTTTAATAAACGAAAAGTCAAACACATACAACAGCTAATAAAGCAACGCCGACGTCTCAACCCCGATCGGCCCCTTACAATAAAAGAACTCGCCCTTCTGGAGGAAAATAATGGCTCCAACGACTTAAAAAAGCTCTTACAAGAGAGCGAAGTGGAGCTTAAAATGGCCCAATTTGGTCGTGGTGTGGAAACCATGTTCAGGACTACCTATCGCACGCACACGAACCTAAGTGCCATGGCCGACAACAAAGCCAATTTGATGCTATCTGTTAATGCTATTGTTATTTCTATTCTTGTTTCCAACCTTATGCCTAGACTTATGGATGGCAGCGGCGACCAAATCAACTTTAGATTACTCGTGCCTAGTGGGCTGTTGCTGGCCACCTGTTTGGCTTCAATGATTTTTGCAACCCTGAGCACTCGGCCAAAGGTAACGGAAGGAAAAGTTACTCGTGAAGATATTCTTCAGCGCAAGGCAAATCTGCTTTTCTTCGGTAATTTTCACAATATGTCCCTGGAAGACTTTCAGTGGGGAGTTAACGAAATGCTGCGCGACCCAGATTTTCTGTATGGCTCAATGAGCCGAGATCTCTACTTTCTAGGCATCGTTTTGGCGAAGAAATACGAGTATTTAAGTATTTGTTACAACATATTCATGTACGGTCTTATTATCTCTCTGTTGGCTTTTGCCATTGCTTTTGCCCTCTAGGCTGGGCGTCTACAAACCGTAAAAAAGAAGCGCCTTGACTATGCCCAGCCTGGTAATCATTCCGACCTACAATGAGCGCGAAAACATTGAGGCCATCATTCGCGCAGTACTCCAGCAGCCGGCAGATTTTCACGTGCTAGTGATGGATGACAACTCTCCCGATGGCACGGCTCAAGTGGTGCGCGACCTGCAGTGGAAATATCCCGGACGGCTACATTTATTAGTCCGCGCGGCAAAATTAGGGCTAGGTACCGCTTACATTGCGGGCTTTCGTTGGGGGTTGCGGCGCGATTATGAGTATTTTTTCGAGATGGATGCTGACTTTTCTCATAACCCGGCTGATTTAACCCGTCTGCTCGCTGCTTGCCAAGACGGCGCTGACGTGGCCATTGGCTCTCGGTATGTTCGTCATGGTGGGCTCAAAAATTGGTCTATTGATCGCATTTTGTTATCGCGTGCCGCTTCGCTGTACACCCGTCTTGTCTTGTGGATGCCAGTAGCTGATCCTACGGCGGGCTTTATATGCTATCGGCGTCGCGTATTGGAAGCGATTGATTTAAATAAGATTCACTTTGTTGGCTACGCCTTTCAAATAGCGATGAAATATGCGGCGTACTCATTAGGCTTTCAACTGTGCGAAGTACCCATCATTTTTAAAGATCGCGAAAAAGGGCAATCTAAGATGTCGCTGCGCATCGTAAGAGAAGCTATGCTTGGTGTTTGGCAGATGCGCAAGCGTTATTATGGGCATTCAAGCGAGCCTTGACTGTGGCAACTCGAATTTATCTTATTGCAGGAGAAGCCTCGGGCGATTTGCACGGAGGGAATTTAATAAAAGCCCTGCGCGAGCTATCGGCTGATGTTGAGTGCCGAGCTTGGGGCGGTGAGCATATGGCTGCTGCAGGCGCGACGGTGGTTAAGCACTATCGAGAGCTCGCGTTTATGGGCTTTTGGGAAGTCGTAAAGAACCTGCCTGCGATTTGGCAAAACCTGCAGTTTTGTCGACGCGAGATAGAAGCTTTCCGGCCGGATGCTATCGTCTTAATCGATTATCCTGGATTCAATTTACGTATAGCGCGATGGGCTAAAAGACGAGGGTATCGGGTTATTTATTATATTTCACCTCAGCTGTGGGCATGGCATGCTTCACGTGTACGCGCCATTAAGCGCGACGTAGATCAGCTACTGGTCATTCTGCCCTTCGAAGTAGATTTTTATCAGCAATACGGAGTAGAGGCGATATGGGTAGGTCATCCGCTTTTGGATGCCATACCTGCACGAAGAGCCGTGGAGTCAAATGGCATTATTGCTTTATTACCAGGGAGTCGACAGCAGGAAGTTCGTCGGATTTTGCCTGTAATGCTATCGGTAACACCTTTCTTCCCAGAGTATCGCTTTGTGATTGCAGCAGCACCTTCACTCCCTCGAGAGCTTTTTCATCCATACTTAGCGGCATACCCTAAGGTTGAATTGCGTTTTGGCGATACTTACGGTGTACTTCAAGAGGCACAGGCCGCTTTGGTAAAGTCAGGTACCTCTACCCTAGAGGCAGCACTTATAGGAGTCCCTCAGGTGGTCTGTTATGCAGGTAATTCGTTTTCATATGCCATTGCAAAGCGACTAGTGCGCGTGTCGTATATTTCCCTAGTGAATTTAGTGCTCCAGCGGCCCTTGGTGCGCGAATTGATTCAAGGCGATTTAAATACCGCACTTCTTTGTCGAGCACTGTCGGAAATTTTAAATGCAGAGCAGGCCAAAGCTATTCGAGAAGGATATGAGGAATTGCGCCAGCGTTTGGGCGGAGCAGGAGCTTCAAAACGAGCAGCTCAACATATTCTACACTTTTTGATGCAACGAAAAGAAAGAGACCTCGGAAGCAATGTGTTCCGAGGTCTTCATAAATAGGGAATTTTCTTTTCTCCTGCGGTTTTACTTTCGCCAGGGTAGTTCCAGTACGCGCAAGGCCGCTACTTCACCTACCCGTATGCCTTCGTCGCAGTCCATGCGGAAGTGAACGCCCAGCGGAACGCGCGAATAGGCATTCTCAAAGGCAAAATCGCGGAAAGAGCCCAAGGTACGCGGTGTCCCGTTGAACTCTGTGCGTCCCATGTGGCAGCGGTCCGTGAAGACGTAGGTACCCGGATTGCGCTTGTTGTACTCGAACATGGAAGAGAGAATTACTGCACCAGCGCTGCCAAATCCAGAGTGACCAGACGGATAAGCCGGGAAAGCTGGCGTAACTCCTTTAAAGTTGTCTACTGGATTATTCAGAATAGTGAGCCATTCAGCAGCATCGGGATAATGCCTTGAAATTACTCGCCGAATGTAAGAGACAGGGCGCTCTAACGAATATACGTACTTGGAATTCCACAAGACTACACTTGCATCGTTGAGCGCCATGCCCATTTTAGCATACAGTTCTGCCGCTTCAGCCAAGTTGGGTTTCTCTGCAGCAACGATTTGGTTTGCAATAGCAAGCGGTCGAGAGGGAGGCGAGAAAGTCAACCCAAAGATGTCATCGCTCCAGAATTCACCCAGCCAGCGCTGCTCGTAAGCTCCTGGACCGTTGTCGAAGATATTCTTCACAGTTAGGTAAACTTCCATGCCCTGGTTGAAAAACAGCGACAATGGATGCTCGCTATACGGTATATGCGGACGGCACAGCTGCTCTTCTTCCCGCAACGCAAAGGTGCGTACTTGACCCCAGTAGGGGAAGAGCCCTTTCGTAAAGTCTGGAACAGTGGGTTCCCAGAAGCCAGGGCCTTTGGGAGCATTATAAGGTGGGCTCGGATTCAAAAAGGCGTTGTGAGCAGCTGCATCGGTGCGCTCATACTCGTAGAAGGCGCGTGCCACTTCAAGCCCTCGCTGTACGGAGCGCTCTAGCACCTCCGGTGTAGTTTCGGCTTCGTACTTTGCGTACAATGCCCGGCGCAGACGCTCAATCTTCGCAAACTCGTTTGGATACGAGTTCTCCATGTGGAAGAAAAAGCGTTTCATGAGGAAGCCATACACCTCGTTCACTACTGCCGGCCAATGGTACTCCAACGTTTCATCGAATTTCGGCATCTTCAGTTCTGGATACAGCCGCGCCAGGCTGTTCAACTCCGGAATGGCGGGCACCACTGCCTCATAAGCCGCAAATCCTAGATACCCTAGCGCGTGGGGAATTGGCCCTGGGCGATAACCGACGGCGTATCGGTCAATTTCCAGAAACAGTTCATTCCAGCGCAAATACACTTCGCTGTCAAAGTCTCGCGCCAGTTTCCGCGGTTGGTCTACTTCAGTGCGACGGCATGAGAGGACTAAGGCCACTCCTCCGACCACCAAAAGGAGGGCCAGCTTCAGTGTGTTCAAATTTTTCATGTTAGACATACGGATTTGTTGTTTGATAATTGATGAAATGGATTAAACCCAAAAATCAGACCAGATTTCTCACGCGCAAAGATAAACTTGGCCGCAAAATTTCCAAACGTATTTTTTGCCACAATTGACAAAAGGCCCACATTCTACCTTAGGAGAGAAGTGGGCCTTTGCTAAAGGAAGAAACTATACTTTAGTACCTCGGGCTTTTTCAATTACCTGCTTGGCAATGTTTTCGGGAGCAGGAGCGTAGTGCGAGAACTCCATGGTTGAGGAGGCGCGGCCTGACGTAAGGGTGCGCAGTGCCGTTACATATCCGAACATTTCAGCAAGAGGCACCTCTGCTTGAATAGCGATAGCACCACCTGCACGGCTTTCCTGACCTTTGGGTACGCCGCGGCGTCGGTTCAGATCGCCAATAACTGAGCCGACATACTCTTCCGGGGTGATAACCTCTAGTTTCATAATAGGCTCCATAATTTGCGGCTTACATTTAGGCGCTGCCTGACGAAAGCCTTCTTGAGCGCAGAGTTCGAAAGCGATCGGCTTTGAGTCTACGGGGTGCATCAGGCCGTCAACGACGCGAACTTTCATGGAATCAATGCTGTAGCCTGCAAGCACGCCTTGACTCATCATCTTGGTGAAACCGTCGGTAATGGGCTTAATGTAATTTTTATCAATAGCACCGCCTACAATAGCCCACTCGAATTGGAGTTTTTTGCGACCGCTTTTGTACTCCTCGCTCTCCAAAAATTCAGGATCAGCTGGCCCGAGTTCAAACTCTATTTCAGCAAACAAACCGGCGCCACCTGTCTGCTTTTTCAAGCGTTCGCGGTGGGTTACTGTAGTGGTGAGCGCTTCTTTATAATTTACTTGTGGAGCGCCTTGATTGCATTCTACTTTGAACTCGCGGCGTAGGCGGTCGACGATGATCTCGAGGTGTAACTCACCCATGCCAGAGATGACCGTTTGGTTGGTTTCTTCGTTATATTGAACGCGGAAAGTGGGGTCTTCTTCTGCTAGTTTGGCTAATGCCATACTTAGTTTATCCAGATCTTTTTGAGTTTTTGGCTCAATGGCCAATCCAATCACTGGTTCTGGGAAGACCATACTTTCTAGCACGATTGGTGCCTCCACGTCGCACAGCGTATCTCCAGTTCGGATGTCTTTAAAACCCACGGCGGCAGCGATGTCACCAGCTTCAACGCGGTCAATTGGATTTTGCTTGTTGGCGTGCATTTGATACAAGCGGCTGATGCGCTCTTTAGAATTGGTACGCGTGTTCAACACATAAGAGCCAGCCTCCAACTGTCCAGAATAAACACGGATGAAGCACAGGCGGCCAACGAAAGGGTCGGAAGCAATTTTAAAGGCTAGCGCACAGAAAGGTTCGTCTATGCTCGGTTTGCGCGAAATTTCTTCCTCAGTACGCGGATCGATCCCTCTTATAGCCTGGATATCTACGGGCGAAGGCAGGTAGTAGCACACGGCATCCAGGCATGCCTGTACACCTTTATTCTTATAGGCGGAGCCGCATAAGACGGGTGTCATTTTCATGTCGCACACAGCGGCTCGAATAGCTGCTCGAATTTCGGGCACGGTAATCGAATTTGGGTCCTCGAAAAACTTCTCTAGCAGGGTGTCGTCGTAGGTAGCAATTTCCTCGATCAATTTTTGACGATATTCTTGAACCACATCGACCAGGTCGTCTGGTATGGGCACGACTTGGTAGGTCATTCCTAAATCGTGCTCGTTCCAGATTAGGGCCTTGTTAGTTACCAGATCTACCACTCCCTTGAAGTTGTCCTCGACGCCAATGGGTACTTGAAGAGGTACGGCATTGGCGCCTAGTTTTGCCTTCATGTCTTTAATTACATTGAAAAAGTCGGCTCCAACGCGGTCCATCTTGTTTACAAAGCCAATGCGGGGAACCTTGTAGTTGTCAGCCAACCGCCAATTCGTTTCCGATTGGGGTTCTACACCGTCTACGGCAGAGAAGAGAAAGATTAATCCGTCTAAAACGCGCAGAGAGCGATTGACCTCTACAGTGAAGTCTACGTGACCTGGCGTATCGATAATATTTAGGTCGTAGCGATGGCCTTCTACTTCCCAGGAGCATTTAGTTGCGGCAGAAGTGATTGTGATGCCGCGCTCTTGTTCTTGTTCCATCCAGTCCATCGTGGCGGCTCCTTCATGCACTTCGCCAATCTTGTGCGTCACGCCGGTGTAGTAAAGGATACGCTCTGTGGTGGTCGTTTTACCGGCATCAATATGCGCAGCAATGCCAATGTTTCGGGTGAACCGCAGATCCTTTGCCATGGTATAATAATTAGTAATTGAATAGTGAAAATTTCGGGTATGTAAGCCTTTTGACTAACGTGAAGAGTGAATAAGCGCGATTTTATTAAAATTTGCTTTTGTCGAGTTTTATGCTGTATATTCCGTAATTTTTTCTGAAAAAACGAAGTTAAGTTTTTGTTAATTTTGAAATAGCGACTTTGCGCAAATGAAACACTAGAACTAAAACAGCAAAACCGTCGAAAAAACCGGAGAGACGGATTCCGGATTTTTCAACGGCAAGCTATAGCACTGGGCGCTTTATTACACTCTGAAGTGAGCAAAGGCGCGGTTCGACTCGGCCATCTTGTGCGTATCGTCGCGCTTTTTGACGGCGTTACCTTCGCCTTTGCTTGCAGCGATAATTTCAGCAGCGAGTTTTTCGGCCATGCCTTTACCCGAGCGAGCACGCGCGTAGCGGATAAGCCACTTCATACCGATAGATATTCGGCGATTAGCGGGTAGCTCAGTGGGGATTTGAAAAGTTGCTCCTCCGATGCGTCGGCTGCGCACCTCTACAAGCGGCATGACGTTTTGGAGCGCCTTCTTCCATACCTGCAACTCGTCCTCGTTGGTGCGTGCTTTTACGATGTCTAACGCCTTGTAAAAGATTCGAAACGCAACGCTCTTCTTGCCCTCCCACATCATGTTGTTGACGAAACGGGTAACCATTTCGTCGTTATAGCGCGGATCGGGAGTCAATACTCGAGGTTTCGGTTTGTGTTTGCGCATAATTTATTGAAAATCGAGATGAAATAACTTTATTTCTTTGGTCGCTTTGTACCATAGCGACTGCGGCTTTGCCTGCGGTTGCTGACCCCAGCGGTATCCAAAGCGCCGCGTACGATGGTGTAGCGCACACCTGGAAGGTCTTTAATACGACCACCGCGCACTAGGACGATAGAGTGTTCCTGAAGATTGTGCCCTTCGCCTGGAATGTAGGCGATTACTTCCATTTGATTCGTCAAACGCACTTTTGCTACTTTGCGCAATGCAGAGTTTGGCTTCTTGGGCGTAGTCGTATACACGCGCGTGCAAACGCCGCGCCGTTGCGGGTTACCTCCCAAAGCGCGCGATTTACTCTTGTATTCTACTTTCTCACGGCCTTTGCGTACCAGCTGGTTGATGGTTGGCATAAAAAGTGAAATAATTCTTTTTAATTTTTTCTAAATCAATTGATAATGATCAAGTCTTTGCTTTTTTTGTTTAAAACGAACGCAAAGGTATGGGCACAAAATAGAATTTTCCAAATCTCTCCCGAAAAATCCCACACAAAACAAATTTTTACTTTTGAAACCCATGCGCTGCACCTCAACAGTCGACCTCTTATGGGTCAATAATGCTCCGACACCAAAGATTATCTCAATTAAAAAGCGATCCTTATGGTCTACAGCAAAGGCCTGTACTTCCCAGTGCTGAGATAGGCTCATGGGCTTTATCGGTTGAGCCAACCGAAGTAGTTGTATATCTTTGCATTCTATGCGAAAACCAGCCAACAAGAAGTGTAGGTCGGTGCAGTAGGATACCCTGTAAAACTAAAAATTAACCTTAGCGTGCTTCGAGGTGAAGAACACCTCTATACTAGAAGATTTTGCAGGTTCTCTTCTGCAACTAAAGTATTTGAAGGGACGTTCCTGTTTGAAGTGTTTTGTTTTTATATGCCACTTTTCGCTTCCTTAAAAGGAATTGGGCAAAACCTTTGGCGATTTGCAGCCTCGCCATGCCATTTCCCCCTACTTTTGCAGCGGAGAAACTTATGAGGGAGAGAGAGGAACTCCCTTGCGCTTACAAAAAATATGGAAGATAAGCAAACCACGTTGAACACCATCATCGGCATGGGGCTGATTTTCATTTTGGTATATTTGTGGATGCAGTATTCAGCCCCACCGCAAGCACAACCAAAGCCATCGGAGCCATCGCCCGCGGCGTCGAATACTTTAGGAGGGAGTGGCAAAGCACAGGAGAATTCGTCGTCGGCAGTAGTGTCCTCAGGAGCAACCGACTCTAGCACTCTTGCTAGTCGCTACGGTGTGTTTGCACCAGCAGCTGTGGGGCGGGATCAGCGCCTTACCTTAGAGAATGACTTAGTGCGCATCACTTTCGCAAATAAAGGAGGCTTTATCGAGGAGGTTTTCCTAAAAAAGTACTACAGAAGTAGACCAGATAGCACGGGTAAGTTGGTGAAGTCTCCGGTGCGTCTGTTGGCTAATCCGAACAATCGCTTCGAATATTTGCTTTCAGCTGTAGGGTCTTCTAGTCGCATTAGTACGGCAGACCTCTACTTCGAGCCAAAGAAGGAGGGTCAGACAATCATTTTTCGCGCTCCCACAACGACAGGTGGCTACTTAGAGCAGCGCTACACGCTTCGCGAAAACAGCTACGAACTAGATTACCGCGTGCGCGTGTCTCAACCGAATGAAGTGCTCGCGCCAGGGCAAGATACGCTATACCTCAGGTGGGTCAATCATCTGGATAAGATGGAGCCCAACGAAGATTACGAGCGCACCATGTCTACTGTGTACTACAAACCAGAAGACAACTCGCCAGATTACTGCGATTGTCGTAGCGACGACACGGAGACGTTGGGAGAGCGGCCCGTGCGGTGGTTTAGCCATGCTAACCAGTTTTTTAATACTTCACTAATCGCCCGAGACTTTACTTTTTCAGAATTTGTGGGCGAGACAGTCATGCGTACCTCTGCCGATTCAGTGTTGAAAACGCTACGCACGTCAGCTCGCGTTCCAATTCGAGATGGCGAAGTGCACATGACAATTTTGGCAGGCCCGAGCGAATTTGAACTTTTGCGCAGCTACGGTCTTTCATTAGAGGACATTATTCCCTTTGGCGCTAGCATCTTCGGTGCTATTAATCGTTGGGTCATTCATCCTTTGTTCGACTTGTTAGCGCGCTTTATTGGGAACGCCGGTATCATTATTTTAACCTTGACATTAATAGTCAAGTTATTGCTTTTTCCGCTAACGTATCGCATTGTTTACAGCCAGGCAAAGATGGCTGCTCTTAAACCTAAAATAGACGAATTGCGCAAAAAATACGGCAATGACCAGCAGACCCTCTCGATTGAGACGATGAAATTGTACTCTGAATTTAAAGTTAATCCGCTTGGAGGATGTCTGCCCGTGTTGCTACAGATGCCAATTTGGTTTGCGCTATACCGCTTCTTTCCAGCAGCTATTGAGTTTCGCCAGGCTGGCTTTTTGTGGGCAACAGACCTCTCGAGTTACGACGTGGCTGTGCGTTTGCCTTTCCATATTTGGGGGCTGGGTAGCCATTTGAGTGCCTTCACGCTAATATGGGTAGTTACAACGCTTTGGTATACATGGTATTCATTCCGTCAGATGGATACGGCTACCTTGAGCAACCCGGAGCAGATGCTCGTCATGAAGTACATGCAATACGCGATGCCGATCGTATTTTTATTTTTCTTTAATACATTTGCTTCGGGTCTTACTTTGTATCTGTGCTTCAGCAATTTACTCAACATTGGTCAGACCTTCTTTACAAAGGCGTTTTTAATTGACCATGAAAAGATAAAGGCGCAATTAGAGGCAAACAAAAATCGGCCGCGCAAACCAGGCGGTTTCCGCGAGCGGTTGGAGGCGATGATGCGCGAGCAGCAACGCTTGCGTGAAGAGCAGGCCAAACGCGAACAGCAGCGGCGTAAAAAGGCCAGCTGAAGAAGGAAGAAAAAATTTCCCTTATGAGAAATAAGCGCGGGCTTTTGCATCCTCTCTTAGGCTGTTTGTGGCATTTGAGGCAGTGTTCTGCAAATGCTTTCCCCTTGTTTACATGCTTGTTTTTTACTTTAGTTTTGTCCAGCAGGCTCGCTGCCCAGGTTTACGCGCCAGTTTTTCCCAATTTGAGTGGCTCAGCGCTCTATCAGGCTTTGGTGGCTGCTTACAAACCCACTGTTGTGCTCGATTATGCCAACGCGCGCGACACGATGTTTGCACGCGTTTATGCTGCGGATGACGATAGTGTGCGCTGCATTTATTCTACTCATACGTTGTTTCTAGACCGGACGAAAAATCCGCGCCAGTACCTATACCAAAATGGCGGTCCGTTGGGAATTAGTACTGAGCATGCCTATCCTCAATCGAAGGGCGCAGGTAGTGGCAATGCTCGCAGCGATATGCATCATCTCTTTCCAGCGCGTGTCCCCGTAAACGAGGCGCGCAGTAACAAGCCTTTCGCTGAAATACCTGATGAACAAACTTTGCAGTGGTTTTACAAAACTTTTACCCTCAGCGCCAAACCAGCCATCAACGACCACCTCTACAGCGAGTCGAACAATGCATACTTTGAGCCGCGTGAAGCGGCAAAAGGCGACGTTGCGCGGGCAGTTTTCTATTTTTACACCATGTACACGACGGAGGCCCTGAATGCTGACCCAAACTTCTTTGAAAGCCAGCGCGCTACCTTGTGCCAGTGGCACTACCAAGATCGAGCTGACTCTGTAGAATTGAGAAAAACTTGGCGAATAGCACCATATCAGCAAAACAAGCCGAATCCTTTTATCCTTGATTGCACATTAGCGCGCCGCCTGTACTGTCCGGAGCTGCCCAATGACTGCCAGATAGTGGCGACTCAACGGCTGGAAGTGCCGACGCCGGCTGTGCGAGTAATGCCAAACCCGATGAGAGACCGGGGTAGGGTAGAGGCCTTGCTTCCAGAAAGCGGAGAGGTGCGCGTGCGTCTACTCTCTTTGCTAGGTCAGGAGCTTGCCTCCTGGCCCGTGCAGGCAGTGGAAGCAGGGGTTTTTGAGTTCGAACTGGAGTTAGCCAATCGCCCTTTTGAAGGATTGACTATTTTGGAATTGACGTTGCTGCGCGCTGGCCAGCAGCCTTTGCGCGCTATGACTCTAGTGATGATAGAAAAACCCTGACCGCATAGTACATTTTATGTGAGTCTGTCGTATGCTTACGCCACAGTTGCGGCATTTTTTCCGCTTTAGGAACTTAATTGTTGCGCTAGCGCTATTTGCGCAACTGTGCTGGCTCGAGCTCAACCTCGATGCCCAAGTTTACACGCCGGTGTTTCCGGAGTTGAGTGGCTCGGCACTTACTCAGGCTGTAGTGGCCAAATACAAGCCTACTGTGGTTTTGAACTACGCCGACGCCCGTGATACCATGTTCGCGCGGGTCTTTGCTGCAGACGACGACAGCGTGCGCTGCATCTATTCTCTTCATACCTTATACTTGGATCGGACAAAAAACCCTCGGCAGTACTTATATCAAAACGGTGGCCCTTTGGGCATTAGTACAGAGCACGTTTATCCGCAGTCGAAGGGGGCAGGAAGTGGTAATGCTCGCAGCGACATGCATCATCTTTTCCCGGCGCGGTCGCCCGTTAATACTGCTCGGAGCAATAAGCCTTTTGCCAACATCCCCGATGACCTGGCAAAGCAGTGGTTTTATAAGGCTATTGTTTTGACTTCAAAACCAGAAGCGGACGCCCATCTCTACAGTAAATCGAATAGTACACATTTTGAACCTCGTCAAGCAGCTAAAGGAGACCTTGCACGCGCTGTATTTTACTTTTATACAATGTATACTACAGAGGCACTCAATGCTGACTCAAACTTCTTTGAGAGCCAGCGCACTACGTTGTGCCAGTGGCACTATCAGGATCGGGCAGATTCAGCAGAGTTGATAAGAACCTGGCGCATAGCACGTTATCAACAGGACAAGCCTAATCCTTTCATTCTCGATTGCACGCTGGCGCGTCGACTTTACTGCCCAGACTTACCCGACGACTGCCAAGTGATTTCATCTGAAACGGTGAGGCTGCCCATACGCGTTATACCAAACCCATGGCCCGGCCAGGGTAGGGTAGAAGTCTTTCTTCCTGATGACGGGCAGGTGCAGGTGCGGTTGTTTTCAGTACTAGGTCAAGAGCTGATGACCTGGCCTGCAAAACCGGCTAATGCCGGTACTTTCACTTTTGATCTGAATATGTCTCTTTCTTTGTCCGGTGGCTTGGTCGTCTTGGAAGTAATACTCATGCGCCATGAAAATTCACCTTTGCGTGGCACAGCAATTATAGTCGTTATGCCAGAGTAAAAACTGTTTTTATTTGTCATGCTTGATTTTCTTATTCAATTCTTCGATTTCGTCCGCCATCTAGATGTTCACTTAGAAGTAATCATGCGCGATTACCAATTGCTGACTTATGCGTTATTGGCACTTATCATCTTTTGCGAGACAGGCCTTGTCGTAACACCTTTTCTCCCAGGTGATTCTTTGTTGTTTGCCGCAGGAGCAATTACAGCTAAGACGGGTATTCTCAACGTTTGGCTACTAATTCCTATCTTGTTTTGCGCAGCTATTCTGGGCGATAACACCAACTACTTTTTTGGCCGATTCTTAGGTGAACGCGTATTCACGCGAGACTATTGGTTTATCAAGCGCAAACATGTAGAACGGACGCAAGAGTTTTATGAAAAGTACGGCGGGCGCACACTCGTTATTGCGCGCTTTGTACCTATCGTGCGCACCTTCGCACCCTTTGTGGCTGGTGTGGGTCGGATGCGCTATCGCCGCTTTATTGGCTATTGTATCGGCGGCGGTATACTTTGGGTCACTAGTTTAACACTAGCAGGCTACTATTTCGGCCAAATACCCTTAATTAAGAACAACTTTGAGTTAGTGATTTTTGGCATCATCGCTGTTTCGCTGCTGCCTCTTGCCTTTGAGTTTATTCGCAATACGCGCTGGATGCCGCAGCGCAATTTTCCCAGATAAAAATATAAAACATTGCGCTCGATTTCATGCGCGTTCTGCACTTGTTTGACTACTACCTGCCCACTACGCTTAACTGGGTAAGTTACTTGTTGCAACATCTGAAGGAAGTTCAGTTAGAAATTGGAGCGCCTTGGATCATCGAGGGCGAGTTTTGGCGGTCTTCCTTTCGAGCCTATAGGTATCCTTTTCAGGTGCCGGGCTTGTTAACCGCCCGTTCGGAGGCGGATTTTCCTCTTCTTCGAAAGCTGTTTTCGCGCTCGCAGCGCATTCTACCTACTTATGCTCATTGGCTAGCAGGTCGTCTAAGTGCTGCTCCACCTGATATTTTACATGCGCACTTTGGACCGGTGGGCTGCCTGTATGCATCGTTGGCTCGCCGATTGCGAAGGCCTATGGTGGTGACGTTTTATGGGTTTGATTACGAGAGGATTTTGCGCATACAACCTGCTCTTCGACAGGCGTATCAACGGCTGTTTGACCAAGCAGCGCGTCTAATTGTAGCTAGCCCGTTCGGGTCCGCTTGCTTGAACGCGCTGGGTTGTCCTTTGGAGAAGATCGCCATCGTGCCACCCAGTCCTGACTTGTCTGTTTTTCTCTTTCAAAAGAAAGCTAAGCCGATTGGGAGGTTGCATTTGGTGCAAGCGGCCACATTTACACCGAAGAAAGGTCACTTAACAACGCTAGAAGCAGTGCGCATTGCCCGCTCGCGTTGTCCCGGTTTGCGCTTGACGCTAGCAGGAGAGCGTTACGATCTACGCTTGTATCGCCAGGTTCTACATTTTCTCGATAAACATCAGTTGCGCGACTGGGTCACTATACTGGGTCCTGTAGCGCATCGCCAAATGCCAGCCTTTTTAGCGCGCTTTGATGCTTTCATTCATCCCAGCCAACGTGCCGCCGACGGCGATCACGAGGCCTCCCCAGTCGCCTTATTGGAGGCGCAGGCTACGGGTTTGCCTGTTTTGGGTACGCGCCACGCCGACTTACCGCTATTGGTTGCTCACGAACAGACTGGCCTACTGGTTGAAGAGGGTGATGCCCAAGCGCTTGCTGAAGCAATTCAGCGCTTTCATGACATGGAAAGTTCTGAATATGAGGTTTTCGCGCAAAGCGCTCGGTCTCATGTAGAAAAACACTACGACGTGCGCCGGAGTGCTGAGCTACTAAAGGTAGTATACAAGGACTTGGCATAATATAGGTTGCTCAGTCAGTTAGGGATATATGCCAAAAATGCAGGCGAGCTCTGTGGTGCTTGTCGGCTATCTTTCTTTCCTGCAATAGGAAATGTCTGACCCATAAAATGGCCTTTGCGCTAAACTGGAAGTTAAATTTTTATTACTCGCGCTCCATATCAAAGAGTAGGAAGTATCTTTAAGTCGTATGAGACAGTTCTGTCATGAAAAAACTTCTTTTTCTCTTTCAAATGTGGATCACCTCCTTGTATGTAGCGGCACAAGTACCTAGCCCATTAATTTCTCGCATTGCTTTTGGCTCTTGTGGCCATCAGGATTTGCCTCAGCCTATCTTAGACACGGTTGTCGTCCATAAACCCGACGTGTTTGTTTTTCTTGGCGATAACATCTACGGCGATACCAAAGATATGCGCATCTTGCGCGAAAAGTACGCTAAATTGGGCGCCAAGCCTGAATTTCAGCGGTTGAAACGAGCGACTCGGGTACTGGCTACGTGGGATGACCACGACTACGGATGGAACGACGCTGGTCGTCATTACCCGTTTAAGCAAGCATCCAAAGAAATTTTTCTCGAGTTTTGGGAAGAGCCTGTGAATTCTCCTCGCCGAGAACGTGAAGGCATCTATACGTCCTATTTTTTCGAGGGAAAAGGGCGTCGTCTGCAACTCATCTTACTTGATACGCGCACCTTTCGCGACAACTTGCGCAAGTATAAGGGAGAGTTACGCCGAGACAAACGTTTCTTCTATGCGCTCGATTACTATCCGCATCAAACCACCGACTCTACCTTACTCGGTGAGGCACAATGGCGTTGGCTGGAGGAAGAACTGCGCAAGCCTGCTGACTTGCGCATCATCGGTTCGAGTACCCAATTTGGCATCTCCTACAATGGCTATGAGGCATGGGCTAATTTCCCTCATGAGCGCAAACGCATGCTCGAACTAATTCGCAAAACGCAAGCTAGTGGTGTACTCTTTATCAGCGGCGACGTACACTACGGTGAGATCTCTGTAGTCCGCGAAGAAGGTCTCTACCCCATTTACGATGTTACCGCCAGCGGCATCACTTCGACTTGGCTCTTTGCCACGCCTAACGACAATCGCATCGAAGGGCCGGTTATGGAAAATCATTTTGGCATGATTACGATAGATTGGGAAAGAACCGATCCGCTTGTCAAAATGGAAATTTACGACGTTCGCAATAATCAGCGAGTAGAATACACCGTGCCTCTGAGTACTATCTCGTTTCCATGAAGATACACATCTACCAAATCCGCTTGAGAAAACGGTCAAATGACTAGATGTCTTCCTTGTCGAGTTGATGATGGTACTTTCACGCGTTTTCGAGCTTTTGTATGGGGTGTTTCATGGTTATTCGGCGAAAGAATTATCCTAGTTCAACCTGGCCTTATACTATTATAGCGGTAATTAAATATGGTCTCGCCTCAGCCTGCTGCTATTTCTGCGCGTTCTCCTCGCCGTTGGTGGAGGCGCGTGTTAAAATGGGTTGGTCTCCCACTGCTGCTGTTTGTAGCGACCTTAATTGTGGTTGCCTTTGCATTTGAGGAGGAAATTACACGCCAGCTATTAGAGGTCGTAAAGCGTCAGTTGCGCACGGAACTGACCGTGGGCAAAGCTAGCCTCTCACTACTTCGTCGCTTTCCCGAAGCTGCCGTCACTCTAGAAGATATTCGGCTCAAAGATGCTTTTGGGCGCCATTTGCTCCAAGTGCGAGAGACGTCGTTTCGATTTCAGCTGTTTAGCCTTTTTAGTAAGCGCATCGAGGTGAAGAAAATCGTAATTAGTAACGGTTCAGTAAGTGTGCGCATTGACAAAAAAGGCCGAGCGAATTACGACATTTTTAAGGAAAGTGGTGCTTCAGCTACCTCAGACAACAACCTGCACTTGGCCATAGAGCAAGCCGTGTTGAAAAATCTGCTCATCACTTACGAAAATGCGCCTCTCGAGCAGGTGGCCAGCCTGCATCTAAGGGATGCGGGTCTAGGAGGCAACTTTTCGGCACAGCAGTTCACTCTTTCTTCACAGGCTGACATGACTGTTGCGCGATTGCAGATAGGCAACCGTCGCTATCTTGTGGGCAAACCGCTTCGGTACAATGCAGTGCTGGCCGTAGATTTGCCAAAAGGGCTATATGATCTTCAACATGTCGAGTGGGTAATGGGGGGTAATGCCTTTGACGTATCGGGTTTTGTGTCGGATAAGGGCGAATATGCTGACGTTAACCTACACATAAAAAGTCGAGAGAGCGACATATCGTCGGTTGTCGCCTTACTGCCAGAGCCGTATAGTCACTACTTTGGCGACTTCGAGAGCAGTGGAGTATTTTCTTTTTCTGGGTATGTACGCGGTAGGGCTAGCAAAACCCAAACACCTAGCATAGGTGCAGAGGCTATTTTGCGCAATGGGATGGTTTCTTCGGAAAAACTCCAGAGCCCTCTTCAGAATGTGTCGTTTCGAGCGACGTACAGTGCATCGCCTTCGGGAGGAGGAATATTTGAGATTGCTGACTTCCGCGCTAGTTTTGGCGGAGAACCGCTAAATTTTCAATTGAAGATAACAGAGCTGGACGACCCGAGGGTAGATTTTCGCCTGCAGGGAGCTTTGCCGCTAAAAGCGGCTTATGGCCTTATAAACGACTCTCGCATTAGCAGTGGCGATGGTCTCGTACGCATTCCAAATTTAACGGTTCAAGGGCGGTACGCCGATATGAGGAGCATGCAAACTGTTTCGCGCGTATTTGCCGACGCAGAAGTGCAATTCGAAGACGCCAAGTTGATATACAACTCCGCCCTAATTCACTTACCAACGGGGCGCATAACACTGCAAAACAACTTGTTGCGCGCTGATAGTGTGAGAATTCAACTAGAGCGAAGTGATCTCTTACTTCACGGCTATGCGCAAAACGTGTTGCCTGTGCTTTTCTCTGACTCTCTAAATACTCAGCACGCTTTATTAACCTTTCATACGCGTCTACAGGGGCATTTTCTCGATGTAGGTCAGCTCTTCGATCTTTTTGCTGTGTCCGAAGAAGAAGTGTCTTCTGGCGATCAGGCGGTTTTGGATTCTCTTCGAATGAACGCTAATCAGCAGCGCCAGCGTGTCACTGAGCGGCTAAAGGGCATCTTCGAAATTGGCTTCGAAGCTTTTGAGTACCGTAAAATTCGGGGGCAACAGTTCAATGGGCTATTGGCGTTTGACCGGGGTAAACTCCATTTTCGCATAGATGTACGCGCGATGCAGGGCAGCGCTCAAGTAGGAGGCTCAGCATATTTTGCTCCTCGGCCCTTTGTCAAGATGCGCGTTGTGCTTCAGGCAGTAGACCTTCGGACGCTGATGGAACAATGCGACAATTTTGATCAGTCGGTTATTACTCATGAGAATCTTCGCGGAACGCTCTCGGGCCGCGTGGTTGCTCATGCCTTCTGGGATGAGAGCAATCATTTCCTTTCAGACCAATTGCGCGTGTTGGCCGATGTGCAAGCAACTCATGGCGAGTTGGTAGGCGTAAAGATGTTCGAAGATTTCTCTTCCTTTATTCACATCGAAGATTTAAGACGCGTTCGATTTGCTGACTTACAGAACTATTTGGAAATCAGGAACCGCACCTTATATCTACCCGTCATGCTTATTCGAAGCAATGCTTTGAATTTGACGCTGTCAGGTGTGCATACGTTTGACAACCAGATTGATTATCGCCTTAAAGTGAATGCTGGGCAGGTGGTGCTCAATCGCATCAAGCGGCACGACCCAGACCTAGAACCTTTACCTGCTCGAGACGGGTGGTTCAACATCTTTTATACCATTCGCGGCACCGTAGATAAATACGACATGAAGCGCGGCAAGAGAGAAGTCGTACGCGAGTTTGAACGCAGCGAGGCGCTTAAAAAGAGCATTGCCCAGCGCTTAGAGGAGGAATTCCGCGGGGTGGAGGATCAACCTGAGTTATCAGTGCCGGCTACGCCTGAGGAAGAACGAGCACGTCCTGGCGCAGTGCCAGTGGTTCAGTGAGATGTTTGGATTTGCCCGTAAAGCATCAAGTAGCGCGCTACGTATTTGCCTAGAATGTCGAATTCGACATTTACGCGGTCGCCTATCCGAAGTTGAGACAAATTAGTGTGAGCCCACGTGTATGGGATGATGGCTACGGAGAAGAGATCCTCTTTCGGTTCTACTACAGTGAGGCTTACACCGTTGAGGCAGATAGAGCCCTTGTCTACGAGAATGCGCTCACCATTAGGGCGGTATCGAAAAGTAAGGCGCCATGAACCCTCGCGCGGCTCTATATCAGTGCAGATAGCGACATCGTCTACGTGTCCTTGCACGAGGTGTCCGTCTAAACGACCGCCCCAAGACAAGCTGCGCTCTAAGTTCACTTTGCGGCCGGGTTGCCACTCGCCTAACGTCGTGCGCCGCAGGGTTTCCTCCACTGCAGTCACCACATGACACCCCTCGCCAACGCCTACAATCGTTAGGCAAGCTCCGTCGTGGCAAACGCTTTGATCTATGTGCAAAGCATCGCTAATAGGGCTGCGCAACGTAAAGTGGATGTTTGATCCCTCGCGCTCAACGCGCTCAACTAAGCCAAGTGCCTCTACTATACCTGTGAACATGAGCAATCGCGCTTTTTTCGTCTTTGGTTGATTCAATATAACCGTAGGGCATAAAAAAAGATTTGAATACCAGCTGAATGTCTTTGCTAACTTTCGGGCCACTATGGGCCTCTGCTCTTTAAGAGCATCAGGTCTAGCCAATGAAAAGATTAACTTTTTACCAAAAATTTGTCATTCATCCGATAATTGCGCATTAAACCATTTTTTGCTATGCAGAAACGGACTTTTTTGAAAACTTCCCTCTGGCTAGCAGCAGGAGCGGTTCTTTCTCCATTGCTTCAAGCTTGCGACTCGACCAAAAAAATGAAAAGCAACAGAACGACCGTTATCCCGCCGCCCAAACTGCGCCGCACTGAACCATTTACCCTGCCTCCTTTGCCTTATCCCTCGGACGCGCTAGAACCCTATATTGATAGGCAAACGATGGAAATCCATCACGGTAAACATCACGGTGGCTATGTCAATAACCTCAATGAAGCAGTGGTAGGTACGGTGTACGCTGATTATGAGTTGGACGACATTTTGGCGCGCATCACGACGGCCGATGCCGATCGCAAGATTCGCAACAATGCCGGTGGCCACTGGAACCACACCTTCTTTTGGCAGATCATGAAACCCGGTGGTGCACCCTTGCCCGAAGGGCCCTTTATTGCAGCAATTAACAATACGTTTGGGTCATTTGAGCAATTTAAGGCAGCTTTTTCCGAGGCAGCAAAGAGTATTTTCGGCTCTGGCTGGGCCTGGCTGTGTGTAGGAAGGGATAAAAGTTTGTTTATCACGACAACGCCAAACCAAGACAATCCGCTCATGATGCAGATTGTGCCCAAGGTTGGAACACCCGTGTTCGGAATAGACGTTTGGGAACATGCTTATTACTTGAGGTATCAAAATCGGCGCGCTGACTACATCAATGCCTTTTTCAACGTAGTTGACTGGGTAGAGGTAGCCCTTCGGTACAATCGCGCTATGGTCGGCTAAGGCCGTTCTTGGTTGGCTCAGACAAATCCAGTGCTGGCCGTTCTCAGCGATTCCGCTGCTATCAAAGGGAATTTACTTGCGTTCTATCTAGATTGGATTGACAAACTCTCCTCATATTTTTATACTGAGGAAGATATCCTCTAGCATGGGTCGACATCTTGAAGCATCAACGTGCACCTTCGCTTTACGGGTTCGGCCTTGTAGTCGAGAGTTATCTTGCCTTTGCCAAGGATTCAGGAGAAACCCATACTCGCCCGCGATAGCCTGTTAGTGCGCCAAAGCCACCAAGGAGGCCACCCATGAGGGCAGTGAGGCCAAGTATTCCCCAGCGGGATACTCCTCCAAAAAGTGCACCTATGCGCTGGGCGAGAAGGCCGTCGTTTTCCAAGTCGCGCACAAAGGCAAACAAGAACCAAAGCAGCAATCCACCCGCGAAGCCTCCCCAGAAACTTTGGTTGTTGCTCTTGGCCCGAAACCAACCAGCTAAGGCTCCTGCCACTGCCGTGCTCCACCACGGCATTCCTACCGCTGCCAGCAGCCCAATACCAAAAGTTATTAGACCGACAATTGTTAAATTTTTCACTGCGGCAACAAGATTTGATGAGCAAATAAACGGTTAGCAGGGAGATCCTCCAGTACTTTTGGGAATAGGAGGTCGTAATAGTGCCCTTGAGCCCAGGCATCGAGAAAATTATCGTAGAAGTGACTACCGGGGTTCCCGGATTGTCCGCCGGGATAGACACCGCGAGCGCGTACTTGATCAGGGCCGAGCTCTACGATGACGCGCCAAGATGGGCCATGTGTGCGCGACAAAGCATTAAGTGCTGTACTATGACCGCCTACTTCTACGTGTCGGCTAAAAGCTTCTATTTGAGCCAAATGTCGAATGATGACGGGGCGGAATTTCCCCCAGTTAGTACGCTGAGAAGGTCTTGTTTTGAAAAAACGCTGCATACACAGGAAGGCCTCAGTCACTATATCGCTTGCTGTTTCTCGTTGCGGCGTGCTTATGCGGTCGAAAAAGGGATCTGTAGGGGCCTTTTCAAGGAGTTCGATGAAGCGCCAACGCTCAGGCAATAGGAGGCGTTGCTTTTGTCCGGAGGAGTCCATCATTTCATCCCAAGTAAGTGCGTAGCAGGTATCGAACCACACTTCGTAGAGAGGAGCAATAGTAGAGGCGCTTTCATATCGGTAGTCCCAATGCTTTAGTTCAGTAACCCATTGTTTGCCTTGAGCATCTAGGCGATGTTGGTCGAGTAGGCGGAGCATAATAGGCAGGGCGTCGGCGGCACGTTGGCTGAAATTATCCAGTTGGATACGGGCCATGCTATCGGCATTGGCTCGTTGCAATGTGCGCAAACGGTCGTATAGACGTCGGCCTCGGTAATCGTCGAAATCGCGACTGGTGTAGTAGTAAGGATAAGAGGGTGGGGTAGAGTGCTGATTGGCTGAAAAGACAAAGGCTTGCTGTGGTGAGCGAAGCGCAGGTAAATGCTCGTCGGGAATAAAACCAGCCCAAGCGTTGGCGCTGCTGCTGCCCTCGAGAATGAAGCGGCCTTGCTCTCGATTTCGGGCTGGTAGCTTACCCTGGACAGTGATGGCGATGTCGCCTTGTCGAGAGGCGAAGGCGAAATTTTGAGCTGGAGCATGGTAATAAGCAATAGCCTTTCGGTAATCCTCGTAAGTCTTTGCGGCACATAGAAATAGAAAGGTGCGCATTTCGTTTGGGCTGGGTTCATCGTGGGTTACCCATCGGAAGGCGCAATCGCGCAGGGGATGGTCGGGTTGATTGTCGTAGGTTACAGGTCCCCACCGCGTATAGCGTACACTGTCGATTATGGTTTCTTGGCCGCGGACGGCAATCCTCTCTACGCGCCATGTTATAGGGAATTCTTTCTCATCTATCTGATAGCGCGTGCGGGCTGAGTCTACCCAGCGGATGCGATACCAATCGGCTACGTCGTGGCCGGCATTCGTAACGGCCCATGCGATGTGTTCATTAAAGCCGATGATGATACCTGGGATGCCTTGAAGGGAGACGCCGTAACAATTCACTTCGGGCGTACATATGTGCAGTTGAAACCAAATGGAAGGAAGCGAGAGGGTCAAGTGGGGGTCATTGCACAGCATGGGCGCACCACTTTGAGTTTTGGTGCCTGCCACAGCCCAATTATTAGAGCCCAAGAGAATGGGTTCTTTCTCTACAATGGGAAAAAAGCTAGAGCTTGAATGGCTCAAAGCAGGCTGATGATTTAGGTCCCGCTGAATGTTGCGCCATTGGCCTGTATCTGACACGATGGGTTTTTGTCGCGAATTCCATTCTGGGTAGAGATGGTCAAAGGTCTTACGCCCGAGTGTTTCTAAAGTAACAGTAGCTAGCAAGTCGTTTTCACCTCCGCAGAGAGTTTCGGCCATATTTTCCACGATGAGTGCCGTTTTTAACGGAGACCAAGGCTCAGGCTTATAGCCCAAGAGCTTGAATTCTAATGGATAATTAGCAGGCTTGAGTTGCTTTATCCAGGCATTTACACCTTCACAATAAGCTTCCAGCAAACGCATACCCTCCGGAGAGCGCCGCCAGCCGCGCAGTGCGTTTTCAGCGGCAAAAGGCAACCCTCGTCGACGTGCCAAGCGGTCTAACTCCAGTGCTCGTGTGCCAAACACTTCAGATAAACGGCCGGCGGCTCGGCGCGCCGTTAAGTCCATCTGCCAGAGGCGATGCTGAGCCGTGATGTAGCCCTGCGCACGCAAGGCATCTTCTAAGTGCTCTGCAAAGATGTGTGGCACCAGCATATCGTCATAGACGACCTCTACCTTGCCCCGCAAGCCAGTTAATTTGACCTCCCTGGGTATAGGTGGCCCTGTTGCGGGTTCAGCGTTTTGCCAAAAACCACTGAATGGATTGAAAAAGTCGCCAAGAGCAGGCAGATGTTGTTGGCCTAAGGGTATAGAGATGCTCAGTAGCCCGATATATCCACTAACAGCAGCCAGAGAAACAAAAAAGAAGAGTCCTCGCATGCCGCGAAGGTAGAGCAGACGCCGGAAAAGTGGATAGATGCCTCGTCGTCTCGCTCTTAAGATTTGCTGCGCGCAGTTGGTTCCTTTGCTCTCTGCATGCTACGTGAGTGAGTAGTATAGGGCAAAAGATGCTTCCTTCTAACGTTTGAAGCGGTCGTCTGTCAAGGCATGCAGGAAGGCCTCAAGGTCGCTTTTTTCTCTGTCGGTCAAATTAAGAGGGCGACTCAACAAGCTATCTCGACCAATACTGTTGGGCACAAAGCGGTCTGGATTGTCGTAGTAATCAATCACCTCGCGCAAAGTGCGGAATGCGCCATGGTGCATGTAGGGCGCTGATACGGCTACATTGCGCAGGCCAGGAACCTTGAAGCGACCAATATCGGCAGAGTCTCGAGTTATTGCAAAGCGGCCGGGGTCATTGAGGTCTTTCCCGTTAAACAACCCGATATTGCGAAATTCGTCGCCCGTGAAATCAGGGCCGAAATGACACTCAAAACATTTACCTTTTTCCATAAAGATAGTATGCCCACGTATAGCAGCTTCGCTCATAGCGCTCGTATCCCCGCGCATCCATCGGTCAAAAGGAGTATCTGCCGTTTCCAATGTTCGGACGAAGGCAGCCAATGCATCGGCTAAGGCGGTTGTGTCGGGTTGGCGGCCGTAGATTTTTTGAAAGTAAGAAAGGTACTGAGCGTCTGCGCCTAAGCGTGCTATTGCTTCATCGAGTGGCAAAGCCATCTCCAAAGGATTTTCAATAGGGCGTAGTACTTGTTGCTCTAGGCTTGTCGCTCTTCCGTCCCAGAAGAAATGAGTTCGAGCAGCCATGTTAGTGATGGCAGGCGTATTGCGCGAGCCCTTCTGCCCGCCAACGCCCACACTGACAGCAGTAGTGTCTCCGAAGGCAAATGCTGGAATGTGGCACGATGCGCAGCTGATGCTGCGATCCGCCGATAGTCGTTTGTCTTCGAATAGAAGACGGCCTAATTCCTCAGGTGTAAGTTCGTGATGCTCCTTTAATTGAAAGGAAGATAGGCACAGAAGAACTCCACACCAAAGAAAGAAGATGGCTTTTTTCATGCGCATTGAAGTATTTACGATGCCTTTGAAGGAATACGTCCTCCTCGTTGCTCGTACTAGATTTATTCCCGTAACCCACGCAAAAGGATCAAATCCCTTATTCTCCTATGCTAAGCGTAAAGGACTAAACCGTCAGGATAGCTCTTTGCGAAATATTGCCAAAATGCCCTCTAAGATTAGGAAAAAATTCACAAAAAAGTTATCGAAAAGTTAATTCTATGCAATAATTTAGAATTTTATTTATATATTACCTTTATGGGTGCAAAGGTATGGAATATGAAGTACATCTATCTTCTAGTTTGGTTTAGTGCGAGTTTCTTGACTGCAGGATTAGCACAAGCCCAAGATCGCATCTTTTTGCGACAGGGTAGGGTCATCGAAGCTAGGATATTAGAAATCACCTCCTCGACGGTTCGGTTTCAACGCGCTGATTACCCCGAAGGCCCTGTGTACGTATACGAAAGTTGCGATATCGATTACATTCATTTAGCAAATGGTTCAGTAGAGCGTTTTGCACCATGCCGCAAAGAAGCGAATCAAAACAGCCAACGGGAACCGAGCAGGGAATACAGAGCATTGCCGCCTGTTGTTGTAACGAGTCCGGGATGTATTTACTACCGAGGAGGTTGTTTTTTACTCAACGACCAATTCATATCTATGCGACTGGCGCGTGTTCACATACAAGAGCGCTGCCCAGATGCTCTGCCTACTTTTGACAAGGGGAGAGAGCTTTACACGACAGGTCAAGCGCTAACCTGGAGCGGTCTTTTTGTTAGCACGGGTGGATTGTGCTTGGCCTTGATAAGAATGCTTGATAGGGACATTGAATGGAGTAGCCTTAATTCATTCGCCGGTAGTAGCAGTAATACCGATACTTCAGGAAAGAGTTCCGCTGGTGGGTGGCTTCTTTTTGCCGGAGGAACGGTAGCATTGGTTGCCGGAATCGTCAATATAGCCAGGTCTACAGATTTCTTTGAGTTGGCTGCCTATCAATGCACCAAGCAGTTGAGCAATCGAGAGGAGATACCGTCTCTTCAAGAAGAACCCAAGTGGAGCGTATCGTTCAAGCCAGTGGGACTAGGTGCCGGTATGGTAGTGAGGTTCTAGGTTAGGAAGTTCCCATATTATAGATTACGGACCACGCGTTCAGCTACAGTTTCGCCGATGGATAAGGAGGCAGTTGCTGCAGGGCTAGGAGCGTTGCACACATGGAGGATGCGAGGGCGCTCCAGAAAGATAAAGTCGTCGTGAAGTTGTCCGTCAGGCGTACAAGCCATAGCGCGCACGCCGCTTCGGGTGGGTACGACATCGTCTAGTTGAAGTTCGGGCACGAAACGTTGCAGGGCTTGAACAAAAAGTTTTCTCGACAACGAGCGTTGCAATTCAGCCCAACCGTCGCGCCAATAGCGGCTAGCTAAACGTCGGAACCCTCGAAAGGCTAGAATTTCTGCAAGTTCGCCCAAGTGGATGTCCCATCGGCGATAGCCTTCGCGTCGGAAGGCGAGCACAGCATTGGGCCCGGCCTCAACACGACCTGTGATCGTACGGGTAAAATGAACGCCTAGAAAAGGAAAGTTTGGGTTAGGCACAGGGTAGATGAGGTTGCGCACTAAATGAGTGCGATCGGATTTGAGTTCGTAATACTCGCCGCGAAAGGGCACAATGCGCACAGGAGGTTGAATACCGCTGCAAAGAGCAACGTGGTCTGAGTATAGGCCGGCACATGCAACCACTTGCCGGGCTATGCCTTGCCAGGTATCAGCTTCAATACGCATGCCTTCGGAAGTAAGCCTTAGGCGTTGCACGCGAACACCCGTGCGAACAATTCCGCCTGCTTCCTCGATGAGCTGCGCCAACTTCTGAGCGATCAGACGGTAATCAGTAATGCCGGTTTGAGGTACCCAAAGCGCCGCTACGGCCTGCACATGTGGCTCAATTTCACGCGCTTCTTCTGGCCCGAGGATGCGCAAGCCGGAAAGACCATTGGCTTTGCCGCGCTCACAGAGTGTATCAAGAGCAGAGCGTTCCTCGGGCGTTGTAGCAACGATGAGCTTACCGCAAATTTCGTATGGCAGGTGGTACTGTTGGCAGAAGTCGAGCAGCAGCCTATAACCCCGTCGGCAATTGAGCGCGCGTAGGCTGTTCGGTCGGTAATAAACACCGCTGTGTATAACGCCGCTATTGCGACTGCTCTGGTGAGCCGCTATGCGATTCTCTTTCTCCAAAATCAACAGACGGACGTCGGGACGGCGCCGAAGTATCTGCCATGCTGAGGCTAGCCCCACGATGCCACCCCCTATGACAACCACATCAAATGCATCATCGCGTAAATTCATGCGTTTTTAGAGTTTAAATGGTCAACCCTCAAAAAGGTTCTCTCATGAAACCTTAAGAAGACCTTGAGATTTACATTAATACCCTCTTGCGCCGCCTATTTAGAGGTCTTGCACTGTTAGCTTTCCTGTCTGTATTTGCCGGCTGCAGGTAGAGGGAAATATCTCATGTGCCTGTATTCTGCGTCTGCGCGGAGGATGGTTTCTATTGTAACAATAAAGAGCTCGCATTCAATACTCAGGTGCTATTTTCTCGTTTTGTTGGAATGCTGGTCAAAAGCAATACGCTTCGTCGGCGCCCTTAGCTCTACAGGAACGACATCAAAAATTATTGAGCTAGGGTTAGCCCTTACGGCAAAAGTTCCCAAAGAAATGCACTTCTATGCCTGCAACTTCTCGTCAATACCCTAAAGCCTCTGGGGGGAGAGGAGTAGGCGTTCGACCTATCGGAGCAAAAGACACACGCAATACGGCCTCACCGCCGCTATTGAAGTAAAACAAGCGTAGTTGATGCCATCCCTGTTGTAAGAAAGCAACGCCTTTTCGCTCGCGTGTAGAGTGCTCTCCGTCGTTGGCTACAATGGTCAGATTGTCAATATCTAGGCGAGAACCATCGTCAGACGCTAAGAAAAACTCATATCCGCGCGTATGCGGAACATAAAAGTATCCCTTCCACACAAGGGCGCAAGGACCTTGCTGACAACTGGGATCAAGTTCAATGTTACTTGTGACCAAGCGCTTTAGCACTCTGCCTTGTTGCAAAGCGGCGACAGTGTATTCTGAAGGGCTTACGAGTTCTACTACTATGCCGCGCTGCGGTTGGCGAGACATAGAGAGACTTGGCATAAAGGTGGGCACCCGTACGCGTGCGCTGTCTTCGCGACTAGGCAGAAAACCTTGTTTAAAGGCGCGTACCCGCACCAAGGCAGATTCTTCTAAGGAAAACGGGCCTTCGTAGCGCGGCGAAAGCTCCGTAGGCGCCCTGCCATCAATTGTATAATGAAGTACGGCGTCGGGTGTGGTAGACAATAGGCTAATTCGCGGCTTAACAGAGAGCGAGTCATAATTCACTCGAATTTCCGGAGGTTCTACAAAGGCGCCGTAATTAGCTATTTTTATAACAAAGGCATAGGGCGCAGCGAAGACCGTTGGGTCGTAGGGTGGCAGGTTTAAGATCGTGTTATTTCCACTCAGTTCTATCCGAGGGCGGCTTTTGGAGCCCAACAGGGTGACATCCGCCCCATATGGGAGCTGTATATCGCGCAGTATGATTCGTCCGTCACTAGGATAGCGCGGCAGTAATGCATACAGACTATTTGTCTTCGGATTATAAGTGTAGAATACTTCCTTAACGGCATACCCTGGGTCAGGATTCAGGGTTTGCTTCAAGATAAGATCACCTTTCGAGCGATCGTGTTTATACTCGAGGCTACCTGCGCTCCATTGATAAGGGGTGCGCCAACGGCGCGTACCGTAGATTGCTTCACCATTAATGGCCAGCCACCTGCCCATTTCTATGAGGCGCTCCTGCACGAGAGGTGGTATTTTACCATAGCCGTCGGGACCAATACCAAGCATTAAGTTGCCTCCGCGTGCGACGCAGTCAATAAGATGAAGCACGAGTGCTTGGGTAGAGCTGTAATCTAGGGCGTTTTCGGCTCGGTTGTAGCCATGGGAGTAAGCTATGCTTCGGTTTTCCTCCCAAGGGTGTTCGAAGCCTGCTTCCGGAGAATAGGCCGGTGTATAAAAGCCTCCATGCCTAAGGCGCGTTCCCGCTCCCCAACGGTCATTAGTTACAATAAATTCGCGCACAGGACTTTGATTGTACAACCAAGCTAAAAAAGCCTGAGCGCGCCAAATATCGGGCGAGGCATCCCCATCTCCATCGGCCCACAATATCCAGGGTTGGTAGCGCGCAATGAGTTCATGTAATTGAGGTAGTGCGTGTTCGTAGGCGTAGCGGTTGCGATCCTGTTTCCAGACAGGGTTAAACCACTCGTAGAGCGAATAATACAGGCCTGGTTTCACAGGTGTTTTTCGCAAAGCTTCGAAAAATTCTCCTACTACGTCGCGGCGAGGGCCTATGCTAGCGGCATTCCACGGCATCCCCCAAGTCCGGTTGGCTTCAGCACTGGGCCATAAGCAAAAACCATCGGGATGTTTGGCTGTCAATACTGCATAGCGTGCGCCCGAACGCTGAATAATCGAGGCCCATTCATCAGGGTCAAATAGCGTTGCGCGAAAATCGTTGGCTAAGTCGTAATAGCTGCGCCTATCAAAATTTTTCTCGTGAAATTCGCGCACCTTGCCTTCATGAGCATTTGTTTCCAGGGCATGTTGATACCATTCTGCAGGATGCCCCGTCGGCGCGAAGGCCGGCACAGCGAATACGCCCCAAGAAATAAGGACGCCAAATTTGGCGTCGAGCCACCACTCAGGGATGGGCCGGCGGTCCAAGGAATTCCAATCAGCCGTATAGGTCGGTTGCTCTTGGGTTACACCTTTGAACGGTAGAAAAGCCAGCAAGAGGAGTAGCAAGCAGGTACGCATGAGAAGAAATAAGGTTGTAGTTGTGAAGGCCTTTGGTGTGAAATTATACGCAAAAAGTAGAGCGCGAGCAATTTTTATGCGCAGGGTTTTACTGGAGGAGTTGCCAGTAGTCGTCTGGCACGGGCGTACCCAATGATCGAGCTTTTTCTGCGCTTTCTCGAGCGCGCGCCTTGTCGCCCAGCATAAAATAGCAGCGCGAGCGATTGAGATGGGCCATTCCGTTGGTGGGTTGAATGGAGATTACACGGTCAAAATCAGCTAAAGCCTCGCGGTACTTCTGTTTGCCGTTGAAGATCGAGGCTCCACGGCCATTGAGTGCATCAGGGTCGTTGGGCGAAATGGCTAAGGCCCGGTTAAATGCCTCAATGGCTTCGTCATAGCGCTTCATGCGCTGATATACCGTGCCTACCAATACGTGGCCTTTAGGGTTTTGTGGTTCAATTTGTACCATCCGCTGAGCATAGGGCAGTGCTTGTTCTAGTTCATCAAGGCGTATATGAGTAAGGGTTCGAATGTCTAGCGCAGCGTAGTGATTAGGATTGCTTCGCAGAGCAGCGTCGCAGTCATTACCAGCGCGTTGCATCAGCTCGCGATAGCGGCTGGCGTTTTGTGGCTTCAAAGCCTCTTGGTAGTAATGGTGCGCTCGATTAGAGCGCGGCACGGGCGCCGATGGTGCGTGGCGAATGGCGGTGTTCCACAAGCTTTCCGTATTCTTCCAGGTATCCAGATAGCGATAAGTTAGGGTGCTGTATGCCAAAACAGCCACAAGCAACAGTCCCCAGCTTATTGATCTGCGCCACGGCTCGGCTAGGTATGTGGTTACCGACATTGCTAGCGCGAAGGCAATGCCGATGTATGGCACATATGTATAGCGTTCTGCCAGGAGTGTATTGCCAATTGTGATAAATTGGGCCACTAAAATGATATTTGCCAAATAAAATGATACGCCAAATACCAGTGCACGATTGCGGCGGAAATACCATACAACGGCAATAGCTATTAACAGTAACAGAGGTGCAGCCAGAATGAACCATTCTAATTGGTTAATCGGTGGATACGGATGAAAGGGTGACAAAGGCCAAGGCCAAAAAAATCGGCCAACGTAACTCAATAACGTATAGCAACCGAAAAAAAGACGATGCAGCACCGAGTACATCTCGATGCTCGCCATCGCCTTCTTAGACTGAATGTATATCGTAAGGAGGCCCATAACAAATGCCATGAGAAAAAAAGGCGCCTTCTCTAGCCACAACTCCTTTTCGCGAAAGGAGCGGCCCTTCCAATAGTCTAATGCTAGCAGAGAAAGCGGGAAGGCTACTGCCGCCGGCTTAGACAAGAGCGAAAGAATAAACCAACCCACCGCCAGGACAAAAGAGAATCGAGCCTTAGACGTCAGATACTGCCAATAGGCAATAAGCCCTAACAGATAAAAAAATGTATAGAGGACGTCCTTTCGCTCCGCTACCCAGGCCACCGACTCTACGTGCATAGGGTGGGTTGCAAATACTCCCGCAACGAATAGTGCCACCCAACGTTGCCGATTGGACAGCAACCAGCTGAAGTAAAAAACCAGCCCGGTATTGGCAATGTGTAGAAGCCAGTTTACTAAAAAATATGAAAACGGCTTCAAACCCGACAGCTGATAGTTCAATGCCAAAGTGAGAATAGTCAAAGGGTGGTAGTTCGACACGACCGGCTGGGTAAAGATGCCTTTCCAGTCTGGGCCGCGCAATAGTGCATTCTCCGTAACATAGAAATGGTCGTCCCAGTTGGTCAATTCATTGCCAAGAATGGGCGAGAAAAGCAGAGCAGTAAAAAGCATTAGAAGGAGTGCCCATCCCCAAGGGAAGCGGTCTGCCCGAGTAGGGACGGATGGCTGCGGTTTTGCAGGTGTAGATGATTTGGCGGATCCTACTGTGCGGGTAGGTTTCTTTTTCACCATGTATACTTCGCGTTGCTTTTCAGGTGATAGAAGCAAGATTTTTTGCCTTGGCCAGCTCTTTCTCCATCACGAATACCGCTTCGCTGGGCTAAGCTGGGTTCCCTGCCTGAGAAACGATTTTGCTTTTTTGCACAAAGATATGCGTGTTCTGTTCGGTCAAGGGCGTATTATCTTCTCACCTGAATTGAGCTGAGCGCTAACCCGACAGCAGAACCGCTACCTTTGTAAACAAAGATGGCTCGCATTCGCCTTTTTCCATATTTGATGGTGCGTCAAGCTGGGATGCCCTTTTCGGTTCTCAAATCCTTGAGTACGTCTTGGGTAAGTTGGGAACACTCTTTCCGATTAGCAGAAGAGGCAGTGGAGAAAGCCAGAGAGCGCCTTCAATCGGCCTTCGATACAGCTCTAGTCACTTTGCCAAGGTCATCTCAGCGCACGGCAATCTACAATGCGCGCAGGGCTTTTTATCAACGCCAACGCCTGCCTTGCGAGGCACATATAATGATGTGGAAGAACGTTCCCGAATTAGCACCCATCGCTGAAGCTGCTAGCGTTTTTCGCCAGGCAAAGAATTCCTTGCATGCTGTTGAAGCAACTTTTGCTCGTCAGTATGAAAAAGTACTTCTAGACAGTTATTGCTCTCTGCAAGCCCTGGCCCAAAATATTGATTTACAGAGATCTTTGCTCTTTAGTTCACATCAGTTGCTGAGTCGTTTGCTCGAGTGGCGCATCCCTCAGGCAAAAGGTCTTTCCAAAAAAGACCGACAGACGGCACTTTCGGTACTCCAATACGTGACTCGGATGGCTACACGACCCACTCCATTAGGACGGCTAGCAACAGTAACCCTTGGAGTCAACGAAGAGTCGTCTCTTTCTAGAAAAAAATGTGTTGTCGTACCGAATAGTTCTCTGCTACCGCTGCTTTACGACAAGCTCCTTCGTGAACCTGTCTTTTTCCACTCACTCCGTATTCAACTTAATCCATGTATCTGTACCTGCGAATCGGTGGAATACGTCTGGCTTCATTACGCCGGCGAAAAGGAGCGAATACAACGGGCAAGAGCTGATGAGTCGCTTCAATACGTAGTAAAACTACTGCTCCGAAATAACCGTTCTTGCGACTTCGCAACACTCTGCACTGCCTTGATGGAAGCAAGTGGGCAATCGATGCAACAGATAGTGCATTATGTGCTCCATTTAGTGGAGACTGGTTTTCTAGAATGGGTGCTGCCTGTTTCGGGCCTTTCGTCCGATTGGAGCAAGAGACTGCATCGCTATCTTATCTCTTTACCCGCTTCACCAACCACAATGCGTTCAGCAGCACTCCTTCAAGACCTAGAGCGAGTGGCTCATACAATTACTCGTGTGCCGACAGAAAAGGCGCTCAAGATGCAGCAGCAACAAGCTGCAAGGATCATTGAATATTGTCACGAGCAAGAGGATGCTCCTCTCTTTTGGCCTGCAGAACAAATTTTCTACGAAGACGTAGTTACCCCGTCGATAGAGCCTCCTCCATTAGAGAGTTTGGTAGAAGAATTGGCAGGGCTGTGGTGTCAGCGCCCTTCTCCACAAATACCGCCAGAGCGCCAAGCATTTTTAGCATTTGCCTATGCGTGCCTTCAAGAAGGTCATTCCGCAAAGTTTTTGTCGATAGCTGAGGCCTTTTTACGCGCTCGAAGGGAGAAAATTTCAGTCCACGGGAACTTTCATCCGCCTCGACCGCAGTGCTTAGGAGCCCTCTTCCAAGTATGGGCAGAGAAAGGGCAGTGGTATGCCGTGCTCAACGCCCTTTACCCAGGCGGCGGAAAACTGTTTGCTCGATGGCTTCAGCTGTTTCCGGCGCCCGTTACCGAAGCCCTACGGCAATGCCTCTCCTCCTCTTCCACCGTGGTCGCCTTCCCGTGGCAAGGTTACTCGAATGCTAACTTTCAACCGCCGCTAGCGCAGTGTGCTCTAGTTGTGCCCGGCGGGCGTGTTCAGCCATTGCCCGGAGGGAAGACCTTTTTGCTAGGCAATCTGGCCGTGGGTTTCGAACAGCAGGAAGCGTACTTATATGATATGGCGACTAACCAGCGTCTCGTACTGATTGACCTAGGGATGGAAGCGCCTGAGTCTCGTCCACCGGTAATGCGTTTGCTGTGGCAAATAGGTGTGCCGTATGCCTCGCGCCAGGCGCTTCTCCCTTCCAGTCGTCCTTTTATCGAGCTTGAAAAAGGTGTAGCATTTTGGCCTCGCTACTTGCAAGGCCGATGGCTGCTCGAGCGCGCTTGTTGGCGCATCGAAGCAGCCATATGGAAGTCTTGGATCAATGATACTAAAAAGACCGACTATACCACCTTTCGCTACTTAAGAGCGGCGCTATCTCGCCTGAGCATTCCTCGTTATTTTACTGTCGCCTGGAGCAATTTTGATGAGCCTATGTTCTTTGACGCCGACAGTCCCTGGAGTTTGCGGCTTTTTTGGCGCAAGCTCTGCCGTTATGACGAGGCGCTGTTTATCCGAGAATATTGGCCTCTTCCTGAACGACGTGCACAAGAATGGGTTGTTGAATTTAAACTTCCTTCCTCCTAGTAACGACCGCCGATAGGTCTATCGTTCCAACGTGCGTGTTCGCCTTCATAGGCAGGTAGCCGCTCAGGACGCTGGGTGAGTCCCGAAGTGTCGGTAAGTGCTTCCATGAAGCGTACGAGTGCGCGAATTTCTCGAGCGTTGAGATGCAACGAGTCTGGAGGTAGAGTCTGATTGTTCAATTCGATGCCCATACCAGCTCCGCCTCCATGGTTGTAAAACAGAACCAACTCTTCTAAAGTATCAAAGACGCCGTTGTGCATATACGGCTTCGTAAGAGCGGCGTTGCGCACTGTCGGTGTCTTGAAGGCATGGCGATGTTGGTCCAGATGAGCAATATGATATCGGCCCAAGTCTGGGTCTACTTCAGGTTTGTTTTTCTCTTTTGGCGTTCCGAGCACCTCCACCTCGGTCTCCTGAAAAGTAGGAGGTACCGTACCGTTGGTCAATGGGATGAAATGACAGGTAGCGCATTTCGCCTTGCCCAAGAATAGATTGAAGCCTTGGTATACTTCAGGGTCTATGTAATCTGTTTCAGCGCGCATGTAGCGGTCTATGGGAGAATTAAAGGCGGTTAAAGACTCTACGTAGGCTCCGAGAGCAGCTTTTATCATAGCAAAGTCAAGTTGCTGACCTTGTCGCAAACCGAATGCCTCTTGAAAAAGGCGGCGGTATTCCGCTGAGGCAGCAATACGCCGAACGGCTTCATCCTCGCGAATGTTCATTTCGCGTTCGTTTACTAAGACTTGATGAAATTGTTCTTCAATACTAGAAGCGCGGCCATCGGTTTGGAATAAGTGCGCATATACAGCATTGATGAGGGAAGGTGCATTTCGCCCAACGTGTTCTTGGGGGTCAAAGGCCCGACTAAAACGCACGGGTTCTGCAAAAGCGTATTCCGGTTGGTGGCAAGAGGCGCAGGCGCGTTCACCGTTGCCCGAGAGAATGGGATCAAAAAACAACATGCGCCCCAACGCTACAATTTTGGGAGGCAGTTGACTAGTCTTCACCTCGCTAAAGAAGCCGCGTTTCAAAAAATCAGGAGAAAATAAGCTGTTTGCCTGAATGTTATACGCAGTATAGAAGGGATAACGCTGTTCAACTGGCTCAATCTCTAATTCCTGTTGAAGGCGGTAAAGCAACGGCCAGCAAGGCGACAAATGGTTGCGAATAAGAGCTACGCGGTCAAATTCATCGAAGCTTCTAGCTTCCTTGAGTTGAGCAATGGCTTGGTTGAGGTGTCCGCGAAGTTGCTGGAAACTCTCTTTGTCGTCCAATAAATGCGGCTCGTAAAGTTGTATGGCGTATAGCATTTCTTCTAAGGCGGCTGCACACTCAGGGAGCGAGTGAAGTAATAGGGGAGAGTCGAAGCCTACTAATCCTAACGCACAGACGCGCACCAAATGCTGACGCATAGCATCGAAAAGCATCCAGTCTTCAAAGGGATATTTTTGCACGACAAGACTCATTTCTGCGTGAAAAGCCAGGGCTTTATCGACTAGCCGAAGCAGTTCAGCCCGATGATTCAATGGGTCTTCGGCGCAGAGCAACTCCTCTACTACTTGCAAACTTTGTGAAGGACGCGACGTGGCTAGACCGCCCTCATATTCAGCCTCAGGAATTGCTGGGCCATTTAAGAGACTAGCATTGTAAGGGTCAAAATAGGCGCCAATCATTTCTATCTGTTTATAGGCTAGGCGGATCTGGCGAAAGGCGTCTAACCATCTTTTTGCGATGCGCTTTTTTGGCACTCTATCTTCATTCAACAATTCCTTGAAAACCAGGAGTGTTTTTCGAAAATGGGCGCTTTTCTCCTCAAAACGCTGTCGCAGAGGCTGCTCAATGAGGCGCGAAGACGTATTGACCTTTTCTTTCGAGACGTAGCCGAGAAAAATAAGTTGAGCTATAATGCAGAATGCTATGAATGAAACTTGCTTCATAAGCAAGGACTTTTTGTTTCAGTTTAAAAACTGATAATCAATTTTCTATGATAGACCTCAAACAAACAGCAGCATGAATCCCGCCAAAAGGGTTTCATGCTGCCGTAGTTTTCCGGTGGCAGGTTAAGTGGCCGCCACCTACCCAGTTGCTTAGCGCGTGACTACAATTCGGTATGTCTGCTGGTCGTGTAAGGTTCGCAAGAAGTAAGTGCCTGGTTCGAGGTCATCTACGTTGACGTGAGCAACCTGTTCCCGAGTGCGCAAAAGTTGCCCTTGGGCGTTATAGAGTTCAATGTCCACAATCTTGTTGAAATGCACGGCGCGGAAGGCCGGATTGGGATAGAGAATGAACTCTTCGGCGTTGTTGTCAATGGTAGGAATGTTCGTGATGAGCTTGGGGTCGAATCCCGTGATAGCAATAGTAGCGGCGCGCTGGAACGGGTAGACGTTCCCTATGCTAGAGACATTTCCTACGGTATCAGAGGCAAAGCTTTCACCTGTGCCATTAGGATGTTGGTTGTTGATAAAGCAGGTGCTGCCGTCTGGTGTCATGATGGCGCCAGTGGCCTCCGAATCGCGAGAGCCCGTATAGAACAAGTGCAAGTTTGCCGGCGTGGGGTTGGGAATGTCTAAATCCAGCATAAACGCCTTTGGAACTTCGTAGGGGAAGTTACCTACAAAGGAAGGCACGATGCGCCCGAGGGAGGTGCCGATATTGTCTTCTTGAAGAACCAAAAACCGCTTTTTGCCGTAGTTAGCTAGCGTAATGCCGTCTACACTGTTGAAGACAAACTTAGAAGCTGCCGGATTATTTGGGACTTCGGGGCCGCCCCACAAGTGCACGCGCACAGAAGGCTTATCAGTTTTTGCTCCTTCCAATACGAGCACGGCGCCATATGGATGACGACACGTGGAATCAGCTGGGTTGAACAAGTTTCCATCTATCCAGTGCTTCGGTATGGTAGCACCATTTCTCATGGAAAGCGCCATAGATTGATTGTCCCGGCCTGTCTCTGCTATATAGACGCGTCCTGTGACAGGGTCGAAGCAAGTCCACTCTAAACGTTGGAAACACGTAGCGCCCAACCGCGTGGCAATTTCAGGAGCGATAATCAACGAGTCTAAATTGCGCGGAATAGGCAACCATACACCTTCGTACGAGCCCGGGTTTTGCTTGAATACATACAAATTGCCTGTTGTGAAGTCTCCAGGCTTGTCAGCGACGTACTTGAACAAGAAAGCTCCATGCGGCAGAGCTGCGCTAGGTACGAAGTCGTTGCCGTGTACTAGCGTGCGACGATCATCCAATTCCACTGTTCCTTCAAACGACATACGGCCGGCATGATACAATTTGCGCACTGCACGGCGCGTCTTTGGGTCAATCTCTGTCAGCCAACCGAAGTTTTGGAACATCTTAATTTTGCGTCCGCCGAACTCAGGTACGGATGCAGGAATAGTATAGTTGCCTTGTCCGTCGTAACCAAACTGGTTGAGCAGTGTGTCAAAATTAGCAGATATCTGCTGGTTCGAGCGGAAGTTGCCAAAAATTTCCTCTCCCGTCAATACATTACCCGTAGAGAGTAAAGCACCGCTGCAGTTTGTGGTCGTGTAGCCAACAGTAGAGAAGTCCACTGCAAAACAGGTGTCACCTTTTGCAATCGTGCTGTCAATTCTCCACGTGTCGCCGATGCGCACTACTGGTACGATGGATACAGCACCACCCATGCCTAATGCCGGACGCTCACTGCGAATGGTGGCTCGTTCGTGATTGATCACGAGTGTTCCCCGTCGGTTGGGGTCAGCAGGGTCAGGCAAATAGGTCATGAAGTCGTGCTCCCGCGGAGCAGGAACCACGGCCTTGAAGCCGTCTTGGCGCTCTAGGCGTACCCAGTTACTGCCTTCGCGGAATACAACGTTTGCCTTCAAAGAAGGAGAAACGCGAACCACCGTAGAGCCAGCTACATAGGCGGTGTCAAAGGGAGTAAAGGGCGCTTGAGCGCGCAACGAAGCTGTCATCAGCAGCGCCGTCAAGTAGATAATGTAGTTGTGTCTCATGATGCAGTCGTCTTTTGAGGCAAAGAGACCGCATCGCAGTTAACCCATTTTTTAGGGAGCTTTAATTTTAAGCATATGATTGGTTAAGAAGTTGTTAAGCAATCAGTCAGACACTTGGGTAACAATTTCTCGAAGAAAGCCAATTGAGAATTGCCTTACAGTTGTGCTATCTAGCCTGAAAAACGCTAGGCGACTGCCAGGTTCCGTGCGCACATGTGCGGCGAGTTGTGCAGCCTTGCGCAAAAGAGCCGTGTCGATGCGCTCTGTTCGCACTCGTTGTTCGCCGTCGTAGGGTGGCGGACGGTAGCCTTCCGGGCCAATTTTCCATAGATGGCCATCGCGGTAGACTAGCGTCCAACTAAAAGCCGGCAGAGCTACATCCAACGGAAGGGGATAATGCGCTGGAGCACCATCTAAGTAGCGAAAAGCGTCCTCATACGAGAAAATGGAGTTTTCTTCATTCGGATCTTGAATATCGCCCGTGTTATACAACATCAACAAGCCGCGCTCTACGGGCGGCACTCCCGTGCGGTGAGGAAATTTGTACTGGTGGAGCCGTAGAGTGGCGCTAAGCTTTGTGCCAGCGGGTAGACACTTCCTCAAGTTGTCTAAAAAAAGAAAGTAAGCATGGCGAGTTCGCTTAGTCCAATCGCAGTCAACCTGCACTTCAGCGAAAGAAGCTTTTGGGAATTGCTGGCCTACCCTCGATATTGCACGGGCTACTTTCTGGGCCAAAACTTCTCCTTCAGCAGTTGACAGCCCTTCGAAGACAGAATTTGTCAAAAACACACACGGCACAATGACTCGATTGCCAAGTCCAGTTGTGTCGATCACCTCTAATATGGAGTAAGGACGGGCAGGTTCACCGCCCACGCGTGCTATGTCTAAAAACTTGACATACAGCACCTGACAACCCAGACTATCTAAAAAAGCGACCTCTGCTGGCGTTAAAGCGAGGCGATTCTTCCAATAGAAGAAAGCCAAAATGCGCCCGCGGCTCGTAGGCTTATCGCAGCCTGAAGCAAATGAAAGCAGAAGAGTTAACGCAGCGTATTTTAACCAGCTCATGCGGGAGAACTTGTATGGAGAGGAGACAAAAATGTCTACTACCTGACAGTGTTGAGAAAGCTGTATCCATCGAGATTTTGACCAACCCATTGAAGGGCTGCCTTCCCCGTTAGAATGCAATGCGATTGCTTCGTGTTCCTTGTTGGCAAGGTCGACCAAACCGTTCAATCATTTTATCGTTTTTACATGAAAACAGCCGTTAGCAGGCATATGCCAAGGGCTCACTGTTCTAAGTGCTTTTTTGGGGCACGAGCTGCCATTTTATCCATTTCCAAATACCTAGAATGAAATGTAAACTTTATTCATGCTCTTGGCCGAAAGAGTATATTACCTTTGCAGCGTCGAAAAGTGAGTCTCCTCGTCTCGTTCGCTAGAAAGGCGAGAGGCAATTCTCTCTTATCACCCCATTCATATTAACAATAGACATGTTAGGACTACTCAAGAAAATTCTCGGCACAAAACAAGAACGCGACATGAGTCGCTATATGGAAACGGTAGCCGAGATAAACCGTTACTTCGAGCAATATCGTGCGTTGAGCAATGATGAACTCCGCCAAAAGACACTTGAATTTCGCCAGCGGATTGCCGATTATTTAAGCCAGATAGATGGTGAAATTAACACCATCCACCAACAAGCGTTGAAAGAGGAAAACTTCCTTGAAAAAGAAGCGCTTTTCAAGCAAGTGGATGAACTGCGCAAAGAGCGCGACAAATTGCTTGAGGAAGTCCTCATGGACATCTTACCAGAAGCCTTTGCCGTTGTAAAAGAGACATGCCGTCGGTTTACAGAGAACGAGGAACTCGTCGTAACAGCCACGGAACACGACCGCCAATTGGCTGCACAGCGCGATAAGACCTATGTGCGTATCGAGGGCGAGAAGGCCATCTGGAAAAATCGCTGGGTAGCTGCTGGTGGCGACATCGTGTGGAACATGGTACACTACGATGTTCAACTCATTGGCGGCATCGTACTGCATGAGGGTAAAATTGCAGAAATGGCTACGGGCGAGGGCAAAACGCTGGTGGCGACCCTACCCGCTTACCTCAATGGCCTTGGAGGAGAAGGAGTACATGTAGTCACCGTCAACGACTATTTGGCGCGTCGCGACCAGGAGTGGGTTGGCCCTATTTATGAATTTCTCCTGCTGACGGTAGACTGCATTGATAAGTACCGCCCTCACTCTCCAGAACGCATCCGCGCCTATCAGTGCGACATCACCTATGGCACCAACGCAGAGTTCGGCTTCGACTATCTGCGCGACAACATGGTTATCAGCGTGGAAGAACTGGTACAGCGCAAGCACCATTACGCCATTGTAGACGAAGTGGACTCCGTCCTTATCGATGAGGCGCGTACTCCGCTTATTATCTCCGGCCCCGTAACCCGCGGCGTCGAAGATCAGGAATATGTCGAGCTGAACCCCGCCGTAAAACGCCTATATGAAGAACAAGTGCGCTTAGCCAACCAATTTCTCAACGAAGCGCGCAAACTCTTCGCCGCTGGTCAACTCGGCTACGAAGAGGGTGGAGCCGGTCTGCCGTTATTGCGTGCTCATCGCGCCTTGCCAAAGCATCGCCCGTTGATTAAGTTTCTCAGTGAAGAGGGCGTCAAAGTGCTCCTGCAGAAAACAGAAGACTATTACATGCAGGAAAATAGCAAACGCATGCCTGAGGTAGACCGAGAACTGCTTTTCCACATTGATGAGAAAAACCGCAGCGTCGAACTCACCGACAAAGGCTTAGAATTTCTAAGTCGCTTCAATAACGATCCTAACTTTTTCGTCTTACCGGATATCGCCTCTGAGTTAGTTAATATCGACAACAACCCTGATCTCTCCCCCGCCGAAAAAGCAGCGGCCAAGGAGCGCCTCTCTCAGGATTACGGCGTCAAAAGTCGGCGCATTCACGCCGTACAACAGCTCTTAAAAGCGTATGCCCTCTTCGAGAAAGACAATGAATACATCGTTACTCCTGAGGGCGAAGTCAAAATCGTTGACGAGCAGACTGGCCGAATCATGGAAGGTCGTCGATATTCTGACGGTCTCCATCAGGCCATCGAGGCAAAAGAAAACGTCAAAGTCGGAGAAATCACTCAGACTTATGCGACAATTACGTTGCAAAACTACTTCCGCATGTACCACAAACTAGCCGGAATGACTGGTACAGCGGAAACTGAAGCCAAGGAGTTCTGGGATATCTATAAGCTGGACGTAGTCGTCATTCCGACTCATCGCAAAGTTATTCGCGAAGACAAAGACGATCTCGTATTCAAGACCGCTCGCGAGAAATACAATGCAGTTATCGAGGAAATTATCCGCTTGCGAAACGCCGGACGACCTGTTCTTGTGGGCACCACTTCAGTAGAAATTTCCGAACTTCTTTCGCGCATGCTACGCTTGCGAGGTATTGAGCACAATGTGCTCAACGCTAAGCAACACCAACGCGAAGCGGAAATCGTAGCCCAAGCGGGTCTGGCCGGAAGGGTGACAATCGCTACCAATATGGCCGGCCGCGGTACAGACATTAAACTTGGACCTGGAGTAAAGGAAGCCGGTGGTCTGGCCATTATCGGCACTGAACGCCACGAGAGCCGTCGCGTAGACCGCCAACTGCGCGGCCGTGCCGGTCGCCAAGGTGATCCAGGTTCTTCACAATTCTTCGTGTCGCTCGAAGACAATCTCATGCGTCTCTTCCAAAGCGAGCGTATCGCTAGCCTTATGGACCGCATGGGTCACAAGGAGGGTGACGTCATTCAACATCCCATGGTCACCAAATCCATCGAGCGCGCTCAAAAACGCGTTGAAGAGAACAACTTTGGCATTCGCAAGCGCCTGCTCGAATACGACGATGTCATGAACATTCAGCGCGAGGCCATCTACAAGAAGCGCCGAAACGCCCTCTTTGGCGACCGCCTCTCGGTAGACATCAACAATGCCTTCCTCGCCATTACCGCAGAACTCGTTCAACTGCACCGCGAAAATGGCGATTTTGAAACCTTTCGCCTCGATGCCATACGCCTCATCGGCGTAGACCCGCGGATAGATCCTCTCTGGTTCAAGACTGAGCGCGAGGAAACTGTTATCGAAACCTTTCAAGCGCAAGTGCTAGACCTCTACGCGCGCAAGCGGCAGCAAATCTCCGAGCGCCTGCTGCCCCTCATCAAGAGAATCCGCGCTCAAGAAGGCGATCGCTACAAGCGCGTTCTAGTGCCCTTCACCGACGGTATGCTCGGCCTCAACATCAGTGTAGATATCGAAGAAGCTATCCGGACGGAGGGCAAAAGTATTATGAACGACATTGAAAAGGTCGCTATGTTAGCGATTATCGACGAGGCCTGGAAAGAGCACCTGCGCCATATTGACGACCTCAAAGATTCCGTCCAAGGAGCTTCCTTCGAGCAAAAAGACCCTCTTGTCGTCTACAAGATGGAGGCTTACAAGCTTTTCGAAGCTCTTATTGGCCAAATTAACCTGCAGACTACCTCTTTCCTCCTCCGAGGCACCCTTGTATTGCCCGACGAACATCAAGCAGAACAGGCTCGGCGCGAAGAGGCTCGTCGTGCTCAACAGTTTGCTGCTCAGCGCGTGCGGTTGCGGACAAATCGCTCCGTCGCTGAGGAAGTAATGACCGAAGCTCAGCGGGCAGCCCATCGCGCGGCTGCCGAGGCGGGCCAACGCCCTGCAACTCGGCCTCAACCCATTGTCCGTCAGCCCGCTGTAGGGCGAAATGACCCTTGCCCTTGCGGAAGCGGAAAAAAATACAAGCATTGTCATGGCCGCTAGTATCAGCAACTAAGGGTCAGAGCCTATTTGTCTCCTTCCACTCCTATCCTGTGCACTCATCATGGGTTTTTTTGACAAGTTCTTTAGCCGCGAAAAAAAAGCCGACTTGGATAAGGGGCTAGAAAAAACGAAGGAAACCTTTCTCAGCAAGATCGCCCGCGCCATCACAGGTAAGAGCACAATAGATGAAGACGTGCTCGATGAAATTGAAGCAGCCCTCATTGCTGCCGATGTAGGGCTAGAAACTACCATTAAGATTATTGAACGCCTTGAAGCTCGTGTAGCTCGAAACAAATACCTTAGTGTGCATGAGCTCTACGCCTTGTTGCGCGACGAGATCGTTCAAATGCTCTCTGAGAATGACACCCAAGAGGTTGAAGATTTTCATATTCCTCCTGAGAAACGCCCTTACGTGTTGCTCGTCGTTGGGGTCAACGGCGTAGGTAAAACGACCACGATTGGCAAGCTCGCCGCTCAGTTCACTCAGCGAGGGTATAAGGTGCTGCTCGGTGCTGCAGACACCTTTCGGGCTGCTGCTGTAGACCAGCTCAGAATCTGGGCCGATCGCGCAGGTTGCGCCTTCTACAGCAAAGGTATGGGTGCCGATCCCGGTGCTGTTGCTTACGAAACTGTACAACAAGCCATTCACCAAGGCTTCGACGCAGCCATCATAGACACTGCCGGACGTCTACACAACAAGGCCAACTTGATGTTAGAACTGGGCAAAATTCGCCGCTCCATCGAGAAAAAATTACCCGGAGCACCACACGACATTCTCCTCGTTTTGGATGCCTCTACAGGCCAAAATGCCTTTGAGCAGGCGCGCCATTTCACCGAAGTAGCTCCCATCACCGCCCTTGCCCTGACTAAATTAGATGGCACAGCTAAAGGTGGTGTCGTCATTGGCATAAGCGACCAACTCAAAGTGCCTATACGATATATTGGCGTAGGCGAACGCGTAGACCAACTCCAAATTTTCAACAAACAAGCGTTCGTGGAAGCCCTCTTCGAGCCCTGAGCGCCGCGACCAATAGAAAAAGGCTATAACAGCGCGAAACATTCCCTGTGTAGGCGCCTGTCGGCCGCCTTTTTCGAAATTCGGCATACCTCATTCGCGAGACCTTCGATTGTCGCCTTCCCCAAATACTTTCATAAGCACAATGCAAAAGTTCTTTTCACAAATAAAATGTTTCGCCGTACCTTTGCTGCAACCTTTCAGGGGTAAACCAACGAAGGGAACCAACGGTTCCCTTTTTGTTTATAGGTCACCCTAAAGAGCGCTGTATGGCAATAAGTACTGCTGAGTTAGTTGAGCGCATTTCTTCTCTACTAGATACGCTTTTCAGGACTGACGAGCGACTTCATGATTGCTTTACGGTTGAAATCCAACTGCAGCCGCGTAATAAGTTATGCGTGTTTATAGATAGCGATTCTGGCGTCAATTTTAATAAATGTCAAATTGTCAGCCGGTATTTAGAAAGTCACTTAGATACACACGGCTGGATGGGCGAAAAATACGTTCTCGAGGTAAGTAGCCCTGGCGTAGGGCGCCCTCTGCGGTTTTGGCGTCAATATCGGAACAACATCGGACGTCATGTTCAAGTAACACTTCTGGACAATACGAGCCAACGCGGCATCCTGAAGGCCATAGACGAACACCACATTATATTAGAGCAAACGATAGTGCAAAAGCAAGGCTCGCGGCGTGTTCAAACCACTGTAGAAAAAACCATTCCCTTTGAACAGATTGCCTCTACGGTGGTTAAAGTTGTTTTATAAAAGTTGGAAAATACCTTTATCTGTGCTCTTATAGTTGAGTAACTTATTATTATGGAAAATTTTGTTGGCGTATTCTCCGAATTTAAGACGGTCAAGAACATAGACCGTCCTACGATGGTGCGAGTTTTGGAGGATGTTTTTCGCACCCTTATTCGGCGCAAATACGGTTCAGATGAGAATTTTGACGTTATCGTCAACGTTTCCACTGGTGACTTAGAGATCTGGCGAGTGCGTCAAGTCGTGCCTGATGGCGAGGTGACAGACGAAAACACTCAAGTCAGCGAGTCTGAGGCACGTCTTATCGACCCAGATTTAAAGGTAGGAGATGAATGTTACGAGCAATTAAGCATAGACGTATTTGGTCGTCGCGCTATCATGGCCGCTCGTCAGACACTCGTGTCTCGCATTTTAGAGCTGGAAAAAGATGAAATTTATCGCCGATACTCTGAAATGATTGGCGAATTGGTCTCGGGTGAAGTCAGCCAGACCCTTAAGCGCGAGCTCCTCGTTATTGACGACAATACAGGGCGAGAACTCGTGCTGCCGCGTTCAGAGATGATTAAAGGCGATTATTATCGGAAAGGCGATATCGTGCGCGGTGTAATCCGACGGGTGGAAATGCGCAATAATGCTCCTTACATCGTCATTAGCCGCACCGATCCTTTGTTTTTGCAGCGCTTGATGGAAGCGGAAGTTCCTGAAATAGAGGATGGCATAATTGAAATTAAAAATGTCGTCCGCCTGCCTGGCGAACGCGCCAAAGTTGCCGTAGAAAGCCACGACGACCGTATTGACCCGGTAGGGGCTTGCGTGGGGATGAAAGGCACTCGTATTCACGGCATTGTCCGCGAGTTGCGCAACGAAAACATTGACATCATCAACTACACCAATAATATAGCGCTCTACATCCAACGCAGCTTGACTCCGGCAAGCGTGAGCCGTATTGAAGTAGACACTGAAAAAAAGCGTGCCAGCGTATACTTAGAACCCGATCAAGTAAGTTTAGCGATAGGTAAAGGCGGCTCCAACATAAAGCTGGCTTCTAAATTGACGGGTTATGAAATTGACGTATATCGAAACGTTCCTCAAGAATATGAAATAGACGACGTCGAACTTGACGAATTCACAGATGAAATCGAGCCGTGGATCATCGAAGCCCTCAAGGGTATTGGTTGCGATACGGCTCGTCAAGTCCTTGAATTGACGCCTGAAGAAATCGTGCGTCGCACAGATCTAGAAGAAGAAACTGTAAAAGAAGTCCTTTCTATTCTAGCTCGCGAGTTCGAAAACGATTAAGTAGAACAATCGCTTCTCTCTCACCATGGCTTCTTCGAAGGCCACTTATTACGCCCATTTGCTAGAGCTGTTGCGGCAAGAGCGTGAAGAAGACTACCGTTCCTTCTTGCAGACCGTTCAGACAACGCCACTCAGTGAGCGCGTCGCACAAGGGTATGCCTGGTCGCCGCTGCGCGTCGTACAAACAGGATTTACGCTAGGGGAAAAGGTCTTTGTTGTGGTTGAACGAACGACATATTTAGACCAGCCCCATCAATTACGCGCGGGCTACAGCGTTCGCCTGTTTACGCAAGAGCCTCACGTAGAAAAGCCCGAAAGGACTGGAGTTATTTACTACGTCGATCGCAACCGAATGAAAATTATCTTACAGGCTCGAGATGTGCCTGATTGGTTGACGTTCGGTTCTCTGGGCGTGGAGATGCTTTTCGATGATCGCAGCTATGCTGAGATGGAAGCTGCCCTAAGAGCCGTCATCGCCGCTCGAGGTGATCGGCTAGCAGAACTGCGCGACCTGGTGAGCGCCTGGCCGTTGCCTACGCCCTCGCTCAATTACGCTTGCACTCCAAACCAAAGCTCGTCCATTCAAGTGACCGATATTCCGGTTTCCTCGGAAAACAGTGCAGATGAGCGGCGCATATGGGAAGAACTTAATTCCTCGCAACGCAGAGCCGTCAAGGCCATCTTAGAAAACCGCGATATTATTGTTGTTCATGGGCCTCCGGGCACCGGAAAGACCACCGTGCTCGTTGCTGCCGTGCGCCTTTTATGCCGACGCGAAAGCACGGTGCTGGTAACTGCACCCAGCAACACCGCTGCTGATTTATTGACCGAGCGACTCGTTCAAGCAGGGTTGAGTGTAGTACGTATAGGCAATATCAGCCGTGTAGATGAGGCTGTCTTGGCCCATACTTTAGAAGGACTGTTGGCTAGCCATCCCGAAAGTCGCCATATTAAGCGTATCAAAATCCAAGCGGCGGAATATCGGCGCCAAGCACGCCGATACAAGGGTAGCATGCGCGCTGAAGATCGACGTGAACGAGAGCATCTCAAAAGCCAAGCGCGCGAGTTAGAAGCTTGGGCCAAAACCTTAGAAGAGCGCGTCGTTGACCAGATACTCACCTCGGCCCATGCAATCGTGTGCACCCTTGTCAGTGCGGCAAACCCTGTGCTGGAAAAGATGCGCTTTCGAACTTGCGTTATTGATGAAGCTGCTCAAGCTCTAGAACCAGCCTGCTGGATACCTATTTTAAAGTGTAGTCGCGTAGTGCTTGCTGGCGATCCCTTCCAACTTCCGCCTACCGTCAAGAGCATTGAAGCTGCCCGCAAAGGGCTGAGCGTCACGCTTATCGAACGCTGCATAAGTCTCTTACCCGATCGCGTGCACTTGCTTACTGTTCAATATCGCATGCATCAGACCATCATGAACTTCTCTAATCAATACTTCTATGGCGGTGCTTTAATTGCTCACGAAACTGCAGCAAACCGAACCGTCCGTAGTCTATTGTCGGCTTTTCCCATCGAGCAACGTTCTTCATCCTCCTGGAAACCACCCGTCACTTGGAGCCCGGTAACTTTTGTAGATACCGCTGGCTGTGGCTTTGAAGAGCGCGCCTCTGTCACCGAAAGTCGTGCGCGAAATTTAAGTCGCTACAATCCCGAGGAGGCGCTCTTGCTGCGCGAACATCTCCTTCAGTTCCTCCAACAGTTTTCACTTGAAGACGCCACACTGTCTACCTCGTCAAACTTACCTAGTATTGGCATCTTATCGCCTTATCGAGAGCAAGTAATTCAATTAGAGGCCCTTTTTCGAGAGGATGCTCTATTGGCTCCCTTGCTTCTCTTGAGAGCTGATGCCTCTAACGGCCACACTCTACTCGGGCGCTCGGAGCCTTTAATCACCATTAATACCATTGACGGTTTTCAGGGTCAAGAACGCGATGTCATCTATATCAGCCTTGTGCGCTCAAATCCAAAGGGCGATATCGGCTTTCTGCAGGACTATCGCCGAATGAACGTAGCGATGACACGCGCTCGGAAGATGCTAATTGTTCTTGGAGATTCCTCTACTATTGGAAACAATAAATTTTATCGCGCCTTCTTGGAGTATTGCACCCAAGAAGGTGACTATCGAACCGCTTGGGAATGGTTGCGCTCCTAGATTAGGACAATACCTCTGCGTAGGCTGAGCCTCGCCTTGCCGAAGGCCAAAAAGGAGATTGATGGCTTAGCTAAAACATAAGACGTTAAGAATCATGTCCCACCGCAAAACTTACAATACCCATGCCGAGAAATTGGCTGTGCTTTACGAGGACAATGAATACATTGCCATCAACAAACCTGTTGAAACACTCGTGCATCGCAGCCCAATTAGCGAAGATACTTTCTCTCTGCTTCAGTTAATGCGCCGCCAACTCGGTCGGCGTGTATACCCAGTGCATCGCTTAGACCGCGCTACTTCGGGCGTCTTAGTGTGGGGAAAAACTAGTGAGGCTGCTGGTCGCTTGGCTGCGCTGTTTTACCAACGGACAATACAAAAAATCTATCTAGCCATAGTACGCGGCTGGACAGACGACAGCGGCGAGATCGACTATCCCATAAAACCTCCGAACCGACCTCAAACGGATGGATTACCCGCTCAAACGACATATCAGACCCTAGCGCGGAGCGAAAAACCTTGGGCTATTAGCTCTCGCTACACCTCAGCCCGGTTCTCACTTGTACTCGCTTGCCCAAAAACAGGACGCTGGCATCAAATCCGCCGTCATCTAGCTCATCTCCGCCATCCTATCATCGGCGACAAACACTACGGCGACAACAAACACAATAAATTCTTCCGAGACCATCTCGGCATCCATCGTCTGCTGCTCCATGCATGGCGATTGACCTTTGTGCATCCCACCCAAGGCATCGAAATCTGCATCGAAGCTCCTCTTGACGAAGCCTTTAGCAGCGCTATCGAACTACTCTCGCTCGAATGCAACGCTATAAACCTATTGAGTAATCGAGCGAAAGAAAGCCCAGCGAAGGATTACCTCCAAACTTAACAATACTAGAGCCGCTAAGAGCAGCACAGAAAACCCGTCCTTCGTTTGCTTCACAGTCGTAATCGTTATCTGCGTCTTCTCTAGGCGGTCAATTTCTTCATAGATGTCGTTCAGCTCCTTTTCTGTCCAGGCGCGATAGAACTTGCCCTTCGTCATGGCGGCCATCTCCTCGAGCAAAGCAGTGTCAAAAGAGGTATATCGAAGTGCGTACTGATAAGAGCCGTCAGGGTTGCGAACAACCGGCGATGCGACAATACCCGTGCTTCCAATCCCTATGGCGTAAATGCGAATGCCAAAAAGTTGGGCCATTTCAGCGGCCATTCGAGGAGAAATATAGCCTGTGTTGTTCTCGCCATCAGTGAGCAGAATGATCACCTTGCTTTTGGAAGGGCTATCCTTTAGACGGTAAACGGCAGTAGCCACACCCATACCAATCGCTGTGCCATCTTCTAGTCGCCCTATTTGAATGTGCTGAAGCAGCTCTTGAACTACCCTTATGTCCGAAGTAAGCGGGCAAAGCGTAAAGGCTTCAGCAGAAAAAATAACCACCCCAATGCGATCAGTAGTGCGCTTTCGAACAAAGCGACGAGCCACCTCTAGCGCTACGCTTAGGCGGTCAGGCTCAAAATCGCGACTAAGCATGCTCGGCGAAACGTCTATGGCTAGTACAATATCTACAGCTTCGGCCGTAATTTTTTGTTCTTGCCAACGTTGCTGTGGGCGGGCCAGGGCTAAAACCACTAAGACTAGAGCAAGTATAGGAAACGCTGGTAGCCCTCTCACAGCAGTAGTTCGCCACGTATTTCCTCCGCTGAGGCTTCCCTGAGTGGGCATGAAAAAGAAAGAAGTTGCTGGCTTATTTCGCTTCCACAGGCGATAAGCCAACGCCAAGGGCACTACTAACAACAATAAAGCGATAGGCTGAGCAAAGGACACGTTTTAAAGAAACAATTGGCTACGAACGGAAGAAGATGTGCTTTCAGTCGTAAAATAATTAGGTGCTGTCTGCTCAATGAGACGTCTGGCCTCGCTTAAGGCCCGGAGGTGATGATGCTCAGGTGGCACCACTCGGGCAAACTTCACTAAATCGCACCAATTTAACCATTCTCTCAGTGCCAGAAGCAAGGCGTTCGGAAAAGCAGCAGCTTGTGCATAACGCAAGATATCTTCGGAACTCGACTCCAGCGCAGGAAAGCCATATTGGTGTTCTAGATATTCACGAACAATCCTAGAAAGTTCCGTATAATACGCCTTTATTCCTCCCTTTAGCCAGGGTGACTGGCGCTCCAAATCGGCCAATTGCTCCATGGCTCGTTCGTAAGGTGTTTTGCCTTCCTCTTTCGACAGCACGCGTGAACGCCTAAAAAGCAAGTATACTATTATTGATGCAAAGACCAACACTAGACCCAACCCTACAATACCCCAACCCCCCCACTGCCTTTCTGAGATGGGAAAAACAGACCACAATGGTTTGATATCACGCCAATTTGTTTCAAAAGTAGGCACTTGCGGAGCCAGAACGCCAAGATAGATAGGCCCACTCCATAGAGTGTCTCCAGAGGACAAGACAACCCCTACAGGCGGTATTTCTATCTTACCCTCTTCAAAGAAGATCAGTGCTAATGCCTGACACCACATGCTATCTTGGTGCTTCCAAGGCGTTTGATGCAAGAGGTTTTCTCGAAGCGCCAACGACCACTTCGATAGATCGGTGAATACAGGTGAGACGTTCGCCTGTTCAATTTTCAGGTGCAAAACAAGCGAGTCGCCGATTTCTACAGCGCCAGTGCCGAAATCCATTCGAACCTTTGCCTCTTCTTGGGCTGCAGAGAAGAAGGCTTTCCCAGTCAAGAGAGTCAACAGCAGACCTGTCCAAAGAGTTGATTTCCAGTATAAAACGCACATGATGATTCAACATACTTTTGAAAAAAGCAGTTCTTAGGCGCGTTTTCGTACGAGCATCAGCCCATCTCGAAGCGGTAGCAGGAGGTTCTCTACCCGCTCATCGGCATGTACGTAATCATTAAAAGCCCGAAGCGCCTGAGCCGTTCCATCTTCTGAGCAAATCACCGTCTTTCCGCCCCAGAGTACATTGTCGGCAACAAGCAACCCTCCTGGATTCATCTTCGGCAAAACCAGTTCGTAATGGCGCAGGTAGTCCATTTTTCCGCCGTCCAGAAACACCAAGTCAAAACTTTCTTCTAAGGTAGGAATAATCTCGTTGGCATCACCAATGTGTAGCTTTATTTTTCCCTCAAGGCCTGCTCTTCGTATAAATTGTTCTATTATATGCTGCATTTCGTCGTTGGCTTCAATGGTATGTAACAGGCCTTCAGGAGCGAGTCCTTCTGCTAAACACAAGGCGCCATAACCTGTAAAAGTCCCAATCTCAAGGATGTACTTAGGGCGTAGCAAGCGGCTAAGCCAGGACAAAAAGCGCCCTTGTAAGGTTCCGCTTAGCATCTGCGGGTATAGCGTGTGCAGGTAAGTATATCGCTCTAAATCTTGCAAAACGCTGCCTGGTGGGGTCGTATGAGCTTGGCAATAGGCCAAAATGCGGTTATAAAGGAGGCAATCAAACATAAGTTGTGGCAGGGCATTTACTTCAATGGGCAAGCAAGTAACGGAAATTAAGAGAATCGTCAAGTTTTTTTTCAAAAAAGATTTTTTCATTGAATGACTTACCGTACCTTTGCACTCGCTTTTCCGGAGGGGGTGCCTTCCTATGGGGAAAAGTGCGCTCTTTGAGGTTCTTTCTTCTATTTTTGAGCCTGTAGAGGCTAGTGAATCGGCCAGTATAGCTCAGTTGGTAGAGCAGCTGATTTGTAATCAGCTGGTCGGGGGTTCGAGTCCCTCTACTGGCTCAGAAAAACGAGTTGGGGGTGCCCCGGAGTTGGAGAGCCGGGCCAGACTGTAAATCTGGTGCTTCACAGCTGAGTAGGTTCGAATCCCACCACCCCCACTGTTTTTTAGCTATAGGCGGTGGTAGCTCAGTTGGTAGAGCGTCAGCCTTCCAAGCTGAATGTCGCGAGTTCGAGTCTCGTCCACCGCTCCTTCCCGTGAAAGGGTGAAAAGCCTTTCTTAAGCCGTTGTAGCTCAGGGGTAGAGCACTTCCTTGGTAAGGAAGAGGTCGTGAGTTCAAATCTCATCAACGGCTCTGTAGTCGCGAGTCAATCAATGCTTAGAGCGGTTATTTTCTCGGAGGAAGGGGAATAAACCAAAAGCGGTGATTCAGGATTTCCTAAAATAAAATTAGTAGGTATCAACAAACAATTTGTTAAAAATTTTTAGTCTGAACCAATGGCAAAAGATACATTTGTTCGCAGCAAACCCCACGTTAATATCGGAACGATCGGCCACGTGGACCATGGAAAGACGACGTTGACTTCCGCCATTACTTATGTCCTCTCTCGCAAGGGTTTGGCTAAGAAAGTGGATTACGACGCCATTGATGCGGCCCCTGAGGAGAAAGAGCGCGGCATTACCATCAACACAGCACACGTGGAATACGAGACAGAAAACCGGCACTATGCGCACGTAGATTGCCCGGGCCATGCCGACTATGTGAAGAACATGATCACCGGCGCAGCCCAAATGGACGGCGCTATCCTAGTTGTGGCGGCTACCGATGGTCCGATGCCTCAGACGCGCGAACATATCCTGTTGGCCCGCCAGGTAGGTGTGCCCAAAATCGTTGTGTTTATTAACAAGGTTGACTTGGTCGATGACCCAGAGATGCTCGAGCTGGTAGAGATGGAGGTGCGCGAGCTGCTAAACACCTATAAGTTTGATGGCGACAACGCCAGCGTTATTCGCGGATCGGCTCTCAAAGCGTTAGAAGGTGACCCTGCCGCCATAAAGAGCATTGAGGATCTAATGGCAGCATGCGACCGCGATATTCCAGAGCCAGTGCGCGAAATAGATAAGCCGTTCCTAATGCCCATAGAAGATGTATTCTCCATCACGGGCCGCGGTACGGTAGCAACTGGGCGTATCGAGCGCGGTGTCATTCAAGTGAATGACCCAGTGGAGATTGTCGGTTTGATGAAAGACGGTGAGAAGCCCAAGACCTCCATAGTTACGGGGGTAGAAATGTTCCGTAAAATTTTGGACCGCGGACAGGCTGGCGACAACGCAGGTTTGCTGCTGCGCGGTATTGAAAAGCATGAAATAAAGCGCGGCATGGTTATCTGCAAACCAGGAACCGTTAAGCCGCATAAGCGCTTCAAATGTTCAGTGTATGTTCTCTCGAAGGAAGAGGGTGGCCGGCACACGCCATTCTTTTCCGGTTATCGCCCACAGTTCTATTTCCGTACAACTGACGTGACGGGCGATGTTAAGCTGCCACCCAATATCGAAATGGTAATGCCAGGCGACAACGTGGAGTTTGAAGTAACCCTTCACAGCTCCATCGCTCTGGAACAGGGTTTGCGCTTCGCTATCCGAGAGGGAGGGCGTACCATCGGCGCAGGCCAAGTGACAGAGATTCTCGACTAAAATTTTTCCGTCTCTTGCGCAAACGAGCGCGAGGTTAAAAAGGAAATACAGCGCCCTTAAGCCCTCGCGCTCGTCTTTGCCTAGGGGTATAGCTCAACTGGTAGAGCGGCGGTCTCCAAAACCGCAGGCTGCGGGTTCGAGTCCTGCTGCCCCTGCTTAAAAGGAGAAAAGGAAGTGCTTTCCTCCTCACGTTCAAAAGCTCGTTTATGGAAAAGGTTAAGCTCTACCTCAAAGAGAGTTATCAAGAGCTCATGGAGCACGTCACGTGGCCTACGATGGCCCAACTCCAAGAAAGTACAGTCGTCGTGTTGGTTACCTCCGCTCTGCTAGCGTTAGTTATTTTCATCATGGACGTTGTTTGCAGCCTTACCTTTAAAAATATTTACGGCGTCTTTTGAACTCGCTAAATAGTAGCGAACGTCCGCAGCTTGTTTTCCTATGGCGAAAAGCAGTAAGAAAGAAGAAGCCGCTGAGAGTCCAAGACCAGTTGTAGAAGAACGGCGGTGGTACGCTTTGCGCGTGATTAGCGGTCATGAGAAGAAGATCAAAGAGCGCATCGAGATGGAAATTGAGCGCTCAAATTGGAAGGATTTTATTTTTCAGGTAATTGTTCCAACGGAGAAAGTGTATAAAATTCGTTCGGGCAAGAAGGTCGCTCAGGAGAGAAATCTTCTACCCGGCTATGTCTTAATAGAAGCTTTGAACACTCGTTTACAGGGAGACGTCGTCAAGACGATAAATGAAATGCCCAACGTTGTCTATTTCTTAGGGAAGGAAAATCCTACGCCGATGACGCAAGCTGAAGCACATCGGCTTTTAGGCATAGCTGACGATAGCCTTTCCTCTGGAGAAACAATCGCTGAGCCCTTCATCGTTGGTGAGACAGTTAAAATCATAGATGGACCATTTGCAGATTTTATTGGTGAAATCAAAGAGGTTAACGAAGAAAAGCGCAAGTTAAAAGTTATTGTTAAAATATTTGGTCGAGGCACTGAAGTGATGCTTAGTTTCTTACAAGTGGAAAGAATCAGTTGAAGGATCTGGACGGCTTAGTGTTTTAGCGAATGCGTTGATCTCTTCTCAAGGCTTTCACATAAGAGACTGCTATTCAATAAGATATTATGGCAAAAGAAGTAGAATTTTATATCAAGCTTCAAGTAAAAGGTGGCCAGGCTAACCCTGCTCCTCCAATCGGACCGGCATTAGGTTCGAAAGGTGTGAATATCATGGAGTTTTGCAAGCGCTTCAACGCGCAGACGCAAAACCAGCAGGGCAAATTGTTGCCAGTAGTAGTTACCGTATACAAAGACAAAACCTTTGATTTTGTTATAAAAACACCACCTACTTCGGTGCAACTTTTTGAGGCGGCCGGTTTGAAACCAGGTGATGGCTCGCCTCAGCCTAATCGAAAAAAGGTAGGTTCGGTTACGTGGGAACAAGTGCGCACCATCGCAGAAAACAAGATGCCTGACCTGAACTGCTTTACCATAGAAGCCGCAATGAAGATGGTAGCCGGCACGGCGCGCAGTATGGGAATCACCATAGAAGGCACGCCGCCTTGGCAGAAGTGACGTTCAAATGATTCTATCATAAAGGGAGTTTCGACTGATTCGGAACGCTTGACCTTTTAAACATCCGTCTATGAAAAAACTTACAAAAAAACGTCGCCTCGTAGAAGGTAAAGTAGATCCGAACAAGACATATACCTTAGGAGAAGCGATGCAGCTGGTCAAAGAGGTCAACACGGCAAATTTCAACGCGTCGGTAGACCTTCATGTCCGGCTGGGCATTGACCCGCGCAAAGCTGACCAAGCGCTGCGTGGCACAGTATCCCTTCCTCACGGCACAGGCAAAACAAAGCGCGTGTTGGTCTTCTGCACACCCGACAAAGTAGATGAAGCCAAAGCGGCAGGTGCTGATTATGCCGGCCTGGAGGAATATATTCAAAAAATAACAGAGGGCTGGCTGGAAGTGGATGTAGTTATCGCTACGCCTAATGTTATGGCACAATTAGGTAAAGTAGCGCGCATTCTAGGACCGCGTGGCCTAATGCCCAACCCAAAAACGGGTACAGTCACCCAAGACGTTGCTGCTGCCGTGGCGGAAGTGAAAAAGGGTAAAATTGCCTTCCGCACCGATAAACAAGGTATCGTTCATGCCTCCATCGGGCGAATTTCATTCTCACCCGAACAACTGACTGAAAATGCCTATGAACTGCTAAGCACTTTAGTTCGCATGAAGCCAGCAAGTGCGAAGGGCACTTACATGAAATCCATTGCGGTGGCCAGTACGATGAGTCCAGGAATCCCAGTCGACCCAAAGTCTATCAAATTGTAATTTTTTCAGGAATAAACAGCAGAAGTAGACAATGACACGCAAGGATAAAAGTCTCGTTATTGAAGAGCTACGAGAAACACTAGGCACCACGCCTTACTTTTACGTGACAGATTCTTCTACGTTGACAGTGGCTCAGGTCAACAAGCTTCGCCGCATGTGCTTTGAAAAGGGCGTGCGGATGAAAGTGGCAAAAAACACCCTGATTCGTAAGGCATTGGAGGCCCTTGCGGCAGATGGCCGGCGAGATTATTCTCCGCTATACGAAAGCTTGCATGGCCCTACGACTTTGTTCATTTCTGACAATCCGAAAGCACCTGCTCAAATTATTGAAGAATTTCGAAAGAACTCGGATCGTCCAATACTAAAAGCTGCCTATATCGACGCGAGCGTCTTCATTGGCGATGACCAGCTTAAGACGCTTACCCAACTGAAAAGCAAGGAAGAACTCATAAGTGAAATTTTAGGCCTGCTTACGTCACCGGCGCGCAGCCTCGCTGCAGCAATCGCTTCCTCTGGCAATAAAGTGGCAGGAGCAATTAAAGCATTGGCTGACCGCGAAGGCTAAATTCTTTTGGCTTCCAGGCATGTTATGCACTTTTTAATAGCTAGCCCCAAAAGGTGAGAATACTAAATCGCCACGTGAAAACTTATTTACTTTTACCTTATTTGCAAACCAATTAAAATTTTGGAAAAAATGGCAGATTTGAAAGCGCTTGCAGAGCAACTGGTGAACTTGACCATTAAAGAAGCGAATGAGCTGCTTGCCATTCTTAAAGAGGAGTACGGCATAGAACCTGCAGCTTCGGCAGTGGCAGTGGCTGCTATGCCTGGAGCAGCTGCTGCTCCCGGAGGCGGCGAAGCTGCTGCACCCGAAAAGACAGAATTTGATGTCATCCTTAAAGATGCAGGTGCTGCCAAGCTGAACGTGATCAAAGAGGTAAAGAACCTGCTAGGTCTTGGGCTGGCAGAAGCCAAGAGTTTGGTAGATAATGCTCCAAGCCCGATTAAAACGGGCATAAGTAAAGCGGAAGCTGAAGAACTCAAGGCTAAATTAGAGGGACTGGGTGCTACTGTAGAACTGAAGTAAGCTCGACACCAGGGATTCGGTAAAGGTCACGCTTTGTATCTTTGCGCTATTGTGCGTATTGCTAAAATAGCACTTTTACCTTCTCGAAGTGTTCTTACTTTGGCATGTTCTACATTTTCTTCTTACGTTTGCTAGTTCATTTAGGCTTAGTGCTCTGGAGGGCCTTAGGCGCTTCAGAGCGCTAAGCCCGTTTTCATCGCAGGAATCCTCTTATCTTTGCTATCGAATTCTCGTCCTTTTCCCCCTCTTCCCCTCTGTGGTTAAATCCCAACGTGCAACAGTATAACTTGTAAAAATGACCAACAACGGCACATCCAACGGGGTAAGCCCCAAAACTGGCGTCCAGGAACGCATCAACTTCGGCAAAATTCGGCTCGCCGACCACTATCCCGACCTACTTGAGATACAACTGAAGTCGTTCCAGGAATTCTTTCAACTAGAAACCACGCCCGAAAATCGGGCAACAGAAGGGCTCTACAAGGTCTTTAAGGAAAACTTTCCGATCACCGATGCTCGCAACATCTTCAATCTGGAATTCCTAGACTACTATATCGACCCGCCGCGCTATTCCATTGAGGAATGCATGCAACGCGGATTGACCTATTCCGTGCCACTTAAAGCAAAGCTGCGCCTTTCGTGCAACGACGAGGAACACATTGACTTTAAGACGGTCGTTCAGGATGTCTTCTTAGGCAACATCCCGTATATGACGCCAAAGGGAACCTTCATCATTAATGGAGCTGAGCGGGTAATTGTGTCCCAGTTACATCGCTCTCCAGGGGTCTTCTTTGGGCAGAGTTATCACCCCAATGGCACAAAGATATACAGTGCTCGGGTCATTCCCTTTAAAGGAGCGTGGATGGAATTTGCTACCGATACGAATTTGGTCATGTACGCCTACATCGACCGAAAGAAGAAGTTCCCTGTGACTACGCTGCTACGAGCCATCGGCTTCGATAGCGACCGCGACATTCTCAACCTCTTTAATCTTGCAGAAGAAGTTCCTTGCACGCCGGAAAATCTTCAGGCCGTTATTGGACGCAAGTTAGCCGCCCGCGTGCTAAAAGTATGGACAGAAGACTTTGTAGATGACGACACGGGTGAAGTTGCCACAATTGTGCGAAACCGAGTGATTCTTGAACGCGATGTCGTGTTGGATGAAACAAATATCGAGCAAATTCTAGAGTCGCAGGTTCCCACCATCATCCTGCAGCGAGTAGATGTGGAGGAAGATTTTTCCATCATCTACAACACCCTGCAAAAAGACCAAACCTCTAGCGAACTGGAAGCGGTCACGCATATCTATCGGCAATTGCGTGGCTCCGAACCGCCTGATGACGAGACGGCTCGCGGCATCATTGAAAAACTTTTCTTCTCCGACAAGCGATACAACCTGGGCGAAGTCGGACGCTTTAAGATCAACCGCAAGTTACAACTCGACATTCCACTGGACGTCCTGGTCTTGACGAAAGAGGATATTATCGCTATTGTACGCTATATCGTCGCTTTAGTCAACAACAAGGCCGAGGTAGACGACATAGATCACTTGTCGAACCGGCGCGTGCGCACCGTAGGCGAGCAACTATACGCTCAGTTTGGCGTAGGTCTTGCTCGTATGGCACGCACGATTCGCGAGCGGATGAATGTACGCGACAACGAGGTCTTCACTCCCATGGACCTTATCAACGCGCGCACCTTGTCTTCGGTAATTAACTCCTTCTTCGGTACCAGCCAGTTATCCCAGTTTCTCGACCAAACCAATCCACTCTCTGAAATCACCCATAAGCGCAGGATTTCGGCTCTGGGCCCCGGTGGTTTGAACCGCGAACGCGCAGGCTTCGAGGTACGCGACGTCCACTATTCCCATTATGGCCGCCTGTGCACCATTGAAACTCCCGAAGGCCCTAACATCGGCTTGATCTCAACGCTGTGCACCCACGCCAAGATTAATAAGATGGGCTTCCTGGAAACCCCCTACCGCCGAGTGATTAACGGTAAGGTGGATTTGGAGGGAGAAGTGGTATACCTGTCTGCCGAGGCCGAAGACCGGTGCAAAATTGCTCAGGCGAATACACCAATTGACGAAACCGGTGCTTTCTTGAGCGACCGCGTGCGCTGCCGCGAGCACGGCGATTTCCCAATCTTGCCGCCTGAAGAAGTAGAATACATAGATGTAGCGCCAAACCAAATCGTTGGTGTTTCTGCTTCACTCATTCCATTCCTAGAAAACGACGATGCAAACCGCGCCCTCATGGGCTCCAACATGCAACGCCAGGCCGTCCCGCTTATACGTCCTCACTCACCTATCGTGGGTACAGGTCTAGAGGCCAAAGTAGCGCGAGATAGCCGCATGCTTATCAATGCTGAGGGCTCCGGGGTGGTAGAATACGTAGATGCTAACGAGATTGTCATCCTTTACGACCGCACCGAGGAAGATCAACTCGTTTCCTTTGAAGACGCGCGCAAGACGTATCGCCTCACCAAATTTATGCGTACTAACCAAGGAACGTGCATTAACCTCAAGCCCATCGTCCGCAAGGGGCAGCGCGTTGAAAAAGGAGATATCCTCTGCGAAGGCTACGCTACCGAAAACGGTGAATTGGCTTTGGGCCAGAACCTAAAGGTCGCCTTCATGCCGTGGAAGGGCTACAACTTCGAGGATGCGATCGTCATCTCGGAACGCGTTGTGCAGGAAGATATTTTTACTTCCATTCACATTGAGCATTTCGAACTAGACGTACGAGATACCAAGCTGGGCGAGGAAGAATTAACTGCAGATATTCCAAACGTTAGCGAAGAGGCAACAAAAGACCTAGATGAAAATGGCATCATTCGCATTGGCGCATGGGCTCGCGAAGGCGATATCCTCATTGGTAAAATCACCCCCAAAGGCGAGACAGACCCCACACCTGAAGAAAAGCTCCTCCGCGCCATCTTCGGCGATAAGGCGGGTGACGTGAAGGATGCCTCTCTGAAGGTACCGCCTAGCGTTAGTGGAGTAGTAATCAATCGACAACTGTTTGCTCGTGCAAAAAAGGACAAAGCCCAAAAAGAGCAGGAAAAAATCCTGCTCGAGCGCCTAGAAGATGAACATAAGGTCAACCTAAATAAGCTGAAAACCATCCTGATAGACAAACTTCAGGTGCTTGTTAAGGACAAAGTGACAAACGGTATTCGCAGTATCTACGGCGAGGAAATGGTGCCCAAGGGCACTAAGTTGACGCTTCAAGTTCTGCGCGAACAAATAGATTATAGCCAGGTAGATTATGCAAACTGGACGAGCGACAAACATACCAATCAATTGATCGCTCGGCTCTTGCATAATTACAACATCAAAGTCAACGAAGAGGTAGGCCGTTATAAACGCGAAAAGTTCAATATTAGCATCGGCGACGAGCTGCCTGCCGGTGTGCTGAAGTTAGCCAAGGTTTATTTGGCTAAGAAGCGCAAGCTCAAGGTGGGCGACAAACTCGCTGGTCGTCATGGCAATAAGGGCATTGTCAGCCGCATCGTTCGGATAGAAGATATGCCCTTCTTGGAGGATGGAACGCCCGTAGACATCGTGCTCAATCCTTTAGGTGTACCCTCGCGAATGAACCTCGGCCAGATTTTCGAAACGGTCTTGGGCTGGGCAGGTGAACGCCTAGGTGTAAAGTTTGCGACGCCGATCTTCGATGGTGCTAAGCGCCATGAAATCGAAGAGTGGATTAGGAAAGCCGGGTTGCCCGAGTTGGGTCAAACCTACCTATACGATGGCGAAACGGGAGACCGCTTCCACCAAAAAGCAACGGTCGGCGTCATCTACATGCTCAAGCTAAGCCATATGGTGGATGACAAGATGCACGCTCGCTCCATAGGTCCGTACTCGCTCATCACGCAACAGCCGCTAGGAGGTAAAGCCCAGTTTGGTGGTCAGCGCTTCGGCGAAATGGAGGTTTGGGCATTGGAAGCCTATGGAGCCTCCAACGTACTCCAGGAGTTGCTGACTTTCAAATCAGATGACATCCAAGGACGCGCCAAAGCTTACGAGGCCATCGTAAAAGGCGACAACCTGCCAGAGCCGAATATACCAGAGTCGTTCAACGTCTTAGTCCACGAGTTGCGCGGTTTAGCCTTAGATGTAAAATTCATAGATAGCGAACAAGAGCAGAAAACGCGAAAGGAACGCGATTAAAGGGCATACGGAAAGAGATCTGAGTAAAGTGCTCGAACATGACTAGCGTGGAAGCTTGCTTGCGCGGAGAGCATCTCTATGGCGACGACTTCTCGCCGGAGCAAATCGCTTCCTGGTACGAAGAAGAGCGAGAGGGCTATGCACAATTGGTTCAAAGGTATGATTGGGCAGAAGCCAAGGGACGTTACGCTTATCACCCCGTTAACGTGTTTTACGGCTATCGCTTCCTTCCAAAAGACGCCGTCTTCGAACGCGTCCTGGGGCTAGGCTCAGCTACAGGTGATGAATTTTTGCCTATTCTTTCGCGCATTCGTAGGATCGATATCGTAGAGCCATCAGAGCAATTGAAACGCAGCGAATTGCGTGGAGTACCGTTGAACTACCATCAGCCCAACGTGACAGGGCAGTTGCCCTTCTCCGACAACTACTTTCACCTAGAGACTTGTTTTAGCACATTGCATCACATTCCGAACGTCTCTTACGTCCTGAGCGAGTTGCATCGATGCCTGATGCCAGGCGGATTTCTCCTCATCCGCGAACCCGTACATTCAATGGGCGACTGGCGCCGGCCACGCCCCATGCTGACCCGAAACGAACGCGGCATTCCCTTGAATTTTTTCCGACGCCGCATCTCCGAGTTGGGCTTTACCATCGTGCGAGAAAGTCTTTGCCTCGCGATGAATTCTTTCCTTCAACGAACAATCGGCCGATGGTTTGCACGTGCCCTAACAGAGTATCCGACTTATGTTTATTTCGATAGGGTGCTATCGAGCCTTACTTCCTTTAATCTGCATTATCATCCTACGCGCTGGTGGCAGCGCATTGCCCCTCAAAACGTTTTTTACGTTTTACGAAAAAACTAGAAGACGCTCTCCACATTTAGCAACCATTAATTGAGTTAAATATGCCTTTCAAAAAGAAAAGCAACAAAACGGATCAAAACTTTGATAGCGTGGTCATTAGCTTGGCCGGCCCGGACGATATTTTGGAACGCAGCTATGGCGAAGTGCTTAAGCCTGAGACTATTAATTACCGCTCTTATAAGCCAGAACGCGACGGACTTTTCTGCGAACGCATTTTTGGCCCCGTGAAGGATTATGAGTGCTACTGTGGAAAGTATAAGCGCATTCGCTACAAGGGTATTGTTTGCGACCGCTGTGGCGTAGAAGTAACGGAGAAAAAGGTTCGCCGCGAACGAATGGGCCATATTAAATTGGTCGTTCCCGTCGTGCACATCTGGTTTTTCAAGAGCCTTCCCAATAAAATTGGGTATCTACTTGGTTTGCCCTCAAAAAAGTTGGAGGCCATCATCTACTATGAGCGTTATGTAGTTATCAACCCGGGTATTAAGGCCAACGATGGCATCGCCAAGATGGATTTGTTGACCGAGGAAGAATACCTGGAAATTTTAGAAACACTGCCCAAGGACAACCAACAGCTAGACGATTCGCACCCAGATAAGTTTGTGGCTAAAATGGGTGCAGAAGCTATTGAAATCCTCTTGCGCACTCTAGATTTAGAGGCCCTAGCAGCAGAATTGAGGCAAGAAGCCAACTCAGAGACCAGCCAACAAAGGAAAACGGAAGCAAATAAGCGTTTGCGCGTAGTTGAGTCTTTCCGCGAGGGCCTAGAAAACTACGGCCAGCGCCCTGAATGGATGGTTATCCACTATTTGCCCGTGATTCCGCCGGAGTTACGGCCGCTGGTTCCCTTGGATGGCGGTCGCTTTGCCTCCTCTGACTTGAATGACTTGTATCGCCGCGTTATTATTCGAAATAACCGCCTGAAGCGTTTGCTGGAGATTAAGGCTCCCGAAGTTATTCTCCGCAACGAGAAGCGAATGCTGCAAGAAGCGGTAGACTCCTTATTTGACAATTCTCGAAAGTCTAACGCTGTCAAGGCGGAGGGAGGCCGTGCGCTCAAATCTCTATCTGATATCCTTAAAGGTAAACAGGGACGCTTTCGCCAGAACCTATTGGGTAAGCGCGTAGACTATTCGGGACGCTCCGTGATTGTAGTGGGCCCGACACTTAAGTTGCATGAATGCGGCCTGCCCAAAGCCATGGCTGCCGAGCTGTTTAAGCCCTTTATTATTCGCAAGCTTATTGAGCGTGGCATTGTCAAGACGGTCAAGTCGGCCAAAAAACTGGTAGACCGCAAGGATCAGGTGATCTGGGAAATCCTGGAAAATATTTTACGCGGCCACCCAGTATTGCTAAACCGCGCTCCGACCCTTCACCGCTTATCCATCCAGGCCTTCCAGCCGCGCTTAATCGAGGGCAAAGCCATCCAGTTACATCCGCTAGTTTGCACAGCATTTAACGCCGATTTTGATGGCGACCAGATGGCTGTTCACGTGCCATTGAGCCATGCTGCCATATTGGAGGCCCAAGTACTCATGCTGTCGAGCCACAATATGCTTAATCCGCAAGATGGCTCACCTATTACCCTCCCCTCCCAAGACATGGTGTTGGGCCTTTATTATTTGACTAAAGAGCGCAAGTCTATTCCGGAGGATCCCGTCAAGGGGGAAGGGCGTCGTTTTTACTCCGCAGAAGAGGTGCAAATTGCCTACAACGAAGGTAAAGTAGACCTACATGCGGCAATTGAGTGTCGAGTGCCAGTGGAGGAAAACGGCGAGCTTGTTATGCGCCGAGTAAAGACTACCGTAGGACGCGTTTTGTTCAATCAGATCGTGCCTAAGGGAGTGCCTTTCATTAATGAATTGCTAACTAAGCGCAACTTAAAAGGAATCATCGCTGATATCTTGCAGCGCACTGACTTAAAGCGGACTGCAGAATTTTTGGATGGCATCAAGGAACTCGGCTTTGGTTGGGCTTTCAAAGCGGGCCTTTCCTTCAACTTAGGCGACCTTATCGTTCCCGACATCAAGAAAAGCGTACTGGAGGCTGCTCAACAAGAAGTAGATGAGGTGTGGGAAAACTACAATATGGGTCTCATCACCTACAACGAGCGATACAATCAGATTATTGACAAGTGGACGTATGCCGACAACCGCATTACCGATCGGTTGATGCAAGAGCTGAGCCAGCATAAGCAGGGCTTCAACTCTGTATTCATGATGCTCGACTCAGGTGCACGCGGTTCTAAACAGCAGATCAAGCAGCTGTGTGGCTTGCGTGGGCTAATGGCTAAGCCGCGTAAATCGGGAGATACGGGCGGAGCTATCATTGAGAACCCGATATTGTCAAACTTTTTGGAAGGGCTATCCATTCAAGAGTACTTTATATCGACGCACGGTGCCCGCAAGGGTTTAGCTGATACGGCGCTGAAAACGGCTGATGCAGGCTACCTCACGCGTCGTTTGGTAGACGTAGCCCAGGACGTGGTTGTACGCGAAGAAGATTGCCACACCCTGCGCGGTATCGATACCTCTGCTTTGCGCGAAGGCGATAAAATCATTCAGCCGTTGTCTGAGCGCATTCGCGGGCGCTTTAGCCTTTATGACGTCTATCACCCAGAAACAGAAGAACTCCTAGTGCCGGCGGGTGAATATATCACGGATAAGATAGCCAAAATCATCGAGGATGCCGGAGTGGAAACGGTTACTATTCGCTCCGTGCTCACGTGTGAGAGCCGTCGCGGCGTATGCGCAAAATGTTATGGTAAAAACCTAGCTACAGGGCGGGTAGCTGAAATCGGCGATGCTATTGGAATCATTGCAGCGCAGTCTATTGGTGAGCCGGGAACGCAGTTGACCCTCCGTACTTTCCATACCGGTGGTACAGCCATGGTAGGAAAAGCAGAGAGCGAGCTTATCGCGCGACACGCCGGCGTGGTCGAGTTTGACTCCGTGCGAACGGTGAGCTCCACAGATGCGGCAGGACAGCCGATAGAAGTGGTCGTCTCTCGCACGGGTGAAGTGCGCATTGTAGATCCTAAGAGTGGACGCGTCTTCTCGCAAAACTATGTTCCCTATGGCTCCACGCTTTATGTGAAAGAAGGCCAGGAAATAGACAAAGGTGTTCGCATCTGCTCGTGGGATCCCTTCAATGCAACCATCGTTAGCGAGTTTTCGGGTATTGTCAAATACATCAACCTCGAAGAAGGCGTAACTTATCGCGTAGAACGCGACGATCAGACGGGTTTCGCTGAGAAAGTAATCATAGAAAGCAAGAGTCGCCGGAAAATTCCTACCATTAGTATCATCGATCCGAAGACAGGAGAAGAAATCAAGAGCTATACCCTGCCTGTAGGATCTTATGTTGCTGTGGAGGATGGAGAAGAAATAAAGGCAGGCGGTCAAATTGTAAAGATCCCGAGGAAAATGGGTAAAATCGCCGATATCACAGGCGGCCTGCCGCGAGTGACTGAGCTATTTGAAGCCCGTACGCCTTCAAATCAGGCTATCGTGGCGGAAATTGATGGTGTCATCCTCTTTGGCCCCATTAAACGCAATAATCGCGAGTGCATCATCGAGGCCAAAGATGGCCAGCGTCGCAAGTATTCTATTCCAGTGTCCAAGCACATTCTCGTGCAAGAGGGTGATTTTGTGCGCGCAGGTACTCCGCTGACGGATGGTTCAGTCTCTATCAAAGACATTTTGGCCATCAAAGGGCCCTTTGCAGCGTCTTCTTACTTGGTTAATGGAGTTCAGGAAGTTTATCGCTCACAGGGTATTAACATCAACGACAAGCATATAGAAGTTATCGTTCGGCAAATGATGCGGCGAGTGCAAATCATCGACCCGGGCGATACGCATTTCCTGGCTGAAGAGTTGGTAGACCGTAACGAGTTCATTGACTACAACGACTGGATTTTCGACAAAAAATACGTCACGGACGCGGGAGATAGCACTCGCTACAAACCAGGTATGCTCGTATCCTTGCGCCATTTACGCGAAGAGAATTCTATACTCAAGCGCAACGATAAGCGCGAAGTCCAATATCGCGATGCTATGCCGGCCACGGCTATGCCTGTCATCCTAGGAATCACGAAAGCATCGCTTGGCACAGAGTCCTGGATATCAGCAGCTTCTTTCCAAGAGACAACTAAGGTGCTGAGTGCAGCGGCTATTGCGGCCAAGCGCGACCGACTCTTAGGTCTAAAAGAAAATGTTATCGTCGGTAAGAAGATCCCTGCCGGCACGGGAATACGAGAGTTTGAACGCTTACAAGTGGCACCTGTAGGTCAGCCCTTCCGTGGTAATGGGCGCGACCGCGAGGTTTGACAAACGTGAGTAAAGCCTTCGACTAGATCAAGGGCCCTTTCTTCGCTAGCGTCGAAGGAAGGGCCCATTGTAGCTCTATTAGACAAGAAAGTAAAGGCGCGCTGCTTCAAAAAGCGGGCATTCTTGCAAAATTCTAGAAATCAGGAGCTCAGCTTCCTAATACAGCCATTTAAGAGCTTTCCCTGTTGCCGAAGGTCGTTGGCTCAATCCTGATGAGTTGAATGCTTGTGCAGGGCTTTCATTTTCAGGAGCATTGTATCTTGAGGGAAGAGATTGAACTGTTTTTAGCGATGAGCTCTGGTGCCCTGCAATAAGTAAAGAGCTGTCTTCAAGGACAGACGAAACAGTGCGATGCATATTCCGCATTGGCTGAGTTGACTGGACTAACCTTTGGTTTTCATGTGTTTGCTCGGAAAGCCGAGCAACAGCGAGTGTAATTTTGGAAAATATAGTGAAATTTCTACTTCGAAGGTAGGCCTCTCTTCAAGAACGAGGGTAATTTTTTCTTCCTTTGGGAAGGTTATTTCCATTTTTGGCCTGATTTTTTGTGCATTCTGAGAAAATGCCCTGTTTGAATAATCCTGAGGCAATTAACATCTTTTTTGAACTTTCAACGGTATCATCCCATGGTCCTGCTTTACCGGTTCTTACCCATCTTAGGTGTTTTCCTGTGCTTAAAAGGAGTGGCACAAATAAGCGAGGGAGGACTTCCGCCGAGTTTTCTGCCTGAAAATGCCGCACTGTTCACTGCTGCAGGAGCAGTTCAAGTGCTGACGTGGAAAGGACGCGACCTCAAGCAAGTGCTTAAGGAAGATGCGGCATATCCTGAACGGAGTCGGTTTGCCATACCTGTGTCGGACGAAGTAAGCATTTCGTCGCAAAAGACCGGCCAGTGGGTAAAACTGACTAATGGCGATCGGGTGTGGCGTTGTGCAGTGCACGTTCCTGAAGCTTTAGGATTGTTACTGCTTTTTGACCGACTCGTCCTGTGGCCCGGCTGCCAGTTGTTTGCGTACTCACCAGACCACGCGTTTGTTGTTGGTGCCTACACGGAGAAAAGTTGTATGCCTTCGGGAGAATTTCTTATTGGGGTTGTGCCTGGTAGCACAGCAATGCTGGAAATGGTGGTCGCAGCAAATAGCCCTCAAGAGCCTGAGTTGCACATCAATCGGATTGACTACGTGTTTGATCCAGCAGGCCTATGGCCAGATGGTCGGCCAGAAGATTTCGGCGAATCGCTTGCATGCAATATTAATGTGAATTGTCCCTTGGGACAGAACTGGCAGACGGAAAAACGAGGCGTAGCACGCATCCTTATGATTTTTTCCAATGGAGCAGGTTGGTGTTCTGGCTCGCTAGTGGCCAATACTGCAGGCACTGCTGAACCATATTTTTTGACTGCTTACCATTGCCAAATTATCGGCGCTAATCCGCAATTTAACTTATGGCGTTTCGACTTTGGCTACGAGGCTCCTGGGTGTAACAATCCTTCCGCAGAGCCGCAGCGCTACTCTGTTTTAGGTTGTCAGCGGATTGCTTTTCGGGAAGAAACAGATTTTATGCTCCTCAAACTCAATGCTTTGCCTGCACAATATAAAGTTTATTTTAATGGGTGGAATCGCACACCAGCTACGAATAATCTAGTTCAAAACAGTACCTTTATTCATCATCCGAGCGGAGATATTCAGAAAATCTCACGCGATAACGATCCTGCTACGGTGTTTCCACAATCCATCAATTGGGGTGGAAATTTCGGTATTTCGCCACCAAACACCCACTGGTTGGTTGTGCCTGACCAGGGTATTTATCAGCCAGGTTCTTCAGGTTGCGTGCTTTTTGACCAGAACAAGCGCATCGTAGGCCAGTTGCATGGCGGTAACTTAGACCCTAACACGTGTACTGTAAGCGGCTGCTGGTTTGGTCGCTTCGACCTTTCATGGGATCAAGGCTCTACGCCCAGCGCGCGCTTACGGGATTGGTTGGATCCTCTTGGCACAAGTCCGCTCACTCAAGATGGCTATGACCAACCCACTTTTGTGAGCATCAGCGGTGTAATCCGCACACATTGGGGCGTTCCCATGCCTAACGTCGTTGTTCAATTAGGCGGTGGAGCTACCGCAACCACTCGAACCGATGCTAACGGTCGTTATACCTTCAGCAACCTTGCGCCTGGGCTGAACTACACCGTGCAGCCTTCGCGCGATACTAACCCTACAAACGGAGTAACAACCCTTGACCTAAGCCTAACGAATAGACACATCTTAGCGCTAGAACCGTTTGACTCTCCGTGGAAAATCCTGGCCGCTGATGCAAACGGCAGCAACTCAGTGACCACCCTGGATTTGCTAGACACACGAAAACTTATCTTGGCCCTCACAGCGCAATTTCCCGTCGTACCTTCGTGGCGCTTCTTTCCGGCAACGACCACCTTTGCTGATCCAACGAGACCGTTCTCAGGTGGTCTGCCGGCGGGCATCCTGCAATTTTCGAATTTGCAGGAAAACGTTACAAACGCTGATTTCATCGGCGTGAAGGTGGGCGACGTCAATAACAATGCAAACCCAGGCGGATAGGCTGAAACTGACGCTTCTCGGCACCGGTACTTCGCAAGGTGTTCCCGTTATTGGATGCGAGTGTCCTGTCTGTACTTCTACGGACCCACGCGACCAACGCTTGCGTTCAGCGGCACTTCTAACCTATGGCCATACCAATATTTTGATTGACGCGGGTCCTGACCTACGTCAGCAAATGCTGCGCGCCCGCGTACGTCACTTAGATGCTATTCTACTTACCCATGAACATAATGACCATGTCATCGGTCTAGACGACGTACGGCCCTTTAACTTCAGCAGTGGCAAACCTATGGCTGTCTATGCGCAAGCGCGCGTGGCAGAGGTCGTTCGTTTCAGGTTTGCCTATGTGTTTGAAAGTCCAGGGCCCGGGTTGCCTCGCATCGAATTGCACCCTATTGATGTAAACACACCTCTCTATATCAATGGCTTGCACATCCAACCTATTGGAATCTGGCACGGCAATCTCCCCATCCTAGGTTTTCGCTTTGGTGAATTCACTTACTTGACTGATGTAAAACGCATCGAAGCGGAAGAATTAACCAAAATAAAAGGTACGCGCTTTCTAATTATCAATGCTTTACGCCGGCGTGCACACCCTACTCACTTAACCTTGGAGGAAGCGCTTGCGCTCATTGAAGAAATCAAACCCGAACATGCGTGGCTTACTCATGTTAGCCATGAACTAGGATTAGCCCGCGATGTGAGCGCTCACTTACCACCTGGGGTATCTTTAGGCTACGACGGATTAGAAATCAGCTGCCCATGAGTCTTTTGCAGCGCTGGGTTGCTTTCTTAACGGCCCTATGGTATCTCAGCTATCATCAACTGTGTGGTGAAGGATGGATACGTTTTCAAAGTGCAAGGCAGTGGCGGCCTATGCTCTCTCCTCAACAAGAACGCCGCTGCCGCCATTACTTTCGCGGAGCCCTCTTTCTCGGAGCTATCTTTGCTGCTCAGCGCGGCTCTCTCATGTGCGCCGCTGAAAGACGCCAATTTGCCCGTCTTGCTGCCTTGGCAGCCCTATTTGACGATACAGTAGAACAAGCTGGTCGCATAATTTGCACTCAGCCGCTCGAAGAGGCTGAGATGAGTACTTGGCACAAACGGCGCTCTGCTCAGGGACTACATTCCACTCCTTTGTTTCCTCTTCATACATTCGCTCATCAGGCCGACCCTGGAGGAACACTGCTATTCTTCCTAAAAAAGATTCGGGCTAAACTCCTAGATGCCACTGCAATACTCTTTGAGAAGACGCTGCTAAAGGTCTTTCAATTAGAAATTCACGGCTTGGCCTGCAGCAACGTCCTGCAAAACTCGAATAAGGCAGTCGAAGTAGCTATTGAAAAAGGAGCCTATTCGGCATTACTCTTTCGCTTGCTGTTAGATCCACCACCTTCGGCAGCTGAACGCCGTTTGGCAATGGCCTTAGGTGCATTTGTGCAAGCCTGCGACGATATTTTCGACCTCTGGCACGATGCCCACCATCACCTTTACACGCCTGCCCGTTGGTGGGCGGAAGCCGGTCGTCTCGAGCAGGTTTCCCGACACCTCGACGGGCTGTGGAAAAGTTTGGCCCAGGCCTCGCTTAATGCTCCAGCAGCCTCTCAGCGTGCTCGGCACGCAGCGTTGGTACTGGCAGGCCTATTAGGACTTTTGACTCGGTTCTGTTTGCACCATTATCACCGCTTACTTAAAAAGCACGGAACTTTGCCGTGGCACGACCGACGGGCGATGGTGCTTGATATGGCGCGATGGAGCACTCGCCTTCGTGCCTTTTTTTTCGCCTGCAGAAACAACTTTTTCCCAACGTAAATTCTCCACATATGGCGCAACGCTTTGATGCTGAGTATACCATTCAACAAGCTATTCAGACGAGTCTAGCAGTCAAGGAAGCTCTCCTCCGCGATGCAGCGTTGCTTCAAAAAATTCTTCAAGCAGCTCAAATACTTCTCCAGACTTATCAGGAAGGAGGGAAAGTACTCCTGTGCGGCAATGGAGGCAGTGCTGCTGATGCTCAGCATATTGCAGCAGAGTTGTCTGGACGCTTTTACTCTGACCGGCCTCCATTGTATGCTGAGGCCCTGCATGTCAATACTTCTTATTTAACTGCAGTAGCAAACGATTATGGTTATGAGGAGGTTTTCTCCCGCATGGTGGAGGCGGCGGGTCGGCCAGGCGATGTCTTGGTGGCCATCAGCACTTCAGGTAACTCGCCTTCTGTAGTGCGCGCGGCCCAAAAAGCCGCCGTCTTGGGCCTTCGTGTTATCGGTCTGACGGGCGCTCAAGGAGGAAAACTGGCTGCGGAAAGTTCTCTCTGTCTAAAAGTTCCTTCCTCTGATACACCGCGCATTCAAGAATGTCACATTCTCATTGGTCATATTTGGTGTGAACTTCTGGAAAAATGGCTTTTTCCAGAAGAGAGTTCGCTAAAATAATACACATTATCTCCTGATGATGTAAGTTTGCATAGCTTAATGGAATAAATTATTGGTTTAAATACTCATAGGGCTATGACAATTGCAAAACCATTTAACCTTCAAAAATGGATCGAGGAGAATCGCCATTTGCTACGACCTCCGGTAGGTAACAAACAGCTGTATGTGGGTAATGAGGACTTCATCGTCATGATTGTCGGTGGGCCGAATGGCCGAAAAGATTACCATTGGGAAGAAGGCGAAGAATGGTTTTATCAACTGAAGGGCGATATTCAACTCAAGATTATTAACGAGGAGGGGCGTCCGGAGATCATTGACATTCGCGAAGGAGAGATGTTCTTACTGCCTGCCCGTGTACCGCATTCGCCTCAACGGCCCGCTGATACAATTGGTCTTGTAATTGAGCGCACGCGTCGGCCAGGTGAGCTAGATAAGCTCATGTGGTTTTGTGAAAATTGCGGAGAGCTCTTGCACGAGGCTAGTTTTCCTCTGAAAGATATCGGTACCCAGATTAAGGCAGCAATTGAATCGTTCAAAGAAGACCTCGCCGCTCGCACGTGCCGAAAGTGCGGGGAAGTAATGGTGCTATGAGGGTCGTGAGCTTCGAACAATAAGCCACAAGGGAGGGAGAAATTTTTGACGAGTGCGCACAGAGTTATCGGTTGCGTTCAGTGGCGAAGAAAAGTAAATCGCGCAGCGCTGTGCGAGCGGGCGTATCAGGGAGGGTGAAGAGGATTTCTAAAGCCTGCTGACGGAATCGCTCCATGGCCTGGCGCGCGTATAACAAACCACCGCTTTCTCGGACAAACTGAATAACTTCTGCTACCTTCTCGGCTTTCTCACTTTCATTGCGCACGATGTTGATAATGCGGCGGCGGCTAGCGCGGTCAGCAGAGTTGAGGGCGTAAATCAGCGGCAAGGTCATTTTCTTTTCCTTTATATCCATTCCCGTAGGCTTGCCTGTCTCGGTGTCTTCTCCGAAGTCGAAGAGGTCGTCTCGAATTTGGAACGCCATGCCCATTCTCTCTCCAAATAAGCGCAACTGTTCTAGCACATGGGCATCTGAGGTAGTGCTAGCGGCACCCGCGCTGCAAGCAGCGGCAATAAGAGAAGCGGTTTTCTGGCGAATAATGTCGTAATAGATGGCTTCGTTTACGTCTAGACGACGCGCTTTTTCCATCTGAAGTAGCTCTCCCTCAGCCATTTCTTTTACTGCTCGGCTAACAATTTCTAGAATTCGAAATTGTTGGTTTTGGATACTGAGCAATAAGCCTTTTGCCAATAAAAAATCGCCGACAAGAACAGCAATCTTGTTTTTCCAAAGCGCATTGATAGAGAAGAAGCCACGACGCTGATGTGCGTCGTCTACTACATCGTCATGCACCAATGTAGCCGTATGAAGCAATTCAACAAGCGCTGCTGCAGTATACGAGGCCTCGTTGACGTCGCCAAACAGGCGCGCGCTAAGTAATACTAAAATAGGGCGCACTTGTTTGCCCTTAGAGCGCACGATATACCAAGTGATTTTATCTAGTAAGGGCACATCACTGTGCATGGCCTCGCGAAAACGCTCTTCAAACTGCGTCAGTTCTGTCAAGATGGGCTTCTTAATATCCTCTAAACGAATTGTTTTAGGAGGCTGCGAAAAAGAGTCCCATGAAGAAAGCACTCTTTTGTTGTGCGAGTCGACCGGAGTGTCCGCCGATTCAGCCGCAGGCAAGGCAATGGAGGAAGTCGGTATATAGAATGTTTTTTTCACTAGAATACAATCCTCAAACTAAAGGTAAAACACTGCGAAGGTAGTTAAGGTTGGAAAAAGCCGTATAGATGTCCTTCCCGTGTAGGTAACGCTAAAAAACCAGCTACAAGTCAGCTAATTATTTCTCTATACCTTTGCAAGCTAGGACTGAAAAAAGGCATCTACTGCCCTCAATTTATTTCACTTAACTTATGAGCTGGTTCAAGCGACTCAAAGAAGGTATTACTACTGCAACGAAGGCCAAGAAAGATGTTCCTGAGGGCCTGTGGTTTCAGTGTAAAAAGTGTAAGACAACTAGTACGACGAAGTCGCTGCGCGAAAACTTCTACAAATGTCCTAGCTGCGATTATCACACACCCATTGGCTCGAAAGAGTACTTCGACATGCTCTTTGACGACAAACAATATACGCGCTTGTACGACGAACTGATGTCCGTAGATGCCCTTAATTTTGTCGATTTGAAGCCCTACAGCAAGCGCTTAGAGGAAAGTATAGCCAAAACTGGACTGACAGAAGCGATTGCTGTAGCGGAGGGTAAAATCGGTGGTAATCCCATCGTGATTGCTGCCATGGACTTTCGGTTCATTGGTGGTTCGATGGGCTCTGTCGTCGGGGAAAAAGTTGCGCGATCAATTGATCGCGCAATAGAGCGTCGGTCGGCGTTATTAATTATCTCCAAGTCGGGAGGTGCGCGTATGATGGAAAGCGCTTTTTCACTGATGCAAATGGCAAAGACGAGTGCTAAGCTCACTTTGCTGGCTAAGGCCCGATTACCTTATTTCTCGCTAATGACTGACCCTACCACAGGTGGTGTTACGGCCTCTTTTGCAATGTTGGGCGACATAAACATGGCTGAGCCTGGCGCGCTTATTGGCTTTGCAGGTCCGCGCGTTATCCGCGAAACTATCAAACGCGATTTACCGGAGGGTTTTCAGACGGCTGAATTCTTGTTGGAACATGGTTTCTTAGACCTTGTAGTGAATCGAAAAGATTTACGCGATACCTTGAAAGACCTCCTTGATTTGTTTGCTCAAGCGCGTAGGGCATGACGTAGGAGCACCCCCTCATGCTGTTGCAACTCGATTTTTGGCAATTTTTTCCGCGTTTACGCCGCTTTCAACGAGGGAGGCAGCTGCTCGTCTATGATCCCGTTCGGCGTAAGAAGGTGGTGCTTACACCCGAAGAAGGGGTGCGCCAAGTGGTGCTTCTTTACTTGTTGGAAAAAAAGAAGTATCCGCCGAGCCATATTCGAGTAGAAGGAGAAGTAACCTTGAATGGCATGCTTCGGCGATGCGATATCGCTGTGTTTGATCCTCGACCTGAACCATGGCTGCTAATAGAGTGTAAATCGCCCAAAGTAGGGCTTACACAGGCTGTTTTTGAACAAGTAGCGCGTTATAATCTCGCCCTCTGCGCACCTTATTTGGCCATCACAGATGGGGAACATACCTTCTGTGCAAGGCTATACCCTGAACGCCAGGCATTTGAGTTTTTAAGCGACTTTCCCGATTATCCATCGGGATCTTAGTTAAGAAGGAAGAGCCGTTCTATCTGGGGATGCGCTCTAAAATGCGAAAAGTATAGGCATAGGGGTGCTGGGCGTCAGGTAAGTGTTCCTCGCGCCAAATTTCGCACCACTCCGAGAAGTTGACCTCTGGAAAGAACGCATCGCCCTCGATTTCGGCATCTACTTCAGTCAAATAGAGGCGGTCCCATCGATGCATGCTCTGGCGATAGATGTCACTTCCGCCGATAATGAAGACCTCTGTTTCACCCTTTTCGAGGGCAAGGTCAAGGGCTGCTTCGAGGGAATGCACCACGAGTATGCCATCGGCATTAAACGATAGGTCTCTTGTAATGACGATATTGGTACGCTTGGGTAAAGGCCGACCAATACTTTGGAAACTATTGCGGCCCATGACGACGCAATGACCGAGTGTAATACGCTTAAAATAGGCTAAGTCTCTCGGTAGGTGCCATGGGATTTTGTTGTTGCGCCCAATGACGCCGTTGCGAGCTACAGCAGCAATAGCAGAAATGCGCATAAATGCGGCAATTAGAAGGGCAAAAAAACGCCGCTTTCCTCTTTTTCCTGAGGAAAGCGGCGAAACTTAAACGAGGAGGCGTTTTTTTAATACTTTTTATTCAAAACAATTTTTCGCACAATAGTCTGTTCCTGTACACGCAGGAAGAGAGTGTACAGCCCATCGGCAAGTTCGACCAAGTCAATCGAGAAGCGATGTGGGGACTCAACGTTTTGACGGAGGATCAAACGGCCTGTTAAGTCGAACACAGCGAGCTCGACATCGCTTTTCAGAGGTTCTGGAAAGATGATATGGAGTAGCCCTGCTGTAGGATTGGGCATAATCAGCAAATCTCCTGACCAGGCAGGTTGGTTCGGAACATTGCTCAGGCTATCTACTACGAATGGCCCAGCAGTGGCTGTGCAGCCCAGTTCATCTGTCACAAGAACCGTGTAAGCACCGCTGCGAATACTGTCGAGATCTTGCGTAGTGTCGGGCAAAGGCTGGCCATTTCGGAACCACTGGAAGGTGTATGGAGAAAGGCTACCGCTGACGCTAATGCGCACAGCTCCAATGCCCAAATTACCCTTGTCGGGCAAAATAGTGTCGAGGGTAATGACTAGTGGCGTCAGAATGGTTACCTCGAAAGTACAGGAGCCTACGTTGCCTCCTGCATCCGTATAGGCATACGTTACTCGAGTGGTGCCAATAGGGAAGGTGGACCCGCTTGGTAGCCCTTCCACTAAGTCAAATGACCCGCCAATACCCAAGCAATTATCTACCGCTACTGGCGCTGGGTATTGTACAACGTTGTCGTTTGCGCAACGGACAATGCTCTTTGGGCACGTGAGTTTAGGCGGTAAGGTATCGTTTACACTTACTGTGACGGTATCCCTTGTGACATTGCCCACCTCGTCGGTGGCGATGATGACAAGAGGTTGCCGGCCTACATTTGAGCAGTTGAACGCCTTCGGCTCGAAGATTACCTCTTTTACCAGGCAATTATCCGAAATAGAAAGCTCTGGCAAGTTTTGCAAGTTAAGTGTTACACTACCTGATGGACCGAGAAATACTTGGAGAATATCAGCCTGGATTACAGGCGGTTCTGTATCGGTCACGTCAATGCTTGCCTCCGTAGTTGTTGTGCATCCGTTGTCGTCAGTAGCCGTTACGGTGTAGATGCCAGGGCCTAATCCACTAACTTGAGGGCCTACCTGACCAGAGCTCCATTTGTAGGCAACGGCGCCAGTTCCTCCTTTGGCGCTAACTGCGATACTGCCCTCGGGTCTGCTAAGGCATTCTGTGTGGATAACCGTATCGAGGGACAAATTTAGCGCTGGAGGTTCTGTGATAACTACCTCGGCAGTAGCTTCGCAGCCTTTGCTGTCCACCACAGTGACGGTGTAGACACCGGCCGTAAGATTAGTTTCAGTTTGAGCGTTTCCTCCTGAGCTCCATCGGTAGGTAAATGGCGGTGTTCCGCCAGTAATTGCTACTGTCGCACTGCCGGTGGCTTCGCCGTTGCATAAGACTGGACTGGGCAGACCAGCCGTTACTATGGCGCAAGGTGGCTCCTGAACTTGAGCAGTTTGTGTGGCTGTGCAGCCGTTTGCATCTGTCACGGTCACCGTGTAAATACCTGCTACCAAATTTACAATGGTTTGCGTTGAGTCGCCATTGCTCCAAGTATACGAGTAGGGCGACGTTCCTCCCGTTACTTCGACAGAGGCTGAACCGTCATTGCCCCCCACTCTAGTGACAGAGGTAACGTTGATGCTCACAATAAGCGCGGGTGGTTCGGCGATGATGAAGGACAACACTTTAGGACAATTAGCTCCATCTACGACTTCTACCGTATATGAGCCAGGGGGCAAGTTATTTACCGAAGAAGTAGTGTCGCCATTGCTCCAGGAGTATGTGAATGGACTAACTCCCTGTAAGATGTTCACTGTTGCCGAGCCGTCGTTGGCGCCTTTGCAAGAGGCATCTCGCGCTGTTACAGTTGCATCGATGGTACAGTTGTAGGCGCTTACTGTTGTTACACCCACAGCAGTGCAGCCATTGGCGTCGGTAACCGTTACTGTGTAGGTGCCTGGTAACAAGTTTTCAATGACTGCCGTAGTGTCGCCCGTATTCCAAGAGTAAGTGTAAATAGGCGTCCCTCCTTCGGGCGTTGCGGTAGCTGTGCCGTCAGCAGAGCCATTGGACAGTTGGGGCGTACTGCTTACGCTCACCGTCAATAGAGGTGGTTGAGTCACAGCGGCACTGGCTGTAGCGGAACATCCTTCGCCATCTGTCACAGTAACGGTGTATATACCTGCAGGCAAATTTTTGACTTCGGGTGAATTTTTGCCATTGCTCCAGGCAAAGGAATAAGTTCCATCTCCGCCGCTTGGCGAGGCTGTAATGCTTCCTGTTTCTTGGCCAAAACAGGGTATTGTCTGCACGTTTTCCAAACTTACGGAAACGGGCTGGCGTTGCACAACAGTTACTGTAGCGCTAGCAGTGCAGCTGTTGCTTTCGTCAGTAATAACTAAGGTATAGGTTCCGGGCTGACTCACCTCGAAGTTAGGCGTTGTGCCTGTGTTGAACTCGATGCCGTCGGGCCGTCTCCACAAATGAGTACGTCCAGCAATAGGTATGTTGCTTGAGGCGACGAGATTGACGGTGGAGTTTTTACAATTTAGAGTACCTAATACGGCCACACTAGCTTGAGGAGGAATTGTATCTATGGAAACTAGAGCGGAGGCTGTACCCGTACAACCGTTCGGCGTTGTTACCGTTAGGGAATAAATCCCTGGTAGACTGACAATTGGATTAGGAATGTTGGAGGTAAATCCTCCCGGCCCTGTCCAAGCGAACGAGGCATTTGCAGCAGAGGAACTACCTACGAGGTTAATTTGCCGAATGACACAGTTTAATTCTCCGCCCGAGGCCGAAGCCGTCGGCCTAACTGTGTCAGCCTGAACTACAGCGACAGCGGAGTTCGTGCAGCCTGTGTTGCCATCGCGCACGACCACGGTGTAGGTACCTGGTGCACTAACGGTAGGATTCTGTTGGGTAGAGAAAAATCCTCCCGGGCCGCTCCATTCGAAGGTAGGAGCGTTTGCATTGGTATTTACCGAAACAGTAGTTTTGGTAACGGCACAAGACACTGTACTGCCCGTTGCACTTGCTGAGGGAGGGATTGTCAAGGCTTTGACCAAAACGTCGTCTGTTTGTGTGCAACCGTTGATTTCATCGGTTACGCGAAGGCGATAGCGACCTGCAGCATTCACCACAGGCTTAAGCGTAGTGCTACCCGAGACGATGTTTCCACCTTCGAGCGCTATCCACAAGTAAGAATACTGAGGCCCAACAGGGCCTACACCTTGAAGCTGAATAACGGGTTCTTCACATGTGATGATGCGGTCAGGACCACCATTAGCATTTGGAATAACCACATTGACAGGGACAGTTACTTCGGCCGTATCAGAGCAGATGAGACCTCCGCTAACGTTATTGACGATGAAGTAAAATGGCCCGGCCGTCTCTACATTCACTGTTCTGCTGTTACTTATTGTATTTCCAAGGTTGTCTAACCATTTATAAAATACGGAATTGCCCGTAGTGGTTAGGCTGTCGGCGCGTAACGTTACGATAGGTCTTCGACAGTTAATGGTATCGGGCCTTTGAATGCCGGCTCGGGCACGCACCTTAAGAATAGAGAAGACGACAGTGCTATCGCATCCATCTTCAGCAGTCATAACCTCCTGATAACTGCCTGTTTCACAGTAAGGAAATCCGTTGACTTCGAAGCATTCATCGTTACACAAGCGTTTGAGCGGCAGTACGCGCAGTTTTCTAGGTTGAGCAATAATGCGCTGACGGACAACGCTATCGCAACCTAAATATGAAGTATAAGGCGTCGAGGTTAAGACATAAGTGCCTGGTGCGGAGATAGCAGTAAAGGGCTCTTCTTCCCAGAAGAAGGGCAGTTCTTCAAAACATATTCGGCGGTCGGGTAGTTGGGTAATAGGCAGCGGCTGATTGGTTACTAGGATACAGGTGCTTTTGGGAGTATCGCAAGCGCTATTCGCTGTGACACAAATAGCGCCACCCTGATTTGCAAATTCAACCTGGATAGTGGAAGGTACATTTGGCGAAGCGGGTAGAGTGATGACGTTGCTGTTAGTTCCGTTTATTTTACTGTTGGGCGGCGTCGTCCAAGTGTAGGAAATGGCGCCAGGGACGGGAGAGATAGAATACGTGGTTGTGGCATTCGGACATACTCGCTTCAACCCTTGAATGGTGTCAAGCGGACCTAGAGGAATCTTGGTCGAACCAAAGGCTAATCGGATTTCGTATCGGCAATTCGCATTATCGATTCCGTCTACTACGAGATAATACACCCTGCCGATCGTGAGGCCTGTAGCTACTACGAGAGGGTTGAGCGGGTCTACGGGCCCACAGGTTAGCGCTACATTTGGGAATTGGCAACCCACTGCTATGGCTGCTTCGATGCCTGTACCAGAGGTACATCCTAAGTTCCTAATCCAAAAGCCAATAGATTCGGAGCCTGCAACAAATCCGTACCACCGAGGGCGCTCTAGGGTCATGGGCGGCGTACCCAGCGCACAGAAGGTAAAGGCTGGTGGGCCTTGCGAAGGCAGGGGTGGTGGTAGAGGAATGTTAGTCTGGTCTACGATGCTGTCGAAATCACAAAGGACACAGGCAAATTCGCAGTAAAGCGCTCCGCCTGGAAAGGGCTTCGGACATGGGAATGGACCACCAGGAGGCTGTTGTGCCCAAAGCCTTACGCCTAGCAGTAAGAGAAGAAGCAGTAAAGAACGCATAATCTCGGTGTATTTAGAGATGATTGTGAAAAATTCGATTAAGTAGATACATTGAACCCAATAAAAGCGGTAACGCGATTACCAACGATTAAATTAAACGATTTACTCGTAAGGAATTGCCTATCCAATGATGTTTTCTATTGAATGATGATTCGAGTTTTCCAAAGTAGAAGAAGCTACCCCCTTGCAGCGAAAAGCCAACAGGAACAATCTTGTGCTTGTTCAGGAAAATACTGTCAAAAATCAAGCCTACTTTTACGTGCTCTATCAAATTTTATCACCGCTCAAACTACTCAATTATCATGGAGTTTCGTGTTCTTCCCTCTTCAAGCTGCAGAGTCGCAGATCTAACTCGTCTCTTCGTATGTAGTGCGCTATCCCTCTGCCTTAGTATTCAAGGTAGAGCTCAATGCATGAGTAGCTCGTGTACAATTCCTGTTCCTGCTACAAATGCCCACAATGCCTGTGTCCTTCCGAGTTCTGCAGCACTTGATTGTTACGAGGGGGCTACTTCGGCTACTACACCAGAATCTTTTCCTCCTTACTGGTGTACCACTATTGAGAACAACATTTGGTTTGCGTTTACTGCGACGTCACCCAATGTTTCTTTCACTTTCGATGTGCTCAACTGTACGCAGGGAAGTTGTTTGCAGGCAGCAGTCCTTAGCACTACGGACTGCAACACCTTTACATTCATGGGGCCCTGTATCACTGGGATGAATCCAGGTGGTCAATACACCGTTACGGGTTCAGGCCTAGTGCCGGGCCAGGTTTACTTTCTGATGGTAGACGGATGTGCGGGGGCTCATTGCAGTTTCGCTATTAATCGCAACGCTCCGCGCATCGTTAACGCCCCTAACCGGGTTTGTTTGCCGGCAGGCCCGAGTGCACTAACGAGTACCTTGCCTGGAAACTGGAGCATCAACCCACCTCAAGCAGGTACGTTCGTAGGCTCTCCCAATAATACTAGCTCGGTAGCTATAAATTGGAACCCGAACTACCGAGGGCCGGTTGAGGTGTGCGTAGCTAGTACAGTATGCAATAATCAAAATTGTCGTACTATTGAGATTGGACGTCGCGAGGCTACAACAGTAGACCTCTTCCTATGTGCGGGAGCAACAGTAGAATGTGCCGGCAATAGCTATCAGACTCCTGGCACTTACGTCACTACCTTTCAGACGTATCAAGGCTGTGACAGCGTTGTCACTTGCCGGGTAATTGCAGTGCCTACTTACAATTCACCTCAATATCAAATTAATCGCTGTGCTCCAGCATCTCATACTGTCTGCGGTCAAGAATACACCGAAACGGGCGGTTACAGCCATACGTGCAAAGGTTATCGAGGGTGCGATAGTATCGTCAATTTTTATCTTGCCATCATGAATCCGAAGGCAATCATTAAGCCACCGGGTATCTTGGATTGCGATAAGAATCAAGTAATTACGTTAGACGGAACAATGTCCGTTAGAAACCCGGCGGAAAACTTTCAGGGCTTCACACTCTACAATTGGGTTGGGCCAGGTATTGTTGGTCCTGCCAACCAGCCTACCGTTCAAGTTAATAAACCAGGGCAGTACTGCCTTATTTTGACGCATACGCGCGGAGGAGTGTACTGTCGCGATACTACGTGCGTGACCGTATTTGCGGATTATGCCAAGCCACAACGACCGCAGTTATTGGGAAACCCTAACCCTTGTGGAGATTCTACAGAGACTTACGTTGTTCGACCAGTGGGCAGTCCTCTGCCTACCTCTTACACTTGGACTCCTCCACCCGGCGTCAGCATTACCCAAATCAGCCCAGACACTATTCGTATAAAATGGGATACTCTGGTAAGTGGTTCGTTGTGTGTCACGGCCAATAATGCTTGCGGCACTTCGCCACCTGCATGCCTGCCCATTGTGGTACGAAAGCCACTCATTCTCCCTCAACTGAGTGGTCCAGCTGCCGTATGTCCCAATGGAGGTCCATACCTTTTTACCCTCGATACCCTTCAACAGGGCGCGTCTTACACTTGGACGGTGCCACCTGGTGCCACATTTACGGGTGGGGACGACTCAATCCGCGTAAATTTTGCCAACGCCTCTAGCGGCCAAGTATGTGTACAGGTAGCGAATGCCTGCGGTGCTTTGGCCCCAGTTTGTCAAAACGTCCAAGTGGCGCCCTTGCCTACTGTTTCGCTAAGCGGTGGCGGCCAAATCTGCTTGGGCGACAGCATTACGCTGACCTTTTCTACCTCAGGTAAAGGTCCCTTTAACGTCGTATGGTCCGCTGGAAACCAGAACGATACGCTCAAGGGCATAAACAACGGCTACGTTCTCCGTTTGGCGCCCACTTCAAACACTACTTATAGCCTCGTGAGTGCTACGGATGGCTCCACACCTGCTTGTCAAGCAGTAGTTAGCGGTTCGGCTACAGCCTTGGTACGTCCTCACTACACCATCCAAACTTCGAGGCAGATTTGCGAAGGCGATTCCATCTTTTTACAAGGTGCTTACCGGAAAACATCGGGCACGTATCGCGACAGCCTGCATACCATTCACGGCTGCGACAGCATCATCGCAACGACGCTCACTGTGTTTAAAATAGACACAACAATTGTCAACACTGGCTCATGTGATGCAAGTCAGGTAGGTACGTTTACTCGAACGCTTAAACAAACCAACGGCTGCGATAGCGTGGTCATCACTCATGTGGTACTGTATCCGACCGATACGACGCGCCTATTGGGCAGCAGCTGCGATATCACAAAGACAGGAGTTTTTGTTCAAAATTTTTCCAATCGCTTCGGCTGTGATAGTACTGTTGTTCTAACAGTTAAGTTTTCCCAATCAGACACAGTGCTACTTTTTCGCTCTACTTGCAATCCGAGTCAAGCGGGTATTTTCACGGAAAAATACACTTCATCTCTGGGATGTGATAGCGTCGTTGTTACAACGGTTTCCTTTCAAGGTATACCCATCACGTCGCTGAGCCGCTCTACCTGTGATTCAGCTCAAGCGGGCGTATTTACGCAAACCTTCACCACCCCTCAAGGATGCGATAGCACTGTGGTAACAACGGTTACTCTCTTACCCAGCCATCACATCCAACAACAAGCTACCACGTGTAATCCAGCTGAAGCAGGGGTGTTCGTCCAGCGCTTGACCAATCAGTACGGTTGCGACAGCATTGTTACTACCACCGTTTCCCTGTTGCCTAGTAACGCAACGGAAGCATCGAAGACTACCTGCAATCCAAACCAGGCAGGCGTTTTTGTAGATCTACTGACCAACCAATACGGCTGCGATAGCATCGTAACAACCACAGTAACCTTCGTACCGCTTGCGCCTACTCTGCTGACGGCAACAACCTGCAATCCAAACGAAGTAGGTATCTTCTCTCGAACCCTCACCACTGCTCAGGGCTGCGATAGTACAATTATCACTACAGTAACTCTGCTTCCGAGCGATACCGTGCGGCTCTCAGCTCAAAGCTGCAATCCGGAAAAGGTGGGCACATTTGTCAAAAACTTAACCAACCGCTTCGGGTGCGATAGTATCGTCATAACGACTGTTTCCTTTTTTGAAATTCCCAAAACGGAGATTTTTAGCACGACCTGCGATCCTGGGCTAGCAGGCGTGTATACGCAGATGTTTAAGACCGCTGAAGGATGCGATAGCACTGTAATCACCACGCTTGCGTTACTGCCTCGGCACGATACCCTTATTCAGCGAACTTCGTGCAACCCAGCGCAGGCAGGTGTTTTTTATGAAAGTCATCTAAACCAATACGGCTGCGACAGCTCAGTCACCCTTCTGGTAGAGTTCGTGCCGCTGCCCACTACAGAGGTTTCAGCTACTACGTGCGATCCGGACAAGGCTGGCACATTCACCCAGACCTTTAAAACCGCTGCGGGCTGCGACAGCACGGTGATTACAACCGTTGCCCTCCTGCCTACAGACCAGACCAATTTAATGGGCGTTACGTGTGATCCAAATAAAGCCGGCGTCTTCGTTCAAAAATTGAAAAATAGGTATGGTTGTGATAGCACCGTGACTACTACGGTTACCTTGTTGCGACGCGATACTACGTATGTGACGGCTTCTACATGTGACCCTAATCAAGTGGGCGTAAAGCGAGAGGTCTTGACCAACAGCGTCGGTTGCGATAGTTTAGTTATCACTACTACAACCCTCTCGCCTCCAGCTTTTTGCAGTGTTGAAGCCGGTGCCATTGGCTCCAATATTCCCTGTGGCGACAGCACAGGAAGCCTTACAGTTATTGCTACTTTTGGCATTCCACCCTTTAATTTTGAAATTCAGCGCAATGGACAAACCTTGCGTACGGGCACCCTTCAGGCGCTGAATACGCCAGTACTCGTCAGCGGATTACCCGCGGGTACCTATACCGTTATCATTACATCGGTCACGGGTTACTCGGCCACGAGCCAAGCTACGATTGTTCAGCTTGTGCCGCCTACGATTACTAGTTTAACGGCTCTCGATTACGGCGGAGCTAATGTCAGCTGCCCTGGTGCTGCCGATGGCGTGGCAAGAGTGGGCGCGTCGGGAGGCAAACCACCCTACACCTTCTCGTGGTCCTCAGGTGCCACAGGAAGCGAGGTTAAGAACTTGAAAGCGGGTACTTACACTGTAACTGTTACCGATGCCCATGCATGTACGGCAACTGCCTCTCTTACGTTGACAGAACCCGATCCGTTAAAATTGGCATTTGCAGTGACGGACATTACCTGCTTTGGGCGGCGCGATGGTGTTCTGACGGCGTTGGTGAGCGGTGGCACGCCACCTTATCGCTATGCGCTTAAAGACAGTCCATATCAAGCTTCAAACGTATTCACGGGACTGGGCGCTGGCACCTTCAGTGTGCGCGTTATCGATGCCAATGGATGCGAGACTACCGAGGCAATCGCTATTCCATCACCTCCACCGGTGCAAGTTAGCCTGGGCGGAAATAAAGTCATTGCCCAGGGAGATTCGCTCCGTTTAGAGGTTGTTGTAAATGTGCCGCCAGATAGTATTCAGACCATTAGTTGGGGTGCTCCTTTAGACACACTCGGCTGTGCGCGTTGCTTTTCGCAGGTCGTTGCGCCCGTTGTCACGACAGCATATTCGGTAACTGTGAAAACTAATAAGGGATGCACCGACTCGGACAGGGTCGTAGTCTTCGTAGACCGCCGCCGTCACCTCTATGTGCCAAATGCCTTTACACCGGGGAGTGATGGGCCCAATAATGTCTTTTACGTGTCGGCAAAGCCGAATACTGTCAAGAGAATCAGGGCGCTACAAGTATATAGCCGATGGGGCGAAGAGGTTTTCCAGCGGCGCGATTTTTCACCCAATTTACCCGAACTAGGTTGGAATGGTACTTTCCGAGGTCAGCTGCTCAATCCGGGAGTTTTCACTTGGGTGCTCGAGGTCGAATTCATCGACGGCGTAATAGAAACGTTCAGCGGAGATGTCACTATCGTCTATTAACTATATTTGGCCGATGCCCGCGCGGGAGCAGGGAGATTCCCTTCTAAGAGGCATCTCCCTGCTTTTCTCGCCCTAGAGGAGGAGAAAAGGGCGTAAAGCATTTCCGCTCAGTAGTAAACATTGAAAAATTGCCGAGAAGTGAAATGCATCTTCGCGGCTTCAGCGCTATTTAAGTCAGGTAGATAGAATGTTGGCTTGGCGGGAAACTCGCATAAAGGCTGTTTTCACCTGTTCTTTGGCTCTCTCAACGCACAGGTCGCACACGCGGGCTGAACTACCTGTTTTCCATGAATGTTTAGCATGTATAAATTTCTCAATCACTTGAAAAAGCATGCAACTTCGAGCATTCGGTACAGCTGCTGCTTGGCTTTTAGGGCTTGTTCTCCTGTGGGTAGCTAATCTTCAATGTGATCGAGATTACGGCCGCATGGAAGGCGCCAACCTTTATCGAATCCATTGCGCCAATTGTCATATGGAAAATGGTCAAGGTCTGGGCGCTCTCATACCGCCTTTAGCTAAGTCCGATTATCTACTTGCACATCGCGAGCAACTTCCTTGCATTATTCGGTACGGTTTGAAAGACACCATAGTAGTGAATGGAACGCAATATGCTGAAGCGATGGCAGGAATCGAAAACCTGTCTGACGTTCAAATTACGAATATTCTTAACTACGTCAACAGCAGTTGGGGCAATGACCTGCCTCCTTATCGCTTAGACGAAGTGCAGCGGCTGCTTCAGGCATGCCGGTAATTTTTCTTAACGCTCATCAATTGCCCTTTAGAAGTAGTCGCCGAACGGTAATGCTTTTGATTTCCTAGAAAAAAGCGCTGTGAAAATTTTTACCCGCTGAGAAAGAAGAGTGGATGTTCGATGCGCAAATGCTCTGCTGCTGTTTTTGTTGCTCAAACGCACGGCTCAGCGTAAAGGCCACAAGAGTGTGCACCCGAAATCTAGGCAGTCTTAAAACATCTTTTAGAACGCGAGTTTAGTTGCAAGAGCAATTACTAGGACTCATGCTGCGCACATATGTCGTTTCGTCGTTTACAAAAATGGCCTGCTGCCTATAACTATGTCGAGCGCTTGTGCTTCATTTTTTCCCCTTGAAGCAAAACCCTATTCGGGAAACCATGGCCAACATGTTTGACATAGAGCAGGCCTAATGCAACGATATATTCATAATTTATCCAAGATTTCAGCGCTGGGCTTCAAAAAGCCAACGCCATGACCGCCACTACGAGTAAGGCCTTCGTAGCCCTGGCGAACAAATTGGAAAACAGAGAACTGCTCCACGACGCCATTAAGAGGAAAGTTCCACGTCCTCAGGACACCGATTGGAAAAGGAACCTTCACAGCAGCAACAGGAGGCGGCATACGGTCAGAAATGCGGTGATTGCTGCAATAAGGGGTGTTGTTTGACACCCAACGTTATGGTGATGCAATCCACCAAAAAACCAAGGGGCAAGACACTGTATGAAGAGCAGCGTCATCGGAGTTATTCGACTTGTAGCAGTCGTGTTCGGGTTGAGCGTTCTATCGGCTCGATAAAGCGCTAGCGCCTCGTGAAAGAATGAGTGTAGAGCCTGTAAGGACAACTTCAGAGAGGCCATTTTCGCTACTCATACAGGACTGCATAACTTCAAGGTCTTGAAAAATCCATCAAAATATGCTGATGGCTAATAATATCAAATCTACATACTTAATACTTTAAGGATCTCTGCTGCGAGGACTTTTTCGGCTTTTACAGCAGAGATCCACTTGGCCTGTGCAGGGTATTATTTTTTAATATGGCCGCAGGAAACCGAGGAATAAATGTTGTTTTTTGGCGAGGATTAAAGGCTTTGCACGCTATATACTTTTGCCTTTTCAATCGTTTATACATAAAGAATTTTAGATGATTTTAATGAACAACCCGTGCAGCTGAATATTGTGTTTCGAAAAGCAGAAGAGGTTCCCTTTCGATAGTAGATTTATTACCTATAAAACTTCCTGCTTTCCAATGAGATTTACTCTTCCAATAGACCATAAGACGCCTGCCGTTGCAGACCGAAGAGCCTGCTGTCGCCCGTTGCATAAGAGGAGTTATTTGTTCTTCTTTGCAGCTTCGTTATTTTTATTCAATGTCTCCTGTAGGAAGCCACGTACCCCAGATGCATTGAGTTGGAGCCAAAAGATTGCGTTAAGTGCTGGCTATGGTAGTCCAGTAATTGATGGAAGCGGAGCTGACTCAGTGTGGGAAAGTTTACCATGGCATCCACTGAACTATGCATGGGAGGGCGGTCTAGCGTCTTCTACTCATCTTCAGGGGCGTTACAAGGTAGCGTGGGATGAAAATAATCTTTACTTTCTAGTAGAGATAACAGACGATACTTTGGTGGAAAACACAGCTCCTGGCTTAGGGGTGCCTAATTTAGCCGATTGTTTAATCATCTTTCTTGATGAAGACGCTTCAGGCGGGCAACGAACGAACTACAACGCGTTTGCCTACCACTTTTTTCTTGACGGAAGTGTATTCGAGGCTATGCCCGATAGCATTTGCCAGGTTCTTGATGACCACTGTTGGGTGCGCCGCATTAGCCGGGAAAGTATCCATACCTGGGAGATTGCTCTCCGCGTTTACGACGGCAAGATCTATCGGCCAAGTGACGAAAATATTGCTAAGCGATTGAAAGAGGGTAAGAAAATGGGTTTTGCCATCGCTTATGGCGATCGAGATGGCAGTTCTCGATGGGAAGATATAGTTGGAAACATACCTTTGGGCGACAAAAATCCGAAAACTGCCTGGCAATCAGCCGATAATTACCTTCATCTAAACCTAATTCGCTAATCTTTATGGAACTTCTCGACGGAAAGTTAGTCTCCGAGGCCATTAAGCAAGAGCTCACTACTGCTGTTGCAGAAATTCGCGAAAATGGCGGTAAGGTTCCACACCTGGCTGCCGTTCTGGTGGGCGACAATCCTGCCAGCGAAGTCTACGTTAACAGCAAGATAAAATCCTGTGAACAAGTAGGTTTTAGAAGTACCCTCATACGCCGACCAGCTACTATTTCGGAAGCGGAGTTGCTCGACCTCGTCCATGCACTCAACAACGACCCTGAAGTGGATGGTTTCATCGTGCAGCTACCTTTGCCGCCTCACATCCACGAAGAGCGCATTATGCTTGCTATTGACCACCGAAAAGATGTAGACGGCTTTCATCCAATCAATTTTGGGCGTATGGCTCAAGGTATGCCCGCTTTTTTGCCTGCTACACCGTACGGTATCGTAGAGATGTTGCGCCGCTATCGCATCGAGACGGCGGGTAAGCACTGCGTTGTATTAGGGCGCAGCAACATTGTGGGCACGCCCATCAGCCTGCTGCTGTCGCGAAAAGGCTATCCAGGCGATTGCACAGTAACCCTCACCCACTCGCGCACCCGTAACATTGCTGAAGAAGTGCGCCGAGCGGATATTGTTATTGCTGCCATTGGCAAGCCATGCTTTGTGCAGGCCGACTGGGTAAAGGAAGGTGCTGTGGTCGTAGACGTAGGTATTAATCGCATCGCTGACCCTACGCGCAAGAGCGGCTTTCGGCTCGTGGGAGATGTAGATTTCGAAAGTGTGGCTCCTAAGTGTAGTTACATCACTCCTGTGCCTGGTGGAGTAGGTCTCATGACGGTAGCCGCTCTGCTAATGAATACTTTAAAGGCGGCGAAAAAAGAAATATACCCGAACTGATAGAGATGTTCGCCGCTCTTTTTCAGGGAAAAAAGAAGCGTGAAAAGATCGGTCAAGGGAATATAGAAGTGGGAGAGGAGGCGACACAGCAATACCCTCTTGGCAAGAGCGTTTATCTTTGTAAGATTTTCGTCTGGCAATTGAGAGAATTTTTTGTATAAGATGAATATCTACGCGCAAAAGTTGAGGTGGAAGTGGTATCTAGCAGCGGGTGGTGCAGCTATAGTTCTTGTTTCTCTTTTTTACACCAAATATTTAGCCGACCAGTTGGTCGAGCGAGAAAGGACTCAAGTGCTTCAGTTTGCAGAGGCGATGCGGCAGCTCGGTCGTCCGGAACAGAATTGCGACATGACGCTACACGCACGCATCATCACAGAAAATAATACTATACCCGTCATTGTGCTGGACGAAACGCGACGTATCGAGATGTATCGGAATATAGCTGACGCTGACTCACTTTCACTCAGCGAGGTTCAGCGTATCCTCACGCGCATGATAGAGGAAGGTGCTGACACGATACGGGTAAGCGTGCCTCCTGATATTGATAAATTAGTGGTTTACAGTCATTCGCGTTTATTGTCTTTGCTTCGATTGTATCCTTTTCTTCAATTTTTTCTCATTGCGGCCTTCATTGCCTTTGGCTACTTGGGCTTCAGTGCAGCACGGCGAGCAGAAGAAAACTTAGTGTGGCTGGGCATGGCTAAAGAGACAGCCCACCAGTTAGGCACACCCATTACGGCCATTTTAGGGTGGATAGAGGCCCTTAGAGTCTCTAACGAGGGCAATCCGGTCACCTTGGAGATGCTAAATGAGTTGCAAAATGATGTTACGCGCTTGGAACTGATTGCCGACCGGTTTTCTAAGATTGGCTCTCAGCCTGAGCTTCACCCTGTTAACTTGTACGAGCAACTCGCTGCTTGTCGCGACTACATGCAGCGCCGGGCTCCGCGCAAGGTGACTTTTGACTTTCCTGATCCGGCCGCATGCGAGCCGCTGATTGTAAACATCAATCCACCGCTGTTTGACTGGGTAATGGAAAACCTCTTGCGCAATGCTATTGACGCTATGGAAGGTGGCGCGGGTATTATTTCTGTGGCTGTGCGCAAGGAGGCTCACGCTGTTTGCATTGATGTGTCAGACACCGGCAAAGGCATCCCGGCGCGTAAGTTTCAGCTAATTTTTAAGCCTGGATACTCTACGAAAACTCGTGGTTGGGGGCTGGGCTTATCGCTATCGAAGCGCATCATAGAGCGCTATCATGGCGGCAAGATTTTTGTAAAGTCCTCCGAGATCGGTAAGGGAACGACATTTACGATCCGGCTTCCGCTTCTGCCTAAGCTACAGGCATAGTCACCAATCCCACTCCTCGATGCCATTTAGGTGGACGCGTACGCGCTCTAGAAAAGAAGCCATGGCGCGTTGTGCCTCTGCAGGCATGTTTAGGTCGGCAGGTATGCCCTTTGCCGCAGGCATAACGAAAAAAGTAGGCTTCCTAGAGTCGGCGCGGTGCACGTATCGCCATATGGGTATGTAGCCATAGCGCGCTATTTCAGCTCGAGTTGCATCAACTCGGCGAATTAACTCGACGCCAAAGAGAATGCCGCCATCTGTGCCTGGTTTTTGCTGGTTGGAAATGAAGTTACCTAGAGAGTAGGCTACGACAGCTGTGTGTTTTGTGCCATTGGGAAGGACAACTGTTTCTGTTTTAATAGGTTGTACTACATGAGGATGAGCTCCTACGACGAGATCCGCTCCGTTTCTGATAAAGAAGTGAGCCCACTTGCGCTGTTCGGCGTTCTCTTGGTTTTGGTATTCGCTCCCCCAGTGTACGAACACGATGATAAAGTGTGGGTTGCGGGTTCGTGCCTCTGCTAGGTCGGCGGCTATTTGGGCTGTATCGAGCAGGTTCACGAGCGTAGGAGGCTCAGCAGGCAGGCCATTTGTACCGTAGGTATAATTAAGCAGAGCTAGCTTAAAGTCGTTTTGGTATATCATTAGCGGATAGAAGAGGTCGCGTTCGCGGCGGTTTTTAAAGGTGCCTGTCTGGTGAAAACTTAAGCGCCGGAGTGTCTCGATAGTGTTCACAATACCTTCTGCCTTAGCATCATTGGCGTGATTGTTAGCGGTGGCCAGAATGTCGAAGCCTGCTTCTCGGAGGGCCACTGCTAGGGCATCTGGGCTGCGAAACATTGGATAGCCCGTGTAAGGGGGTCGGCCAGGTAGCGTGAGCTCCAGATTTCCAATAGCAAGGTCGGCGCGCTCTAGAATGGGGCTAATATAGCGGAAGCAAGGGCGATAGTTATAGACGCCGGGCGAGACCTCTGCGCTTTTGATCTGCATAGCATGACCCATAATATCCCCTGCGAAAAGCAAGCGAAGGGTGTCGGCCTGCGCTCGTCCGTCGATGGCAGAAAGGCTAATCAACAGAATAAGAAAGGGTAGGCGCATGGAGAGGAAAGCCTATTTTTTTCAAAAAAATAAAATAACTCCTAACCTAAGATCCCTCTAAGGCTATCACCTTTGCTGATGCATAAGTTCGATTTGCTACCGGCGTCAAATCTCTGTGTTTTATTTGGAAAATTTGGGCTTATCATGAGTGCATCTGTGCGCGTACTCATCTTTCTTTTGGCCCTAGTGTTTGCCTTCTTGGGCGGCGGCGTGGTTGCCTATCGGCTTTTCTCCCCAAAACTGCCGGAGAAACCTCGCGAGGAGGCTACTGTTTTGCTAGAAAGCATCCAAGAAGTCTTCAAATTGACGACGGTGGAAGGCGAATTTTCGGAAATTTATACCTACGAAGAATATAGAGGTAGTCTCCGCTGGTTATGGGACAAAAAGGCCATCATTCGAGTACAGGCTACTGTAGCGGCAGGCTATGATTTGAAAAATATCACCTTCAAGGCCGACTCCTCTGCTCGAGTAGTGCGCATCGGGCCCTTGCCCAAACCGCAAATCTTAAGCATCGACCATACGGTAGATTACTACGATGTATCTACGGGTATTTTTGAAAGTTTCTCTCCCGAAGATCTCACCTGGATTAATCAGCAAGCGAAGAAGAAGATTTTGGAAAAGGCTCAAGAAAGTTATTTACTGAAAAAGGCTGAAGAACAGTCGAATAAAGTTTTTGACCTTCTTCGCTTCGCTGCCGAAGCAGCGGGCTGGCGCTTAGAAGTTATCCGGGAATCTGACAAAGAGCCAATGAAACAGTAGTTTTCTTTGTCTGAAGGAAATAATCTATAACTTTAAATCCTGGCAATGTTAATTTTTGCTGTTCGATTAATAGTAGAGCAAAATGGGCTGTTACTCTTTTTGCACCAAACAAAGAAAAAAGGGGGCCGCTTTTCTCTCATTGGTGGAAATGTTGAAGCTCACGAGTTTGCACGCGAAGCGCTTGCTCGCGAGGCCTTGGAAGAGGCCGGCATCTACATCAGACCAGAAGACCTTCAACTCGTTCATGTATTGCATCGACACAAATTAAAAAAGGGTCAGACTTCATTGGTTCTGTATTTTCAAACGAAACAGTTTCAAGGCGCGCCAGCCTCTCAAGAGCCTAAGAAGTTTAAGGATATTGCATGGTTTCCTCGAAACCTGTTGCCAGCAGAAATCTCAAAAACTACCCAGCACGTTCTAGAAGCAATCAGAAGAGGAGAAGTTTACTCTGAGTATCCGGATAGAAACAAAATTCTCGCTCATTTGGAGATGACTGCTGCTCGACGAGATGACTTTGCCTTGCCATAGTAGTTGGTGTGCTCCTTTTAACGCATAGTTGACGGATATTTTATTGGAAAATAAAACTTCTTTAAGCAGCGCAGCGCGCCTCTTTCCGTATCTTTGAGATGTTCTTTTCAATCCTCGACATCTACATCTGCTTTACGACCGATTGTATCCTTAATTTAATTTACATCCCATTTATGAGCAGATTTTTTTACAATACTTTCCTTTTCTTTCCCTCCCGCCGAAACAGAGCGCATGAACTATTGAGCAGTAGTGGACTTTCTGCTCGCACATATGGATACGCGCTACGCCATCGAATTCCTTTTGCAAGGGGGTAGCGCGTCGGATAGGCGTTTTTTGTTCTTAAAAACGCTTGCTGGGTTGTTCAGATGTCTTATGCTTCTATAGGCGAGAACCCCGGTTGTGAAAAGTCACAGCCGGGTATTTTCTTGTTATCCAGAGACAACTGGCGTACCTTTGCACGCTTAACGTAGTTTTTTGATGCCTGTATTGCCCGATTTAACCGAGACAATAGTGGCCATAGCTACTCCACCTGGCAAAGGAGCCATTGCCGTAGTGCGCTTATCTGGCCCTCAGGCTTTGGCTATTGCCGATGCGGTGTTTCGGGGCAAGCGCCCAAGCGAACAGCCTAGCCACACAGTGCGAGTAGGGCGTATTCAGGACGAGGAGGGCCACATTCTCGACGAAGCTGTGGTCACGGTTTTTCGTGCGCCGCGTTCTTATACGGGAGAGGACGTCGTAGAATTTTCTCTCCATGGCTCTCCTTACGTACAACAGGCTGTTGTAGAGTTGCTCTTGCGTCGTGGAGCCCGCCTGGCAACTCCAGGAGAGTTCACCTTGAGGGCCTTCCTCAACGGCAAAATAGACCTAACTCAAGCGGAGGCTGTGGCTGATTTGATTTCCAGCCAAACTTCCGCTGCACATGCCGCAGCTATTCGCCAACTGCGCGGTGGTTTCAAAAGTGACATTGCTCACTTGCGCGATGAGCTCATTCACTTTGCTAGTTTAATAGAGTTAGAGCTCGACTTTGTCGAGGAGGATGTAGAATTTGCAAATCGAACTCAGCTACAAGCGCTCATAGAAAAGATCCGCGCACGTATTGCTGCCCTATTGCGCTCTTTCCAATTGGGCAATGCATTGCGCCACGGCGTGTCCACTGTTATTGCAGGTCGTCCCAACGTCGGCAAAAGCACGCTGCTCAATGCTTTGCTCAACGAGGAGCGCGCCATCGTGTCCGATATTGCCGGCACTACGCGCGATACTATTGAAGAAGTCATTAATCTCGGTGGTATCCCTTTTCGTTTGACTGATACAGCCGGCCTTCGCGAAACTCAAGATGTTATTGAGGCCATTGGCGTACGGCGCGCATTGGAAAAGATTGAACAAGCGGCCATTGTGCTTTACGTCTGGGACATCACAGAAACCTCCTTACCCGAAGTATACAGCGATCTAAGCGCAATAGGCACTCTAATCACGTACGCTGCCCAAAACTCAACTATTCCTTCTTCACTCATTGTCGTATGCAATAAAATAGACCAAAGTCCGCATTTTCAGAGCCGCTGGCTTTTACAGCCTGATGATCCCGACATACCGCCCTTTCTGCGCGCTTCAGGTGCGTTAAACCCCGCAACCCTACCTCTGCTTCCCGCTGCCGTCATTCCTATCTCAGCCAAAGAACAGGTAAATATTCAGCACCTTAAAGAAGTTCTACTAGAAACGGCTATCGGCAAAGGCGTGAATTTAGAAGATGCCATTGCTATTAATACTCGGCACTACGAAGCGCTTCGCCGAACCGACGAAGCTCTTGCAGATGTCCAGGCCGGTCTAGAAAAAGGTATCAGCAACGAGTGGATAGCACAAGACATTCGTCGGGCGCTCTATCATTTAGGAGAGATTACGGGAGAGGTAGGCGTAGAGGACATACTGGGAAATATTTTCTCTCGGTTTTGTATAGGCAAGTGAAGTGCTCTGTGCTGACACGAGCAGAGGGCTTCGTCCGTACGTTTCTAGAGGCAAAAGTCGTCTCACGTCCGTAGGCGCACTCGCAGCAGTCTTGCTAAATGTTCAAAGGCCGTTGCCCATGCTTCATTGAGGAATACCCACTGGCCTTTCCGATAGCCTTTGGTAGCGAGATAGAAGAGGTTTTGGCTTCGCCAAACATCGGGCTTTAAGTCCATTTCTTCGAGGGTTTCAAGGACGCCGATAAGCCATTGGATGCGTGTCAGAGGGGGATGTTCGCGATAGATGCTGCGAATTTCTCGATACACGCGCCCGCTAGCAGCGTAAAGCACAGCCTCTTTGTCCGTAAAGGGTAAGTTCCAGTGGCGAATATCTTGGGCGATTCGTCGTAAGGTTTGCAACGAAGAGGTGTGGTTGTTTTCGAAGAAACGCAACAAGTCGTTGTTCAGCACATAAGCGGCAATGTGTCGCCAGCTATCGGGCACAGGTAGGCCGATATCTTGAAGACCAACGATGAGTTGATAGTTATCGTTAAACACCTGACGCAGGGTAGCCTCTGCTATTTGAAGACTTTGAGCAGTGATAGCGCGCATGATGCGGGTTTTTTCATCGGCAAAAAGCGTAGCCAGCGAGAAGCGATAAGGGCCAAAGTACTCTTGCTGCCGTTGGATTGTAGTGCTGAGGTCTGCTCTTTTGAAGGCTTCTACAATTTCGCGGCATATCCTGTCGAAGTGAGCGCGAGGAATAGTATCGCTAATGTGTCCGAGAATATGTTGTTGTCCCAAGTAAAGAGTAGAAAAGGAATACCTTACTTCGGCCTGTGTTAGGCGAGAACGAATGCGCAAGCGCCCGACAGCCAAGCGCAAAACTCCGGCCTCAATACGGGAAAATGCCTCTACGTGCGCTAGGTAGTTGTACAGATTGAGCTGCTCAGGTGACTCTTCAAACAGCGAAGAAACAGCGAAATGAGCAGCTACGCGTTCCAAGGTAATGCGGGCTGGCACGACATTTTGCAAATAGCTCGTGGCACCATCGGGATATCGGTTGCTGGGTGCCTGTCGCAGGAGTGCCTCAAATTGCTCGTGTAGGCTCAGCCCAGTAGCTTCTTGAGCATAGTCCATGGCGCGCAGGGCGTACTGGAGAATTTGGTTCGTTTCCAGGCCTGAGATTTCATCGAAGAACCAGCCACAGCTGGTGTACATGAGCAAAGCAAAACGCTGCATCTCTAGCAGGCGCAGGGCAGTCACTTCTTCTAAAGGGCTCAAGGCGCGCCGAACATGTTTTTCAAAGAAGTTGATGCGTGCTGTTTCGGTGCGTTTCAGGACAACCTCAATGTAGTCATTGCGCGCCTTCCAGGGGTCTCTGAAGAATCGGCCGGCTTCGCGTTCGTAGGCAGGCGCTAATTGGTCGCGGATGTAGTCTAAGGCCTCGCGCAGCGGTTTGCGCCATTGCTGATGCCATCCCGGATGTGCCCCTGTATTACAACCACAGTTGCTGCGCCAGCGCTCAACGCCGTGGCTACAACTCCACGAACTAGGTTCGACAATTTGCACTTCCCACTCGGGAGGAAACATTTCTAGAAATTGTCCATAATTCGTTAGTAGCGCCCGACCGCTAGCCTCTACCTCATTGAGCGCTGCGGCAAGCGCCATTTCGCCGAAGCGGCGGTGATGGCCGTAGGTTTCGCCATCGGTAGCAATATGGGCTAATTGAGGACAATCCGAGGTATCTAGGATGTCAAGCAAACGCCTGGCAAATGCCGGACCGCTGTCGAGTAAATTTTCAAAAGCTACGGCTTGTGCCGTAGGTCCATGATAAAAAAAGAGCGCAATTCGCCGGCCGCTAGGCAGTATACACCAGTACGGCCGCCGCGTATCCAGCGTTTTAGCATTTACTGGCGTCCAGTGCTCCTCTCCTAGTTGCCGCACTGCCGCAGCCTGGTGAGGTGCCAGAATGGTGAATCGAATGTCGTGCGCAGCCAATACCTCCAAAGTCTCCGTATCCACAGCGGTTTCTGCCAGCCACATCCCCTCTGGATAGCGCCCAAAGCGATGGACAAAGTCGCGTATTCCCCAATAAACCTGGGTTACTTTGTCGCGATAATTAGCCAGAGGCATGATTAAGTGACTGTATACTTGGGCTAGCGCATTGCCATGACCGCCGTAGCGCCGCTGGCTAGTTCGATCTGCCTGTAAAATAAGGGCATACGTCTCTGGGTCGTTTACTTCCAACCAACTGAGTAGGGTAGGGCCGAAATTGAAGGAAATGCGGTTGTAATTATTGCGTATTTTGACGATCCATCCTGTTTCGTCTAAAATACGCGCCGCTGCATTGGGAGCGTAGCACTCGAAGTTAATGCGCTCATTCCAGTCGTGATAAGGGCGAGCACTTTCCTGCTGTTCAATAACTTCCAACCATGCGTTTTCACGCGGAGGTTGGTAGAAATGTCCGTGGATGCAAATGAATTTTCTCTTTGCCTTTTGCATAGCCTAAACTTGCTTAGGCAAACATCTGCAAACTTGAGCAACGGAATTAACTGAGCAATATCTTTTTTTAGGCGTGAGCTGGACGCTCTTTAGCAATCTATCAACAGGACAAAACCTGGCTCGAAGGGGGTAAGGTGGGTTATGAGTGTTTCTATGAAGCGCTCCCCGTATTTCAAAAAATAGGGAATGAAGTTGTCGGTGCGTTCCTGCAGTTGCCCTCCTGGGAAAAGTTTGTCGCGAAGAGCGCGCAGTTGTCCTATCGCTACCTCATGTCGGTGTTTTTCTGCTCTTAACAGACGGTTTTGCCAGTGTTCGAGCTGATTTACGGCTCGAACAGCGTCAGCGCGTACAGCGCCCTCCAAGGTAGGGTCAATGGCTTTGGCGCGCGCAGCGATGCGTTCATAGATGGCTTTCAAGTCAGTGATTTCAGCGCTCAAGTCTACGGCGGCATCGGCCCGGTTTGCAACGAAGTCGCGCACAAGAAGGTCTGGATCGTCAAAATAGCGCTGTGGCGGGAAACCAAACTTCAGCGAACGCTTGATCGCATCTTTGTCGAACCACAGCACAGAATGGCGTCGGATGAGCATCGGATAGGGGATACTGAAATGCTCAAAAAGCGTACGACGTTCTAACCAATACGCCAGTTCTCCGCCCCCTCCGACATAAGCAAGGTTAGGTAGAATCGTCTCTTGATACAAAGGGCGCAAGACAACGTTGGGACTAAAGCGCTCAGGGTGGGCTTCCAATTCGGCTAATAGTGCCTCTTCACTAAAGGTAATAGGCGTATTGTGTATGCCATAATTGTTGCCGATTCGTACGATGCGTTCTCGACTACCTGGCTGTAGGTAGAATAAGTTGATAGGGCGAGGAGCAGCTTGCTCCTTGTAACCAAGTGCTTTCAGGTGCTCAATAGTTTCACCTACGAGGCGGTAAGCGGGCTGATGCAGTAATTCTTCGCGCATTACCGGAATAAAAAAGCGCTTTAAACGCGCATCATTGAGGTCGGCAACTACGAGCCCGTAGCGCCCTAACAAGCTATGCATTAGAGCACGTGTGGCTGCTGAGAATGTAGGGTACTGAGTATAAGCGGGATGAATTATCTTCCACAAGGTACGGGCATTCTCACTCTCACCTAAAATTGGCTGTAATTCCTCTAAAATAGGCTTTAGGGTATCCGTGGGAATTTGGCCCACAGCTCCTCCGACACCAGGCTCCCAGCGCAGCTCGCGCCCAAACAAGCGCACGTGGTTCAACTCCGATAGGTCGTGGTCTTCGCTGCCTAGGACAAACACCGGTACTACGCGATGCTGCGTCAAACGCTCAGCCTCACTCGCTAACCGTAAAGTGCTAACGGCCTTGTAGATGAAATAAAGCGGCCCTAACAGAAGCATAGGTTGATGGGCCGTAGTCACACAAAAAGTTCCCTCTTGCCCTAGCAATTTAATATTTTCTACAACGCGTTCTTTGTCAGGTATGTCGGTATACTGTTCGAGCAGGACGGTCACTAACGCGTCGCGTGGCACGGGTACTTCAGCGCGCACCGCCAACACCTCCGGCAAGAGCTCAGGGATAGGTTTCCAGCGATAAAACGGTTTTAAATCTGGCGCTACCCCAGCATAGGCTACATCCATACGCCCTAACTGGGACACCTCAGAAAAGGGAATTCTTATCTTATGCATAGGAAGGCCACCTAGGGTTGTAGGTGGAAACAATTGAGTTTAAACACGCAAAACAACGACAGATTGTCTTTGGTTTTGAGCCTGTGCTCATGGACGACCAACTACAGTGTTTGCAGCCTTGCAAGAGAAGGTGCAAAAAGCGGCCAAAACTGTGTTATTTTTCGCATGGGTTTGATCCACAGAGCAAAAGGAGGTGGTTGGAGGCCGTTAATTTGCCAGGCAAGTCGGTCTTCTCGATTGGCTTGCCACCGTTGGCGAAAGGAGGCATTGCTCATACCTCCTAAGCGCATTCGGACGAGAACGCGCGGGAGATAAACAGTGGATAGGCGATGCACATATAAAAAGCGGAGCATTAGCTCATAATCGGCCGACAAGCGGAGGCGGGTATTGTAATTTCCTAACGTCTCATAGTGCTTCCTCAGCGTAAAAAAAGTAGGATGAGGAGGCATCCACCCCCATCGGAAGCGCTCTCGGCGGTAAGGGCCAGAAGACCAATGGCGGACGACTTGTTCAGGGCGTCTGCGATGCACGTATTGGAGGTCAGCGTATAGCGCATCTGCTTTCGCAGCTGTGAGCGTCTGAATTACCCACTCTAGGGCGTAGGGAGAAGTGTATGCGTCGTCGGCATTGAGCAAACCGATGACATCCCCTCGAGCCGAGGCGATCCCCTTGTTCATGGCATCATAAGCGCCTTGATCTGGTTCGCTAATGACGCAAGACACATGTCCATAGCGGCGCGCAATATCGGGCGTACCATCCGTAGAGGCACCATCCACCACAATGTGCTCCACGTAAGGATACGTCTGCCGACGCACGCTCTCAAGGGTGTCGCTAATGGTGTCAGCGCTGTTGTAGGCTACAGTGATAATGGAAACGGAAAGCACGGCCACAAAAGAAGTCAGATATTTTGCTATGCGAAATTTGGCTGAGCTAGAGCGCTCGTTTTTGTCGAGCAAAAGTATGCGGCTGGCGCCACTTGCCTTTCCTTTCTTTTCATAGCTGAGGTAAGGATAATTCATTTTATGCTCGCCTTGTCGTCAACTGAGGTTTTGCAGGATAGCAAGGCTCCATCATAGCACTTGGCGAGGGCCAGAAAGGACGTTAGTGCGACCTTGTAGCCAATATCAACTGCTAGATGCAGCAGTCGCACTAAATTTTCTTCTACAGAGATAGTTCGTAGACCACTATTGAATAGAGATATCTTGGAGGAGAATGTTTCATGGCTCCCAGGTTTTCTCGCCATTTTACTATGCCATCCGTAGTAAATGCACATACCTTTGAGCAACGTCTAGGCTCGACTTTTTTAAATGGGATGAAGCAACAAATTCGCGCGCTTATTGGCGAAGGAAAGACTAAAGAAGCTCTAGAGTTGCTCATGGGTGCGAAGCCTGATGAGGCAACGCTGTTGCTGGCTCGTTTTCATCGAGCTAATCAACAGTATAGGGATGGCTTAATTGACTTCCGAGAACATGGCTTGGAGATCGCTCGAATAAATGCCGCTGCCGTGGAGGCTGCTCCGGAAAACTTAGTTACGACATCGGCGCAGTTAGCGCGTTTGAAGGTATTTATTTCGTATAGCCATAGTGATGTGGAGGTAGCTCGTCGAGTGCGCGATTTTTTGCGCCTGCACGGCATGCAAACTATTTTAGACGAAGATGACATGGCGGCCGGAATGAACATTATGGATTTTATTCAAGAATCCGTGCGAGCGTGTGATGCTGTGGTAGCTATCGTTTCTCGACGAAGTTTGAAATCAGGTTGGGTAGCTCAGGAGAGTATGGCCGCTCTATATGCCATCTGGTTGGCCGACAAGAAATTTATTCCAGTTCGACTAGATAATGCTGCCTTTGACATTGATTTCCAGCTTGAAGCTCAACAAGCTCTTCAAGAAAGTCTTCGAGCGTTAGACGCTAAAATTGTTCAACTTCGCCAACTGGGTGGCGATACGCGCGCTTTTGATGACGACCGAGAGCGACTGCTTGAACTGAAAAACAATTTAGGCAAGATCATCCAGCAACTTAAAAGCATGCTGGTGTTAGATATTTCAGGCGAGAATTTTAACTCGAATATGCAGAGGGTAGTAGAGAGTATTCGACGCATACGCCAATAGCTCCCTGTTAGGTTTTCGCTCTCTAGAAAGACGCACGCATGACGAAAAAGAAAAAAGCAAGAAGGCCGTTGCCTGTTTCACCACCTCTCTCGAAAGTGGCTTCATCTGCACCTACAGCATCCATTACTGCAGAGGCAGCTGCAGATGAGAGGCATTTCTTCAATTCACCTTTATTTTTAGCCTTGGTGCTAGTTGCATCAACGACCTTGGTCTATGGAGCATCGCTATCTAACGGTTTTATGGTCTTCGACGACGACAAAGCCATTCGCTATAACGATGCTATTAAAAATCCGACATTTCAAAACATCTTCTTGCGTACGAATCTGGGCATGTACGCGCCCATTACATGGCTGGGCTACGCGCTTGTGTATGCCCTTGCGGGTGAGTATGCGCCGGCATTTCACGCCTTTAGCCTATTGCTGCACATTGGCTGTGTGCTAACGCTCTTTACTCTTCTGCGCCGCCTTCTGCCTAATCGTGAGGTCGCTTTTTTCACCGCGTTGCTCTTTGCCTTACATCCTATGCAAGTCGAGGCGACAAGCTGGGTGGCAGGCCAAAGCACATTGATGTTTTCCCTGTTTTACCTCTTTTCCTTGCTGAGTTATGTGCACTACCTCCGCCGTCCGCGAGGTCTGTTTTACGGCTTAACATTTTTGGCATTCCTGATCTCTGTGCTTGCTAAGTCAGCGGCTGTAACGCTACCTCTTCTCCTACTTGCACTCGACTGGTATCAGCATGGCGAGTGGCGCTGGCGTTTTGTATGGGAAAAGATACCCTTCTTCGTCGTTAGCCTTGTTTTTGGCCTGTATACCTTCTTTACTCGCGAAGCAGAGGGACATCAAGTAATTGTGACCTCCGAGACCTACAGCATATTCGATAGGTTTCTCATGGTGTCGCATTCTCTTCTGTTTTACATTGCAAAGCTGCTAGTGCCTACCCGCCTAAGCATTCATTATCCCATGCAGAAAACTCAAGGAATGTGGCCATGGGAATACTATGCTGCGCCTTTTGCCGTCGTGGGATTAGCTTGGCTAGTTTGGCATTTTTCTCGCAAGCATCGCGCTGTAGGCCTCGGCGCCTTGTGGTATTTCCTGCCGCTGTTGGTCATGTTGCCATACGTAACAGTGGGCACACTTGAGATGCGCTCCGACCGATATGTGTACCTATCTTCAGCAGGCGTCTTCCTTTTGTTGACTTGGTTTATTCGAGGGCTAAAGCCAATTATTCGTTGGATATTGGTGGTTTCAATAGCGGCATTTTACGGCTTTTTGGCATATCAGCGTAGTTTAGTTTGGAAAGATGAGGCGTCGGTCTTCCGCGACTGCGTGCAAAAGCAACCTCATTCTCCTCTATGCCAGTGCAACTTGGCCTATGGTGAATTGCTCAACCATCAATATCAAAGCGCTATAGAGCACTACACAGAGGCCTTGCGCCTCGATTCGACCTATGTAGAATCTTATAACGGACGCGGGCAGGCGTATTTAATGTTGGAACGCTACGAAGAGGCCTTGGCCGATTTCAACAGAGCCATTGCAGCAGGCATTCTCACGCCACGGCTGTTGCTCAACCGAGGTAAGTGCTATTACATGCTAAAACGCCCTGCCTTAGCGCTGGACGACTTGAAACGCAGTTTAGAGTTGGAAGCGCGAAACCCAGAAACTTATATGTATAAGGGCCTAGCTGAGAGTCAAATAGGGAACCCTGAGCAGGCTATAGCAGATTTTGGAAAGGCCATCGAGCTCAGTCCAAGTTATCTAGATGCTCGCCTCAATCGAGCCTTAGTTTTGACGCAGTTAAAGCGCTACGAGGAGGCTATTGCAGACTATTCCACTGCTTTAGCCATCGATGAAAATATTCCCATGGCGTGGAACAATCGCGCCGCCGCTTATTTGATGCTAGGGCAATACGACAAGGCGATGTCCGACGTGAATCGGGCCTTGCAGATTAATCCGAACTATGCCATTGCCTATCGAACGCGAGCAACTCTTTATCGCCAAATGGGCCAAATGGAACAGGCCGAAGCCGACATGAAGCGAGCAGCGGACTTAAGCCAATAAGCTTTGGCGAGCAAATTCCAGCACGATATTTACTGCTTGAGGTGCAGTTAGCCCGTGGCCTAGGCCTTCTGTAGCAACTAGTCGGGCGCCCGGCCAAGCAGCACACAGTCGCTCGCTTTCGCTGAAGTGAGTAACGCGGTCGTGCCGGTCGTGGAGCAGGAGAGCTTTTACTTCACTCAGCTGGCGTACAACTTCAGTGAGGTCGTATTCGGCAATACGGCGGCCCGATAAACGCAAGATAAACTCGTCCATGGCGTCCAAAAGCGCAGGCTCGGCACCAATGAGGCGGCGGCCGTTTTCCATGACGTGTGCTAAAGAAGCAAATGAGGCCATAATCACTGCGAATCGCGGTCGCAAGTTGGGAGCGACATTCCCCATAGCCCAAATGCTCGAGGCTCCTCCTACGGAATGCCCAATCATCAAATGCACAGGCCCTTCGCGCTCTAATAGGAAGCGCAACACGTCGGCATAGCGAACCATATTGAAATGCCAACCGGAAGAGCGTCCATGGGCTGGTGCATCCATGGCAACAACGCGATAGCCAGCCTCTACCAATGAAGGGCCAATCTTGCGCCAACGACCTGCGTGACTTTCCCATCCGTGTGCTAAAAGTGCCACTGGACGCCCTGAGGTACCCCAACGATAAACCGCAATTCGGTGTTCACCGATAGAGTAATATTCCTGTTGTGCCGTCTGCAAAAAGGCCTCTTCCTGAGGTTTGACACGGCGTGGGCGTGGCAGCCCGAAAAGATAAAAGGCTGCCTGGGCTGTCGTTTGCGGAGCAATGCGAACTCCTGCATTCAAGATGGCGCCCAATACTTGCGCAATGGGCTTGGCTTTTATAGTCATCCTCTACGTCGCTTTTGCCAAAGAAAACAGCGGCGCTTTAGCCTATACTCCGAAGCCGTATAAAGAGGTCAATGCGCACCAAAAAGAAATAAAGTATTTCACCCGAGGGTACTGTATGGGTCGAGTACGTAGCAATTGCTTGAATCCCCTTGAATGTAAACAACCGAAGTCGTTTTTCGTTTGCCTATATAATATGTGTGGACGCTTTTCCTTTGTGCCTACAGCTCACCAGCTAGAGACTTCCTTGCGCGGTATAACCCTTCCTGCTGAAGTTTGTTTTTCGTATCACATCGCTCCTTCAGAACGCGCATGTGTGATCACTTCTGATATGCCTAATGCCTTGCAGCCTATGCAGTGGGGTCTGGTTCCAAATTGGAATCCCGTCGGTCGCGCTAGCAAGCGCATAATTAATGCTCGGGCAGAGACGCTTTTACAGAAACCTACTTTTCGCGACAGTGCGCAGCGAAGGCGTTGCATCGTGCCTGCAGACAGCTTTTATGAATGGCGCTTGCAAGCCGATGGTCAGCGCAAACCCTATCGCATCATAGATGCCGATGGGTCACTTCTATTCATGGCTGGCCTATGGGAAGAGTGGCCCGATACGGAAGGCCCGAATCGCACGTTTGTCATTGTGACGGTGCCAGCAAGCAGCGACCTATCGGAACTACACAATCGAATGCCTGCCCTTCTGTTCGGTGAAGCAGAGCGACACCGCTGGCTATCCGCCAATACACCTGCTCAACAGCTCATGTCTTTGCTGCGTCCAGCGCCCGAGGGCCGACTGAGCTGGTATCGCGTCTCTATCCGCCTTAACAAACCTAGTTTCAAGGAACCTAGCCTGCATGAACCAGCATTCGATTAGGCAAGGATGAACGAGGGCTTCGCTCTAATAGTCTCATTGCAAGTAAATTATGTAGCTCTTGCTGGGCGGTAGCAAATTACCTTGAAAAGAAGGAAAGCCTAGATGGCTCGCCTCAAATTTTAGGGAGAATTACCTGCAACTTCCTCCAAAAAGAAAAACTTTGCAGCCCTCACCACCTAGCGGAGGTGCTAGAGTGCATCTAACTTTGTTGCCTCGTCGTTACTTTCGTTAACTCTTAGATGTCGCTTTTTCTTTTTCATGATGACAATTGCTAACGCCTTTATTTACAGTGCGCCAGTACACTCGGGTAAGACTACAGCCCTGATGCATTGGGTGGAAAACCGAAATGACGTAGGAGGCTTTTTGGCGCCCGATATAGAAGGCCTTCGGTATTTGTTCACCTTAAGTGATCGCCAATTCCATCCTTTTCAAGTAGAAGAGGGAGCCTCTTCGCAAAACACGGTTAACATTTGTCGCTACCGGTTTTTGGCCGAGGCATTTGCGCTTGCTCATCGAATGCTTCTAGAGGATGCTCGTCGCTCCATGCCGTGGCTCGTAGTAGACGAGGTGGGTAAGTTGGAACTTCAGGGTCGAGGCCACGAACCTGCGCTGAGCCAAGTGATTCAGATGTCTCGCCAGGGCGAGTATACAGGGCGTTTGTTATTGGTCGTGCGCAGTGAATTACTTTCTGATGTCGTTGAAAAGTACGCCTTACACGGAGCGCAAGTGCTCCACACTCCTCAAGAGCTAGAGGTTCTGTCCTGAAGACGGCAGCTGGGCGAACGGTACGTCTAAAGACGTCCTCAGGGTTGGAATCAGGCCAGTAGTCGCAATAAGGCGACTGCTAAGGCAGTATCCTCCTCTTTACGCGTCAGATCCTTGACCAACACTGCTGCACGCGGATTCGGCCCAACCGCCTTTTTTCGATTGGCTAGACTCACTGTGCGCCCTTCCGCAAGAACCAACTCGCTATATCGCTCCTCAGCCCTTTCCTCTAGACGGGCTAATACTCGAGCACTTTTGTCTGGTGAAAGTAATGCCTGATTGGAAAAAACAGCAAAAGGTTCGCCGTTTAGCCAAATTTCCGCATCTTTTTCTTTTATTCGGTAAACAAATTCTCTATCAACAAGGCGTGCCACTACAATCTTCTGCTTCCCCCATTGTCGGGTAGCAAAGGCCACTACGGGTTCTTGAAAGATGCTCATCAAATAACCCGAAGTTATCCCTCGAGGGCCACCTTTTTGGCGCGCCGGCTGTTGGTGAAGCGATAGCAGGGAAAACATCTCTTCGTCCCAGGGCACTAACGCCGGTATCAATCCCTTTATGTGCTGGCGCAATTCCTCCAAGACTGTCTGAAAAGAAGCGCTACTCGGCGCGGGAAAACTCACGTCGCTAAGCGCTCGCTTAAGCAAGTAGATTATCGCAGTGATGACAAAGGCCAGTGAAAGAGCAACTACTAGAAAGCTAAACAAAAAACGCATAGTAGAACAAATTTCAGTCGACGTAAAGCCCTGGCAAGAGGGCGCGTACATTCCCAGTGGAAAATTAAGAAGGTTTTTTGAGCTTTAGGGAGCGAGGCATTTCTCTAAAAGTTGAAGGTACTTCTTCACGTAAGAAGAAACGTCTTTTCGCCGATATTGCATGATCCAACGCGGGTGTGGAAGAGCGCTAATAGAATCGAAAAAACCGTGTTCGGCATTCAACCGCTGAAAGATGCGAAAATTTTGTCCTTCTCCCAAGCACACGGCTGAATGGCGATATGCACCAAAGGCCATTTGCGTACGGATATTCCAAAGAAGGAAAGGCTCCACTGCTTTAAGCAGCCGAGGATCATCGTAATAATTAACGTTAATGCCGCCGCGAACAAAGCCTAAAGGCGACAGCGCAGTGATGTAGAAATAACGGCAAAAGTGACTTGGTCCTCCGAACGTTCGGATGACTTGCCAAATGAATTGTGCAGAGAGCTCTTGTCTTTTAGGAAAGGCATTGGGAATGCCGCAATCGCTTTCTAGCCGGATAGGATCAGTGAAAGGCACACCCGTAATGCCAGCGCCAAAGCGACCAGGATTAATGCCGAATATGAACAATCGCGGGTGGTCATCGGCGTAGTATTTTTGATAAAAGAGTGTCATAACACGCAGCGTTTCAGCCTGTTGATAAGGATACAGCCATTCTATCCCGTCGGGAAGGGAGATATTGGGTATAGATAGCTGTTGGCTGAAGGCAACTACGCGATCAGCAAAGGACATTTGGCCGAAAACAGACTATTACTTTTTCTTCCTGAAAGCACCTTCTTTCCAAGCTTTAAAAAATTCACTCCAAGCCAAGGGGCTAAAAATGTTCATCGGTGGTGTTTGACCAAAGTAGACGTACTCTCGTGCTTGCCGGCGCAAGTAGAAGTTAGCGCTTTCACGCCCACCGTAGGGCACCATATTAGGGTTCCGGCGAGCCTCAGCAACATATTCATTCGCTACGTTTTCGGCTGCCATGCGTTGTAACTCGGGGGTCACATCCATTTTGAGAAACTCTATCTTAAAATGCTCGCGCGAGGGCCATGGAAAAATAACCACTTCAGGCAGGGTGAGGGTATCCTGTGCCATGATTTGCACTACCGAATACCGGTCTTGCGTCAACGTGTCGGGTATACGTCGCGTTACCGTCTCTAAGCCAATGCAGCTGAAGCGAATGAGGTCTCCCTTTTCTACGACAATTGTAAAAAACCCTCGATGGTCGGAATACGTGCCGCGTCGTTTTTCGGGCAGCGAGATGGTAGCATAGGGCACTGGCACCATGTTGCCGTCTAAATTCGTTACTACCAGCCCTGAAAACTGAATCAACTTATTATTAGAAGATGGAGTAGTCTGCGCTCTAAGCAATAGGGCTGAAAGACAGAACAAGACAAAAAGCAGGATACGCATAATCTAGACTGATATGACAAAAGAGAAATCTAAATAATGGTGCAGCACCTTTTTACACCTTTTAACTTATTTTGACGAAAATGTTGAAATGGCGGTTGTTTGTCCTTTTTGTCGGAGCCTTCTTCTAACGTTGCAAAAGTAAAAGGGTAACGCAGACCTTTGCGATTTGTTTGATGGCCAAAGCCGTAAAGCCTTCAAAATGCTTGGAAAATGTTTCTTTTGTGCAGCATTCCTTGTGAAGGGCTCAATTGCTTTATGAGGGTGTGTTTTATCAATTTAATTAATGTTGGTTAACTTACTTCTTGGCAAGCGAACAGGAGGTGTTTCGCTAAGCGAGTGCGGTCGAAATGTGTTTTGCAGAAAATGCGTGCCCGGCGCCCCATATGGACAAGTTGACTTCCCTGTTCCATACAAAAACGCATAGCTTCTGCAAAGGCTGTTGGATGATCGGCCACTAATACCTCATGACCGTGGCGAGCAGGAATACCCTCCAAGCCAACGGAAGTACTAATGACAACGCGGCCAAGGGCCATGGCTTCCACAATCTTTGCGCGCATACCGCCTCCAGCAAGTAAGGGCACTACTACGATAGGGTATGCGTTAAGGAAAGCAACGGCATCTGGCACCTCTCCATGAACATGCACTCGCGGCATGCGGAGGGTAGACACCCAAGAGGGAGGATTTCGCCCGGCAATGTGAAAGGTAATTTCCGGAAAGGCAGGCGCTAAAAGTGGACTCCAAATGCGCTGTAAAAACCACTTCAAACCTTCGATATTCGGCATCCAGTCCAAGGAACCGATGAAACATAACTTCATAGGCCCGTGAAATGGACGCTCGTCAGGCACATAAGCAGCAGCATCCACTCCGATGGGCACGACGACGGCGGGTCTTTTCAACCCCCAGCTTCGAAAAGTGCAGACATCGCGCTCGCTGATGCCAGCAAGCAAATCTCCGTCGTTGATGTGTTGTTGCTCGAAGCGCTTTAAGCGCTGGGCTTGTAACTGCAAATATTGGCGCTTTACAACGGGGCTATGAGCAGCTACTCTTTCCCAAATCTCGCTCTCCACGTTATGCGTGCGCAGGACCAAACGCGCCCGACTATATTGTCGGACAATAGGTGCAAAGGGCGTCAAGTAAATCGTTTCCATCAGTATGATGTCGAACGTTTCTTGGAGCAAAGTTTCGGCCAATTTGCGGGCAAAAGTCTCGCTGTAGAATCGCTCAACATGGTAGGGACGCGTAGAGAACAGATTGCAAAAGGCAGTTTGCAAACGAATGCGGTTATCTACTTCTACTGTCCACACGCGTTCATAGTGTTGCAAGGCGGGCGGGATATCTTTTCCAGCATACCAGTGGCGGCGCGTATTCATGGCTAAAAGTGATATTGAAGCGCCCAATTGGCAAAGCGCTTGCGAGAGTTGGACGATAGCTATGCTTTCGCCGTCTTTCAGAGGATAGGGATACTTCTTACACAGCTGAAGAATTTTCACAAAACGAACGTTTAGATATGGAGAACCTATTTGCGAGGCAGAATCCTTCCCGAAAAACGAGAGGGGCACTCCGTGCTATCTTTGCCCGCATCCTTCGATGAAAAAAGGTCGATTGACTCCGCATGGTCTTAGAAGCAAAGAATATCCACAAATCTTTTGGCCAGCTCCATATTCTCAAGGGTATAGATTTAGCTGTAGCGCGCGGCGAGATTGTAAGCATTGTTGGCAAGTCTGGCTCGGGCAAAAGTACGCTTTTACATATCCTCGGCACTTTAGATCGAGCCGATCGCGGTGAGGTATATATCTGCCAAACGAATATAGAACGACTATCTTCTGCTCAATTGGCCGCTTTTCGAAATCGACACATCGGGTTCGTCTTTCAGTTTCATCATCTGCTTCCCGAGTTTACAGCTTTAGAGAATGTATGTCTGCCAGCGCTTATTCAAAATAAGCCTATACACGATGCTCGACAACGCGCTACAGAGCTGCTTACCTATTTTGGTTTAAGCGAGCGTTTACACCACAAGCCTGCTGAACTTAGCGGTGGAGAGCAGCAACGGGTTGCCGTCGCCCGAGCACTGATGAATCAGCCAGATATTGTTTTTGCCGATGAGCCTACCGGCAACTTGGACAGTGCGGCCTCAGCCGATTTACATCGTCTTATCCAACAACTACGCCGCGACTACGGCCAAACCTTCATCATCGTCACGCATAACTATGAACTTGCCGAATTATCTGACCGTTGTTTGGAAATGCGCGACGGAATACTCGTTCAGCTGTAAGCAAAATTGCTATGAAATTTCCTTTGCGTTACTTTTTTCTATCGGTTCAAATATCCTTACTGATGGCCTGCGCCGAGCGAGGAAAGCCGGCATCTAAAGTACCTACAACTCTAGTACAGCGCCCTAAAAACATCATTTTGTTAATTGGCGATGGCATGGCTACCCCGCAGGTGAGTGCGGCGGTCTATTGGCGTGGTGTAGGACGATCAGTATGGGAGCGCTTCCCCGTTGTCGGGTTTCATCAAAGTCATGCCCTCGACGAACGAGTAACCGACTCTGCAGCTAGTGCCACTGCCTTTGCGTGTGGTCAGAAGACCAAGAATGGTGCTATCGGGCTAGTGCCGCCCGATACGCCATGCCGTACCATTCTGGAAGAGCTGTCCGACCGCGGCTGGGCTACCGGCATAGTGGTTACCTGTTCGGCCACGCATGCTACGCCTGCTAGCTTCATCGCTCATCAGGAGTTTCGCGCCTTCACCGACCATATCGCTGAGGACTACTTGAAAACACGCCTCGACTGTTTCATCGGTGGCGGCAAGGGCTTTTTCGACGACCGGTACGACCGGCGAAACTTGCTTGACTCGTTGCGCCAGCGCGGATATGTAATTCGCTTTGGTCTCAGCATGAACCGGCTGCCTTTAGATGGTTCAGCGCCCTTTTACTTGTTTACGGCACATCGCGAGCCGCCAGGTGCTCATGAGGGTCGGCGCTACTTGCCCTACGCTACTGCGCTTGCGTGCCAGTATTTACAAAAGCGCAGCCCAAAGGGCTTCTTTCTTATGGTCGAAGGCAGCCAAATTGATTGGGCGCTTCACGCCAACGATGCTCGCTGGCTCAAGGCCGAGCTGCTCGACTTCGATGCCGCCGTAGCTGCAGCTCTTCGCTTCGCTCAACAGAACGGTGAAACGCTCGTCATCGCTACAGGCGACCATGAATGCGGCGGCATGAGTCTCAATCCTGCCAAAAAACCCAAGCAATTCGAGCCGGCCTTCACTTCGCGGCTCCACTCTGCAGCTATGGTACCTGTATTTGCATACGGCCCGCAAGCTAGCCTCTTCTCTGGTGTATACGATAATACCGACATCTACTTTAAAATGTGGGAAGCACTCGGAGAGAACCGGAGAGCCACAGGTGTGAAATAAGAAACCTAAAGTTTTGCCTATGCTCGAATATCAGAATGCCCACTTGCGCCGCTTGGCCACTGCTTGGGTAGGGGCAAAATCCGCTAACGAAGGTGTTTATTTGCCCAGACAACTTCTCGTGCCTCCTCATGATGTCGTCCATGAGTGGCTATTGGGTGCTTTTTTGAAGCCTTTTGAGAAAGCCGCTGAGTTTTTCTACTTTCATCACGAAGAAGACGTTAGCCATCATCCGGTTTATCAGGTTTGTTATACCCTTTTTCAAAATTTAGAGGCTTTTCCTGAAGCTACAAAGCAGTTGGCTCAGCGGCTCTACGAGCATTCAGCTGACAGTCGGATGCGAGGTGGAGAGTTTTTGGTCATGTATTTTGAAGATCTTGCGCTAAATGGCGAATCTACGTCGGCAATTGGCTTGTGGAAAGTTCAAAGCCCTCAGCCGTTTCTTTACATCGAGCGATTTCCAGAGCAATATGCTCTGAGCATTCGAAGTGGCATCTCACCAGAAAAACCCGAGACTGCTGCGCTTATTTTTAACCTAGACGAGTTGGATGGCTATCGCATATGCGCTATAGATACCGTTTCCAAGCGCGATGAGCACTCCTTCTGGAAAGACAGTTTTTTAGGGCTACGCCCAGTAGAGGACCACTATTTTCAAACGCGTCACCACATCGCACTCGCCAGCGAATTTATCCAACAGAAGTTGTCCCATCGTTTTGGCTTAGACCGAGCTGATCAGTTGGATGCTCTATATCGTTCTAGTCTTTACTTTAAGGAAAATGAGCACTTTGACGCCGAACATTTCGCCCGAACGCTTTTCCCTCAAGAAGCTCAACAAGAGGCCTTTAAGGAACATCGCGAAACATATGCCCGAGCCCATGCCATACCGCTCGAAGACCATTTTGATATTAGTAAGGCCGCTGTCAGAAAGGAGTTTAAAGTCCTTAAAAGCGTAATCAAGTTAGACAAGAACTTTCACATCTACATTCATGGGCGCCGCGACCTCATTGAACGCGGATATGATGAAGTGCGTGGGAAGAAATACTACAAAGTGTATTTCGACGAAGAGGAGTAATTCCTTATTTCTTCTTGCGCAAGTAGCGGTTGATATGGTTTTCGCCATCAACGCGAGAAATTTCGAGTGTCTTGCTATCGGCCTTCAGAATGGTATAGCAAACTTCGTCCTGAGCGATAATTTTTAAACAAGGAGCGCCAATGGCAGGTGAGCAGCTCGGTGGGCATTGGGGAAAATACAGGCATCGGGCGGGAGGCTCTAGTTCCTCGCCGTTGTAAAGCTGGTAAATACGGCCGTCTTTGATGCGAATAAGGGTTTTTGGATCGTTAGCCGATATCCAGTCACCTTCTAACAAAGCGGCTCTTCTAGCCTCACTAGCATCTAGGAAAGGGTCCTTGTAGCTTTGGCGCGCATATACGCCGTCGGTCATTGCACTTGACTCCCAGCCCAATGCAACAGCGTTGCCCTTTTCGGTAATAACCTCAACATCGTCGCCAAGCCAGCGCATAAGTAGTACGTATTCATTACCAGAAGTATGTTGTACGTAGCGAGCTTCGTTTCTGGAAATAAGAGTGGCTTCTCCACGGATTCCTTCTTGATGGCGCGATGAAGTTTTCCCTGAGAAGGTAAGCCGAAAGTGTAGGGTATTCTCCTCTGTTTCGCGTACGGCCAACGTGCTCACACCAGCCTGACCCTTGTCAAAAGTATAGGTACCTGTGAAAACCACTTCGTGGTTGGATAGGGGTACTTCGGTCATTTCCTCCTCCATGAAAACGACAGACTCTAGCACCTCTATTACTGCGCGCGCTGCCTCTCCAATGACTGCATCTTGCGCATATGGCTGAGCGGCCTTGAGCACTTCGTCGCGCCAAGCGAGGCGCTCTTCGTATGTGCCTACTGATGGATTGGTGATGGCACTGTCGCGCAGTAGCTGGAGCCATTTTGCAAAGTGTTGATCACCAACCTTTTGTGAACGCGAGAAATCCTCCAACAGCTTCTGTGGATTCTTGCAGAAGGCGTCTCTAACAGCAAGCGCTTCCGATAAGCAGTTAGCAGAGGAACAAGCCTTAAATGCCTTCCAAACGGGTGTCTCTGAGGGCTGGCAGCTCAGGAGCGCTGTAGACACGAGAAGCGTTGCGAAGAATAGACGAGTCATATCGGCGTTTTGAAATAAAGAAAAATGAAGGAAAAAATTGCATTCCAGGAAACCCTTTGCTTGGGAAGATGCGACAAAAGTAGTGTAGAAGCTTTCCGCACTGAGACACGCTAACTTGAGATTGTATCTATCTTTGTCCCATGTACACCCTTTTAGTTAGCATTATCATAGGGTTGTTTGTAGCGATGCTGTTTGTCAACATCTATTTTCGCGCGAGGGTGTTGAAATCGTACGGGGTACTTGTACGCCATCGCGTACAGTTCGATGCTGTCCATATTTTTAACCGGCGTCGACTAGAGGAGGAAGTTTTGCCGCGCTATCCGCATTGTCGTCAAGAGATTGAAGACTTCATTCGCCACATTCATTACACCATTCGCATCGCTACAGTGCTTATTGTGCTTATAACAGCGTTTGGTGCTGTGTTGATGTATTACCGGTGACCTTATGAGCTTGCTTCGATTAGGCTTGTTAGGAGTCGGTTATTTAGGCCGTATTCACTTAAAATGCGCGCTTAACACGGCCGTGTGGGAAGTGGTTGGCTTTTACGATCCTAACGATGCTTTAGCCTCCGAAATTGCTGCAATGAGTGGCATACGGCGATATACCTCTTACTCGGCCTTGTTGCGCGACGTGGACGCCGTAGATATCGTCACGCCTACGCCGAGCCATTACGCATTGGCAGCACAGGCTATCCGGGCGGGTAAGCATGTATTCATTGAGAAACCTGTCACGCAAACTGTGAGACAAGGGCTGGCTCTGCTTCGGTTGGCCCAACAGCGCAGTGTTGTGGTTCAGGTGGGCCACGTAGAGCGTTTTAACCCGGCCTATTTGGCGCTCAAGGGTATGGTTGTGCAGCCCTTGTTTATCGAAAGCCATCGGTTGGCGGCTTTTCAGCCTCGCGGGGCAGAGGTGGCAGTGATTTTGGATCTAATGATTCACGACCTTGATTTGGTGCTGCAATTGGTTCAATCTCCAGTGAAACGAGTAAGTGCAAGCGGAGTAGCAGTGCTTAGCCATACGCTTGATATTGCTAACGCCCGCCTTGAATTTGCCAATGGTTGTGTGGCAAATCTCACTGCTAGCCGTATTTCTTTGAAGCAAATGCGCAAAATGCGCCTCTTTCAAACCGATGCCTACATCAGCCTCGATTTTTTGGAGAAAAAAACCCAAGTCATTCGCCTTTTAGATGCTCAGACCACCGATTTGCCTCCTGCTGAGCAGCTTATCGAATGGGAAAGCCCTTCTCGAGAAAAAAAGTGGCTACACCTCCATACTCCTGAGGTAGTACCTGTTAATGCTATCCAGCGGGAATTAGAGACCTTTGCTGACAGTATTCTCACTCAAAGTCCGCCGCCAGTCACCTTACGCGAGGGGGTTGAAGCACTTCGACTAGCTCATCGGATCTTGAATGCTGCCGAACGACATCGGCAGCGCCTACAGGCCATTCTCCCTTGAAGGAAAGTCTGGTGGTTCTTGTGCAGCGCAATTGCCTCATCTCCTGAGCTCTGGAGCAATGATATGCCCATCACAGCACTTGCTCATGTTTCTCTTCCAACTTTAGAGCAGAGGCTGCGCCCGCTGCATCCTGTGTCGTTAGCCGTTTTTCTTTTTGGAACCGGGTCGTATCCTGCGCCGCCCCAAGGATGGCAACGTATAACCCGCCGAAAAGCCAACCAGGAGCCCTTTAAAATTCCCCACTCTTCAATGGCCTCAATTGCGTATTGAGAGCATGTAGGATGAAATCGGCACTTGCTCGGCCCTAACAGCGGTGAAATCAAAAGTTGGTAAAGGCGCAGGGGCAAGACGAAAAGTTTACGAATCCACTTCTGAAGAGATGACATAGCAAAGGTCTCTAAGTATCGAACAAGGTTGTGTTTGCGCTATTAGCGCGGTACAGCTATGCTGTTTATGATGTTTTCTAGAACATGTTGGATAGAGAGTCCTTCTATTTCGCGTTCAGGTGTTAAGAGAACGCGGTGGTTTAGGACGGGTATAGTGATAGCGCGGATGTCGTCGGGCGTAACGAAAGCTCGCCCACGAAGAGCTGCGATGGCCTTTGCACTGCGCGCAATAGCCAGGGAAGCGCGCGGGCTGGCACCCAGGAGGAGGTCTGGATGATGACGCGTTTGATGAACCATAGCTGCAATGTAGTCGAGCAACTCCTCTCCGATGTATACGCGCTCGATTCGGCGGCGACTATCCGCTACCTCTTCAGGAGAGAGGACAGGCTGAATTGTCTGGTACATGCGCCCTTCGAAATCGTCGTGAAAGCGGCGCAAGATGGCCTTCTCCTCCTCGAGATCGGGGTAATCCAATAAGATACGGAAAAGAAAACGGTCTAATTGGGCCTCTGGCAAACGATAGGTTCCTTCCTGCTCTATAGGGTTTTGGGTAGCTACTACCATAAAGAGGGAACTCATCCGATAGGTCTGCCCGTCGATAGTAGCCTGGCGTTCTTCCATGACCTCAAAAAGAGCCGCCTGAGTTTTCGCCGGAGCGCGGTTGATCTCGTCTGCCAAAACAATATTGGAAAATATAGGTCCTGGTTTGAAGCGAAATTCTGACGTTCTTGGATTAAACACGGGCGTTCCTAAAACGTCGGCAGGCATTAAATCGGGCGTAAACTGAATGCGGCTGAAATCTGCCGCTACCGCGCGCGCTAACAAACGCGCCATAAGCGTCTTGGCAATACCAGGCACGCCCTCGATGAGCACGTGCCCTCCAACGAGAAGGGCTACGAGCAATTGCTCAAGTGCTCCCTCTTGGCCCACAATGACTTGCCGTAAGGCTGCTTGTACGCGAGCCGCTCGTTCATACACAGGCGTAATATCAAGTGCCGTAGCGGCCTCCTCCGCTTGCCATCCGGTCTTTTCCTCGCTCATAAAAAGGTAACGATAAAGTAAGCGCTCAAAAGTATAAATTTAGGTATTTCCTCCTTTATGGTCTGTGCACCCTATTCACACGGCGTTGCTCACTTGTTGTGCCTAAAGTGCTCGCCTTCTTGTATGTAGCACAGGGACTATTGTTTTGCCTTCCTCCAAAATTGTTCAATAGATGTATACAATTTCATTGCTCTGTTTCTGTCATCTCCAACAAAAGTTGGAGTGGCATAGAAGAGAATAGGCCAAATAACTGACGGAGGTACCTTCGAGACCAGCGAGAGTTGCTTCACGAAATCTTCATAGCTCGAGGAAGCACTGCCTTCGCGCAGTTTTATGCCGTAGCGCTTATAAACCAATGAAAAGAAAGTCTTCGTAAGTTGACCGTGCAAATACCGATAATTTTTTTGTCGAAAGTGAATTTGGGCAATAACGTTTACATACTCACAAGTTGCGTTCTCCTTAGTAGGCCATATAGGGATGATGCGTTGGCGGCGCTTACTGCGAAAGCTTGCGTACAGCACAACCAAGGCTACCAAGAGATACCATGCCCATGCGAGCGGCGGTTTTTCCAATATGTATTTCAAGGGATGGGTCGAAGATTCCTGTTGGTCAATGGAATAGAAATACTTAGGTCTTCTAGGATATCGATGGCTTCCATCCCAAAATATCTCGCCCTCAGGTAAATAAGTCAATACGGCCTCTACATAGCGCTGAATCACTGGGCGTACTAAGTGGTAATTCGTAAATACCAAAGGCTGAGTATGCAGGTAGAAGAAGCCTTTGCCATAGGGAAAACGAGCGAAATTGACCAAGGTATCGTTGGCATATCCCAAAGGCTTCTGAAGTGAATGAGTACAGAAAAAACCAGCAGGGACATACGCCCAGTCAAAGGCAACGACCTTATTTCGATGAGCAAAATAGACGGCAGGCGTAGGGTGCAGCGCATGATAATCTGAAAGAGAAAGCCGCACTGTATCGAACACGTGAGCGAAATAACTCGACCAGGCTATTTGAGGGCATTTTCTGGCGTAGAGGTGAAACATCAAATCAAAAGGAATATGCTCGCTGCAAATGAATGCAGTGCTTCCTGCCCTAACGAAAGCGAGCAGATGGGCTATGTCTAGCGAATCATAGTAAGGTTTTTCTCCGATGAAGAAGTAGGTAGCAGGCGCGGTACTATCTATGGGCAGGGCATCGTAGAGGTCGCCTTCCACTTTTTGAAGGGAATAATCTGAAAAATAATTTTGCAAGAGGCGAAAGAGCACCTGCGTGCCAAACGGTTGGGCACTATCCTCTCGATAGATGCGCTGCCAAGAAAAGCGTTTGTGCAAAGGATTAATGCTGAGCAACCAGCCTACTATTGCTCCTGTAGCCAGAAGCGCTGCAATTATCCACAAGCGGTAGCGCTGCGCAAAGGGCGATCCATCAGGCTGTTGCGACATACTTGCTTACTCCTCATTTTGCTCCCGCCGGCCCAAAAGTTGTTCCAAAATATGCGGCTTTGAGGGTATTTCTCCGTTTGGATCAGGGTTGTTGTTCTGTGGTTCCTCCTGTGGTTGAAAGTATCGTTCAACGACGCCTCGAAGATTTTGATAGCCGTTTTGGCGCAGCTCTTCGCGTATGGTAGAGTCCATCAACAGCATCTGGAGTGTATCAGGTGAGATGTTAATAAACCCGGGGCAGCCAAACTTATTTAAAACATGAGGAGGCGGGTCAGCAAATCGTTCCTGATACCACCTTACGAATTGGCGGTCGTTGGCCATCTTGTGCCAGAAGATACCGACGATGGGTAGCGCCATAGAAGCGCCTTGACCTAAAGCCAGGGAGCGAAATCGCACGGCAGGGCTCGAAGCTCCTACCCATGCGCCTGTGACTAGGCGAGGATTGTAGCAGATGAACCAACCATCAGCTTGATTTTGGGTTGTGCCGGTTTTTCCTGCAAAATCTCCTTCGTGCAGGCCGTAGCCATAGCGCAAGCGTCTTCCCGTTCCATATTCAATGACCGACTGCAGCATGCGCGTCATGATGGCAGCATGCTCTTGGCTGAGCGCTCGCACAGGCTCAGAGGCATATTGAGCTTTTTGTTGGGCGTAGTCGTACAAGACCTCTCCTGTGCGCGAAACAATGCGCAAGACGACAACGGGTTCAGGGCGGATACCTCCGTTTGCCAGCGTCCCATATACTTGCATCATCTCATACAATGAGATGTTAGCAGCGCCTAAGCTAATGCCATACTCGCGTGGCAGGTGCGATGTGATGCCCATCTTTCGGGCCAGCTGGATAGTGTGTGTAATTCCCACGCGCTCAATAAGCTGCGCTGCAATGACATTTACTGAATGGGTGAGCCCTGCAGTTAGCGAGTACCATCCTCCGTAAACGCCATCTGCGTTTCGCGGCTCCCAGTCTACAATTTTTACCTGTTGATTGGGCAGGTACGAACAGGGAGAGAAAGAATCTTGCAAGGCAGCAGCATATACGATCGGCTTAAAAGTAGAACCTACTTGCCGCGTACTGCGTACATGGTCGTATTTGAAATGCTTGTAATGAATGCCTCCTACCCATGCGCGTACATAACCGCTTGCGTGCTCCATGGCCATGAAGCCGCAGTTAAGCAAACAAAAGTAGTAGCGCACGCTATCTATGGGCGACATCACCGTATCTATCTCCCCTTGGGCACCGCGCCAAGAGAAGATTGTCATTCGCACTGGCTTCTCAAAATCAGCTCGAATTTCTGCTTCACTCCATCCAGCATCGCGCAGCGCTAACCAGCGCTCGCTTCGGCGAATTTGCTCCTCGATCCAGCGGTCGTCACCCCACGGTTTTTCAGGGCCTTTGTAGCTTCGCCAATGGCGGTCGAAAAGGTCTTGTAGTTGACTCATGTGTTGGCGCACGGCATCTTCAGCGTAGCGCTGCATGCGGCTGTGGATGGTTGTATAGATTTTCAATCCGTCCGTGTACAAGTTGAGGGGCGTGCCGTCGCTATGAGTGCATTTTTTGAGCAGCTTGGGCAAGACCTCAGTGCGTAGATATTCGCGAAAGTAAGTGGCTAAACCCTCGTTGTGACTGTCTACGTGGTAGCGACGTACGCCAAGAGGGCGGCGAATGAGCTCTTCATATTCCTCTTGGGTAATCCGACCTCGCGCTATCATGTCGCGTACGTCGTCCATGCCCGGTTCGTCGCTGTGTAGCGACACGTTGAAGGTACTATTCTTTACCATCTGCTTGAGCACTAGGTTGCGGCGACGCAGGGCATTTTCAGGATTGCGCACTGGATCGTAATATGTGGTGGCTTTGAGCATTCCGATGAGCACAGCCGCCTGGTCGGGCGTAAGGTCTTTTGCCCTTTTGTTAAAAAAATGGCGTGCAGCTACGCTAATACCGTAACGGTCACCGCCAAATGGCACTGTGTTCAAGTAAAGATTGAGCAATTCTGCTTTAGTGTAAATGCGCTCTAGGCGTACTGAAATAAAATTTTCTCTGATTTTATTTATCAGTAAACTAAGGCCTGGAATACCATAGCGCTTGCGAGGATATAGGTTTTTTGCCAACTGCTGACTCAACGTAGAACCCCCACCTTTGTTCTCTTTTGTTATGAGGCCATACGCTACGCGAATCCAACTCGTTAGATCAATCCCTCGGTGTTCGAAGAAGCGCCTGTCTTCGGTAGCTAGTAGGGCTGTTACTACGTAGGGCGAAATTTTTTCCAAGGGAATGGTCGTTCGGTTCTCGACATAAAACTTTCCCAACAGCACACTGTCGGCAGAGTATATTTCAGTGGCATTGGCTGTTTCAATGAAACGCAATTCATCCGTGCTAGGCAACCGGCCAAAAATGCCCAACCAAACAAGAAAGATGAGCAAGAGCAGGAAATAAATGCTCCAGCGTATAAGCCTCTCTGCAGCAATTAGGCCACTGGCTATGAAGGGATAGCGTACTTCAAAGCGTCGCCATAAGGCCCGTACGGGAGCGCTTGCGTAAGCCCATGCGCTTCGCAAGGGTGCGGACAGGACTTGAAAAAGGTCCATTGCTTTGTGCCAGCTTTTTTGCACAGCAATGAGAAAAACGTGTGCGCGCTGATTTTCTCGAAGCAAAGAGAAGAGCTTTAGCATGTGATGGGCTCAGAATCCGGACTGTTCTGCGAAGGTAAAAGAGGTTTGCGAAATCAAGGCACTTCGCAAACCTCTTCTTTATTTCGCAGAAAGCTTATTTCTTATTGCTTGATTATCTTAATAGTGCTGAGTCCAGCACTACTTTCTACGCGCAATGCGTATATGCCGGCTGGCAAAGTACGCACATCAAAGGGTACAGTTTGTCCAACGTGCACAGCAGGCAGGCGCATTTGCGCAACTTGACGGCCGTCTGTCGTCCATATGGACAAAGACACGGGGTCTTTCACCGCTGCTCCGAAAGTAACACTCAGCCAATCGACAACTGGATTGGGCTGGACGCGAATGCTCAACAGATTGGCAGCATCTGGTTCGTCCGTGCTAATAATAGCGTCGGTATCTACGATTACGCCGCGAGCAGCAGCACGGGCACACGCTTGATCTCCGGCTTTGGAACGCACACAGGCTTCGGTATCGTAATTAAGCATATCAAATAGGTCTACTTGGTCAATAATCCAGTGGCCATCAGCAGGCGAAGTGCTGTTGTTTGTACCAAAACGGAAGCGCAGAAAGATCTTCTTGCCTGCGAAATCACTCAAATCCACATAAGAGTGGACCCAACCGTTAGAATTACCCGAAAATCCGCTCAAAAAGGGTATAGCGAAGGTACTGTATTGAATACCGCCGGAATAGCTACCTCGAAAGACCTTGCTGCGATCAAAACGGTGCCACGACGATTCGCCTTCAATTTGTACCTCAATAAAGCCAGCATCAGCTCCTGCTTCGGTGTTGTAGCGATGCCAGAAGCGGAGGACGGGCTTAGCGCCTTGAACGGGTATAAGTTCATATGTGCCCAGTACTTGATCCGTCTGACTAGCAAGAGCATCCACGCGCCATGCGCGGTTGCCGACGCGTACTTGGTTCTCTTGCAGGTAAAAAGTGTTTGCAACATTGTCAAGCAGCGAATAAGACCCCCACAGGTTCCCCTCTTCGTCCATGTTGTCGCGAAAGTAGAGTATGGATTTGTTTGCTGGCGCCGATTTTGCCCGATAAGTAAGCGTGATTTGTTGCCCAGAAGCCAGATTGCCCAGGTTCCACGTTACCACACCGCCAATGTCGGTACCTCCATGAGAAACCGAAACAAGAGAGAGACCTTGGGGCAGCGGGTCGGTAACGACAACGCCTTCAGCAGTTTCGTCTTTATGGTTGATGACTGTGATCGTAAACACCGCTTCACCGCCTGGCGGGATGATGGGGGTCGAAGTGCTCTTGCTGATTTTGAGTTCCTTGATGCAGGTAGGTATGGGATTGAAGTCCTCTACTCCATCGCCTGAATTATTGCTGCTGCCCTGATTAGAAAAAACGCCCATGCCGCGGCGAGCAAACACTCGACTAATGAGACACGTATCTTCACCCTTGTAATTCAATACATTAGCCAACATAATAGCATTCCGCCCGTCTATGAAGCCTGGACTGCAGGGCTGTAATTTCATACCATCCATAACATGTTGGATGGCGCGGTAATTCCCGCTGTTTTTGTTGTTCCAATTAGGGTCGTAGCCGTACTTTTCCACGAAGGCCCAGTATAGATCCCATAACACTGCAGCCCATACCTCACCGATTGCGTGAGGGCCTACACTGTTGGCCACTGTTCCATAGGTGTGCGGGTTAATGCTCATATCGGTGCTGTACGGCGCACGGCGAATGCCTACGCCGTCGTTAGGCTGACGCAATACAAAAGTTCCTACGCCGCGTCTCTGTTTGGGTACGTCGCCAGGGCGGACTGTAGTGATGAGCGTAAACCAGTCACTCCATCCCTCGCCCATCTGCTCAGCATTGTTCAGGCAATTGACCTGGCTTGGGCCTCCTGTGAGGCGATTAGAGATGCCGTGGCCATATTCATGGGCAATGATGCCGTTATCGAAGCTGCCATCTAAGCGTTGCGGGCCAGTTACCGTAGGTCGAACCAGCGAAATATTCAAGCCAAGGCCCGCATACTGGCGCAACAAGTCGCAGTTAGGTTTGCTCATCATTACTACTGGAATATTCACCTGAGCGCCAAAGTCTCCAGCAGCCATGCCAACCGTAGCGTCCTCGAAGTTGCAAATGATGCAGCCAATTGCTCCTGCTTGTTGTGCGAGCAGAGCTTTGTATCCAAACTGGCATATGCCGCGGTCAATCATGGCAATCTTGCCTTTTAGGTCATTCACAGGAGGTTTGCAATTCTTTGTAGCGTCAGTGGATCCCGACCCATCATCAGTAATTACGACGTCTCCTGTCACGGGAGTAGTTGTAATGGGTGCTCCCCAACCACTTGCTGGCTGAGCATAATAGGTACCCTCTAGGAACACCGGCCGGTTTACGCGCACGACGTTCCCGCTCTCTCCGCTCCACAAGTACATCTGCATACGACCGCTTGAGCCATCTGCCGGCGTTGAAAAATTAGCATTGTTTTCGCCACCGCTGTCTAAGGCCTCAGCGCGGATGAAGTCGTTGCCTATGCCGCCTCGATTGTAGTTGTTCTGCTGAAAATTTCCTGCCTGCTCATCAAAGCCAAAGATATACATTAAGTCGTGCATCATGTTGTTCATGTAGAAGAGGTTCGTAATCGAGGCTTGTATGTTCGTATCTGGCTCTGCGTTGGGCTTGTAGGGAAAGTCAAAAATGTAATTTGATGCTGTAGGTGATTCGTTAGGGCTAGGCGTGTTGTCGTTAGCTTTGTCGTGATAGGCCCATACATTATTACCTCTTGTGTAGTTGTATTCTGGGCCCGGTTGACCGTTTACATCTAGCCATCCGTAGGGAGAAGCTACGGGATGGGCCGGATTTGTCACGAGTACTTGTGAGCCGTGGGCTGGGCTTTCAGCAGGCAAGGCAAACACCCTGTATGCTTCATTTGCGTCTAACAGTTCAGAGGCCGAGGACAAAGCGCTCGACGCTAGCGCTGCGTCTTCGTATTCCCGGCAATCTCCATCTACTCGATGTGCGTGGCCTGCCTTGCAATATAGCGTATGGTTATATCGACGTATGATATGACCCGTTACTGCGTCGACCGTTATAGTCCACATGTCGGAGGTATTGGCCTGGTCTAAGAAGACTTTCCAGGCAAGGCGCGGCTGTGCATCTTCATTGAGGTCGTAGCAAATTTCTACCGAGATGTCTTGGCGTGCGACTTTACCTGGATTGAAGACCCACATGCGATCGCTTATTTTTTGCTTTAGGCGTGGCATATCTGTCGCGGCAAAACCTAGGTCTCGCAATACAAGATCTAATGCGCGCGCAGCACTTAGAGAGGGTAGGGTAGTGTTGACACGTTGGGCCAAATCAGGGATAAAACGATGCCCTAGGTGATATACCTGCCCGTCGCGAATGTGTAGGCCGAAAAGTGCATTGTGCACCGGTATACCTGCGTGCTGTTGCTGCAACCAGACGTGAACGACCCGGTTGTGCTGGCTAGTGTAGATATCGCTAATGCGCACCTCGGCCACGTCTTGAGCTGATAGATTGAACTGCACAGGGTTAGTGCGTAAAAAGCGCAGTGCCGTCTCCTGAGCAGTGGCGATGTCCTGTGCATGCATTCCAACATTAATAAATATCAGAGAGACAAGGGCCGCCATAGTCCCTAGGCGAGGTAGTAGCTTACTAAACATAAAACAGAGAGTGTGTTAAAAGTTTGGTGATAACATGTTATATGTGTGCACTTTTTTAATTGCACAAAATTAAGGCTTTTGTTGGGCTAATCTTTTTAGTTCTGACAACATTTACCACTAAGAATTTTCGCCTCATCGGCGCTTCATCAAATAACGCCGAATATCCTCCACAGGATACACTATGACGACTTCCCAGCCATTCTCGTAGATAAAGTTCAAGCCATCTATGGCGCTGCGAAATTCGTAGCGCCGCCCTTTGTTATCGGTCAAACAATCATGTGGTCGGCGACTGCGCGTTTGGCCGTAGTCCACGCCCATGTGGTAAGTGCCATCTGGGCGTCGAAGAGGAGTAACTTCGATATACGCTCCCGTGTTTGAGGGCGTCAGTAGCGTACCTTCTACGTACAATTGAGCATTGAGCGAAAAGGTTGCCGCAATGCCCACGGCTGTCATCAATAGGTGTTTCATATCGTTCGTTTTTGGCAGCAAAGAAACATCGCTTGAATTAGCACAGGAGGAGATTAACCTGGAATTAACGGGTCGGTGGTTCTTGTCAAACGCGCCCTCTGATGCCTCAACATTTCTTCGCGCGAAATGGAAGCTTTGGCTATGAAAGCTTTCAAGGACTGTGGTTGCTACTGCGTAGGGCATTTTTATTCGGTGGATATGCCCAATGTGGTATGGGATACGTCGCCATTATACTTGCTAGATAGGGCTCTTTTCTTTGGACGCTTTCTAAGGGCTTTAGTTATGACTTCTTGTATAGCATTGACGTCTACCCGAAGATTAGGTAAGAGGAAAGAACAGGCTCCTGTTTTCGCCTCGTAAATAAGCGGCGATAGGATGCTTGCTATGGCTGCCTCATTTAAATGACAATCCTTTCCTTGGGCTGCATTTCGCCTAATTTTTTCTAGTTCAGTGCTCGTGCCCAATGATGCGTCGCTGGTCAGGAATGGTTACCACGATGTCGGCATTGTTATCTAGAATGACACATTGACAGCCCAAGCGACTCTCTAACCGCGGATTGATAGCGCGATCGATGAAATCTTCCTCTCTCTCCGAAATTTCCTCGAGAAATTCCTCGCCTTTCTCGATGTAGACATGACAGGTAGAACAGGCGCACACACCACCACAATTGTGGTTCAGATGAATGTCAAATTCCTCAGTAATTTCTAAGATGGAACGTCCCTCAAAATCGCCTACTACCGTCTTTTCTGGAATGGATTTATCTTCAAACAAGAAACGTATCTTAGCCACAATTGCAAGATGTTTCAGGTGAAATCTAACTTCGAGCTAAACAGATAATAAGGAGAAAAGTTCTGCGTTTCGAGGCGATTTCTTTTTACTAGGCGTATTGCCGTGGCGTTCTAGCCTACCTGAAGAAGAGGAATTTTATTTTTCCTTTGCGTGCTTAGTTTGGCGTCTCCTCGTTGGCTTATGGAAAAAATGTGGGTTGCTTGCAAGTCGTTTGAAGCCCTAACGATATACGAATTGTATGATATCATGGCCTTGCGCCAGGAAGTGTTCGTCGTTGAACAGAATTGTGCTTACTTAGATGCCGATGGAAAGGATCTTCAGGCATGGCATGTGATGGGACGCGATGAACAAGGGCGCCTTGTGGCATACACGCGCCTTCTGCCTGTAGGAGTCGTATATGAGGGCTATGCCTCCATCGGACGGGTGGTTAGTGCTCCTTTTGCGCGGCGTACTGGAGCAGGGCGTTCTATCATGGAGCACAGCATCGCCTTGTGTCGGCAATTGTTTGGCTCAGTACCCCTTAAGATTAGCGCTCAAACATATTTGTTGAAATTTTACGAAAGTTTTGGTTTCCGCTCTACAGGAGAAGCGTACCTCGAAGATGGTATACCGCATACGACAATGATACGGGAACATTATTAAATGAGTTTTCCCGAGCGCATAGGTTCGCTGTCCCAGGCGTGGTCGCTAGCGGTTAGGTTAGCCATGAGGTCATCTTGTAAGAGGCGTTCCTGCATTTCAATTTCCTCTTTGACCGTCAGGACGTAATCGCGTGCTTCTCGCCGTGCGGCAGCGAGTTTGCGCAACGAGCGTTCGTCGTAGCGAATGAAGCGCTGAGCTTGCCGGTGGGCCGTATACCGGCGAAATCCCATGGCTACCAGTACGTCCTCGGCCAGATTAACGGCGGTATATAGCGTTTCACGATAAATATGTTTGACGTCGTGTTCAATGAGGTCATAGGCATCCATGCGGTTGCGGGCGCGAGCAAAAATGTGCAGGTGTGGAAAATGTTTGCGCAAAAGTTCAATGATACGCGCATTCGTTTCAGGCGAATCTATGGCGGCAATAAACACCCGGGCCTTACTAGCTCCGGCCGCCTCGAGTATTTCCAAACGAGTGGCATCGCCATAGTAAACTTTGAACCCCATTTTGCGCAGCAGCTCTACGCGATCTGAGTCGTGGTCTAAAATGGTCGCTTCGATGCCATTGGCGCGCAGCAGACGGCCAATTGTACTGCCGAAATGCCCAAAGCCTGCAATGATTACCGGATGCTGTTCTTCCACTACGTCGCTAGGGCGTGGATCTGGATTTTGCTTGACGCCAAAATAAGGGTCTATCAGCCGGTCATTGGCAAGCAATAGAAAAGGTGTGGCGAACATACTAATAGCCGTCACGGACATCAGCTGATTGGCGAGCTGTTGAGGGAGCAGGTCAATCTGTTGAGCAAAGCTGATAAGCACAAAGGCGAATTCGCCTACTTGACTCATAGCCAGGGCGAAAGGAAGGTTTTGCTCGTTGCTAAGGCGAAAAAATCGCCCTATGACAAATAAGCTAATCCCTTTGATGAGCATGACAAGTACGCTAGTAATCAAGATGAAATCGGGCGCTTCCAAAACCAAATTAAAGTCTAGTGCTGCTCCGACTCCTATAAAAAATAGCCCTAGCAATAGCCCTTTGAAAGGCGATAGGTCGCTCTCTAACTCGTGCCGAAATTCGCTATTGGCCAAGACAACACCTGCTAGGAAAGCGCCCAGAGCAGGGCTAAGGCCGATGATTTGCATCAAATATGAGATAGCCAAAACCAAGAGCAGAGAGGCTGCTGTAAAGAGCTCATGCATACGCGTTCGAGCTACCGCACGCAACATGGGCACAATAAGGTAGCGTCCTAGAAAGAAAATACTGCCTCCAGCACCCACCACTACAATAGCCTGCAACCAGCTAGGTAAATCCTCTATCTGAGTGTGCAACCTCTGTTCTGCACTAAGAGGTACTTGGCCCGCAGTTAACAAAGGCAACAGTGCCAGAATAGGAATTACGGCAATATCTTGAAAAAGCAGTACGGAGAAGGCCGATTGCCCCATCGTCGAACGCGCGTTCCCGCGTTCCTTAAGCGTTTGCAGCACAATGGCAGTCGAAGACATCGAAAACGCTAAAGCTACTGTTAAGGCAACGGACCAAGACCAGCCGAAAGAAAGAAACAGGCCTCCTAATAGCAGCGTCGTTAGGCTCATCTGGCTCATGCCCAGCCCCAGAATGGAACGCCGCATTGCCCAAAATTGCGCTGGCTCCAGTTCCAGCCCAATTATGAAGAGCATCATTACCACACCCATCTCGGCAAAGTGCATCAATTCAGTGCGCTCTTCACCAACCAAGCCTAATCCAAAAGGACCAATTAGAATGCCGGCCAGTAGATAGCCTAACACAGCACTGAGACCCAGGCGTTTAATGAGTGGAACGCACAACACAGCCGCTCCTAAGTAAATAATTGCTTGCTGCAGAAACATACGCGACAGTTTCGGCTAAAAAATAAAGGTGTGGGATACGCTTGCTCGCAGGCTGTCAGATGAGCAAGAATAGACCGCAAATAAAAAGGAGCATTGCGCTTTCGGAAAAGCACTGAAAAACAAAGGGATGGGCTTCAAAAGTAAAAAGATTTCCCCTACGGCTCAAAGAAATACGCACGGAATAGCTCTCTCTCAAGGCGTCACCACTAAACGCAGCACTGAGCGCCCGTTATGGCCTTGAAGCGTTATGAAATAAATGCCTGCAGCGCCAAATATTTCAACGGGCAGTTCAATGGAGTTCTCCCCTGCGGTGAAGAAGAACTTCGAGCGTTCGAAGAGCTGGCGTCCAGCGGCATCGAACACATACACGTCGGCCATAAAGGAAGAAATACTTTCTACAATGAGGCGAGGGCCTCCACCCAGCTTGACAGGATTGGGTGCGAGGTATTGGCGTCTCACTTGAGTAATTTCCCCTAATGAAGAGACGTTCGAAGTGCGAAAGCTAGATTGCCGAGCAGCAGCACAGGTAACGTACTCATTAAATGGCCGCACGCGCCACTGATAAATGCGATTAGGTTGGAGCGAATTCACCGTCAAAGAGGTGTTTTTGGTAATGAAAGACTGAGCAAACGAGGAGCTAAATGAATTTACAATGTCGAACTCCACGAGATAATAAGTGGCGCCTGGTACAGCTTTCCATTCCACTACTACTTCATCGTAAAAAGGCACATTGACGCCACCTACAGGAGAGATGAGCAAGTCTGGCGGCGTATTGATTTCGGTTGCTACGGGTAAGAAGTTGTTAATCAAATACTTGCGCGCACTGGAGGCGAGGTCAGCTAAGATAGCACTCTGCTGCTGAGGCGTAAAGACATACTCGCTACAGAAGTTAAAGTAGCCCATCATGTTGTTGGCCATAGGGCTCACGGGTACACCCAAGGGGTCTTGAGCTCCGCCATTGTAAGAGCAGATCGTGGCGTTGAAACCAAAATTGTAATCGGGAGGTGTATCACAAATCTTGTCTGCAGCAGTCGTACAGTTGGTGCCATTCATGCGTTCAGTAGGTACTCCTCCTGGCGAGGTGATAGGCGCTCTAGGCCAGGTAGGAAAGGTGTTGTTAAACGGTTGACTTTCCCAGCCAAAAAAAGTATGCTGAAGACTGAAGAAATGACCAATCTCGTGAGGCAAAGTAGAATTGCTCTTGGAGCCGCTGATTTGGTCCTTGCGACATACAATCCAGTCGCGCTGAGGGCTGTAATAGGCTAATGTAACCCCTGGCTGGTTATTGTTTGTCGCTGCTTGGTTGACAATGTAAATGTTTATAGCACCGGGATGTCGTTGGGCTTGCATGATAGACCAGGCGGTCTGGTTGTTGTAAACGTTGTTGTCGTTGATGTTATAGTTAAAGAGCGTGCCGTTTGTTGGATGAGGGCGCAAATAGAAGCGGATATTCATAGGTTCGAAGGCCCTGTTGAGTGCGCAAAGCTGCTCTAACACTCTCGATTCAAGGATTTTGCCTTTGCCCTGGCTGTCCCCCACGAGATGGAAATGAACAGGCACGTATCGAATATTGCCGCGCTCCTGAGCAATTCGCCCAATGCGTTCAAGATTAGCTAGTAGGCGAGGCTCCATGACTAACTGGTCTTGCATGGAGGTGCCGCACACCCCGCGTACGTACTCTTCCTGAGCAAGCGCTCCCTTAAAGAGAAGCAGGAAAACGAATAAGATGCATGCAATAACCTTCATGATTGAGGAAGTGATGAGCACTTGACTTAAAAACGAGGGTTATCTCTAAAGATTATCTTAGTTCCGTTCCTCTCCTTCCTGGAAATTATTTGCCTTCCATCAATATGCGGGCTACAGCCGTCTCTTTGTTCGCTTATGGTGAATAGCATTCGCACGCTACGACAAGAGCCAACCGTACGGAAGGGCGAACACGGCTTTGTCCTGCTAGTTCTGGCTAAGGGGCTCTTTCCCGCAAGGCTCGCCGACCGTTCGGCCACATACACCACAAGTAGCGCCTTGTTCGCGCAGAAAGGGATTGTTGTTGGCACACGTTCCGCGGAACTCCCCATCCTTTGCAAAAAGAATCCTAAGACTAAAAAAGAAGAAAGCTACGAGAACTAGGGCTATCGCTAAAGCAATTACAGCAATTGTCATGTGGGTAGAATTTTAACTCAAAGATATTTTAAACAAAAAACTTGGGCGACATTTGGCGCGCTTTTTTGTAGCAAGCTATGAAAAAACAAGTCGCCGCATCGAAAGTTTGGCCACCTAGAGAAAGGATTAGCGCTTTCTCATCTCGCTGGAAAAACAATAATATTCTCCTGGGTGGAGGAAAGATAAAATTTTCGAAAGGGTGGGAGAGAACTTACCAGTATTGTAGAGAAATCTTTTTCTCAGCACAAGCGTTGCTCATTCTTTGTCTCCTAATATAGCTAAAAAGAGAAAAGTTGCTGCGCAAAAGAAGAAGTCGCAAATGCAGTCGTTTCTCTCTTTCGATGCTATGGCAAGGAATCGTCTAGTTTTAAAAATAAATTCTTTATAGGAGAAAAAAATATAAAAATATATGGATTTACTTATCGTCGTTGTTTTTATTATTGGTTACACCTTTATTGCTCTAGAACATCCACTTAAAATAGACAAATCAGCTTCTGCCTTGCTTACCGGCGTGCTGTGTTGGTTGGTATTGCTTTTTGGTATCGAGCAGATGCCTGAATACAAGAGTTTAAGTGTAGAGGAACGCGCCGACATTTACAAATTTCTGGATAGCAGCCTTTTTGAGCATGTGGGCGAGATTGCAGAAATTCTTTTCTTTCTCATTGGCGCTATGACGATTGTAGAGTTAGTCGACCGCCATGAAGGTTTCCGCGTAATTACCGACCGCATTAAGACGCTCAACCGAGTGCGGCTATTGTGGATTACCTCCATCATTGCTTTCATCGCCTCTTCTATTTTAGACAACTTAACGACGACCATTATTATGTGCGCCCTAGTTCGGCGTCTGTTAAAACGCGAAGAAGACATGTGGGTCGCTGGCGGTTTTATCGTGTTGGCAGCCAATGCCGGAGGCGCATGGTCGCCCATTGGAGACGTTACAACCATCATGCTCTGGATAGGTGGGCAAATTTCAACGTTTCATGTAATCAAAGTAGTGCTGGCTCCTTCAATCATTTGTCTGGTAGTACCACTATTACTGGCATCCCTGAGCCTCAAAGGGCAAGTTGAAGCACCGGATTATTTAGAAGAACAAAACAATTATCAGTGGGCCAAGCATGAACAACTCCTAATTTTCATCTTAGGTACGTTGGGTCTGCTTTTTGTTCCTGTTTTTAAGGCAATTACGCATTATCCTCCATTCATGGGTGTGCTATTATCTCTGGGTTTCATCTGGTATGTTACTGAGTATATTCATCGCGATAAGCCTGCGGACGTACGCAGTGAGTTGTCAGTAGCTGCTGTTTTGCGGCGCATTGACACACCCAGTGTGCTTTTCTTCCTAGGTATTCTGCTAGCCGTAGGTGCTCTAGCCTCATCGGGTCATCTCCGGCTGTTGGCCTCTACTTTGGATCGCGTTTTCGAGGGCAATATCTACTCCCTCAACACGCTCATTGGCATGCTTTCGGCCATTGTAGATAATGTTCCGCTAGTGGCTGCTGCTATGGGGATGTACTCGATGGATGTCTACCCTCAAGACCACGATTTTTGGACGCTGCTGGCCTATTGTGCCGGTACGGGCGGTAGTATGTTGGTCATCGGTTCGGCAGCGGGTGTGGCGGCCATGGGTCTCTTGAAAATGAACTTTATTTGGTATTTGAAGCGCATCAGTATATACGCTTTGATCGGCTATCTCGCGGGTATTGGAGCTTTCTATCTTCAGCATTTGCTTTTCACAACCATATAAAAGAGGCCTTTTGTCAATTAATTTAAAGTACTTTTGAAGCGCAAAAGGGAGGTTGAACCGTGTTCTTTTGCGGCTACTAATGAGCTTGAGCCATGCACCCTAGATACTTCGTTTTGTATGCACTCATAGGGCTAGGCGCTTGCCAGTGGAATACGCGTCAATCATCCTCCCCCTCCCGGGAAGCGCCACCCATAGCACAGGAGAAATCCTCAACGTCCTTGAAAGATTTGAAACAATCAGCTTCTGCTCAAATTGAAGTAGGTAGTTTCGAAAGCCTAGTAGCGGACTACGAGAGCAAAGACCGAGTCATCTGGCAAAAGCCTAATATGGTCATTTCTTTGCTGGGCGATCTTACAGGTAAAACGGTCGCTGACATTGGCGCAGGTACAGGATACTTTGCTTTTCGTTTAGTGCCCGTGGCTCAGAAGGTTATTGCTGTAGATATTGACCGGCGATTTATTGCCTTCATGGATAGTATTAAGGTTCATCTGCCGGAATCCTATCAACGCCGCTTCGAAACGCGCCTAGCTAAACCCGATGACCCTATGCTTGCTCCAAATGAAGTGGATGCAGTTATAATTGTAAATACGTATGGCTATTTGCGCAACCGCATTGCCTATTTGAAAACTTTGTCGAAAGGCATGAAAGCTCAGGCTCCTTTACTCGTTATTGATTTTAAGAAGAGCAACTTGCCTATCGGGCCGTCAAATGAATTTAAGGTGGCTATCACCGAAGTGCTCCGTGAATTGGAGGCGGCGGGCCTTCAAATAACTAAAGTAGACCAGGAAAGTTTAGATTATCAATATATTGTTATGGCTAAGAAGCCTTAATGCCTGCTCATAGAAGATTGTTGTTCATGCGCGGCTCATTCAAAATTTTCACCTGGCTTGGCATTCCTGTCTACGTCCATTGGACGCTAGTCCTTTTGTATCTTCTCGGTATAATGAGCGGGGAAGGCCCAAGCTTCTGGAGGCTTTTAGAAATAACTGGCATCATCGTAGTTCTATTCGGTTGTGTGCTCTTGCATGAGTATGGTCATGTCTTGGCAGCAAGGCGGTATGGTATCGATACGCAAGATATTATTCTTTCTCCTATAGGAGGCGTGGCGCGAATGAAGCACCTTCCTGAAAAGCCAATCCAGGAACTCGTCGTAGCCATTGCTGGGCCCCTAGTTAATGTGCTCATAGCAGCCGGGTTGTATGTTGCAGTCAGGTGTATATTTTCGGTAGACCAGCAGAAGCTTTTCCACGATTATCTGCGCCAACATTTGAAGCTTGACGAAGCAGAACTCGTCCTCTACAGTGGGTTTACGGAGTTCGAACAAGTAGCTCTTTTTTACCTAGCAGGGGTGGTCTCGGTTAATATAGTACTTACATTTTTTAATTTGATACCGGCCTTTCCCATGGATGGCGGGCGCATCTTCCGCGCCTTACTGGCAGTGCGCATAGGCCAGCTGCGCGCCACTCGAGCTGCAGTCTTCCTTGGACAAGGCATTGCCGCATTGTTTGTGGGCATAAGTTTGTGGAACAGCAATATCTCGTTAGCCATAATAGGCCTGTTTATTTTTATTTTGGCTCGCGTTGAAAACCGCTGTGTAAAACTCAACGCCGTCCTGAGTCGTTTTAAGGCTGCTGACCTAGTGCGCTCGTCGTTCACGCGCCTCTTTACGGGAGACTGGATGCAAACGCCCATATACCACATTCAGGAGGGAGCAGAGCGTCATTTTCTCGTGTTCGACGCTCAAGATCACCTTGTAGGCACTTTAGAGGAAGATTGTATCCTGAAAGCGTTCAAAAGTCGAGAGTACACCGCGCCAGTAGCGCGCTATATGCGTACGCAAGTTCAAGTCGTCTCTGCTCAGGCCGGATTGACCCATGTCTATCACCTTATCCGAAACCAAGGTGTCCGGCTTGTGGCCGTAGCCCAACGAGGAGAACTTATCGGCGTAATAGACGAAGCCAGACTAGAACAGTTCTTGAAAAAATACATTTAGGGCTACTGGTAAAAAATCTTCCTTTTTACCGACCTCTATCGCATGGCTAAAAGCCCCTACCATACTGCATTTCTCGCGCTACTTGAAAGATTGAATGCCGATCAGCGCCAAGCCGTAGAGCATATCGAGGGCCCCATGATGGTGATCGCAGGCCCGGGCACGGGTAAAACACACCTCATGGCTGCACGTGTGGGCAAAATCTTAGTAGAAACCGATACTGCTCCGCAAAGTATCTTATGCCTAACTTTCACCGATGCAGCAGTAAGCGCTCTGCGCGAACGACTGCTTCACGTAATCGGCCCGGACGCTTATCGAGTATCCATTGCCACGTTTCACAGCTTCTGCCACCGCGTGATCCAAGATAATCCGGACTATTTCGACTTCGCCGAATTGGAGCCTGCTACTGAACTAGAGCGTATTGAAATCGTCCGACAACTGCTGGCGGATTTACCACCCGAACACCCCCTGCGCCGAGGTTACAAAAACCCTTTTGCATCCGAAAAGCGCCTACGCAACCTCTTTGCGCGCATGAAAAGCGAAAACTGGACACCGGGCCGAATACACTATTTCGCAGATAAATTTATAAAAAATATACCTAACGACCCTGAGTACATCTATCAGCGAAGCACTGCTTTCGCTCAAAAGGGCACACCTAAAACGCCTCAAATAGAAGCGGCTCTTGCCAACATGGAGCGACTAAAGGCCGCTGCAGACCTTTATCCTCAATATCAAAATGCCCTATACCGCACCCGCCGTTACGAGTTCGAAGACATGATCCTATGGGTGTTGCGCGCCTTTAAAAAACATGAGGCATTATTGAGAACTTACCAGGAGCGCTACCTTTATATATTAGTAGATGAGTTTCAGGATACAAATGGTGCTCAATACGACTTACTCAACGAATTGCTGGCGTATTGGTCTATACCTAACGTGCTCATCGTAGGCGACGATGATCAAAGTATATATGAATTCCAGGGAGCCCGACTAGAACATCTAACTGACTTTCAGAAACGCTATGGCGAAAGGCTGAGCGTCGTCGTGTTGCGCCAGAATTATCGCTCCGCTCAGAACATTCTCGATGCTGCTGCACGCCTCATCAACTATAATACTTTACGTGCTGCGCAGCTCAATGGTCAGCCATTTGACAAACATTTGATTGCTCAGGCCGACATATTGGGCTTGGTGACTGTCCATCGGTACGAGACGCGCATGGCTGAATTGTCAGATGTCGTGACCCTTATCGAAAAACACCTCTGCGAAGGCATTCCTCCTAATGAAATTGCAGTCATATACGCTCAGCATCACCAAGCAGACGACCTGCAAGCGCTTTTAGCGCGCCGAAACATCGCTCATCAGGCAAGGCGACCGCTGGATGTCTTGCAATTGCCGCTTATCGAACAAGTGTGTGATTTGCTCCGCTATCTGGCCGAGGAGGCACAACATCCGTACTCGGGAGAGCATCGACTGTTTCGCCTCTTGCACGCACCTTTTTGGCAATTCCATCCGGCCGACTTGGCAAAGGTAGCCCTCGCTCTTCGGTGCTCGAGCGAAAAGGAGCAGAGAGAAACTTCCTTCTGGCGAAACTGGATTGCTTCGCCCGAAAAATTGAAAACTCTTGCCCTGCAAAAGCCAGAGGCTTTTGAGCCGTTGAACAAATACCTTGAATCCTGGATTGCTGCTGTCCACTACGAACCTCTACCTCAATTTATTGAGCGTCTATACGTACAAACAGGGTTGCTCCAATGGGCAGCTCACCAGCCCAACAAATGGACACTCCTCCAGGCATTAAAAACCTTTCTTGACTTCGCTGCCGCTGAAACTATGCGAAGGCGAGAAAGTATGCCTCAGGCCGACGATTATGCGCTGGCTCGACTGCAACATTTCTTGCGCCTCATCGAAAGCATGGTTGAAAATCGCCTTCGCTTACCTTTGCAACAGCCGCTTCAGGCGGAGGCAGCAGTTCAATTACTCACGGCTCACGCCGCGAAGGGAAGAGAGTTCGAATGCGTCTTCCTCATCGACTGTACGGAAGATTTCTGGGAGAAAAGTAATGGCACAAATCGGCATCAGTTCACTTTGCCGCCCGGCTTGCAATCACCAGTTGAGACTGACTCCCTTGAAGCTCGGCGTCGCCTATTTTATGTGGCCATGACTCGCGCAAAGCGCTGTCTTTATATCTCTTTTGCGCAAATGGCTGCAGATGGTAAGCCGCTCGTAGCATCGCGTTTCGTCGCCGAAACAGGCTTGCCCGTTGTGTCTCGAGGCGTTACTGCTGAGCATCAGTTCGAAAGCCTTTTCTCGATCCTTCACGGTGGAAAAACCGTCGAGCCTCCACTACTTGACATTCACACTTGGCGAACCTTACTTGCTGATTTTCAACTGAGCATAACTGCTCTTAATCGATACTTGCGCTGTCCGCTTGCCTTCTATTACGAAGAGGTACTAAAAATACCTTCCGCCACCTCGGAAGCTGCTGCGTTCGGGTTGAGTATGCACCGTGCGATTCATCGCGTGCTTGTCCAACAAAGGAATCAACAAACTATCCTTCTCGCTCCCTTGCTGCAAGCCTTCCAAGAGGAAATGGAACATCGGCGCTCTTGCTTCTCATTAGCCCATTTTCAACAGCGCTTGGCTTTTGGACGCCAAATGTTGCAAAAATTATGGGAAGAGCACATTCCTCATTGGCCTCAGCGCGCTATAGCGGAGCGCCGCATAGATCGCGTATTAGTTAAGGGTGTCCCGCTCACTGGTATAATCGACCGTATCGAATGGCTATCTAACGGCACCCTTCGCATCGTGGATTTCAAAACCGGCACCCCAGATCTAGCAAAGATTGCACCTCCTTCAGAAAAACATCCCTATGGCGGAGAGTACTGGCGTCAGTTAGCTTTTTACCGCATACTCGTCGAAAAAGCAGGCCTCTTCCTCGAGCCCGTAGGTCAAACTGTTGTTCAATGGCTTGAGCCAGACCGAAATAACACCCTATTGCGCGCGAACGTTGAGCTTTCTGCCCAAGAGCTCTCTTTCATGGAAGAGCTCATTGCCCAAACTTGGCACAATATCCAAACCGCGCAGTTTAATGCCGGTTGTCAGAAAAATGATTGCCCTTGGTGCCGCCTTCACGAAAACCGCACCCTAGAAGAAATCAACCGAGCAGCAGACACCTACTTGGACGACAGTAGCTAGGAAATGAAACCTATTCCATGTATTAACACTTAATTTAACTTCCCTTGTAAACCTACGCTCCTTTTGTGGCGTTTTGTTTTTGTAACCGTTCACTTAAAAAACTAGCGCCAACCATGAACAAACTACTCTATTTGATGCCAATCCTAGCTTTGTCAGTAATGGCTTTTCACAACCCTGTTACATACAGGGTTGACCTGTCGAGCAGTGTGATTGTATGGAAGGGATACAAGGTAACGGGAGAGCACACGGGCACCGTCAAGTTAAAGAGCGGTGAGTTGCAATTTACCAACGGAAGGTTGAGTGGAGGCTCTTTCGAGGCAGACATGACTACGATCAATTGCACGGACCTGGAGGGGGCGACGGCGGAAAAATTAGTCAACCATCTTAAGAGCGACGATTTCTTTGGTGTGCAAAAGTATCCCATTGCGCGATTCGTGATCACGAAAGCCTTTCCTACGGATACAAAAGGCAACTACCGCATCACAGGTAACCTCACCATCAAGGAAACTACGAAGGAAGTGAAGTTCAATGCTCTTGTTACTGAAAGCGGAAATCAAATAAAAGCAAGTGGCAAACTGACTATTGATCGAGCCGACTTCAATGTCCGTTACGGTTCGGGCTCGTTTTTCGATAACCTTGGCGATAAAACGATCTACGATGAATTTGATTTAAACGTAACGGTCGTGGCTAAGAAGTAATTGGCTCATCCTGCTAAGCCAACTACTCTGCCCAGACCCTCAAAGGGTCTGGGCAGAGTGCTTTTTGATAACAGGTTCGTACCTTTGCGCGTATAAAAGCACTCTATACTCGCAAGAAGCAGGGCAATCTTAGCGTTTAAAAAGAAACTCATTAGTATTGAAACAACCTTACACTCTTATGCATCGAATTACGGCGCTGATTAGCTCGGTGCTGATGGTGGGGGCAACTACAGTATTTGCTTTTGCAGAACCTCAAAGGGAGGAAAGAATGTTGCCCGTCGCTGCTGTTGTATTGCCCACCTCCTGGCATCAGGTGTTGAGTGCTTTCGAGGAGTGGGAATGCCCAAGTTGCTTCAATCCTGGCTTGTTGGAAGCCGGGGGCATGAAGATTTTACTCCTTAACTACAGCGCATACGATAATGCTTATGCCGAAAAAGTTCGCGCTATTTTGGCTCGTCAGTTACCTGGAGCGGAGATTAACGTGTTTTGGAAGGGCTCTTCCGCTGAATTAGCGGCTGTGGTTGCTCGGCATCAAGTGGTGGTGGTTCCTTATCCCGCAAGAGATCCTGAGCGCATAGTTCGCGCTTATGGCAAAGTGTTGCGTCAGTATGTTTTGCGCGGTGGTTCGGTCATCTTTTGCGGGACAGATGTATTCGGCCTTTTACAACATTATAATCTCTTCGACCTTGACTTCGGGTATTTTTGCAGCGGAATGAGCGTTCAGGAGGACGATAGAAATCATCCCATACTGCGAGAGACTCCAGAAAAATTCACATTGTCCAACTATGTCTATCCTTTAGACGTATCCGACCAAACCTACGTATCCTTGGCAAGCGTAGGCGGCTATTCCACCATAGGGTACAAATCCTTAGGTGCTGGCAAGGTGGTCTACATCGGTATCGAATATTATTACGATGAGCCCATTTCTTCCCAAATACTTGCTAATGCAGTGTGTTGGCTTTGTTCGCCGTCGGGTTGTGGCCTCCTTGCCCAAACTCAAGAGCAAAGTCGTTCACAGGATGGCGAGCTTAACTCATCCCTCCATGCTCGTCTTGTCCGCCGAGTGGAAGAGCAATTATACGTAGGAACAGGAGCACTTCCTACAACAGAAGTTAAAATTTTTCCGAATCCTTATTTAGAAAAAGCTTATTTGGAGTTTTCCCTAGATAAACCTACTTCTGTTGCCATCGAAATGACCAATGAAGCGGGTACGCGCGTTGCTATCCTTTTGCCTTACCGAAACCTAGGCGCTGGGCAATATCGCGTTGAGTTGCCCAATCTTAGCCCGGGTATTTATTTCGTTAAGTGTCAGATGAACGGGCAGAACATTACCCGCAGAGTAGTTAAAGCAGCAGGCGGATAACTTTCTGCGTAGGCTTGAAAGCTTATAGACAAAGTCAGAATGAGGCGCGGTTCTTCCTAAAGAGGAGGCTACGCTTCATAACCGCAACTAGTTCATATCCGCAACGCCTTAAAAAACAATAAGTTTCAGACAGATTACAATTTTCTATGGAAAAATTAATGTCCTCTACCATCACAAAGGATGGAGAATACTTAGACCAATCGTTTGACTGTAGCACTTGTAAGTCAAGACCTTCCACGTCTATGGTTAACAAGTCTATAGTCTGGTTGGCCGGCAGGTATTTTTGTAGAACTGCGCATAGCGGCTCTATCGTTACTTCAATGGTTTTCTTTATGTAGTACCTCGAATTCTGAAGGTGTAGCCTGGCAGTCTCCTCATCAAAAGTATTAAGAGCCGGTTCATTGAAGCAGAAAAAAGTTGCTTTTCCCGAGTTTTTCCCAATAGCGATTTCTAGATTAATGTCTCGCGGGCGCAGCCATCGAAAAGGGAGCATGCTTCCGGGAGTAGGGTCAATATTGATACCTCTCCAACCGCGCTGGTACAGGGCCATGGTATTGGAAAAACGAACGGGGTGATGAGCACCAACATCTACGTAAAAACCCTTGTATCCTTTTGCTCCCTCGTAGAAAGACAGAAAAACCATGTCTTCTCCGTCTTGTGCATAAGAGCGGCGGTAGCGAAGGTAGTCCGCCAAAGCAATGAGCCTCCTCTTTAGGTGTTGCAACATATACACGTTGTTGTTTGTGGAGGACCAAAAGTAAAACACGTCGTGAGGAGTCAAATCGTTATGGGGTGAATATTTCATATAAAATAGTGATAATTAACGGCTTGATATGTTGGCTCAATCAACAAAACATGAGCTTCTCTCGGCCGAAGGAGCTGGTGCGAATCCCTCAGAATATCGCTCTGTAGTTTCAGTTTTAGGCTTCTGCATCGTACGCTGCGCAAAACCGTTTGACGGCTTGCGCTCATAAAAAAGAAGCGAAACGGCTAAGACTGTTGCGCAAGAGGAAATCGAGGCACAGCTCCCTCCGCTAAAGCTACGAGTTGAAAGCGGCCTCCAAAGGCTTGTGCTCGCCGTTGGTCGTTTTCTATGTAAAAACTTGAAAGTCACAGGTCAGTGCGGTTAGCTCAGCCAATGAGCAACTTAGGCCAATTTGGTCACAGGCAAGGAGGACAGGAGAAAATCTCCTTGCATTATTCTCTGCAGCAGCAGTACGCCCAGGTGTAAAAGCGCAACAATGCAGGAGAAATGTATCTTCGCTAATAAATTTTCAAACAGGCAAATGCTTCTTTTATGACACGCATTTTTCTGTGGTTTGCGCTTATCTTTCTCATGAGTAAGTGTACTTCTGATAACACTAATAAGCAAAAGTTGGACGGCCGACCTGATTATGTTCTTGTCATTCACGGCGGTGCTGGGACTCTTTCTCGTCAGACTATGACCGCCGAGCGCGAGATGCGTTATCGAGCAGCACTTGACTCAGCACTTCAAGTCGGCGAAGGTATTCTTCGAGCAGGTGGCACGGCACTGGATGCTGTTACTGAAACAGTGGCATGGTTAGAAGACTGCCCTTTGTTTAATGCTGGGCGCGGCGCTGTATTTACCCACGAAGGCCGAAACGAGCTAGATGCCAGCATCATGGAGGGTCGGACACAGCGTGCCGGTGCAGTAGGAGCGGTCACCATAGTGAAAAATCCCATACGATTAGCACGCGCTGTTATGGAAAAATCACCACACGTTTTCCTGGTTGGTTCTGGCGCCGAGCGATTTGCTATTGAAAATGGCCTGGATACCGTGTCGCCCTCATGGTTTTTTACTCAAGAACGTTGGGAAGCCCTTCAAAAAATGCTACAGGAGGATGACAAAGTGGGTAGTGCTTCTGCTAGTTCGGCAGCGTATCAGTTTGGCACAGTGGGTGCCGTTGCTTTAGACCGACAAGGCAATCTCGCTGCGGCCACTTCCACAGGTGGCATGACGAACAAACGATGGAACCGAATAGGCGATTCGCCCATCATTGGTGCAGGCACTTATGCCTCAAACGACGCCTGCGCAGTGTCGTGTACGGGCCACGGAGAATACTTTATCCGTTACGCCGTAGCGCACGACGTATGGGCGCGCATGGTTTATGGAGGCGCCTCCCTTCAAGAGGCAGCTTACGAGGTAATAATGAAGAAATTGGCAGAAAAGGGTGGACGAGGTGGCTTAATCGCCGTAGACAAAAGAGGTAACATCGCCATGCCGTTTAACTCAGAGGGTATGTATCGAGGATACGCACGACCGGGTGAGCGCAAAACGGCCATCTTCGCCGGTGAATGAAGAAAAACATCTGCTAATCATGATACCGTTAGCCGAACGCATGCGCCCGCGCGATTTATCGCAATTCATTGGCCAGCAGCACTTAGTGGGCGAAGGAGCAGTATTGCGTCGAGCCCTTGAAATGGGCAGAATACCGTCGCTCATTTTCTGGGGACCTCCGGGCGTGGGCAAAACAACACTTGCTCAACTCATCGCTCAGCAGCTGAACAAACCCTTTTATCAGCTTTCTGCTGTCCACGCTGGAGTAAAGGAAGTCCGTGAAGTTATCGAAAATGCTGAAAAAGCATCGCTCTTTCAAACGCGAGGAGCCATCTTATTTATCGACGAAATCCATCGTTTTTCCAAGAGCCAGCAGGATGCCCTACTAGGAGCTGTAGAAAAAGGTATTGTAACCCTCATTGGTGCCACCACGGAAAACCCGTCCTTCGAGGTTATTCCCGCCCTGCTGTCGCGTTGTCAGGTGTACATATTGCACCCTTTGACTCGCGAGCAACTGGAAATGTTGTTGCGCCGAGCCTTGTTAGAGGATGAACTTCTCAAGAAACGTCAGGTAGAACTAGCAGAAACGGATGCTTTGTTGCTGTACTCAGGAGGCGACGCGCGCCGTCTGTTGAACGCCCTAGAACTCATAGTAAATGCCACGCCGGAAAACCTTCCTGTGTGCATTACGAACGAATACGTTCGAGAAAAAATTCAGCAAAATATCGCCCTCTACGACAAAAGCGGTGAACAGCACTACGATATTATTTCAGCGTTCATCAAAAGCGTGCGCGGAAGCGATCCTAATGCTGCACTGTATTGGCTAGCCCGCATGTTGGAGGGCGGCGAAGATATTGAGTTTATTGCTCGGCGTCTCATCATCTTAGCAGCTGAAGATATTGGGTTAGCTAACCCGAATGCGCTGTTGCTAGCTACTGCCACTATGGAGGCCGTGCGAGTCATTGGCATGCCAGAGGCCCGCATTGTCCTGTCGGAGTGTACCATCTATTTAGCTACTTCACCCAAGAGCAACTCGGCCTACTTAGCCATAGACAAGGCGCTCGAGACCGTGCGTGCTGGAAAAGTTTACCCTGTTCCTTTGCACTTGCGCAATGCACCTACACCACTTTTACGCGAGCTGCGCTACGGTGCAGGGTATCGGTATAGCCACGATTTTCCCGGACATTTTATTCAGCAGGACTACTTGCCCTCAGAACTAAAGGGCACATGTTTTTATGAGCCAGCCGATAATGCCGCCGAGGCCCGTATGCGCGAAAAGTTGCGGCAAGAATGGAAACAGTGGTACCCATACGCTTAACCTTCGGCAAGGTCTTTGCCCAGGCGCATCGAAGGTGCATCTTGCCCTTAGCGTAGCGCGCACGGTCTATCTTTGCTGCCGCCATGCAGGTCTTCTCTAACCTAGAGCAATTGCCATCGCTCACTAACACGGTACTCACCATTGGTTCCTTTGACGGCGTTCATGTCGGTCATCAGCACATCTTGGCGCAGGTGCGGCGCCTAGCGAAAAAGCACGGCGGCCCAAGTGTAGTGCTTACCTTCGAACCCCATCCGCGCACAGTGCTTCAACCAGAGGATACTTCATTCTCCTTGATTACCAGCACTTCAGAAAAAATACGCCTTTTCGAGAAAGCTGGACTAGACTACGCTATCCTTGCTCCCTTTACACCTGAGTTTGCTCGTTACACGGCTCAGCAATACGTCGAGGATTTTTTGCTGCGCTATTTGCGACCTGCTGTGATCGTAATTGGATATGACCATCACTTTGGCGCTCAGCGCGAAGGAGATATTCATTTCTTACGTCGCTATGAGGCGCAGGGCTTTTTTCGCGTAGTAGAAATTCCAGCGCAGCTTATAGAAGAAATTACTGTCAGCTCTACTAAAATACGGCGGGCCATAGAAGCGGGTAATATCGCTCAGGCGAATCGCTTCTTAGGACATCCCTTTGCCTTTCGAGGCGTCGTAGTGCCAGGCCAACAGGTGGGGCGCACACTGGGCTTTCCCACCGCTAACTTGGAACTAGAAGAGCCGCGACAACTTATCCCTCCCGATGGGATTTACGCCGCTCGCGCCTATCTGCCCGACGAAACTGGCTATGATGCAATGCTTTATATCGGCCATCGGCCCACGCTCTCAGGCAACAGAGCGCGTACCATCGAAGCCCACTTACTAGATTTTAAGGGCAACCTGTACGGTCAGATCTTGCGCATAGAGGTGATAGACTTCGTGCGCAAAGACCAGAAATTGGCTCATCTGGAGGAACTGCGCACTCATATCGAGGCCGACCGCCAAGTCATTCGTGAGCGACTAAGCCAAGCGCAGCAAGAACATCCCGTTGAATCTAATATCGTGTGTGGCCACGACGAAGTGGTTATTGTAGTTCTCAACTACAACACGCGCGCTCATTTAGAGACATACTTGCCCAGTGTGTTGGCGCACAGTGAGGGTGCACGCATAATAGTAGCCGACAATGGCTCTCCCGACGACTCAGTAGCTATGTTGCACGCTCAATTCCCTGAAGTAGAGCTGATAGAATTGAAGCACAACTATGGCTTTGCCCAAGGTTACAATGAAGCCCTAGCCCGCATCGTGGGAGGCAACATAATCGTTATCCTCAATTCAGACGTCGAGGTAACGCCAGGATGGATGGTACCAGTGTTAGAAGCCATGCAGGCGAACGCGCGCATTGCTGTGGTACAGCCTAAGATTCTTTCCTGGCGCCAGAAAAACCGCTTTGAATACGCCGGTGCTGCAGGAGGATGGATTGATGCCCTAGGCTATCCCTTTTGCCGAGGGCGTATCTTTAGCTGTTGTGAGGAAGACAGCGGTCAATACGATGCTCCTCAAGAGTGCTTCTGGGCAGCAGGAGCAGCGCTCTTCATTCGCGCCGACCTCTTTCGCCGTATCGGCGGTTTTGATGGCACTTACTTCGCTCATAATGAGGAGATTGACTTGTGTTGGCGACTCAAACGCGCCGGTTACGCTGTCTGGTGCATTCCGCAGTCTGTTGTCTACCACTTAGGCGGCGGAACGCTAGAATATGAAAACCCTCGAAAAATATTTCTCAACTTTCGAAACAGCTTGTTCACCCTTCTAAAAAACGAGTCGGTGGGGAAATTACTCTGGCTCATTCCCACTCGCCTTGTGTTGGATGGAATAGCAGGCATACGTTTCCTGATCTATGGCCAGTGGCAAGCTGCTGTTGCTATTGTTCAGGCGCATTTCTCATTTTACCGCAACTTTGTGAAAATACTTCGTAAAAGACGGATTTTCAATGAATTAGTTGAAAAAGTTCGAATAGGCCCGCCCAACCGAACGGGTATTTACAAAGGTAGTATTGTTTATGCTCACTACATTCGAGGCATACGGAAATTTGCCTCTTTAAAAAGTATATTTGAAGGAAATTAGACCTCGTAGTTGGCCTCAAGTACTCTTTAGGTTGAGCAGACTTGGCTCCAACGATGTTTAAGATCTGAGGTATGTCTAGACCAGAATTGATTTACGAAGACGAAGCAATTTTAGTAGTGAATAAACCGCCGGGTTTGTTGACCATAGCCGATCGCTTTGGCAATCCGAATAATCTACATGAGTGGTTGGAGCGCCGCTACGGGCGAGTATTGGTCGTGCATCGGCTCGACCGGGAAACGAGCGGTGTCCTTTGTTTTGCTCGCACGGAGGAGGCGCATCGGTATCTCTCGCTCCAGTTCGAACACCACTCTGTAGATAAATTCTATCTGGTCTTACTCGATGGCATCATGCTGCAGGAGGAAGGCGAAATTAACAAACCAATTGGACCTCATCCGACAATCTCAGGAAAGATGGTCATTACAGCTCGAGGTAAACCCTCCTTGACAAAGTATCGCGTTCTGGAGCGCTTTCAGCACTTTACGCTCATTGAAGCGCTTCTCAAAACAGGTCGCATGCATCAAGCGCGCATCCACTTCCAAAGCATAGGATACCCTTTGGCTGTAGATGCTCTGTATGGTCGGCGGTCCGCCTTATATCTCTCCGAGATAAAAGGGCGGGCTTACAAAGTCGGAAAATTTAGCACAGAAGAGCGCCCACTCCTAGCGCGTACCTCCTTGCACGCTCATCGCTTGTGTTTCGACCATCCAATCTCTGAACAGCGCATGGAATTTCAGGCCGAATTGCCAAAAGACTTCTACGCCCTGCTCAAGCAATTGCGAAAATGGGAGCAAACGGCTGACTATCAAAAATAGAAATCCCCCGCTTTTTGCAGCGAGGGACTCTAACCCAAACAAATAAACACAAAAACTACTTGTGGCAAGTATAAGGCGACTTTTAGATTTGATTGAATGTTTGTGTAAAAATTTTTTGTCAGAAAAAAAACTCAACACGTTCCAAGGAAAAAGAAGAAAGACAGGGATAAAGGGCAGTTTAGCGTTTAAAACCTCGATGAGATACTGCAGATACTTAACAGGGTTAATGACCGATGTTGCGCAGAAGGAGTGCGGAGCGCCTTCTCGGCGTTTAACCTACTGTTATAAGCGCGAATTGCTAATATTTGCATGCTCCTGAAGACCGTCTGAACAGCACCAGATATTGTTCCAGAAAGTAATGTCCGTAAGAACATTCGATGCAATGGAGGAGTAGTCTCGCCTCGTTCCTTCTGCCTCATGGAGTAATGACAAAAGGTTTCAGCGTGCTCGTTATAGCAGAGAACGACACGGCCCGAATAGAGCAGAATTCTGTCTCCCTTCCGCGAGGTCTTGTTAATGATTTGAGTCTACCATGAGAAAGCGAAGCCGTTGAAGCAAGCCGGCTAATGTCGTGCGGACGTTAAAAGATGTTTTTCAAGCGAGGAGCTGGACTGATGTGCATATTTTTGTCGCAAGAAGGCATCTAGCGCATAACGAATGCCCTGACTTTATGGAATTTAGACAGCGCCGCCTACCTGGAGTATGGGAAATTCGCCTTTCACCTATTTGCGACACTCGTGGTTTTTTCATGCGTACTTATGACGTTCAACTTTTTGAAGAGGCCGGTATCCACCGGCCATGGGTGCAAGAGAATCATTCGCTCAGTAAGCGGCGCGGTATTTTGCGAGGATTGCACTTCCAGTTTCCGCCTTATGCGGAAACCAAGCTTGTGCGTTGTATCCGCGGAGCAATATTCGATGTCTTTGTAGATCTCCGGCCTGACTCGCCCACTTTTGGTCAGTGGGATAGCATCGAACTTTCAGAAGACGCCCCTTGCATGCTGCTTATTCCTCGCGGTTTTGCGCACGGTTTTTGCACCCTTACGGAAAAGACTGAAGTGCTCTACAAGGTGGATAGCCCTTACCAGCGCGACTACGAGGGTGGTTTGCTTTGGTCAGACCCAGATCTGTGCATTTCTTGGCCAATAAGTGAGCCCTTTCTGTCGGAGAAGGATCAGCGGAACTGGACGTGGCAAACATTTGTTTTACAACATAGTTATCGCTTTAGAGGCCTTTATAACAAATAAGTAAAATCTATCCTCTTCTTAACAATGAACGTTCGGCTATTTAAACCCTCTTTGGGCGAAGAAGAGCTCCAAATGATTCGCGAAGCCTTTGAGCGCTCGTGGATCGGTTTAGGCCCCAATGTTAGCCAATTTGAGGCAGAATGGCAAAAATTTACTGGTGCAGCAGCCGCGGTAGGCGTCAATTCTGCCACAGCAGCCCTGCATTTGGCTCTGGCTGTGTTTCGCTTTCCAGAAGGCAAAAAAGTGTTAGTTCCTTCGCTTACGTTTGCTGCCACTGCGACGGCAGTTCTGTACAACCGCCTTATTCCCGTGTTCGTAGACAGTGATCCGGTAACGTTAGGCATAGATTTGCAAGATTTAGAGCGCAAGTACGACGCTGATTGCGTAGCCGTCATACCTGTTCATTACGCAGGTCACCCCGTACCGATGGAGCGCCTCGTGCCTTGGGCGCGCGAACGCGGTTTAAAAATCATCGAAGATTGTGCCCACACGGCAGGTGCCGTTTACAAGGGCAGGATGCTCGGCTTATGGGGCGATATTGGCTGTTTTTCCTTCGAGGAAAAGAAGCTAATGACCACGGGCGACGGCGGCATGATGGTCACTAATGATCCTGACCTATTCCGCGATGTGCGCGCAATGCGCTGGGTCGGCATTGACAAAGACAACTGGAAAACCGCCCAAGCTTACGTAACTGCCAACCGCAACGCTATGCACTGGTTCTACGAAATTAATGTGCTGGGCTACAAGTACAATATGAACGATCTAGCAGCGGCGATCGGTTTGGCTCAATTGAAGAAGTTACCAGCAATGAACCAGCGCCGTTCCCAAATCATCCGCCGTTACCTGGAAGGTCTACGAGGCGTTCCAGGAGTCACTCCCTTGCTACCCTTTGAACCGGAAAAATATTGCTACCAAATGTTTGGCATACGTGCTGATCAGCGCGATGATTTGATGATTCACCTCAAAAGCCGCGGCATCGCTACAGGTTGCCACTACACTCCGCTGAGCCTGCAGCCTCTCTTCGCTCCGTGGGGGCGTACTTGTCCTTACATAGAAGCGGAGCACAATCGCTTTATTACCCTACCCTTACATGCTGATTTGACAGATGAAGAAGTTGATTACGTCTTAGAGGGCATCTACACCTTTTACGAAGTCCATGTTACCTAAGCTCATCGTTTGGGGAGGCACTGGCAATTTCAAGGTTCTTTGCGAACTGCTTCACGGGCAGTATGAGATCATCGGCTATTTCGACAACAATCCTAACATTGCCTCAGAGTACTGCGGTATTCCGCACTTAGGTGGCTGGGAGGCTTTTCTTCAATGGATAAAGAACTCTCGTGTTTCGGCACAGCCGCCACACTTCATCGTGAGCATTGGGCCGGGGCACGGAGCTGTGCGTCGTCAACTCCATCAACAACTTAAGGCGCATGGTCTAAAACCGATTACAGCGGTTCATCGCACTGCCTTTGTGGCTTCAAACGCGGAACTCGGAGAGGGTACTCAAGTTTATGCCCATGCCACTGTTTGTGTAGATGCGCGCATTGGGCGCAATTGTCTAATCAATACCCGTGCCTCTATTGACCATGAGTGTGTACTCGAAGATGGCGCTTCTATAGGACCTGGTGCGGTGCTAGCTGGCTTGGTTCATGTAGGCGAAAATGCCGATATTTACACAGGAGCCGTGATACTTCCTCGCGTGCGTATCGGTGCCAATGCAGTCGTAGGGGCGGGTGCTGTTGTCCGCCACGATGTACCGCCAAAAACAGTCGTCGTAGGTAATCCAGCTACGGTACTACGCGTAAATCCTTGATAATTTGGACTGTTTCTCTCGGTCGGAACTTGCTTTTAACCGTGGCCTTTTATCTTGGGCATAAAAGGGCCATTTCTCGGCTTTAAAAACCAGAACAACGGCTGCTGCGTTTATTAATAAAAGAGAAAAAGATCATGCTGGGCTATCGCTTCTCCGAATACAAAGCAAATCCAAATCAAGAGCCGTTCGAACGTTTGTTTAAGATTTTCCAAGAGCTTCTTCTATACACTTCTGGCAATGTGGAAGAAGCGTTGGCCTGGATGACCGAGTTGGACAAGGTTTATCACTTCACATCACCCGATTATGGCATAGGTGACTTCATCCGAGACCTCGAGGAAAAAGGTTATATTCGTCGAAATGCCCACGGTCAAGGAGGCTTTCGACCTACTGCGAAGATGGAAATCTCGCTTCGACAAAAGAGCCTAGAGGAAGTTTTTGGCAACCTCAAAAAAGCAAAAAGTGGTCAACACAACACAACGCTCATCGGTCGAGGTGACGAATTTACAGCCGACGTGAAGCCTTACGAATTTGGCGATGCTTTAGAAAACCTCGCAGTAACAAATTCACTGCGAAATGCTTACATCAACCACGGCCTCGACGATTTTCAGCTCACGCAAGACGACCTGGAAGTTTATGAGACCTACTATCAGAGCCAGATGTCGTCTGTTCTAATGATTGATATCTCGCACTCAATGATTCTCTACGGCGAAGACAGAATTACACCAGCTAAAAAAGTGGCCTTAGCTTTGGCTGAGTTCATTCAAACGCGTTACCCGAAGGACACCCTAGACATTATCGTTTTTGGCGACGACGCCTGGCCGATTCAGCTCAAAGACGTTCCCTATTTAGAGGTCGGCCCTTATCATACGAATACCGTGGCAGGATTGGAATTGGCGATAGATATTTTACGTCGGCGTCGAAATCCAAATAAACAAATCTTTATGATTACTGATGGGAAACCCACCTGCTTGAAAATCGGCAAAAATTATTATAAGAATGCTTTTGGCCTTGACCGCAAGATTGTCAATCGGTGCTTAAACTTGGCCGTGCGGTGTCGGAAGCTGGAAATTCCGATTACTACCTTTATGATTGCTCGCGATCCTTATTTAGTGCGCTTTGTCGAAGCTTTTACTCAAGCCAATAACGGCAAAGCTTTTTACGCCACATTACAAGGGCTGGGTAGCTTTGTCCTAGAAAACTATAAGAGGCGAAAAAAATTGTGAGGCTTGCTCCTCACAGGAAAGCCAAAGCTACTTGCCTTTTTTATTCGAGCAATAGACAAAAAACAGCAAGTCTTCTTTCTTGGGTAGAAGACAGCGTCGTATCTTTGCCACCTATTTTCTAATAACCTAAAACAACAAAAACAAAAAAGGAGGAAGTGCATGCTAATTGTCGAAGTCAAAGAAGGTGAAACGATTGACAAAGTTTTAAAAAAATACAAGCGTAAGTTTGATCGCGCAGGCATTTTGCGCGAATTGCGTCGTAGGAAGGCTTACACGAAGCCTTCGGTAGAGCGTCGCTCAGAAATTCAGCGCGCCATTTATCGCGAGAAGATGTACGGTAATAAAAATTAAGGTTTAAGTGCGATGGCGCAGCTATAAAATTAGTAGAGCGATTTTCATGCGCCATGTTTTACGAAGTTCACTTTTTACAACATATTGCCTTAGAACGCCGCTTAGCTGCACATACAGTGGCGGCCTATCGCGAAGATTTAGAGAGTTTTCTGCGATATGTCAAAGAGCAGTGCCTCACTTCGGTTAGCGAAGTGAGGCATTCGCATATACGTGCCTGGGCCGCAGCACAATTACAAAGAGGGATAAGTGCGCGTAGCGTTAATCGCCGCCTTTCATGTTTGAAGACATACTTTAAATACCTAAAGGTGCAAGGCTGGATAGAACAAGACCCTATGCGTAAGCTTACTAGCCTAAAGGTTGGACGTCGCTTACCAGTGTTTCTCTCAGAAGCCGAAGTAAAGGTCTTGCTCACAGACATTTCTTTCTCTCCGGATTACGGCGGTCAACTAGAGCGCATGTTGTTGGAGATCCTCTACGGAGTTGGTTTGCGCAGCGGCGAACTTATCCGGCTGAAAGTCTCGGATGTAGACATGAGCCGGATGGTTTTGCAAGTAGTAGGTAAGGGCAACCGCGAACGAGCTGTGCCATTTGCGCACTATTTGGCCGACGGTCTGGCCAACTTTTTGCGTCTTCGAGCAAAAACTTTTCCTAATACACACGAACCTTGGCTTTTCCTGAGCAAAAAAGGCGAACAACTTAAACCCATTTTCGTTTATCGCGTTGTACACAAATACTTGTCGGTCGTCAGCGCTGTGGAACAGCGCAGCCCGCATGTGTTGCGGCACACTTTCGCAACACACCTTTCAAATCGAGGTGCCAACCTCAATGCCATCAAAGAATTACTTGGACATACCAGTTTGGCAGCTACCCAAATCTACACCCATAACAGCATCAGTCGACTAATTGAAGTCTATCAAAAGGCCCACCCAAAAGGAGAGAGTCAATGACAGTAGCACAAAATTTTTATTCAGACAACCTTCAGTTGATTCGCGACAGCGCGCGTGCTTTTGCGGAGACATACATACGCCCCTATGTAATGGAATGGGACGAAGCCCAGCACTTTCCCGTTCCACTCTTTCGCCAGATGGGAGAACACGGCTTTATGGGTGTACTTATTCCTGAAGAATACGGGGGTGCAGGCTTAGGTTATCAGGAGTATGTCACTATTATTGAAGAGATTGCCAAAGTGTGTGGCTCGATAGGATTGAGCGTGGCAGCGCACAACTCTCTATGTACCAATCATATTTATACTTTCGGTAATGAAGAGCAGCGCCGTAAATACTTGCCTTTGCTGACTAGCGGCGAATGGATCGGCGCCTGGGCTCTTACTGAGCCCAATACGGGTAGCGATGCGGGCAGGATGCAGTGTGTGGCCCAGCGCGATGGAGATTATTACATCCTCAACGGCACAAAATGTTGGATTACCCACGGCATTAGCGGACAGGTCGCCGTCGTTATTGCGCGCACGGGGGCATTACTAGATAGTCGCGGCATGACCGCTTTTATCGTTGAACGCGGTACGCCAGGCTTTCGCAGCGGCAAGAAAGAGAATAAACTAGGGATGCGCGCTAGCGAAACTGCCGAACTCATCTTCGACAACTGTCGCATACATAAAAGCCAAGTGCTTGGTCAGGAAGGCGAAGGCTTCATCCAAGCGATGAAGATCCTAGATGGTGGGCGCATTTCCATCGCTGCCTTATCGCTTGGCATCGCTAAAGGCGCCTATGAGGCCTCGGTCAAGTATGCCAAAGAACGGCATCAATTCGGCCAGCCTATTGCCAATTTCCAAGCCATTAGCTTCAAGTTGGCCGACATGGCTACCAAAATTAGTGCTGCTGAACTCTTAACGCGCTGGGCAGCAGACCTGAAGAACGCAGGGTTGAAGTGTACTCGAGAGGCCTCTATGGCTAAATATTATGCCTCAGAAATCTCGGTTCAGATTAGCACCGATGCCATTCAGATTCACGGTGGTTATGGCTACACGAAAGATTTTCCCGTAGAAAAGTATTATCGTGACTCGAAGCTGTGTACTATTGGCGAGGGTACCTCAGAAATTCAAAAACTCGTCATTGCGCGCGAATTACTGCGCGAAAAATAACGCTTCATGACCATCCACACCTTAGACCTTAAATTTTTAGGCCTAGCGCGGGCTATCGCAGTTTTTGTAGTTGAAGGACCAAAGGGCGTGGCGTTAGTGGAGACGGGGCCTCATTCCACACACGAACGCGTAAGCGAGTTGGTAAGTGAGTTAGGCTGGTCGCCTTCCGACTTTCGGCACATTTTCCTATCGCATATTCATTTTGATCACGCAGGTGCGGCTTGGGTATGGGGGCGTCAAGGCGCTCGTGTTTACGTACACCCAGTAGGACGAGCACACTTGATGGCTCCAGAAAAACTCTATCAATCGGCCCGTCGGATATATGGCGATCAAATGGAGCACTTATGGGGGACGGTAGAACCCATCCCAGAAAGTCAACTTTATGCACCAGAGCACGGCGAGATCATAGAAGCTGTAGGGCTGCGTTTTCGGGCTTGGTATACACCAGGACATGCAACGCATCACCTTGCTTGGGAAGTGAGTGAGCCTGGTGGCAACGCCGTTGTCTTCACGGGCGATGTAGCAGGCGTATGTATCAATGGGCACTACGTAGTACCGCCTTGTCCACCGCCCGACATCAATATAGAAGACTGGCTGTCGTCTATTCAGTTGTTGCATGCTTTGCCAGCTTCGACCCTGTATTTGACCCACTTTGGTCTGGTAGAGGACAAAGTCCGGCATTTGCACGACTTAGAGAAACGCTTGCTAGCGTGGGCAAATTGGATGAAACCCTACGCTCAACGCAAGGCTCAAGTGGAGGAGGTTATGCCAGAGTTCTTGGCTTTTGTTCGAGAGGATATGACCGCAGCTGGCATCGATGCAGCTACGGCGGCATGCTACGAAGCTGCCAACCCAGCTTTTATGTCGGTAGCCGGGTTGTTGCGCTATTGGAACAAAAAGCTTTTTGCATGAATGCTGCTCAAATTTTGGCTCGTCTTCGCGGCTTATGCGTGGGCGTTGTGGGCGACAGCATGCTCGACCGCTATCTCATAGGGTCAGTAACTCGCATCTCTCCAGAAGCACCTGTGCCGGTAGTTTTGCACGAACGCACAGAAGACCGCCTGGGAGGAGCCGCTAACGTGGCGCTTAACCTCAGTGCTTTAGGAGCAAAAGCCATTCTATGTAGCGTTATTGGCTGCGATGCAGAAGGAGAGGCTCTTCGACAATTATTGCCCGAGGCAAAATTGACTGACGAGGGCTTACTGTCGTTGGCTGAGCGTCCCACTACTGTGAAGATGCGCGTGTTGGGCAACAACCAGCAGATGCTTCGTATAGACCGGGAGGTCACGCATCCGCTCGGGCTCGCCGAAGAACGTCGCTTCGTAGAACACGTTCAAGAAGTGCTATCGCGCCATCGAGTGCAGGCCCTCATTTTTCAAGACTATAACAAAGGTGTGTTAACGCCCTTTGTGATTCAGAATTTACTGGATTATGCTCGATCATGCAGCATCTTTACCGCCGTTGACCCTAAAAGGGCGCACTTCTTCGCTTATCGAGGTGTTCATTTTTTTAAACCCAATTTGAAAGAAGTGCGCGATAGCATACCTTTTACTGTAGAAGCGACTGTAGCCTCTCTTCGCCAGGCCACAACATTTTTGCGCGCTAAGCTGGATTGCGCAAAGATTATGATTACGTTATCGGAAAAAGGCCTATTTTTGGATGATGAAAAAAGTGCCCAGCTCTATCCTACAGCTCCGCGCAAAGTGGCGGACGTTAGTGGAGCCGGCGATACGGTAATCAGTGTTGCTACGCTAGCCATGGTAGCAGGTCTGGAAAGTCGATTAGTTGCTGCTTTGTCAAATTTAGCGGGCGGTCAAGTCTGTGAGTTTCCGGGAGTCGTGCCCGTACAGATAAATTTATTGGAACAGGAGCTGGCGCAGTGGTTGACGCAAAACGAAGAGTGAACATGAAAAATCTCCTCTCAGTTATTGCTGTCTTTGTGCATGTCGGAAGTCTTTGCGCGCAGTTTCAGTTGCTTCCCGATACACTGTTGGTTCAGCGCTTTGAGGTAGACCCGACAGATACCATGTTGATCTTTCCTTTGGGTAATGACCTACAATGGGTAAACTGGGATGCGGACAGAGTTCCGCCTCAATGTGCGCTCGGCATGGTCCCTGGTGCTTGGTATTGGGAAAGTGACCTGGGAGATACAACTGGTTTAAACAGTGCCTTCACTAGTTGTTCCTACTTGGCAAATCCCAACGTGCCCAATGAAAATTGGCTAATTACTCCGCCGATTTTCATTACTGATTCTCAGGCAGTACTCACCTGGCGCTCCTTGTCGCTGGAAGGCCCAGGCTATCTAGATGGGTACAAAGTACTGATTTCCACTACGAGTAATGCGCCCTATGAAGGAGCCTTTACCGATACCATCTTTGTCGCTGCGGAAATGGTGCGTGCTCTAGTTCCAGGTTCCCTCAATCCGGACGACTACATCTTCTCTCCTGGATATGTGCACGCTAATCGATATCGAGACAGCGCTTATTTCTTCCTCCCGAACGATACTTTCCCTAGTAATCGAGGGCGCATGGAGCCTCACGCAGTTAGCTTGTCAGCATACAGTAGAAAACGAATTTATATTGCTTTTCTCCATGATTCGCGAGACGACAACACCTTGCAAATAGACGACATCGTAGTTGTTCAGGGAATCAGCTTAAATGCCTCACATCCTGCTGCTTTGGAGATTTTGCGCATTTACCCTAATCCAACCCAAGGTAGAGCGATACTTTTTCTTCCAGCGGTCTTTCGCCCAACGCGCTTGTGCGTAACCAATCCGGTGGGCCGGGTTGTTGCAGTATCTGCCTTTCAGGGCTATGCTACAGATAGGGTAGAGGTGGATCTGAGCGCTTTGCCGGTTGGCATGTATTGGATTTTCCTCGATACTGAGCGGGCAACATTTAGCGCGCGAATTGTGAAGATGTGATCTTTTGGGAGATAAACCTCGCCTTTTCCTTAGAGAAATTGCAGGACAAAGAGGGTCCAAGCTTTATTTTCGAAGCGCTTTTGGGCCTATTGTTAGCTTTGTGTCAAAATCGTATTCAAAAACCTTCCTTCTAATTAAAAATTTTTGCACAAGTACCTAAAAGAGCATTTATTTGCACGGCTTTTTACGAGGCGTTTATAGCCTCAGCTACCTCTTTTCTGTTAGTTGTTTGAAAAGGCTATGATCAGTCGCCGCAGCGTTCGCGTAAAAGTCATGCAGCTGTTGTATATGCTCAACCGCGATGAGCAGCTTACTTACTCTGATTTGGTTGAGTTATACAAAGCAGGCATTGGCAAAACCTATGAATTATACCTGATGCATCTTTACCTGCTGCTGCGGGTGACTCAGTGTGCCGAAGAGGACGCCAAAATCCGGGCGCAAAAAGTATTGCCCTCAGAAGAAGATCAAAAATTCTCCCCTCGCCTATATAGAAATCCCTGTATTCAAAGCCTGGCAAACAACCTGCCTTTTTTAAGGCTGGTAGAGCAGCACCACCTCTCTGAAAACCTGGAAAACGATCTGTTGTATCGGCTCTACCAAGCATTCAGCACCACAGAGGCCTACAAACACTATTTAAGCCTGGAAGATCCGACCCGAGAAGATCACATCAAAGTCCTGTTGGAGTTGTATCGGTTTTTGGTCAATCAAGACCTCTTTGTGGAGATAGTTGAGGATCGCTACAGCAATTGGGCCGACGATGAGTCACTTGTAGTAGGGGCGATGAAGAAAACCATCAAGGCCATGCCGCTAGAAGGCGAATTTTATCGCGAGCATGAGCCCTCGGATGAAACAGTTCGGGAGTTTGGAGAACAGCTTTTGCGCAAGACATGTCAAGAAGACCGGGCGCTCTACGACCTCATTGCTCCTATGCTGAAGAATTGGGACCCTGAACGCGTAGCTGTGCTAGACATGATCATGCTTAAAATGGCTGTATGCGAGCTCTTGCATTTCCCCACTATTCCAGTGAAGGTTACTATCAATGAGTTTGTAGAAATTTCAAAGGCTTACTCGACAGAAAATAGCCGTGAGTTTATAAATGGCGTTCTAGACCGCCTCATGAAGCGCCTCAAAAAAGAGGGTCGTCTCGTCAAGGAAGGGCGCGGCTTGTTGGAATAAGTTCGAGGTAAAGTGATGCTCGGTTGTCTTTAATGAAAGGAGAGGGAGAACTCCTATCAAGAAGGCACTTGCCTGCTCAGGAGACATACCGTTTTTGATATATGGTCTCTCCAATTTCTTCTATTGCGGACCGCCCTCAACGCTCGAACATGTTGCCCTTAGTGATGACCTTTGAATTCAATGCGTTGCTCTTTGATATTTAGAGTTTTATCGAAGTAATGTGAAATCGGGAGATAAGCCATTAAGTTGGGCTTTCGGCGGTGGTTGGGCCAATAGTGTGGATACGATAGTCTGTCTCGAAAGTGCGCACGACTCTTTCTAGGCGGTCGTGATGGGTGTCGGTGAGAAAAATTTGGCCGAATTGCCGTTTCCAGAGCAGGTTAATGAGTTGTTGAACTCGTCGTTCGTCTAGCTTATCAAAGATATCGTCGAGTAAGAGCAAAGGCGATACACCTTTGGCTTGTCGAAGCATTTCATATTGCGCCAAGCGAAGAGCCAGCAAGAAGGATTTGAGTTGTCCTTGCGAGGCATACTTTTTGACTGGATAGCCGTGGATTGTTAAGTTCAGATCATCGCGATGAGGGCCCACGGAAGTAAATTGCAGAGCGCAGTCGCGTTCGCGGTGAGCGAGGAGTTCGGCAAAGAGGTCATCAGCATGGCTGCCTTGCTCGAATTGGAGCGTGGCGCATTCGTCCCGGCCGGCGATTTCGGCGTAGATTTCTTGAAAGACTGGCGCTAAATCGGCGACGAAAGTCCGACGCATTTGCCATAAAACAGCAGCTGGATGCGCCATTTGCTGGTCGAAGGTTTCAAGAAGGAGAGCATCGTAACGGCGTTGTTCGGCAAAGGTTTTGAGCAGTGCGTTGCGCTGTTTTAGCAAAGATTGATAAATAGTCAGCTGATTCAGGTATTCGGGCGAGAGTTGCGATAGCGTAGCGTCGAGAAAACGCCGGCGCTCTTCACTGCCTTGCTGGACAAGGGCAATGTCATCGGGCGATACCATGACCACCGGAAAAAGTCCTACGTAGTCCATGAGTCGGGTAAAGAGAGCGCCATTGCATTCCACTTCTTTCCGTTGGCCGTCGTACTTGACAACTATGCTTTGCTGTTGGCCATTCCGTTCGAAACAACCTTCGATGCGGTAAAAGTCGGCACCATGCTGTACGAGGTACTTGTCAGCAACTCCTCGATGGCTTCGAGTTAGGCAAAGGACGTGAATCGCTTCAAGTAGGTTTGTCTTGCCCGCTCCGTTAAGTCCTGTGAAGCCGTTGAGGCGAGGGGCCATCTCTACCTTGTAATGCCCATGATTTTTGAAATGCGTCAGTTGCAAGTTTTTTAGAAAGAGGAGGTTCACTTTGTTTAAAAGCCAAAGGTGAAAGCAAAGCGGTACTGCCACGGATTTTCGAAGGCGTTGATGTCATTGCCGATAAAGAAGTCGTAGAGGATAGCGACCTCTTGCCCTGCTCCACCGCGTCCGCCGCTGAAATTATAGCCAATGCCGGCAAGCTGTACTGGGCGTGTTCGAGAAGTTTTTCGGAAATCCGTTCCATTCGTTTCGACATACTGGTCGGAACGCGTGCCGATCTCTCCATGAATAAAGAAGCCGCGAAATATGTGTAGCCGCCCAAAAAGGGCTACTTCAGTATCAAATAAGTTGAAAGCACGGACGCCTTGTATTTTCTGATAGGTATACGTAATGCCTACACGAGGGCCAATAGAGAAGGGCGGTAAGATTTTGTAGCCTACCATAGGCGATAAATTGATACTGAAGACTGAAGAAAAGCCGCCACCACCAAGGCCCAGCCCAAAAAATCCGCCATACCAAAGGTAGTCTTTCAGGGAGTATTCTTTGCCCGTGCGGCTTTCTGTAGAACGGCGGATTTGAGCAAATGCTGGAAGCGGTATTCCAACACCAAGAAGAAGCAACAAGCCAATAACGAAACCTTTTCTCATGAAGCAGGAGATTTTTATGGAAGTAAACGCAGAAAGTTCAACTGTCGGGCTTTTGACAAAACTCGCATTTTGGCGGATATTAAAGGGCAAAAAGGCAAAGATTCTCTACTTTCGCCGACCAAAAAACAAAGTTGAGCGCAAAGAAACGCCATATTTGCTGCGCGAATTTATCTTGCCTTATTTCAAAAGCCGAGAGCAGTTAAAATTTTTCTGTCAAGCAACGTTTTTCTCTGCAAACTATTTTTTGTTTTTAGGCTTAAGTAAACTGCTCTTTGAATACATCTGTTAGGCTCTTTAACAATTGTTTTAGCTGCTATGCCTTGCCGTTTACTCTTTGTTTGTTGGCGGTTAGTATGGATACTGCCGCTGTTTTTGTCTGCCGTACTTAATGCTCAAACTATCGAGGGTCAGGAACAACGAACTATTGAATTACCTCAAGGGCTTAGGCGGGTCTTGACCCAATGGCATGTGTATCGCCTAAGTCCGGCCCTGCTCCAGCAAAGGCTGAGCGAGACGCCGGACCATGCCACCATCTCACTTCGGCTAGGCACTCGCTATGAGTGGACGCTGCAATTGCAGCCTAGTCGAATTCTAGCGCCAGGTTATTTTTTACAAGTAGCCACAGATGAAGGCGTAGAAATACACCGGCGCCTACGTCAAATTGCTTTTCGAGGTTATGAGGCGAAAAGTGCGGGCAAAGTGCGCCTAACGGTAGATAGAGATTTTCTATATGGCTTTGTGGAAGCAGGCGGAGAACGATATTATATTGAGCCGCTGTGGTACTACCAATTCGATGCACCGCGCGATTTGTTCCTGGTCTACCCGATGAGTGCAGTAATTAAGGAGTCCCATCACGACCACGGTGAGTGTTCGCTGCTAGCTGCCGAAGAACACGAACATTTCGTCGAAAAGAGAAAAAAAGAAGACGTACCGGAAAATTCCGGCTGCTACGAAATTGAGATTGCAATTGCCTCTGATAGGTCCATGTACGACAAGTATGGTTCGGTAGGTGCAGTAGAGGCACGAAACATTGGCATTATCAATAATGTCCAAGAAGATTATACCGGCGTGTTTAACCACGATATGGATTTCGTGATTGTCACTCAGTATGTCGTTACTGGTACCGATCCTTGGACGAGTTCGACCGACCCTGGGCAGCTCTTAGCTTCTTTCCGCAACTGGGGCAATAACAATGGCTTCGGCGTACCCTTCGACAACGGGGAGCTCTGGACAAATCGCGATTTTGATGGCCCAACTATTGGTATTGCCTACCTCAATGGCATGTGCAATTCTAATAAGTATCACTGCCTTCAAGATTTTTCTACAAATTCCGAGTTATTGCGCTGCTTGACCTCGCATGAGATCGGGCACAACATGTCGGCCAACCATGACCCGGTAGGCGGAGGCAGTTGCCCACCCAACTACATTATGTGTCCCTACGTGAGCACCACCAATAGTTGGAGCAGCAACTCAGTAAACGTCATTAGCAATTACATTACCAATCGCATTAATGCAGGTTGTTTTCAGCCTTGCGGCTCCAATCAGCCTCCAGTTGCTAATTTTGATTGGTCGCCCAAGCCCGCTTGCCGCCTGCAACAGGTGCAATTTACTGATCAATCTACAGGCAATATTACCTCGCGAAACTGGATATTCCCGGGCGGATCGCCGGCAAGCTCTACCCAGCAAAATCCAGTAGTAACGTGGAACAATGCAGGTACGTACAACGTAGTGCTTACCGTAAGTGGTCCAGGTGGAACATCCTCTGTTACAAAGGCTGTCCTCATCAAACCAACACCTTCAGCCAATTTCACTTATACTTTTAATGGCCTGACTTACAATTTCACAAATACTTCTCAAAATGCTACGAGTTTCAATTGGGACTTTGGCGACGGAAACTCTAGTACAGAGGAAAACCCTGTTCATACATACGCCCAGTCGGGCATCTACACCGTCGTACTCACGGTACAGAACGATTGCGGAACGGCAACAAAAACAGTAGTTATCAACACCTTACCAACAGCAGACTTCTCTGCGAGTCCTACCTCTGGCTGTGCACCTCTAGTCGTGCAGTTTACCAATCAGTCTTCGTCAAATGCCACCTCTTTCATTTGGCAGTTTCCAGGCGGGTCACCGGTAAGTTCTAACCAAAAAAATCCTATTGTTTCCTACCAAGTTTCTGGTACCTATTCGGTAACTCTAACAGCTATTAACTCTACAGGAACTAATCAGATCACAAAGACGAACTACATTACGGTACAAAATATTCCTTCAGCAAACTTTACCTATACAGTAGATACCCTAAAAGTGACCTTTACCAACACTTCGCAAGGAGCCAATTCCTTTCTGTGGAATTTTGGCGATGGGAATACTAGTACTGCGCAAAATCCAGTGCATAGGTACGCTCAGAGTGGAACATATACGGTTACCCTCACTGCTACGAATCCTTGCGGGAGCAATACCTCTATTAAGACAATAACGGTAGTAGGGCCGCCTGTGGCCAACTTTACTGCGACGCCTACCTCTGGATGTAGTCCATTGACAGTACAATTTACGAGCACGTCATTAGGGAATCCAACCTCGTATGCTTGGCAGTTTCCGGGTGGTACACCCAATACTTCATCAGCGCAAAACCCGACGGTAACCTACAATGCACCGGGCAATTACGACGTGACACTTACGGTGACCAATCCTTACGGCACGCACACACTGACAAAGACAAACTTCATTCAGGTGATTCCTCCACCTACGGCAGGTTTTTCAGTCACAACTAATGGCCTAGCAGCCTCATTCACAAATAGTTCTACTCATGCTACCTCATATGCTTGGAACTTTGGCGACGGAAACAGCAGTACGGCGCAAAATCCGCAACACACTTATGCGCAAGAAGGTGTTTACACAGTGACGCTCATTGCTACTGGCCCGTGTGGTGTGGATACATTTCAGCGAGCCGTGACTATCGTAACACCTCCCACAGCGGGCTTTACGGCAGATACGACCAACGGCTGTGGCCCGCTTACGGTGCAATTCACAAGCACCTCATCGTCCAACAGCACTTCGTTCCAGTGGTCATTCCCTGGAGGTACTCCTGACACCTCTTCAGCGCAGAATCCAACAGTAACTTATACTTCGCCAGGTACCTATTCGGTAACGCTCATCGTTTCCAATGCCGCTGGTGCCGATACGCTTACTCGAACTAACTTCATCACCGTGGGGCCATCGCCTATATCGGGCTTTACCGCAACAACTAACGGTTTTACAGCGACCTTTAATAATACTTCACAACACGCGAACACCTACGTCTGGCACTTCGGCGATGGCAGTAGCAGCACAGCGCAACACCCGGAGCATACTTATTCTCAAGACAGCATCTACACGGTAACACTTATCGCTTCAGGCCCTTGTGGAGTAGATACTTTCGAGCAGGCAATAACCATCGTTACATCGCCTAAGGCGGGCTTTACAGCTAGCCCTACCAGCGGCTGTAGCCCATTGACTGTACAATTCACTAGTACTTCTTCCTCCAACAGCACCTCGTTTTATTGGGAATTTCCCGGTGGCACACCCGATACCTCTACGGCTAAAGACCCGTCTGTAACCTACAACGCCGTAGGTATTTACTCCGTAACCCTCATTGTTACAAATGCTGCTGGCTCTGATACGCTAACGCGAACTGATTTTATTGCGGTAGGACCGCCACCGCCGGTAACTAACTTCTCTGTCGACATAAATGGCGCTCATGCAGCATTTACTAATCAATCAGTACATGCTACTACTTACCACTGGGACTTTGGCGACGGCAACAACAGCACAGAACAAAGCCCTGCGCACACGTACACTAACGACGGGACATATACCGTAACCCTTACAGCTACAGGTCCTTGCGGTACAAGCACGGCCGTGCAAACTATAACTATCGCCACACCTCCTAAAGCAGGCTTCACAGCCTCACCGACAGCTGACTGTGGTCCACTAACGGTGCAGTTTACAAGTACGTCGTCGAGTAACGCTGCCTCTTTCCAATGGTCTTTCCCAAGCGGTACTCCAGAATCATCTACGGAACAAAACCCAGTAGTCACTTATGCCTCGCCGGGTGCCTACTCAGTCACGCTTATTGTGTCCAATCCTCAAGGAAGCGACACGCTCGTGCGGAATGACTTTATCCAAGTGTTTGCAGACGCTACAGCATCGTTTGTTAGTACCGTAAACGGAGCAAGTGCGGCATTCCAGAATACATCCTCCAACGCTAATTCGTTCTTGTGGCATTTTGGCGATGGCAATACTAGCAATGAGGTCAATCCTACGCACATCTATGCAGAAGACGGTACGTATACCGTTACGCTAATTGCTGCTAATTCTTGCAATGCCGACACCTTTAGCCAAACTATTGTCATCATCACACCGCCAAAGGCCAGTTTCATCGCCGAACCTATGACGGGTTGTGGCCCGCTTATGGTGCAATTTACCAACACTTCGTCGGCCAATGCCACCTCGTTCCTCTGGGAGTTCCCGGGTGGAACTCCACCTTCGTCTACAGAACCAAACCCAATAGTTACGTATGAGCATCCGGGTGTCTATTCGGTTGTGCTGACAGCAAGCAATAGCGCCGGCAGCAGCACCGTCGAACAGGTAGATTTCGTCGTTGTCGTCGGCCTACCTACAGCGAGCTTTAGTGCAGCTATTTCCAGTGCTACGGTCAACTTTTCGAATCACTCGAATAGTGCTAACGCTTATCATTGGGACTTTGGCGACGGAACGACGAGCACCCAACAAAATCCTACGCACGTGTATGCAGCAAGCGGAACATATACGGTAGTCCTTACGGCTTTTAATGCCTGCGGTACTGCAACAAGCACGCAAACGATCACCATCTTGTTGCCGCCTACGGCTGCCTTTAGTCCTAACCCGATGGGCGGATGCGCTCCACTGACCGTAGCTTTCCTAAACCAATCTAGCGCTGATGCTACCGAGTTTAATTGGACATTCCAGGGTGGCACCCCGGCCACTAGTACGGAAAAAGAGCCAACTGTAGTATTCAAGGAACCTGGAGTGTACAAAATAACCCTAGTTGCTAGCAATGCTGCTGGCAGCAGTACTAGTGAAATGACTATCGTTGTAGAAGGACTGCCTACTGCGGGCTTTTCCGTCCAGCAGATAGGGCCAAATCTTGCGCTAACTAATACTTCGCAAAACGCCTCTAACTTCTACTGGAATTTTGGCGACGGCACAACGAGCACCGAAATGAATCCGACGCATACTTACACTCAGCCAGGCATTTACACTATCACCCTACGCGCTGAGAATGCCTGTGGCAGTGTCGAATTTAGCGTTCAGGTAGAAATTCGAGGCACTGCGCCTACTGCTGGGTTTAAGCCCAGCATTACGCAGGGATGCACGCCTCTCACGGTGCAATTTACTGATCAATCTGCGGGTAACCCGACTGCGTGGAATTGGTTGTTCTTGGGCGGAAATCCGTCAGCATCTACCGACAGAGACCCCGTAGTAACATACTCAGCGCCTGGTGTTTACTCGGTAACCCTTATCGTGGCTAATGCTTATGGAACGGATACCCTAACTCGGCAGGCGTTAATTGAGGTACTAGCTCTGCCTACGGCAGCTTTCGATTATACGGCTACAAACCTGACGGTCAAGTTCAATAACCAGTCGCAACACGGTCTTTCTTATGTCTGGAACTTTGGCGATGGCACGACAAGCAATGAAGCTAATCCAACCCATACTTATGCTAGCCCGGGCACGTACACAGTAAGCTTAACGGTACTCAATAATTGCGGTGCGGCTACGTTGCAAAAAACTATTGTGCTTACCTCGGGTTTGCACCATGCTGCTTGGTTGAAAACGTTAACGCTCTATCCTAATCCGAGTGCTGGGCGCTTCACGGTAGAATTGCGCGGCGAATCTGCTCCCGAAGTTGCCTTTACCTTGCTAAATACGGTAGGAGACCTGATTCATCAAGCCAAAGCTGATTTTGCCATAGGTGAACTGCGACAGCCTTTTGACTTACCTCAGTTGCCTGGCGGCATGTACACTCTTTTGATACGTCGCGGCGAGCACGTTGTGGCGGTTCCAATGGTTGTTCAGTACTAAAGCTAAAGAAGGGTGTCTTTCTTCCAGAGCCCGCAAGGCTTGCTTCTTGGGCGAGGGCACGCGGGCTCTGAGTTTTAGTAAGCTACGCCTAACTGTAGTGCAATGAGTTCTGCATTGACGCCGTGTGCCTTAAGACTAATACCTACCCATGGACGTATCGAAACGTTGGGTAGTGCAGGAAAGTAACTGCGTATTGTTAGTCGGCTATACCAAGGTGCAGCCACATAACGATTGATGTTGCTGCTGCCTGCGTAAATGCCTGCTTGTACGTGAATCCCTATCGGGCCAAAGAGAAATTCCGCGCCTGGAGCTAAAGCTAGACGAACCGCCCCACTGCGAGCAGCTCGAACATTCAAGGCTCCTCCTGTCAGCAGACTAAACTCTGCCACAGCGGGATTGTATTCGCTTTCTAGGCTAAAAGTCAAGCGATTGAGGTTGTCTATGTGGAAAAGCCCGCTTAGCGACGCACCCCATACGGCGTATTTGGGTCCATCCACCACAGCATACTCTATTCGAGCGAAACTGCCACCTATAAGCATGCCAAAACGGCGCATCGCCCGATTAGGTGCAGAAGCAGGGAGAAAAGCCTCTCTTCGAAAAAAAACTGGCGAGCAAAGGATAGAAAAAAAACAAGAAGGTAGATTAATGCCAAAATTTGGTAACTTTGCAGCCCCATTGGACAAATGTGTGAGTGCGGCGCCTGCCCGTAGGCGCCAAGAGCGAGTGAGTCGGCATGTTAACCCTAACTGAAATTGCGTAAGGTTATTCCAGTACGAACCGATGGCGTTTTCTGCAGGGTTGTTAAAACTATCGTAGGGATGCGTGACGTAGCCGATGCCTGTCCCGATGCGGAAAGCAGTCAACCAAGAGCGAGAGCGCCACAGGGGGATGGTCAGGTGTGGAACTATACCCCAAGCCTCGCCGTGGGCCCTGACTCCAGGCCTAAAGTAGCAAAGGCTGATACCCCAGAGCGGGTAGCGGCGCCAAGCTTCCCATATCCGGCGGCCATAAGTGGGCCAAATCAACCCTACCTCTTGTCCGAACACGACATGGCCGGCTCGAATCGTTAATCGCGGCGTATGTTTCCACAGAAAGGCCCGATGCGAAATAACCTCAACAGCCAATGAAACAGTGTCAACAGGCTGAGCACCTGCCCTGACCGAAACAAACAAGTAAGCGGCTACTAGGGATAGGCTAACAAGTAATCTTCTTAGAATACGATACGCCAATTGATCCAGGCGACAAAGAAAAGGCACCGCCTTATGACGACAACAAGCAAACGGATGAACGCCCGGCCATCGCCGATGCGAGCGCGCGTGTTTTCTCCCATCGAGAAGATTTGTTGGGTTTAAAGCGGCAGGATGGTATATGGTTACATTTATTTGCATAGACTCGGTTTGTTGTTTTATATTCAAAATTATATTCGAAATTTAACCTTAAATGAGTTACGATTATTTCAAAAAGCCTCCGGCTCCTGAAGCGGTTGAAGGTGCTACAAATAAGACTTATGGCAACACTTGGTGGGGCAGGCGATGGTTAGAAGCACTTAAGGGTATAGACCACTCCAATCGCTTGGCGCGCGGTAAAATTTACGCCAACAAGGGCCTCGTCAAGCAACTCGAAATTAAGGACGGCTCCATTTCCGCCTTTGTTCAGGGAACGGCGCCTGAGCCCTATGAAGTTAGCCTTCGGATTCCTTGGTTTAACGAAGGCCACCGACGAAGGACGGTCAAGCTTGTGACGAAAAATCCTATTTTTCTATCAAAGCTCCTCAATCGCGAATTGCCGCCAGAATTAGAGGAGGAATTGCGCAAAAGCGGCGTGCACCTTTTCCCAAGGCGTTGGCAAGAGATCTCGGGTATGTGCTCTTGCCCCGACTGGGTTGTCCCGTGTAAACATATGGCCGCCGTGCTTTATGTTGTAGCTAATGAGATCGACAAAAACCCTTTCTTAATCTTTGACTTACATAACTTTGACTTGCTAGAGGCGCTGGAAAAGCGCGGTGTCTCTCAATCAGCGGTAAGCGAAGTAAACGCGGCACAAGCTGCAGCCCTACAACAAGACATTGAACATACGATAGACGAAGAGTTTGTTTGGGATGAAGCCGCTCTTGAAGCACTAGACTTTTCAAAGATACCACCCAACTGCTCTGACGACTTACTTCGCTTGCTTTCGGAGAAACCTGTGTTTTATCCAGAAGGTGATTTTAAAAAGATTTTAGCCTCTGTTTATCGCGCATTGCGGCGCCAGCCCGACAGCCAACCTGAGCCACTTACAGCCGAAGAACATCACTGGCTGATGGCGGCAGAAAGTGCCATGATTGTTCAAGACAGCCGCACAGGAGCCTTTTGGGGAGGCCTACTCCTCGACCAACAGGGAGAAACCTTGCTCGACTGCGAGACTGAAGCCCAATGGGTAAATTTTTGGGAACGCCTGAGTATGGCCGACCTAGCCCTTTGCTCTCCTAAATTGCGCTCCATGCACATGGTTTACCAGTTTGCTCGGCAACTGGCTTTACGCGGCGCTTTCGTTCCTCAATTAATCGAGGTATCGGAAACAGAATACCGCATTCGCTATGTGCCAGCTTTGCTTAACGAAGCCGTTCGCAGTGTCTTCGAAAAAGTAAAAAAATGGACGGCGCCTGGCCTGTTAACTTATGTAGACGAAACAGGCCAGACTGCCGAGCCCACCGAAGCCGATGCCTTGATAGCACTCATAGCGCTGTTTTTGCGGTATTTTATTGCTGAAAGCACCCAAAAAATTCGCGAAGAGAGCCCAGGTAGTATTCCAGAGTGGTTCCTGACAGGGCATACGATGGCCTTTGAAAACTTCGAACAACGGGAGTATCCCAAAGCCATTCAACTGTGGCTCAATCGCTTCTTCATTGCTGAAAAGCGCTATGTCCCCGTTTTCGAAGTGCGCGATGACCCCCAAACGTTGGAATTCGAGGTGCGCGTCAGCATTGAAGATCGAGACAACTCTATACGTCCACTTATCCCGTTGAAACACATCTTCAATAAGAAACAGTACGACGAGATGCGCCTAGAGGTGCTTAGTGACTTAGCGAATGTGGTTGAGTTTTTCCCACCGCTTGCGCAGCACATCAATTCAAAGGGTGCTACGGCTATGCGGTTCCACGCGCAGGACTTTCCGGCTGTGCTCTTCGACATGCTGCCCATTATTCGCCTGCTGGGCATTCGCGTCATGCTGCCTCGTTCGTTACGGCGGCTGTCGCGCCCGCATTTGTCCATGAAACTTACTTCCAAAGGGCAAGTGAATGGCAAAGGGTTGCTGTCTTTTGCTCAGATTATTCATTTCCAATGGCAAGTTGCTCTAGGCGGAAAAATCCTCACGCCTGAGGAGTTTGTTCAGATGGCCCGTCGGATGCGAGGTATTGTTCGCTTAAATCACGCCTACGTCTTTTTAGATGAATATGAAGTAGCAGCTCTTCTCAACCAATTGGAAAACGCGCCCGAACCTTCACCTATGCAATTGCTCCAAATCGCCCTCACAGAGCGCTATCAAGGAGCACGCGTATTTCTGGAGGAGGAGCTTCGTCGGCAAATTGAGGTGTTGCTCAAGCCAGAGGCTGTACCCCTGCCTGAAGGCCTTACGGCTCAACTGCGTCCTTATCAGCAACGAGGATATGAATGGCTTTACAAAAACATCCGCCTAGGCGTAGGTAGCCTTATTGCCGACGACATGGGGTTAGGAAAAACAGTTCAGGTAATCACTGCTTTGTTGCGCATGAGAGAAGATGGTGCTCTCGACCAGACGAAAAAAGCTTTAGTCGTTGTGCCTACTACGCTGCTCACCAATTGGGTTAATGAAATTCACAAATTCGCTCCAAGTTTGCGTTATGCGCTCTATCACGGTCCAGATCGGTCTTGGGAGCGCCTCAATGGCGCCGAGGTAGTCCTGACTACTTACGGCATCCTTCGAACAGACGTCGAGAAAATCAACGAACACCCTCTATCTATTGTAGTCCTAGACGAGGCGCAAAACATTAAAAATGCCGATGCTGCTCAAACAAAGGCCGCCAAGAAGCTCAATGCACCGCTGCGCATTGCAATGACCGGGACACCTGTAGAAAATCGCCTCAGCGAGTATTACTCGATCTTCGAGTTTATCAACTCAGGGTTGCTTGGCTCACCCTCTGAGTTTTTGCAAGAATTGGCGCGCCCTATTGAGACTGAGCGCAATCATGAAGCTCTTGAGCGCTTCCGCAAAATTACCTCGCCCTTCTTGCTGCGCCGTGTAAAGACTGATAAGAACATCATCAACGATTTGCCTGAAAAGATCGAGACAAATCAATATTGCCTCCTCACTCCTGAACAAGCTGCGCTCTACCAAAGTGCTGTAGAAGAAATGCTTCAACAAATTGCTCGCGAAGATGAGAAGGATATTCGGCGTCAGGGTTTGGTGCTTAAAATGCTAACTGCCCTAAAGCAAATTTGCAATCACCCGGCACAGTACCTGAAAAAAGGACTTCCAGAGCCAAGTCTATCTGGCAAAGCCCAGCGCTTGCTCGAGCTCCTCGACGAAATTTTGGCTGCCGGCGAGAAGGCGCTCATCTTTACCCAATACCGCGAAATGGGCGATCTACTCGTGCCCATGTTGCGCAATACACTAGGGCTCGACGTGCCCTTCCTTCACGGCGGTTGCACGCGTGAGCAACGCGACCAGATGGTCGAACAATTCCAAAAGCATCATGCTACACGCGTCCTCTTGCTTAGCCTTAAGGCGGGCGGTATAGGCCTAAACCTTACGGCTGCAACTAACGTCATTCATTACGACCTGTGGTGGAATCCCGCTGTAGAGGCACAGGCTACCGACCGCGCCTATCGCATCGGCCAGGAGCGCAATGTCCTTGTCCATCGCCTCATCACTCAAGGCACTCTAGAGGAAAAAATTGACCAGATGATCCAAAGAAAAAAAGAGCTGGCTGACCTTACAGTAACTGTAGGCGAAAAATGGCTAGGCGAGTTATCTAATGACGAACTGCGCGAGGTGGTGCAATTAAGCCACTGATTTACATCAATTGAGCGCTCTCTTTCCTTCGAAGAAAGCATAGAAAGCCTCAACCGCATCTCTTCTCTTGGTTTGTATGAGCTTGTTTCACAGCGAAGAGCAGAACCTGCTACGTATCAGCCCTCTGGATTATCCGACCGATAAACAGGGTGCCTTTTCGTAAGTCCGTAAAATCGCTTATTGCAACTATTTGCCTATTTTATCGCGAAGGTGAAAGAATTGGCAAGGCTATACCTTCGGGCAAGAAAACGCGTTTCCTCTCTTAATTTGGGAAACATAGCTGGGCGGAAGGGATAGCCTCTGGCAACTAGATTTAGTTTTTGCCATTCGGCTAATGCGCGCAAGCGCGTTAGTTGCCCATGAAGGGAATTGCCTATATCCTCTTTTTTGGAGAATTTCTGAACTTTTACAGTAAGAACTCGTTTTGCCTGCCATTAGAGGACTGAGACTTGCCAAAAGGTTTTGCGCCAATATGCGACGACTTCGAATCTGGCTCTTATTTCTTTACGGTTTCCTGACAGTTGTTGGTGTTTACTTTCTCACTCGCCTGAAATTTTCCTTTGATTTCGAGCAATTTTTTCCAAAAGGCGACCCCGATTGGGAGTTTTTTAAGGCATACATTCAAGATTTCGAAAGTGATGACAATTTTTTGCTAGTTGCTTTAGAGCGCAAGGCAGGCGTGTTTGAACAGTCATTTCTCAAACACGTTCATGACTTTACCTTGCGCGCTAGAGAGTTACCTCACGTAATCAATGCGTTATCAATCACGACAGTGCGCTATCCTGTGCGCACACCTTTTGGCGTAACAACTGTACCGGCCATTCATCTCGACGACACCACTTACTATGCCTCAGACAGGGAGCGAATATTGCAAGATAAACGCTTCGTGCATAACCTAATTGCTGAAGATGCCACAGCCCTAACAGTTATCTTAAAGACTGTTAATCAGAGCACTTACGAGCAGTCAGTAGCGCTCATGAATGCGCTAGACAGCCTAATTGCTCAGTATCCATTCGAGGCCGTGCATCGGCTAGGGCGAGCTTATTTTCATCGCGACATGGTAGCGATGCAGAAGCGCGAAATCGCGGTTTCTACTACGATAGCCGTACTGCTAGCATCGGCCATTTTGTTCTTCATCTTCCGGCGGTGGCGTACAGTGTTGCTGGCTATGACGGGCATAGGGTTGGCTCTCTTGCTTTTCTTAGCCGTGCTCAGCGTCCTAGGCCGCGAATTGAATGCGCTAGCTGCACTCTATCCCATTCTCATGTGTATTGTCGGAGTGGCTGATACCATTCATCTTACGACAAAATACCTACACGAATTAGAAAAAGGACGCCCGCCTGCTGAGGCGATTCGCATTACGGTACGAGAGATCGGCTTGGCGACGCTGATTACTTGCGTGACAACAGCCATAGGTTTCTTATCGCTGCTCACCAATCGCACGGAACCCATTCAGGCCTTCGGGGTAAACGCAGCCTTGGGCGTAGTGTTGGCTTTTGCGGCAATTTACGGCTGGCTGTGGATATGGTTGCCACAGTTTACAAAAGATCAACTTATTAAACCTACACCGGAATGGGCTTTTTGGGGGCGCTTCATGCGCCACGTCTATGTTTTCACGCGAACGCATCAGCGTCGAATTGCATGGCTTTTTGCAGGCGCTCTGGGTGCTTCCCTAATTGGAATTTCCCTAATTCATACAGACTATCGCATTCGGCAAAATTTGCCTAGAGGTGCTCAAATTACTCGCGACTTTATATTTTTCGAACAAAAGTTTGCCGGTTTTCGCCCCCTCGAAATTGCTGTTTTCCCACAGAGAGACTTTTCGGTGGAACATCCAGCCGTACTGAGGGAAATAGACCGAGTGGAGCAGCGCCTAGAGAAATACCCAGCCATTCGGACTCATAGTTCCATCAATGACCTCTATCGCAGCTTACACGCCATGCACACTGGCAATCGGGCAGATGCTTACCGCTTGCCTCCTGACGACGAGACACTTCTCTATTACCAACGTTTGGCTGAACGATTGCCAAATCCGGTAGCTGAAGTTCTCATAAGCAAAAATCGAGATAAAGCCCGCATTGCTGCGCGCATACAAGACATTGGGCGCGACTCCATTGTAGCAATTCAAGAGGAGCTAGAAAGATGGATAGCCCAACATACCGACACTACTGTGGTACGCTTCCGCATTACCGGCACTGGAGTTGTCATAGACAAAAATTCTGCCTACATCCGCGACAATATGCTGCAAGGGCTCATCCCCTCCGTACTTACGGTGGCATTGCTCATGGCGCTCCTCTTTCGCGATGCTCGCTTGGTAGTCATCTTTACTATTCCCAACATCCTGCCTCTTTTCTTTGCCGGAGCATTTATCGGATTCCTAGACATTCCTTTAGAGGCTGGCGTCGCGACGGTATTCAGCATCGTCTTTGGTATTGCTACTGACGACACGGTTCATTTCCTAAGCACGCTTCGCCTGTGCCGCAGCCGAGGCATGAACATAGAGCAGGCGCTAGAGACAACCATTTTAGAGACTGGCAAAGCCATGACGCTCAGCAGCATCATCTTGTTCTTCGCCTTTTTAGTGTTGCTCTTTTCAGTGCACCCACCTTCCGTGATCGTAGGAGTGCTTATCAGCGCTACGTTGGCAAGTGCTTTGCTCTGCGACTTATACTTGTCGCCTGTCTTAGTGCGATGGCTATTGCGCGACCAGCCTTCATTGCCCTCCAAAGAGGTTACTTTGCCTAACGTCGAGAAGCAGCAGTATCTGCAGATGGTTTCTGCTTCGGAATTCGAATCGGGCAACCGATAGACTGAGTGATCTCTGGATTCGGGCGTTCTCCACGCAGGAGGGCAGCGATAGCATCTTCTAAATACCGCTTCTTTACAGCACGCGGATTTTCTGGATTATCGTCAATAGACCCTATATAACGAATGATTCGTGCTCTATCCAACAGAAAAACGTGCGGCGTGCGAGAAGCGCCAAAACGAGTACATACCACCTGTGTCGAATCTTGCAGATAGGCAAAGGGATAGCGTTTTGCCTTTGCGCGTGCTCGCATGTGCTCATAGGAGTTCTCCGGAAATAGAAGTGGATTAGTCGGGTTGATGGCCATTACGGGATAGCCTTTTGGCGCATACTTTTTGTGGAGTTGAATAATGCGATCCTCATACATTTCCGCATAGGGGCAATGCAAGGACGTAAACACAATAATTACCCCCTCTGCAGCGCTGTAGCTAGACAGAGAAACCATTCGGCCGTCTACATTGCGAAGAGCAAAGTCTTCAACTTTATCGCCGATGGTATACTTACTTGTACGGGAGGCATAGGAGAGCGCTCCAGCCATGACGAGCAAGAACACCGAGAACTTCATAGAAAACATGGGGGGAAAGTATTTGGGACAAGAGTAAAGTCGCAAAACAACCATGAATAAGTTCTCACCTGTCATTTATGGGAGGCTGGGGCAATCCCACGCGTTGGAAAAAGTTGTGGATAAAATGCTCTAGTTCTTCGAAGCTTTCAAATTCCCCGACATGGAAATCGCGTGCTTTTCCTCGCACGAGCATGGTGAGCGGAATGGCGCCGTCCCACTCGGGTTGTACTCGAGGTATCCAGCTATCTGCATCTTGGTCGCTTAAAAGAATAACCTCGGGCTGAAGCGTATAAGAGCGCAAGAAAGGTACAAATTTTTTTTCTAATTGACTGCGGAAGTCTAAACTGACGAGCAGGATTTCAAAATTTTGACTGCCATACTTGTGGTAGAGTTGATTGAAAAAGGGCAGTTCTTTTACGCACGGTTTGCAATAAGTAGCCCAAAAATTGATAACAAGCAATTTATTGCCGTCTGCTTTAGCAATGCGCTCTTCTAGCTCCGAAAAATTTTCGTATATTTTAAATACCTGGGCTCTAAGCGCGCATGGTGCGAGCAAAAAAGAGAGTAAGATGGCGTAAACCTTCCGCATGTCTCGGAAACACTTTTAGTGTTAGAGGGTCATATTAAAAAAAACACCGCAAGAAACGGCAATTTCTGCAAATCACCAATGCACGCAAGCAGGTTTTTTTGAAAATCTTCAACATGCAAAACGGTATTTTAAATACGAAGCCCTCGAATTTTTGTTCGAGGGCTTCGTATTCAAAACTAATGCCAGATTTATTTCACGCGGTAATGGTATTTTCTGGATAGGCAATGGCTCGGTCTACGAGAATTCGGCCACAGTGTTCACAAGCAATGATTTTCTTATGCAGACCAATTTCTAATTGTACTTGAGGTGGGATGGCATTGAAGCATCCTCCACAAGCATCGCGTTCAATGGTGACTACCGCTAGACCATTGCGATACGTCGAGCGCATTTTGTCATAGGCGCGCAGCAAGCGCTCCTCAATATCTCGGCGTGCGTTTTCGCTTTTCTGGCGCAAGGCTCGTTCTTCCTCCTCTGTGCGGGCAATAATGGCGTCTAACTCCACCTTCTTTAACTCAAGGTCTTTTTGTCGAGCCGCAAGACGAGCTTCCGTAGCGGTAAGCATTTCTTTTTGAGCGTCTATTTTGCCCCTCGCTTGGCGGATGTGTTTCTCGGCCAGCTGGATTTCTACTTCCGCCATCTCAATCTCTTTGGTTAGTGCTTCATACTCGCGGTTATTCTTTACGTCGTCTAGCTGTTTGCGGTATTTCTTTAAGAGGCTTTCGTATTCCTTTATCCGGGCTTGTTTTTCAGCAATCTCTCCTTCAATTTCTTTTATAATGCTCCGAATCTTCTTGCAACGCGTTTCCAGTCCGGCTATCTCATCCTCCAGATCCGAGACCTCCATGGGAAGCTCACCCTTCAGAGCGACAATTTCATCTAATTGAGAGTCTATCTGTTGTAAATTCCACAGTTTGGTTAATTTTTCAGCAATTGTTGCTTCAACCGTAGTTAGCATAGCCCTTTAAATATGGTTTGAAAAATTTAGGAAGTCGGTTTTTTAGTAGTAGAATACGGGATTAGTCCTAAGCTCGGTTAAATGAAGCGCAAAAGTAGGGAATTTCTCTTGCACAATATCGCGCAAGAGTTCGATAGTGAAAAACTCGCTTTCGTAGTGCCCTACGTCAGCGATGAGGATGCGACCTTCAGCATCGAAGAATTCGTGGTATTTGAAATCGGCCGATACGAAAACGTCGGCTCCCGCGGCAATAGCCTGAGGCAACAGAAAACTACCTGCTCCTCCACATAGTGCGATGCGCTGTACCGGCTTGCCCAACAAGGCAGTGTGGCGTATACAGCCGGTGCGAAGCTGCTCTTTTAGGTGCTGGAGAAATGCTATCTCACTTATTGCTTGAGGCAGTGTTCCAATTAGACCTGCGCCTGTGTCCGTACTGCCTGTACGCGCAGCAAGGATTTGGCATTCACCTATACCGAGGCGCTCTGCTAGTTTGGCATTCACGCCCTGGCGAAGCACGTTGTCTAGATTGGTGTGCATGGCATAGATAGCAACGCCTTGGCGCACGGCTTCCATGATGGTGCGTTCTACGTAAGTTGATCCATTGAGTCGCTTGAGTCCGCGGAAGACAATAGGGTGGTGAGCAACAATTAAATTGCACCCTTTTTGAACGGCTTCATGGACAGTTATTTCTAGCGAATCCAAACAAAAAAGCACTCCGCTTACTTCTTGCTCTGGAGAGCCAACGATTAAGCCAGCGTTATCGTACGATTCTTGCAAATGAAGCGGTGCTACAGCCTCAAGGGTAGCTGTTATGTCTTTTACGCGCATTGCTTAAAAAATTAAACAAGGGCAAGATTATGGTCTTTTTATCGTTCAAAGCGCCTAGTTTTCATGTAACTTTGCCTCACTTTTTAAGTCAAAGAATTAAACTGATCATCTGCCTTTACTTTTTGAGGGAGGCTACTTTAAAAACGAGGTTTTATGGCTATTCAAACACTATTTTTGGGCAATATTGGTGCTCCGGAACTTGTTCTCATCTTTCTGGTCGTGCTCCTTCTTTTTGGAGGCAATAAGATACCTGAGCTCATGCGAGGACTTGGGCGCGGTATTCGAGAGTTCAATAATGCTCGTCATGCGGTAGAGGACGAAATTCGCCAAGGCATGCGCGAAGCAGAGAAGAAGCCTCTCGAGAAGTGAGTGTTGTTTCGTTGACCACCCGAAGTTGCAACGCGTGCCGGAAAGCGGCGGCCCCTTCTACCTTAGCGGCCGCTGCGATTGAGTTCGATAAAACCGATGAGCGCTTGAGGACGTAAGACAATCCCTTCTACGCGACGTTCGTAGAGTTTACAGCGGTAGAAATAAGTGCCTTCAGGCACGTCCACACCGGCTCGGTTGCGACCGTCCCATTCAATAGCGGGATTGTCTGTTTCGAAGATGAGGTTGCCCCAGCGGTTATAGATTTGCATTTCAACGCGTTCTATGAAGCGCCAACCCGGCAGCGGTCGAAATTTATCGTTGAACCCGTCGCCGTTAGGAGAGAATGCATTGGGCAGCTCGTAAGCAGGGCAGTTGTCGGTGCAGACTGGTGCGCTCAAGCGACTTTGGTTTCCTAGAGAATCTTCTGCGGAAATAGCATAGCATCCAGCGAGGTTCTCCATTTGCGAGTGAATCCAGTTAGTGTTATTCGCGCCTTCAAAGGTTGCTAACAAAGTAAAAGGCTCGTTTTCGAACGGCTTGTACCACAGGTAATAGCGCACAACATCGCCTGCGTCAGGACAACTTAAAGCAGGGTTATTCCACTGCAGCAAGTTTTCGTAGGGAGGATCGGGTGGAGCGGTGCTACCGCCATTACAGAGATTGCTTACGGTTAGGCTAGGAGTGCAAGGTGGCACAGTATCTATTGGTACGCCACAAACGATTTGCGAGCGGTTGTACAGCGGTTCTCGAACGCCTGCAATACTGTATGTACCTGCACTGCGCACAAAATAACAGTACTCCACTCGATTCTCTAGACCTCGGTCTACATAGGCTGGTGAAGTGGTCGTGGTTAAAGAATCAAATTGTCCGGTAGCGTTATTCCGGCGATAAACGGTGTAGGAGTAATTTGTCCAAGGTACGTCTTCTTGCCAAGTCAAGACGTTTACCCGGTCTGAGGAGGCCAAGCGGAGAAAGATGGAGGATGCTTCATCCGTAACTCCGAAAGGGGTATCAAAATTTCCTGCGGTGAAGAAATCAACTCGATAGTGATAAGCGAGGTCGCGGGTATTGAGGTTTGAGTCAGTAAAACAAGTGTCATTCGCCTGCCAGAATTGGTCGGCAGTAAAGGTGGCTATGGTTTGCAGGGTGCCGCCGCTGAGATCGGGGGCCCGTCGCAACACGTAGCGATAAGGTCCTGGATTAGCCACGGTGTCTAAGTCGCCCGCTACAGGTTTTGTCCAGCACACCTCGATTTGTCCTTGTTGCGCATCTGTGCGCGCTACGGAGACTTGGACGATAAGAGGTAAATCGCGAGGTAATTGAGCACAGGCTTCATTAGAAGGGATACTCTCAACAATATTATAGGGGTAACCACCTGCTGAACGGCGCGCAAAGAGCGCTACAATTCGGTAACAGTAGGTCCGCCCGCGCTCTACACGGTTGTCTTTGAAAAAGTAACGCCCGTTTCGCTCCTGTCGAGTAGCGAAGGCAATACGCGTGTAACCTCGGCCGGCTAGGCCGGTAGAGCAGGAGTCGGGTACAAAGGGATTAGAACCCTCGCGGCGCCATACGGAAAAGCCTAAGAAATAGTTTTCAGCGGCACCTTCACAGAAATAAGGCTTTGACCACGTGACCTCGATCTCGCCTGCTTGAGCAGAGGCCTGTACGTCGGTAGGTGGAGGGCCCACAATACGGATATTCACCGTTTTCAAGAAAGCTAATTGAGGAGTATTGTTGTTTATGGAATCTACTGCTTTAAATACCATGGTATAGGGAAAATTCGAGATGTGCTCGCACGTGGTCTGCCATCGAAATGTCCCTACGACAGGTGGCTGGGTAAATGTCGAGGGCGCGTTAAACTGAGCTGGGCTGTACGTTTGTACCATTGGTCCGCCTGAGGCTGTGAGTAAGACGAGATTTCCTGAGTCAGGGTCAGTACCTCTCACGGAAAATGTAATGAGTTGCCCTGCTACAGCACATAAGTCGTTTATCGTTTGCACCAATGGTGGGTTATTTTGACATGGCGAAACGAAAATCTGCATGTCGCGCGTTGTGGTATCAATGGGCACGCCGTTGCGCCACGAAATAATCAGGATGGTTAAATTATACTCTCCTGCTTGTTGAGGCGACATCCACAAAATATCTCCGGTTTTTTCATTAAGCTGTAAGATATTGTTTGGACCTGGGCCTATTTCACTGGGAAAACTATAGTTAGGAACATTCACTCCAATGGCCTGTTTCGGGATACTTAGCCGATAAGAGAGACTATCTAGATCAGGGTCATACGCATTAGGGTTGTGTCGAAATGGTCGTCCTACGCACGCGTTGTCGATAGGCGATTGGAGTAGATAAGGGGTGGTATTGTTACCGCCAAACTGAGGGTCTAAAAACGTGTAAATCGTTTCAATATGGAAGGGAACGTTTTCAGATTGAGGAGGGTTGACGTTTACAATACCGGCGTTTCGATTGGGATCTGTCATTGAAATCCGATAGCGGGCTGGACCAGCGTACGTGTGTGTAGCAATGTAAATGTTGTATTTCACTTCATTGCTCAGGGCCACGCCTTTTCCGCCTCCGTTGACACGACCCACTTGCTGGCAAGAGCCGTCGCCCCAGCAGATGGTTAAAGTATCTCGGTCAGCGCTTACGCTCAAAGTGCGCGTCCAGGTAATGATGGTGGCGCGTATAGTTAAGGGCCCGATCTGTTCGATGTGAATCTCGCCTCCGCGGTTGTGTGTGGCCTGAACCGAAAATGGCGCAATGACTATCGAAAGAAGAATCAGCAAGCGTTTGAACATGTCCATAGCGCGTACTTTTACTTTAAGACAAAGAAAAGCGGAGGATGTTCCCTTGCTATTTTACAACGAATAGCTAAACTGGTTCGGTTTGCTTAGCAGAGATGATTTATCATCAAATTTAGGAGGGTAAGTACCCTTTGATTGAAAGTTGATTGATTCTTTTATAACGTCGAATGTGGAGTCTAGAAGACGCGTCAAGGAACGTACCCTCAACCATACGCCAAATTGCAAACCAGGGTGGCGGTTTTTGCCCATAGAAAGAAGAAAAAAAGAAAAGGTGAGGAAACTTTGCTTTGCTGAGCGCTCGATAGACGTGCCTACTTCTGAGTCGAAAGAGGAAAGATGTGCTGCCTTTGGTGTTAGCCTCTAGGCAACGCAGCTTAAGTCAAAGAATATGGCTTCTCCTTCCAGAAGCCGGGCTCCTTTAACTGATCTCTTTTGCTGGGCATCAGTAATGGCCTTCGTTACGACATCAAGCTGCTAGCTCTCTGGAGGAACCGCCGAGCCGGTCTTGCTGAGTCGTTCTAGACCCTAAAAAAGTCGCTACCGCTTTGGCTTACAAATATTCTATCGCTTCGCTGTCGCTTAGCGATACATGGCTCTACCACCGCATTGCACGCGTTTTGCGGAAGTGCTCCCCATGTGCCCTATTCGTACTCCTCGAAGCCGTAATGGACGTGGCCGTGCTCAATCTCTTCCGGATTGGCGTCTCGTATGCCTTCTATGTGTCCAGAGAAGTACAGGTCAATCCCCGCCATAGGATGGTTAAAGTCAACTTTCACCGACTCAAGCCCAACTGAATGTACGATTCCGTCGTAATGATTGCCTTCTTGGTCAATCAAGGGTATGACGTTTCCTACTTCCAGTAGCCCTGGTGGAATACTGCCATTTACTTCAAAGACGTGCTTGGGAATATCCACAATGGCCGACTCATCTCGCTCGCCATAAGCATCTGCTGCCTTTATCGTAAAGGCAAATGTATCGCCTTCTTTCAACCCTTTGAGGTTGGCCTCAAAATCGGGAAGCATCTGGCCTATACCGTATATGAAGCCAAAAGGGCTATCGCCATGTGTGGACTCAATAACCTCACCTTCAGCATTGTTTTCTTGCAAGGTGTAATGAACGAATACCGCTTTATTTTTTTCTACTACCATGAAGAAATAGTGATAACCGTGAATAATTTCTCACAAAGATAAGGCATGAGAGGAAAATAAGGATAGGGCGGTTTCTTTTTTTTACAAATTGCTTTTCCTCAGTTGCCTTTTGAGGTCCTCGGAAGATGAAGGTGCTTGCCAAAAACTTTACCTTTTTTATGTATAAACATCTGATTTACAATTTTTTATTGGAGAAGATTAGCTGGTATCAATCAACGTTTCGCATAAGTGGCGCGGAGCGTCTTGTCGGCATCTAACCTACTCAATGAGAGCACTCGTTCTCGGTGGCCGCACTCTTGGAAAAACATACTTGCACTGCACTCGATATTTCCCGCAATGAGTTGTCTTTCGAATATTAGATGGGAAAGACTTCCACCTGTTCCTCCTAGTTAAGAAGGTGATTAAGAAATGTTTGACGTACCCACTTTTCTGCAAAACGATTAAGACCGCGATACAACGGAGCGTCGAGGCGAGCGGCTCTTAGGCTGAAGTTATGGCTTGAAAGAAGTCTCTAGAGGCTCACATTCTCTGTCGACCAATTTTCATATAAAAGTATGAAAATCAATGGTTAGTGGTCGGGCTTAGCCGATAAGGAAGATGGGCCAAAATTTTATTGTGGAATTGGTGAGCGATTTTAGAACTTTGCCGGCCCGCACAAGCGGACATTTGGCATATTAGTATCTAAATCATGAAGTTATTACTTGTTGGAGTGGGCCCTGGCATAGGTTTATCAGTAGTGCGCCGTTTTGGCCGCGAGGGCTTCGAAGTTCATATGATTGCGCGTAGTGCGGAGAAATTAACTCGCTTTGAGCGCGAGTTAGCTCAGGAAGGCATTCGTAGCTTTGGTTATTCATGCGACATTGCTGACGAATCGGCTTTTGGCTCGTTATTACACCGACTAGTTGTTGAGCTTCCTGATTTAGAAGTACTTCATTATAATGCTAGTGCATTTAATCCGGCGTTGCCGACAGCCATTTCATTGCCTGTATTTCACAACGACTTTCGTATAAACGTGGTAGGCGCGCTGATGGCGGTGCAGGCTTTTGTGCCGACAATGAAACAGCGCCGTGGCGGCACAGTATTCATCACGGGCGGTGGCTCTGCTTTGCGTGCTCCTGCGGAGTTAGCTTCGCTCAGCATTGGCAAGGCTGGAGTGCGCAACTTGGCCTTTTGTTTGGCTGAAGAGTGTGGGCCGCATCAGGTACGGGTAGGTACTATTACGGTTTGCGGTGCTGTTCAAGCAGGTACGAAGTACGATCCTGACCGAATCGCCGATCTATTTTGGCAGATGTACCAAACACCACTAAGCGAGTGGCGCTGGGAAATGGTAATTTAGCGAGTGCTTGGTGGGCGTTGCCAGGCGACAGCAAATGCGGGCGTGACGCCTAGCGCTGTATGCCATTCGGCAGCGGTGTGCAAGATGAGGCCATAAGCAATTCGCACATCTGCTCCTATGGCAAGACACAGTGGTTCTCCTCGTGCGCCTAAGCGGAGGGCTAAGGCGTGGAGCGGGCGATAAATCGTGCCTAAGCGAAATTGAGTAGGGCGCTCTAGATCTTTTTCTATCTCGAGGGAGGCGATGAAGGTAGAGGAAGCATTCCATGCTGCGCCCAGTCGCAACACGGCGGGTATAGCGATACCACTTACCTCTATTTGGATAGGATTGTAGACTTGAGCTCCGAGCCAAAGCTCAGGGATGGGATTGGTCAAGGCACTTAAACTAAAAGTTGCTTTTGTGCTCTGTCCGTATTCTCGGGCCAGCACACGCAGTATGTCAGCGCTAGCGCCTATTAACAAAGCACGGCTTAAGCGCCTACCGTAAAGCAAGCGCAAGCGCTGCTCGTCGTATGCCTCTATGCCTGAGTGAGCTACATCTAATCCCAGCCCGTCCCGATGGCTTGTGCGCAAAATAGCCGTCAGGCGAAGAGACTGCCATCCAGTCAAACCGTACGGCAATGTCGTGCCCATCCAAACTCCTGAACTTTCGCCAAGCCCTAAGGCAGCCTCCTGGCCCACACCAGCATTTAAAGAAGGGTATGCTACCGCGGCACCGCCCATGCCTAACGTCGGAGCTAACTGAGGCATCCGCATAAATACTTGAGCGTCAGCCTCGAAGTCGGTAGAAAACACCAACAGAAAAAGCACTGCAGGGACAAGGCCAAAGTATTGCCACATGGCTTTCTAATCTTTAGCGAAGCGATTGAGAAGAGGATGAGCCAAACTCCTCTTCAAGGAGAGTATCGATATCCTCCATAAATCGGTCTACCTCGCGAGCATCCGTGCCATCGCAGAAGGAGCGCACACGCCGCTGTGTGTCTACCAGGATAAGACGTCCGCTGTGATCGAAACCACCTGGAGCCTCTGGATTCACGACAGCTACACTAAAATAGTCGTCAGCGATCCCATAAATAGCGTCGTGGTCGCCCGTGACCAGCTTCCAGCGGCGCGAGTCGATGCCGAGTTTCTGAGCATATCGTTTCAGAGCGCCTACAGTGTCGTTTTTTGTATCTATGGAATGGGATAGCAGCATCACACGGTCGTCGTCGCGGTATTTCTGATAAATGCGCAGCGCATTCGCTTTAACCTTAGGGCAGATCGTAGGACAATGGATGAAGAAGAAGTCCACAATATAGATCTTTCCTTCAAAGGTTTTGTTCGTAACAATTTGGCTATCTTGATCTATGAAAGTAAAATCAGGGATAGTTGGGTAAATTGTATCTCCGTTGACTACTTGTCGTTCGCCTAAGATGGGCAAGCGACGCGGACGCGTTTGGCAGCTTATTAAGGTAAGCAGCACAAGAGGAAGTAAAAAGCGACTCATACTTTACTTTTGAATTTTGGCTTTGCAGTGTGTTTTTTGCGACATTCTCCGTAGTGTCGGGAGGCTTGTTGATTCCTCACTGCTGAATTTGAAGCAATTGCTTGGCAGCATCTCGGGCATTGCGGATGTCTTGTTGGTTTTGAGCAATGAGGCGTTTTTGTTCTTCCAGATAGCGCAGCGCCTGTTCTTCTGGCAGGTATTCAGTCGGTGGGCTGTACTGGCGCATCCAGGTGTACATGTCGTTCTCGGCTTTTTTCATTTGGTGTAGAACAGCATTGATCGAGTCAGCGCGGGGCGAGGAAGTCGGTAAAGTGCGAAGAATGCGCTTAAGGGCACGACCGACGCGATTCATCTCGGCCATTTCGACCATGGCCTCGTCGTGAATAGCCATGACTTCCGCCTCGAGATTTTTCACAGCACTGTTTGTGCCGGAGAATAAAACGAAAATTACTGCCCCTATTGCCGTAACCACGCCTATCCAAGTATTTTGCTCCATACAGAGGCGAGCTTCGAGTGAGGAGAATCAGAGGTGTTGTATCCTGCACCAGCTTATTGATAAAGCAAATGCAGGCTTAATTAAGAGCCTTTACGGCGGCGCAGTTCGTCTCGGATTTTTGCAGCAGTTTCATAGTCTTCGCGCTCAATAGCTTCTCGAAGGAATCTTTCTAAGTCTCCCTCCGTATAATTTTCTAAGGCATTGAGGTTGATGCGACCTGTAAGCGGAGCAGATGGTGTCTCTCGCGGAGGAGTGGCGCTAGCGGGTTCGTCCTCTTCCTCTTCCTCAACGAAAGCAATACCTGCAGCATCAAGGATGAACTCATAAGTGTAGATGGGGCACTCGAAGCGGACAGCCAACGCAAGCGCATCCGAAGTGCGCGAGTCGATTTCGTAAGTTTCACCCTGGTGCACGCAAACCAGTCGAGCATAGAAGATGCCGTCTAGAAGGTTGTTGATAACTACTTCACGCAGCTCGATTTGGAAGGTTTCTAAGGTGCTCTTAAATAGATCGTGCGTCAAAGGACGACTGGGCATCATGCGCTCTATGGCGATGGCGATGGAGTGAGCTTCGCAGCTCCCGATGACAATCGGCAATCTCCGAGTACCATAACGCTCTTTGAGCACAACGGCATAATTCTGCGCATGCGAGACGCTATGGGATAGACTGACGATTTCCAATTCGATGCGGTTCATAGTCAGGATAGAGGAGGAGCAGTTAGCAATGAAAGGTCTTGGCCTTTTGCCGAAGTGTGGCAAAGTTAGCCTACATTTCCGTGCTTTCCAATGCGCGGTTTTTTCATTGCGCAGCTTTAAAGCGTCGTACAGCTTCCGTCAAACGAGGCACTACTTCGAAGAGGTCGCCTACGACGCCGTAATCTGCAGCTTTAAAGAAAGGAGCCTCAGGGTCTTTATTGATGACGACAATCACTTTCGAATTGTTCACACCTGCCAGATGCTGAATAGCGCCGCTGATGCCAACCGCAATATAAAGATTTGGACGGATGGAAATGCCTGTTTGTCCGACATGTTCATGATGAGGCCGCCAGTGGCTGTCGGCCACAGGGCGAGAACAGGCGGTAGTGGCACCCAAAGCATTGGCCAGTTCTTCAATAATACCCCAGTTAGAGGGGTCTTTCATACCTCGCCCGGCGGAGACGACGATCTCAGCCTCAGGCAATGGGACACGCCCTTCTATAGTGCGTACTTCACGTACGCGTACGCGTGCGGCCGGCACAGCTATCTCGAGCTTTTCTACAGGTACAGGTTGGCCAGAGGCCTCTGGCCGAACAGCATTGCCCATAAGCGAAATCACCTTCACTGGGCTAGAAATGCTGTATTCTGCCGTTGCCTTCCCTGAAAACACTGGCTTAAGTACCTGCAGACTTCCGTCGTTTCCCACAGAAGCTATACCATTTATGCCGGACACCAAACCCGCCTTCAGCCGCACGGCCAATCGACCAGCTAGCGTTTTGCCCGTTGAGGTGTGACTCAAGACAAGCACCGAAGCCTCTAGGCGTTGGGCGGCCTCTGCTAAGACGGCGGTGAAGACCTGAGAGTCTAATGAATGAAGCCCTTCGTGCACAACCTGAAACACGCGCGAGGCGCCATAGCGCCCTAATTCACCTGCATCGCCTTGTACAGAGCCCAAAACAATAGCCGCACAGGGCATTTGTAATTGTTCGGCTAACTTCCTACCAAAGGATACAGCCTCAAAAGCTGCTTTCCTGATTTGCCCACGTGGGCTCTCGGCATATACTAGAACCATATCTCAATGTGCTTCTAAATGACTTTAGCTTCTTCGTGTAAGAGTCGAACTAACTCATCCATGTTTTCAGGATCTATGAGCTTAACGCCCGCCTTAGGTGGCGGAAGGGTGAATTTCACCACACTCACGAATTCCTCCACGGGCACAGGTGGAATTACTTTCAGCGGCTTGGTACGGGCCAACATAATACCCCGCATATTGGGTATGCGCTGTTCAGCCATGCCCTTTGCCGCACTCACTACGAGAGGAAGCGGTACTTCGACCACCTCGACTCCACCTTCTATATCGCGCTCTACGATAGCTGTGCTGCCCTCTACATCGAGTTTGCTGGCCAGGGCTATATAAGGCAAGTCTAGGTGTTCAGCCACCATAGCGCCTACTTCTGCGCCGTTGTAATCAATGGTTTCCTTGCCGAGAAAGATGAGGTCAAAATTTTCAGAGCGAGCATATTCAGCAATTTGCCGGGCGGTGAAGGCGGCAGAGGTAGGTTCCGCATCCACACGAACAGCCTCATCAGCACCTATAGCTAATGCCTTTCGGATAGTAGTCTCGTTGGCTGCTGGGCCTACGTGAAAAGCGACAACAGTGCCGCCCAAAGCCTCGCGCAACTCACATGCCCGCACTAAGGCATACCATTCGTCATAAGGATTCATAATGAAGGTAACACCTGTACTGTCGTATGCCTTCCCGTCAGGGGTAAAGGCCACACGCGCTGTCGTGTCAGGTGTTTGACTGATGCAGACAAGAAATTTCATATACCAAATTTGAACGTAAAGAGGGTCTAGAAACCGCTATTTTTGTCAAAAAGCACGGCAAAGGTAGTACACACTATATATACTTTCAGACGGCTTATTAACAAAACCGTATTCGATTCGTTTAAATTAGAAACATGAGTGAGCGTTTACGGCAGCTAATAACCTTCTGGCAAGCTAATCCTACGGATGCCTTTCTGCTTTTTGCTATTGCGAAGGAATACGAAAAGGCAGGCAACGATGCAGAAGCGCTTGCTTGGTATGAGCGCTTGCGCAGTACCGACCCTCAGTACTTAGGACTTTACTATCATTTAGGGCGACTGTACGAGCGACTCGGACGCCTCCCAGAGGCTATTGAGACCTATCGAACAGGTATGCGTTTAGCCCGTGAGAGTGGTGATGCGCATACATGGTCAGAAATAAATGCTGCTCGATTGGAAATTGATCCGATGGATGAAGACGTTTAGGTATTCAATTCTTTTGGGTTTTGTCCTGTTGCTGACATATTTCGTTTTGGGCGGTGGGTTCATCTGCCAGCGTAGAATGCCGAAGGAAGAGCGCATCACCCCGGCGACGCAGGTCTTGCCAGCCGATATATTGGTAAAACGCCTGCAGGAATCCTCATCAGCTCGGCTGCGAACAATAGCGGCATCTGCGCGCCTAAGCATAGAGGGAGACAATCTCGCCGCAGAGGCGTCAGCAAGCCTCATCTGGATTCGCGATAGCGCTCTATGGGTCAGCGTTAAGAAGTACGGCGTTGAGGTGTTGCGTGTGCTTTTTACGCGCGATTCACTTCTGTTGCTCAATCGCTTAGAGAAGACATTTGTAGCAATAGGGCAGGCAGACTTGTATAAACACTATGCGCTGCTGGAAGGTCTCCCCTTGGTTCAAGGGCTACTCTTAGCAGAAGCCTGGTTACCCGATGGCATTGATTTGCAGGCGAGTACTCAAGATTCGCTTCATCGCCTAAGCGGTACTAATGGCCTCTTTGGGATAGACTATCGTATCGAAGAGGGTTCTTTCTGGCTTCGCTATAGCTCCTTCTTTCAGCCGGCTGAAGGGCGATGGCTTAAACAGATGTATACCCATTTCCGCCAATTGCCTCGTACTAAGGTGTTTTTCCCGCATTTTCGCCGCCTTGAAGTCCTCAGTCCTGAAAGTGGTTATCTTCGCGCTGAAATTGATTTTACCCAAGTAGAAGTCAACGTTGATAAGACTTTTCGTTTTGACATACCAGAACATTATCAGCGGCTGTCGTGGCACTAAGCGATGGGCAGCAGTGATGAGCCTGCTATTGCTCGTGGGTTCCATGGGTGGACAAACTCGTCAGGAGCTAGAAAAAAAACGGGAACGGCTATTGCGAGAAATTGACGTAACAACTAACTTATTAGAAAAGACGAGTCGCCACAGGGCTGCAGCTTTTGACCGCTATACAACCCTGCAGAAGCAGATTGAACGACGCGAGCGTCTAATCCAGACGCTCACTGCTGAGCTTGCTGCCGTAGAAGCAACTATCGCACGCAATGTAGCCGTAGTGGCCTCTCTTCAGCAAGACATTGAGAATATGCGCGCTGATTACGCCCGAACTATACGCCAGGCCTATCGGCGCAAGTCGCTGGATAATCCGTGGCTATTCATCCTGTCGGCCGAAAACTTCAACCAAGCTTTCCGCCGCTGGCTTTTCTTGCGGAAATACGACCGCTTTCGCAAGACGCAGTCAGAAGCCATAGCCCAAACCCAGCGCGCGCTACAATCCCGAATTGTTACGCTGGAATCTACGCGTCAGCAGCAAGAAAACTTGCTCCGTTCACTTCAGGCACAGCGCCAGACGCTTAGTGTTGAACTAAAAGAAAAGGAGCTATTGCTTCGCACTCTAAAAGCCGATGAGGAACGCCTGCGCGCTGACCTTAAAAGGCAACAGGCTAGTCACGAGGCTCTTAATGCTGCCATCGAACGCATGATCAAAGACGAAGTGCGCAAGCAAATTGCCTTACGCAAGGAGGAGGCTGGCTTACCTCCCACTGAGGAGAGCGCCGCTGCATCCTCAGCTGCAGAAGGAATGCCATTGCCGGCCGCTTCGCTCGAAGAGGACGCCACGACGAGTGGCTTTCGGAAGAGCCGAGGGCGTTTGCCTTGGCCTGTTCAGAGCGGTTACGTTTCCCGCCGATTTGGACGGCAGAAGCATTCTATGTTCGCTAATATCGAAATCGATAACAAAGGCATTGATATCCGTACAGAGGAACGAGCTCCTGTTAAAGCGGTTTACGGAGGGGTCGTTTCTGGTATTCAGTATGTGCCAGGACATGAGACAACGGTTATCCTTCAGCACGGGAATTTTTATACCGTATATAGCAATCTTACAGAGGTGAACTTATCGAGAGGTGCGCGCGTTAAGGCAGGGCAGGTTCTCGGACGCGTGAGTACAAATCCGATCTCGAACGCTCCAGAGTTGCATTTTGAGGTGTGGTACGGAACACAGCGTTTAAATCCTAGTAATTGGCTCAGATTACAGTAGGTTTCTTATCTCGTCATGACTTCTGCTTCTGTTTCAGGGACTGAACGCATAGAGGCTGCGCGTCGTTTGCTCGAGCGCGTTTGTGACCCAGAGATTCCTGTTCTTACGGTGGCTGATTTGGGTATCTTGCGCGACGTGCGTTGGCTAGAGGAAGAGCAGCTACTCGAAGTAGTGATTACGCCTACCTACAGCGGTTGTCCGGCTATGGATGTGATTGCACTCAACATCCGTGCCGTTTTGCAGCAAGGTGGCTTTGAACACGTACGAGTAATTACTGCGCTCTCGCCCGCCTGGACGACGGACTGGCTCAGTTCAGAAGCCCGCGAAAAATTGCGTGCCTTCGGCATAGCACCGCCCGCCGAGCCAACCGCTGACAAACGAGCCCTTCTAGGAGAAAGGCGCATCCTTCAGTGTCCGCACTGCCATTCTGCTAACACTGAAATGATCGCTCCTTTTGCTTCTACTGCCTGCAAAGCCATGTTTCGTTGCTTAGACTGCTTAGAGCCCTTCGAGTATTTCAAATGCCATTAATTTTGATTGTTCAGAGTGTTTGGAGATAAATTTCGAGTAAAAAGTGTTGATTTTTCTAGGATTACAGGAGGTAATCGTCGCCAAAGGCTTGTACGTGAGACGAAGTGCTTCGAAACCTCGTTTTCGAAGAAAACCATAGAACCGTTTACATTTGCATATCATTTCCAAAAATTACTTTTTTAGCAATGAAACGCGTTGCTCTCTTAATAGCTGCTTTCCTATTGGTTTCAGCTTGCGGTACCAAATCAGAGAAGAAGACCTCGGACAATCCTTACACCAGTTCGGCCATGCCACCGGGGTGGAAGGCAGCTAGTGAACCAAAATTTATATTTAACGATTCTGCCACGTATGAGGGAGCGCGGAAGCGGCAATACCTTGTCTCAGAAAAAGATTTGCCTCCTTTAAGCACCCTTTTGCCGGCGCGCATTGGGCGTTACAAGAAGATTTATGAAAAGAATGAGCGCAGCGGTCCGGAGGTTATGCTAGTATACGCTGCTTGGGCCGAATACATGACTCCGGAGGGCGAAGCAATTATCCTGTATATCACTGACACGGGTCAGACTCCTGAGTATCAGAAAAATGTGGCGAAATGGGCGAGGACAAACGTGGAAATTAAAAACGAGCGCGGCTACGAGAAGTCCATTACATTTGACGGTTATCCGGGCTTTGAAAAATACTATCCTTCGTTGAGCAGCGAGATTGGCGTAGTGGTAGCGGATCGCTATATTGTTAATGCCGCTTGTCATCACTGTGAGCTCGATGTGTTGCGCGAAGCCATACGAGCTATCCCCCTGAAGAGGCTGGAAACCTTCCAGTAATATAGGGCATGCTGCGCGGTTACTTTATTCTCCTTGCCGTATGGGCTGCGTTATGTTCATGCGGTGTTGTGGCTAGGGGGAGACAGATAGCACGAGCAGTAGAGGGGTCTTCTGTTTTTTCAAAGGGCATCACGGGTTTTGTCCTGTTGGATGCGCAAACGGGTCGTAAGATTGCGGATGTGTACGGCAATCGTTATTTTACGCCTGCCTCCAACGTCAAAATCTTAACCTTGGCAGCGAGTCTTTCCTTGCTTCCCGACACATTACCTACCCTCCAGATACGGCCGTGGGAAGGGCCGTTCACCCAAGGGCAATCGCGCTTACTGATTCGAGGGACGGGAGACCCTACATTCCTTCATCCGCGATTTGAGGCTTGGCAGAGGCCTTTTTACTTTCTGCGCCAACAACCAGGACCTATTTGGCTGTATCGGCCCTCTGAGCAAATCCAGCGTTTCGGTCCCGGCTGGGCGTGGGATGATTATGAGATGGACTTTCAAGCCGAGCGCGGTTTTTTGCCCTTGTATGGGCATCTAATTCGAGTTTACCAATACCCCTCTGAATATTTGGAGGTTTATCCCGCTTACTTCCGCGACAGCTGTTCTATAGATAAAAATGTTTCGGCCTTGACGCGCCGTGAGCGAGAGAATTGCTGGAAGTTGCCGATGTTGCCTACAGGTAGCCAGCCGAAGACATTCTGGATACCCTTTATTCCTTGGGCCCTGCCTCAGCTCTTAGCGGATACGTTAGGAAAGCGTGTAGAGTGGTTGCCTGACTCTCTCCGCCCACATGTGCCGCCCGACGGTTGGCAGACGCTCTACGGCGCGCCCATAGATACGATACTGCGCCGTTTAATGCATCAGAGCGACAACTTTATTGCCGAACAACTTTTGCTTATGTGCGCGCGTCAGCGGTTTGGTGTATTTCGCATCGACACGCTGATTGAATGGTTATTAGACAGCTTATGGACGCAGTTGCCGCAGCGCCCTCGGTGGGTAGATGGCTCAGGTTTATCGCGTTACAACCTTGCTTCGCCCCAAACCATCGTGCATTTACTCCGTCAACTATGGCACGAGCAGCCTCGCCAACGGTTGTTCAATCTCTTCCCTGCAGGAGGACGCGATGGCACCCTTGCGCGTTGGTACGCTCCAGAACCCGGCGAACCGCCGTGGGTTTTCGCTAAGACGGGCACACTCAGTGGTGTGCACTGTCTTAGTGGGTACTTAGTAGCTCGTAGTGGACGCGTGTTGATTTTCAGCTTTATGCACACCAACTTTATCGGCAGCAACGAACCCTGGAAGCGAGAAATGGAGCGTTTGCTGCGTGCCATTCGTCAGCGATTTTGACCTGTGCGAATTAACGCAGGAGTAATTAATGAACCTATGTGAAACCAGTAACCTATTTCGTTTCTCGGTATATTAGGCGTATGAAACGATATCTTTTTGTCGCCGTAACAGGTTTGCTAGGTGCGCAAGCAAAAGCTCAGTTTCTTCAAAACGCATCTAATCCTGTTTTTGTAGGGTTTCGTTTACACAGGGGCTTTATAATCCCGCATTCGCGTGAAATTATCCACGTATCCAAGACCAATCCGGTGGGATGTGAAATTAATATTCAGTGGGTGGAAGCGCGGCCCGAACGCACGCAGCGCACCGGTGTAGTAGCGAAGAAAGGTTTTTTGTTTTATTACTTCGACTTCAATAATCCCGCTGTGCTTGGGCGGAGCGTTGCCTCAGCTGCTTACGTCGAACCTTTATTTAGGGTCGAACGGCGATTTTACACTTCCCTTCAGGCGGGATTAGGGATGGCTTACTTGACAAAAGTTTACGATGCTTCAAATAATCCCACCAATTTATTCTTCAGCTCACCTGTTAGCTTTTTGGCGATTCTCAACTTGCATACCACTTATAGAGCTTCGAAGCGCTGGGAAGTCTCTTTAGGTTTCCACTACAACCATATTTCCAACGGCGGGATGAAGTTGCCCAACAAGGGCATGAATTTTCCGACATGGAATGTGGGCGTTTCGTACGCTCTTCTACCAGGTATCATTCAGCGCGCTCCTCGGACAGACTTATGGAAATCGCTGCCGCGAAACTTTGCCTGGATCCATGTTGCCGTTTCTGCTAAGAACGTGCCGGCAGATGGCTCGTTTGCCAGAGGAGAAGTCTTATGGCTCTACGGAGCCACTGCTGCCGTGGGGCGTCGCATTGGGCGCCTCAGTGCTTTGTCTGTAGGTACAGAATGGATTTACGACGGCTGGAGGCGCGCTCGACTAGATTTTTTAGGTGCTGAGGCTAGTCCCTGGTTGGGAGGATTGCTTTTCGGCCATGAGCTCATTGCGGGCCGCGTGCGCTTCAAAGTGCATATGGGTATGTACATATTCCATCAGATGCGAGAGATGGATCCGGTGTATCAGCGCTATGGTCTATTTTACATTGTGGGCGACCGGCTATTGGTCGGTAGTACGCTCAAAGCGCATCGGCACGTAGCGGATGTTTTCGATGTGCGCCTAGGTTGGCTTTTTTAAAAACCCTCAGGACAAGAGTAAAATCCGCGTAGTTTGCCGATACCTTTGTGCGCATTCGCTTACCTATAAGAATTGAGCAATGGCATCGGTACCTTCCTCTGTTTTGTCTGAACGTGTTCTGACGCTAGCCGAGTCTGAAACGCTTAAGATGGCCCGCATGGCTCGAGAGTTACGCGCTCAGGGTTACGACGTGATCAACCTTAGCCTAGGGGAACCCGACTTCGATACGCCGCAACACATCAAGGAAGCAGCCTATCAGGCGCTAAAAGAAGGGTATACCAAATACACGCCCGTAGCGGGTTTACCCGAACTGACAAGGGCAATCAGCGAAAAATTTAAACGCGACAACCAACTTGACTATAAGCCCGAACAGATTGTTGTAAGCAACGGAGCAAAACAAACGATCTACAATATTTGTCAAGTGCTCCTGAATCCAGGAGATGAGGTCGTCCTTTTTGCTCCCTACTGGGTATCGTATTGGGAGATTATCAAACTTTCGGGAGGAAAACCTGTGCCTGTGTATGCAGGGGTAGAGCGTGAATTTAAGCCAACTCCTGAACAACTGGAAGCCGCTATTACGCCGCGAACGAAGTTTTTGCTCTTTTCTTCGCCATGTAATCCCACAGGGGCGGTGTTTGACCGCAACGAACTAGCTGCTTATGTCGAAGTATTGGCGCGCTACGAACATGTCTATGTGGTTAGCGATGAAATCTACGAGTACATAAACTTCACCCATGAGCATGTTAGTATCGGTAGTTTTGCTCAGGTGCGCGATCGTACCATCACAGTCAATGGCTTTGCAAAAGGGTTTGCTATGACGGGCTGGCGGCTAGGGTACATGGGTGCACCTAAATTTATTGCAGATGCTTGCGCCAAGATTCAAGGCCAAGTAACGAGTGGTGCGGCTGCCTTTAGTCAGAAAGCGGGAGTTATAGCCTTGCTCAGCGATTTAAGCCCGACGCGCGCTATGCGCGAAGCCTTCCGACAGCGGCGCGATATTGTGCTTTCGATGTTGGAAGAAATCCCGGGAATTCGCGCAAATCATCCAGAAGGCGCCTTCTACGTCTTTCCAGATATCAGCGAATTTTTTGGCAAAACAGATGGCCAAGTCGTTATCGAAAATGCCGATGACTTCTGCGACTTTATTATGAATCGGGCTCACGTAGCCCTCGTCTCTGGCACTGCTTTTGGTGACCCCAATGCTTTTCGCCTCAGTTATGCCGCTTCAGAGACCCAACTCCGAGAAGCTATTCGGCGCATGAAGGCAACGCTCCAGCAGTTGCGCTAAACTTGTTTAGTACAACTGCAAGTTTTCTTCTGTCTTTTAAGGGACGACACTAGGACGCCCACTGTTGTCTCAATATGGCTCGTCAATTTCCTCCGCTTAGAGCTTTTCAGCAAACCTTGTGTTTCGGATAGCTTGACGCTCGAGATGGTTTATTGGCACTCGACCTGCTCGGAAGGTGCTCTGGCACTGAGTTATGATTCTTCATTCGCAGCATACATGCTGTCCGTTTCATCGGCGTCTCCCACCATAATATAAATATTGAGGAATGGCTTCCTCTGCTCAATAGGTCGAGCACCTGCCGCGCATTATCTGTGCTTTTTGTAATATTCTGGTTTTTAAGGCATATCCTGCCGCTTCTGGACCGCTGGCCATAGCCTTCGATTTCTTTCTGGGAGGTTATTTGTAAATGGTTTTTTAAAATTTAACACTTGTAATGTGCGCTTTCCCTTGCGCAATGCGTTTTATTGTTGTTCCTTTGCAAATCTATTTGAGCAATCGTTTTTTTAATCCTTCATATACGCAGTTCTCGCTGACGCCCGTCAGACATCCATCCCGCCCGATAAGCCTGCCTATTTGGAAACTGCGTATCGTTCTTTTCATTCCATCACATAACAACTATATTTCGACCATGGCATCTTTGAATACCCTTCAAGGCGCCCTGGGGCGTAGGCGTGCAGCGCATCTTTTGCGCAGGGCCAGCTTTCGCTACACCCGCGCTCGCATAGACGAGCTGGCCAAACTAGACGCCACTGAAGCAGTAGATAACCTGCTTCAGCTCGCACCGCTCCAGCTCGAACAACCGGTTTATGCTGCAAAGAGCGCACCTCCAGCTCCTTGGATCAATCCTCCTAAGCCGCCTTCCGAACCGCTTCCGGCCGAAGACGACACCCTTAAATGGTACGTCATTGGCTGGTGGCTCAACGAAGCACTCCATGACCCTGGGGCAGGCCATCGCATGGCCTTCTTTTTCCATCAATATCTTTCGGTAACGCCTGATGCCGGCACCAGCATGACTTTCTTTGACTACCTCATGCTGTTGCGATGGGGATGTCTAGGTAACTTTAAGAAACTGGTAACCAAGATGATACTCGACAATGGCATGCTCGAGTACATCAACAATAACCAGAATTACGCCAGCAACCCAAACCTTAATTACGCTCGTGAGTTTTTCGAACTGCACACTATTGGTGCAGGCCCAGTTGCTGGGCCAAATGATTACACCAATTATACGGAGCACGATATCCAGCAAGCAGCTCGCGTATTGACTGGTTTTAGTAATGCCCGTCGCCATCAGTATCAAGACCCAGAAACCGGTATACCGGCCGGCCGCGCCTATCCGCAGAGCCACGACTTTGGCACGAAGACCTTCAGTGCCCGCTTCAACAATGCCGTAATCAAACCTCCCACTCACGACGCTGCAGGGATGTACGCCGAACTCCATGCCTTAGTGGACATGGTCTTCGCTCAAGAAGAAACCGCGCGCTTATTTTGCCGACGCTTATACCGCTATTTCGTCGGGCGCGATATTGATGCTGAAATTGAGAACGACATCATCGCTCCGCTGGCACAAACCTTCCGAGAAGAGAACTTTGAAATTAAACCCGTTGTAAAGCGCCTACTCACTAGTGAGCATTTCTATGACGCTGACGATGCGAATAGTGCAAACGAAAATGTAGGTGCTCTCATTCGCTCGCCTCTTGATTTGGTGCTGCACACGCTGTCGTTTTTTAACGTGCCAATACCCGATCCGCTGACGAAGACAAAAGAGCACTATGAAACCTTCTGGCGCGATGGTATCCAGTGGCGCCTACTAGACTGGGCAGGTATGTTTTTATTCTATCCGCCCGACGTAGCAGGCTACCCAAGTTACTATCAAGCGCCCGATTATCAGCGGCAGTTTTTCAACTCCTCTACGGTTATTGCACGCTACAAGTGGCCTGAAATGCTCATTACAGGCACGCATGCCTGGGGCCCGGGAGCTAAGGAACCGCTAGGCACGCGCTTTGACTTCGCTGCTTGGTTGCGCGATAGCGGTGTAATAAGCGAGCCTGGCAATTCTGCCGTTCTGGTTCAAGAACTCTTGCAGTACTTGTATCCAGAAGAACCTGATTTAGAGCGTTTTGATTATTTCCATGACGAAATTCTGCTCAACGGCCTTCCTAGTGCTGCCTGGACAAACATATGGCTCGACTACCTATCTACGGGAGACGACTCAGAGGTGCGCATTCCCTTGCGGCGGCTATTTAATGCCTTGTTGTATGCGCCAGAGTATCAAGTTTTCTGAGGAGGATTGACCCAAAACGCATTTCGGGGATGAAGTGAAGGTTAAGAAAATTTTTTATCACCACAAAAAAGGCCAAATAAGTTTGGTCAAAATCTCTTTCCTATGAAAAGACGTCAATTTCTCAAAATAGCGGGTGTTACGCCGTTTGTCGTCAATGGCCACCCTGTACGAGCATTTGCTAACAGCAGGATGGCTCGCATTTTGGCCGCTTGTAAAGATATAGAAGACCGCGTTTTAGTGCTTATTCAACTCAAGGGCGGCAACGATGGCCTTAATACCCTTGTGCCTATTGCTCAATACGACACCTACGCTAAGCTGCGGCCAGTCATCAAAATACCAGATAAGGGTCCAGAGCGCTTTATTCGTCTGGACAATACGCTGCCTTTGGCAGACCAAGTGGGTTTACACCCTGTGATGAAGGGATTTAAAGAGTTATACGACCGCGGTTGGCTTAACATCGTACAAGGAGTGGGCTATGAGAATATCAACCAGTCGCACTTCAAAGGTACGGACTTGTGGCTCTCAGGAGGAGACGGTACCGTAGAGGGTTCCAGGATCAACTCTGGATGGATGGGGCGCGCCCTAGCCGCTATGTATCCGGAAGTCAAAGGTATGCCAACACCTGAAATGCCTCATCCACTAGGTATCCAAATTGGAGACCCGTATCCTTCGCTGGGCTTCCACACAGAGACGGAGCATCAGAATTACATTAACCTATACGGGCAAGACCCTCAAGGTTTCTACTCGTTGGTACAAACTGTAGGTGGAGCGCCTCTGCTCAATGTTCCTGAATCGGAATATGGCGATGAGCTGCGCTACATCATGGGCGTGGAAGCTAGTTTAAACCAGTACGCTCAGTACATTACTCAGGCATTTAAAAACGGCAGCAATAGTCTTTCTAGTTATCCGGATTACGGTTTAGCCGATCAATTGAAAACAGTAGCGCGACTCATTAAGGGAGGGTGTAAGACGAAAATATACCTCTGTTCGATGGGCGGTTTTGACACGCATGGCACCCAAATACCGCCTGAAGGAGTGGTTATTCATGGCCGCCATGCGACCTTGCTGCGTATCTTATCCGAATCAGTAAAGGCTTTTTACGATGACCTTGACGGACTCGGCCTCGCTGATAAGGTGGTGTCTTGTACGTTTTCTGAGTTTGGCCGCACAGCAAAAGAAAACGGTTCTGCAGGCACTGACCACGGCACACTAGCACCGATGTTTGTGTTTGGAAAAGCGCTATCTGGCGGCATTCACGGAACAAACGTCAACCTCAGTAATTTAACTAGTGACTACCAACTTCAGGGCCAGCAATTCGACTACCGCCAAGTGTTCACCACGCTCCTACAAGATTGGTTGGGTGCGAGCGACTATGTTTTAGAACAAACGATGTTTCAGGGCTACACCAAATTGCCTATAATAAGCAGTAGTTATGTCGTAAGCCCTGATTGCTACATTTCTGTGGGAGTTTTTGACACAAGACCTGAAGCTCGGTCGGTGCATTTGATGCCTAACCCTGCGCAATATCGCGTACAAGTGTCGTTCGTGAGTGAGTCTTCGGGCGAAGCGCTCGTCTCGTTACACAGCTTAGGAGGATCCTTGTTGCGAGCCCATCGCATGCTAGTAGAAAACGGTCTGAATTTTTGTCATTTAGACGTCGCGGCTGTGCCCGATGGGACGTATTTCGTCCGAGTAGAAAACTTGCGAACTGGTCAGGCTGAAGTAGCAAAACTACACGTTGTCCACTAGTCGCTTAACTCAAGCGCGAAGGCCGGCCACAAGCTGGCCTTTGCGCCCGTAGTGGTTTTCTTTTTCATGGTTTCACTTTTTAATACCATACTCTTTCCCATGCTCCGATTTATCTCCCTTTTGTTTGTGCTCCTTACCCTAAAGACTTACGCACAATTACCTCCAGCATGTGGTGGTACCGCTACTGTGGTAGCCTGTGAACAGGTATGCATCTCGTGCAATTTTGATGGTTATTTTGGCTCTACAGAGGGCTATCCCTCTGGGCCTGCTACGAGTTTTTGTGGCACCGTTGAGAATGCACAGTGGATGGGATTTATTGCTGGAGCTATTGAAGCTACCTTCACCATTACGCCCAGCAACTGCAGCAACGGCAATGGCGTGCAAGTAGCCCTTTATGAAGATTGCAAAAAGCCGCCCATTGCTTGCAATAAGGGCCAGGAAAAGGGAGGCAATAAACCCGTCTTTATCAAGGCGCCTCTAACCCCCGGTCATAACTATTTTCTTCTAATTGATGGTTATGCGGGAGATAAATGTGATTTTACGGTAAGCGTTACGCCCAAAGAGGCCGTATACGAGCCGCCGTTGGGTGTAGTGCAGGCCAATATTGTGGGCAAAACGGAAGGTTGCCCTGGAGCGACATTCACTTATCAAGTGCCTCCCGTATTTGGTGCTTCCGCTTATATTTGGGACGGCCCTCCGGGCACGCTGGTCAACGGCGATTCTGTCCCAGTAACGGTGCCGGCAGCTCAGGGAGGCAATCGAGTTCAGGTGACCTTAGGCCATCAGAGTGGTAACCTATGTGTTCAGGCAGCCAATTCTTGCCGGAGAAATCCGCCCTGCTCGGGCAGCTTGTACATTCGCATCTTAGATGATAGCCACCGGCCGACTTTAATAACTGATACGGCCGTGAGCATCGGTTGTATAGATGGCACGGCGCGCCTCGACGTAGAGGTCGTTCCTCCTGTGAACTACATCTACCGATGGACAGCCGATAGTATGGGTCGTATCGTAAGCGGAGCTCAAACAACTACTGCTGTCGCCGACCGCCCGGGCACATATACCTTTACAGCGACAGCCGTGGAAACAGGTTGCTCTTCTAGCGTCGCCGTGCGGGTAGGCGAGCCTGAATTACCCGACTCTATGCTCGTCGCCGTCAAGCACATTTCTTGCTATGGCAAGAACGACGGCTATATTGAAATTATGCATGTCAGCGGCGGAGCGCCCCCTTACTTATATGCTATCGATGAGGAGCCATTTCAAAATGCGACGCAGTTCCGCCGCTTAGCTCCCGGTGAACATCGTCTGACAGTACAGGCTTCTGATGGCTGCGAGAAAGATACCCTTATTACCCTGTTAGAACCAGCGGATTTCATCCTCGACCTACCGCCTGACGTCACCATCCACCTGGGCGAAACCGTAAATCTCTGGCGCGAAGACGGGCTGAGCGAACCGGCTCGCCGCAAACAGCTATTTGTTAGCCCACCTTTGACGCCCGAGATGTTATGCGATACGTGCCGCTATCTGCCGCTTACCTCATTTCGCTATGAGGTTACCGTACTAGATTCCAATGGCTGTCGAGCCTATGACGCGCGTACTGTCGTCGTCGAGACCGACCGGCGCATATACATACCGAATGTAATTGCAACATCTTCAGTCACTTATGAAAATACAGGACTGCGCATTTCCTGCGGTCCTGAGGTTAAGCGGGTGCTTTCCTTTCGCTTGTTCAATCGCTGGGGCAACATCATCGTAGAACGCTACAATTTCTTGCCTTCCGACGCCGAGCCTCTTTGGAACGGCGCAGTTGATGGCCAGCACGTACCGCCTGCTGTTTTTACTTACATCGCTGAAGTTGAACTTATTGATGGAAAAATAGAATACTTTACGGGCGATGTAACCCTACTTCGGTGAAAGTTAGCGCGTGATCTCGTACTCAACCCGATGCGATAAGCGGATACTGCTTTTTGGAAATGTTAAACGAGTGTACAGAGCAGATAGACATGGCCGACATTAGAGTAATCTTTCGGTGCCTATTCCTTGTTGGCGAAGTCGATTAGGCTTTTCGCTGGCTTCTAGGCTTTGCGCGTAAACTGGCCAATGAAAAACAAGCCAAACTTTCCTCGAGTGGTTTAGATAAAAACCTTTTATGGCTGTTTGAGTGAATGTAGATACTTGTTCATGCCGATGCGAAGGGTACACTAAAGGGTGCAGCAAATATTGTCTTAGGTCAAAGTCATTCTGGCGTTGCAGGAGTGGAGCGAGGTTGCTCGCGGCTTGGGGAGAACCGTCTACTTCGTGTTTCTGCGGCCGACCTATTTTTGCACGACTGTAAAGGATGCCTTTCGAAAAAGGGCGGCATTTGTCTTTTCATTATATGCCTCGAAAGAAGTCCGCGCGTTTTCCTCTCTATGGGTTGGTGATGGCGGCTTTTGTGTTGGCTACGCTTATCAATCCGCATTTGCGTTATCGCGTGTTGCGTTTGTTGGATTACCCGTTTCACTATGAGGATTATAAACACTTTGGCATTCGCTTGCCCGAGTTTTTTGGCGTTCATGGGATTGACGTTAGCCGTTATCAGGAGCATATAGATTGGGAACAAGTAGCTCGCATGCGCGTTGGCGATAAGCGTATTCATTTTGCCTTTATCAAGGCTACAGAAGGTAGTTGGATAAAGGATCCCTACTTCGATCACAACTGGGAGCAGAGTCGCCGTTATGGTATTATCCGTGGCGCCTATCACTATTTCTTGCCTGATATTAGTCCAATCGACCAGGCGAATCACTTTATCCGCACGGTTAACCTCCAATCGGGCGACCTGCCTCCTGTAGTAGATATTGAGGAGGCTCGAGGCATGACGCCTGCGCAGGTGCGCAAACACCTTCATACCTTCCTTCGTCTTCTGCGAAAGCACTATGGCGTGCGTCCTATTATTTACACAAGCCGTGACTTTTACAAAAATTACTTTTCTAATCAGGCGGAATTTAAGCCCTATGCCTTCTGGGTCGCGCACTATTATGTCAATTTGCTTACCATGCCCGATGGCTCTACTTGGCATTTTTGGCAGCACAACGACCAAGGGCGCGTGAACGGCATCAAAGGCGCCGTTGATTTTAACGTTTTTCGCGGCGACAGCACTGAATTGAGAAAACTTTGCTTGCCTTAAGCTTGTTGTACTAGTCTTCTATCGGTGCAATCTTGAAAATATAATAAGGCTTTTCAGAAAGCACGGGTAGAAGGACAAAGTTTTCACTTTTTCAGATTTGTGTATGTCTATATTAATTCTTCCAAAGGAAAGACAAGGACAAGGAGCCTTCAACGGTGGTGAAATTATCGAGAATAAACCTATTGGTTTTCCTCAAGAGGCTTCGCCATTGCGGCCCTATTCCAACCTTTTTTACTGGGCGCATGCGCGAGCGCTGAAGGATAGCACCATTGGGCTACATCCACACAGAGGCTTTGAGATTTGTTCCTTTGTGTTAGCAGGCGAGATTCGCCACTACGACACCAAATTGCGAGAATGGCGGCCGTTGCGCGCTGGAGATGCTCAAATCATTCGCGCGGGCAACGGTATTAGTCACTCAGAGTGGATGAGTCAAGGCGCGGAGATGTTTCAAATTTGGTTTGACCCGAATTTAGACAAAACGCTCAGTCAACCTGCAAGTTACGATGACTATCGACTAGAGCAATTTCCTACTCACGAGAAAGAGGGAGTTTCGGTGCGCACGGTAGTAGGAGCGGGAAGTCCGTTCTACATGGATACACCAGGAGTAAAAGCCCAATACATTTCACTTCGAGCAGGAGCGCGTCATCGTGTAGAATTAGCCTCTGGAGAAGTAGCCTCAGCTTACGTCGTCCGAGGTATATTATCGCTGAATGGTCAAAATGCTCAAACGTCAGATTTTGTACTCATCACCGACGAGAGAGGGCCTGAAATGGAGGCAATCGACGACGCAGAAGTGTTTGTGATTGTATCACCGGCAGATCCCGGTTATCTGACCTATGAGCAGCGGCGTCGCCGCTAGTCAAGGGTCTATCGCCATACGGCTCGGCTACCCGCAGGCCCTAGACTGACTTCGAGGATAGAGGGAAAAAAGTCTTTTAGGCTTTCGATATGTGAAATGATATAAATTTGGCGAAATTGCTCCTTGAGATAGTAGAATGCTCGCATGATTTCGATGCGGCGCTCTTCGTCTTGACTGCCTAGGATTTCGTCAAAAGCCAAAAAGCTTGCCAAGTGTGTGGCGCCGCTGAGATCAAAGATCGCTTTAGTAATGGCGATGCGCAAGCACAAGTTGGCCAAGTCTATTTCTCCGCCGGAAAATCGCTCAATGGGGTAAAAAATTCCGCCGTCGGAGATGGCAAAGTCGAAATCATCGTCAATGCGAATGCTCTCGTAACGCCCGCGCGTAATACGGCTGAATAGCTCGCTTGCTTCGCGAGAGATACCTGGTCCTACTTGGGTAAGAATTCCACTTTTGAACTGGGCGACAAGGCTCTCCATTTTTTCCAAAAGCTCTACCTCTGTGCGTTGATCGCGAATTTGCCTCTGGATTGAGGAGTCGCGCTCTAAGCGTTCGCGCTCCTTCTGGATTTGGTACTGTTGATCCGCATAGGCTTTTTCGGCTTGTTGGACGCGCTCACTCTGCTGACCTAGCAAATCAACAAAAGAAAGCAACGCCTGACGAGCAGTATCGTATTCGGCCGGAGCATATTCTATGGCTTGTTGTTCGTCGATGAGCTTCCGCTGCTGTTCGTCTGTTTGGGCCAACTGTTCTTCAACAGCTTTTCGCTCGTCCAGGGTGACAGGGAGTTCTTGCTGAACATACTTCTCGTTTTCTTTGAATCTCAAATAGTCTGCTTCCTCGGTCTTTAGGCGTTCTTTCAGGGTTTCATAGGCTGTTTCGTCAAAATTTACTTCTGCACTGAGGTGTAGAACAGATTCTTCTAACGACGAGATGCGTTCCTCCCATTTTTGATGTTCTTGCTCTAGGTAATTTCGGCGTTGAATTTCTTCTTCTAAGGCAATTTTCTCGGCGTGCAATTGTTCAGCTTCCTCTTCTACAACTCGTTTACGAGCCCGCAACTTTTCACCATCCTGCGCCGCCATTTCTATTTTCCTCTGTAAGGCATAGATTTTATCCTTCTCCAATTGCTGGATTTCGCGTGCTAATTCGTCTATAGCTCTGTCGTATCCTTCCAACAGAGGCTGTAGGCATGTAGGGCAGTTGCCTCCTCGACCCAATGCGCGAAGTTGGTTAAGTCGTTCAGTGCGCTCCCCTAGCCGTTTATTCAAAGCATTGAGTTCGCCTTTGAGAAGGCTGTGTGTTTCTAGTGCACGCTCAAGGTCTGCCTGTATTGAGGCGAGTTCCTCTTTTTTCTTTTCCCAAGCAGCCTCTAGAGTGGTCAAATTTTCCGTCTTTCGGAGGCTCTCCTCAATTTCGAAGCGGAGGCGCTCTGCCTCTTGGCGAGCAGAGGCCAACTGTTCTATTTGGGACCTTAATTCAAGGTATAGTTGGCGGTCTTTTTCGAGGGTTTCTAGGCGGTCTCTTTCGCGCAGGTAATGTTCGAATTGTGGCCTTTGAGCCTCTACCTGCTGGCGCATTTCGTTCAGATTTGCTAGTTTGATTTTCAGGTCCTCCAGTCGGGAAGTGAGCAGACGAAGGCGCTCTTGCGTTTGCTTTAATTGTCCAGTCAACTCGTTGTAGCGGTCGAAGCGACGTTTGGCCTCCTCAAAGCGCAGTCTTGCTCGGTGGTATTGTTCACGCAAGTCTTGGTATCGACCCTTTTCTAAGTTCAATGCTTCTAGCAATTTAGCAATTTGGTTCTCACCTTCGGCGAGATTAGCTTCTAGTTGAGCTCTATCTGCATCACTAAGGAGAGATTGCATTTGTCCAAAAATGCGGTTTCGGAGGTCGCGCGTATCATTGTGGATGACAGTTTGGATGTTATCTAATCGCTCTAGGCCCAACATGCGGCGCACTAGTTTGCGGCGTTCCTCGCGAGTAGCTTTTGTTAGTTCATCTAGTTCTTTCTGACCTGAGAAGACTGAGCGTTTGAAGGCATCGCGCTCCATGTGAAGCACCTTAGCTATTTCTTCACTGACGGCTTTGGGTGTCCTTGCCACTAGGACATCGTTCTTGTACAAGGCTGCGCGAGGGTTTAACTGCCTACCCTGAAATTCTCGGCGAGCGCGATATAGGTGTTGACCAACGAAAAATTCCAACTCTAAAAGAACAGTGGCCGTTGGGCTAGCGAAAGTGGAGCGCACTAAACTTTTACCGGCTTCTTCTCGCCCATACAGACAATATAAGATAGCGTCGAAGAGCGTGGATTTTCCCGCTCCATTTCGACCAATGATGCCTACCAACCCTTCGCGGAATTCCAGGTCGAGTTCGGCGTATTGCCTATAATTTTGAAGGCGTAAGCGATGGAGCAGCATGGCTGGGCGAAAGATATGCGCATTAGACAAAATGGTGGAGAGGAATGCTCTAACCCTGCTGCGCTAAGGAAGCACCGTACTTTTGTGCTAAAAGTTTGGCTTATGCGCCCACATGTCTTTGTAGTATTTGCGCTGGCACTCACTACGCTCCATCTTCATTGCCGCTCCAGTCGCCAGACTAGTGCGCTTTCACCAGGTGAGCAGTACGAGGCGTTGCCCAGTGAAATACCTACTTCTTCGATTATTGTCGTGCCCATCACGCTATCTGTGCGCGATCTGGCGTACGCGCTCAATCAACGCGTGCAAGGATTGATCTATGAAGATAACTCCTTCACAGACCATGGAAACGATGGATTGATGCTTCGTCTCTGGCGTACTAAACCATTTACAATAGAGGTTTTGAGCCAAACTGTTCGATACCGAGTGCCGCTAAAAATATGGCTTAAACAGCAGATTCCTTTTGGCGCAGCGGAAGCTGAGGGTGAATTGCAAGTGGCCCTAAAAACAAATTTCAGCCTTCAACCCAATTGGTCGTTGCATACTCAAACGACCCTGGAATTTTACGAGTGGCTGTCAACTCCTAAGTTGAAAACTGCTCTAGGAGACATTAATATCCAGCCTATAGCCAATTTGATGATTGCGCAAAGTCGTAGTACCCTAACCCAGATGCTCGACCGTTTTCTTAGCCAGGAACTGGGCTTGCGCCAATATGCTCAAATGGCGTGGGAGGCGCTACAAAAACCTGTGTTGCTGGACTCTGTTCATCAATTGTGGGTAAAAGCTACGCCTGTAAGTATTGGAGTAACGCCACTGAGGGTAGTAGGAGAAGAGTTACGCATTACGTTGGTAGTAGAAGCTTATACAGAAGCAAAACTGGGTCAGCAACCTGTATTTCGGTCAAATAGTTCTTTGCCGAATTTTATTTTTATAGATGAGGTTGCTGAAGGGTTTCAATTGCGCCTAACTACCGAAGTGCCTTTCGCTGAAGCTGAACGAATTGGACAGAAGCTCATCGTCGGGCAGTCGTTCAGCGCAGGAAAAAGGCAGGTTATGGTGCAAAACCTGCGTCTTTGGGGAAACGGCGACCGCTTGGTGGCAAATACGACGTTGAGGGGTGCTGTAAACGGAGATATTTATTTGATTGGCAAACCAGTTTTTAATCCCTCGAAGAACTGTATTGAAGTGGCAGAGTTAGAATTTCACGCGGCAACGCGCAACTTTCTACACCGCACTGCTGCTTGGCTGTTTTCCAGCGCCTTCAAACGCCGCTTGAGTGAATCGTTGGTGTTCCCTTTGGAGGAGAACCTTCAAGCGGTAAAGACCTCTGCCCAGCAAACGTTGCAGCATTATGTGATTCAGCCGGGTGTGGTGCTGAAAGGTTTATTAGACACGCTATCGGTGGAGCGCACGCTGGTCACTCCGAGAGGCATTCGGGCAGACCTGTATGTCAAAGGACGGTTGCAGCTTAACGTTAGCGGGTTATGAGAACAACTTCCCTCGTTGCTCGCATAACAGTATTGGCAGTAATGGCCCACGTTGCGCTCTCTTTGCCGCTTTGGTATGGCGCAGCGGGCCGTACGTTTCCTCAATTACCTTTAAGCGGACAAGCACACCAACCAGCAAATACAGCAGGTGAAATTCTGCTGTTTTGCTTGTGGATTGCCTTACTTTTAAGTGTTGGCATCTGGCCTCACAGGCGCTGGCTTTTGGCTGGTGCGTATGGCACGTGGTTGGGCCTTATCGCAATAGACCTCAATCGGTTACAACCTTGGACGTATTTTTATCTGCTGGCTGGTGGAGTGCTTTTTTGGCGAAAAGATCAGCCAGAGCCAGCGTTGCGTCTACTAGCTGCCGGCGTCTACGTTTGGAGCGGGTTAAATAAATTAACGCCTTACTTCGCTGAGGAAAATTTTCCCTGGTTGTGCCAGGCTTTTGCCTTTACAAAGCCGTTCGGACAGTATACAACACTAGGCTATGTCGCTGCGATGGTAGAGGCGCTTTTTGGCCTGGGTTTACTGTGGGTTCAATGTAGACCATATGTTCGCTGGGCTGTACTGGTGTTTCATCTCTTCATTGTCTTGGCGCTAAGTCCTTTAGGTCTAAATTGGAATGCAGTCGTTATCCCTTGGAATTTCGCTATGGCTGCCCTCGTATGGATTTGCACTCGAACGCCGTCGTCAGGGCAAAGAGATCTGGGCCCGAAGATGGCTCCTCGCGCTCAACAGAGGATTAGTTATCTCACAGGATCCGTTTGGACCATCTTGCTCTTTGCTTGGTTTTTACCAGCCCTAAATAAACTTGGGCTTTGGCCAGAGGCATTATCATGGAAAATGTATGCTAACACCCAACCGGAGGCAGGCTTTTTCAAGGCTCCTGGTGCCCATGTGTGCCCTGAATTGCAGCCTGCCTGGAGTCGCCACAGTTGGGATGAAGGGAGGCGATTACTCTTCGACGATTGGGCTATAGCGGAGTTGCAGGTGCCCATGTTCAACCATCCTCGCGCGCACCGACAATTAGCGCAATACCTTTGCCGCTGCATACAGCCTGCTGAGGGAGGTCTGTGGCGCATGGAAGTAAATCCATGGCAAACAGATGGTGAACAGTGGCAAGAAACGCCTTGCAATCGGCTTCTGCCATGAAAAACTCAAAAAAGACGAATACGCTACTGTGGCAGGTATCTCCTCGAGAGGGCGGGCCTGTATCATACCTTTTTGGCACGATGCATACGCGCGACCTGCGCGCTTTCACTTGGCTTGATTTAGCTTACGCGCGCATAGAGCAGTGCGAGGTCTTCGCAGCTGAATATAATTTCTCTCAAACAGACTCTGCTGCCTTGGCCACTGCCTTGCTTTTGCCTGAAGGAACGACGCTCGACCAACTCCTTTCGCGTCGCGCTTGGAAAAACTTAGCTTTTTATGCAAAAAGAAAGCTAGATCTACCTCCAGAAACCCTTCGCCAGGCTCATCCTATGTATGTGCAAATGGTGCTGACCACTGCTCTTTTGCGCGAGGAAGCGCCCTATCCGCTCGATGAAGCCCTCTGGATGTATGCCTTAAATAAAGGGAAAAGCATCACTGGATTAGAAACTTTTGAAGAACAATTGGAAGTTTTGAGGCGTATTCCTCTGGAAGACCAATTAAAAAGCCTGACATACTTTCTCAAACACTACCGCCGTCAACGCGAACGCCTGAAGGCAATGTTGCGTTGGTATCAGGAGGGCAATATTCGGTCGCTTTATCAAGCAAGTCGTCGAGATGCTCGCTGGCTGCGCCGCCCTCTTCTGTTGGAACGCAACGTGCGCATGGCCAAACGTTTTGCCGAAATTGCTCATCGCCAAAGTCTGTTTGGTGCCGTGGGCGCTGCCCATCTAGCAGGAGGTAAAGGTATGCTGCGCTTACTCAAACAGGCTGGTTTTCGCATTAAACCCATCCTACTTCATGTCTCGTGAAATCCTGCTCGAACTCTTTTATTGGCCGCCTGTATCTTGGCTTGCCTTAGCTCGGTGCGCCGACATCCTCTGGATTGAAGCGAACGAGCACTATCAAAAGGGTTCTTACCGCCATCGCTGTTACATCGCCGGCCCAAATGGTATACTTCGATTAAGCGTTCCGCTCCGCAAGGGAAAACACCGACAAATGCCTATTCGGGATGTGCGCATCGCTTACGATACGCCTTGGCAGCGCATTCAGTGGCGTACCCTTCGCTCCGCTTATGGTAGTGCGCCTTTCTTTGAGTATTATGCCGATGCAGTACGCACTTTCTTTGAAAAACGCTACGTGTTTCTCTTTGACCTCAATTTTGAAATTTTGCTCTTTTTGTGGCAAGCTCTTGGCGGACGCGCCGAAATTCGACTCACTGAACACTACATGACCACCTTAGAAGCGCAGCTCCGCGGCATAACCGACGCACGAGGTTGCATCCATCGGAAAAAGCAGCCGGCAGTCCCTTTAATCTCTTATCCGCAAGTCTTTGAAGATCGCTTCGGTTTTCTGTCCGATTTATCAGTGCTAGACTTGCTCTTTTGTTATGGGCCTTACATGCTGCGGAATTGAACGCTATTTGGCCTTCCTTATCGCCAGCGCTTGCCTATCTCTACCCAAAAAACACTGACAAATGCCGTGAAGGCACACAGGGTCAATTCGTCGAGGGTAAGCGCTTCCATTTGAAACAAGTCTCGTATGGGTGACACGAGCAGTATGGTAACTAAGATAAAAGTTGCTATTGCTAAGACGAACCAGAGCACTCGATTCGGATAGCGCAAGGTGCGGAAGATGCTGTACTCAAACGAGCGATTCGCCATGGCAAGAAAGATATTAGCTATCATGAGTGTAGCAAAAACGAAGGCGCGGGTCTTCGCTTCTGTGGCCCCATTTGCTGTAGCATAGTGGTAGAGCACGAAAATACCTACAGTAATAGCTATTCCTTGAAGGAGGCTGAAGAGAATTTCACCTGTAGAAAATAGCGAGGTTTGACGGCGCCGAGGCGGTTGTTTCAGCAAGTCCGGATCGCCCGGGTCATTTTCGTAAGCGATAGCACACGTAGGATCCATAAGCAATTCCATAAAGATGACATGCACGGGAGAAAGAAGGTGTAGGAAGGGCCAATTGAACAGCAGAGGCAGAACGACCGTTAGCACAATAGGGACGTGGATGCTAATGACATATCGAATAGCTTTGCGCAGGTTAGCATAAATGCGACGTCCCATTTCGATCGCGGTAACCATGTGTGAGAGGTCGTCGTCGAGCAATACCATAGAAGCTGCTGCACGAGCAGTTTCCGTACCGCGATGGCCCATTGCAATTCCGATTTGAGCAGCCTTCAGCGCGGGGGCGTCGTTGACGCCATCGCCCGTCATGGCTACGACTTCGCCATTTGCTTTTAAGGCTTCTACAACACGCAGTTTTGCCTCGGGAAACATGCGAGCGAATACGGCAACTTGGCCTACTTTCTGGCGGAGCATTTCGTCAGGCATTTGGATGATCTCTTCGCCAGTTAAGGCAGTGCCATCGGATCGCAGCCCGCTGCGCTCAGCGATATTAAGCGCAGTGGCTACGTGATCGCCGGTAATCATCTTTATCTGGATACCAGCAGTATAGAAGTGCTCGAATACTTGCCGAATGTTGGATTTAGGCGGGTCATACAAGGCCACGAGACCTTCAAATTGCCAATCAAAATCCTCCTGATTGTCGGGTAACTGGCCGTCTGGCCATTGAGCTGAAGCGACACCCAAGATCCTATATCCTTGTGCAGCCAAATGCGCCGTCTTTTCCAGAACTTCCTTTCGAGTGGTGTCGTCAAGGGAGCGGCATATAAGGAGGATACGCTCTACGCCGCCCTTGGCCGCTATAATGTAGTGGTCGTCGCCCAAAACGCCTACAAACACATGAGTCATGATGGGTGGCCTACCACTTAGCGGATATTCCCGATATAGGCGAAAATGAGACCGGCGGTCTTCCGAAGCTTGCTGAGCATAGGCTTCGTGAATGGCCTTCTCCATGGCATCGAAAGGTTCTGGCTCACTAGCCCACATGGCATATTCTAAGCATCGACCCTTACCAGAGTAATCAAGCACTTCCGCTACTTTCATGCGGTTTTCTGTAATCGTGCCTGTCTTGTCTAGGCAAATTACAGTGGCAGAGCCGAGACTTTCCACTGTCTTGGGCTGTTTAACTAAAATACTTCGCCGGCTCATGCGATAGGCCCCCAATGCCATGAAAGAAGCAAAGGCCACAGGTATTTCGGAGGGTAAAATTGCCATAGCCAGGGCCAACGAATAGAGCAGGGCTGAAACCAATTGCTGCGTGTAAATCAGGTTGATTAAAAATACGAGGATGAAGGCGCCCAAGCCAGCGTATAGCATTTGCCGTACGAAGTGCTCTAATTGAAGTTGTAAAGGTGTTTTTTCGGGTTTAATTGCCTCGATCGCTCGGCCTAAGCGGCCGAACTCCGTGGCCTGACCCACTGCCTCTACCCGTGCCATACCCATACCAGTGGCTACTACCGTACCTTGATAAAGTCGGTTTTCATGACCCTGCACGGATTTGCTCACGGGTAGAGATTCTCCCGTAAGGAGTGACTCATCTACGGTTAAGTCATTTTGCTGCACTACGACAGCGTCGGCGGGCAAGCGTTCGCCCTCAGAGAAGAGGATGATATCACCTACGACCAATTCTTCACACCGTATTAAGACGTCGCGTCCATTGCGTCGCACCCGAACCAACGGCTGAGTATATTGGCGCAAAGCCTCCAAAGCTCGCTCACTTCGATACTCCTGCACTACCTCAATAATCAAGACAAACACAATGGCTGCAGCCATGAGCCAACCCTCTGTATAATCGCCTAGAATGAAATAAAGTGCGCAGGCTAGGAAGAGCAATAAGAATATTGGCTCGTGTAGGGCCTCCTTCACCAGGTGCCATATCTGCCGGCGCTGATGCCATTGCAGCCTATTGGAGCCATACTGGTGGCGATTGGCGACAACTTCAGCCTCCGTCAAGCCATAAAAGTCTGCTGAAAATGATTTATTTTCATTAGGCGTCATCGTGTCCTACTGTTTGGAAACACACGGCGAAGGTAGAAACTCGTAGCTTACGCTAAGGTGAATTTCACCTCGGCGCTTAAGAGAAGAAAAGCACTGCTTAAATAAGTCGCTCGTCTAGCTGAAAGTGCCTTGCCTTCCTCTTCCAAATGAGCAAGCCATGAAAAACACCTGAGGCGAAAACTCAGCAGCGGAAGAAGTTTTATTCTCTTGGCAACACCGTTGCCGCCATAGGCATACTACTTTTGCAGGGCTGATTACAAAATGGAGTTTTTCCTAAGGATAAAAGACCATGTTTGAGAGTTTAAGCGATCGCTTAGAATCTGCCTTCAAGGTGCTCAAGGGCACCCATCGCATAACGGAACTCAACGTAGCCGAAAGCATTAAGGAAATTCGTCGGGCCCTAGTGGCAGCCGATGTTAACTACAAGATTGCTAAAGAGTTTACCGATAAAGTAAAGGAAAAGGCTTTAGGGCGCGAAAACATCCTGCGCAACGTCAATCCAGGTCAGTTGATGGTCAAAATCGTCTTCGACGAATTGACCGCGCTCATGGGTGGCCAGTCTGTGGGCATCAATGTGAAAGGGACGCCAGGGGTGGTTCTTGTGGCAGGGCTTCAAGGCAGTGGGAAAACCACCTTCTGTGCTAAACTAGCTCGCTATCTCAAGGAACAGCGCAAGATGTTGCCTTTGTTGGTGGCTTGTGATGTCTATCGGCCGGCAGCAATAGAACAGCTAAACATCTTGGGCGCTTCCATTCAAGTCCCTGTATATCGGGAAGAGGGTAATATGGATCCGGTAGCTATTGCGCGCAATGCCCTTCAGTATGCGCGTACCCATGGCCAAAACGTCGTTATTTTAGATACCGCTGGCCGCCTAGCAATAGATGAGGCCATGATGGCGGAGGTTGCTGCTATTAAAAGAACGATAGAGCCCACAGAGACTCTCTTCGTGGTAGATGCCATGACGGGCCAGGATGCAGTCAATACGGCTCAGGCCTTTCACGAACGCATTCAGTACGATGGAGTAGTTCTGACTAAATTGGATGGCGATACGCGAGGAGGCGCGGCGTTGTCGATTAAATATACGGTCGGCAAGCCCATCAAGTTTATTTCTACTGGCGAAAAATTAGAGACGCTCGATGTCTTTCATCCTGACCGCATGGCCCGCCGGATCTTGGGCATGGGAGATGTGTTGTCGCTGGTGGAAAAAGCCGAGATGGAACTCGATGAAGCAGAGGCTCGGCGCTTGGAAAAACGCCTTCAGCAAAATAAATTCGATTTCAATGACTTCTTGAGTCAACTTCAACAAATCAAACGCTTGGGAGACCTTAAAAGCCTTCTAAGTATGCTTCCGGGCATGGACAAGGCGCTGCGCAATATTCATATTGATGAGCGACATCTGCTTCACATTGAGGCGATGATAAAAAGCATGACGCCTCAAGAGCGTCAAAATCCGGATATTCTCAACTTAAGCCGCAAAAAACGCATTGCTCGTGGCTCAGGCGTGCCGCTGGAGAAGGTCAATCTCTTCATTAAAAACTTCCACGATATGCGCAAACTTATGCAACAGATGACTCAACATCGCGGAAAAATGCCACCTATGCCCAGGATGCCTTATCCTAAGGGCTTTCGCCGTTAGAATGTCACTTTTTTTTAACGTCGCTCGTCGCATCATCTCGCCTCTACCGTGCTCCCATATACGTTCGTTGCTATAGAGGGCAATATTGGTGCAGGTAAGACTACGTTGAGCCAGCTCCTAGCTCGCCGGCTAGAAGCTAACCTTATACTGGAGCAATTTACGGATAACCCTTTCTTGCCCTACTTCTACGAAAATCCACAACGCTATGCCTTCCCGGTCGAACTCTTCTTTATGACGGAGCGACATAAGCAACTCTCTGAACACTTCGCTAGGCCAGACCTTTTCAAAAGTCTGACTATCGCAGATTATTTTTTCATAAAAACTCTCTTATTTGCGCGCAACAACTTGAATGAACAAGAATTTCGGCTGTTTCAGCGCCTCTTTGCCGTCCTGAATGCGAATTTTCCCAAACCTGACCTATTACTTTACCTGCACCGGCCAGTACCCGTCTTAAAAAAATACATCCAAGAGCGCGGCCGAGCCATCGAACAAAATATGCCTGAAAACTATCTACAATGCCTTCAAGCTACCTACTTAGAATATTTCAAGCAAGAAACTGACATCCCTATCGTTTTGCTCGACCTCAACGATAGCGATTTTGTAAACTGCCCTCAAGTATTTGAAGACATTCTATCCTTGCTATATCAAAAACACCGTCCGGGATTGCAATACATCTCCTTAGTACGACAATAAGCAACGATCGTTTTTTATGAGCGACAAAAACGAAATTTTCCGGCAAAAGCTAATCGAGGCCAAACAAGGCGGAGGTCTATCGCGCATCGAAGCCCAACACAAGAAGGGCAAATTAACAGCTCGCGAGCGCATTCACTTTTTACTAGACGAAGGTTCCTTCGAAGAAATTGGCGCTTTCGTTACACACCGGTGTAATGACTTTGGCATGAGCGAACAACTGATATTGGGTGATGGCGTAGTTACGGGCTATGGGACTATTGGCGGCCGCTTAGTTTATATTTTCGCCCAAGATTTTACTGTTTTTGGCGGCTCGCTTTCGGAGACACACGCTGAGAAGATATGTAAAGTCATGGATTTGGCCGTCAAAAACGGAGCTCCCATCATTGGTCTCAATGACTCGGGTGGCGCGCGCATTCAGGAAGGCGTCAACTCTTTGGGCGGATATGCTGAGATCTTCTATCGCAATGTTCAAGCCAGCGGCGTAGTGCCGCAAATTTCGGCTATCATGGGGCCCTGTGCTGGCGGTGCTGTGTACAGCCCTGCCATCACAGACTTCATCATCATGGTAGAAAACACCTCCTATATGTTTGTCACGGGTCCTAATGTGGTCAAAACAGTGACGAACGAAGAAGTTACTAGTGAAGAGCTGGGCGGAGCTTATACTCATGCTACAAAGTCAGGAGTAACTCATCTCGTTGCTTCGAACGATATAGATTGTATTGAGAAGATTAAACGCCTGCTGAGTTACATTCCGCAAAATAATCTGGATCGAGTTCCTCATTTGCCATACGTGTTAGGCGATGAGTATCGCCCTGCCTTAGACCACATTGTGCCTGACAATCCGAACCACCCTTACGATATGAAGGTTGTGATTGCTGAGATTGTAGATGAGGGCTCATTCTTTGAAATTCACGAACAATATGCCGAGAATATCATCGTTGGATTCGCCCGCCTAGCTGGCCGGAGCATTGGCATCGTAGCCAATCAGCCCATGAGTCTAGCCGGTGTATTAGACGTAAATGCTTCGAAGAAAGCAGCGCGCTTTGTGCGTTTTTGCGATTGTTTTAACATTCCGTTGTTAGTGCTCGAAGATGTGCCAGGTTTCTTGCCTGGCACTGACCAAGAGTGGAACGCTATCATTACCAATGGAGCCAAGCTGCTCTATGCTTTTTCTGAAGCTACAGTGCCTCGTGTTACTGTAATTACGCGAAAAGCATACGGCGGTGCTTATGACGTTATGAATTCCAAACACATTGGCGCCGATATGAACTTTGCCTGGCCAACGGCGGAAATTGCCGTCATGGGGGCAAAAGGCGCCTCTGAAATTATCTTTAAAAAGGAAATCGAAAGTGCTCCTGATCCTCATGCTAAGCTAGCTGAAAAGGAGCACGAATACGCGAACACTTTTGCGAATCCATATCGGGCTGCTGCGCGCGGCTTTATTGACGAAGTAATTTGGCCGCGTGAAACGCGCCGCAAACTCATCCGAGCCTTTGCTATGTTGGAACATAAGGCCGTATTGCGTCCTCGGCGCAAACACGGTAACATTCCTCTTTAGCGTTCTCGCTTTACGGGTTGCTCTAAGGCCGCTTCAATGCGGCGTAGGCAATCGTGATAGTGGTAGCGTGTAGCAGCGTCGTTGACAGCGTTTGCAGCAGCCGCTACCTCTACCTTTAGTTGCTGCAATGTGGCAAGCGCTAGGGAGGGCACGTCTGAATAACGAAGGTTTGATGTCGACGCATCTGCGGGCGGTTGGAGAAGCGCGCTTACTTTGTCGAGGAATACTTTCTGCAAATTTCGCCGCTGCAAACTGACTGCTGAGCGATCAGCTAATTCACTCCAGATGCCTGCGCGCAGGTCGTCGAAAAGTTGAGCAATTGTATATGTCTTCGAATCGAAAGCCTCGTTTTCGAGCATGCGCTGCAGACGCGCAGGGCTAAACAGGCTGTTCAGCGTGCTTTCTTGAATGCGCAAGAGGGCCATAACGCCACTTTCCGGCTGAAGCAAGCGCAGTACTTTAGGCTCGAAAAGCCATTCTGGCGTTTGAAAAAGGTGTTTATGCAGAAAAGCGATAGCTTCGCGCTGGCGTTCGACCGGCGCTATCTCGTATACCATCCCAGGTTGATCGTAAGTCTTAGGCGTCTCATAGACGCCGCCGATCCATTTAGTTACGTGTCCAATGTAGCGCCTATATTGGGCAACGACATTGTCGTACAACTCCTGTGCGCGTTCATAGGTGTTTGCTTCTTCTTTTGTCCAAAGGGCAGCATTAGGCAAGATACGCTGCAAATTTTTGATGCCGTATTCGGATGCGAGCATCGAATTGTCGCCGAGGTCTTCAGCTTGAGCGCGCGGGTCGTAAGGATTGGTTTCGGTTAAAAAATGCAGCCGCGGGTTGTTGGCAGCCTTTTCTAAATACCAACGATTGAGCACCTTGCGGTCTTCTTCAGCATCTTTCGTACCGTAAATGGGTTTGTATCCCCATTCAATTGCCCAACGGTCGTAGTCGCCAATGCGAGGCATTAAGTCCGTAACGCTGTCTTCAGGTTGAGCCACATAGTTGAATCGGGCGTAGTCCATAATAGAGGAGGTGTGTCCATAAGTTTCAGTGAACTTTCTGTCGCGCAGTTTTTCAACGGGGGTGGCATGGCTTGCGCCAAAGTTGTGCCGTAGTCCTAGCGTATGCCCTACCTCATGCGCAGCAACGAAGCGGATGAGCTCACCCATCAATTTTTCATCGAATTCGTTAGTGCGAGCACGCGGATCTACGGCAGCTGTCTGAGTAGTATACCAGTTTTTAAGCAGACGCATCACATTGTGGTACCAGCCGATATGGCTTTCAATAATTTCGCCTGTGCGTGGATCATGTACATTAGGACCGTAGGCATTTTGGATGTCAGAGGCGAAATAGCGAATGACGGAGAATCGAGCATCTTCAAGGCTCATCGTAGTGTCGCCTTCTGGCCAGTCTCGAGCAAAGATTGCATTCTTCCATCCTGCTTGTTCAAAGGCGGCTTGCCAGTCTTCGACGCCTTTTTTTATATACGGACGCCACTTGTGGGGAGTAGCTGGGTCGATATAGAAAACAATGGGCTTGGCCGGTTCGATTTTTTCACCGCGCTGTTGGCGCTGAGCATCTGCTTCGTTCTTGGGCTCTAGGCGCCAACGAACAATAATGGTCTCATCTTTAACGCGTTGCTGGTCATCGGTATACACTTGATAACCAGTGGCAAAATAACCCACTCTGGGGTCAAAGTAGCGCTTGCGCATGGGTTTGCGCGGCAGGAGTATGAGGGAATTGTTGATCTCAAACGTCACTACGCCCGCATTTAAGCCGGCGATGAGGTTTATCGTCCCTGGTGTCTCTTCCCTCAGCGACGGAGGGTTTACCTTATATGTCTTTACTACGCGCACTTCCAAATTGATAGGGTAAGCTCGAATGCTTTGAATGTAACTGCGGTCTTTTTGCAGTTCTCCCATCTTGTAGCGCTGCTTGACCAAGGGAGGTAAACTAAATACTTGATTTTCATCTTTAAAAAAGTCTGTAACTTCAATTACTACTGATGTATCGGGCCGAATGGCTTTTATGTCGAAAGCTGCAGCAATGGGGTCCATGTTTGAGCTGCGGACTGCCTTGTAAATAGGCGCGGCTGTATCTGGGCTTACGTTGCGATACGCAATAGCGCGAATGAAAACTTTGTCTGATGGCCCGCGTTCAAAGCGGATAACTTGGCGGTTAGCCTCCTCTCCACCATAACCTGCTCCTGTAGGCGTTTGCGAAACGCGCGTGATGGCCATAATCTCCGCACCAAGCATGGAATCTGGAATTTCTAGAAAGTACTTATCTTCAATGCGATGTACAGTAACCATTCCCACCGTGCTGATGGCTTTTTCGTTAATTACTTCTCGATACGGTTTAGGGCCCTTCTTTTCCTCTCTATCTTTCTTCTCGGTTTTTTCCTCTTTTGAGGGTACCGTATCCTTCACAGCAGTAGGTGTGGGCGGCACCGTGTCTCGTCTTGATGGAGTTTGAGCAGAGGCAAAAGACATCAACCCTGTAAAAAGGGCCACTAGGTAGAGGTATTTCATAGCAGCATTCTTCATAGGAAAAAGTTTGAATTGCAAAGCACGCAAAACACGCTCAAATAGAATAATACCTTTAGGCAGAAGGAATAAAATGGCGGTTTCTTGCACTTTCTCATCCAAAAAATCACTTCACTCTTCTGCAGCGCTAAGGAAGTCCGGTGCATCTTCACGAAATGAGTCAGCAAACAAGGAGTCACTCTCTTTTCTATGCTACACACTCATTAAACCCTTCCTTTGCGTATGATAGTTTCTTTTTACCAACTGCTGCTCGCTTTTTCCACGTTGGCGTTTCCCGAAGACTCTTTGACTCAAAATTCACTAATAACCATTCAAGGGCCAACAGCTGTTTGTCCTGGCTGCTACAAGTATTACGTCGTAAAGGTGATAGACGCGCCAGGCCCTACAACAGCTACTTACAAGTGGACTCAAGCAAGGAACGACGGTACCATCCTTGCCGTTAGCAATGACAGTACTCCAACATTTTGCTTTCAGCAGTCGGGCTTATATAAAATATCGGTTGCTCTTTACTCTTGGAATGGTAGCTTATTGAGCTCTGCTTCGCTCGAAGTTCGCGTGTCGCCGTATGTGGATGTAGGAATCGTTTCATCTAATGCTTCTCTGTGCGCCTTTCCTGACGATGCCAAAACTTCCGATATCAAAAGGTGTGATCGCGTCTGTCCGCAAAGCATGGTTACCTATTTCATCGAGAAATTGCCAGCAATTATTCCTCCGTCTGACATCAGTTGGTCAGTCCTGGGCGCCGCCGATAGCTTTCGCATTCAAGAACCTGACCGAAGAGCAGTCACAGTGTATTGGGGCACTTCAGGAGCAGGCCTCGTTTCAGTGGGCACACTTTATAGCGTGTCACCGACGTGTTTTGGCCAAGCAAGTATGTGTGTGAATATTGTTGAGAAGCCGCATGCAGCTTTTGTTACTGAACCACAACCAACATCGGGCTCTGACACGGTTCGCATCTGCAAAGGACAGACAATATGGTTTGACAACCGAAGTCAAGACGCCGAGCGATACGAGTGGTTCTTTAGCGATGACTTATCTACTGATCAAAGTATTCACACACAACATACTTTTCACTTGCCGGGTCGGCATTTGGTGCGCCTCATCGCCACGAGCGGTTGCCAGTGTAGTGACACTGCACAAATCGTTGTGGAGGTACTCGATGCAGAGGGCCCAACGCTACAGTGTTTGGGCGATCTATGTGCCGGAACCATTACTACCTATCGCGTGAGCCCGAATTGTTCTGGCGTTCGTTGGAGCATCAGTCCAAACGGTTCCATCTTGGGAGGAGGCTCACCTGGAGCAGATAGTATTGTTGTTCGTTGGAATGCAGGCCCTATAGGGACCTTGTGGTTAACTCCTCAAACCTGCACAGGAGCAACTTGTCCCTTTCCGTCGGCAGTGCGCATCCCTATTATCGACGACCAAGCTCAAATTCAAGGAAAGGAGCGCGTGTGTCCAAATGCTGAAGAGGTATACAGCATTGAAGCCTTTGGAGGTACAGACTTCGTATGGATGCTCTCTGGAGGAGGTGCTATCGTAGAGGGTCAGGGTACCTCACGCGTAACAATTCGGTGGAGCAGTACGTCTAATCCGAACGTTGTACATCGCTTGGCGGTGCGATACTATAACTGTTACTTAAAGTGTGGCGGAAGCGATACAATCGAAGTTCGCATCTTGTCGTCGTTTTTCCTTAACGGACCTCCAGAGGCATGCGCCGGCTCATCTGCTAGCTTTACGACACGCTTAACAACTACTAATCAGAACCTATTGAGCCATTGGACACTCCTCGGGCCAAACGGTTCGGCGGTATGGTCTTCACCTTTAGCAACTGCAACAGTACTAGCACCACTCAATGCGGGCCCGGGCTACTATCGCATGCGCGCTATACCGGCAAATCCTGACCAAACCTGCACGGAGATGCGTGAATGGAGTGTTTATGTGCCAGATCCGCCATCCGCGCCAACTGGCATCAAAGGCCCGGCAGTTATCTGTCCAGGGCAGACATTAACTTACACCGCAGAAGGAGTCCCTGCTGATGCTACTGTGCGGTGGACGGTGCAAAACGGCCCGGGTGCGCCTCAAGCACTCTTGGGAAATCCAATTAACATTACCTGGCAATTAAATGGCCCATACCAATTGTCGGCACAAGTACTTTCCGATGAGGGCCTTAGTTGTCCATCGGCAAACGCGCTACTCAGCCTTAAAACCCTCAGCGACGTTTCCATTTCGGGTAGAGATACGCTGTGCGTAGGCGAAACTGCAACCTACGAGTTGCCCAGCCCTCCTGGGCTCGATATTCAATGGAGCGTAGAACCCGCCGAGGCAGGCATCGTTACAAGTGGTCAAGGTTTCGATCGAGCAACAGTGTATTGGACTCGCGGAGGTATCCACACCCTTCGAGCCTCAGCCTGCAACCGAACGGCAGTATTTAGGGTAGCGGTTTTGCCTCTTGCTGCGCCCGTGGTAACTCATCCAGCCGCACTTTGTGCCGGCGAAACAGCCATTGTTCGCACTACACAACCTTATACTAACTACTCCTGGCGCGATGCTAACAAAAATTTACTCGGCACAACAGATACGATGCGTCTCGGCCCTGGCCAATATCTTTTGGAAGCCTATACCCTCGAGGGCTGTCCAGTGAAAGTTTCCTTTGGCATTGCTCGTCGCGAGACGCCATATGTAACTCTTTCTACCAACGACCCGACGAGTTTTTGTACACCTCAGGAAGTAACTCTTCAAGCGGTTGTGCCCTCAAGTGGGGGGCTGTCGTATGAATGGTTTCACAATGGCCTACCAGTAGGAGCGAATGCGCCCATTCTCGTTACTCAACAGTTTGGCCAGTATACTGTGCAAGTAACGAATTCCGCCGGCTGTTCAGCGGTTGCTGGCCCCCTGGTCATCGTGCGTGATTGCAGTGGAGGAGGCGGAGGCCTTCCCGTACCAGGGGGTATGCCTCCTTGCACGCCAGGACAAGTAACCATTCAAGTTTTGCCAACAGATCGGTGCGACTCTCTAGGTTTTCGCGCTAGCGGTTCAGATTACCTGCCAGGATCGGCCCAGTGGACCTTCTTCCAATGGGGGAAAAGTGGAGTTGCCTCGGAAGCAGGCGATGTAGTGTATCGCGTCTTCCCGGAAGTAGGGTTTCACAACGCCTTTTTAATTGCCCGCACTATCAGCACAGGGCAAACGTGTTTCCTTCGAGAGTCCTTTCCTGTAGAAGCAGTAGCCTACTTCTCCGCACCTCCAGCGTGTGTTGGCGTTCCTGTTGTGTTTCGAGAAGAGAGCAGCACCCTACCTTCTAGGAGTATTAGCGCTTGGAGCTGGAACTTTGGAAACCCTGCTGCTGGCACCAACAATACCTCTAACTTACGTGAGCCCAGCCATGTATATACGAGTAGCGGGACCTACTCGGTACGCTTGACAATTACTGCAAATAGCGGTTGTACCGCTACTGTGTCTCGGATTATCGAAGTGCATCAGCCCATGGAACCGCTCATTCACGTACCCGAAAGCGGTTGTGCAGGAAGGGCCCTCCAATTTGAAGGCAATGGAGAAAACCTCACCTGGAACTTTGGCGACCCCGCTTCAGGTACATTCAACACTGCTCAAGGGTCGCCTGTCTATCACACCTTTTCACCAGGGAATTATACCGTAACTGCGGTCGCTACAGATGTCTTCGGGTGCACAGCAGTCGCTGTGCGCCACATAAGTGTAGCTGCCAACACCCTCACTGGAAACATTACGCCCAATAAACCCGCACCGCTGTGCGAAGGAAGTACGCTCATGCTCGTTGCTCCCGCAGGTGGCGTCACCTATGTATGGAATAATGGTTCTCAGGGAAACACTTTAACCGTGATGCAAGAGGGGGTCTACAGTGTCACGCTTACCGACGCAAATGGATGTATTTACGCCCCACCAGCCGTTCCTGTTCGCTTTGTACCTGGTCCAGATGCTCGTATCAAGGCTGCTATCACTAATGAAATAGGACAGACTGTTGGGCTGGTATATCCGTCTCACAGCATCTGTGCGGGTGAAGACGTCTATCTTGTTGTTCAAGGTAGAGGAAATTTATCTTTCACTTGGTCTACTGGCGTCGTAGGCACGCGGATCGAGTTCTCAGAACAGCGCAACAATCTCTTGCCCATAGGTACCCATGTATTTACAGTTACTATCACCGACCTTACTACAGGTTGCACTACAGTGTCGCCACCCTTTGTGGTGAATGTTCGTCCCGTTCCATCGGATTTCTTCATCAGCAATTTAACGCTGCCGCCTTGTGCTGGTAATCAAAATCTGCTTCAATACTTCGGACCGACACCTCCCAACTGGCGCTTTGTATGGAATACGGGCCAAACAGCGGTACCTTTAATTACACAACAGCCAGGGCGTTACTTCCTGCGCGTTATCAATGAATTCGGCTGTGAGGCGCGTAGTAACTCAGAAATTATCCTGCCGGGGCCTCCAGTATCTGCTATTCCGGCAGGTTGCTACACCCGATGTCGGCCCGATACATTATGCCTGCCCCCTATTCCTAATATTGCTTCATGGCAGTGGTTTTTCAATGAGAATCCCATTCCAGGGGCCAACTCACCCTATCTGATGCCCACACAGAGCGGTGTCTATCACGCTGTATTAATCGACAAGACAGGCTGCGTAAGTCGCAGCAGACCGCTGACGCTCAATCTGTACGACAGCCACGGAAGCGTGTCAGGAAGTGTATGGGCCGACGTAAACAAAAATGGCACCGTAGATGCTAGCGACACGCTTGTCTCCAATATGCTTGTCCACTTGCGAGAGAATACTAACATCGTCGCTTCTAGTAGGACGAATGCTCAGGGTTCCTTCGCCTTCAGCCAAGTGGCTGCTGGCAATTATGTAGCAGCAATAGACTCCCAAGCCCTACCTCCTGGCTGGAGGGTCGTAGTCGGAGAGCAAAACATTTTGCTAGCAGGATGCGATGCTCTTGTCCAAATTAATTTACTTATCCAGCATGCCTGTCCAGGCGCATTTACTACTGAAATCCAACTAAGCGCCTGTTCGGGCGATAGTGCGTTCTTCAACGGTGTGCCAATTCCAGCAGGAAGTACCACGACATTTTCATACCTCACTTCACAAGGGTGCGACTCTACAGTCACTGTTACTGTGTCGGAAATTCCGGCGACTTCCAGCGTGCTCAACGTAAGTGTGTGTGCTGGAGAGTTTTACGAGTATGGCGGGGTGTCTATTCCGGCGGGCGGCAGTCGAGTTTTTGTGTTGAAGAACGCGGCGGGCTGCGACTCAGTGGTGACGGTCAACGTCGCTGAGCGGCCTGTGAGTTTCAGCGTGCTCAACGTAAGTGTGTGTGCTGGAGAGTTTTACGAGTATGGCGGGGTGTCTATTCCGGCGGGCGGCAGTCGAGTTTTTGTGTTGAAGAACGCGGCGGGCTGCGACTCAGTGGTGACGGTCAACGTCGCTGAGCGGCCTGTGAGTTTCAGCGTGCTCAACGTAAGTGTGTGTGCTGGAGAGTTTTACGAGTATGGCGGGGTGTCTATTCCGGCGGGCGGCAGTCGAGTTTTTGTGTTGAAGAACGCGGCGGGCTGCGATTCGGTGGTGACGGTCAACGTCGCTGAGCGACCTGTGAGTTTCAGCGTGCTCAACGCAAGTGTGTGTGCTGGAGAGTTTTACGAGTATGGCGGGGTGTCTATTCCGGCGGGCGGCAGTCGAGTTTTTGTGTTGAAGAACGCGGCGGGCTGCGATTCGGTGGTGACGGTCAACGTCGCTGAGCGGCCTGTGAGTTTCAGCGTGCTCAACGCAAGTGTGTGTGCTGGAGAGTTTTACGAGTATGGCGGGGTGTCTATTCCGGCGGGCGGCAGTCGAGTTTTTGTGTTGAAGAACGCGGCGGGCTGCGATTCGGTGGTGACGGTCAACGTCGCTGAGCGGCCTGTTGCGTCTACTACGATACGAGTAAGTGTTTGTCCTGGACAATCTTTCGTCTATCAAGGAGTAGCCTTGTATAGCGGCTCTGTTCAAGATTTTGTACTGACTAGCAGCCAAGGATGCGATTCAATAGTAACTGTGGTCGTAGAAGCACGGCCGGTGTCGACAGATACGCTTGAGGTAAAAGTTTGTCCAGGCGAAGTGTTCAATTTCAACGGTATGGCTATGCGGCCTGGAGACAGAAGAATCTTTACGTTCACGAATGCCGCAGGCTGTGATTCGACGATAGTAGTTCAAGTACAGGCGCATCCTGTAGCAACATTTAATATACAAACACAAGCCTCATGCTTGACCAGCGCCACAGGGAGGTTGACCGTGAGCCTGCCTTTAGGTGGACAGCCACCGTACCAATACTCAATAGATGGAAAGATATTTCAGAACAAACCAAACTTTGACAGTTTATCTCCTGGGACCTACCTCGTGCGGTTAAAGGATGCTAACGGCTGTGTGTTTGTCCAATCGGTACAGCTATCAGCTCTACCTCCTCTCGTGGTTTCGCTCCCTAAAGAGGCCTTGTTGCCTTGCGATGGAAGAGGAATGTTGTTGTCGCCCACGGTTAGCGGAACCTTGACCGGACTCACCTATCAATGGAGCACAGGTATTCTGGCACCCGAGATAAGAGTCTACGAACCAGGGACATACACTGTTGAAGTTAGCAATTTGTGCGAGCGAGTGCGTCGAGAAATACGCGTGCGCTGGGAGAACGAACAACCTGATTTTGAATTCTTCTACATGCCTAATGTTTTTGCTCCAGAATCCAGCGATCCAGAAAATAGCCAATTTAAGCCATACTTTATTCCGGAAGTGCGCTTAAGCAATTATCGCTTTGAAATTTTTGACCGCTGGGGCAATTTGCTCTTTCGCACACAAGATTGGGGTGAGGGCTGGCGCGGCATCTCTCGCGCATCCGATATGCAGCCTGCTGTGTTCGTCTGGTGTCTCTCTGTAGATGTAGATTATTGCGGTCGCATACATCGGCTGTTCCGCAAAGGAGATGTGACGATCTTGCGCTAGGAGAAGATTTTTTTGGCGCTTTTTTAAGTTTTTTTAATCGCTAAACAGGGTAAGAGTGCTCCTTTTTGTCGAAAAAAACCGCTACACTATGGGCATGATAGGTGTATCAACATACTTTTGCATCGGAGAAAGGATGGGAGTTATGTGTTCATCATAGAAGAATGTAATCGGTTTTTGGGATGGCCCTCTATCCGCGAAACGCTGGAGGAGGGCTTTTTTGTTATTCTCCAATGAGCTTTGAGAACAACCTTCCTTTTTCCTACGAAAGGAAATTGTATAGCGAGAAAAAGCGTGTTTTAAACACCCAGTCCTCATGCCTTCTCTAAAAGGGCGGAAAAAACGGCCCGTTGAGCAAATGTAGGAGACCGAGGTCAGAAACGCCATAATATCGCCAAACTTTAGACATTTGCGGCGCGTTGTTGTGGTCATGCTTTCTCTTCGCCAGTTGTTCTTGCGCCACGTAGCCCAGACTTCGAGCAATCCACTGGGCTTAGAAATTGAGCGAGCAGAAGGCATTTACCTTTACGACAACAAGGGCCAGCGTTACATAGATCTAATCGCAGGTATAAATGTAAGCTGCCTAGGGCATCGGCATCCACGCGTGGAAGCGGCGATAAAAGCACAATTGGAGCGTTACTGGCATGCCATGGTATATGGCGAGTATGTGCTGGCGCCCCAGGTGCAATTAGCAAAGTTGCTAGCTGAGCAGTTGCCGGGATTAGACTCAGTTTACTTTGTCAATTCCGGTGCAGAGGCGACAGAGGGAGCGATGAAGCTAGCCAAACGCTATACCGGTAGGGCAGAAATAATCGCCTGTCGCTGGGCTTACCACGGCAGTACCCAAGGGGCAGCTAGCCTGATGTGGCCCACGGACTTTACCTTGCCTTACTATCCACTTCTGCCAGGCATCCGACACATTTCTTTTAATTGTTTTTTCTGTTTAGAACAGATCACGACCCGCACAGCAGCTGTAATTGTGGAGACGGTGCAGGCCGAATCTGGCCTTACTTTGCCCAATAACGCCTGGCTACAAGCCTTGCGTCAGCGCTGCACAGAAGTGGGAGCACTGCTCATTTTAGACGAAATCCAAGCGGGTTGCGGACGTACAGGAACACTTTTTGCTTTTCAGCGCTATGGCATAAAGCCAGATATCTTACTCTTAGCTAAAGGCTTTGGTGGCGGCATGCCTATTGGCGCATTTGTGGCTTCCCGCGAGGTGATGCAGGTGCTCTCTTATGACCCTCCCCTAGGACATATCACCACGTTCGGCGGCCATCCCGTGTGCGCAGCAGCTGCCCTGGCAACGATGCAAGAACTCATTTACAGCGATCTCATTGCCCAAGTATCCCTTAAAGAGCAGTTGTTTCGTCAACAGCTCGTTCATCCGCGTATTCGCGAGGTACGCAGCGCCGGTCTCTGGCTAGCGCTCGATTTAGACGACGCTACTCTAGTGCAACAGGTTGTTGCTGCCTGCCTTCAGCGCGGCGTAATTACAGATTGGTTTCTTTTTAATAACCGGTCCTTGCGCATTGCTCCACCGTTGATCATTCAGCCAGACGATATTCGGTTTGCTTGCGAGGCCATTTTAAATGCTCTTGATCAAGGCTAACAAGATTAAAATTATCTTAAGTTTATTTAAGAGTGTAATAACTTATTTCTTCATTTACCTTTGCCCACAACTATTTCCCGTAAACCTATAAACAACTTCTAACATCCTAAAACAGATGCTTATGTATAAACAACTTTCCTTAGGGCTCCCTCTCGGCATCATTGCTCTATTTTTAGGTGGATGCGCTTCGTTAACAGGCTTTCACGATGGCCGTACCGTGGGCAAAGAACAGGGAGATTTCTACATGTCCCTCAATTTTTCCTCTTCTCCAAATTTTAGGGAATTTGATAGAGACAGCCTAAATGCCAATTTTCCTACCTTATCCTTCCCTAATTTGGAGTTTGGAGGGCGTTACGGCGTTGGTGAAAAGGTAGACATCACGCTGCGCTTGAACACGAACTTAAATATGGGATTGGGTGCTAAATTCCAATTGATAGGCGATGCCCAATCTCCGTTTGCTATGGCCCTAGGTACAGAACTGGGTAGTTTCGGTATCATACTAGGATTACTGAATTTGCAGGTTCCTCTTTACCTTTCTGTACATCCTTCGGAAGTCTTTGCTTGGTATCTGACGCCTCGCTACATTCGCCAATTCACCACTTATTCGTCGCTCGAAAATGCCCTGTCGTATTACGGTGGAAACACGGGCATTCTTATAGGCAAACGCCACAAATTTGGGGTCGATATCGGCTACTACCGAGTTGGAGGAATCGACAGTCCAATAAGTTTGACCCAATTTGGCTTAGGAGGCCGGTTTGCCTTTGGAAAGAAATGAAACCTGCAAAACGAGGAAGACCTCGATTCTTGACAAAAGAAGAGCAAAATTCTCCTACTGCAGAGGTCGAGTGGTTTTTCCTTCGGAACAAGCTATCGCCTTGCGCCTAGCACACTTAAGCGACGTAGGGGTATTGCGTTATTTGTACGAGAAGATTTCGACAGAGAATGCAGTGTTTCCAAAACTGCTGAGTACACTGGAAATTGGAAAGCGAAATCTTTTCCCAATATTTCATGTCCTTAGCAGTTTTGCTATTTCCATGCCTTGTAAGAAAATTTTCGTTCTGTTAACAATTACAATTAAGATTACAATAACAACAATGAGGTGTTCAATTTATTGATTTTATGCCTTACCAATTTTGGGATTGAGGGAATGAGAGAGTAGTTTACTGGAGAGAGAATTACTCTTACCTTGGAAGCTCCTCTCGTCCCTTTCTATAGAGTGGTCTCTAATTTAAAAGAAAAAGTTGCTTTGCTTTTTAGAGATTGAACTACTTTTGTGGGGCATATTTAAATAATGTATTATTATGGGAAAAGGAGACGCAAAAACAAAGCGTGGAAAAATCTGGCGCGGCTCTTACGGAAAATATCGCCCGAAGCCGTCTAAACTCCGCGCCGCTAAGAAAGCAGCCGCTCAGACTCAGCAGTAGTTGCTTCTATACGAGGGGCCATTCTGAAACTTCTTTCAGAACGGCCCCCGTCGGAAGGGAGAACTAAAGAAGGAAATTTGCTTATTCTTTAATTCATTCGTCCATGATTCGGTTTATATCTATTGCTATACTCTTTTTTGCTTTTCCTCCTATTCTTTTTGCACAATCAGCGGTGGGCGTCTGGAAAACAATAGACGACGAAACAGGTGAGGCTAAAAGTCATGTAGAGATTTACGAAGACAGAGGCATGCTCTTTGGCAAGATCGTTAGGCTTCTCAAGTCAGCGCCTGATAAAAAATGCGAGAAATGTCCTGATGAGCGCAAAGGGAAGCCCCTCATGGGCATGATAATTTTAGAGAACATGCAAAAAAAAGAAGGGTACTGGCAATCAGGGCGAATTTTGGATCCGGAGAAAGGAAAGTGGTATACGTGCAAATTTTGGCTGAAGGAGGGCGACCCTAATGTGTTGGTTTTGCGCGGATATTTAGGGCCGTTTTACCGCACCCAATATTGGTATCGAGTTCAGCCAGAAAAAAAGTAAGCAAAAGTCTTGTTTAGTCTCTCCGTCTTCCTTACCTTTGCACCCGCTCTTTAGAGAGCTCGATCTCGGACTTTGGCCCATGGTGTAACGGTAGCACAGCAGATTTTGGTTCTGTTTGTCAGGGTTCGAATCCTTGTGGGCCAACAGTAACGATAAGTTCGGAAGCCTTTCTCTGATAGAAAGAGAAAAGGCTTTTTTGTTTTACCTGTCAATAGCCAAACAAAAGTTGCCATTGCAGGTGGTATTAAAATAGAATATGGGCGAAAAGCCTCTTTTGGTAGGCGCCTCAATTGGGGTTAGGCTTAAGCACATGCAGATGTGCTGGGCGACTTTTTTGATAGGTCATGCCCGTATCCAGACATTCTTCTGCTTTGTCTGTCCGGAGGGAAAAAGTAATTTTCCGTTGATTCGTTTCGTCTTCAGGACTGGTGCGTTGCAGTCTCTCTAATTCCTCCGCAATTCGGTTTAACGATTGTTGTAAGGAGGGCAGCGGTCGGCAAACGATCAATCGAATAATTCCTTCAGGATCAATGATGTATAGAAAGCGATGATTTGGTGGAGAGATGTGCTGATGAGAAGACATGCCGTATAAGTTCGCAATAGAATTATCCTCGTCCTCGATGATAGGTGCTTTAAAACGTAGGCTCAAATACCGGCTCACGATATCTTTCCACAAATCGCCGCAAACCGTCTGATTGGATAAGATAAGTAGGCGAGTATCGCGCTCCTGAAGCCAGCGCTCCTTTTGGGCTAAATAGTCGGAATACATCTGCCACCCCGACGTAAAATTGGCAGGGTGGCAGAAAAAAACGCACCATTTGCCTCGAAAGTCCTCTGGAAAGCGGATAATTCCCTTCTGCGTATGTGCGACAAAAGGTGGAGCAGGTTCGCCTACTTTGGGGAGTTTTCTCTCTTTGCCACCCATGTTTTTTGTCCTTTGAGTAAACGAAAAGGCGTCTATCACGCCTTTGCTGTGTAGGATTGGCTGCAAAACTTATTCCTTTTTATTCTTCTTGAGACTTGGCCAAAAGAAAAATACATGCGAATATCCACATACTTTTATAAACGCCTTTCGGCCAAAAAACCTTGCACAAATACAGTACCTTTAAGCCAAGTTTGGTTATTTCGCTAGCGTAAAAGAGAACTTTTCCTTCATCAACAGGGATGGCAGAGTGCTGCCGCTGGCGGCCTCTCGAGTGAGCAGATTTTTCTACCTATGCGATACACAGTAGTATTATTTATTGCTTGCTGGCTCAGTGAATGGAGTCTCCATGGCCAAAAATCTTTTGGGAGGTTGGCCCTAGGCGGAGAAATTTCCTACGATTTTGCCCAATATCAAGCAGGTATGATTCCAACCTTGACGCCAGCCCTTGTCGCGGACGTAGCCTTGAGTCGTCTTTGGATTGGCGGCGGCCTAGGACGGGAGTACTACCGGCCATATGAGTATTACACCTGGACAGGAGACATTGTGGAGCGCACCGAAGACGGTCGCCTAACTCCCTACTACATCTCTACCCTTCGCGCTTTTCGCCCTGCTTACTGGACGGCGCTCTTTCGCTTGCAATACCGCCTACATCGCTGTCAGTGTGTGTTTCTGCACGCTGGCTTATATGCAGACTTTTTCAGCCCTTCTACGCCAGAATACATCGTCTTCGAAAGAGCAGAGCTGCGACAGGCACCATTTCGCGAGATACGGCGCGATCAGTTGTTTCGCTTGCGCACTCGCAGCTACGAAGTTGGCGCAGGCTTTAATCTCCTGGCTCACAAATTTTTTCGCCTTACGGCTAGGCCAAGTATTGTGGTTAGCGAAGACCCTGAAGTCTACACTTCTGGACCCGGGCGTATCACTACGGCCCGTATGACTTTCGGCGTGCAATTTGGCTTTCGGCCTAATTGGCCTTAATTAGTCTCACTGCTCATGGGGTTATCTTTAGTCTTTCGATAGGGGCAGTGCCTACATCCACTACTGCAACATTTGCCCCGCCGAAGCAAGTAAGCTTCAGTGAATACCATAAATCTATTTTCCCAGTAATAATCTCGCCCTTCCTTTAGCACCGAAAGAGGCGGTGCCTTGTCGTCTTTTGTGCGATGTTCTTGCTTTGCCATGCCCTGAAACAAACATTCGACGTGGCCACTGGTTCATCGACTACGCATCGGCTTTGTCAGCGTGAATAACCAGCACGGGCGTGCTCGTGTGCAACAGCATCTCTCGTGTAATGCTGCGGTGCAGCAATTCTTCCCAGAAAGAGCGCTGGTGCGTGACGAAGATATACAGATCAATCCGATGATCAAACGCATATTCATGAAGTGCTTCTACAACGTCTTCCCTAATAACACGGCTAAAGATGAAGGGGTGAGATGCGTCGCTTGCTTCTCTGTAAAGCTCTTTCAATCGTTCTTCCAATCTTTCCACGTCTTCTTCAGCGGGTAGACCGACGTGCACAAAGTGCACATTACCGCCTAGGCGCTGAGCAAAGGCAACTGCCTCGGCAACAGCTTCTGGCTCCGCAGACTCGAAATCACTGGCATAAAGCAAGTTCCGAAAACCTCTGTAGATGGCCTGCGGAGGTACGAGCAAAACCGGCGAATGAGCTTTTTTGGAGACCTCGATGCTTACTGAACCGAACAACTTACGCACGAGTCCGCCTCGTCCTGTTGTGGCCAACACGAGTAAATCTGCCCGCTCTGATAAGTCTACAAGTACCTGTTCGGGAAAGCCAAAGGCTAAACGCGCCCGCATTCGCGGCTGAACGACATCTGCAGCATTCTCCTCATTGAGGACTTCACTTTCTGGCACACACTCAATACCTTTAGTTTGAGATATTCGCTGAATGAAGCCCTCCAACTCCTCTTTCATTGTATTGCGATAGCTGGATATAAAACTCGATGGTGAGGCCTTTGAGCTCTCGAAGATGCTGTCCATAACATAGACTACTTCTAGATTTGCGCCCAATAACCGCGCTAGATGGCAGGCGAATACGACCGCATTCTCTGATGCTGGGCTGAGGTCTGTGCCTATGACTATTCGCTTCATCCGATAGAGTTTGCTGCGCAACAAACGGCGATTGCTCAACTATTTTTTTAACTCCTCTACAGAGGGAGCTGACCCCTCTGCCAAAATGTGGCCGTCTATCACTAGGGCAGGAGTGCGCCGCACACCGCTGGCAACAACTCGGTGGTATTCTGAGATCTCCTCGACCTCCGCTGAAAGCGCACATTCCGCCAGCGCCCCCTTTACTTGGTCGCTTAAATAGTGCATCCGCTCATCTCCTCTTCCAATCACTTGTATTGTAGCCATAAAGTGACTATTTATTGCCCTTTTAAAAAACAAACCATTCTTTCTTCTTTAGCAGTAGCTGTCTTCGCCTCACAAGTCTTCGTAAACCAGATGAGGCTCTTTTGGTTTTTCGTTTAGCAAAGCTCGGATAATGTCGTGTGTGGTTACGATACCAACTAGTTCATCATTCCGCACGACAGGTAAAGCATGAAACCAGTTTTTGCTGAAGATCTCTAGCGCTACGTTAATGCGGTCATCTGGTTCTAATTTGCCCAGACCTGTGGTCATGATCTCTTCGACGCGAGTATTGTCTAGGACTTCATCTTCCATCATGCCCACTCGATGAAGCCCACCTACAAAGCGGTCGTAATCAGTGCGCGAGACAATGCCCACTATCTTGCGAAAGTTGACTACTGGCAAATGATGAAAAGAATGTGTCTCAAAAATTCTTTTCACTTCTCTCAATGTAGCTTCTGGGTTTACAGTGACTAGGTCAGTGACCATAATGGTAGAAACAGGTGCAAATACGTTCATACTTAAGTCTTAGTTAAAATGAATACCTCTTGTCACAAAGTTGCCTTCTAATGAATCCGACTCTAAATGACAAGGAACAAATGCGAAAGTGATTTACGTCAACCCTTTGATGCTTTTGGATACACGCCATTAAATAGCTTGCTGTACTTTTATCGCCGAAAAACCGGGGCTGACTGATGAAAAAGAAAATTTTAATAATAGAAGATCACGATGAGGTTCGAGAAAATTTATGCGAAATCCTAAATTTAAGTGGTTATGAGACTATTAGTGCTGAAAACGGCAAAAAGGGAGTGGAAAAAGCAATAGCCGAGCGCCCTGACCTCATTCTATGCGACGTAATGATGCCAGAGCTAGATGGGTTTGGCGTGTTGCATATTTTAAGTCGAAATGCCGCTACAGCAGATATTCCATTTATTTTCTTAACTGCCTTAGCTGAGAAGAGCGATTTTCGCAGGGGCATGTCGTTAGGTGCAGACGATTACATCGTGAAGCCATTTGACGACACTATGCTCCTGCAAACCATTGAAGCGCGTCTTCAAAAGCATGCTCGGCTGAAGGAGGCTGCTAATCGCCAAAGTGGAGGTGGATTGGAGCATTTTATCAATGAGGCGCGTGCTATGGAGGCTATTCAGCGCCTCTCGGAAAATCGGGAAGTGCGCCATTATCGCAAGAAGGATTTTCTCTTCCAAGAGGGCGAGTATCCGCGTTGGCTCTTCTACATCGAGAAAGGCCGCGTTAAACTCTTCAAGACCAATGAAGAAGGCCGAGAATTTATCTTGCGGATCGCTAAAGAAGGAGAATTTTTAGGTTACTTAGCCCTTTTACGGGAAACGAAATACCAGGAGAGTGCAGCTGCTCTCGAAGACACGACGGTGCGCATGATTCCTAAAGAAGACTTCTTCGCCCTTGTTTACGGGCATCGCGATGTCAATGCGCGTTTTCTCAAACTTTTGGCGGGTCATTTGACTGATCAAGAGCAACAACTCATTGACTTGGCTTACAATTCAGTGCGCAAACGCGTGGCAACGACTATTGTGCATTTATTTGACCAAGGCTATCGCGAGATCAATATGTTGCGAGAAGACCTGGCTGCTATGGCTGGAACGGCGAAAGAAACGCTCATTCGGACGCTTACAGACTTTAAGAGCGAGGGCCTTATTGAGATTCGCGAGGGTGTAATTGTGGTGCTGAAGCCCGACAAGCTGCGCCACATGCCAAATTAATTCAAAAAGAGGAGTGAATTATGTCTCTCCTGCAAGCACCTATTTTCGTTGCTCCCTCCGACGTGCACGGCTACGGCGTGTTTGCTGCTGCACCTTTGGCTGCAGGCTCAATTATCGAAATATGTCCCGTATTGCTCTTTCCTAAAAGCCAATTGGCAGCGGTGCGCCAAACTATTCTGGACGACTATTATTTCGACTGGGGCGAGGATGGCGAGTGGTATGCCTTTGCCCTGGGTTATGGCTCTCTCTACAACCACTCTTACGAGCCGAATGCAGACTACGGAATGGACTTTGAAAATCGAGTTATTGAGATTTACGCCCTGCGCGACATCGAACCAGGAGAGGAAATCTTTATTAATTATAATGGCTCGCCTAACAATCGCGAGCCCGTATGGTTCGAAAAATGAAGCAAATTGATTCACTGCCGCGGACTTATGAGGAAGCCTATGAAGAATTGCAGCAAATTTTAACTGCTTTGCAACAGGAAGGCATACGCATAGACGACTTAGCTGTCTATGTTGAACGAGCAAAACAACTTATCCAATTCTGCCGAGCGCGGCTTAGGCAAGTAGAAGAGCGCTTGCAGCAACAAGAGGGAGAGAACATCAATCCGTAAAGCGATAGCCTACGCCGCGAACGGCATGGAAAAACTTTGGCCGCTTAGGGTTAGGCTCAAAGTACTTTCGAAAGTTTAAAATAAAGTTATCCACAGTGCGGGTGGAAGGGTACACATCGTACCCCCACACGCGTTGAAGAATCTGCTGCCGGCTAACTACCTCTCCTTTGCGTTCGAAGAAGAGCTTCAGAAGCATAGCTTCGGTCTTAGTCAACATAATTCGCTCGCCGCGCCAATTCATCGCCTCAAACGTAGTTAGGTTCACTGTATTGCCTCCGAACACATATACGTCAGAGACTTCGCCGTGTATGCGCTGACTGCGTTTCAGTAACTTGCTAACGCGGAGTAAGAGCTCTTCCAGATGAAATGGTTTAGTCAAGTAGTCGTCGGCCCCGCGCTTGAGTCCAGTAATGCGGTCTTGTGCTAGGTCTTTGGCGGTAAGCATGAGTATGGGAACCTCTTCATCGCTCAAGCGTATCCGCTCAGCGATACTGAAGCCATCAATCTCCGGTAACATCACGTCTAACAAAATCAGGTCGAAATGCTGATGTGCAAACAGTTCTAGCGCCTGACGGCCATTTCCTGTACTCACCACTTCATAACCTTCCAGCTCTAAATTGAGTTGCAGCCCTTCGCGAAGCGATGTTTCATCTTCAACTAGCAAGATGCGCATGTCCGTCGTTCAGTCCATTTCCAGGTCTATGTCGAACTGCTCTTGCCAAGGCAGTCCGTCCAGATTTAGGCGCTCCATAAATGGGTCAGGATCAAATTCTTCAACGTTAAACACACCTTTTCCGCTCCAGATGCCCTGCAGGATTAGGCGTGCTCCAATCATGGCTGGAACGCCCGTGGTATAACTAACTGCCTGCGTACCAGTCTCCTCATAAGCTGCCTGATGCGAGCAGTTGTTCCACACGTAGTAGGTGCGCTCGCGCCCATCCTTGATGCCGCGGATTCGGCACCCAATACTAGTGTAACCAGTATAGTTTGCGCCCAGGCTTTCGGGAGCAGGCAATACTGCTTTCAAGAATTGCAGCGGCACGATGTCTACGCCCTTATAGCGAACGGGCTTTATACTTGCCATACCAATGTTTTGAATAACGCGGAGGTGCGTCAAGTACTCCTCGCTAAACGTCATCCAGAACCGCGCGCGCTTAAGCGTTGGGAAATTCTTTACTAGACTCTCGAGTTCTTCGTGGTAAATCAGATACGATCGGCGAGGACCAATGTCGGGGTAGTTGATGTCTTTCCAAATTGCATGAGGTTCTGTCTCTATCCACTGGCCGTTTTCCCAATACTTCCCGCGTTGAGTGACTTCGCGAATATTGATTTCCGGATTGAAATTGGTTGCAAAAGGCAAGCCATGGCTTCCTGCGTTGGCGTCTACAATATCTAGATAATGGATTTCATCGAAATAGTGTTTGGCAGCGTAGGCCGTGAAGACACCCGTTACGCCGGGATCAAAGCCACAGCCAAGCAGAGCCATGATTCCTTTCTGTGCATAGCGATCGTGATAAGCCCATTGCCAGGAATATTCAAATTTAGCTACATCCTTAGGCTCGTAATTAGCTGTGTCTAAGTAATGTACGCCCGTTTCTAAGCAGGCGTCCATAATGGGTAAGTCTTGGTAGGGTAGGGCAACATTGATGACTAAGTCCGGTTTAAACTTTTGAATGAGCGCGATTGTCTGCTCGGGGTAATCAGCGTCTAATCGCGCTGTCTTAATCTTCCGGCCGCCATATTTGCGATAGATGGCTTCGGCAATGGCGTCACATTTCTTTTTCGTTCGGCTAGCCAACAGAATATCGCCAAAAACCTCCCGATGTTGAGCACATTTGTAGGCAACAACGCGGCCCACACCGCCAGCTCCAATAATCAGTACTTTAGACATGCGTATCGTTAAATGAGTGTGCTATCGGCGGCAAAAGTAGACACTTCTTAGTTGACCTTGCGCAAGTTATTTTCACCATAGCGACACTCTCAAGGAGGTCTCTACGCTGAGGAGAGGGTTTCCCTGCAGTTGCGTTTCTGTAGGCAGAAAAACTTAAGCATTTAGCTGCTTTGAGAGGAGGAAAAAAGTAAGGCTCGCTTAGATGAAGACGAGGTAAACTTTCGACTTTAGAAGCATGCGGTTCCTTTTGTAGGAGGATGCTTGCTTGTGCTATTGCCGTGCAACCATTTACTCTGCACTTCAGCAATTGAGGCGCAAGCAGTATTTATTGTGAGATGCGCACCCTTACCGAAAAGATGCTCAAAAATTTTGAGCTTCGCCTTGTTTGAGCCTGTAAAAGTGGTACCTTTGCGCCTCTATTTACGAACGGAATAGTTTTTGAGTCATGACGGAAAGAGAAGCAGTACAAATAGTTCACAACGCCTTGCTTACCAAGCCAAACTTTCCAGAATTTAAAGCGGGCGATACCATCATAGTTAAATATCGCATTCGCGAAGGCGACAAGACACGCGAGCAAGATTTTCGAGGAGATGTTATTCAGATAAGAGGACAAGGCTTGACCCGAACTTTTACCGTGCGCAAAATTTCCCATGGGGTTGGTGTAGAGCGGATTTTCTCTTTTTCAAACCCCAATATTGCCGATATCAAAGTGGTAAAGCGCGGTCGGGTACGCCGAGCTCGCCTTTATTACTTGCGTCGTCTCGTGGGTAAGAAGGCTCGCATTAAGGAATTGAAAGCTTTTACCTCGACTTCGGAGGTTTCTGCTGAGCCAGCTGAAGGGTAGTTCTTGCTCATTCCCAATGGATTGGCTGGTAAAGCATCTTTTCTAGCGCATGCTTCTAAAAGGTTAGTAGAAGGCAAAGCGGTCTGTTCAAGGCTCTAGCATGAAGGGGTAGCGATAGTCTGTTGGAGGTACAAAGTTTTCCTTTATAGCACGCGGTGAGAGCCATCGGTAGAGGTTAAGGACAGACCCAGCCTTGTCGTTGGTGCCGGAAGCGCGTGCGCCGCCGAAAGGTTGTTGACCTACAACCGCACCTGTAGGCTTGTCGTTTACGTAGTAATTGCCTGCCGCATGGCGAAGTTTTTCGTCTGCTAACAGCAGGGCTGCTCGGTCGCGTGCAAAGACTGCTCCTGTGAGCGCATAGGGAGAGGTTTTGTCTGCCAATTCAAGCACGTCGGCATATTGATCATCATTATAGAGATATATACTCAATACAGGGCCGAAGATTTCTTCGCACATTGTCTCGTGGTAAGGATCATCTGTCAGCAAGACGGTCGGTTCAATAAAATAGCCTTCTGATTTATTGTAGTTGCCGCCGTAGAGAACTTGAATGCTGTCGGACTTTTTAGCTCTGGCGATATAGCCCGTAATCTTATCAAAGGCCTTTTCATCAATAACGGCATTGAGGAAATTGGTAAAATCTTCGGGATTTCCCATTTTAATGCTTCTTAGGTCGTCTAGAAGATGCTCCTCGATTTTTGGCCACAGGGAGCGAGGGAGATAGGCGCGCGAAGCAGCAGAACACTTCTGGCCCTGATATTCAAAAGCGCCGCGGGTGAGGGCTACAGCCACAGCTTTTGGGTCTGCTGAACGATGAGCAACCACAAAATCTTTGCCTCCCGTTTCGCCCACGATACGCGGATAGGAGCGATAGAGGGTGATGTTTTCGCCAATTGTTCTCCAGAGTTTTTGAAAAACGCTCGTGCTACCAGTAAAATGCAGACCAGCAAACTGAGGGTGCTTAAAAACTACTTCGCCGATAGTGGGGCCATCGACGTAGAGGAGGTTAATCACTCCCGCAGGCAATCCGGCAGCCTCTAAGATCTCCATGATAACTGATGCTGAATAAATCTGCGATTCTGCTGGTTTCCAGACAACTACATTGCCCAGCATAGCAGGTGCGGTAGGTAAGTTGCCAGCAATGGAGGTGAAGTTGAATGGCGTCAAGGCAAAGACGAAACCTTCTAGCGGTCGCCAGTCTATCCGATTCCAAGTGTTGCGCACGCTAAGCGGTTGTTGCCGATAAATTTCTTGCATGAACCACGCATTGAAACGCCAGAAATCGGCTAATTCGCAAACGGCGTCAATTTCAGCTTGGAATGGATTTTTGCTTTGGCACAGCATAGTGGCGGCATTCATACGCGCCCGATAAGGGCCAGTCAATAAGTCGGCCGCCTTGAGAAAAATGGCAGCGCGTTCTTGCCAAGGCATAGCCTCCCATTCAGCCTTTGCCTTTAAGGCTGATTCAATGGCAAGGTGTACATGCTCGGCCGTGCCTACCGAGTGATAGCCCAGCGTGTGCTTTAACTCATGAGGTGGACAAATGCGGCGTTGTTCACTGGTATAAACATGCTGACCTCCAATATACATAGGAATATCGCGCTCTATGCCTTTCAACTCAGCAAGCGCTTGTTTTAATGCAACTCGCTCTGGAGTTCCAGGTGCGTAAGTCAGCACAGGCTCATTGCTTGGATGAGGGATGCGAGAAATACCGTCGAATGCCATACGTTTACAAGGGTAGGTTGTGTGTGTTAATTTTTACCTCTTTAGGCAGAAAGGGCGAAGCATCGCCGCCGCCGATAATGATTTCTCTGACAATCGTACTGCTGATATGGGACATGCCCGGTTGGGCGATTAGAAAAACAGTCTCTAGATTCCCTCCACCTACAATACGATTGATCTGGGAAATTGTCTTTTCGTAGTCAAAATCTGAGCTGTTACGCAGCCCACGGAGCAAGTAGCGGGCTCCTATGCGACGGCAATAATGTGCTGTCAGTTTTTGAAAGTGATCTACTTCGATGGTAGGATAGGGAGCAAATACCTGGCGAAGCCACTCCAATCGCTGCTCCAGCGGAAACAGATATTGCTTAGCGCTGTTTACTCCTACGGCTACTACAATGCGGTCGAACAGAGGCAAGGCGCGCAAAACAATATCTACGTGTCCAATAGTAATTGGGTCAAAGGAGCCGGGAAAGACCGCTATTTTCATGTACAAGGTGAGTTGACGGGGCGAAATTCCAGCTCCTTGTTCGCTTTACCTAAGGTCGAGCAAAGTTTTTGGTAAGGAGGCGATGAATTCCTCTAATCAGCGTTCTCGTAGTAGGGTGACTCATGTTTCAACAACCAGCCATTCTTTTTGCGAACTTTGTTCCAAAAGTAAGGCGCTGGATTTTGCACTATAATAGGATTGAAAACTCGCAGAGTAGCTCTATCTTCTGTCGGTTTTTAGCGAAAACACAGAATTTTTTATGGAAAGAAAGCTGCTATGGCGCATCATTGAAAAGCGCTGGGAAGCACCTGAGGTCGCAACCCTTAAGTTGTCGCTCGTGGGAGATGAGCCAATGGTTACCTATGAGCCGGGACAGTATCTTCCGTTGATTCGGGAGTTTCACTACGGGCAGGAGCGCCGAGCCTACTCCTTTAGCAGTTGCATGGAAACTGACCCGCAGCCTACTCTTACGATAAAGCGCATTCCGAATGGCTGGTTCTCTACTTGGCTAGTCCAACGCGTGCGAGAGGGCGATTTGTTGATGTCAGCGGAGCCAGCAGGTCGTTTCTTATTGCCTTCACACAAGCCCAAACGTTTGTTGTACGTAGCTGCAGGCAGCGGGATTGTACCTATCATGAGCCATATGAAGGCTATTTTTCACAGGCAAGCGTGGAATGACGTGCGGGTGCGCTTGCTTTATGCTAATCGAGATAGCGAGCATACCATTTTCAAACACCAAATAGATGCTTGGATGGCTGCCCAGCCGGAGCGTTTCCGGGTGACTTACTTTTTTAGTCGAGAGCGCAGCAACGCAACGCATGTTGAACATGCCCATTTAAGTAGAGATCTTTTTGAACAATATCTTCTTGCCTTCGCAGGGAGTGAAAAGACCGATATACTTACTTATCTGTGTGCTCCTGTCCCACTAATGCGCATGGTGCGCATGACGATGCGTACTTTGGGCTTTGCCGATAAGCAAATCATTCAGGAAACATTCACACCCGATCCTCGCTTACAGCGGCGGCAGGCCGATCCTTCTAGAATACACCGAATTATAGTGACTCTTCGCAATGGCCATCGGGTTGCGTTTGATGCTTATGCGGGCGAGACTATTCTGCGAGCAGCCCTACGGCAGAGTATTTCCTTGCCTTACACTTGTAAAAGTGGCATTTGTCTTTCGTGTTTAGCCCGTTGTGTGCGCGGTGAAGTAGAGGTGCAATTCGTTGAGCAAACGAAACGGGAAGGGTCAGGCGCATGGATAAATACGTGCATTAGCTACGCGGTCAGCGATGAAGTTGAGTTAGTTCTTTAGCAAAAAGCTCTATGTCTTTTGTGGACGGCTAGTCACTTCTATTACATGACGTATCCGATGTGCCTTATTCACAACCTCTTCTATCGTAGGGGCGGTAATCGTAATGTGCCCCATCTTGCGGAATGGTGCTGTCCTTTGCTTTCCATAAAGGTGCAGGTATACTCCTGGCTCTGCGAGCAATTGTTCTATTCCCGTGTAATGGGGAGGGCCGTTGTGGTCGGGCGCTCCTAGGATGTTGAGCATGCCTGCGGGCGTTCGCAAGGAGGTGTCGCCTAGAGGAAGACCGCAAATAGCGCGTAAATGTTGTTGAAATTGACTTGTAACTGCGGCCTCGATAGTATGATGACCGCTATTGTGAGGACGAGGAGCTACTTCATTGACGAGGATGCGCCTGTCTTGAGTCAAGAACATTTCTACGGCCAGCAAGCCGCATAGATCGAAGGCTCGAATTACGCGCTCTGCGATCGCCTCGGCCTCAGCTGCTTCAATCGGTGAAATGCGCGCAGGGCAGAGCAACATTTCTACCAAGTTGGCCTCTGCGTGAAAGTCCATCTCTACGGGAGGAAAAACCACCACCTCATCAAAAGTATTTCGGGCGGCAATGACGGCTAACTCGGCACGTACGGATACAAACTCTTCCGCCAAACATGGGCCGCGCAAAAGTTTAGTATCTAGGTCCTCTGGCGTCCGCAAAATAGCTACACCTCGCCCATCATAGCCTGCTACTCGCGTCTTCTGGACCAAAGGCAAACGCCAACGCGCCGAGTGAACTGCCTCAAGCAAAGATTGTTCACTCTCAAACAACTCAAACGCAGGCGTTGGAATGCCATTTTCGGCGTAAAAAATTTTTTGTTTCCCTTTGTCCTGAATAATTTCCACTGCCTTAGCGCTGGGGTGAACGACCTTACCGCTCTGCTCTAGGGCATATAATGCTTGTACGTTCACCTGCTCAATTTCTATCGTAATCAAATCAACTTGTTGGCCAAAAGATAGCACCGTCTCGTAATCTCTGAAATCACCTACCACAAATCGGTGACATAGATGTGAGGCCGGAGCTTCAGGCGTAGGATCTAACACCGCAATGTGCAGATGCCAATCTGCTGCGGCCTGGCAGAGCATCTTGCCCAACTGGCCTCCACCCAGAATGCCTATTCTCTGATCTAGCTTGAACATTGAGCGCAGAAGTCTCGGTATTCGTTTGTAAATAACGCCGCGTCTAGTCCCTTTCTCTTCTTTCGTCATTTCTCCCGCCAGGCACGGGAAATGCTAGTTAGTTGTGCTGCTTTTTGGCTTCCTTAGCCCAAGTATCTTTGAGCGTAACGGTGCGATTAAAGACTGGTTTTTCGGGGGTACTGTCAGGGTCGGTGCAGAAATAGCCCAGACGCATAAACTGGAAGTGCTCGCCTGGTTTAGTATTCAACAAAGCTGGTTCGACAAGCGCTTGTGGAATGATCTCCAAAGAGTTAGGATTGATTGCCTTTTTAAAATCTTCTTCGCTTGCAGGGTCTTCTACTTGAAAAAGGCGGTCGTACAAGCGCACCTCTGCGATCCGCGCATGAGAGGCAGATAACCAGTGAATGGTTCCCTTGACCTTCAGACCGCTAGTATCAGAGCCCGAGCGGCTTTCTGGGATATAGCGACACAACACGGCCGTTATCTTACCTTGAGCATCTCTCTCCACACCGGTGCACACGACAATGTAGGCAGACTTCAGGCGTACCATGCCGCCTGGATATAGGCGAAAATACTTAGGCGGAGGGTTTTCCATAAAGTCTTCTTGTTCAATGTAAAGCTCGCGGCTAAAGGGCACCGTGCGGTAGCCAGCGCTCGGGTCTTCAGGATTGTTTTCGGTTTCTAGCCACTCTACTCGGTCTTCAGGATAATTGGTGAGAATGAGTTTGAGCGGACGCAGTACAGCAAAGCGTCGCAAGGCTCGCTTGTTGAGGTCTTCTCGGATGCAGAACTCAAGAAGACTGACGTCAATGATGTTTTCTCGCTTAGCGACACCTACGCGGTGAGCAAATTCGCGAATGCTTTCGGGCGTGTAGCCGCGTCGGCGCAAGCCGCTAAGAGTGGGCATGCGTGGGTCGTCCCAACCCTTTACATATCCTTCCTGCACCAGCTGAAGCAACTTACGCTTGCTCATGACCGTGTAGGTAAGATTGAGGCGGGCGAATTCATATTGTTTTGATGGGAAGATGCCCAATTGCTCAATGAACCAGTCGTATAAGGGGCGGTGTGATGCGAATTCGAGCGTGCAAATGGAATGGGTAATGCGTTCGATACTGTCACATTGCCCATGTGCCCAATCGTACATAGGGTAAATACACCACTTGTTGCCCGTGCGGTGATGGTAGGCATGTTTTATGCGGTACATGTATGGGTCGCGCAAGTGCATATTGGGCGAAGCCAAGTCGATTTTGGCGCGCAACACACAATGACCGTCGGGGAATTCACCGTTTTTCATCCGCTCGAAGAGCGCCAAATTTTCTTCTGGGGAAGTATCGCGATATTTGTTCGGGGTACCTGGAACTGTCGGGCTACCTTTCTGGGCAGCAATTTCTTCAGGGGTAGAAAAGTCAACGTAAGCTAATCCTTTCTTGATGAGCACTTTGGCCCATTCATAAAGCTGGTCGAAATAGTCCGAAGCATACAGGATTTCGTCGGGTTCAAAGCCCAGCCAGCGTATGTCGGCTAGAATGCTATCCACATACTCCTGCTCTTCACTCGTTGGGTTAGTATCGTCATAACGAAGGTTGCACTTGCCTCCGTATTTTCGGGCTAGGCCAAAATTGAGGCAAATGCTTTTTGCATGGCCGATGTGTAAATAGCCGTTGGGTTCAGGCGGAAAGCGTGTGCGAATGGTGGTGTGCCGTCCGCTTCGCAGGTCTTCTTCGATAATTTCCTCTATAAAGTTCAGCGGTTCTTTTTCTGCTTCTCGAATGGGCTCGGTATTCGCCGCCATGGTGTCATCGGATTTAGCTAGCAAAGGTAAAGCTCCTTCGATTAAGGCCAACGATATGACATACTAATGTCACGTACGACTTTTTCAGGAAGTGCCTTTGTCGCGCACTTATCGTTTGTCTTTCTCCTTGATAGCCTCCTTGCTCATTCAACTTTAGCTCACGCACTAGAACGCTATTCTTTGTTCGCTCGGAATAAACGTATCGAGCATCTTGCGGCTGCTACGTGAAGGTTTGAGATAAAATAGCAGCTCCTTATCCCTGCGAAGCTCGGCTCCATATGGGATTGCTGTTCGTCTAAGCCTTTGTCATTCTACCGTAATTCTAATGCTCTGCTGTTTTTTTCGCTCCGCTACGAGGTCTATTACATATTCTTTCTCACCATCATTAATAACGACGCGAGCAGTGTTGGGTTCTGCTTTGCCAAAATCTTCCGCATGAACGGTAATTAGATGCTCGCGACCAGCAGGCAGTTCTATCTCAAATTCTTGAGGTTTGGATGTTAGATAGAGATTGCTAATGACCTTCTTGTCGTTCACGTAAATAGAAATAATATCGCCATCTTCTATCTGTTTGTCCCAAATTTTTAGTTTTAAGGTGCGCATTTTGACGCGAAGGGTTTCCTTGACCTCTACTTCGCGGCCGCCGATAGAGTAAACGGGTTTAGCCGTATCGGGAGTTGGAGTTGTCGGAGGTTGAGAGGAGGGTTTTGGACGGACAGTGTCGCGGGTGGGCTTGGGAGTAGGAGGAGGTTCATCGTCGCAAGGAAGTTTGGCCGTCCCACCGAATTGAATGCTAAAGCCTGGGCCACGGGTAGTTACGTTGCTAATGAGAAGGACGTATTTTTCTCCTTCGACGACGCGCAGCGGAGCAAGCCAGTTGTTATCTCTCGGGTCAGTGCAGCCGGCATCTTCACTTGTGTCGGTCTCGCCCTCTCGCAGGCCCGTAGCACCCATACAGGGGCTGTCGGTTGCTTGACTGTCTCCCGCTGCCATACAGCGGACAATTTGTTTACCACTGCAGTTTCCGTTTGCTGGCAGACGATAGACTACAAAGTCAATATCGTCTTCTTTTCGGTGAGGTACGATGGTAAAAGTAAGGGTGCCTGCTTTAGCAATTTCAAAAGCAATCCAGATGGAATTTTCTTCTGCCTGACCCATGCTTTCTCCATTCAGAAAGCAGGGTACGAAAGCAGCTTCCGTCACGTCCTTTCCCTCTCCGCTAAGATAGTCAATATGGTATACCTGCTTTTTGCAGATCTGCATCGCTGAAGAGCAATCAGCGTGTTGTTGAGCTATGCTCACGAGCGGGTTTCCAACTACGAGGAAAATGAGGAAGAGCGATTTTTGCATTCGCGAAAAGTTTTTGTTTTAGTCCATTAAACGCAGGAAACGGTGAGAAACGTTTAAGAAACGGTAAAAATGGAACCCTCTAGAGATGCGATTACTCTCTAAGAAACTCCAACTCATTAGAGCGATTGACGCGGGCAATAGTAGAAGGCTGGCGCGGCTCCTTGCTTTCTTGGCGATATTTGACTACGTAGTCTACTCCGCTAAGGATGTCGCTGCTGATTGCACCGAAAGTAGGCGGATAAGGCTCTCCCGCCTTACAAGCTGCCGCACTAACGATCGGGCGCTGAACGAGGCGAATCAATTCTCGGCAAAACTCATCCAATACAATCCGAATAGCAGCAGAGCCATCTGCTGCACGCACGGCCTGAGGCAACCCTATCGGGTCTGGATATACCATGGTTAAAGGTCGCTGATGATAAGCCAACAACGTTTCTACCCTAGGGTTCATTCGACGTACATATTGCTTAAGCATGTCAAGGCTATCTACTAGAACGATATATCCTTGCCCAGCAGGTTGGGCACGTAGTGCAGAAAGGCGAGCAATAGCTTCTACGTTAAGGGCATCGCAGCCGATACCCCAGATGGTATCGGTAGGATAGCAGATGAGCCCTCCTTTAAGGATGATCTGGGCGATGTGTGAAATGTCATCTCTTGGCAAAAACATACCCAACTCTTTATGTTTCTTTGTCGTTAGTAAGGGAAATAAACTGAGGCAAAAGTCTACCTTTTATGCGACATACTCACAGTTGCTCATTAAACATGCTCAAAAACACCCTAGTTTTCAAGGTTTTCTCAATTGCTATCCTACTGACGTTGGGTAGCAGCATACAGGCGCGTCACATTATTGGTGGCGAGGTCACCTATGAATACATAGGCACCAATGCTGCAGGGCAAAATATTTACCGCTTTACTATGAAAATCTATCGCGATTGTTTAGGGGGCGGAGCTGGATACGACAATCCAGCGCAAATTGCCATATACCGAGGCAACATTAATAAAAGCGTTCTTTACGAGGCTTTTAGTGTTGCTTCGCCCTCTATTCGCTCCCTGACGCCAGTTCCGCCACCTTGCGTAACTCAACTTCCAGTAGTTTGCGTTGAAGAAGGTATTTATACCTTCACTCGGGCGTTGCCCGTAATTAATGAAAGTTACTTTATCGTATATCAACGCTGCTGCCGAAACCAGACTATTCGAAACATTGTTAACCCTGGTGATATTGGAGCTACCTACTATGTAGAATTAACCCCCGCAGCTCAGCAACTGCGCAACAACAGCCCTAAATTCAAAAATTTCCCACCCATTATTATTTGTGCGAACGTCCCACTTGTATTCGATCATTCAGCTGAAGACGCGGAGGGAGATTTTCTCACCTACAGTTTGTGCCCTGCGCTGCAGGGAGGGGGGCCGCTTTTAATAAGTCCGGGCCTTACAAGTTGTAATGGTGCTGTGCCCACTCCTCCTTGTGGGCCGCCCTTTGATCAAACCCCTTATGTCGTCCCGACGTACACGGCTGCAAACCCCATGGGCGGCGCACCTCCTCTGGCCATTCACCCGCAAAGCGGCATTCTGACTGGAACACCTACTACATTGGGCCAGTTTGTCGTCACGATTTGTCTACAAGAGTATCGAGGAGCTACCCTCTTGTCGGAAGTCCGACGTGAGTTTCAATTCAATGTCGCAGAATGCAGACCCACAGTATTAGCTAACATTCGCAGCGACAGCCTTATTGGCGCAAAGCGCTTTGTTATCAATGCGTGTGGAAACAACACGGTGACCTTCCAGAATTTGAGCATTCAGCGCAACCAAATCACGGAGTGGGAATGGCGATTTAATTTAAAAACCTCTACTTTCATAGATAAGCAAAATTGGGACGCAACGGTAACCTTTCCGGATACGGGAACCTATTCAGGCCTACTTATTTTAAATCCAGGAAAACCATGTTCTGATACGGGTTACATTTTTGTCAACATCTTTCCTAAAATCAAAGCCGATTTTGAATTTGACTACGATACCTGCATAGCAGGTCCTGTGGCCTTTACCGACCTTTCGCGAGGCGATGGTGGTATCTCTCGCTGGAATTGGAACTTTGGCGTGCCGGGGGGCTCCTCTACTCAACGCAATCCAAGCTTTCTCTATCCCGTGCCCGGTAACCACCCCGTAACCTTGCGAGTGACCGATCGGAATAATTGTTCCGATGCTATTACGAAGATCGTCAACTGGTTTCCCGTCCCTCCTCTCATCATCATTGCTCCTGACCGCTTCATAGGGTGTGCTCCAGCAGAAATTTTCTTTAATAACCTCTCGAAGCCTGTAGACTCTACTTATCAGATCTTCTGGGACTTTGGCGATGGCAAAACTGCCCGCAATGTCATTAACCCTACTCATCGCTATGAAGAGCCAGGTCTTTATACCATCATCATTTCGATTACCTCGCCTATTGGCTGCTTCACCTCCGATACCTTTGTCAATTTCATTCGAACGGAACCTTCACCTAAAGCGGATTTCACCTTTACACCTCAAGAGCTCAATAGCTTTGAGCGCACGGTCTACTTCACGGACCAATCGAGAGATGCTAATCGCTGGAATTGGCGCTTCGACCGCTTCGGCACAAGTACAGAACAAAACCCAACATTTACTTTTCCAGATACGGGATTGATGGCAGTACGACTTATCGTGACCCATCCGCGAGGATGTAAAGATTCAATTACCAAGTACATAGACGTAGTCCCTATTGTCCGATGGCACATGCCTAATGCCTTTACGCCTAATGGCGACGGGGATAACGAGGGCTTTCTTGGAAAAGGATACCTCGAGGGAGTCACGGATTTTCAGATGACTATTTGGAACCGATGGGGTGAAATGGTTTTTCAAACCAACGACCCGAATGAAGCTTGGAATGGTCGTAAGATGAACGTTGGCGCCATGTCGCCCGAAGGTGTTTACGTGTATCTTGTCACCTTCACTGAGCCGCGAGGACAGCGGCGAGAATTTAAGGGCTTCGCTACGCTGTTGCGATGAAATGCTCTTCAGCAAAAAGAACGCTGCCTTTACTACTTAAGCAACGTTACGTTTCCTTTTTTCTCCAACAGAGCACCGCCAAGACAACGCACGCGCAGGTAATAACCGTAAGTTTCCACAGGTTGCGGCACTCCCTGGAAAGTACCATCCCAAAAACCATCTGGGTCGCGGGTTTCGAAGAGTTTTTGTCCCCAGCGGTTGTAAATAACCCAATATACCTCTTCTGCAAAGCGGCTATAGAGCCGAAGCACGTCATTTTCTCCATCTCCATTGGGTGAAAAAGCAGTAGGGAAGAAGATGAAGGGCTCCTCACAAAAAGGAAAGAGCACAGTCAGGGTAATTTCTCGAGTAAGCACGCAACCATTGTCTAGTTTCAAGCGTGCAACATAGGTCGTTGTACTACTAGGGCTAGCTATAGGATTGGCAATGTTAGGGTTGTTTAAGCCCGTGGCAGGAGTCCAAGTAATAACACCGCTGCCCGTATAGATGGCTTGCAGTTGCGATTGTTCTCCGTAGTAGATGGTTGGAGGGGTGGCGCTGACGGTAAAGTTCTGCACGTCGAAGACTTGAACAGTTACTTTCCCTTCATACGTACAAATACCGTTGGTAATGGTGACCAAGTAATCCGTCGTTTGAGAGGGAAAAGCCCATGGTGAAGCCGCCGTAGAGTCAGACAGGGCGTAGGCCGGCGTCCAGCGGTAAGTGTAGGTAGAGATACCTCCCTGATTGAGCCGAACAGAGTCGCCAGGACAGATTGTTAACTTATTTTTTAAACTGTCTACAAGCAGGATAGGTGCATCTAAGGCCAATTGGACACTATCGCGGCACCCTCCTTTGGAGTGAGCCACGAGGTGCAGCCGATAATTACCTGGGCGCTTAACGACGAACGTTGGATTCTGTTCTGAGGACTGGAGTGAGAAGCCTCCTGCACCTGTAAGTTGCCAAAACCAACTGCGTATTCCGTATACGGTATCAATACTTTTGTCCCAAGCCTGGATAATTAGTCCATTGTTGTCGCATTGAATAAATTCCACCTGAGCCGTTGCTTCGACACTAAGGGATCCGATGCGAATGGTCTGAAAAGCCGTATCAGCACACGGCAGTCCTGGAGCTGCAATTAATGCAATCGTGTAAGTGCCCGTATCCGAAAATTGATAGGTTGGCGAATACACTGTCGTAGTTTTGTCCAGGTTATTGGGCCAGTCGAAGTACCACTGCACCCTGGGAAAGTTGCTCTGATTGACAAATCTAACTACTTCGTTTACGCATGCACCCTCTACCTGAGCAAAAGCAGCAGTGGGATTTCCACATTCTGCTACGTTATATTGAAAGTCGCGTCGCGTAGTAGAGATAAGCACGCCGTTTCGGTATTCATCTACGCATACCCCAACGACGAAGTTGCCTAAAGTATTAGGGACGCCAGTCATTAGGCCTGTACCGGGATGAATGGTTAGGGGGTCACCTCCCAGTATATTGGCTAAACTATACGGAGGCCGCCAAGTGACCTCCGGGTAAGGTCCTCTGAGAGGAGGAATAGGTCGAGGGTTGAGCGAGTCGGGTCCGTTGAGCGGTGTACACAACCGATAGACTAGAGAGTCGCCGTCAGCATCTGTAGCAGAGTGGTCAAAAAGGATGGGTTCGTTTACACAAATAGCAACAGGAGGCCACTTCTTAAAAACGGCGCTATTGTTGCATTCCAACAAGGTAGTTTCAGAGATAGTTGCTACGATAGATATGCCTGTGTTAAGTGGGTTTGGTATGTTGCGGATGAGTTGGTTGCGACAACAGCGCTGATAGACTAGGGTATATCCTCCTGACCTAAATGGCAGGGTGACAATGGTGCTGTAGGTACTCCTATGGACACATACATTAGGCGGAACGATCAAGCACGGATTGTCTAGTATCACAGGTAGAGTATCATGTCGCTGGGGATTCCACGAGACATATATGTTGTTAAAAAGATTCCACTGCGCATCGTAAATACCAATGGCCGCCGGGTTATCGAACCAAGGCACTCCATTAAAGCAGTCTCGATAAACTGTTAAATTGATCTCGTATCGATTGTTGCCCAGGCAGCGATATGTGATTTCTCCGCCTACAATGTGCGTAGCTCGCAGCGGCCATTGGGAGGCTAAAAAAAAGAAAAATGAGAATAGGAGGGCATGCTGTTTCATAGCTTGAATGGACTTTAGCGCTTATCCCTGTGCAGACCTGTTATAGCGCAGATGCTGCATAGCCCTAAAAATAGAGAAACGAGTTTCATTGGGCACCCAAAAGTTTAGATGGGCTTCGCTACGTGTTTTAGCCATGCCCGTTCTTCGCTTGTCAGATAGCGGCTAAGTTTTCGGTTTACCCACTGATTGTAGCGGCGCAGCCAAGCGCGTTCGCCAGGGGTGAGCAACGTTTTTTCTACTAGGTCAGTAAAGATAGGTGCGACGGTAAGGGTTTCAAAAGCGAGGAATTCGCCAAATTCCGTATGCTCAGCGCTAACACAACAGACGAGGTTTTCAAGCCGAATACCGTGTTTTCCTAGGCGATAAATGCCTGGTTCAACCGAGCTGATCATACCGGGTTGAAAAGCGACGTCTACTGGTGCTGGGCTAATGCCCTGTGGGCCCTCATGCACGCATAAAAAATAGCCTACACCATGACCAGTGCCGTGTCCAAAGTTGATCCCGTGTTGCCATTGAGGTAGGCGAGCTAAGATATCTATCTGATAGCCGCGCGTACCAACGGGAAAGCGAAGGGTAGAAACAGCAATAAGGCCTTTGAGAACAAGGGTATAGTCTCGTCGAACCTCATCGGAGCAAGGGCCTAGGGCGATAACTCGAGTCGTGTCGGTAGTACCGCTGAGGTACTGACCACCAGAGTCCAACAAGTAAATGCCCTCTGGACGGAGTTCGGTGTCGTGCTCTGGAGTGGCCCTGTAGTGTGGCAAGGCTGCATTAGGGCCGTAGGCGGAAATAGGGTTAAAGCTTTCACCCTGACAATAAGGTTGCTCTAGGCGCAAGGATTTGAGTTTATCTTCCGCCGTCCGCTCAGTAAGGCGTTGACGACCAACCGTATGGGCAAGCCAATAGAAGAATTTCGTTAGCGCTACGCCGTCGCGAATCATCGTCTGGCGGAGGTGTTGCAGCTCAGCTTCCGTTTTGATGGCTTTGAGCAGGGTAGTTAAATTGGTACCCTCGCGAATGTATACAGCATGCGGTAGGGCTTCCCATAGTTTTTGACTGACGCGGCGCGGGTCGAGAAGCACTGTACTATGAGCAGGCAATTGGTTGACATGCTCAAGCCATGCGTCATAAGGAATGACGCGAACGCCGTCGCGGTGTAGACGGCGCTTCAAAGCGGGGTCTATCTTCGAGGGGTCTACGAACAGCATTACTTCTTCTAGGCTCACGAGAGCATAGGCCATGAATAGGGGTGTATGTTCTATGTCGCTGCCCCGCAAATTGAGCAGCCAAGCAATGTCGTCCAAACTCGCGAGAATGGTGTGAGTCAACTCTTGTTCGTGCATACTTTGACGGAGGCGACTCAACTTTTCGATGCGTGAAACGCCCGCGAAGCGAAGTGGGTGTTCCCATATTGGGCTGTTGGGCAAAGGAGGGCGTCCATGCCACAACTCAGCTGCTAAATCAACTTGAGTGTTTATGCGGATGCCTCGCGGCTGTAGCTGGCGTTCCATTTGCTGAAACCAAGCTCTCGAGAGCAGATGCCCATCGACTCCTACCACAGCCCCCGCAGGCAGATGTTGGGATAGCCATAAAACGAACTCGGGCGTATGCGGCATGCGCATGCGCATAAGCTCGATACCGCTGCCAGCAAGTTGTTGTTCAGCTTGCACAAAATAACGGCTATCGGTCCATAAACCGGCAAAATTCGAGGTAACCACAAGTGTGCCAGCCGAACCCGTAAAGCCCGACGCCCATTGCAGGACGCGCCAATGCTGAGGCACATACTCGCTTTGATGGGGATCCGTCGATGGTATAACATACGCATCCAGCCCTCTTCGATGCATATGCGTGCGCAAGAGCGCTAAAACGGACATAACAAAGAGAACTCGTAGAAGAATGAGAGAATAAGCGTTTTCGCAAGAATGCTATTAGATTTCGCCATATATTTGGCGCATAGCATCGAGTAAAGGAGCCTTCTTTCGGCGCGATACTTCGATTGTTTCCCCGTTTTCTAGTTTCAAATAACCGCCTTCGCCTTTGATATAGGTCTTCATGAAGCGCATATTCACGATATGCTTCTTGTGCACGCGCACGAAATTGAGAGGCCTCAAGATATCCTCATATGCTTTGATGGTTTTGCTGGCGGTAATGCGTTGACCGCTGCTTAAAAGAAAATGCGTGTAATTGTCCTCAGCCTCCAGGCGAACGATTTCATTGAGCCTAACGAAATGGACGCCATCTAAACCCGCAATGCCAATTTTATCCAGCGATTGAGGCGGACGAGTGGCATAGTTCTGCTGGAGGAGTTCAACGCGTGCCTTGGTGTAAGTGTTCGAGCGATTGCTCCTCGAGCGGTTCACCGCTCGGCGCAGGTCATCTGCCTCTATGGGTTTGAGTACATAATCTATAGCAGCAAAATCAAAAGCCGTGAGGGCATACTGGTCGTAGGCCGTTACGAATACGATGTCGAAGGGAATTTCAGGCATTTTTTCTAGCCCTCTGAATACCAGGCCATCGGGAAGATTAATGTCTAAGAAGGCTACGTCGTAGTCTCGACAGCGTTCTCCTTCCGTGAGGCGGAGTAAGTCTGCGTTCGAGCCGCCTGTTGCTACGATTTCTACCTCTGGGCAGTGTTTGTGCAGCAAGTTAGTTAAATTGGCCAAACCTTCAGGCTCATCCTCAATAAGTAATGCTCGTGTCATATGGGAATAAATTTTAAAGCGTAAAGGTATGAATCCGCACTTTTATCACGGCGGACTTTTTAAGATGTGCTCAATAAGATAGGCAACTAACGCCGAAAGAACACCTAAGTAAAGCTTTCAAACTCGGAGGTGCACCTCTTCCCGTTTGCTTGCCGCTTCGATGGCCGTTTAAAAGACCGACAAAAACGATTCCGTTTAAAGTTCTTTAACCTTTAGCCGTGTCCCTGGGCAAAAATTTTCGCAATTGTTTAATCGGCGCAATGTTTCCAAGGAGGTATTGTACTGCCGAGCGATATCTTCTAGGCACTCGTCGCGCTGTATAATATGGTATAGATAGCGCACCGGTTTGTTCATTTCCTCGCGCCGGGCAGCTGCATTAGCAGAAGATGGAGAGTAGGAGCTTGTTGTCTCGCCGGCATGATTAGCGTTTTGAGGTGCTTCCATGCGCAAGGGCGTGTGTTTGAAAACATATACGGGTTTCCATACTACGATGCGTTGGCCTGCGGCAATTACGTCATCGGTCAAATGGTTCCAAGCTTTCAGATGCTCAGGGTGGCATCCAAGCATAGTAGCTACGCGTTCAATGGGCTCTGCTTGAGGAAAAGTAAGCGTCAATTGCCAGTAACGTCCGTCGCCTATGTTCGGAGTAGCTATGGCCCGTAACGACTCCAGAGAATACTTTCTTCCGCCTAAACCATTGAGGTACCGCAGAAAGGCGGGCATGACACGGGCGGGTAAAAGTACATAGTGGCCTTCTTCGTCGTCTTGCGGAATATAGAAACGTTTAAAACCCGCGTTCAATTCAATTAACGTATTGTATTCAATACCAGTGGCTTCTAAAATATCTTGAAAGGTGATAGCCTCGTGAATTTTCAGGTAAGCGGTCAATTGTTCATCGGGATCAGGCTCAAGAGGTACTACACCGTGCGCATAGAAGAAATTACATAGGTAAGTAGCAGCAATAAAGGCTGGTACGTAGTTGCGCGTTTCTCGAGGCAGGTATCGCTGAATTACCCAGAAGTTGCGGCTGTGGGCGCGCTTAATCGCAGCATTCACTCGCCCTGGGCCGCTGTTGTATGCAGCCAAAGCCAAGGCCCAGTCGTTGTATCGACGGAAAAGATCCTTTAAGTAACGCGCGGCCGCCTCCGTGCTCTTGATGGCATTGGCGCGCTCGTCCACTACGCCATTTTGCCGTAGACTGTACGTCTGACCCGTAGTGGGCATGAATTGCCAGAGCCCTACTGCCCCTGCGCGCGAAACCGCTCGCGGATTAAGCGCTGACTCTACTACCGCTAAATACTTCAAATCTGCAGGAAGGCCATGCTCTTTGAGTTTCTCTTCAAACAAGGGAAAATAGGTGAGTCGCCTTCCCAAAATTTGCCGGGTTTTCTCCGGACGCAGCTGAAGGTAAGTGCGCACATACGCATGCACAGCAGGGGTTACCCTCAAGTCTATACATCCTCGCAGCTTGCCTAAGCGCTGTCGCAGTTCGGCGTCTGTGGGCAAGGGATAGGCGTTTACACTTTGCTGAGGCGAAAGGATGGTTGTAGAGTCATCCACCTCCAGAAGGTCTGCATCGTCTTGATGTTGAGCCCAAGCAGGACCAGAAAGAACACATAAAACGCCGAGAAGTAGCCGCAGGGAAGAGAGGAAGATAACCTGTTGTACACGCATAATGGTTACAAGACGGTAAAGCACGGTGAAAAGAGCCTTTGGCGAACAGGATTAAACCGAGAAGAAATTGCTAACGTAAGAGCCTTTAAGCACATTCACCGTAAGTAGGGCAGCAAAAATCGGCGGTGGGCGACGGCAAAAGTCGGATATATTTAGAAATTAATCACTTTTTATTTTCCATTTTAACATTTAAATGCAAGGATGCAAAAATTTTTGGGAAAAAACAAAATTGGCTCACGGGAGTATTTTTTTGATAAAGATGTACCTTTGCGCCGCCTTTGTATTCGGTGGCGATGTGCCGGCAGTCGCTGCTAAAGAAAACGCGCCGGCTACCAAACTTCGTTTTGTTTTATGGCAAATGTTGGTCGCATTAAGCAAATTATTGGTGCCGTAGTGGACGTTGAGTTCAGCGGCCCTGACAGCAAGCTTCCTGAAATTCTCAATGCTTTAGAGTTGAAGCGCCCTGATGGTTCTACGCTGGTGTTAGAGGTCCAGCGGCACTTAGGCGAAGACAGTGTGCGCACGATTGCTATGGACTCTACGGATGGCCTCATGCGCGGTATGGAATGTGTGGATACGGGCGCTCCCATCTCCATGCCTGTTGGCGAAGAAGTGCGCGGGCGTCTGTTCAATGTAGTTGGCGAGCCTATTGATGGCATTGGTCCAGTGCCTAAAGGAAAAAACGCCTATGTTATTCACCGCAAACCGCCGGCGTATGAGGAGTTGTCTACCGAGCGAGAAATTCTGTACACCGGCATTAAGGTTATTGATCTCATCGAGCCTTATGCTAAAGGTGGTAAGATCGGCCTTTTTGGCGGAGCTGGGGTGGGCAAGACTGTACTGATCATGGAGCTCATCAACAACATTGCCAAGGCCTACGAGGGCATGTCCGTATTTGCCGGCGTAGGAGAGCGGACGCGTGAGGGCAACGATTTGTTGCGCGAGATGATTGAAGCCAATGTGATTAAATATGGTGAAGCGTTCAAGCGCTCCATGGAAGCGGGCGGCTGGGACTTGAGCAAGGTTGATCATAATGAATTGCGCAAGAGCCAAGCAACATTGGTCTTTGGCCAGATGAATGAGCCTCCTGGAGCTCGCGCTCGCGTAGCCCTCTCAGGATTGACCTTAGCAGAATACTTCCGCGATGGCGACCTCAGCGACCCAGCAGGGGGGCGCGATATCCTCTTCTTCATAGACAACATCTTCCGATTTACGCAGGCTGGTTCTGAAGTATCGGCTTTGCTAGGACGAATGCCCTCTGCAGTGGGTTATCAGCCCACGCTGGCTACCGAGATGGGCATTATGCAGGAACGCATTACTTCTACAAAGCGAGGTTCAATCACCTCCGTTCAAGCCGTCTATGTACCTGCTGACGACTTGACAGACCCCGCTCCAGCTACAACCTTTGCTCATTTGGATGCCACCACAGTATTAAGCCGTAAGATTGCCTCCTTGGGTATCTACCCCGCTGTAGACCCTCTTGATTCCACTTCTCGCATCTTAGACCCCAATGTTATCGGCGAAGAACACTACCGGTGTGCTCAACGTGTAAAGGCTATTCTGCAGCGCTACAATGAATTACAAGACATCATCGCTATCTTAGGCATGGAGGAACTCTCCGACGAAGACAAGCTCGTGGTTAGCCGAGCCCGCCGTATCCAGCGTTTCCTATCGCAACCTTTCCATGTGGCTGAGCAATTTACAGGCATCCCAGGAGTGTTTGTGCCTATCGAGGAAACCATTCGCGGCTTCAACATGATCTTAGACGGTGAATTAGATGAAATACCCGAAGCTGCCTTCAACTTAGTAGGTACAATTGACCAAGCTATCGAAAAAGGCAAGAAAATGCTCGCTGAAGCAGGCCGATAATCCTTCTTTTTGAGAGGCGAACGGGTTATTCCTGATCTACAATCCGTTTTGAATGAGCTATGAACATCGTTATCCTCTCTCCTGAACAAGAAATTTTTGCCGGACCGGTAAAAGCTGTTCGGGTGCCGGGAAGTGCCGGTTCTTTTGAAATGCTAGAAAATCACGCTCCTCTTGTATCCTCTCTCCAGGCTGGAGAAGTGCGCTTGACCTTGCCTAATGGAGAAAAAAAATTTTTTTACATCGAGGGAGGCTTCGTAGAAATGCTTAATAACGAGGTTTCTCTTTTAGTATCCGGTATCCGAGAGGTGGAATGAACAAGCGCGTCTCTCATACGATTACTTCCTGGAAATGCGCTACATTTGCCAAGCGAACGAGAGACACGAAAGCTATTTATGATGCGAATTTTTTGTGCTTGCTGCATAGTAGGTGTGTTCTTTCAGGCGTGTTCTAACGAATTCGAGCTAACCGCGCCGTGGAAAGAAGTGCCTATCGTTTATGCTATTTTATCGCCTACTGATACAGCCCATTACGTTCGCATTGAGAAGGCATTCCTGGATCCTGAAACCAACGCTCTAGAAATCGCCCGCATTCCTGATTCCATTTATTTTCCCGAAAATGCGATTCAAGTATTTATTGAAGAAGTCACCACCGGGCGGCGTTTTCAACTCACTCGGGTAGATGGGCGCCTTGAGGGTTATCCGCGCAAGGAGGGCGTTTTTGCCACTTCGCCAAATTGGCTGTACAAGACGAAAGAGAAACTGTCGGCTGGTCGTCGCTATCGCTTGCGCATTGTACGTACTGACGGCCGCCCCGATATTACTGCAGAAACAACTTTGCCTGCGAATTTCCTCTTTCAATCGCCTGACCCTACGCTGATACCTGTGCGAATTACCTTCTTACGCGACCGCTCGTCGAACATCACTTGGTTCTCCGACTCAAGCGGCGTTTATTTCTCCATTCGCTTTCGCATCCGAATCCGAGAGCATAAACTCGACGGCACTCTCTTGAAACGCGATACGCTCTACTGGACACCTGTGCCGAATACGCGCCGTTCTAATGTGCTCACAGCCAATGGCTACCTTTCTACGGAGCGCATTCTATCGGAATCTTTTTATCGTTTCTTAGTAGAAAATTTGCCTCCGGCAAACAATACCTTCCGTCGTTTTGAGGGTATTGACATCACCCTAGAAGGTGGAGGGCGTGAAATTGAGCGATATTTAGAAACTGCTGCCGCCAACGCTGGCATCACGGGTGCCGAACTCGTGTCGTTGTATACCAACCTTTCTGAGGGCTTCGGTATCTTCACGGGGAAAAATGTCGTTACTTTGTCCAACGTCAGCGTAACGCCTGAAACTGTCAATAGCATGAACGAACGCTCTCCTGAACGCGACCTCAATTTTCAATAAAATTTCAAATTAGTTGTTAATTCCCGATAGAACGCAACAATTTTTAGCGAAAGACCGTTTATTAGGCAGATTGCTGCGTAGCATAAGCCAGCACTACCGCGGCCTCAGGGTGTTGAACAATGTTCATGGGATTATAATTTGTTGTTTTAGGGCCACGCCAAAAGAGGCGTGGCTTTTTGCTTTTATGTGCTACTTTCGCCGCTGGAGTGATATACCTTTCCTCTATGTCTCTGTCTAGTAGCGAAGTCAAGCGTGTGACTACACATACCCTTCAGGCAATGAAGGAGCGCGGAGAAAAGATTGCCATGTTAACGGCATACGATTTCTCCATGGCACGCATCCTTGATGAAGCGGGTATCGACGTGCTCTTAGTGGGCGATTCGGCCTCAAATGTTATGGCAGGACACGAGACCACACTTCCCATTACTTTGGACCAAATGATTTACCATGCCCAATCGGTCATACGCGCTGTGCGCCGGGCAATGGTTGTTGTGGATATGCCCTTTGGCTCGTATCAGGCCAATTCTGAAATTGCCCTGAAGAGCGCCATTCGCATAATGAAAGAATCAGGTGCTCATGCAGTTAAGCTCGAGGGCGGTGCCGAGGTGGAAGAGTCCATTCGCCGCATCTTGATGGCAGGAATTCCGGTCATGGGACACCTGGGCTTAACGCCGCAGAGCATATACAAATTTGGCACCTACACCGTTCGTGCCCGCGAAGAGGCTGAAGCTCAAAAATTGCGCGAAGATGCTCGTTTACTCGACGCGCTCGGATGTTTTGCTGTAGTATTAGAAAAAATACCAGCCCAATTAGCCAAAGAGGTATCAGAGAGCATCGGAATTCCCACTATAGGTATTGGCGCAGGGCGCTACACCGATGGCCAGGTTCTCGTTACCCATGATATGCTCGGCATTACTAAGGGCTTTCGCCCTCGATTCCTGCGCCGATACTTGGAATTGTTTGACCTCATACAGGAGGCTACGCGTCAGTACATTGAGGACGTCAAGCACCAGCGTTTTCCTAGCGAATCGGAGCAGTATTAGTGCGAGCAGGATGATTCGAGTCAATTAAAAATCCATGCGAAAGCGGAGATTGACTCGTCGTCCTGTCAGGTAGTTAGGCACAGCGTATTGCACATTTGTGATGGCTTTTATCCAAAGATGAGAGGCTTCGTTTGCCACTTTCATAAGGTTAAATATCTCTACGCTGGCCCAAGTGTTTCGCGTAAAGCGGAAGAGGTTCTTGGGCTTGCGAAGACTCCATTCTTGCCTCCAGAGTTGAAAGCCGAAACCAATGTCCACGCGGTGATAGGGTTTGAAGCGGTAGGGATTCCGATAAACGATGTTGTTATCTGCGACGCCGAAGGGTAGTCCGGTACCAAATGTAAAGTTTAGATGCATGCGCAGGTTGGGATTTTTAGGCAGGTAATCTTGGAAGAAAGTAGAAAAGGTAAAGAAGCGGTCGGTAGGCCGAGGAACGTCGCGCACGGGCGTGCCTTGGCGCTGACCAATTTTGCGGACGAAATGCTGCACATTGTAGAGGGCCTCGCGTGTGCGCAAGAAAGACAAGTTGACCCAGCTTTCAGCCCCAGGCACAAATTCGCCGTTGATACGAACATCTAAACCGGCCGCATAACCGCGCGAGTCATTTTCGCCTGAGTAGCGAATGCGCACGTTGTCTATGTCAAAAGAGACCAGTTGCCACAGGTGCTTGTAGTAGGCTTCTGCAATGAGGCGCATTTTGACCGGCCTGCGGCGCCCCCAGAGAAAATCGTAGGTTAGGCCTCCCACGAAATGGACAGAGCGTTGGGCACGCAGGTTTGTGTTGAGGGTGCCATCCAGGCGACGCAATTCTCGATAAAAGGCAGGCTGAAAATACCAGCCGGCTGCCAGACGATAAGAGATGTCGCGTCGAATATTGAGCGGCTTGTAAAGGAATTGAATGCGCGGGGTGACAAACCATTCGTGATTGAGGCTCCAATATTGACCTCGCAAGCCGGCGGTGAGTTGCCATTCGCGCACAGCAGGCTTTCGCCACGTCCATGTGTTTTGGACAAATCCAACAAAACGCTGGCTACTAAGGTCATTGCGGGTCTTTAGTACGCGCCGCACAAGAAGTTGGGCCGTATCATAAGGTAGAGAGTAGAGGGCAGAGTCGAGGCGTTCCCACTCGTTAATTTTATCGAGGATCTCCTCGTTTTGCCATTTAAGCCCCCATTGGAGGAAGTGGCTACGGGTCAAATTTTCCTCTGTGCGGTCGTACTGGAGTTCGATGCCACCGCGATATTCAGCGTTTCGAACGTCTAAAGTAAGGTAATTGCGAATCCACGTGTGCTGAGTGCCTGTGCCAAGCACGCTGACAATTTCGCCGAATTCATCTGAGCCGAGATTGCTCTCAATTTGTCCGAGGAGATAGTAGCTGAGAATGTCGAAGCGCTCGTTTTCCTGGCTTCGCCAGGTAGAGAAGAGGAACTTATGGTAGAGAGGATGGCGTTCGCGGTCGGGCAAATAAGTAAGCGATATTCCGCCCATAGCTTGAGTGAAATCGTCTACTTCTTGGCCGTCAAAGACAGAGCGCAGCTGCAGAGCGAAATCAATAATCCCGAAGGCGCGAGCTAGGCTCTGAGGAACAAAGCGATAGACAGCGCGATTGTAGTTGGCCATAACACCTATTTGCCAGTACCGGTGCAGGTCATAAGTCAAATAAGTTTGTATATCGTAGAAATCGGGTACGTACTCGCCTCGAATATCGAGGCTACTCAAGAGGTTACGCGTAGTTTTATAGCGTACGCCTGCAAGGTAGCGGAAAGCGCGGTAAGTGTCGCGCCGATGTTTGAAACTGCCCTCAAGGTGAGCGTTAGCTCCCAGCAAACTGGCACTAATACTAGCGCGCAGGCTGTCGGGTCGTTTGTACTTGATGTCGAGTACAGAGGAGAGCTTATCGCCATAACGCGCTTGAAAACCGCCGGATGAAAACGATAAATCTCGAATGAGGTCGAGGTTGGGGAAAGAGAGCCCTTCTTGTTGTCCTGCACGCACCAATTGCGGTCGATAAATTTCGAAGTCGTTAACGTATACCAAGTTTTCGTCGTAATTCCCGCCACGCACTTGATATTGGGAAGTCAACTCACCGCCAGTGCCTGTGTTTAAACCTAAGGCAAGGTGAGGGAGTACGCTTTCCAGGTTACCTGTGGTAGTAGGCAACAAGCGCAGTTCCTCAATGCGCCGCTCGCGCACCATGCCAGCGTCGTCGAGTCTTCGGTCGCGAACAATAACCTCTAAATTAGAGCGCTCGGGCGCCAATGCCACGTCTAAAGTAAAACGCGCTCCCTCCTCGAGAGGAAGGATATCGGCTACACCCTCGCGGTAGGCTAGACGACGGAAGATGAGGGTTAGCCGCTGACCCGTGGGCACTCGAATGGCGTAAAACCCTTGTTCATCAGAGTATACGCCGCCGGAGACTCCTTTTATTGTCACAGAGGCTAATTCCAGAGGCGATCCGTCTGCAGCATCAGTAATGCGACCGATGACTAGTGCTGTCTGAAGCTGACTAATGCTTTTTGCAGGTAACGCCCAGCTTATACCTGCCCATAGGATATACCGCAGAATCGCTGCTTTATAAAACAGCCTAATGCTATCCGTCTTGTTGTCTCTATTCATTGTTTGATTCAGAAGAGCAGCCGACATGATGCATGTGCGCAGTAAAGAAAACTAAGGGTTTCGCTGCTGCATGGTGGTGCACATCGAACTGGTCGCAAAGAACGAAAAGAAAAACGCCATAATTCGGAGGAATGATACGCACGGCGGCCGGTGTGCCGATTTTCTCGATAGGGGCTAAGGGTTAACTAATTGTCCCTTGCCCGTTCTTTGCGGCACCTAGAGCCGGTGATAGACGCTTATTCGTCCGACATTACGCAAGTAGAGCAGATTGGGTCGCCCTGCCTGTTGCCATTGCATGAGATAGCCCGCCTCTAGACGCAATTTCCACGAAAATACATACGAAAGACCGACGTACGTTCGGTTCTGGTCAAAGACAGAGGAAATATTGCGCCCCCAGTTGATAAACGCCTCGTTGGAAGCGTGAATAATCCAACGAGAGTTGGGCAGTGTCCAGTTGAATTGAAGGCGGTAACGTCCTCGCCATACGAACGGCGCAGCGCTGTTTTTCACATACCGCTGTTCAATACGATAGCGATGACTCAAAGAAAATGGAGTAGGTAAGGGGGTAGGGAAGTGGAACTCTTGAAACGTCCGCCATTCGACTTGATGCGGTGAGTTTCTCTGGCTTGGCGTTGCATCTCCATTTTCCATACGCGAAATCCCTAGTGCTAGCTCTATTTCTGAAGAAGTGCGATAATGAACATGGGTATGTAGCGCCAATTGATGCCAGGCTCCTGTTTCCAAGAAGAAGCGGTAATCTATTTCTTGGTGAAATGTCCACTCGGGTTGGAAAGTCCACATGAGGTAATAGCGATTCCAAGAGACGCTATGGCGGTCTATCGTCTGAACTTTCTGACCTAGTCCACTGGGTGGATTAATCATGCACCAACTCCAGAGGAGCATTACGGGAAGTGGCCAAGTCGGGCATGGCTTTTTAAAAAGTTTCATAGACCCGCACATCAGCTTTTATCTCGTAGGTAACGCGCAGCTTTCTCTCGGCTATTGGCGAAAGAAGATAACATGCTTCCCTGCAGGACTTTGCCCTGCTGTTCGACCTGCACTGGATTGCGCTGCGAAGTCCTTCAGAACTATTCTTCGATTGCAAAGAAAAGTTGCTCCTTCCCATTCGAGCGCCTTGCTAAATGCATTCGGCTAAAGGAAGAAGTATTCCGCCATCTACCTTTCGTTTTAGCAAGCGCAGTCAAGGTTTTATCACGATGAGGCGTTTAGTACTGATGATTTCTCCCTTCCGATTGGAGAGGCTGTACAGGTAAGTGCCTTTGTTAAAGTCTTCCAGGTTTAAATGAATTGTGCGACGCCCGGATGCTTGAAAAGTTTCTCGCCAAACGACTTTACCTACTAAGTTGAAGATCTTCAACGTATACTCGTCGGCGGGTAGGTTATGGCATTCAAAACGCACTTTATCCACGGCAGGATTAGGCATGGCCTGAACGCTCGCCGTACCTGGGCTCTCACTAGGGTCTGGTATAACAGAGACAACGGAGAGCAAGTTTTTAAAACGCACGGTGCGAATGGTGTCTTCTGCAAAATTCGCTGTTATGGTGAGCAACTCTTCTTTGTGGTTATTGCTCAGGAAGCGATATACTATGAAGGAATCAGCAGTGGTAAATCCACCTAGCGGCGTGTTTCCGAGTAAAGCGGTGATATCAATCCATAGCGGTATAGGACTGCTAAGACGCGCTTCTACGACGCTGCGCGTCCTGGTCACTCGCTTTTGGCGTAAGACGGGAATGGACTCGTTGGCGTTAGGGATTCTTAATTCGCCCCAAGCATCTACAGTATCGGCATTTTGGACGCGTACTCGAACGCGTACGGAATCAATGAGCTGTCCTCCGGGTAGGCTTTTTATAAGGGAGTCAATGAAGGGAGGCAAGTCAGATAAAGCAAATGGGATGACTAGGTTGGAGGTTTGACCATGTGTGTTTCGATAGGCTAAAGGCGCGCGTCGCTCGATGAGGGCCGGCGAATAACGCCCAACCGCTCTTGGAGCTAGAGGAAAAGCAACTGTGCCGCCAATAAAGCCCATCAGCTCAAATTGAGTATTGGTCGCATTGTAATACGATTCGCCGCCACCCGCAGTTTTCACCAATAAATCCGCTCCTGGAAACGTTGCTGCGTTATTGCCTGCAGAAGGTGGCAAGAAAACAATAGTCGTGTTCTGGTTTGCCTTTAACTGAGAGTAGTCCCATTGCTGGTTTTCACCAGGAGGTGTGATAAGGTTAACTAGGGTAGCGACGTTAGCCGACAGAGCGTAACGCAAGGTATCGCCTACCGCTGGAAAGTATGCAGACGTAATCGTAATTTGAGCGAAAACGAACTGCCATAGTGAGAAAAAAACAGCAACGAGTAGCATTCTTTTCATAAAGATAGTGGGTAGTCAAAAATTCTTTTTGGAAAGCCCGACAATCCTGGCGTCAAAGGTAAGGTATTTAATATTGCTTCTAGGCCTCGCAAGATAAACAAAATTGCATTTTCATCTTCTAGATGACTTTGCGTTGGAAACGCTGCTTAGAGGGCTTGCAATTCGACTAATTTTCGATAAAGGCCATTTTGGCGCATCAGGCTTTCATGTGCTCCGCGCTCTACGATTCGGCCGCGTTCGAGAACAATGATTTCATCAGCATACTGTACGGTGCTTAGGCGATGGGCAATGACCAAGGCGGTGCGGTTTTGAAGCAAACGGCTTAGGGCAGCCTGTACCATTTTTTCAGACTCACTGTCGAGCGCTGACGTTGCTTCGTCGAGAATGAGGATGGGCGGGTTGCGTAACAATGCACGGGCTATTGTCAGGCGCTGTCGTTGACCGCCACTGAGTTTGGTGCCTCGCTCGCCGATGAGGGTGTGATAACCTTCTGGCAGCGCGCAGATGAATTCGTGGGCATGAGCAGCACGCGCCGCTGCTTCTATCTCAGCATCTGATACATGCTCGAGACCAAAAGCTATGTTGTTGCGCACAGTGTCGTTGAAGAGAATAGCTTCTTGGCTTACAATGCCCATCAGGGCGCGCAAATCGCGCAGCCGAAGTTGACGAATATCTATCCCATCAAGCAAGATCTGTCCTTCTACGACATCATAGAAGCGAGGTAAAAGGTCGGCTAAGGTGCTTTTGCCAGCTCCTGAGGCACCTACTAGAGCAACGATTTTGCCTTTGGGAATAGTTAGGTTGATATGAGATAAGACATCGTGCTCTGAACTAGGGTAGCGAAAAGAAACGTTGTGGAATTCTATAGCCCGGGAGAAAACTTGAACCGGCAGAGCATTTTCCTGATCGCGGATCTTCACGGGCTCCGCTAATACAGCCTCTATCCGTTCAAGCGCGCCCAAACCTTTGCGAATGCTATACGAGGCAGCACTTAAGTGTTTGGCCGGTTCAATGATGTTATAAAAGGCGTAAAGAAAAGTAATGAAAGTGGGTGCCATCATCTCACCTGCAAAAACTTGGCGTGCGCCAAACCACAGGATTATTGCTACTGCTGCAATACCAAGAAACTCGGACAAAGGGGAGGCAAGATCGCGGCGTCGGCTTATCTGTGTCAGTAACGAAGCATAGAGGGCGTTCTCTCTCTCGTAGCGGGCTTGTTGCCATTGTTGGGCATTGAAGCCCTTAATAATGCGCAAACCACTTAGCGTCTCTTCCAGAATCGCGGATACTAGACCTAGCCGCTTTTGAGCTGCAGCCGACTGCCGACGGAGCACTAGCCCTATGCGGCCAATTACCAAACCTGCAAATAACATGAGCAAAAGCGCAAAGCCTAGCAGCGAAGGCGATACGTACAGCATGAAAGTCAAACTGCCTAAGATGATGATAGGCTCACGAGCTACTGACTCAACTACGCCAATAATGCTGCTATCTACCTCTTGAACATCGGCTGATACGCGGCTCATTAAATCGCCCTTGCGCGCTTCGGAGAAGTACGACAGAGGCAACTCCAAAATCTTTGCCACGATGCGATTGCGCAAATCGCGCACAACACCGTTGCGCACAGGAGCCATGAAGTAAAGCGACAAATAGCGAAAGAGGTTCTTGCCTAAGAAAGTTAGTACCAACAGCCCACAAACCCAGAGAAGAGCACTCTCTCGCCCTTGGGTACGCACCAATTCAACGAAGTATTCATTTAACCTATGCTCTATGGCCTGAATTCCTGTAGCTTCTTGAAGTATTCCGGTGCTAGAGGTTTCCCTTGGAATATCGAATAGGAGTTGGAGAAAAGGTTGGAGCACAGGAATGCTTATCACTAAAAATACCGACATGAGGATGTTGCTGACGATCGCCAGCAGCAGTAAGCGTTTGTATGGACGGAAGTAGGGCAATAACCGATGCATGAAACAAGCAATCAGGTGTTCTCTAACCAACGGCGAAACCTTTCTGTGGCTTGGGCGCGATGACTTATGCGGTTTTTAATCTCTTCTCCCAACTCTGCGAAAGTCTGACTATAGCCTTCTGGGATAAAAATAGGGTCGTAGCCAAAGCCACCCGTGCCGCGTTTCGCTGGAGCAATGATGCCATAACATACGCCCTCTAAAATAGCCTGGCGTTCTCCGAAAATGCAGGCAATCACCGTGCGAAAACGCGCACGGCGATTCTCTTTTCCCGCCATGTTCGTTAACAGAAGTGCCATGTTAGCCTCCGGATCTTTGGTATCACCTGCATAGCGAGCCGTTCGTACGCCTGGAGCACCGTTGAGGGCTTCAACTTCTAGACCTGTATCTTCTGCAAAGCAATCATAGCCATAGCGTTCTTTCACGTAACGCGCCTTAAGGAGTGCGTTGCCTTCCAAGGTTTCGGCAGTTTCTGGAATTTCTTCCCTACACCCAATATCACACAAGGTCAAAATGCGGTACTTTGGACCTAAAATTTGGGCAATCTCACGCGCCTTGTGAGCATTTTGCGTAGCAAAAACAAGGGTAGTGCTTTCGTGCCGCATGGTTTCTTTCTTCTGTGCTTCGCTAGGGCAAAGGTACGCCTACCTACACTAGAAAGAGGTTCTGGGGCAAAGAGAACTGTCTCTGTAGGAAGATTTCTTACCTTGCAGCCGATATTTTACTGTCTGCATGGAACACCATACGCTCGCCGTTAGCCGAACAGCGCATTATTACGTCTTAGGTACACCCGGACCACAGATCCGTCAGTTATGGTTAGCATGCCATGGTTATGGCCAATTGGCTTCGGAATTCCTCGAGCAACTGCGGCCGTTGGACGACGGCTACCGCCTTATAGTGGCTCCCGAAGGACTAAACTACTTCTACAAAAAGAGCTTCGACGGCCCTGTGGGGGCTAATTGGATGACTCGTTATCAACGCGACGCTGCCATTGCCGATAACAACGCTTACTTGGAAGCACTTTTGCACCAGTACACATCGCTTCTGTTGCCGCATGTGCGATTAGTATTGTTTGGTTTCTCTCAGGGCGTAGCTACCTTGTGCCGCTGGATTACGTGCCATCACCCACCTTTTGATGATTTCATTTTGTGGGCAGGATTGCCGCCTGAGGATTTAGATTATCGCAAACACGCGAACTATCTTGCCGTGCGGAATCTTTTCTTGTATTTAAGCCCAGATGACCCACTTATTACCGCTGAACGACGCCTGCAAGTAACTCGCATCGAACAGCGCGACGGAATCTTCTTTCACAAAAGGACGTTTGTAGGTGCACATGACATCCCCGCCGATGCCCTTGTGGCTGCCGCAGCACTTCTGGAAAGAAAGGCAGACACTTCCTTATCAACGCAGTAAAATATCCTTTCTTCCTGCTACCTTCGCCCCGCTTGCCAGGCCTCTTATCAAAATGTTTCTTCCGGCTTGACTCAATTTTTATGAAACAAGAACTTCGCGCTCATGCCTTAGCTGCTGCTTTGCTGGCAGCCTTATCCTTAATTTATTTTTTACCTAACGCCTTTCAAGGTAAGGTGTTGCCTCAGCCCGACAACCAGAAGGCAAGAGGCATGCAAACAGAAATTAGGGCCTACCTAGAAGCAGAGGGTAAAGTACCGCTCTGGACAAACAGTGCTTTTGGCGGCATGCCCTCCTATCAAATTTACAGTGGTGCAAAGGGTAACCTAACTGGGCCGATATTCAACGCCTTGCTTTTCGGGACAGACATCATGACGAAGGTGTGGCCTCAAGTGTTGCTGGCTATGTTGACGATGTACTTCTTTCTAGTGGTATTGGGCGTTGACTGGCGCGTCGGCTTGCTTGGGGCCATCGGCTACGGCATTACTACGTACAACGCTGACATTATTGAAGCCGGACATACTACGAAGATGATTGCGCTGGCCCTTGCACCCGGAATTTTGTCTGGGCTGATGTTGACTTTCGGGCGTCATTGGCTTTTGGGGGCAGGCATAATGGCATTGTTTACAGCCATGCAGGTATACATCAATCACGTCCAGATTACTTACTACACCTTAATGCTGATTGGCTTTTTTGTTTTAGCAAAGGGTGTAGAAGCGGTCGTGCAGAGGCACTGGGCGGTATGGGGACGCGGAGTTGTTGCCTGTGGTATTGCTATAGCTTTGGGTTTTGCTGCAAATACGTCGCGCCTGTGGCCTACTTATGAATACAGCCAGGAAACCATTCGCGGTCGTTCAGAACTGAGCGCGAAAAAACACAAGGGCGATGGCCTAGACACAGCCTACCTCTTTGGCTGGAGTTACGGCATTGCAGAGAGCATGACGCTGCTCGTGCCGCATTTCGCCGGCGGAGGCGCAGGAGAGTCTTTTCGCCAGACACGCCTATACGCTGCCGTCGAACCGCAGTACCGCAGCCAAATTGGCGGACTTTTCTATACAGGAGAACAGCCCTTTGTAGGCACAGCCATATACTTTGGTGCAGTAATTGTCTTTCTCGCCATTTTGGGCGCATTCTTAGTACCAGGATCAATCAAGTATTGGCTGTTGGCCAGCGGATTATTTATGATTTCCTTAGCATGGGGTAAGCATTTTTTTCTAAATTTTATTTGGTATGAATACCTACCCATGTTTAAAAAATTCCGCGCTGTTTCTATGGCGCTAGGGATAGGGCAATTATGCTTTGCCGCTTTGGCGGCTTTGGGCGTGCAACACTTCTTAAGCAGCGAAATTTCTAGAGACCGAAAAAGAATCGCCCTCCAAAGGGCGGGCGTTATCATAGTTGTTCTTCTGTTGGGCGCCTTTGTCCTTCATTCGGAGAGTGGACCCTACGACAACAATTTGCCGCCCGAATTATTGCGCTTACTTAAGGAAGACCGAGCTGCTTTGCTGCGCTCTGATGTGCTGCGCTCATTCGCTTTTACACTGGTCGCTGCAGGGGTGCTCTGGCTCTATTTACGCGGTATGTTGAGGGCAGGGCTAGTAGCACTTGCCATCCCTGGACTTGCCTTATTGGACCATTGGCCAATTACCACCCGTACGCTGTCGTGGGATAAATTTCAAAACAAAGGAGCCGAGGCGTTTGCTCCACAGCCAGAGCCGTTCGATTTAACAATAAAGAAAGATACCGATATTCATTATCGCGTACTCGACCTATCGCGCGGAGACATTACAGCAAATGCTATTACTTCATTCTTCCATAAAAGCCTTAGTGGGTATCACGCCGCCAAATTGCAGCGCTTCCAGGAAGTGGTCGATACCTTCTTGGGGCCTAACCTCGCTCAAAGCCTACACATCGTAGGTATGTTAAACGGCAAGTATTTGGTTAACCCAGACAAACAAGTTATCCGCTTGAAAGAGGCATGTGGGAATGCCTGGTTTGTTCAACGCTATAGAGTAGTGCCTGATGCTGATGCTGAACTGCAGGCGCTGCGTACCCTTGACCCAAAGGTAGAGGCTGTCATTCAACAAAAGTATGCGCAAGAGTTAGCAGGATGGACGCCAATCTTTGACAGTACTGCTAACATTCGGCTAACGCGCTATCATCCTGACCGGATGGAATACGAATATTCGGCTGCCACCGACCAATTAGCTGTCTTCTCCGAGATTTATTATCCCCCTTCAAAGGGCTGGAAATGCTATCTAAATGGCAACCCTGTGCCCGGTTTCGTGCCGGCAAATTATTTGGTGCGTGCTATGCGCTTACCAGCAGGACAGAACATGCGCTTAGAGATGCGGTTTGAGCCACGCTCATTCTATACAGGCGAAACCATCTCTTATGTGGCCTCGGTCATCTTACTAGCCTTGTTCTTATTTGCTTTGATTTGGTGGTGGCGCAGCAAGCCGACTCCGTCTACTGCGCCCTTGGCGGACGAAGCATCACCTGCGAAACCAGCTCCCTCCCATAGCCCTTCAGCGGGAGTGCGTTCGACGAAGCCTAAATCCAAGCCGCGAAAGAAATGAAAGCAAAAGCCTTGCTTGAGCGAGCATTGTGCTCTAGCGCAAGAGCGTCACATCTCCAGTAAATGTCTGCTGCTGGCCATTAGCGAAACGGACGACGACGACATAGACGTACACATCACTGGGCGCGGGTTCTCCGTTGAGTCGGCCGTCCCAAGCTCGCTGGCTTGGAGAAGCCACAAAGACCTGTTGCCCCCAGCGATTAAAGATGCGTAGGTCAACCACTTCAACAGAACCCTCTCCGAAAGAGATAGGCCCGCTGAAAGTATCGTTGTCTCCATCGCCATTCGGTGTAAAGGCATTTGGAAATGCAAGACATCGGCGCACTAAAATGCGAAATTCGTTAGAAGTATCTCGGCAGCCCTCATCGTTTTCGGCAACTACGACGTACGATACCGCCACGGGCTCTACATCGCCCGCTGGTCTACGGATGAGAGAGTCGGCGCGAGCGTCCGAAATAAGCTGGCCGTTCTCAAACCAGGTCAACCGAGAGCCAGGCGGTGTCACGCCTGTACGCAACTTTATTGGAGTACCCTCGCAAAGGACAGGTTCAAAGAGTGAATCAGCACTTAAAGCACTCAGAATCACACCAGGCAATACAGTGATCGTCACAGTGTCGGTTGTTATGCAATTAGGAGGAAAGGTGTAAACAGCCGTATATGTCGTAGTGGCCGTTGGCGCAACGGTAAGAGACGGGCCGGTACCTGGGCCTGGCAACCAGACCACCGTGCCTATGACCCCAGGCGAGGTGGTTGTGGTCGCCGTTAAGGTCACGGGTGTTCCAGGGCAAGTTGAGCGGTCTGGACCGACGTCTAGAGTGGCACTGTTGACAGTAAGGGTCACTTCGCCTTGACGCGTGCATTGGCCCGAAGCGGTTACGCGATAAGTGGTGGTGAAAGAAGGTCTGACCACAGGGCTAGGCGCGTTCGGATTAGCGAGGCTAGCGGCGTCACCCGGAGGCACTACTGTCCAGGTATAGCTATCAGCGGGATTTGTAGGAATTGCATTTAGGCGCACGGTATCGCCTCGACAGAGAGTGCGCGGCGTCAAGTCAAGAGCTGGCAGCGGCAGTACCACTACCTCGACTGTCGATGAACGGGGGCAATTGGCACCGGGTGTTTTAACAGTGTAGGTCGTGCTGACTACAGGGGAGGCAATCGGATTGAGGCAGGTTCTACACGAAAGTGTACCAGAGGGGTCGTCCCATTCCACAGGTTGTGATGACGGACTAACAGTCAGTTGAATTTGTGCAGCTTGTCCTGGGCATATAGCCGGAGGATTGACCACAGCACTTAACACTGGCGGTGTATCCACGCGCACCAATACTTCAGCCTGAGCTAGGCAAGCGCCATTGAGGCTGCGCGTTAGCCGTCGAAAGGTATGCGTTTGAGTGGCTGTGATGACCATATTCCAGTTCTCTACGGGCGTCAATTGCCCGCCAAAAGGCTCCCAGCGGTGTCTTAAGCCAGGAAAATCTGCTGGGTCATATGTCTTAGAGAGGAGATAAATGGTATCACCTGGGCAATAAATATCTTTAAGAGGCTCTAGGCGAATAGCTAAGCTGGGCAGCGAGTCTACGCGTATGTGAACAGAGTCTCTTGCTGTGCACCCATTAATGTAGTAAGAGGCGTAGAAAGTGATGGATTCTTTGGGTTTGACTACTACAATGCTGCCTGTATCAGGTTTGATCCAAGCCGCTGGTAACCAGTGTACAATAGCACCTGGCGGCGACGCCTGCACTTGTAATACTGCTGAATCGCCTAAGCACAGGTTGAGCGTGTCTGCATTCAGGATGCGAACGGCAGAGGGAATCACAGCTATTGTGACGGAATCTATGCGCGAGCAACCGCCATTTGCACTTGTAGCTTTTAAGAGATAAGTGGTCGTTTGAACAGGAGTAGCTACAGGATTTGGTTTAGTTGGGTCGTCTAGGCCTGTAGTAGGAGTCCACTGATAATTCGAAGTAGAGGGCTCTATTGGGGCAGCCAAGAGCACCGCTGTGCCCTCGCATATTGTCGTATCAGCTCGTAGGCTAGGGAAGGATAGGGTGTCTACAACAAGCGTTACAGCGGCAGCGACGGGAGAGCAACCAGCAATTTGGACGGCGGCTTGATAGGTGGTAGTTGTTAGGGGATAGGCTAGGGTAGTGGCCTCGTTAGGCGCGCTCAAGCGTGCTTTGGGCGTCCAACTTACGGGCAATCCAGGTGGCGAAGTTGTAGCAAGGAGAGAAACCGTATCGTATAGGCAAAGAGCTGTGTCCAGTGCAACGATCTGAACATTAGCTGATTCAATGCGCTTGAGAAAAACCTCTGCAGTGTCCGTACAGACGCCAAGGGTGCCTACCACCTTTAGTTTTAGGTTTTGCGTTGGTGTAGTTACAGGGTTATTGATGTTTGGATTATTAACTGCCGCTGGTGGAGTCCAGAAGTACGTTTCTGCTCCTACGGCCTGTAGTTGCACAGTAGCTCCTGGACAGAAGAAAATTGTATCAAGGCCGTCGTTGATGCGCACCCGAATGCCGTCTAGGAGTTCTAGCGTCACCGTTTGAAACACCGTCGTGCCGCAGCCAAAGTCTGCAGAGAGCGAGATAGTAATGGTTTCTGTCCCTTCTTGGAGGCTGTCAGAAAGAGGAACAAGCGAGAACACAAACAGAGAGTCTCCAGGCTGAAAGGTAAGGGTGTTTGGCAGGTCAGTCTGATAATCAAGGTCTTTTACAGCAGAACCTCCTAGAGTTATGGTATAGGTGGTCGCCTTAGCTTTAGGTTTGCGCAGACGCACTAATATGCGACTCTCCCCTATCGAGCAATCTTCTACCAAATAGTCTAAGTTATCAGATAACTGGACAGCTAGTTCTGGAGCTCCAGCGCGCACTTCCGAGATAAAAACCCCAGAGTCAAAGAGAGGGTCTTGTCGGTCAGCGATAGCCAATTTGAGGCGATAGGTATTGCAAGGTATGACATCTAAACGGGCTGTTAAACTTTTCTTTACGCCTAAAAAATCGCTAGTAAAACCGTCGTATTGAAGGATTTGTGAAACTTCTGTGTTTCGATAATATTGCCAATTAACGAGGTTGTTGACGCTGTTAATTTGCACAGGAGTATTTGTGCCCGGCAATACAGCAATATTTAGGGCTCCACCCAAGTTAGGGTCTCCTGCTATGCCTGGGCCAGAGGCAAAAAAAGCGAAAATGTCGTTGTAATCGGAGTTAGCGTACTCGGGGTATTCTTCCGAACCAAATACATATTCAAACGCTAACTCATCAGAGGTAACGAAAACGTCTAACTCAATGATACAAGCATCTTCGGAGGGAAGGCCATTACCTTGGCTAACAGATAGATAATCTAAATCCGCATCACCTGGCGCTTCGTGAGGAAAAGTTGCGCTTTCATTATCATTAGGGCCGGGCACTAGTTCTACTAGCCCTGTAGTCAAGAGCAATCCTTGCTTTAGACCTAGTGGGTTATTGTCAGCGTCGAAGGAAAAGGTTCCATAGGCACCATGAGGGCATCGGCTGAGGTCTTTGATCGTCACAACAGCACCCGGTGCCGCGATAGCATTGACAATATCTTGAGCGGTAACATCTTTCTGAACATTAATAGGAGTATATGGCTCGCAAGGTTTATCGCCGCATTTCCATGTTCCTTTGAAGCCTTCGTGTTCCTCTCCAAAATTCGATTGAAATTGAACTGTTAAACAGCCGCTCTCGGCCCGAACTTGAAAACATACTCCTCCTCCGCCATCTATTGCCGTGCCTTGTGTTAGACCATTGATTTGAGCCAAGATAGGACTGTTCGTGTTCGGACCGTCGTAAAATGTCAACACATCTAGACCCGGCGAAAACGCATCACCTGCGTCCAGGTTATAATACTCTAGTGTAAACTCAATACAAGCAGCCGGTGCGCTAGGACATATGACAAAGGTATGGTCTTCGTTTGAGCCGTAGTTGCCAGTAGGTCCGCCTGTGTCGTAAAGGGTGCCGGAGCAAAGTGTAGAACCGCCCTGGTCGATGGTGAGGATAGGAGGTATTTCGTTGACGCACAGCGTAAATATGCCAGCATTGGCAGAAGGGCCTGCCGAAGAAACCCGGATAAAGTAAATTGCCCCTGGAGTTAAACCTTGTACATCGAGTAGAAGTGTACCACTCCCTACGACACAGTCTAACTCTGCGAGGCCGTCAGGACTGCACTCTCCTCGATATATGGTCAACTGCGGGTTGATAATAGGGTCGGCTCCTGTGGGCGTTAGTGTTATGCGGAAATCGAGAGGATTCGACGGACAAATGAAGGTAAACCACACGTCATTGCCACCGTCCATCGTAGAAAAACAAGAGGGTTGATTATTATCGCCAATATTCGAAGGAGTGGCATTTACGTTGGTGTATTCTGTAGATGAGCATACGGGAGCAATACCTAGGTGCAAAGGATTAGAACAATCATCGTTCGTCGGCACTTGGCCAACTGATGCTAGCGCCACATGCCAGAGCAAGAGAAGCACAAGAAGTTTTTTCATAGAAAACAGCTGAGTGCTTTTTCACTGGTTCAAAAATACGCTGAAGATATTCTTTTTACCCTATTTTCAAGCGTTTTTGCCTCTAAGACGAGAATTTAGTCTATAGAAGTTGGTCTTCTAAGGACACTTCACTGAATCGGATACAATCTTAGGTGAAAACGCTGTCACGTAGAGTTGTGTGCCGCAGAATTAAGGCAATATTTCTGCGCACAGGGCGGGATTGCTCGAGAATTCTCGAAGGAGATAATGGTATAAACCTTCTTAGAATCAACTAGTTACATCAAGTAGGCGTCTTTAGGATTTTTCCAGTGAGCGCAAATGTTGATTCAACATATACCTTGCGCAAAATCAACCGGCGCGCTAATTTTGTTGTTTCAACGTAGCCATGGCATTTAAGTTACACGCACCTTATCAACCTACGGGTGACCAGCCGCAGGCAATTCGACAACTAGTAGAGGGCATTCGGCGCGGTGAACGGGCTCAGGTGTTGCTTGGAGTGACGGGCTCGGGAAAAACGTTTACTATTGCCAACGTAATTGCTGAAGTCAACAAACCTACTTTGGTTTTAACTCACAATAAAACCCTGACAGCTCAATTATACAGCGAATTCCAAGCATTTTTTCCAGAAAATGCCGTTGAGTATTTCGTTTCGTATTATGATTACTATCAGCCGGAGGCCTACTTGCCTGTGACTGATACTTACATAGAGAAAGAGCTGCAAATCAACGAAATGGTGGATAAACTCCGTCTGCGTGCAACAAGTACGTTGCTCTCTGGGCGTCGCGATATCATTATTGTTGCCTCTGTTTCTTGTATTTACGGCATGGGTAACCCTGAAGATTACGCCACAGGCATCATTCGACTGTATCGCGGCATGAAGATGAGCAAAACGCAGTTTCTGTATGCGCTGACGGATAGTTTGTATTCGCGCACGGAAGGAGACTTTACCCGGGGAACCTTCCGCGTGCGCGGCGATACCGTCGACATTCATTTGCCGTATGCGGACTGGGGGTATCGAGTCCTTTTTTGGGGCGACGAATTAGAGGCCCTCGAAACCATAGACGTCCAGAACGGGAAGCGCATTGCTGAGGTTGATCAGGCCATCATTTTTCCCGCCAATCTATACGTGGCTCCTAAGGAGCGCCTGGCGGAAATTATTCGCGCTATAGAAGATGAGATGATTGCTCAAGAAAAATACTTTCTCTCTGAAGGGCGTCTAGTGGAGGCAAAGCGCATTCGCGAGCGCACGATGCTCGATTTAGAGATGATTCGCGAACTGGGCTATTGCAGCGGTATTGAGAACTATTCGCGCTTTTTCGACCGCCGACCGCCAGGCTCGCGTCCCTTCTGTTTGCTTGATTATTTCCCTGAAGATTATTTAATGATCGTTGACGAAAGTCACGTAACCATTCCTCAAGTGCGCGGGATGTGGGGCGGTGACCGGGCGCGAAAACAGACTCTAGTTAATTACGGGTTCCGCTTGCCCTCAGCTATGGACAACCGCCCGCTTAGTTTTGAGGAATTTGAAAGTTTGATCAATCAAGTGATTTTTGTTAGCGCCACTCCTGGCGACTATGAGTTGCAGCAGACAGAGGGAGTAGTCGTCGAGCAATTGGTGCGACCTACAGGGTTGCTCGATCCGCCCATTGAGGTGCGCCCGTCGCTCAATCAAATTGACGACCTCTTGGAGGAAATTCAACGCCGCGTCGAACGCGGAGAGCGCACCCTTGTGACTACGCTTACTAAGCGAATGGCCGAAGAACTATCGGCCTATTTGACAAAACTCAACATTCGTTGTCGGTACATCCATAGCGAAATAGAAACTCTCGACCGCGTGGAAATCCTTCGAGACTTGCGCTTAGGAGAATTTGACGTCTTAGTGGGCGTTAATCTCTTGCGCGAAGGACTTGACCTACCTGAGGTGTCGTTGGTGGCCATCTTAGACGCAGATAAAGAGGGCTTTTTACGCAACGTCCGTTCATTAACCCAAACAGCTGGACGCGCCGCTCGCAACGCCAATGGACTGGTCATCTTTTATGCTGACCAGATCACAGACTCTATGCGTCAAACCATTGATGAGACTAACCGTCGCCGCAGTATTCAAATAGCTTACAATGAAGCTCACGGCATCACGCCGCGAACTGTCACGCGTAGCCGAGAAGAAATTTTGGCTCAGCGCAGTATCTTAGACATTCGAGGTGCCGAATCTCCTCGCTATTACGTCGAGCCAGAAACCCCCACACTTGCTGCCGAACCCATCGTAGCCTATGCTACGCGCCCTCAATTAGAAAAAATGATTGCTGAAACGGAGGCTCGCATGAAAAAGGCTGCAAAAGAGCTCGACTTTCTGACTGCCGCTCAACTGCGCGATGAAATGTTTGCCCTCAAAAAGCAACTGCGCGAGCGCTTCGGCGTCGAATAAAGAGAGATTTATCCAGTGAAGGCATGGCAATAGGCGGCAAAATTATCGGCGGTATCATAGGTATGATTTTGCTCGACTGGTCGGGCCTCCCTGCCGGCGCCTTATTGGGCTTTCTACTCGGTGGCGTTCTCGGACATATTTTCGTAGACCGAGCTGACACGAGCGGGGACACCAGCGCAAGTCAAAACACCACTGCCCATCTTCAATACGGAGCATTCATTTATTACCTCATGTGCTTAAGCGTCCGCTTGGCTAAGGCCGATGGCCCTGTCAATCGCCTTGAAATCCAATTTATGGAAAATTTGATGCGCAATCACTTACACCTAGGAGAGCAGAGCCGTCGCGATGCCATTCGCATTTGGAATAACGCCAAAAAATCGTCCATCTCCTTCAGTGCATATGCGCAAGATTTTCAGCGCCAGTTCGTTCATCAACGCCATCGCCTCTGGGAAATGTTTTATCTCTTATTTGCCTTAGCTGCCGCCGACAGCACAAGGTTGCATCCAGCCGAGGAAGAACTTCTCCTACGAGCAGCAGGCTTGTTTCACATCAATCGCATCCATTTCGACCGCCTAAAAGCGCGATATTTTAGAGAGCCCGTTCATAACTTCTCTCCACCATCCACCTTAGAACCTTTCTATGCTGAACTAGGCGTTACACCTACTGATTCCGTAGATACAATAAAGAAGAAATACCGCCAATTGGCGCTCCTGTGGCATCCAGACCGTGTTCAGGCTCGTGGAGGCCACCCAGAAGCGGTGCGCCAAGCACAAGAAAAATTTCGAAAAATAAAAGAGGCCTATGAAAAGATTCTCGAGGCCCGCGGTTACAAGCGATAACGCATGGCTAAGCACGTAAAAATTAATTGGTTTTTCGAAGAAACTGAACAAAACCATTCTGGGTGAAGGACGTACATTTTTTTATTTATGAATGCTATCTTAAAGACTCAATTTCATTTTCTTGGCCAGACTGCTTTCTACCGCGGTAAAGTGCGCGACGTATACACTATAGGCGACTACCTCGTCATAGTCGCTACTGACCGCATTTCGGCGTTTGACTGCATTTTACCTAAACCTATTCCCTATAAGGGCGCCGTGCTCAATCAACTGGCCGCGTACTTCCTTGAGGCTACGCGTGACATTTGCCCAAACTGGCTAATCACCACGCCACACCCGAACGTATCCATCGGTTATCGGTGTGAGCCTATTCGCATTGAGATGGTCATTCGCGGTTACCTGGCTGGGCATGCTGCGCGCCAGTATGCAGCAGGCCATCGCGTCCTATGTGGTGTGCCGTTACCAGAGGGTTTGCGCGAGGGAGACCCTCTCCCACAACCCATCATTACACCCACTACAAAGGCGGCCGCTGGTCATGACGAAGACATATCGCGCGAGGAAATTCTCGACCGAGGTCTGGTCTCGCCGGAAGTATACGCTCAGATGGAGGCATATACGCGGGCGCTCTTCCAGCGCGGCAGTGAAATGGCTGCTCAACGCGGGCTTATTTTGGTAGATACGAAATATGAATTTGGCAAGCGAGGTGACCAGGTTATGCTCATCGATGAGGTGCACACGCCCGACAGCTCGCGGTATTTCTACGCAGAAGGCTACGCTGAACGTCAGGCGCGAGGTGAGCGCCAGCAGCAATTGAGCAAAGAGTTTGTTCGCGAATGGCTTATGGCCCAGGGCTTCCAAGGAAAAGCGGGTCAACAAATGCCCGAAATGCCCGATAGTTTTGTAAGGGAGGTATCGGAGCGGTATATTCAGCTGTACGAGCGCATGACAGGCTGCGTCTTTGTCCGGCATCCTATAGAGGGCTTATTAGAGGACATAGAGCGAAGTATTGTAGAGGCTCTTCGCTTAAAAAATAGCGGTGCTTTCACATGCTAAAAACATTCTAGCCAGCGGTATCTCACACAATTTGTATGTAAGATCCTAATACCCATTGATTAGGGCCAATGCGGTGCCAGCCATCGCGGCTAGTTTCAAAGATTTCTACTACATCGTCTTGCTTGAGGCGACCAACAATGCTGTAGGAGGTAGATGGGCCCGACCGCACGTTGAGGAATGCGTAGTTAACGCGTCCTTTTCGAGTGGCCACAGGTGCGGTAGGTATGGTTGATAAAACGCGGACATAGTCCGCACTGACGAACTCTTGCTCGCCAATGCGCCAGAAACCTTCTACGCGCTCTAACAGCGGTACGACGTCACCCTGGCTGAGGCGACGTACGATGGGAAAAGAGGTTCCCGGACCCGAGCGTACATTGAGAAAAGGCGACTCCACTCGGCCGCGCAGAGAGAGCGAGCTGGAAGTGTCTAAGGGAGAGGATACTGGCGTGGAGGGCCGTGTAGCAGCGGCCATTTGCACAGCGCGTAAGGCATTAATGCGCCCATAGCCGTAGTAAATGGAATGTCCGCTAGCATCGTAGGCATTCGCTGGCCCGATTTTATCGGCACTGCGGCGCAGGATGTCCTTTATTTGAGGAACCGTGAGGTCTGGATTGGCAGTTAGCATAAGTGCACATACACCTGCGGCAAGAGGAGCAGCGCTAGAAGTGCCTCCGAAGCCACTCGTGTAGCCTAATACGATAGAGCGCCCATCTCGGCTGAGGTCGCAGGTGGCTGTAGTAATACCCACACCGCCATCGCCACTAGAAGGAGCGCAAATAAAGGCTTGCTTTCCAAAGAAAGAATAGCTAGAGCGTTGGTCGAGGCTGTTAGACGCTGTAACGCAAATACCGTCGCGATGAGCAGCAAAGTCACTTACCTGACGAGGCTGATTGTTTGAAGCTGGATTCGCATTGCCCGCAGCAAAGAACATTGGAATGCCGCGCCCGCCGCGTCCTTCGCGAGCTACTCGGGCCAAGAAATTGGATACATAAGTGGATAGCGGTATAGGCGTAGGGTAGCCCAAGCTGCAGGAAATGACGTCGGCTCCGTTAACCATGGCGTGCTCAAAGGCGTTTTTAATGGCCTCATCGGTCAGGACGTCTAGTTTGATTAGCATGAGCCGCGCCGTAGGCGCTGCACCCAGAACGCCCTGTGCGTCAAGCGCACCAGCAGCTACGGCGGCACACGAGGTGCCATGACTCATAACGCCAAAAGAGCCATTGCTCATTCGGACGTAAGGAGACACATCGGTGTTGCGACTAGCTGCATGGAGGGGGGTGCGCAATTTCCGGCCGTCGCCGCGCAATTGAGGATGCTCAGTAGCAAAGCCCGTATCGATAATTGCTATACAAAGATTAGGGTCGCCCAAACTGCCTAAAAATTTCCACGCCTCCACCACTTTTGCATCGGCTCCGCGTTTGAAATAGGAAGCATCATATAGCGCATTAGGTACATCTATTACAGGGATGGGTCTGCCTGTATTCTCCAAGTGCCATTGAGAGGCGATGAACCTGCCAGTAGGCACGGCAAAGTCCCATGTCATGGGAGTTGTAGCAAATTCGGGTTCTGCCACAGCAATTTCGGCCTTACTCTGAAGGATTACGGCGCACTTAACGGGATTAGGCGAAGGCGGGGTTACACAAAGGCGAAAGGCTCCTGGGCCAACGACTTCTCGAATGCTGAGCGCTAACTCGTTTAGGATGGCTAGTTGGGTTTGTGCGTTTGTGCCAGGTTTAAACTCTACATACAAGTTACCCGTGGGTACTAACGGAGGGCTTTGATGGTCACCAACCTGCCAGACGTGCGTGCCTATTGCTACGTTGGGCTGCCGGCGCAAGTCGTCCAGCACAGGGCCTACGTTTTCTGCTACGTGCACAATGTCAAAGCCTGGTATGGCTAAGGGCGCTCTCGCTGCACCTCGATAACCAACCCCTGCTGCCCTATGTGCTGCCGTGTGTTGCACGGCAGCTTCCGTGTCGCTTTTGCTCAAGGTAATTTGCTGACCACCATAGAATAGAGTTACTTCGTCGAAGAAGCCTTTTTTCGCCATGAATAAAAATTTTTAAAGGTAGAAACTAAAACCCTCTGCTACAAATTGTTGATAGGTATTCCGGTCGAAGCGATACAGACGGGCTGGCCGGTGGGCAACGCCTTCTTGTGTCTCGTTGAGGTCATGTAACAAGTTCATTGACAAGATTTTCTTGCGGAAATTGCGCTTATCTAGCTTCTCTCCCAGGATAGACTCATATAAATGTTGTAATTCCGTAAGGGTAAATTTGGGCGGTAACAGTTCAAATCCGATAGGAGCCATACGCACTTTCAAGCGTAGCCGGTGCAAGCATGTGTTCAGGATCTCATTGTGGTCAAAAGCTAATTCACCAACTTGTGATACAGCGTGCCAACGGGCCGACTGGGCGAAAGAAGCGGGCGTAACAGTATAATTACTAATCTTCACCAACGAATAATAAGCTACCGTGATGACCCGCCCTAACGGATGGCGATTAACCGCTCCAAACGTTTTAACCTGCTCTAGGTAAACGTCTCTTAGACCGGTAAGCTGCTCTAAGACGCGTACGGCAGCAGCATCTAAGTCCTCATTGGGGTAGACAAGATCTCCGGGCAATGCCCACATACCTCGATAAGGTGCAGCACCTCGCTGAATGAGCAATACCTTAAGTTCGCCACCGTCGAAGCCAAAAATGACATTGTCAACGGAAAACGCGGATTTAAAAAATCTTTCGAACTCGCTCATGTTTACACGGTTATTGGTTATTTTAGGGCCAAAACTACGGCTATATCGCCCTTATTTTTAGAAGATTTATTGCGGCCGAGGTTGACCTCTTGCGTTGCCTTTATGGCAAGTGCTTAATTTGTATTACTTTTGCCCTTCGGACAAAACTTTCAGGAACATTTTTCAAAGGCGCTGCTGCGCGTGAAGGTTATGAAAATCGATCTTGCAAGTCACATAGAGCGCCTCCTCTTTTTGCACGACACGTTGGTGGTTCCTGGCTTGGGTTGTTTCACCACCTCGCGTTCGTCAGCTACTGTTGATTACGCTACAAACACTATTTATCCGCCGACGAAGACCCTGACCTTCAGCGAAAACATCACGAGTGATGACGGCATCTTAGTTGAGGATGTCGCTCAAACATATGGCCTGTCGCTGGACGAAGCGCGTCGGATAGTAGAGGAATTTGTTCAACAGACCCATGCTAGGCTTGACCAGCGCGATATCGTCAATCTGCCAGGCGTAGGACGACTGTATAAAAATTACCTCCAAAAAATTCAATTTTTGCCTGATGCAACGAACTTCAATGCCAGTGCATATGGCTTACCTCCTCTGCAGTTTTCGCCTATTGCCCGTTCGCGCGAGAGTGTTGCAAATGCGGAAACCTCTGCCAATGCCTCAAGCGCTTCTTCTACTTCAGAAGCTTCTGCACCACTAGTGCCGCCGATGCCACCGCTACCTAACCCACCCTCAATTAGTAATGAGGTGCCCCGTCAGCGCACCTCTGCGAGGCGATTTGGCCTAGGCATAGGTATTGGTCTTGTTCTATGTACAGTGGCTTTTGGCCTGTGGTGGTGGCAATACAGCAAAGAACAACCGCCGCTCTCGCTTCAACAGCAATTACAAGAAATGGAACAGGCAAAACCCGTGTCTCCTTTGCCAGACATCGCTGGACTGGGCCGAGGGCCTGTGGCTGAGCCAAAACAGCAAACTAACGCGGTTCCAAGCTTGCCGGAAATTGAAGAGGAAGATGTAAGTGACGAGGTAGCTATTGAAGCCGAGGAACGTCGTCAGGTACTCGAACGCCTCCGGCAGGAAGAACAACGTCAATCCACCGCTCAAACCGGCGCGGGCCAGCAAGGCCGCCAGTGCGTGCTTGTTGTGGCCACGCTGTCTAATCCCAAAAATGCCGATCGCCTTGCTGCTCAACTCCGAGGAGCGGGATATACTGTTTATGAACATCAACACGCACGCGGCCGACAAGTCGGCATCTCTTTCTACTACACCAATCCGCGCGAGATTGAGCAAAAAAGGGCTGAATTGGTACAACTTACGGGAGAGCGAGGAGTCTACGTGAAGGTAAAATAGCTGAATTCGCTCAAGCAGTTTGGCTGGCCTCGGGGCAAAGAGATAGATAAATTTTGTTATATGCTTTTAAGAATAGATCACATCGGAATTGCCGTGCGCAATATGGCAGAAAGCAATGAAACCTTTCGTCGCTTGCTGGGTGAAGCCAACTATAAAGTCGAAACTGTTGAAAGTGAGAAAGTCGCCACTTCTTTCTTTCGAATTGGAGAAAGCAAAATTGAATTGTTAGAGGCTACTGACCCAGAAAGTCCTATCGCCAAATATATCGAAAAGCGCGGCGAGGGCATTCATCACATTGCTTTTGAAGTAGATGACATTCGCGCTGCCATCGACTACCTAGAGCAGGTTGGTTTTATCCCTTTAAATCGCGAGCCCAAACGCGGAGCAGATAATAAATGGGTTGCCTTCTTTCATCCAAAAACGTGTCATGGCGTACTCGTCGAGGTATGCCAGACTATTGCGTGAACCCCGAATACCGTTGGTCTCACAGCTAGGAGAACAACATCTTTCTTATCCAAGAGAAAAAATCTCGGAGAGAAGAACTTCTGCCCTCATGAGAAATGCCACATCTACGATACCTCTCTCACATTTGAGATGTGATGCTTTTCAGGATGATAGATGGAATAAGGAAGATACATACCATATACTTCATTAAATCAGAGAGTTATAGGAAGGTAAATGAACATCTCCCAGAGTTCTAGGTCAATGTACTCTTTCGAAAAGAGGGCCGTCTTCCAGAGCTGGCAAGGATTAAGATGACATTTTCTCTTTAGAGGAATTGCTCCAGAGCAAGTGCGCTATGCTGCTCTGCGTCTTCTTCCACCATCGAGAGTGCTGAGGGCTGCAAAGAGACGACAATTGCCGCTGCCGAAAGTACCTTCCTGGAGCACAACGAACATTCCGAAACTGTTCGATTGCGCAGGTAAATAGGGCGAAACACTCCCTCGCCTCATTTTCCTGACAAACGATACGTCCTAGAGGAATGCTTAGTGCTCCATAACAGGTTCTCAACAGTATACGGATGTTGGCAACAAATGCTCTTAACGTACAGCCCAAACGCTGGCGAGGTGCTACACCCTGCTCGTGTCTGACACTAGGAAATAAACGCAGGGCTCATGCCCATGCTCGAGAAGCCACCATCGTGGTAAAGGTTTTGCATAGTTACATAGCGCGTTAAATCGCTAAATAGCGCAACACAGAAATCGGCGCAGGCCTCCGCTGGAGCATTCCCTAAAGGAGACATCTTGTTGGCATACTCAAAAAATTCGTGGAAACCCTTGATTCCTTGGCCCGCTGTAGTCATTGTTGGCGACTGAGAAACTGTGTTTACGCGAACTTTTTTGGCTACGCCAAAATGGTAACCGAAACTGCGAGCAAAAGATTCGAGCAGGGCCTTCGCCTCAGCCATCTCTGAGTAGTCGGGAAAAACGCGTTGGGCGGCGATATAGCTAAGCGCCACAATACTGCCCCATTCATTAATGGCATCTAGCTTCCAAATGGTCTGCATCATCTTGTGAAAAGAAATAGCGCTCACGTCTAAGGTTTTTAGCATCCATTCATAGTTTAAGTCGGTATATGGTCGATTTTTTCGCACATTGACTGACATACCAATGGAGTGAAGGACGAAGTCTATCTTGCTGCCAAAATACTCTAGGCTTTGACGAAAGAGGTTCTCCAAGTCTTCTACAGAGGTGGCATCTGCTGCGATGAGAGGTGCTTTACACTGTTCAGCCAACTCCTTGACTGTGCCCATGCGAAGGGCCACGGGCGCATTGGTAAGAACGATTTGAGCGCCGTGTTGCACGCAGCGTTCGGCTACTTTCCAAGCAATGCTTTGATGGTCAAGCGCACCGAAAATAATTCCTTTCTTTCCTTGTAAAATCATGGTCATTTCGCTGTTTAGGATAAAAGAAGCATTTTCAGGAGGCAAAGATGAAACAGGCGCATACAGGATGAGTATGCGCCTGCCGTTTTTTCTTTGTAAATGACAAAGAGATATGTCTCTTTAGCGCAACAAGGTAAGGTCGCCCTTTAGAATTACCTTTTTACCCGTCAAGAATTCTATTTCAGCAACCCACGCATATACATCCGAAGGCGCTGGTTGGCCCTTATAAGTACCGTTCCAACCCGTAGTATTGAGTGGTCCTCGACCTTCGTACACTAGTTCGCCCCAACGGCTATACACCCGCAAGAAAAGCGCTTTGACCAATGAGGCGTCACCATCAGCCAGTAAGCGAAAAACATCGTTGTCGCCATCGCCGTTGGGCGTGAAAGCATTCGGTGCGTACACTCGTTCGGGTACAACTTGTATGCGGAATGTAAACTTGCGCTCTGTGCACCTCAACGCATCGCGCACTGTTAAAGTGTAGGTAATCGTCGAGTCAGGGCGAACAAGGGGTGGATTGCCTGGATTGGAGGGCTCCCAAGAGAAAGTATAACCGGGTAGGAAGGTGACCGGCAAGAGCACAGCGTCTCCTTTGCTGATGATGGTATCTAAATTGCGCGCGCCGGTATAGGCCGAAGGTATGAATACATTGACACTAGCCGTATCGCGGCATCCCGAGGCATCGACGATGATTACTGTGAATGCAGTCGACTGTGTAGGCCGCACGCGCACTATAGATGCATTCTGAGGGGGTAGGACGAGGTTAGCCGGCGACCAAGTGAAGGTTGCATTCGGTAGAGACGGCGCTGCAATACCGATAACTGCCGTATCGCCCGAACAGATGGTATCGCCAAATACTTGCAAGCCAGGAATCCCGGCAATTGTGATGACTTGTTTGAATGTGTCTCGACAACCTAATGGGAGGTCTGTAACGATTAAAGTTACGGTATAAGAGCCCTCTTTGTCGAAGATGTGTGTAGGATTCGCGAGATTCGAACTTCTGCCATCGCCAAAATTCCAGCTCGATAAGTCTCCCTCTATTGAGGTATTGATGAATGAAACAGGAGCACCCGCACAAAGCAGAGGGCCTGTTGTAAAATTGGCCCGAATGGGAGAGAAGTTTATCGTTTTCTCAACAGTAATGGAGCATGCATCGTCTTCGCCCTTCAATACAAGACGCGCTACTGTACTGTTGGTCGGCGGCCGGAAGGTGTAGCGGTGAGAAACGGGATCGACTTTGCCTGCTATTGTTCCATCGCCAAAGCTCCACTCCCAGGAACTGATACTCACAGTGTCTTTTAGACGAAATACAACAGAATCGCCCGTGCAAATAAGGGTCTTATCTAGCTCAAACGTGCCCTCTGGCCCAACAACTTTGAAGGTGCGCTCTACAGTGTCGCGACAGCCGAAAGGTGTTGTAGCGACCATGCGCACGGTAAAAACTCCTTTAGGAAATACAGCAGTTGCTTGGTTTCCAGCAACTTGAACGCCATTACCCAAATCCCATGTAATAGACAGAGGGACATCCGAGGTTGTCGTGTTAGTAAACACCATATTTTGCGGATAACAGATGATCTTCTGGTTGTCTACGTTTGAAACAAAACTAGCATTTGGCGGTGCTTGGACTTGCACAACAGCTAAAGCAGAGTCCTTACAACCTGTAGCTACTTCGGTGTATACCATTTTGACTGTAAATTTCCCAGGGCTCAGGTAAGTAGTGCCTACTCGTTGTCCACTAGCCGTCTTACCGTTGTCAAAAGTCCACTGCCAACTTAGGTTGGAGCCCTCCGTTGTAAAGTCTGTAGCTTCTAGCCGCAGGGAGTCGCCCACGCAAAGTCGTGCTGGAGAAGGTATTGTACTGATCAAGCTAATAGGTTTGTATATTTCAATAGGGACTTGAGCATAGCTCACGCACCCGTAAGCATCCTCTACGCGCAGCTGAATGAGGTAATTTCCTCCACTGCCTTGCGGCAGAGTCGAAAAGGTGTGAGTAGGGTTAGGTTCTTTGCTTACGGCGCCATCGCCAAAATTCCACTCCCACTTGACGATGGTTGTATCTGCTGTGCTTAAGTCCTTGAACGATACTGTTGTAGGCAAACAAATTCGCGTTTTATTTGCTGCTGCATTCGCGCTAATGTTGTAGATGAAAATTTCGCGCTCAAGCGTGTCGCGACAGCCGTTAATACTTTCTACCACTAGGCTAATTTTTTGCTTTCCAGAGGGGCCTAAAGGGATGTCGAAGGTGGGCTGATCAGTTCGCTCGGGTCGCCGAAATGAAAAATACCACGTATATCCTTTGTAGCAAGTGGCATTCACGCCCGTAGATTTACTCGCATCTAGGGTTTGAGTTTGGCCACCGCAAATAGTGTCAGGTAACTCGAAAACTGCCTTAAGGGTGCGAGGATGCACGGTGACTGTATCGTAGGAAACCGGACAGCCTGTAGAGGGATTTTCTGCTCTCAGGATAACTGTGTAATCCTCTGGTGCAGTGTACTGATGCGTAAATGTCGTATCGACCGTAGTGCTATCGCCATCGCCGAGATACCAGGTTATTGAAGTTGCTTCTTCACTTCGATTGGTGAAAGTAAAGGCCATCTCATTCTCGCAGCTTGTCTGGTAGTGAATTTTAGCGATTGGGCCTTTTAATCGAATGAGGTTATCTTTCGTAACGGTCGAAAAGCATCCATTGTACTCGGTAGTGAGCGATACACTAAGGTTTCCTGTTTCGCTTTTATATACCCAAAAAGGATTTTTATTTTGGAAGCAGTGCCAAAGCCGGTCATTTTCAGAAGAGAAATGCCAGGCATCTACTCGCGGGTCGTTTGTCAGGTTAGTGAAGAACACCGTATCGCCAGGGCAGAGTTCTGTTTTATCTACAGTAAAGTCGCCGGGTATGGGTTGGCCTACCTCAATGAGCACTGCATAGGAAGTGTCCACACAGCCGGCGCTGTTTTGAATGACCAGGCGCACTTTGTATTCTCCTGGCGCAGTAAAGGTGTAAGTGACAGGGTTTTTGCTCGTTTGAACAAGCGGCAAGCTACCGTCGTCAAACAGCCACGTCCAGCGCACAATAGGCTCGCGAGAGGTGCTGCTGTCGGAGAATGTGACACTCAATGGAGCACACCCGTGCTGTTTGTTGGGCATAAAGCGCGCATTTGGTCGCCAAATAGAATCTACGCGGAACGAGTCGGCAACACAGCCTGCCCGCGTAACGATACGCAGTCGTACCGTATCTAACCACAAGCCCAAGCTAGAATAACCTGTCTTATCAGGTGTTGTCCACAGGTAAGTAGCGGACGGCCCAGAAGCGGTAGACCCGTCGCTGAATTTCCACTCCCATTTTACAGCGCTCGCCGATGGTGAGGTAAACGTAAATAGAGTAGGGTCACTGCACGAATAGGTTGGCACAGCATTGATAAGGGCGCGAGCGTCTTCTACATAGACCGGTTTTGTGACTGTAGCTGTACAATTGCCTAGCCCTGTCACTTTCAGCGTAACATTCTGCAATCCCGGAGAGTTAAATATCACAACAGGGTTAACTTCCTGTGAAACAGCGGGTTTAGCATTAGGGCCAAACGACCAGTCGTAGACGCCGATCTCAGAGGTATTTTTGAATACCACAGGTGTGCCTAGACAGACGGTATCTTTTACGACAAAGTCTGCTAAGGGCGGGCCTACGCGTATGGTGCGGCTAACAGAAGCAGAGCAGCCGACAGCATCAGTAGCAACTAATGTCACCGTATAATTGCCGATTTGGTTGTAGGTCTGCGCAGGTGGGTTCACCAGATTAGAAGTATTGCCGTTGCCAAAGTCCCATTGATAAGTCAGCGTGCCCGAACCCCCAGACGTCGCATTCGTAAAAGTAACCGTTAGCGGTGGTTGACACGCTACGGGCGGCAAAGGTGTTGTAGTGAAGTTCACATCGGGTTTGATTCCTACGCGCACCAAGTCAGGGAAGACTTTAGTAACGTTGCACGAAGGATAATTGGTCGAAAGTTCCAGCGACACGGTAAAAATCCCATCCTTAGTATAAACGTGCGTAGGTGAGGCACCTGCTCCACCAGCTCCATCGCCGAAAACCCAGGAGCGCCCTAACAATTGGATGTCGATGCTGGCGACGACTGAGTCCCGGAATCTCACTGAAAGAGGCGCGCAACCACTATTCGGCTGAGCAACAACGAAGATTTCTGGTCTTGAGAACACAGTGATGGTTATTGTCCCTACAAGAGGACCGTTGGGTGTTTGGCGAAACTCAACAGCGTATGTACCCGGTTGAGTAAAAATGTGAATGGGTGAAGAAATGTTAGATGAGGCGCCGTCCTTAAAGTCCCAGAAGAAGGAAGTGGCTCCTGGCGGAGCGGAGAAACGGACGACTAAAGGCGCGCAGCCTTTGGTTACGTCAGCTGTCTGTGCTAATGAAGCAGTACCCAATAGAAGTAGTGAGAAAACGAGTTGTGTGCGCATAAGCAAGCGTTAAGATGTTGCCTCCCAATACATCGGCGGGCAGCAGGATTGGTTCGCTTTAAAGAACGCTCTAAAGTCCGACGTTTTTCTCTTTTGTGTCGAAAAAAACGCCGAAGGGTTGCATTTGGTTAAAGAATGCACATTCCTCTTCGCTCAATTGTATGTAGCGCGCAAGGTGAGCGTTATGCGCGCAGGAATTTCGTCTGGCGTATTGCGCCGTAATCGAAGAGCCAAATCTAGGCTAAATCGTTCGTTGCGCACTATGCGTTTTAGATCAGCTAAGGAAGGAATCAACTCGAGCGTATTGCTGCGCTCAATAGGCGTAGGAAATCGATAGGCTGCTTCGATCGCTCCCTTAGGGTCGCTTTCCAGGTACACACGTAAAGATGCCTCCTCTACAACTGAAAAATCGGCGTCGCCAAAAATGCCTCCCAATGAAGCTTGGCGCGTAAGGACGGCCTGAATATCTGCTTCTGTTTTGCCATTTTCGCGAAGCAAGGTTTGGAAGCGCGTCGGAATATCGCGAAAATAAAAATGGTGCGTCACAAAAGGGCCTAGGCCCGCCGCAATTACAAATTCCCGCTCATAGAGCAAGTCAAAGCCAGGTCCGATGCGGTCTTTTCTGCAGCTAACCGATAAGATGAGAAAAATGGCTACGGCAATACGCTCTCGCATATGGTATGCTTCGTAATTGTTCGAAAAACAACTACTCCATAGATGGCGCTTTGAGCGTCGGCGTTGCCTACGCCTCAGACATTAGAATGTAATTCGATAGCCGCTAGCTTCTGCTCGGATAGGATATAGGCCAGCGCTTAAGATGATTTGTTTTAGCTCTGGCAGTAGTTGTTGAATGTGCTCAGGGAGGAAAAATGGTACAGGTAAGGGAAATACCCTCTTTTGGAAGAAAGTCTTTTCTGTGCACGGTGGCATACAGAGCTTCGGAAAAAATATTTCCAGACGTCCGTCATCGGAAACCTCTAAAAGAGCAGAGGCCCGTGCACATCTTCTGCTGGGCAAAGATGGCTTTCTCGTATGGTGCGTCGTGATGATGCGGCAAATGCCAACTCCAAGACAGTCACCTTGCGCTTGAATGACGCCAAACTCCACTTCAGCAGCCACTTGCCTGCTAGTGCCCTTGCGAAAAACCTCAGATGCGGGAAGAACGCTGTAATCGGTCATATGCATAAAACACTTATTGAATAAAAGGATTATTCGATAGATAGTTTTCAGCCTTGCCAAAAATTGTGCCGACCTCTTCGGAAGGGCTTTAGCAACTTTGAAAAACTTCGTGCATTCGGCGACGTAGCGTTGCTATGTCGTGCGCGGAAATAATTACTTTGTTCCAGGCAGGAGGCTTGTCAAGGTGTGCAGAGAGAACGTCGAGTACTACCATTGGTGTAGTGCGCAGGGCTGCTGCGTGTAAGAGAGCCTCCCACAAAGGCGGAGGGTGAGGCGTGTATTGCCTTAAAGTTCTTTCTAATTGAGCAGCCCAAATAGGGATAATTTCCTTGGGCCAGGGATGAGTGCTATTTATCAGCACGTCAAGAAGAACACTGTTTTCTGTGTGCCAAGCCTGTTCGTTTTGCGCCAGGGCGAGTACATAGCACTTCCAGGTTTGATAAGGAAGAGCTGCCCAACGGACACGAACAGGAAGAGTAGGCGGAGAAAATTGGCGAGGGTATTTTTTCCACCGCAGCTGAGCAAAATACCAGATCGCCCAGTCGGGGTTTTGTGTAGCAAGCCAGGCAGCCGTCGGTCCCAAGCTCTTCCAGAGAAGAGGCGTGCGCAAGGCTTCTCTCTTCGTAGCAATTTCCATAACGCAGGGAAGCCATTCAGGCGGCAAATACCAATGGCGTTGCTGAAGCATCTCTAACAATTCAGGTATGACCCTATGAAAAATAGGATTTTGTAAAATTGTCGCTATAATAGGAATAATTTGCTCAGGACAGAGCGACCCTCTTATGGCGGGAGGCAGCAATACGAGTTTTGCCCGTACTCTAGGGAATTTAGCTGCTGCGCGATGCATTAAGTATGCAGAAGCAAGCATGTCTGGGGTTAGGCCTTTCTTCAGAACAGTTGAGGTTTGCTTGCCGCACATCGCAGCGTTGACCACGTCTGGCCAAGGATCTTTCATAGGAGATGCGCTCTAGCAAACACAATAGGATTGCGCGAGGTGCAACCGACTTTCAGTCTCGATCTCTTGTTCATCTGAGGAACAGGGCATCACACTCGCGTCACAAAGATAGGTTTTCAAAAGGAGAGAAGGTTAGCTAACCTAAGTAAGTCAGCTTAACCTATATTTCCTGCTCTTCGCCCAGCTAGTTGAATTTTATTTTTCATAGCACGTAGCCTCAACAGCATCTTAAGCGTTAAAACGCATTCTATGCGCTTTGTGGGATAAGCAAAACAAATATATTCCTAATTTTCATGATCTTGTATGAAAACCAGGTAGTGAGGAATGCGAAGTACTAAAGTCTTCTTTCACTTCACAACTATAGTCGTGAGAGACGCATTTCGACTTTCCTTGCACAACAATTTTTGATCATTTCGCTCTTTCACAGGTGTTAGTATTAAAATTTTGATAATCAATGTACTATGTAAGGTCTCTTAACTGAAGTTATGCGCCAATGCTTCGACGAACCCCTATCGACTTCTCGGCTAAAACAGCCTTGTGTTTTTCAGCGGCTTACTTTCAGGGAAGCTTTGGCTAATTTTGACATTAATCATTTTTTAAAGCGATGTTCCTCGGTGCGTAGGTAGCTCTGACTGCTTTATATTTACGGCAAAAACACCATAAATGTATAGGTATCCTTACCTACGCGCCGGACACATATGAGGACAATTTTAGTTCCGACCGACTTTTCCAAGTGCGCTGAGAATGCGCTGCAAAGCGCCTTTGTATTGGCGGAGCGGACTAAGAGCAATCTAGCCGTCTTACACGTGGTATTTCCCAATGAAGCTTTGGATAACAACATTTACAACGCCTTTTGGACGGAGGAATATCTACAGGAGCGCAATCAGGCTCTGCATCAGTGGATAGAGCGTGTTCGTCAACCTGTTCGTTTCCGGCAGGTGAAGACAGAGACCATGTGTCGCGTTGGCTTTCCCGTGCCTGCTATTTGTGATGTGGCAGAAGAAATCAAAGCCGACCTTGTAGTCATGGGTACCACGGGTGCTACGGGCTTGCGAGGAGCAGTTCTGGGGAGTGTTGCTGCCGGTGTTATTACTCAAACGTCCCTCCCCGTTTTGTCCATCCCAAAACACCGCATCTTCGACCTTACCGTAAATGCTGTATTAGCTACTGATTTCCGCTTCGATGTAAGTGAAGCTACCATTCACGTCTTGCAGCAGGTTATTGCCGATATCAAGGGAAAGCTGCACGTACTCCACGTCATGACTCAACCAGACGCTCCTCGGCAACCTGAAAAGGAGCGGCAATTAAGTGCTATCCTCAAGCCCATTCCTCACGAGTTCCACTATCTCCACGATCGGGACATCGTTCAAGCCACCATCAATTTCATCGAATCCTTAGATGCGGGCTTACTCATCGCCGTAGCCCATAAGCATAGCATTTTCCATCGCCTATTTTTTGATAGAACGACGCGCCGATTAGCGCATCGCGTTCACGTGCCGCTGTTAACGCTACATGATGTTTAAGTCTATGCCTGTTAACTGTTGAAGATTACTCTACAAAATGATGTTCATCATCAGATTCTTTTGCTCCAGCTGTGCAACTTTGAAATAAAATTATAGAAAGGAGGTGAAAAATGGCACTTATTCGTTGGAATCCAGAACAGACGTTTTTTCCTTCACTAAGAGGGTGGTTAACGGATTTTTTTGATGACGATAGTCCAATGAGTTTTCCGGTGGTAGGAATATCCATGCCTGCTGTTAACGTATCTGAAAATGATGAAGCCTACACTGTGGAGGTTGCTGCGCCAGGATTTTCGAAGGATCACTTCCGTGTAGAGGTACAGAACGGTTGTCTGACGATTTCGGCGGAGGTAAAAGAGGAGAAAAAGGAGGAAAAAGAGGGTAAATACACGCGGAGAGAGTTCCGGTACGGTACGTTTTCGCGCTCCTTCACGTTGCCAGAAAATGTGGATGAAAGTCGCATTGCAGCGAAATATACGGATGGTATCTTGCGTATTCAGTTGCCTAAGAAACACGTAGACACTTCGAAGTCAACCAAAAGTATTGCCATCGAATAAGAAAACACTCATGCAAGCGCTGGAGGGAAAGTTCTCTCCAGCGCTTGCTTCATAAATTCGTGTTGTATGCTGACAGCTGAATTGCCCGTTTCTAGAATTATGACTTCGAAGCCCATAACGGTAGCGCCCAACGATACAATGGACAAGGTGCGTGAATTGCTAGAAAAGGAGGGCTTCCATCATTTGCCTGTAGTAGAGCATGGCAAGTTGGTTGGACTTGTTAGTTACACCGATTATTTGCGTCTTATTCGAGACGTCTTTAATAACAGTCAAGAAGCGCGCGTAAACGAGCGATTATTGAATGCCACCTTAGTAAAAGAGGTAATGACAGAGCATCTGCTCTGTCTGTCGCCTGACGATACGGTGGAGACTGCCTTGCGCATCTTCAAGGCCAATCGGTTTCACTCGTTACCTGTGGTAGACGAGCATAAGCACTTGTTGGGCATCGTTACTACCCTTGACCTTATGCGAGTGCTCGAGACTATATTTTTGGAAGAACTGCGGCGGTAGCCCAGAGATGAGGCACTTGTCATGCGCTTTGCTGATTATCCCTCGACCGAAAGCACCTAATCTAATCATAGAGGGTAAATAAGCACTTCTTTTTTCTGCGTGCAGGTAAAGGAGAGGAAATAGTGCTTGTTCAATCGATTGGCTGGTGAGGAAATGGCGAATTCTTGGGAGTCTTTCCTACTAAAGGAAGGGAGGACTATAGTACGAAAGTGGTGAGGTATTTTCTATGGCCGATCTTTTTCGAGCTTCGAGGAAGTAGAATACCTGTTGGCGCGATGAACTTCTCTATTTTTGCCGGCCTCTAGGCGTTCAAACGGGAGCGAGTGGGTTCTCGAAAAGGAACAGGTACTTACCATGCGACTGAAAACCCTTGAGCTAAAAGGATTTAAAAGTTTTGCCAATGAAACGGTTATCCATTTCCATGCCGATGTAACAGGGGTAGTCGGTCCTAATGGTTCAGGCAAAAGCAATGTGGTGGATGCAGTTCGCTGGGTATTAGGCGAGCAAAAGAGCAAAGAACTTAGGCTAGACAAAATGGCCGGAGTGATCTTCAACGGTACTAAGCATCGAAAAGAAGGTCAATTCGCCCAGGTTTCCCTGACGTTTGAGAATACTAAAAACCTCTTGCCAACGGAGTTTCAGACCGTTACCATCAGTCGACTGCTGTACCGCAGCGGAGAAAGTGAATATCGACTCAATGGCATCCCTTGCCGGCTTAAAGATATTACTTCCCTTCTGATGGATACGGGCATTGGGCCTGATTCGTATGCCATCATTGCTCTTAACATGGTGGAAGACCTCTTGAGCGACCGCGACCAGGCGCGTCTTCGCATGTTCGAGCAAGCTGCTGGCATTAGTAAGTACAAGGCTCGAAAACACGAAACACAACTCAAGTTGGAGGCTACTTCCGCTGACCTGGACCGCGTGGAAGACCTTTTGTATGAAATTGAAGACCAGTTGAAAAAACTCGAAAAACAGGCACAGCGCGCTCAAAAATACACTGAGCTTAAAAACGCTTACAAAAATGCTGCGATCGAACTAGCGCTGCATCAACTAACTCAACACCGCCAGCGCAACAGCGAAATAGAGGCGCAAATCCGACAACAAGAGGATCAATACTGGACCAACGAAGCGCAAATCCGGAAGTTAGAAGCTAATATTGAGCAATTGCGAAAATCGCACATCGATGAAGAGACTATGCTTAGTGCTCAGCAGCGGCGGGTCAATGATCTAATGGGGCGGATTCGCTCTAAGGAAAATGAGAAAGCGCTGTTGGCCCAAAAAGGTGCATTCATTCATCAGGAAATTGCCCGTATAGAAGACCAGCTTAGTCGCGCCGCTGAGGTTGTGCGCCGCTTAGAGGCTGAAATTGCAGGGTATGAAACCGACCTTAATGCCGAAAAACACTTAGAGGCCAGTCTTGAACGCGAACTAGAGCAAGCGCATCTTCTCTTAAAAAAAACGCAATCAGACCATGACCTTCTAAAAGGGAATTTGGAAGAGGTCGTTCGGCAGCAACAGTTGCTCGAGCATGAAATTGTCGAACTAGAGCGCCAAAAAGCCATTCAACAGAGTCAAGTAGAGAATCTTCGCCGCGACGTAGAGCGCACCCTCAACGAGATGACCTTGCGTCAGGTTGAGGTACAAGCCTTACAGCAGAGCGTGAACAATCTTGCTGAGCGTATCCGGCAACAAGAACTGGAGATCGCTCAGCTAGAAGAAGCCGAGCACACGCGCCTTCGTGATGTCGCTCGTATAGAGCGCGAACTAGATGAGCTGTCGCAGCGATTGGTGCAGCACCACCGCCAGCTAGATGCTCGCCGCAACGAGTACAAGCTCACCAAAAGCATGGTAGAAAACCTAGAGGGTTTCCCTGAGAGCATCAAGTTCCTTGGACAACAAAAGGAATGGGCCAAAAATTGCCCGCTTCTCAGCGACCTCATCTATGTGCCTGAAGAATATCGCTCAGTTATTGAGGCCTACTTGGAGCCGTACCTGAATTATTACGTCGTGCCTAACTTAGAGGCAGCGATTGAGGCGATTCAGCTTCTCAGTCGCACCCAGAAGGGGCGCGCTAATTTTTTTATTCTCGACGCTTTCCAACACTACGAGGCTCCTCTTACGCTACTACCAGGAGGAATTCGGGCTATGGAGGTAGTTGAGGTAGATGCCCAATACCGGCCGCTGATAGCTTTTCTGCTTGAAAATGTGCTTATTGTAGACGATGCAACAGCCATTGGAGCTACAACTGCAGAGGCAATGGGGCTTTCTCTTGTCTCTCGGTCGGGAACTTTTATTCGTCGGCATTTTATCCTTAGCGGTGGCTCAATCGGCTTATTTGAGGGTAAAAAAATTGGCCGGAAGAAAAATCTCGCTCTTTTGGAGGCCCAAATCCGCCTCCTAGAAGACCAAGAGGCTGAAATGAACGGTCAGCTCAATGCACTGCGCACACAGCTGATAAGCCTCAAGAACGCTGACCAGAGCGCGCTCCTTACCCAAAAGCGGGATGCCCTTGCCCGCCTATACAGTGAGCATGCTGCTATCTTGGCTCGCATAGAAAATATTACAACTTTCATTCAGAACTTCGACGTGAAGGCAGCTGAAAGCGGTAGGCTCATTGAGCAACTCATCGCTAGCAACGAACATGTAGACGCACAACTAGTGGAAAAACAGCGGATCGCCGCTCAATTTCGCGAGCGTTTACACCACGCCGATAGCTCTTTCCGCGAAATTGCCGAAACACTTAGCCGTGTTAGTCACGCTTTCAATCAAAAAAATATTGAATTTATCCGTCAACAAAACCGCGTTAATATTTTTCAACAAGAACTCGCTTTTCGCCAAAAGAATCTCGCTGACCTCCTCCATCAAATCGAACAGCATCGCCTTGCTCTAGCCAAATATTCTGATGAACTCGCCTCGGTCAATACCGAAATTCAGCATATAGACAAAGAGCTCATCCAGGCTTACTCTCTCAAAAAGGAGGAAGAAGCTGCCCTAACTGCTGCCGAACAACAATATTTCAAGGCTCGAAACAAAATTCACGAGGGTGAGCAGCAGTTGCGCGAACTCTATCGTCGACAGCAAGACCTTCAGGGAGCTGTAAATCGCCTAAAAGACAAGCTGGGAGAGGTTAAATTCAACATTACCGCGCTATACGAACGTCTGCGCGCAGAATTTGGCATCCAACCTCAGGAGCTGGAACAGCGCACACCCAACGCACATATCGATCTTGAAGCCTTAGAGCGCGACGTGATCAACCTCAAGCGCCGACTCGACAACTACGGGGAGATTAATCCCTTGGCCATCGAAGCCTACAACGAAATCAAAGAACGCTACGACAATATCGTTCATCAGCGCAACGACATCCTTGCTGCCAAAGAGAACCTCCTGCAAACTATGCGCGAAATCGAGGACACAGCTAAGCAACGCTTTATGGAGGCCTTCGAGCAAGTGCGGCAAAACTTTATTCGCGTCTTCCGCACCCTCTTTAGTGAGGAAGACTCAGCCGACCTCGTCCTAACCAATCCAGCTAATCCACTCGAATCTGACATTAACATTATCGCTAAACCAAAAGGCAAACGCCCTCAGAGTATCGCTCAACTTTCAGGCGGAGAAAAGACACTTACTGCGACCGCCTTGCTTTTTGCCCTCTACTTGCTTAAACCCGCGCCTTTCTGTATCCTCGATGAAGTAGATGCTCCCCTCGACGACGCAAACATTCAAAAATTCAACCGCATCATTCGCGAGTTCTCAAAGCAATCGCAATTCATTATCGTCACCCACAACAAAGCCACTATGGCTGCTATGGACATCATCTACGGCGTGTATATGCCTGAGCAAGGCGTTAGCGCCGTAACACCCGTAGACTTCCGACAATTGAACCACGAAGTGCAAATCTTAGAACAGGAGTGAATGGAAGTCTGTGAAATTTACTGTTCCGCACGCGATGCCGGCTCGTGAGGAAAAATCCCTTTGGGCGAAGTTAATTTCAGCGGTCTGATTCAAGTTTACCAATGCAAAAGCCATCTGTTTGTGTGGTTCGTAGTTCAGGGCCGACAGCAAAAGGTAAAAACTCAATGATGTAGTTTTATACCCGTTGCCCATGGGATTAAGCCGAGCTCCCTACCTTAGCGCTTGAAAGCAGAGAAAAGTTTCGGAAAGTATGGAGGATATGATTGCCCGCTTCCCTGACCAATTAGAGGAAGCACTCTCTTTGGCAAGGTCAATAGCATATCGCGAGCATCCGCACGCCTTGCGCCAAGTGCTTATCAGCGGGATGGGAGGTAGCGGCATTGGAGGCAACTTTGTACAAGAGCTAACAGCAGGCGAATGCAAAGCGTTGATCTGGGTAAACAAAGGTTACGATGCGCCACATTGGGTAGATCGCCACACGCTTGCCATTTGTTCGTCGTATAGCGGCAATACCGAAGAGACCTTAAGCGTATTCGAGCAGTCAACCTCTACGGGTGCCAAGGTGGTTTGCATAGCTTCTGGCGGGCAGTTACTTGAGCGCGCTCGGGCTCGAGATTTTGACGTTGTCGCCCTGCCGAGTGGATGGAGCAGCCCTCGAGCGTGTTTAGGCTATTCCATCGTAGCTCAGCTTGGCGTCTTGCATGCTGCCCAACTGATAGGAGAAGGGTTCTTTCGCGAGATAGAAGCAGCACGTCAGCTGTTGGTCAAAGAACAAGACGACATTCGCGAGCGCGCTCGAAAGTTAGCCGGCTTCCTTGCCGACAAATTACCCGTGCTCTACTGTGCTGATGGAATGGAGGCTGTAGCCTTGCGTTGGCGCCAACAAATTAATGAGAATGCCAAGATGCTTTGCTGGCATCACGTTGTGCCAGAGATGAATCACAACGAATTGGTAGGTTGGCACAACGCCCAACCGCACCTTGCCGTTATTTGGCTGCGTCAAGGAGACGACTCCCTCCGGATTGCTGCTCGAATGGATATTGTCCAAAGAATTATTCGGCATTATGCTGCTGCCTCTATTGAAGTCTTTTCAAAGGGTAAAACACGTACGGAGCGCAAATTCTACCTGATTCACCTGGGTGATTGGGTATCGTTTTATCTGGCTCAGGAACGTCGAGTAGACCCCGTAGAAATCCGCGTAATTGATTATCTGAAAGCCGAATTGGCTAAAATAGGATAAGGTTGCATGGCAAATCTCGTTCTCGACTTAACGCAAACAGCACCTTTTATTTGCCCTGAGGAATGGAAGGCCATAGAACCTCAAGCCGTTGCTGCAGCTAAATTGCTCGATAGTCGGCGTGGCTTGGGTGCCGATTTTTTGGGCTGGCTCGACTTGCCTGTTAAGTACAGTCGATCGGAGTTGCGTCGCATAAAAGCAGCTGCTCAACGTATTCAGCAAGAAAGCCAAGTGCTTGTGGTAATTGGTATTGGCGGTTCTTATCTAGGCGCTCGGGCGGCCATAGAGTTTTGCCTGCCTACACCTATCTTGCCCTCTTTTCGGAATTCGGAGAAGGAGCCGCTCTTTGTGTGTTTTGCGGGTAACCATCTCAGCGGGGTGTATCTGCAACAACTTCTAGATGCACTAGATGAGCGAGCCTTTTCCGTGAACGTTGTGTCCAAGTCGGGCACAACGTTGGAACCAGCTGTTGCTTTTCGTTTTTTCCGCCAGAAATTGGAAGAGCGCTACGGCCGAGAAGGTGCGCGCAGACGCATCTACGCTACAACTGACCGCTCGCGTGGAGCACTCAGGGCTTTGGCCGACCGTGAAGGATACGAGACGTTCGTTGTCCCTGATGATGTCGGCGGGCGCTTCTCCGTCCTAACGGCAGTAGGGCTTCTGCCTATGGCTGCTGCCGGAGTGGATGTGGATGCTCTTCTGCAAGGCGCCGCTGATGCTCGTGCGCATTACCGCTCACCCTCGCTAGAGAGCAACGATGCCTTGCGCTACGCCGCGGTGCGCAATATCCTGTATCGAAAAGGTAAACTCATCGAAATGTTAATCGGCTACGAGCCTCGACTTTTCTATTTTGCAGAATGGTGGAAACAACTTTTCGGCGAAAGCGAGGGAAAGGATGGCAAAGGCATTTTTCCTACGACTGCTCAATATACTACCGACTTGCATGCCTTAGGTCAATACGTACAGGACGGACGCCGGCATTTGTTTGAGACTCTGATCGACGTCGTCTCCTCCTATCCTGACCCGGTCTTGCCCGCTGTAGAAGACGATTTCGATGGCCTAAATTATCTAGCAGGCAAAACAATGGGATTCATTAACGAACAGGCCCGGCGCGGCACTGCAGAAGCTCATGTGGCTGGTGGTGTACCTAATATCCGAATTGTTGTTCCTGAAGCTACGCCTTATTACCTTGGTCAACTTTTCTACTTTTTCGAAAAATCATGTGCATTAAGTGGATATCTACTGGGCGTCAATCCGTTCGACCAACCTGGTGTGGAAGCTTATAAAAAGAACATGTTTCGCCTTCTTCGAGCACAATTAAGCTAAGCCCAAAGTGAATCAGTTGCACTGATGCCACTCACAGCTAACGCATCTTATCTCTTAGCCCATCTTGCTGTTAGCACACAATGGCAATACTGAGCACTTCCTTTGGCGGCAGTTCCTTCTCTTTACAATCATTTTTCTATGAGTAGAACGACTTTCTGTCTTTTGTTGCTTCTCTCAGCGGCTACCTGCGTTTTTTCTCAAACGCAAGCATCCAACGTACCCACCCGTACTGTGTCGGCAGTAGTCTTATTGCGCGAAGCCAAAGTACCTGATTTTCGCGCCTTGCTGCCGGTCTTGCGCAAAGATTGGAATTTGCAGATAGATTCCTTTAGCCTGACCGACAAGAAGTTAACTGCCTATTCGGGTGGTTTAAGTATTGTGTTGCAGTATGTCAGTTACCCAGTAGCAGCGGCCGAAATCGCCGCCGTATTGGAAGGCGCTTGGCTCTGGGGCACGGCGCGCGAGGAAGTCCCTCGTCATCAAGCTCAACTGACTATAGCCGTGCTAGGAAAGGGTCAAACACCTTTGAATACATATCAGACGTATACGCGCGTAGCTGCAGCCGTATTGGAAAACACGCGAGCCTATGGTATCTATTTGCCGCGCCACTATCTGTTGCTACCACGCGGCTTTTTCCTAGAGGCGGCTCGACAAATGGAACAAGATGAACTACCCTTGTACTGTTGGATTTACTTCGGTATGTTCCAGTTGGATGGACTTAGCTGCGCCTACACTTACGGACTAGATGACTTTGGTATGTTGGATTTGGAAATTGTGCGTACGCCAAGAAGTTTAGCTGAAGCCCATGCTATCCTTTACGATGCTGTGCGCGATGCTTTGAAAACGGGCAAACCTTGGCAAGAAGGTGCTATTCTAGAATCGCTAGATGGCGAGCGATTTCGCTTGCGCCGCGTACGTTCACCTTATATCGAGAATCGAGAAATGCTCCAGTTGCAAAAGCTATAAGTAGAAGCCAGTTTTCAGCTTTCTTCATCGCAGTATCACTCCCATAAAAGTAAAGGCAATGGCAGTGTATGACAGCGCTTAACTGGTATAGGAAAATCGACGAGCAGATAGGAGCGCTGCCTTTCTTGAGTGACCGTCGCAGGAAAACACTGTATGTCTCTCTCTTCTTTCCGATGAGTGCATCTTTATAACCTGAGCTTGTCAGGCGAGTAAGCAAAAAGGCAGAAAAAAATCGAGAGATTTTCTTCAAATACCCTAGCTCTAAGGGCCTTCTATGGTTCAAACTGAACCTTGAAATAAAGAGAGAGGTACAGGGCAGTGAGTGGGCAACGTCTGAGAGATTAATAACCTTGCTGAACGAGATAGCGCTCGGCATCCAAAGCTGCCATACAACCCGTACCTGCTGCTGTAACGGCTTGCCTATAGATTTTATCTTGGGCATCGCCACAGGCAAACACACCGGGAACCTTGGTCGTCGTGCGCCCAGGCGTGGTGATTATGTAACCGCTCTCGTCTAGCTCTAGCCAGTCGCGAAAGATGTCTGTATTTGGTTTGTGCCCAATAGCGACAAAGAAGCCCGTTACAGGCAAGATAGTGCGCTCGCCTGTCTTATTATTAACGATGCGGACTCCTTCAACGACCTGCTCGCCGAGAATCTCTTCTGCTTCCGTGTTCCAATGGATCTGAATGTTGGGCGTATTTAGGACGCGTTGCTGCATGATCTTTGAGGCGCGCATTTCGTTGCGGCGCACCAACAGGTGCACTCTCGAGCAGATCTTAGCCAGATAGGTGCTCTCCTCCGCTGCAGTGTCGCCGCCGCCAACGACAGCAACTTCTTGTCCGCGGAAGAAAAAGCCATCGCACACAGCGCAAGCTGATACACCAGCGTTTTTTAACCGTTCTTCTCCTGGAATACCCAGCCACTTGGCACTGGCGCCTGTGGCTATAATAACAGTAGGAGACTGAATTTCGTGCCCATTTTCCGCCCATGCTCGATGGGCCTTCGGGTCAGAGAAGTCTACGCGAACGATGGCCTCGTATCGAATGTCAGTGCCGAAGCGCTCGGCCTGGCGGCGAAAATCATCCATCATCTCTGGACCAGTGCGCCCCTCGGGATAACCAGGGTAATTCTCTACATCTGTGGTAATCATGAGCTGACCGCCCGGCTGAGGGCCAGCATACAATACCGGTTTTAGGCCTGCACGTGCCGCGTAAATAGCTGCCGTATATCCTGCAGGACCCGAGCCAATGATTAAACATTTAACCTTTTCCATAGCGGCTGCAAAGGTAGTGGCCCAAGTGGAAGCTGTGCATAGGGCGGAATCTGGGTATTTGGGTATTTTTTATCAGCCGTGAGAGAAACGCATTTTTGCACGTTTTACAAAAAATTTTTAAACCTTCCATTTATTATTCCTATTCCTCTTTTGCGCGTTTGGCTTCGGCCCAACGCTAACTAGTGGAGGCTGTGAATAAAATTGCATGGAAACATCACTAATTTACTAATCTTTCTCATACCTTCGCTGTGTTTTATCTTCAAACTCGTTAAGGTAATTTTCCTTTTCCTGTTGAGGACGAAAAACTTATCTCCTATGGATAAACACTTACAGTTGTTAGAAGCTAACCGAGCTTGGGCTAAACGCATGGTAGAAGAGGATCCTGAATTTTTTACGCGTTCCCTACATGTACAACGCCCAGAGTATCTATGGATAGGCTGCTCCGATAGTCGGGTTCCGCCAGAGTTGATTACTCAGATGAAGCCGGGGATGATCTTCAACCACCGCAACATCGCTAATCAAGTGATTCATACTGACATGAATTTGTTGAGTGTGCTGCAATATGCAGTGGAAGTTTTGGGAGTCAATCACGTGATCGTTTGCGGCCATTATGGTTGTGGCGGTGTCAAGGCAGCGATGACTCGCCATGACTATGGCTTAATCAACAAATGGCTGCGCCACATAAAAGACGTGTACCGTTTGCACGAAGCAGAACTTGAGGCTATTGCGGACGAGCAAATGCGCCTTAATCGCCTTATTGAACTCAATGTTATCGAACAAGTACAGCACGTAGCAGACACTTCCATCGTACAACGCGCGTGGAAAAGACGCCGCGCTCCGCATCTGCACGGATGGGTGTACAATTTAGCCGACGGTATTATAACGCCGCTCATCGACATTCCTGCAGGCTCTCACCTAGATCATCCTATTTATGAGTTTGAAGATCTACAGGTGTGACTTAATTTTCGTTGTGCAAAACACGAGTAGCCTGTTTATGCAGTTCTCAAAAGTTGAGCAGCGCTCTATTCCTTCATTGAGCAACGGTTGCGATTGTTTCGCTTTTCCACAGGTGCAGACCGCTAAAACAGGCGGAGGCTTGGTATGCGATGTTTACTTTTATATAATTTAATGCTTCTTTAAACTAGAAAAGACAAACTAAATTCTGAAAAAACGATATACAAATATTTTTACTTTGTCGCCTCGGCTATCAAAGCCTTTACCTGTTCAAGGGTAAGCGTGCGTGCCTGTTCTACACTCATAGTCGCGCCATTTACTTTGGGCAATTTGATAATTTTTTTTCCAGCGCGAATAAAGGGTCCCCACCGCCCATTTTCAATGCTGATGTTTTCATCGGGCCATCGTTGAATAAGGCGATTGGCCTCCTTTTCTATTTTAGCCTCAATGAGTTCGATAGCTTGTTTTTCAGTGATTGTCTCAAAAGGTATTTTTGAAGGAATACTTATATATTTATCTGCCCATTTTAAAAATGGCCCAAAACGCCCTTTTCCCTTTGTAATGGGTTGGTTTTGGTAATATCCTATAGGTGCTTCGGCCGCTAATTTGTTTTGGATGTATTCAATGGCGCGCTCGAAAGTCACATTGAAAAGATCTTCATTTTTTGGCAAGGATACAAAAAGGTCACCCCATCTCAGATAAGGACCATACCGCCCTGTATTGAGGATTATCTCCTTGCCTTCGTATTCTCCTACGGAACGCGGCAGGTCGAAGCTCGCTAAAGCCTCTTCGAGGGTAGCTGTTTCAAGTGTAATGCCAGCTTTCAAATTTGCGTAGCGCGGCTTTTCTCCTTGAGGTAATTCGTCACTTGTCCCAATTTGCACCACCGGTCTGCCAAGACTACTCATCCGAACCAGGACGGTCCGGCCTGTTTTGGGGTCTTTACCTAAGATGCGCTCCCCGCTAAATCGCCCTGCCGTACGCAAAGCTTTTTCTACATCCTCATGGAAGGGCCGATAAAAATCATCGATCGTTTGCGTCCATTCCTTTTTTCCCTCAGCAATATCATCAAATTGTTGTTCAATTTGCGCCGTGAAGTTGTAGTCCATAATCTTTTGAAAATGGGCGTCGAGGAAGTCGCTAACGATCATGCCCATGTCGGTCGGATAAAGCACATTTTTAGTGGCACCGACAATTTCTTTTTCTATAGTTTTCTGAATGATATCATTTTTTAGCGTTAGCACCTGATAATGGCGGACTTCACCGGGGCGGCTATCCTTCACAACATAACCGCGATTAGGTTCCATAATTTTACTAATCGTGGGCGCGTATGTGGAGGGCCGACCGATGCCTAACTCCTCGAGTTTTTTCACTAGGGAGGCCTCCGTATATCGGGCGGGAGGGCGAGTAAAACGCTCTATGGCAGAAAGTTGCTCCAGGGTTAGTACCTGGCCGACTTTGAGCGGGGGCAAGATGCCTTGCGTCTGTTCTTCATCTTCATCAGTGCTTTCGATGTAGAGTTTGAGAAAGCCGTCGAAGGTAAGTACTTCACCTTCTGCGATAAGTTGGGCGTCAGGGTGAGTGCTAATTGCGATGTCTACGGTAGTTTTTTCCAATTCGGCATCGGCCATTTGACAGGCCATAGTGCGCTTCCAAATGAGTTCGTACAGGCGCTGTTCGTCGCGCGTAGAACCAGCAGTGGGGTTTTCGATATAGGTTGGCCGAATGGCTTCGTGTGCCTCCTGAGCCATAGCGCTTTTTGTTTTGTAGCGCCGCAGCTGGTGATATCGGCTGCCAAACTGTTTAATGATTTGGTCTCCGATAGCTTGCAAAGCCAACTCACTGAGGCTAGTCGAATCAGTACGCATGTAAGTAATGAAGCCTTGTTCGTAGAGGCTCTGCGCTACAGCCATCGTTCGGCTGACAGAGAAGCCAAGTTTTCGACTAGCCTCTTGTTGTAGAGTAGAAGTAGTAAAGGGAGGCGCAGGACGCCGGCGCGAAGGGCGCACGTCAATATGGCGAACTGTATAAATGGCGCCTATGCATTTTTTTAGAAAATCTTCGGCGTCAGTAGCATTGGTCAAACGCTCAGGACTCTCTGCTGTAAAGCTGACCATCTTACCCTGAGCGTTGGGCGTCAGAAAATTGGCCGTGAGGCGGAAGTAGGGCTGTGGTTTAAAACGCTGGATCTCGCGCTCGCGCTCTACGATAAGTTTGACGGCTACCGATTGTACCCGGCCGGCGGAAAGTTGACTCTTAATCTTCTTCCACAGCAATCCCGACAGCTCCCATCCGACTAAGCGGTCGAGTACTCGGCGTGCCTGCTGAGCATTCACTAGGTTAAGGTTTATGTGCCGAGGGCTCTGCACGGCTTGTTGTATGGCCGGCTTAGTAATCTCGTGAAAGACAATGCGCTTGGCTTGTAGAGGGTCTAGGCCGAGCACTACGCATAAATGCCAGGAAATGGCCTCTCCCTCGCGGTCTTCGTCGGTGGCTAACCAAACTTCCTCGCTTTGGCGGGCCGCTTCTTGCAGCTCCTTGACGGTCTTTTGCTTTTCAGGGGGAATGACGTAATTCGGTTTGTATCCATTTTCAACGTCTACACCTAGGTCATTGCCTTTCTCCAAATCACGAATGTGACCATAGGAGGATTTTACCACAAAATCTTGGCCTAGGTATTTTCCAATTGTTTTTGCCTTGGCTGGTGATTCTACAATGAGGAGCTTTTTACCCATAAGTGCGGCAAAAGTACAGGCTTTTCAGCAAGCACGCGAATGTTACTGGCCCTTGGCAGTTGACTCTCGCTTTGCAGTGGGTTGAACAGGCTTGACCGTAGGCTGGGTTTGGGATGTGTCAGAGGGCGGGCGCTTCCGCACCTCTTGATAAATGACTTCGCTTTTTTGGAGTCGTTCTTGCCACTCTCTCCTTCGCTTTTCCTTGAAATACGTCGCCAATTGTCGCACTTCAATGGGTTTTTGATTGAGATGTCGGTGAAAGGCTATGATGAGAAAGTCGGCCATATCGTCGGGAAAGGTGATTCCTGCGCTGCGTAGGTAGTGCGACAGGCGCGACCCTTCGTAGAAACTCCAGTGAACAATCATCCACTGCCCTAATCGAGCATGGGTGCGAATGCAGATGCTATCCTCCGGAATTTTCCGAAGGCGGTTTCGTAGCGTTTCGTCGGTAAGCTGGTAGAGCTGATTAATTGCATCGTCCAGATTTTTGGGAATATATACCCCGTTTAGTCGGTCTTTTGTGATCCGCTCTTGATAGCGGCGCTGAAATTCCTCCTCCGTGTCTGCTGGCCGATAGGGCTCTCCTTGAGCTATTCCGCGCGACGTTGTGCACAAAAGCGCAGCGAGCAAGCAGAAAAAGCGAAATACAAGAGTCATGAGTCATACGGATTTAGGCAGTAAATCAGAGCTACCCACAAAACACTAGAAAACAATAGGAGAGAAAGAAATACAGCTTAACAGCCCTAATTTTAATTTAACTAATAACGTCAAAGCGAGAGGAATGATGTAAACGTATAAGCGAATTAATGCTCTACATGCCGTTGCACAAAACAAGGCATCAAAAAATAAGCCGGCGATAGAGCGCTATATAGGCTTCGGCAGCATACTCGGGTAAATAACGGCGGGCATTTTCGAGGCCGTTTTTTACAAGCCGCTCCCGATAGAAGGGGTCTCTTAGAATGCGAAGGATTCCTTGGCGAATATCGGAAGGGTCAAATGGGTTGACTAGGCAGGCGCCGTTTTCTCCCGCTACACTAGGCATACTCGAGATATTGGACGTCACTACAGGACGGCCAACGAGTTGAGCTTCTAGAATAGGCATACCGAAGCCCTCGAAAGTAGAAGCAAACAGGAGCATATCGCATGCTTCATAAGCATGTACTATGCCAGCGTCGTCTAAGCTGGGCGTGCACTCATAGGAAATGCCGTAGTACTGCAGGCAGTGCCGCTCTTGAGGGCCTATTTGGCCTACGATGTGTAATGTGCACGGGATGCCTTGAAGGGCTTCGATATGGCGCCGTAAATTCTTATTAGGCGTAGAGCCGATGTGTAGGATGCGAGGTCGTTCCGTTTGAAACGGTTTTGGTTTGGGTTGAAAATGAGGTAGTATGGCCGAAGGAATTACTGAGATTTTGTTGACCGGGCATTTCGTGTAGTGGAGGATATCTGCTTTTGTGGCTGCCGAAACGGCTACTACATGTCGGCAGTGGCGCACAGGCCAGCGAAGCCAGAGCCAGCGCAACAGCCAGCGCTTCAGCGGGTTAGGGTGTTGTGCGAAACCACAATCGTGCACGGTCAACACTGTTTTGCTACCAGGCAGAAAAAGCGCAGCAAAGTGAATGTCGCCAGTGATGTGGAAAAGGTCGGCGTGCAGGGAGAATAGTTGAGCAGCGATGCGAAGCCGCGGCCATATACCTCGGCTAGGTGCACAAGCAACGACCTTTTGAAGCTGAAGATCAGGCGCGCGCTCCAAATACGGCCACAAGGCAGCGAAGGAACGCTCGATGCTGTAATGCCCTAGGGCATAGGGCTTGCGCATTATAAGGCATACCGTCCGACGTCGGTAGGCCCCCAGAAAGCGCTTTGCAATGGATGTTGGGTTGAAATCAGCGCTTATTTGGGAAGGTGCTTCTTGGCGAATTTGCTGGCGCTTAACAGTATCCCTCATAGCGTCCTGCAGCACCTCGTTCCAAGCCTCTTTTCGCAGCGGAGCTACCCAGCCGAAATTCCATCGCTCTACGTAGTCGCACAAGCCCACCTGATCGCTAAGGACGACAGCAGTGCCCACTGCTAATGCCTCTAACACTGCGATGGCAAAGTTTTCATTCTTAGAGGGCAAAACTAGAAGATCAGAATCCATCAGCAGACGCCATTTCTCTTCACCCAAGACCCATCCTATCCATCGAATGCGGTCGGATAAGCCTTTCTCATGGGCTAGCCGTTGCATGGCGCGGCCATAAAAGGAATCAACATCTCCAGCAACAAGTAATTCCCATTCGTTTTTTCTATCTATAGTTGATAGGGTTTCCAGAAGAAAATCTAAACCTTTTTTCGGGTCTATACGAGATAAATAAAGTAGTCGGATTCGGTTTCGAGGTCTTGTACGGGCCAAAGGGAGAGGCTTCTCAGGCAATGGTGTGATGACAGGCAGGAGCACGACTTGATGTTCTCTTATAGGTCCTGTCCATTCGCTTCGCTCAAAGAAGCTAGTTGCATGCCAACGCGCGCGAGCCAATAGCCAATATCCAAGCGTTCGTTGAAAGAAACGCCTGCCAGCTTTACGTAGACTATACGAGCTGAGCATGCCATGTGGACTAAATACTGTTCGATAGCCGCGCAACCGACAAATAAGTGCAGCGCCTATAGCTACCCAGTTCCACCACGAATGGATATGTACAGCATCGAAATAGCTGCCTTGTCGCCATAAAGCCCACCACAATGCCGGGCACAAATGGCTATGGTCGCCTGTCCACCGGCGAAAATAGACGACCTGTACACCTTCAATCTCTTGTGGTCTGCCGACAGGTACGTCTAGTTCCTTGGTTCCGTTGGCAGTCGTTGTAAAAACCCATACTTCGGCGCCGCACTTAACCATTTCCTCGGCCAGGAAACTCACACTTTGAGGAACGCCTCCATAAGCAAATGCAGGTTTGTACGATGGAACAATGTGTAGGATGCGCATAGTAGCCTAAAAAGGAGACGAGAAGAGGGTAGTAAACCTCAACCTCGACAGTATTTTTCTTGCAAAGGTCAGGCGAGAGCGGTCAAGCGTGCAATGGAAAAGCCTCTTCACGCTTTGCGATCGAGGCTTGATCTCCGACCTGTACTGCCGAACTGAAAAAGTTGTCTTTGATAACGCAGCACAACTTTGTAGCTGGAGGCGAAGGACGCAGCCTCTCCGGCAGTATTAGCCTATTCGATAGTAAGAGTTTTTAGTTCCCTTCGTCGTCTAGCGTATCACAGTGATAATGTCGTTCTTGGCGCGGACGAAAGTTATTGGGTCGTCTAGATCCTTCGGTGTCAGCCTTTCTTTCGGCTTGTACTTTAGCTAACAAGCGAGCTCGTTCGCGGCGCATTTCTTCACGCAGACGGAGGTCTTCTTCAATATCGAAATACTTGATGCCGTCTACCCACGTCTTTTCAGCGCGCGTATAGACAGATAGAGGATGTCCGCTCCACAAAACAACATCGGCATCTTTTCCTACTTTAATACTGCCTACGCGGTCATCTACGCGAAGCATCTTAGCTGGGTTTAGGGTCACCATTTTCCAAGCTTCCTCTTCGCTGACGCCGCCGTATAGGACGGCTTTGGCAGCCTCCTGATTGAGGCGGCGAGCCATCTCGGCATCGTCAGAGTTGATGGCCACAAGTACGCCCTGTTGATGCAGTAGAGCAGGATTATAGGGAATTGCCTGGTAGACTTCGAACTTATACGCCCACCAATCGCTAAATGAACTAGCACCCACGCCGTGTTGACGCATCTCCTTGGCTACCTTGTAACCCTCTAAGATGTGGGTGAACGTGTTAATGCGGAAGCCGAAGCGTTCAGCTACTCGCATGAGCATAAGGATTTCACTTTGCACGTAGGAATGGCAGGTGATGAAGCGCTTACTTTCGAGAATTTCCACTAGGGCCTCCATTTCTAGGTCCTTTCGGTAGGGTTTTCCGGAGTACTTCTGCCGAGCATATTCTTGAGCCCGGGTAAAGTAGTCTATGTAAACTTGTTCGACGCCCATACGCGTCTGAGGGTATCGGGTTCGTTGCACTTCGGCCCAGTTACTTTGCTTGACGTTTTCTCCAAGAGCAAACTTGATCTGACCGGGCCAGCCCTCAAATTTGAGCGCCTCAGGAGGGAGCCCCCACCGCATCTTGATAAGTTGCGTTTGTCCGCCGATAGGGTTAGCTGAGCCGTGGAGCAAGTGAGCGCTAGTGACACCGCCAGCCAATTGGCGATAAATGTTGATGTCTTCGTGGTCTATTACATCGCCGATGCGGACTTCGGCACTTGATTCTTGAGTGCCCTCATTAACTCCGCGCGAGATAGCAATATGCGAATGCTCGTCTATGATGCCAGCGGTCAGATGTTTTCCCGTAGCGTCGATGACAATAGCGTCGTCTTGTGCGGGCAGGTTGCGGCCAATGCGGCGAATTTTTCCGTCGGCAATAAGCACATCGGTGTTGCGCAGGATGCCTTCGCGCTCGTTTGTCCAGACGGTAGCGTTTCGAATCAGATACGTTTGCGCTGTTGGGCGTTCTTTTCGACCAAATGCTTCAAAGGGGTAGATGACGCTGCCCAGTTGAGGTTTTTCCGAAAGCTTTTCTGGACGACTGGGCTCCGCTGGGGCATCACCTGTTCGCTCAGCATGCCAGTGGGTCCAAACGCCTTCAGGCGTTGTGCCTCGGCCCAACCAGCGGTTGCCGCGCACTTCGCCCGTGAGAGAAAAGAAGGCTTTGCTTGTGGTGTCGGGTTGGAAGGAGAGGGTCACTAATCCATTGGCTAGGGTTAGCTTTGCCTTAATGGTACTGCTATCGGCGCGCATTAGTTGGGCCTCGAGAGCTTCGGGTTTGCCTTTCACCGTTAAGACATAAGAAAGAGTGTCTACAGTAAGGCGGTAGATGCCGCTAAGATTGATCTCGGGCTCGGCGCTTATCTCGAAGCGCTGGCCCTGTACCCAAGTTTCAAGGATTTTGGCGTCCTTTTTGAAAATGTTGCCGTTAGCGATGAAAAAATTAGCCCACTTACCAGGGTCCAGGGAGCCGAGTTGGTCTTGAGCTCGGACAAATTGGGCCGCTTGCCACGTGAGGGCTTTGAGTGCATCCGTTTCTGAAAGCCCATACTCGATTGCCTTGCGCAAGTTTGGCCAAAATTGCTTCTTATCGGGAAGGTCACCTGCAGTTAAGGCGAATGGAATACCTGCAGCAGCTACGCGCGCGGGATTGGTAGGTGCTAGCTCCCAGTGCAACAGATCAGCAAAGGGAATGTCTTCAGCATCGAATGATGTGCGTATGTCTGGCGCTTCAGGGAATTTGAGCGATACGATGATACCTATTAAACCGGCGTTCTTTACTTCGTCGAGTAGCTGATATTCATCGCCTGCTGCTTTAACGATATATTTTTGGTTAAATTCTTTTCCAATACGCGCAATGCGTAAGATTTCCAGTTTATCGCCAGCTTCAACGACCTGAGGCAAATCCTGTACGCGATTCCAAGCTTCAAGAGAAAGATTGCGTTCTTCGGCAGCGCCCGCAGTGCGGTACCACTCGGCATCGAGGTAAGTTTGGCGCAGCAGGGCAATAACGCCCATGAGCGAGGTGGGATAGTTCTGCGCAGTGTTGCCTCGGCGCAGCGACAAGTGGTGCGTTGCTCGAGGAATCAACAGCGTTTGATGCTCGCGCTCCGTACTCAGGGCAACCAATGCTCCTGTACCTCGCGAGATGCCATCTGGCTGATGGGTGAGCAAGGCACCAAAGCCCATTTTGCGCCATTCGCTTGCAGCTTTGTCGTCGTTAACAAACACATCAGCAGCATTAAATTCCGGCTTGAGCGACTCGTTCCATGCGTATGCACCTTTCTTGGTGGAATAGGGTTGAAGCGGTGCCGTAAAGGGATTGCGCGCTTCCGTGCGGATAGGCGGTAAGCCGTAGCCACTGCCATAGAGGTCGAGAAAAGCTGGATAAATAGTTCTTTCTGAGCAATCTACGACTACGGCGTCTTTGGGTATAGAAACGCCCTTTCCACAGGCCTCTACTTTTCCTTTGCGGATAACGAGGGTGGCACTGTCGAGTCGCGTCTGATAGTCGCGGTAAATGGTCGCATTTGTGAACGCGTAGGCGCGATCGCGCAAGTCAGAGGGAGCAGCTTGAGGAAAGGTTCGTTGGGCCTTGGCACTGAAGGAAAGAGTCAATTCTCCAAGAAAAAATAGCGTAATCCAGAAGCGCATAACACCGAGCAGGTTTAATTTAGAGCAAAGGTATAGAAGCAATTGACTCTTGCTTTCAGTTGCTGCGTTTAACGCCAAAGGATTTGGACAAAAATAGCCTTCCGCGCGTTGGCAGCGCAAAAGGTTTCAGCGTACTTAGCGGGAATGAGGCCGCCTACAAAATCCTCTTTAGTAAGAAGGTAACTTCGCTTTGCTACGTCTTTATTTTATCATGCGTCGGCAATGAGCGCTTGCGCTTGTCCGACCCAATCTTCTTGGATAATTCTAACAAGCGACAGGTTCAAGGCGCGGGCGACTCGGATTACATCGTCATCGTCCCATTGACTAACTTGAAGGAAAGATTCAATGCCCATTTCGCGCAGGCGTGCGGCTAGTTCTGGGGTAATGCCGCGGATTCGGCACAAGTCGTCGCCCTTTTGAGGAGCAGAAGATGGCTCAGAAATGACGTCAGAAACACGCGTGCTTCCGCTTAGGCTCCGCACCTGCTGAGTTAGTTCATCGAGTTCGCGCAGTTGCTGTTCAATGCGAGCGCGAGCAATAGTCAATTGTTCGCGTAACTGGCGGCGTTCCTGCTCAAGTACAAGATTTCGCTCTTCCAGTTCTTGAAGTCGCTGTTGAGCAAAGGTAAGGTCGGTTTGCAACTGCGTGCCGTTTATGTACTGGTTGTGTAATTCTTCCCATTCAGCTCGAAGGCGTTCGTTTTCTTTTAATAAATGCTGATTTTCGGCTTCTAGTTCTGCAACTTTATCGCTCAGGCGAGCAACTTCTGCTTCGGCGCGCTCCATGCGTCCTGTGTAAGTTTGGGCTGACTCAAGCAGCATAGCGCGCTCGCTTTCGTATTGTCGAACTAAATCGCGCAACTTACCAACTTCTAAAGAAACTTTGCGCAAGTCCACCTCTCGCAAGTCGTAATAATACTTGACCTGCGTATACAGGCGAGCCAATGCATTTCGCTCATTTGTCGTTCGCTCGAGCTGGCGGGCCAAATGACGCTCAGGCCATGCCGCGCGCAAGTTCCAGCCGATCAGCAGGCCAGCCATTACTGCTATGGTCCACAATAATGCAAAGAGGACAGGGTCCTGAAGGAGGTCAAGCATGAAGAGTCTGTTACAGACCGCCGAAATGCTCGGCAATTATAAGGACAAGACGCTGTGGTTCCAAATTTTAATCTGCATTCAAGACCTTTTTTCGACGGATTTAACTTATTTCAGTGCCAATTGGCACAAAAACAAGGTAATTAGCACGTATCGAGCCCTTTGCCCAAACGCATAAACTTCTGTCAAGCTCAACAATTGACCAAAGAGGCTCATCTTCTTCCTTGACCTCACGCAGATGAGGCATAATGCTGCGCGCTAAAGGTTGCATCGCCCAATGTCAGCAGGTACATCGAGCATCTTAGAACTCTCCGTGGAACAGGGCGAGCCCATCTCGTTGAACATCCTAATAAACATCACGTTGTAGAGGAAGGTCAGTCTGAATAGAGGGTCTCTCCGTGGAGAAAAGGGCTTTTGGCGAAGCAGACTGAACGTCGACAAGGCGCTACGCTCTAGCCGTGTGCAATATCAAACATCAGTTCTTCATTAGTTTGGCAATCCAAAACCCGAGCTATAAAATTACACGTCTGCGGAAGACGAGGTAAAAAATAAAAAAAGCAGAGCTACTCGTCTACAGCGTAGCTCTGCTCTTCGGCCCACTCTTCTGCGGCCGGCCTTCTCTTTGCCTATGGTCGAATCGTGACGTTCGGGGGCGTCATGGTGCGCCGAACGGAAACCAAGCCATCTGTGGTAACGGCCTCTACCTGTAAGCTGAAGCTCTTGTTTGGCTCATTCGGCACGTTATACGGATATTTTACTACATGAACGCGTTCAGCAGGTACAAAATTAGGCGTAAACGGCTCTGTCTTTAGGAAAGAATAAGCTCCTGAGGTGCCGATACGCTGATAAAATTTTAGCTCCTTCACCGTCGTCTTCACATAGCTCAATTTTACAGTTAGTTCGATTGTCGAGCCAGCAGTAGGGGTAGTTGTCGAAGGCGTTAGCTCCGAAACTTGAGGCACTCTTCCTACGATCTCGAAGTTGTCTTCGTTCGGATTCTTCTCCTTGTAGCACGCATTTAGGATGAAAGCACAGAAAGCTAGCATTGAGATAGTGATATGAATAGGATGTTTCATGGTGTATTTCGATTTAATAGGTGAATGAACTATTGGAAAATCCACATTTTAACGTTAAGGTCCTTGGTGTTTCGAGCGACGGTCTCTGCATTTCGCGCTGCCTCTGTGTCGGGATAGTGACCGCGCTGGATCCATTGACCACCGAGGTCAGGGTTATGGTTGGCAGGCAGGGCTAGACCAGGTAGGATGGCACTGCTGTAGTCATAGCGGCGCAAGTCATTCCACGCCTCTGGGCACAAAAAGAGCGCCTTGTACTTTTCCGTTATGACATGACTAAGGGTAAGGTTGGCTGCGCCTACGCCAATATTGGGATGGTTTAGGAAGTTATTGATGTTGGCAGTCGTGACGCCCATTTTAGTCATGTTTGCTCGGATGCCTTCTTGATAAGCAGCATATGCCTCTGGAGTTGGATTTCCACCGTTTTGCAGGATCCGTACTTCAGCTTCAATAAACTTACACTCCGAATACGTAATCATCTGAAGCGGAGCGTTTTGGGCAAATTGCCAGCCGAAAAATACTGTTCCGTTGTTGTAGCGTACGTTTGCTCCCGTAGCTGCGCCAGGTGTCATGCCATAATAGATAGTGTCTGAGGCCACAGTCTTGAAAGCGTGTATCGGTAAGCGAGGATCCACCACACCTTGGCGCGTTCCGTTCATCAAGTTAATGAATGTAGCGCTGAAGTTGGTGGTGAAGTTTCCGGTATTATTAGCTAGCGCGACTTGATGCCAGCGGCTTAAGTTACGGTCGTTGTAGATAAGCTGGAAATCCTCGCTATTGCTGCTAATCCCTCGACTAAGCGCGGAGAGAATATCGGCATAAACGCCGGGTCCACGTTTCTTAGCCAAATGTAGCAAATAGCGAGCCTTGAGGCTGTGAGCGGCTTTGAGCCATTTTGCAATGTCTCCTTTATAAATGAGGTCATCTGCTCCAGGTCGGGAAGTACTCGTAGGGCTATTTAAGTCGGCAATAGCCTCGTCTAGCAATCGAAGAATTTCATTGTAGATACTTTCCTGGGTATCGTAGCTGGGCTGTAATTTGGTCAACTGGTTATCAGCTTCCTTGAAAGGAATATTTTCCCACAAAGAAGTGCCTAGGCCGAGGTTATAGGCAATTATTACTTTGGCAATGCCGGCGTAGTAAGGCGAGCCGGTAGCATTTGCCTTCTTGATAATCTCATTGGCGTTGGGTATGATGTTCAAGTAGATATCATCCCAAGTACCACTAAATGTATTGCGCGTTTGAGAGTCGAAGCCAGCAGCGGTTACACTGCCGATGTGTTGAACATAAGAGTTAGCCACTACTGCTGCCTTTTGGGTTGCCTCGGCAGAATAAAACATGATGGTAGGAGCCAGCGTGTTTAAAGGAGCATCACTGGTGCGGTTGGGATCAATGTTAGTATCCTCCCCTAGAAAGCTGTTACAACTGGCCAGCACTAGTGTAAAGAGAGGAAGAAGGCTATGCAGAAGTATCTTTTTCATGACCCGATGATTTTTTCATTTTAAAAGATAAGCGAGGAAGCTAGAAACCAACGGACAAGTTAAACGTAAAGCTCCGAGTAATAGGCGTGTTACGCCCGGTGAAGCCAATGAAGTTGCTACCTGAGCCGAAGGCCAACGCTTCAGGGTCATATCCGCGGAAGGGCGTGGAAAGGAATAGGTTATGTCCGGTAACGCCAAGCTGAACGGAGTTCAAGCGGTTTCCTAATAGCGACTTTGGCAGTCGGTAGGATAGGGTAGCGTTTCGCACTCGGAACCAAGAGGCATCCTGAATAACATAGGAGTAATGAGCATTGATGCCAAAAGCGCGATAGGTATCTTGGTTGAGAATGGCCGTGGTTTCATTGGGTTTACCATCAGCTGTGACACCCTTCCAACGCACTACCATATCGCGGTCTTCAGTAAACCAGATGGTCCCGTTGCGAATGGCATTGTTTTCACCCAAGTCTACCACATCGCCGCCATGGCGCATTTCTAGCAAGAAGTTGAGCGTAAAGCCCTTGAAAGAGAATGTGTTGTTCATGCCACCAAACCAGTCGGGCAGAGCATTACCGACTTTGACATAGTTGGCCTGGTCTAGGGTGGGCAAACCATTTGTACCGATGATAGGACGACCTTGAGCGTCGCGTTTCCAGTCATAACCATACAAGTCGCCTACGCTACCGCCCTCTTCAACGCGTAGCACGGCCCGTCCGCCCAGGGCTGTAATATAAGTGATGGTTTTCAAATCCTTGGGCATCTGCGTAACTTTTCCGCGCAAGCGCGACCAATTGAAGTCGATGCTCCAGCGGAAGTTCCGCCCGCGGATAGGATTGAGCCCTACCAATAGCTCTACGCCGCGATTAGTGATGACACCAGCATTGGTAGTATAACTCGAGTAGCCCGTAGCTGTGCTGATGGGTACACTCAAAATCTGGTTGCGGCTCTCGCGCACAAAGTAGTTGGCCTCGATGGACAAGAAGTTATTAAATAGGTTAGTTTCGACGCCTACCTCGGTTTCAGTAGTAAACTCGGGCTCTAGATTAAAATTGCCCACGTTTGGATCACGTGTAAAACCACCCACCGTGCCAAATGGAAAGCCTGGCACGGGTGTGAAGTAATTGCCAATGCGATAGGGTGGAGCATCTTTGCCTACAGTAGCCCACGAGCCGCGTAGCTTTAGGTAACTGAGTATTTTGTTGTCTCGCAACAGATGATTGGTCAGAATGTACGATAGGCTAACTGACGGATAGAAGAAGGAGCGGTTTTGTTCAGGCAGAGTTGAAGACCAATCGTTGCGCCCTGTCACCGTCAGGTAGAGGAAGTCGCTATATTCTAGCCGCGCCTCACCAAACACGCCTATCAAGCGACGGAGTGAACCACCGCGTAGCGGGAAATAATTTGTAGCATTTCGAATATTGTAGAAGCCGGCAGCAATGAAACGCTCGCCGCGTACGCCTAAGAAGTCGTTTTTAATTTCCGTGATGGCATTACCTAGGGTGAAGTGAAGATTTAGGTTTCGAAACAGAGAGCGTTCGCCTATCAAAAAAAAGTTTGAGTTCAGCTCGCGGAAATTGATGGATTGCTCCACGATAAAGCCACCTACCTGAGTACCCACGTCGAGCTCCGGTCCTACGACCCGATTTCGGTCGTCATTGTAGTAGTCAGCCGTAATTTGATAGCGCGCTTTCAGCCATGGGAGAATTTCGTAGTTGAGGTTGATGTCGCCAAAGACCCGATTAACTTTTGAAATTTGAGGGCTTTCCTCTGCCATGTAGCGGGGGTTATCAATGATGCCAGCGAAGGGATTCTTCTGCGAACCATCAGGATTTCGATGGTCATTAATGTCAAACGACGGCGACCAGAACCACAGCGCACTGAACACAGATTTGTCTCCAGAGGTAGGTGCAGTTTGGTAATTATTGTTGTAGTTAATTTGAGCCCCTACGGATAAACGCCGGCTCATCTTATGAGTAGCGGCTAGGCGAGCTGTGGCACGCCTAAAATTCGAGTTCACGACGATTCCGTCGCTGTTTAGGTAAGAAAAAGACGATTGAAAAGTAGAGTTCGCATTGCCACCCGAGAACGACAACGAGTGATTCATGTTTTTTCCCGTTACAAAGAAGTCACGGAAGTGGTTGTAGAAAACATCCGTCTCCAGGGCAGGCGGACCGTATTGCCAAAAAACGATAGCCGGCGGTTTGCGCTCTAGGCCGTTAAATCCCTGATAATAAGTGCGCTGAATACGCGGTACCTTGTCAACATTTTCAATTCCGTAAGAGAAATTGTAATTGATGCTTGTCCGTCCTTCTTTGCCTTTTTTGGTAGTAATAATCAAGGCGCCATTGGCAGCGCGTTGACCATAAAGGGCTGTGGCGGCAGCGCCTTTGAGCACATTAACGCTCTCTATGTCGTCTAGATTTAAGTCGGCCAATCGGTTTGAATTCATGAATTGCTCGTTGCTATTGAGGGCATTACTGCCAGCAGAGGGCAAGACGTTCACCACGTCGGTATTGTTGCTGATGATAATGCCGTCCACTACGATAAGAGGCTGGTTATCGTTGTCAGCGCTGAGCGAGTTAATGCCTCGAATATTGATGTTTGCGCCGGCCCCAGGTGCTCCTGCTGAGTTGTTGATTACCACTCCTGCAACCTTGCCTTGAAGGGCGTTGATCAAGTTCGGTTGGTTCGACTGCAAAATATTTTCGCCCGATAGCGATTGCGAACCGTAACCTAACACCTTCTTTTCGCGGGCGATACCAAAGGACGTGACTACCACCTCGCTAAGCACGTTAGACTGCGATAGGACTACGTCAATGACCGCCTGCCCGTTGATGGGAATTTCTTTGCGGTCATAACCTGTGTAACTGACTACCAGAACGCCATTAGCCGGTACATTCACTAACCGAAAGTTTCCTTCTACATCGGTGATGGCAGCCAAATTGGCGTTCTTGACCATAATGGTTGCACCAATGAGCGGCTCACCGTCGTCCGCTGAAGTTACTCTACCACTAACGGTTAGCGTCTGTGCTATTGTCGTCCAGCTCAAAAACAGCAGCACAAATAGGGTAATGATCTGTCTCATACGAAAAACGGTTTTGATTAGCCCAAAGATTAGCGGCAAAAGTAGCGAACAAAGTGATTTTTATTAACCCAATGTTAAATTTTTGGGTGGGTACATGTAGACAAATAATAAGGCCCTTCCCGGCTCTCAATGACGGGAAGGGCCTAGATTCACTTCGCCAATACAAGATTCGCCTTATCCGCCGCTTTGGAGAGGAATGGCTTCTACACCCGAGCCCCCTGAACCTACGACCAGTACTGCTATTACGCAAAGTACAGCTAACGCGCCAGCGAGTACCCACGTGGCTTTTTCAATGAATTCCGTCGAGCGAGCAGCGCCGAACAACTGTTGCGCTTGACCACTCAAGGTAGGGTCAATGCCACCACCTTTAGGATTTTGGATGAGTACAGCGGCCATCAATAGGACACTTACAAGAGCAATCAGAATCGTCAGAATGGTTAACATCTTTACGTGTTTTTAATCAAAGTATGAATTTGGCTCGCAAAGAACGCACTTTTTTCTGGATACAAGGCCATCAAGCGTTTATACATTTCCACAGCCTTATCGCGATAACCCTGCCGGGCATACAGACGAGCCAATGTTTCTGAGGCTATTTCAGGGTTTTCGCTTATACTTTTTTGCGCGAGATATTGAGCAAGGTCATCAGTCTCTCCTGGCTTTGAAGATGTCTCACGAGGTATTGTTGAGGCCGTAGGTTTAGGCGGCGCCAAGGGAGGGAGGTTGAAATGATTCACCCATTGAGTAAAGCTAATGAACCGCTCTTCTTCTTGCAATAGAGTAGAGGGTTCTGCCTCAGTAGGTGTGTGCTCAAGAGGAGGTTTATTTTTTTGTGCCTTGTTCAGCGCTTCTTCCTCCAACAGTGTGGGCTTATTTTCCGTCATTTCATTGTCAGTCGTTCGGCTTTGTTTTGAAGCTGGAGTAGTCGCTGGCGTGTCAGGGAGCGAGGAGAAAGCCTGAGCTGCAGCAAGCCCTGGAGATTCTTCTTTGCGGACATTTAAGACACTTAGAGGACGCAGCTCGAGAACCTCCATTTCCAAAGATGGAAGAGGTACCACGGCTCGTTCAATCAGCAAGGTTAGCAAGCGTTTGCGATCGAGAGTGTAAGCAGCAGCAGTGGCAAGATTCCGTTCCTCATCTGGATGCTTTTCTTGAGCCGATTTTAACAGCAATAGAAGCTGAAGATTGGCCGCATAAGGATAGGACAATGCCAGCGTTTTCAATTCCTCATAGGGAATGGCTGACAACAAATCTGGGCTATGTAAGAATTGTTGAAAACGTTCCTGTGTCATAATCTTCTTGTAGCTGAGTTGCTACCAGTTGTTGAACGCTGCATTAAAGATATCTTCCAGTAACTGGTCAAAAATCTGGCGGATGAGCCTATCCTGGATGCTTAACAAGTCTTGGTCTGCTCCAAATTCAGCAAAGTGGCTAAAAGTGCGCTCAGCAGGCCAGCTACCTTCCGCTCCCTCGACGTTGACAGTATAGAGCAACTGCAGGCGTATCTCTAAACGGTTAAGCGACACCGTTTCTCCTGGCCTAGGAGCAACCGGCACGACTCGAAAGTCGGTGATACGTCCGCTAAATTCTGCGTCTGGAGAGTCATTAACTAAGCGCAGAGGTGTCTCCGTACGTATCTTGTCTTTGAGTCGTTCGGTGAAGTCTACAGCGAGAGTAGGCGGTGCGCTTGCTGCGGCATTTTCAATATTTTGGACAAAGAAAGTTTTCACTTTAGGGTCAATGGAAATGCCTTTGAGCGAGTAACAACCTGGATGGAGAATCCCTGCACTCATTACCAGGAGTATGCCTATTCTTCGCATCACGCAAGGAGCTTTAGCCCAGAGTCTAGAGTCTTCTCTCGGGGTACGAGACAAGTTATTCCCATTCAATTGTTGCTGGTGGTTTAGTGCTGATATCATAGACAACGCGATTGATGCCTTTGACGCGGTTAACAATTGTACTTGATACATCGGCTAAAAACTCATAAGGCAATCGGCTCCACTCCGCCGTCATCCCATCAGTGCTGTTTACGGCGCGTAAGACAACCGTTCGCTCGTAGGTGCGTTCGTCGCCCATGACGCCTACCGATTGGATGGGCAGTAATATGGCGCCAGCTTGCCATACTTGGTCGTACAAGCCGTATTCTTTAAGCTTCTCGATGTAAATGGCGTCGACTTCTTGAAGAAGCTGCACTTTTTCCGGAGTGATGTCCCCTAGGATGCGAATGCCTAATCCTGGCCCTGGGAAGGGATGGCGATTTAAAATTTCAGCGGGAATACCCAGCTCTTTGCCTACGTGCCGCACTTCATCTTTAAACAGCATGCGCAGCGGCTCTACTATTTTTAGCTTAAATCGCTCGGGCAAGCCTCCTACGTTGTGATGGCTTTTTATGGTTACGGATGGGCCGTGCACGCTAGTGGATTCAATAACATCTGGATAGATGGTGCCTTGCCCCAGCCAATGACAGTCCGGATGAGCACGAGCCTCTTCTTCAAAAATTTCAATAAATAGCCGCCCGATGATTTTTCGCTTTGTCTCTGGGTCGCTTACGCCGCGTAAGGCCGCGTAGAAGCGATCGCGAGCATTCACGCCTTCTACGTGTAGGCCCATGCGCCGATATGCGCCCAATACTGTCTCGAATTCTCCCTTGCGAAGCAGGCCATTATCTACAAAAAAGCAAAACAATTGATCTCCAATGGCTCGATGTAGTAACGTAGCAGCTACTGTTGAGTCTACGCCGCCCGACAGCGCCATGATTACCTTTTCAGAGCCTATCTGCTGGCGCAACGTGTTGACAGTTTCTTCAATGTAGTGTGCTGGCGTCCAGTCAGCTTTGCAGCCACAGATGTCAAGGACGAAGTTCTTCAAAAAGGTCGAGCCTTCTAACGTGTGAGACACTTCTGGGTGGAATTGAATGCCGTATACGGGCAAAGGGCTGAAGTTATCCTCTGCTCGATAAAGAGCCACGGAAATGCTTTTAGTGCCTGCTAACGCTCGAAAACCTGGCGGCAATTGAAGAATCGTATCTCCATGGCTCATCCATACTTGCGTATGCGTTGAGATGTTCCGCAAGAACAGGTCGGATGAGTCGTATACGATCAAAGTGGCCTTCCCGTATTCCCGATTCTCGGCGCGCGCTACAATACCACCATAATGGTCAGCGATTAATTGTGCGCCATAACAGATGCCCAACAAAGGTCTTTTGCCCACTATCCGTTCTAGAGGAAAACGCGGAGCTTCGGGCTGTTTTACAGACCATGGGCTGCCCGATAGGATAAAACCTCGCACCTCATCCGTTAGCTCTTGCCATTGGTGATAGGGTACAATCTCGCAATACACCGATAGCTCACGAATGCGCCGCGCAATTAGTTGCGTATACTGAGAGCCAAAATCGAAGATGATAATTTTCTCCATAAACCTCAGCAAAGGTAGCGCGAAACTTGTGCCGCGTGCTAACGACGCTGCCCCTTTTGCATCGAAGAGATGCCTTAGAGTAAGTTTTCCTCACAGAAAACGCATTTTGCCGAAGGTAGTTTCGGTTTCAAGGGTATTTCCAGGAAAGATTTTTAACTCTTTTCTATGTCAACTGGGCGCCTTGAATTTTCTTTTGATAGCCGTTGCGAAACTCTTCAGCAGAAAGACGCCGTTTGCTTTCCAACTGTACTTCAATCAATTGTACATGACCGTCAACAGTAGTTACCCACACCCCACCGCTCGGAGGAAAGATAATATGGCCAGGAGGCAAAGAAGGCGGTGTGTACTCTTTCAGGGTACGAAAGATCTTGAACACCTTGCCCTGTAAGTAGGCCCATGCACCTGGACTAGGGCTGAGTCCTCGGATGAAGTTATGCACCTGCACAGTGGGTCGGTCAAAACAAATGTGGCAGGTCTCGCTGAAAATTTTTGGTGCGTAGGTAGCCTCGTCTTCCTTCTGCGGCTGAGGATGAATGTCTCCGCGTTCAATGGCCTGTACGGTTCGAAGCACTAACTGAGCGCCTACGTGCATCATGCGGTCGTGTAGCTCACCAGCAGTCTCATTTTCTCCGATATCGAGCCGTTCCTGAAAGAGGATATCGCCTGTATCTACAGCATGGCGAATTCGAAAAGTCGTAAGGCCAGTCTCTGTCTCGCCGTTGATAATAGCCCAATGTATTGGCGCGGCTCCTCGATACTTGGGCAACAGGGAGGCATGCAGATTCACCGTTCCCAAGGGTGGCATAGCCCATACGACCTCGGGCAACATGCGGAAAGCCACTACTACTTGCAAGTCAGCGCGATATGCGCGCAGCTGTTCAATAAACTCTGGAGCTTTTAGTTTTTCCGGCTGTAGAACTGCTAGGCCGTGTTTCAAAGCAAATTTCTTAACTGCTGACTCTATTAACCCTAAACGACCTCCTGGTCTATCAGGCGCGGTTACAACAGCCGAAATATCATAACCCTTTTTCCAAAGCAGCTGTAGGGATGGCACAGCAAATTCGGGTGTACCCATGAAAACAATGCGCATGGCGGCAAACATAAAGATCATTCCGAGTCTTTGCCGTTACCTTTGTCAGAGCAAAAAACATTAAGCAAGTGTTTTATTCAATCAATTGATTGATAATCAGCTTTAAAAATACCCGATTTTATCCCATAAAAATATGTTTGAGTTACACGTTTCCTCCTTCGGCCGCTTTCGGCGATACGATTTTGTCCTGCCGGAGGTAGGTCATGGCTTTAGCGTTGTTCCTGCGGCAGGCGCAACTTTGGTGGCGCTTCAGCATGAGGCTGAGCCTGTGCTCGACAGCTATGAAACCTCCGAAGCGCTTGAGATTGGTCTAGAAGCAAAAGGCGCCTTACTTTTTCCCTTTCCCAACCGCTTACGCGAGGGGCGATACTCTTGGTTAGGCAGGCAATACGTCTTTCCCATTAATGATCCGCAGACCAATACTGCTATACACGGGTTTATCTGCAGGGAGGTTTTTCAACCGGTGCGCATCGAACTAACTGATGAGCATGCTGAAATCGCGTGCCGACTCGACTATGAGGGATCCCATCCGGGTTATCCTTTCCCATTTACCATGGGAGTAACTTACAGTATGACATTGCGCAGCCTATTTGGCCTCCAAGTATGGGTAAAAAATCGGCACACAGAACCCATTCCACTGGGATTTGGGTGGCATCCCTATTTTCGCCTTGGAAAAAAAATAGATGATTACCTACTGAAGTTGCCTCCTTGCTCTCGGGAAATTTTAGATGAACGTAAGCTTCCTATCCTCAAGCAAGAGCCCTTTACAGCCTTTGAGCAAATGCGTCCTCTGGGCAAGGAGGTCTTTGATGCTTGTTTCCGCGCTGCTGAACATCTAACCCTTTATGATGTTCACCTAAGAGGTGAACGCCGTGCTGTGACTATCTCATTGAGTCGAACCTTGTTTCCATTCTTTCAAATCTTCACGCCGCCGACGCGGCAAAGCTTGGCCATTGAACCCATGACTTGTTTAATCAATGCCTTTGAAAATGGAGAAGGAATAACTTCTTTAGCACCGGGTCATGTTTGGTCAGCAGCTTTTGTGCTTCATTGCGAAACAGTTTGAAGTGTTTGCTTGAAAACAGAAGTTAACGATGCACCGTGACGTCACCTACAAACACCTCTTCTGCTCCATCTAAAAAGACTACAACTGCTTTCCACACATACACGCCAGGGAGCACGACTTGACCGCGGAAGGTGCCGTCCCAGCCGGCTGCTTCGTCATTGGGCTTCAGTTGCTGGCGCGAGAAAACTAGATTTCCCCAGCGGTCGAAAATCTCTAGCGAACGTATGGAAACGACTGCCCGGTTGCCGAATATGGTAAAACGGTCGTTTTGACCATCGTCGTTAGGCGAAAAGATATTCGGAGCATACAGTAGGCGACGTCGGCTAACGGGTACGACGACGTGGGCTTCTGCAGTGCATCCATTTTGATCGAGGATGCGCAAATGATAGCGCGTGGATTGAGACGGACTAGCCCAAGGTGTTGAGCAATCGTCGCACGAAAGACCGTCTTTAGGAGTCCATCTCCATGCTTTTACCGAGGTAAAGGGCAAATTTAGAAGTGGTTCTAAGCGCACAGAGTCGCCCAAATCAATCGGTGCCAAAGAAGCAAAGGAGATCTTTGGCAGCAAAGGAGGTACAATGTTTACAAAGTCTGTTGATGTGCAGCCCAAAGCATCGCTCACCAGCAAGGTGTAGGAACCTGGTGGCAAGCCGTAGAATAGAGGCGAAGTGCTAAATGTTCGCCCATTGTCAATAGAGTATCGCAACGGAGGTTGGCCGCCTGTCAGAGCAGTAAAGGCGACAGAACCAGTGTTGCGGTAGCAGTTAGGTTGTTCGACATGAGGTACGAATTCAGGTGGAGCTATCTCGACCACCTGAACCTCATCGGAAGCCGCGCATCCGTTGTCCAAACGCGTAATTGTAAGCCTGTATATACCTGGTTTGCGCGTCGTTGGGCGCTCAATTAGTGGATTGCCAGTAAGAGGGCCTCCACTAACGACTGTCCAAGCGTAACGAAGTGGGCCGGGCGTATTGCTTTGGCCGCTTAAAGTCACTTCTGGTTGTGTACAGTAGAGCGTTTGGTCAGGGCCAGCGTAGACGTCTGGTGGCGTGCGATCTTCCTGAACTATTGCGGTAGCACTCGCTGTACATCCATTTTGGCTGTTGGTCAATAAAAGAAGATAGGAGCCAGGTGCATTTACACTGGTAATCAGGGTATTCGCATTCGAGGAAATATTGCCGTTAGTTGTAGTCCATTGTGCAAATAGAGGCAATTGCCCTGTAGAAGCTGAAGCATCTAGTGTTACGGTTTGTCGGTCGCAGGTCAGCAAAGGTGCAGGGGCGATGCGAACTACAGGCAAGGTTGTATCGGCTAGTACCTCCACCGTTGCCGTCGCGATGCAGCCGTTGGCCTCATCCGTTAGCGTAAGTGAGTATAGGCCGGGCTGGCCAACCCAAGGCGACGAGGTGCCCTGACCGCTAAGCACAAGCCCTCCCGACCATTTAAACGATAGGGCACCCTGACCTGCAGAAGCAGAGGCATCGAGCATCACTTGGCGTTTTACGCACGTGATAGTTGGCGGTGTGGCGAGGCGCACTGTTGGTTCTACAGTGTTTTGAGTTACTTGGACAGCGCGGCTAGCCATACAGCCATTAAGGGTATTTTGGACAGTTAGCGAATACATCCCAGCTGCTGCTACAGTGGGAGTCAAGCTCTGCACTCCTGTAGCAATCTGGCCATCAGTAGTGCTCCATTGAGCTTTCAGCAATCCGGGAGGGAGGTTATCAACCGTGGCTACGAGAACTACTTGAGGCTCTCTGCACGTCAGGGTGGGAGGTGGAGCAATGCTGATTTGCGGCAACTCTTGATCGGTCGACACCTCCGCTGAATAGACACTCGTGCAACCGGTGCGGCGGTCTGTTGCTACAACAGTATACGTCCCTGGTTGATTTACCGTAATTTGAGCACTTTGGGTGCCCGAGACGATGTTTCCGCCAAGCGTTTGCCACTGATAGAGGTAAGCTACTGTATCGGGTTGGGCGCGTACTGCTGTGACAGGTGCGGTGCAGGTAAGAAGGGCAGGAGCAGGTATCTCTAGAATGGGCTTGGTAATGTCCTGAAATACAACTCTTTCTGCCGTAGCTGTACAGCCGTTTTTCGGATTCGTTACAGTCAGAAGGTATTGGCCGGGCATATTCACAAGGAGTGTGAATGTATTAGAGCCAGACAGGATGTTACCTCCAGCTATGGTTGTCCACTGAGGATGTACCGTCGAAGGGCTTCCATTGCCTTGTAGGACAACTTCCGTACGGGAGCATGTAAGTGTATCAGGTAGCGCAATAGAGACCGTCGGCGCGTCTTTATCCAACAGTACACGTACTTGACTACTGTTGGAACAGCCGTTGTATGGATCCGTGGCCTTCATTGTATAGATGCCTGGAGCGTTAACTACAGGTTGATAAGTATTGGCGCCTGAAAGGATATTTCCTCCTGCCGAGGCTGTCCACTCAACTATAGGCGGCAGGAAACCAAATGCAATTCCTCGCAAAGTAATTTGTGAAATGTTGCACGTCAGCGTCGTATCCTGACCTGCACTGACTATAGGTGTTAGTTGGTTGATATCCAACGTCGTATGAGCTACAGCAGTACAACCATTGTGTTTTGAAGTCACCTGAAGCACATAGTTGCCTGGCTCGGTAGCTAGGGGCTGAAGCGTTTTCCAGTCTAGAATAGCACCGATGTCAGGGCGTGCCCAAAAGAAAGTGATGCCCGTATCGGGTTTCACTACGCCCGGCAAAATAATGGCTGGGGAGGTGCAACTGAGGAAGCCATGCGGCAAAATGCTGACCTTTGGTTGCACAGTATCCAGGGCAATAGAGAAGGTTTGTTCAGCCGTGCAACCATTTTGCGCATCTGTAATCAGGACGCGGTACTCTCCTGCTCCGTTTATCCAGACCGCTTCGCTGTCTGGGCGCGTCAAGAAATTGCCTCCCGACGTCGTCCAGAGTATCTGCCAGCTTGGTGCCGGATTTGTTACGTGAAGCAGTACTCTAGAATAGAGGCAGGTAATTTTTGGATGGCTTATAAAAAATTTGGGTTGAGGAGCTTCTCGATTGGATACGATGCGAACAGTATCGATCGAAGTACATCCGTTCTGAGGATTAGATACGTGCAACACATAGGTGCCAGCTTGCACGACCTTCACCACGGCGGCATCTGGCGCGCTCGCAAAAGCGCCATCTAATGTTTGCCAACGGTACTGATATGTCCCTACTTTCCCTGCATTAGCCACAAGAAGAATTGCAGAGTCAGCACAGGTAAGCATGCCGTCTGGCCCAGCGTCGGCAGGAGGGGATAAAGTGTCTATCGAGACTTTTTCAGTAGCGCTTTGCGAGCAGCCATTTCGGTGGTTGAGTATCGTCAGAGTATATGCTCCTGCGGCATCAATAGAGGGAGTGAGCGTATGGGTATTTTCGAGGAAGCGCCCACCCTCAGCAGCTGTCCAGTTGAAGGAAAACGCTGGCCCATAAGAAGAAGTGCTGCCGTCTAAAATTCGAACGGATTCAGCGCAAGTGATGGGAGGAACAGGTGCAAGGGATACATAGGGCGCAGCTGTATCTATAGCTACAGTAATGGAGGCAGTCGCCGTGCAACCGTTGTGAAGGTTTGTCGCCATGAGCGTGTATAAACCCGCTGCATTGGCCAACGGCGTCAGCGTTTGTTCTCCTTGAACGAGGTTTCCGCCTCCCGAAGCCGTCCAAAGGTAATGAAAATGACCAGGTGTCGGATTTTGTCCAAACAAGACAACTACTGGCGTTGAGCAAGTTAGCGTATCTGGAGTAGCAATGCTAAGGCGCGGAGCGGTGGTATCTTGCTGTACAATTACGAAATCGGAGGCGGTACAGCCATTTGCAGGGTTGATTAAAAGCAGGGTGTATGTTCCAGGCGCACCTACTGTCGGAGTAGGTGTATTTGCCCCCGAGAGCACAAGACCATCAACTGTTGTCCACGTATATTGAAGATCAGGTAGATTCGAAGAGCCGTCGGCATTTAGTGTCACTTGCATTCGCTGGCAAGTGAGGATTTCAGGGGCATTTGCTACAGCTACAATGACATTCTCATCGGCTTCAACGCGTACCGAATCTGTGGCAGTACAGCCATTTTTCACATTAATCACTTCGAGAAAGTAGGTTCCTGGCGCATTGGCTCGAGTATTTAGAAGCGTATCGGCATCGGTGAAATTACCCCCTGAAGTCGTTTTCCACCGATAGGTATAATCGGGCCCTTCGGAGGAGCCAGAACCGGAAAGAACGACTTCTGGCTGTGTGCACGTAAGCCGTTGCGGAGGCATGATGGAAGCGAAAGGCGCCATTGTGTCAGAGGCAACAGTTATAGTGTCCACGGCAGCGCAAGAGCTTAATGTGTCTAAGACGGTTAGTGTGTATCGTCCTGGCCCTAATACGCGAATTTCAAAAAAGGTAGTATCACCTGCGAGTAGCGGTTCGTCGAGGGCGCGCCATACTACGCGCACAGCGCCGCTATCTAATATGCGCGCGCGAAGCCACAACGTATCCACTGCGCAAGTAAATATAGCTGGAGTATCTACAGAGAAAATTGGGGGTTTACGTCGATCTTTTACTTTGACTGTATCGCGCGTTATACAGCCATTGGTAGTGTTCGTAACCTGCAAGACATACACCCCTGGCGCATTGGCTCGAGCGTGAAGAGAATCAGTGTTCGATATAATACGCCCTCCCTGCAATGCCGTCCAAGTGTAGACGTAATTCGAACCTGTTGAAGAGCCATTCCCACTTAAGCTGAACGTATCAGAAGTACAAAAAAATGCCGAAATACTTGCCTGGGCCTTCGCAATGGGTGTTTCAGTTGCAGCAGTTACGCTTACCGTGGCCGTTGCGGTACAGCCGGTCATTGTGTTCGTTACAGTGAGGGTATAAATGCCAGGCCGACTTACCCACACCGTTGAACTGTCTGGTTTGGAGGTAAATTGCCCGCTGGGCCCAGATGCCCAATGATATTGGGCGAATCCAGGCTGATTGGTGAATCCGCGCAACTGCACGGCGTTGTTGCCGCAGCCCAATGGCGAGGGAGGTACTATCCAGGCTGTTAGAGGATTATTGGTGGGAATAACGTTGACTGTAGCAGTACGCTTACATTCCACGAAGCCGTTATTAAACGTGACGACTAAGGTGTATGCTCCTGCTGAATTTACTACAGGCTGCAAGGTGGTGTCGCCAGAGACGATGTTTCCATTCGTCGTCTCCCACCGATAGGAAATGTTCGGCCCAGTAGAGGAGCCGTTTCCATTGAGTGTAATTGGGCTACCTTCGCAAGGGATGACTGAAATTGCCGGTGCTGCCGCAGCTTTTAGCTGAACTACATGCACTCGCACCGTATCGCTTACGGTGCATACCGGCGAAAAAACGATGTCATCTAATGCAAAATCATTACCGCCTAAAGTGGTGTTCTGATTAACAATGCAAATTGTAGCTGATGTGTTTGTGCCGCTATTCCAGAGGGTATAGAAGTTTAACCAAGTACATGTCGTCGAGGGCGCAGTGAAAATTGGCCCAATGGGACTGCCGTTAATGGAAAACTGTAATCGCGCTGGGGAGGAAGGATGCAGCGAGGTTACCCAAGCAGAAAACACATATTGCGTATTGGGCTGGATGGCTACGGTCTGACACCAGACATTCAGGTTAGGGATACCAGCGCCGTTGACGGCCATCATATTGCCACCTCCAGAGGTGTGGTCGCCACAAGGAGCGAAGCCAGCATGCGCCGTTTGTGGATTGGGCAGGACGGCATACGTCCCTTCTGGCACAAGGTTTGTAGGGCTATACAAGTAGTTACTAAAAAAGCCTGTATTCCCTGCCTCGAAATCACCGTTGACAATCAAATTGTTGCTCAAATTAACGCCTCTTCCTGTAAGTACATAAGTAGCTGGGCCATTCACCGTGACGGTCGGAGTAAGCGTATTGGCCCCCTGCATACCCGTTGTGGGTGACCAAGAAAAATTTATGTATGGGCCTTGAATAGCCCCATTGAGCTGGGCTGATGCGGGAACTTGGCACAACCAAACGTCGGGACCCGCCTCTACGGTAATTGGGCACTGTGCCGAAAGAAAGACACATGCGTGCAAACAGAGCAGCAAAGCAGGTAGTAGTGTTCGCATATGCACAGATCAAAAACTAGGCAAAGGTATGGAAATGACTGGCTTATCGCTGGTTTTCAAAAGAATGCCAAATAGACCAATAAAATATTAAATCTGGAGCGCCAAATGTGCGCAACAGCTGCAGTGCATTGCCCTTGGCGATATTGTCACTTCGCGGAGAGATGCTTTCTGCAGCTAACTCCTTTGTTGAGAAGAATGAAAAAGTTGCTCAAGAAAGGGTAAATACTGCATTGTGAGCTACTTTCTCGCGATGCCCAAGTAGTTATTCTTCAACAGTATAGCGCTTTCAGCACAAGATGCCTTCACTTGCACTTGACAAACTAACCCTCGGCATGCTGCTACACGAAAGCGAAACATTTTATTAAATTTATGTTTATATAATAGCAAAGCACAGTTAATACTTTTGCGGGCTACTTATGCCAACCTTTTTGCATGCACATGGCCCGTTTTTTACTGTCTTTGACCTTTAGCTTTGTTGCAGTAGCAACTTATGCGCAAACTGTTGCCCTTAAAGGCCTCGTATCGGATGCCGAAAACAACGCACCTATAGTGGATGCCGCTGTGGTGCTTTCACAAACAGGTCTCTTCGGCGCTACAGATACGCGAGGGCGATTTACCATTCTACGGGTGCCTGTAGGCAGGCATACCTTGATTGTGTCGCGGGCTGGTTATCTACCAGAAGAGTTAGAGGTTGTAGTGGAGGCAAACAAGGAGGACCTCATCATCATTCAACTTAAACGCGACCCGAAGAGTGCACAGGCCAACATCACCGACATTCCTACCATTTTGCTGGAAGAAGCAGAAGAAAGCGACGGCTATGGCGAGATAGCCAACTTGTTGCACGCCTCGCGCGACATCTTCCAAACTGCGGCGAATTTTGGTTGGAGCGTGTTTCGTTTCCGCGAGCGCGGCTACGACTCAGAGCACTTTCCGCTGTATCTGAATGGTTTCAACGTGAACGACCCAGAATCGGGCATCACCTTTTTCGGCGAGCTAGGCGGCCTTAACGATGTACTGCGGGCGCGTCAAAGCGTCATTGGCCTGGAGCCTGCCGAGTTTGCCTTTTCCGAAATTGGCGGTGCCTCCTACATTGATACTCGGGCCAGCATTCAGCGCAAACAACTGCGGGTTTCGTATGCCATCAGCAATCGCACTTATCGGCATCGGCTGATGCTTACAGCCAGTACTGGCCTAATGCCCAGGGGCTGGGCGGTTTCGTTTTCGGCTAGCCGTCGTTGGGCTCAAGAAGGGTGGTATGAGGGTACTTTTTTTGACGGCTACGCTTATTTTCTTTCCGTTGATAAAAAATTTGGCGGCGACCGCCATAGTTTGAATCTGACTGTGCTCGGCTCACCGACGGTACGCGGTAGGGTAGGAGATACCTTTCAAGAGATGTACGACCTCGCAGGTACAACGCGCTACAACCCATTCTGGGGCTATTGGAATGGTGAAAAGCGAAATGGATATGTCAATCACAATCATCAGCCCATTGTGATGCTGCGCTACGACCTTAAACCTTCGCGGCAAACCAGCGTGATGCTCGTGGGTTTTCTTCAAACAGGTCGCAATGGCTCTACGCGCCTCGATTGGTTTAATGCCAACAATCCCGAACCAGATTTCAACCGCCGCTTACCCTCTGCACTTGTCGATCCTAAACAAGCCGCCGAATGGGCCGACATGCTGCGCCAGAACGAAAACCTCCGCCAAATTGATTGGGCGGGCTTGTGGGAGGCAAATACCATCTCCGTAGAGACAATTGCCGATGCTAACGGGATTCCTGGAAACAACGTTACAGGCAAGCGCTCCCAGTACGTCATTGCTGACTTTCGCAGCGATTCACGGGAACTGGGCGTCAACCTCGTCTTGCGCCAATCGCTTTCCTCTCGCTTTACCTTGAATGGCGGAGGGAGTTATCACTACTATTTAGGTCGCAACTTCAAAACAGTAGACGACTTGTTAGGTGGCGATTTCATCGTGGACTGGGATCGCTTTGCTCAACAAGATGTGCCCGACAATCCTTCGGCTCGTGATAACGACTTGCGCACCCCTAATCGCATTGTGCGTCAGGGCGAAATCTATGGCTTCGATTACGATGAAAACATCCGAAAGGGTATGACCTGGGTACAGGTACAGGGCAATTTAAAACGCTTGTTTGTTTTTGCAGCTGCTGAGAATCTTTTCACTACGTTCTGGCGCACGGGTCACATGCAAAACGGCCGCTTTCCAGATGAGTCGCTGGGCAACTCTAAAAAACACACTTTTCTGACCTATGGCTTGAAGGCTGGTCTAACCTATAAATTTAGTGGTCGCCATTACGCCTATGTGCATGGCTTCCACGGGACGCGTGCCCCGCTGTTTCGCGATGTTTTTCTCTCGCCGCGCACGCGAAATCAGTCCATTGATGCCAAGCCGTATGCTATAAACAGCTTAGAGGCGGGCTACTTGTGGCGGGCACCTTTAGTTCGCGCGCGATTGACAGGCTTCTACACTACCTTCGAAAGCGAGTACGACAATTTTCTCTTCTACGCCGCGGTAACAGGTGTTTTTGGTTCCTCTTTGCTGACTAACATTAACCGCCGCCATGCGGGCATTGAGGCCGCCGTGGAAGTGCGCCCTGCAACTCCATTAACCCTCACCTTTGCAGGAAATCTCGGAGAATACATCTATACTAATCGCCCCACTCTCTACCTAACGCAAGACAATACTGCTGATGTTATTCTAAATGGTGTAACGGTTTATCAGAAAAACTTCTACGTACCGCGCACGCCCCAAACAACCGCTTACGCCAGTGCACGCTATGAGGGAAAGCGCTTCTGGTTCGCTTCGCTGACACTCAATTGGGCCGACAATTCTTGGTTCCTCTTCGATCAAACGCGTCGAACAGCCAGTTTTATTGAGCCTTTTGAACGCGGCTCTGAGCTTTGGAACCTCATCCTAGACCAACAAAAGGCGCCTGCAGCTTTCACGGTGGACTTCTTCGGCGGAAAGTCGTGGCGCATTCGCAGCAATTATTTCCTTTATTTCAACATCGGTGTTAATAACTTATTGAATAACACCAACATCATCATTTCAGGGCGTGATGCATATCGGAATGCGTATCGAAATGACACAACCGACCCACGCCTATACACCACACAGGTGCTCTACGCACCAGGGATCAATTACTTTGCTAGCTTAGCGCTGCGAATGTAGTGACCTATTGAAGCTTAGGCTCCATCGCTTATAAGGTCTATTGGCTCGATAAAAATTCTCACTATGAAGAATAAAAACTGGTTTTATGCGGCGGTGTCCGCCCTTTTCATTTATAGCTTCTTCGGCTGCGTGAAACGTGAATTTGATGAGCCGCCCGTAGGCGGTGAACCAGTTAGTGTAAAGCCGAATATCAGTATCGCTGAGTTGAAGAAGTTGCATGTAACGCCAGGGGGGTTCGATACCATTAAACAAGACCTCATTATTGGTGGCGTGGTAGTCATGGATGATCGCTCAGGCAATTATTACAAAAGCCTCGTCATTCAGGATTCTAGTGGTGGCATAGAGGTGCGCTTTAACGATGGATTTCTCTACAATCAATTTCCAATTGGACGACAAATTTTCATTTACTGTAAAGACCTCATCTTGACAGACTACAACAACCTGACTCAACTTACAGGCAGCGTTGTGGAGCAGGGGGGGGTGCTGGACGACGTTGGCCTCACAGAGGCTCAGGTGCGCCGCAAGATCGTAAAAGGCCCAATGGTTGGTGCTCCAACACCGCGTACGCTGCGCATCAACGAACTGAACAACAGTCATATCAGTACACTCATCCGTCTAGAACAGGTCCAGTTTATCGCCGCTGATACAGGCAAGACGTATGCAGAACCCATTACCAAAAACAGCCTCAATCGCACATTGATAGACTGCTCAGGCAACAAACTGATACTGCGCTCGAGTGGCTACGCAGATTTTGCCGGCCAACGGACGCCAGCAGGCAATGGATCCATTGTGGGCGTGTTGAGCATTTTTGGTACAACGCTTCAAATGTACATTCGCGACCTCAACGATGTAAAAATGACCGGAGCGCGTTGTAGCGGCGTAGGAGGGCAACTTATGAATATTCGCGACCTGCGTTCGCTCTTTACGGGCTCGACGATGCAAATTCCAGCTGACCGCAAGATCCGGGGGATCGTCATCTCTGATCGTATCGCCAACAATACTGACGGCCGCAATTTGTTCGTTCAATCTGTTGATGGCTCGGCAGGTATTGTAGTGCGCTTTACAGCTAACCATAGTTATAATTTAGGCGATGAAGTTGAGGTGGATGTGTCTAACATGGAATTGAGTCAGTTTAACGGTTTGCTTCAAGTGAATAACGTGCCCGTTGACCGCTCGGCGGCAGTAGCCTCTGGTCGAACTCCCGCGGTGCGCACGGCCACAGTTGCGCAGATAAACGCCAATGGCGAACAGTGGGAGAGTACGCTTGTTCGCATCACGGGTGCTACTATTTCTGGCGCAGGCACGGCCCTATCGGGTACCAAGACAGTAAGCGACGCTACGGGGAGTATCCCTATGTTTACGCGTACTGCAGCCACTTTTGCAAATGCTCCAACACCCGCGGGTACAGTTTCATTAACAGCTATTGTTTCAGAGTTCAATGGTCGCCAAATCATTTTGCGCAACCTTAACGACATTCAACCCTGATATTGAGTACCCTGAGCTCGTTGGTTCCTTCATCTAAGTATCTCACATGTGCCATTGCGCAAAAATGCAGAGAGCTTTGGCGGTGGCAGCTTTGTATTCTAACCGTATGGCTGCCTTTGGCCGGCCAAAGTCAAGGTGCCGATACGACCGTAGCGACTCCTTCCATTGAAAACCCAGGCTTCTTTCGCCGCACGTTCTTGGGCGAATATCCTAGTCCGCGCACAGCAGTCATTCTCTCTCTAGTCTTACCCGGTGCTGGGCAGGTGTATAACAAGAAATGGTGGAAATTGCCTATCGCCTACGGCGTCTTGGGCACCCTTATCTATCTTGAGGTGAAGAATGTCCATCAATATCGCGCCCTACGCAACAACTACAAATGGGCAGTAGACGACGATCCTACGACGAACCCGACTCCACCTTACAATCGATTAAGTGCTTCAGCACTGCGGGAATATCGCGATCAATCGAGAAACCGCGTCGAAAGAAATGCGCTGGGCATTGGACTAGCATACCTCCTAACAGCAGCGGATGCTTTCGTTGATGCGCATCTGGCCCGCTTCGATGTAGAGGAGAGCCTCAGCGGACGGTTGCGGCCCAGCGTTCGCTTAGGAGTGGGTGGAATGCCCGTCTTAGGCATAGAAATTTCGACAAACCTGAGTAAGTAGTTCATTGATTTTCTTTTTTCATTCTTAACTTTGACCGCAATGCGCAAACAGACTACACCATATATACTGATGGTGCGGCCGGCCTGCTTTGGGTTCAATGAGGAAACGGCTGCTAACAATGCCTTTCAAGTGCGCGACAACCGATTGACGGCTGCTGAAATCCAACAGCGCGCCCGCGAAGAATTCGACTTATTTGTTACTCGTTTGCGCGAAGCAGGAGTGCATGTCCTCGTAGCTGAGGACACTGAAGATCCGCCCAAGCCTGATGCCGTGTTTCCCAACAACTGGGTGACTTTTCATCAGGAGGGTTACTTGATTACTTATCCGATGTACGCACCTACGCGTCGTCTAGAGCGCCGCGAAGAAGTAATAGAAAAAGCCCTAGAAGCGGGATTTAAACCGCTAAAAAGGGTGCATTTGGAGCACAACGAGGCTTCAGGACGTTTTTTAGAAGGTACGGGAAGCGTCGTCTTTGATCACGTAAATCGCCTTGGGTATGCCTGTCTTAGTCCGCGTACCGATGAGCATCTGCTGCGCGAATTATGTGGAATTCTGCAATATGAGCCAATAATTTTTCACGCTGTGGACGCTAATGGTCGAGAAATCTACCATACTAACGTGATGATGGCCATAGGCGAAACCTTCGCTGTCATCTGCTTAGCCACTATTCGCAACGCTACTGAGCGCGCTGCCTTAGAAGAAAGACTCCGCATTGCAAACAAAGAAGTAGTACCAATTACTATAGAGCAGATGCAGGCCTTTGCTGGAAACATGTTACAGGTGCGCAATGACCGCAGTGAAAATCTTTTAGTTATGTCAGAGCAAGCCTTCCGGTCTTTGACGCCTAAGCAAGTACAAGTGCTAGAGAAGCATTCACGCCTGTTGTATAGCCCGCTTTATACCATTGAAACCTATGGCGGCGGCAGCGCTCGGTGTATGATGGCCGAAGTGTTTATAGGAGAGTGAGGCCACACTGGCTAGTCCGTACATGCCTGCTGATCAAAACTATGACCATGCGCCTGTTTTTTTCAATGCTATTTACAGTAGCCCTGACAAGTTTCTTGAGCCCATCCCTTTGTAACGGACAATTAATCGAGGACTTTTCCGATGGCGATTTTATAAACAATCCAACATGGGTGGGCGATGTATCTCATTTTGTCGTGAACGGAGCAGGCGAATTGCAATTGATGGCTCCTCAAGCAGGCAGTTCGGTGCTAGCCGTAGGGCTGAACGTGCCCGACAGCGCCGTATGGCTTATGGACATTCGCTTGGAGTTTGCGCCTTCTGCGACCAATTTGCTGCGCATTTACTTGATGGCCGACCAACCTAACCTCCTGCAAGCGAATGGCTATTACATCGAGATTGGAGAAAACGGCAATACCGATGCCCTGCGCTTGTTTCGGCAAACAGGTTCAGGGCGGACGCTGCTCTCCTCTGGCACTGCTGGCTTAGTGGCTGCTGAACCAGTTGCCGTGCGCATACGAGTACGGCGCAGTAAAGCTGGTCAATGGACTGTGGAGGCGCGCTTACCTGGTGGAGCGTTCCAAGCCGAAGGCAGTGCTACCGACCTAACACATCCACCTGGAACGGGGCGATACTTTGGTTTTTATTGTCTGTATACCTCAACGCGACGCGACAAGTTTTTCTTCGATAACCTCTCTGTGCTTCCGGACGTTCCTGACACCAAACCACCAGTGCTGCTCTCTGCTAGCGCGGGAGACAATGGTCACACTGTCCTTGTGGTGTTCGACGAAGATTTAGATACGCTTTCGGCCCTTGAAAGGGCTCACTACACCGTTGTAGGGCAGCCAGCGCCCATAGAGGCTCTTTTTGACGGCGCGCCCAACCGCGTTCGCTTACGGTTAGCACAGCAGCTATCTACTGGCTCTTATGAAATACAAACCCAGCAGATTGCCGACCGAGCAGGCAACGTCAGCGGCCTACAAAGAGCCTTTTTCGCTTTCGTGCGCACTGAGGCAGCAGGCGAATTCGACATACTTATCAACGAAATCATGGCTGACCCTACGCCTTCTGTGGGCCTCCCTGAAGTAGAATGGTTGGAACTCTACAACCGCAGCACGCGCGTTATCGACCTGAACACCCTCTTTATTTCTGACGGCGGTCCAGCGCGGCGACTGCCAGCGTATCTGCTTTATCCAGACTCATTTGTGGTGCTGACGACCGCAACGGGTGCTACCGCTTTAGCGCCTTTCACCACTGCCGTAGTAGCCGTTACAAGCTTCCCCTCACTCAATAACACAAGCGATACGCTCATCCTGACCGATACGGCTGGCCGAATCATTGACCACATATTCTATGCAGCTGCCTGGCATGAAAACAGCGCTAAACGCGACGGCGGTTGGACGCTGGAGCGCATCAATCCGAATCTGCCCTGCAAAGAGCGTGAGAATTGGACCTCTTGCTCCATGCTGCCAGGTGGAACACCCGGCCGTCGAAATTCCGTTGCTCAATCAATCCCCGACACCGTGCCGCCACGGCTCCTAAGCGCATTTCCTCTAACAAACAATCTTTTAGAGCTAGTCTTCTCCGAAGGGATAGACCGAGTGGCTGCTGCCAATCTAGCAGGTTATCAAACGGATCCACCTTTGGCCATGGCTTCAGCTGTACTTGCCCCAGAAAGCCGTCGCATCGTTTTGCTTTCCTTACAGAGGTCGCTCGAACCCGGAGTAGTATATCGCCTTTGGACAAATCCATTGGTGCGCGATTGCAGCGGAAATCCTCAAACGCGTGAAGACACTATGCTCTTGGGTTTGCCCGAGATCCCTGCGCCTCAAGACGTCGTAGTAAATGAACTCCTGTTTAATCCAGAACCTTTTGGCGCCGACTTCGTAGAGCTATACAACAAGAGCCGAAAGATCTTCGACCTGCGCAACTTTTTTATTGCCAATTTTTATGAAGGCATGAGTACGCGCGGTATTGGCCTCAGACGCCTAATGCTACCTGGTGAGTACCTGGTGTTTACGCCTAATCCAGACGATATTCGGCAACGCTTCTCTTCGACGCAGTCTAAGTACCTTTTCCCTCTGGGACTGCCTCCGTTGGCCGACGACGCCGGAAATGTAACGGTCCTCTGGTCGAAAGATGGCCAACAGATTACCGTGGACTCGCTCGTCTATTTCGAAACTTACCATAATGCCTTGCTTACCTCCTCTCAGCGCGAAGGCGTTTCCCTAGAGCGCATCCGACCCGATGGCCCTACCAACGATCCAGCCAATTGGACATCCGCAGCGCGAACAGCTAGAGGCAATGGCACACCTACACACCCTAATAGCCAACGCACAGGGTTGCAAGCTTCCGGAAGCGACATACTTCAACTTGCCGCTCCCCGCTTGTCGCCAGACGGCGATGGATACGAGGACTTCTTGGACATTCGTCTGTATCCGCCTGCTCCAGGCTATGCGGCTACTGTAGTGGTCTACGATTCCGAAGGTATTCCGATTCGCTACCTCGTCCGCCAACAACTCGTCGCAGCTGAAAGCGCCTTGCGTTGGGATGGCGATGTGGAAGACGGCACGCCCGCTCGACCAGGCATCTATATCCTGCTGGCTGAACTCTATGCTCCTACCGGCGAAGTCCTGCGCCAGCGAAAAACTTTTGCTCTCGTGCGACGCTTTTGAAAAGGATATCCATTCTTCTCTAATTAAACGGCCGTAAGTGAAACTTACAAGGGTGCAAAAACCTATAACCTGCCATTTTCCTATATCCCTGGTAAAAAACGCTCAATAACAAAATTTTAAGACATGGAAAAAAGACTCGACCTTTGCCTCCTGATCATGCTCTCCGTTGAAATGAGCTTTCTCGCTTGCCAGGGCGCACCTAAGACGAATGGGTCCAAATCAAGCGAAAACTCGCCCCCTCAGCCCACACTAAGGGTCATTGAACCTGAACTCGGATTTACGCCCGACATCAGCGAAGATGCAGCAAAAAATCTTCAAAGAACTAAGGAACTTTTCGCTAAAATTGACAGCGTAATTAGTAGCTATCCGAGTTATGAAATTGCTAAACAGCATCTTACAGAAAGACAGATTGAAATCTGGGAAAACTAAGAGGAATACCTGAAAGAAGACCATTTGGACGTGAGTATATGGGGCTGCAGCTGGTATTGCGGCGGCGGCCCAGATAGTATATTCGCTAGCTCGACCCTGCCTCCAACTAGGCGCTTCAACTACGAAGCCAGTAATGCACACGATTTCTCGCTCAGAACTGCTTGGATAGAAGGTGTAGCAGATTACGGAATTGGAGAAAGCATTACGTTCAGGTTTCCTAAACAGTCACCACCAGTTACTAAGGTAGAAATCTTTAACGGCTACATGAAATCCGAAAAGGCATGGAAAGACAATTCTCGAGTGAAGCAACTAAAAGTTTACATCAATAAAAAACTGTCTTTCGTGCTTAATCTGAAGGACGTTCTTTCGAAGCAAATCTTCCAGCTGGACACTTTACAAGGAACAGATGAAGACCTTTTTCTGACTTTTGAAATAACAGAGGTCTACAAGGGCGATAAGTACGACGATGTGGCAATAGCAGAAATTGAGTTCGACGGAATAGGAGTCCACTGTTTTTTGGAAGGAACATCAATAGCAACTCCAAAAGGGGCAGTAGCGATAGAAAAACTAAGCGTAGGCGACGAAATTTTATCCCTAAATGAGTCCACACAGCAGGTAGAGGTTTCAAAGGTGCTGGAGTTATATAGCCGGAAGCATCACAATCTCTATGAACTCAACTTCTCAGGTATGGTCATAACTGTTACTGACGACCATCCATTTTATTTCAATGGAAAATTCTATTCGGTAAAAGAGAATGAAAAGTATGGGATGCAGAGTTTTCCTTTGAAAGAAGGTCAATTTGTCTATTTTTTAGGTAGTTCAGGTCTTCAAGCAAAAAGATTGACCGCCATCAGGCGCGTCGATGCATGCCGGGTAGCCTACGCAATAGGAAAACTTGACAGAAACAGGCTATTCTTTGCCAATGGATTATGTGCTGCAAGTGAGCGCGCGGCATTTGAGGTGCACCTGTCGCACGGCGCTCGTGAGAAAGCGAAGTAGCCGTTTTGGATAATGTCTCCTTCAGCATGGCGCTGTTGTTTGCACAACCACTTTACCTACAGTTTGGCCGCTCTGAAAAAGGCGAATAGCCTCTTTCAGGTGTTCAAAGGAGAACGTATGGCCTACGTGAGGTGGTGTCAGGTGCATTTGCTCTAAATGTTCCAAAATGGGCGGAAGCATTTCGATGCGCTCATACAAGTAGATGAGATTGAAGCCCATTAGGCTGCGATTTTGTTCTGGCAGAGCCTGCGGGTCAATTTTGGGCCTTGTTAAATAATGCCATAGCAAGCGGAAAAGATTGGGGCGGTCGCCGACGCTTGCGTAGCGCGATGAGCCAGCAACAATCATGCGCCCCATCGGCGCCAACATGTTCCAAGGTATAGTAAAATATCGCCCTCCAATAGTATCGAAAACGAGATTGAGAGGGCGACCCTCTAATGCTTTGCGGAGCGCTTTTTCGAAGTTTGGCCCGCGCACCAATACCCGGTCACATCCGTTGGCTTCGGCTATAGCTATTTTATTGGGATGACCTACTGTACCAACGACGAAGCAATTGTGAGCTTTGGCAATTTTGAGCGCCTGCAAACCTACGCCTCCAGCTACGCTGTGAAGCAGGATATTTTGTCCTGGTTGTAGAGCGCCTAAGGTAAAGAGACCGTAATAAGCAGTAATAGTTTGTACTAGGTACGCTGCAGCTGTAGTGCAGTCCCAGCCATCGGGAACAGGTACTACATATTTTTCAGAGATGTTTAAGCCGGTGGCGAAGGCTCCAAAACGCGTAATACCCATCACCCGGTCGCCTATTCGAATACGCGTTACTTTAGGCCCTGTTGCAGTAACTACTCCTGCATACTCCAACCCGGGCGTAAAGGGCTCTTTTGGCGCAGCCTTGTACAATCCCCATATCGAAAAAATGTCGGCAAAATTCAACCCTATTGCTCGGATAGCCACTTGTACCTCATCTTCATGAGGTGGAGGCAGTACTTCCTCGTATAATTGCAGGTTCTTCAAAGAACCAGGACGGACTATGTATCGCTTAATTTCCATATCCTGAGAGAACGCGCAAATAAAACTCTTACATTGCGTATACGTATATCCAAAATTCAAATACAAAGGAAGCTATGCTAATAGCTATTGCCCAAATTCTAATCCGAGAAAATCTCTTGTAGAGACGAGGAAGAGTGTATATTTGCTTGCATTCTCTCATTAAATTTTTCTTATTATGCTTTACAAATTACTATTCACGGGATTACTCGCCTTTTTCGGCACCCTCTTGTATGGACAGGGTACAATCATATGGTCTGAAAATTTTGATGCTGTAAGCGCGAATTTGCCAAATGGCTGGTCTCAGCAGACCTCTGCCACAGACGGAGGCTGGAAAGTTGCTACCCCAGCAACCCATTCTTCGCAGTACTTTTCAGTGCCTTCTCGGCCAGGCTTAGTCATAGGAACGAACGATGATAAGTGCAACTGTAACAAAGCCAACGAGGTTCTTTATTTACCTCCGCTGAATTTGAGCAATCAGACAGGAGAGTTGCGCTTGTTATTCGACTTGTTTTTTCTCAAAGGATCTTATCAAGGAAAGACAGAGACACTTAAACTCCTTGCCTCTACGGATGGCGGTGCCACTTGGAAAGAGCTCCAGGATTTCACTGGTGGAGGCGGTTGGCGGTTGATGATGGTTAACTTGACGGCTCTCACAGGGCAGTCAGAGGTGCGATTGGCCTTCCGCTATGACGATGCCAACGACTGGCTTTTTGGAGCCATGATAGACAATATTCGCATTGTCCTACCCGATAATGTAATTCGGGCATCCCTATCGAACGTCGCTGTAGGTAAATATATCCCGGCCGTACCGACTATTGTGACTAATTACAACAAGATTCTAGTTGGGCATCAAGTGGCGCTTAGAGGAGTCATCCAAAACAAAGGGTTTCCGACAATTACCTCCTGTGACATTCAGCTCAGATTACCAAATGGAAGCACTGAAATCCATACTTTCCGCAATTTAAATCTTGGCCTTTCTCAAACGCATACTTTTTATATACCTTTTCCTGTCAAACCCGGCCTTAATAGTTTTGGCTTCGAAGCGCGCTTAATTCGCGTCAATGGCGGTCACGATGACGATGACAGCGACAATGGTAGCGTTGCCTCTTATCTTGTCTACGGCGTAGAACCTCAGCCTCATCGAAAGGTGGTGGTAGAAGAAGGTACAGGGACGTGGTGCGTATGGTGTCCGCGAGGAGCAGTCATGATGGACTACCTTGCTCAGGCCTATAAAGGAAGGGTTGTTCCCATAGCTGTACACAATGGCAGCTCTAACCCCATGCGGATAACGGCCTATGATAGCGAGTTTTCTAAGCTGTTAAGTGGTTATCCAGGAGGCCTAGTAGAGCGAGAAGAAGATATAGACCCGCTACTGGGGGATCCAAATTTTGAGAAAAGCCTAATAGAGCATTTAACTTGGCCGGCTAAGGTCATCATAACCCAAAACGTAGATTGGATTCCCAGCATTCGCCGAGTAAGGATTCGCAGCTCCGTTCGATTTCTGGAGGCAATGAATGGCGATTTTCGCTTAGCTGTAGTGCTTACGGAAGATGGGGTTCGCGGGACGACCTCGGGTTATAATCAGGCGAATGCCTATGCCGGTGGTGCGCGTGGACCAATGGGCGGCTATGAAAACTTGCCTAACCCCGTGCCAGCTAGTCAAATGGTCTACAACCATGTAGCGCGAGCACTACTGGGAGGTTTTAAAGGTGCGGCTGGTAGTGTACCTGTTGACAACCCTGCTGGCTCTGTAATCTCCCATGAGTTTTCGGCTACTATTCCAACTTCTCAGAACGTCAACAACATGCACGCTATTACGATGCTGATTGACCAAGCATCGGGGCGCATCATCAATGCCGAAGTTACGCCAATTCCTTTTGTCTCTACTGCTGCTACTGAGGCAACAGCAGAACCGCTTCACCTATCTCTAGCGCCCAATCCCGTAGCAGACGAAGCTATGATAACGGTGCGTGTAGAAGGCACGTGCAACGTTCATCTTCGCGTATTTAACGCTGTGGGAGTGCAGGTGGCCGAACGCCTTTACGACAATGTCACCGGTCGCCAGTTCTTGCCCTTCAACGCTGGCAACCTTCCGAATGGCATGTACACTTTGGTGGCTACGGCAAAGGAACACGTAGCAACTGTGCCCTTTGTAATTCAGCGATAAAGAGGCCTTTTCTGACAGAGGCGATAAAGGACAGTGCGCGTAGGTAAAGCGTTTCGTTACCCGTGTCGCTCGTGAAACTCCGCTTCAGGTGGCTCATCCTCAAGCATAATTACCTCTGACATGTCTGTACATTCCATGTACAGCTCGTCAATGGGCTTTTTCAACACAGGATGCTCAAGGTCGGGAGCTAGCTCGAGCATAGGCACTAACACGAAAGCCCTTTTATGTAACTCAGGATGAGGAATCTCTAATCCCTTATCGCGAATAACGCGGCGACCGTAAAACAGGATGTCAATATCAATTGTGCGCGGCCCCCACTTCTCCTGACGTTGGCGACCTAATTGCCGTTCAATTTTACCGATAGCGTCCAACACTTCACGCGGAGAAAGCGTAGTATTAACCATAACTACGCAATTCAGAAAGGGAGCTTGCTTAGGATTTCCCCACGGCTCCGTCTCGTAAATGTGACTGCGACGGACAATTTTGCCAATATAGCGTTGAATAAGTGATTGAGATTCAGTAAGATACTTCGCCCGATCGCCTACATTGCTGCCAAGGGCGAGGTACACATTAATGTATTTCGCGTCGGGTCTCGAAGGCATGATGACTGTTCGGTTAAGAAACAATACAAGAGTGAAAAGGCTTTAATCTTCCATCCGGCTTACGGCGGCAACACAGTCTATCTCCACGGAACAACCGTAATGCAACGGACCGCAGGGTATAACAACCCGTGCGGGTCGGTGTTCACCTAAGTATGCAGCATAGGCAGCATTGACCCGTGGCCAAAGGGCGATATCGCTTAGGTAAATGTTTACCTTCAAAATTTGATTGAGACCACTGCCTGAAGCCTTTAGAATAGTTTCGATATTTTTCAAGCATAAGTGAACCTGTTCTTCTATGCTGCTCAATCGTACTTGGCCATCGGGCGCTGTGGGCAATTGCCCAGAAACAAAAACAAGATCTCCCCATCTTACTGCAGGCGAATAGTGACCCCTAGGAGTAGCAAGCGCAGCGGGCTGAATGTATTCCATGTGCCAAATTTTAAACAAAAGTACGGTGGACAAGTCGCTTTTGCGACTGTGGTGCCTTCTATTTCGTACAATGAAGCGTCCAAAAATCAACATTTAATCCTACAAATGCCGTAAAAAAGCCAATAACTCTAAGTAGAGTAGTTGTGACTTTTGATACAACAAAAATTATTGCATATGAGCAGTCATTTTCCAATTTTGATCATCGGAGGCGGTAATGCAGGCATTTCATTAGCTGCGCAACTATTGAGAAAAAATAAAAAACTGGACATCGCCATTATGGAGCCAGCCGATAAACACTATTATCAACCTGCTTGGACGTTGGTAGGCGGTGGAGACTTCGATATCCAAGATACAGTTCGCCCAGAGGCAGAAGTGATGCCGTGCCAGGTGACTTGGATAAAAGAAGCAGCTACTCAGTTGAAACCCGATCAGAATGCCGTCGTAAGCCAAACAGGAGCGCAGTACACATACGACTACTTAGTCGTGTGTCCGGGCATTCAGTTGGATTGGCATAAGATCAAGGGCCTAGAAGGAAATTTGGGCAAAAACGGCATTACCTCGAATTACACTTTCGAGACGGCGCCCTACACGTTTGAATGCATAAAGAGCTTAAAAAAAGGAAGAGCCCTTTTTACCAATCCGAACACACCCATTAAATGCGGAGGTGCACCTCAGAAAATTATGTACCTCGCATGCGACTACTGGCGTAAGCATGGAATACTCAAAGAGATTGATGTACATTACTACTCAGGGAGTAGCGTTATTTTTGGTGTGAAAAAGTACGCAGAAACCCTGCAAAAAGTCATTAATCGTTACGGGATTAAAACCCATTATCTCCACAACCTCGTAGAAATTGATGCTCAAAAAAAGCAAGCTACCTTCGAGGTATACAAAGACGGACAAGTGGTAGATCGCGTTACCGATACATACGACATCATCCACGTGACGCCTCCGCAAAGTGCGCCTGATTTTATCAAAAATAGTCCGTTGGCAGTACCTGGAAATCCACTGGGATGGGTAGACGTGGACAAACACACTTTCCAACACGTGCGCTATCCGAATGTGTATTCCATTGGCGACGCCTCTAGTACGCCAAATGCTAAGACAGGAGCTGCCATTCGCAAGCAAGTACCTGTTTTAGTCGAGCAACTCCTTGCTCAAATAAAAACAGGTAAGCCTGCGGCAGCTCAATACAATGGCTATGGCTCATGCCCACTCGTTACAGGTTATGGCAAACTAGTGCTTGCTGAGTTTGATTACAACAATCAGCCTATTGAGACCTTTCCGTTCGACCAGTCAAAAGAGCGTTGGACGATGTATCAACTCAAACGACACATTTTGCCTTGGCTGTACTGGAACAAAATCCTTAAAGGTACGGCCTAGGAAGGAGCAACAGCACGTTTGTTTCAAGGTTTGAAGGTGTGCGCTGCAGTGCTGCAAAGCCTGCGGCGCTTTTTTTTTAAAACTTACGCCCGTTGCGCACTCGGTTGACAAACGCATCCGCTAGAGCAGGATTAGCAGCGATGATCTCGTATATTTCACCGTTTGGCATCTTGATTTGCGTATCTTTTGGCTTCAGATTGAGCAAGGCTTCATTAAACTGTACACTGCTTGATACCACGTTCAATGCACCTCCCTGATAGCCAAAAAAGTACCACAGATCTGGAGAGGCTTTGATATACAAGTAAAAGCGGTCATCGCGGTTAGCCGGCATTTTATATTCCACATAAGCCGTAAGCATTTTCTGGATCGGTTCACCAGCGATCGAAATCACTGGGATTCGGTCTTCCAAACTCAGAAACGACTGGTATTCTGGATTCCAAATGACAGGGTGACGCCCAAGCAGGAAAGTGTATTTGTTGTCCTTGCGCGGTATTTGCAAAAAGTTGATATTCAGATTTTCAAAAGCTGTTCCTATATCCGCCGAATCCGTTACGAATTCACTAAGTGCTGCGCGATAGAATGCTTGCTGCGAATTAAATGGCGCTGCTGGTGCATCAAAGCTGGCAGCGCGAATGTCATTGAGCATCAAGTCGATGAGCACCTTAGGGATCGTAACTTCTATGCCTGTCATTAATTCGCCGGTAATTATGTGATTTACCGTGTCTGGAATATTAAATTCCGTCTTCAAACGACCGGCTCCTTTAATCTTCATAAACTCTAGGCCATGGCCCAGTTGAATCGGGCCCTCTGCGGAGAAAGTGCCGCTGCGATTATCATAAGTGAGTTTTGGGCCGCGCAAGTGGGTAGCGGAAACGATGCGAGCCGAGTCTCCAAAGAGAAAGCGGTCATGTTGGGGCTCGTAGCGGAAATGGCCTTCGCCATTAAAAATTACGCGATCGAGTACGGAGGTCGGCGGCTGCAGAAGTGACGGATACATCCGGCCAGTTTCCCGCGATTGGAAAAAACCTAAAAACAAGGGCTCTCCGTTGCCGTCTTTCGGCTTAACTACGCGAATAATGGGCCTATTTCTATCTACTTCCGAATAAATAGAAAACCAGGGTACTTGCGTATATTGGGTCTGGATTTGAGCCAAGCCTTCAAAGCGAAGATTTTGTTGGTCGGCTCTCAGAATGATCGTGCCAGCAAAGCGCGTTTTTGCATCTAAGTAAAAACTATCGCTGGCGCGCACTTCTCCGCTAGCAGTAGTGAGCACTCGCTTGGTTGCGGGCGTGCCCGGGCCATATCGTTCTCCCACGATGTTGTTGAAGAATATCTCTTGTTTTCGCCCAGGCAGGTTGTACTCATAATAACCGGAGGCTTTGTATTCTTTTCGACCCAATACCTGGACGGTCGCGCGATTGATGGTATGGTACTTATTTACTGTATCTGCGAGGATACGCGCCTCCTGGAGCGGACGCATAATACCGCCTGGATCAATGTCTACATTGCCGTCATTGGGATAGATCAAAGCATCCGCAGATTTGATGACTTCTACGCCCCCCACCTTAAGCCGGCTGTTGCGCATGTCGTAAAGGGCTGTTTTCCCATTGAAATGGAGCGTATCTTGTTTTGGATCAGTGGAAACAAAGTAACCTGGTTCACGCTCATCACTTTTGAACGTCACCGTTTGACTTTTCATATCCCAGGTGAACTCGTTCATTGAAGTGCGGTAGCGATTAAGAGGCAGGTCAGTGTTGGCATCTGCTGTATTGGCCTTAAAGTGGCCAATTTGTTGGTCAAAGTCCAACTCACCGCGTACGTTGCGCGAATCAAACACGATCCCTTGACCGTCCAATGCTTTAATTTGCAGGTCAGCAGTGTCGGAACTAGTCTGAAAAGGCCCATAGGAAATAACGCGCGAGGTGAGCCGCCCGCCAAACCAGTCGAACTCTCCTCGGCCCTTCAACCCCGAAGGAGTCAACACTAGTACACCTTTATGGTAGTAGCCCGGTTGCCGAAACAACTCAAAGGCCTTCGCTCGACTCTCCACGTACATAGAGTCTCGATAGGGCAGCCAATTTACTTTTACATCTTCTCCTTTGGCTTGAGGCACCTTCACCTCGCTTTTTCGGTCTTCTTCCATGAAAAAGCGACGGGCTGTGCACGTCATCTGCCTGGGCCGAAAAACGATGTCTTCCGATTCGATATCTGCTGTCAGATATTCTACTGTTCCCACACCCAGAAAACCTCGGTTGCTCAAGTCGATTTTGCCCGTGTAGTTTCCGCGCCGCTGATAGAGTGGATAGCCCTTGGGTGGCGTCTGGTGAATGAACCCAAAGGAACGGTCGTGTTCGCGCACTACAATAGTTTCTCGGAAGGGCTCGAAAATTTCCGCTGACGTCATTTCGCCTTTGAAACGCAGGCGGTCGGCAGTGTAACTATCTAACCCGTTGAAAGTAAACGGATCTAGCTTAAAGTAAAACGAGTCGCGCTTGTATACCCCGTTCTGAATGGTTGAATCGTCGTAAAAAACAAACGAGATGTGTTTTGATTCCAAAGAGGGAAAAATGTCAATATCTACTTTTCCTGATTTGTTGTTAGGTGCGTCTACCAGGAGGAAGCCGGTTACCTTTTCTACCCGGGAGTTCATGCCCTCAGCTGCAGGCTGCCCTCTATCGTCAATCTTTCCAGTAGGGATGTAAAAATGAAGACTACGCACCGAATCAAACTGGACGTGAAACTTCTCGTAATTGAAGTACATACTATCGCCCTCGAAAACAGCAAAGCCGGCGAAGAGGCGCCCTCCCATGCGCATGTCCCGGTTTTGAAGCAAGGTGATTTTTTCCCTTGGGACAATCCCTACGCGTTGACGCTCGCTCAACTCTACGCTAGAAACACCAGTAACCGTGGTCTCTTTTGATCTTAGATCGAGCATTGCACTCCCACCTCGAGCGCCTTTTGCCTCGATTTTGATGGCGTCATAGTCGCGCTTGCCCTGGCTAGCGAGGGCATATAAGGTTAGCTTTGGCCTAGGTTCAATTTCATGGCGCTGAAAATTGTAGTTGATAAACCCTCTCGCCACCATCTCGGCCAAAAGAGTTTGAATACTAGAGTAATCAAATTTAGGATCAAGCGCGCGAGCAAAAGCATCGTCAGAGATAATCTTAGTCATGCGCGTGCTATCCCATGGCGTCTCCTCGGCCAACAGGTGAAGTACTGCTATGGGATTGACGCTCGTGATGTTTTGCATCCGCAAGTATTCTACTGGGTCAAAGCGATTACTACTTTCAAATTCAATATTCTGTGCACCGCTCTTTATCCCTGCAATATTCGAAGATATCTCCAGAGAGTCCTTAAGGATGTGCCAGGCGATTTTCTCTGCATTGAGATTCATGTTGTAGAACGACGAGAAAAAGGGATTTCGCTCAGGCGCCTTTTGTCCACGAGTCAGGGTAATTATTTGTCGAGGTATGTCTAAGCGAAAATTGACAGCAGGATGATAGATGCTATCTTTCTCCAAAAATAGTCGAGCAGTGATACCCTCAGCGATAATACTCTCCTCTCGACGGATGATGAATAAGTCACCTACTCCAAAGAAAATTTTCTGCCGTTTATTGTTGTAAACGGTTAACCGTGCTGGTTGCCCTGGAGAACCATAACCGTACACAGAGCGGCCCTCTAAGCGAAATCCACCTTCATATTCAATCCCCTCGCCAATACGGGTGATCTTAAGGGTGCGTTCAAAAGACTCAAACTTAGGATATTCTATGGTCGAACCCTTGGTTAAAACTACCACATTCTCTTCCAACTTTCCCCATAGGCTGCGGTTCGGGAAAAATACAGGATAGAAAAATTCCGCCGAATCGCAGATGAAAATTGGCTTTTTGACTTCTATAGTGTATTTCGTCAAACGGGCATAAACCGAAGAGTCTAACCCCGTGCGCGTCCAATCCAATTTCCCTCCCAAGCCCCGCCATACTTCTTCATAAGGATAGTAAACGCCAGAGGTATTCTGAATCACAGTAGAGTCCTTCTTTCGTAGCCCTACTAGGTCAACATGTTGACATCGAAGTATAGGGACTTTGTCTTCAAAGGCGAAATCTATGTTGCCTCCTCGTATTTTCCATACGATGAGGCCTGCTTCGCGCGCCCAAAAGGCGCGTTGCCCCAGAAAATCTGCCGAAAAGTCTAAAAGTTGTGCAATAGGCTTTGTGCGCCCTTGCTCAATATATCCCAGCGCCGTTTCTAAATAAGCATGCCATCGTCGAAATAGGGTAGTGTCGGTATCTTCCTTTGCTGCAGTGAGCGCGTTGAGGTAACTCTTATAGTAGGGAAATGCACTTAGTCGTTGCACAGCCAACAGATTGCATACCCGGACAATCGCTGCTAGCTCCTCAGCAGAATACAGACCGCTTCGATACTGGCGCTTAAATACCGCGAATGCTTCCGCCATATCAGGGCGCTTCGAAGCATTCATAAATTGGTCTAGTCTCTCTAAGAACTCATTGGGATTTTCCGGGAATAGCGTCATCTGTGCCTTTCCAGGTGGTGTAAACCAACAGGACAGGAAAAAAAGGGTAAGCAAAAACCGTCTCATAGTTGTAAACCAGCTTGCAAACTTAGGACAGGTTAAAGAACGGAAGTCAATGCCCTAAAAGTACGCCTAACCTTCGTGCTTCCTCATGCACAAAGTAGGGCTAGGAGATGCACAACATCCCTTACTTTGTTCTGTCTGCTCAACAGTAAGTCTCGCACACCGCAAAAGAGCGCTTCTGGTATACGTCCCTTCTCAGCGCAAGCTTTGAAATAACTTGGATATGAGATAGGTGCTCTGTTCGCCTTTAGACTCGCTTAAACGTTAGACACCGCCATTCGCCGCGTTTGGCCTGATTCTCCAATAAAAAACCAACCCTCTCGGCTGCTGCGCAAACTTCTTCAGCGTCTTTGTTCAAAATGCCAGATACCAACAACCACCCACCTTCGCATAAACGCCGGTGAAGCTCCTCCAATGAGGCAAGGATCACATTGCGGGTGATGTTTGCCATTATGCCGTCGAAAACCTCGTCGGTTAGCTTCTCCAAACTACCCCAATAGACCCGAACCTTATCGCCAACGTCGTTGATGCGGCTATTCTCTATGGCGCTGTGAAAGGCACTCTCTTCAACATCAAGGGCTATTACTTCTTTCGCCCCCAGCCGAGCAGCGAGAATGGCTAAAATGCCCGAACCACAACCAAAATCCAACAGGCGCGCGTCAGCACAGGGCAAGTCGCGCAGCGCTTTCAAACACATCCATGTTGTTTCGTGATGGCCAGTGCCAAAGGCCATCTTGGGTTCGAGAACTAACTCAACGGCTACTCCTTGAACAGGCGAGTGAAAAGGCGCCCGTACGGCGCAGAAGTCCTCGATGATCACAGGCGAAAAGTTACCTTCCCAAACAGCATTCCAATTTTGCTCGGGCAAAAACTGTGTCTTCCACTGTAGCAAATAATCCCGCTGAAGCGCTCTTAACAATGCCTCAGCCTGCTCTTGCCAACCCGGAACATGAGGCAAATAAGCACAAAGACCCTCCTCCGTCTCTTCAAAGCTCTCGAATAGCGAGCTACTTAGATATGCTAGTAGAAGCTCGGCAGTCTCTTTGTCTGTATGAATGTTGTATTGCCAATAATCCATCCGCGTCCTAAAGTAATTTTTTAATTTCCTCCTCTAGGTTGGCTCGCGGATTAATGGCGGCGATTTTGCCGTTTCGGTCTACTAAGAAGGTAGTAGGAATAGCATTTACGCCGTATATACGCGCTGGTGCCGAATTCCAAAATTGCAGATCACTCACATGGTTGTCCCAAACTAACCCATCTTGCTTAATAGCGGCTATCCAAGCATCCTTTTGCCCTGGGCGGTCAAGGGAGACGCTAAAAACGTCGAATCCTTTGTCTTTGTACTTGTGATATATCTGCACGACGTGAGGATTAGCCATGCGGCAAGGACGACACCAACTGGCCCAGAAATCAATAAGAACCACCTTTCCGCGCAACGAGGACAGAGACCGAATCTTTCCGTCTGGCCCAGGTAAGCTAATTTCTGGAGCCGGCTGACCGATGCGAATGGGCCCTGCGGCCTGAGCCATCTGAATTTGCTGCATTTGTTGCTCAATACTAGAGGTGATCTGGGCAAATTGAGTAGCATAGGCATTGCCGGGCATAGCGTTTGAGAGCGCTTCGCTGGCCGATTTGAACTCAGCGAGATGATTGCCTGCATTCCGTCCCATCAATTGCAAGGTGAAAAACGCTTTCATCAACGGCGTACAAGTGCGTTCAATGAAACCCTTTGCCATGGCAGGCGAAATCTGACCCGCTCGAACCATCTCCTGAACTAATCGAGCGTAACAAGCCATCGTTTCTGAGCCTTCTACCGCTATTTGCAGCCGTTCCATCGTTTCTAAGTCTCCTTTGAAAGAGACAGTTTTTTCCCTGCCGTCCAAAATAAAAAACATGCGACGAGCACCTACTGTCAACCGATAAAGGCCCTCTGGGAAAGGTTCCTTCCGCTCAAAGGAAAAACGCCCCTCCGCATCGCACGTCGTGCGTCCCAATGCAACAGGCGGGGTACTCTGGTCAAAGAAAACCTGCTCTAAGAGTACTTGCATATTGCCCGCCTTCGTCAAAGTCCCTTTGAAGATGTATGAACCGTTACTCGCGCAGGAGCTAAGTATTAGTGCTGGCACTAGAATCCACGCAATTGTTTTAATAAGTGCTTTCATCGCTCATTTATTTTTTTTTAAGACGCGTTATTTCCTTGAAGTATATTAACGCATAAGTTCCTCTAAGCGATGTTCATAGATATATTTCCAACTAGACACCAACCCCCAATCCTCTCCATCTACGTAGACTCTGCAGCCCTCTACTCGACCGAGCCATTCAAAAGGCTGTCCTCTCTCTTGTAGATATTGCTCAAATAAAGCTTTTTTCTCGGGTGCTACACTAACGACAACTCGGCTTTGTGCTTCACCAAAAAGCCAAGCATCTTTGCGAATACTCGGCTTGCTACACACGGTGAAGCCCAACTGCCTAGGCATAGCACATTCCATCAAAGTCACAAACAACCCGCCCTCAGATACATCGTGCGCGCTTTGAACCAGCCGCTTGCGAATAATATCGCGCAATACATTCAACATCCGAAATTCCTCTTCTAAATCAAAATGCGGACACGGACTATGTTCTACTCGGTGTACCTCCCGAAGATATTCGCTGCTACCTATGTCGTTGCGGCTCTCTCCGAGCAAGTAAATGAGGTCTCCCTCAGCTTTAAAATCTAGCGTCATGAGCTGCTCCCAGTCCTCCAAGATACCAAGCATGCCTATGGTGGGCGTTGGATACACTGGGATTACCTTTCCATTATCAATGTATTGATTGTAGAAACTGACGTTTCCTCCAGTGACCGGCGTATTGAGCTTGCGACAGGCATCACCCATTCCTCGAACGGCTTGAGCAAACTGATAATAAACTTCTGGATTGTAGGGATTGCCGAAGTTGAGACAATTGGTTATCGCCACGGGCTCGCCGCCAGCACAGGTAATGTTGCGCGCTGCTTCGCATACCGCGATCATGGCCCCTCGGTAGGGGTCGGCGTACACATAAGCAGAATTACAGTCAGTAGTCAAAGCAAGCGCTTTTCGAGTGCCTTTCACGTACACTACCGCCGCATCGGCAGGCCGAGTGCTGGTTACAGTTGCCGTGCGAACCATAGAGTCGTATTGGCGCGTAATCCAGCGCTTCGAGGCAATGTTGGGTGAAGCCCACAGGGTTTGAGCCACTTGGTACAAATCAGTAGGCTCGGAAATGTCTTCCATACGAAAACGCGCAATCTCAGCAAAATACGCAGGCTCGCGTTGCTCGCGTACATAAACAGGGGCCCCTCCGCCCAACACCAACGAGTTGGCTGGCACTTCCGCTACCTTCTTACCATGCCAATAGTATTCAAGTAGACCTCCCGCAGTTGTCTCTCCAATCTTTTCACAGGGTAGGTCCCATTTGGCAAATACTGCCTTGAGAAGGTCTTCTTTCTCCGGTTTGCATACGATGAGCATTCGCTCTTGGCTTTCCGACAGCAAAATCTCCCATGCCTCCATATTTGCATGGCGTTGAGGCACTTTATCCAGATCTATGCGCATACCACAGCCCGCACGAGCGCTCATCTCCGAAGTCGAACAAGCAATCCCTGCCGCGCCCATGTCTTGCATGCCGACAATTGCACCTGTCTTTATTGCCTCTAAGGTAGCTTCCAAGAGGAGCTTTTCCTGAAAAGGGTCGCCTACCTGCACAGCAGGCAAGTCCTCATGGCTATCTTCGCTCAGATCCGCCGAGGCAAAGGTCGCTCCATGAATGCCATCTTTACCCGTAGCAGAGCCGACAATGAATACCGAATTCCCTGGTCCGCCCGCCGTAGCACTTATCGTCTCACCCACTTGTACAATTCCTACCGACATAGCATTGACTAAAATGTCGTGGTGGTAGCAGTCATAAAAATACACTTCACCCCCTACCGTAGGAACACCAAAGCAATTGCCGTAGTCACCAATGCCTTTGACAACTCCGGCAATAAGGCGCTTCATCCGCGGATTATCCGGCTTTCCAAAGCGCAGACTGTTTAGCGCAGCAATAGGCCTAGCACCCATCGTAAAAATATCTCGGTGAATACCACCTACCCCTGTAGCAGCACCCTGATACGGCTCGATGGCCGAAGGATGATTGTGACTCTCAATCTTAAAAGCACATGCCAGGCCATCGCCAATATCTACCAGACCAGCATTTTCTTCTCCAGCACCCACTAGCAACCGACCTCCCTTACGCGGCAGGGTCTTTAGTTGCAGAATAGAGTTTTTATATGAGCAGTGCTCACTCCACATTACAGAATAAAGTGAAAGCTCCGTGAAGTTGGGATTTCGACCTAAAATCGCACAGATCTTCTCGTATTCTTCAGCAAGAAGTCCAAGCCTTTTAGCGGTATCCACCGTCGGAAGTAAGTCGGCTGTAACCATGAGTGAGTGGTGGAAAAGCTAGCGTTTCTCTCTCAAAAAAGCGCCGCAAAAGTAGGGAATGTATCCCACCTTTTTACTTTTCGACTTCGGCCTTACGACCATTGACGCAAAATGCGCCGTACGCTCGCTTCATAACTCGCACCAAAAAGGTTAACATGAACGAGTAGATAGTACAACTGGTAGATTGTCTGACGCTGTTCAAATCCTGGTTCAAGAGGCGATACTTCTTCGTAGGCAGTGTAAAAACGAGGGTCGAACCCACCAAAGAGGCGACTCATAGCTAAGTCCATCTCGCGGTGCGCATAAGCTGCCGCTGGGTCAATAAGTACTGGCTCTTCGAGCGTATTACATAAAAAGTTACCGCTCCAAAGGTCTCCGTGTGTAAGGGCAGGGGGTTCCTCAGGACACAGGTCGTTCAGACGAGCGCAAAGATTGTCTAGTTGCCGCTCAGCTGTTTTGTCTAGAAAGCCTTGTTGTCGGGCCAAACGCATCTGGGGTTCCAAGCGTTCGCTAGCATAAAATTCTGCCCATGTCGAACATCTCCGATTCGATTGAGGCAGTCGTCCAATGTAGTTATCGTGGGCAAAACCGAAAAAGGCCGACGTCTGAGCATGCATGGCGGCTAAGTTTCGACCGAATCGCTCCCAAAACACTGGTGTCTGACGTCCACTATCTATAAATTCCAGAATCAAAAAGGCATCTCCTCGCTTACTCTGACCCTGCCCAATTACTTTCGGGGTGCGAATCACTCCCGCTGCGCCTAGTATAGCCAAGTCTTGAGCCTCTCGTCGAAACATTAAAGCGGCCGAAGGTGCCGAGTTGGCTTTTAAAAACCACTTTCGTCGGCGACTATCGATCAAACAGAAAGCGGAATGAATATCGCCGCCTCTTATCGGAGTCGCCTGCAATATCTTCTCCTTCAATACCTCTTCTACGTGAGGCAACAAATCCGTCAGGTATACCATGCCTTGGGCAAAGGTAGCATCTTCATTGGTGCGCTCCCAAATGGAGCAGTTGGGCAGTGAAGAATTGAATTCTGAAGAGCAGAGCATGTAAGCGAAACCAGTATCTTCGCGCGAGTTTAGCCCTTCAAGGGCAGGAGCCACTCATAAAATACATCTAAAAACAGTCTTGAAACGCGTCCTCGTCGCACCCCTTAACTGGGGCCTTGGCCATGCAACCCGCTGCATTCCCATTATTCGGGCCCTACAAGAGCTTGGGGCAGAGGTACTGCTGGCCTCCGATGGCGTAGCCCTCCACCTGTTGCAAGCCGAATTTCCTCATTTACCTGCTATCGAACTGCCCTCCTATCGCATTCGGTACGACACACCTAGCATGGTCTGGAATATCGGCCGACAGCTCCCCCGTATCTTATGGGCAATCGGACAGGAACACAGAGTTGTAGAACGCCTGGTCAAACAATACAACCTGTCGGGCATCTTGTCTGACAATCGCTATGGCTGCTTTAGTCGTCGCGTCCATAGCGTACTCATTACTCATCAACTGTACGTGCGCGTGCCTTTCTTGTCTTGGCTCGTTCGCCCAGTGGTTCGCCTGTTCCTCGCTCAGTTCCATGCTATCTGGGTGCCCGATGTAGCAGAGCCACCCGGATTATCGGGAGAGTTATCGCACGGCAACAAGAGCCCTTGCCCAAATGTAGCCTACATCGGAATCCTTACCCGTATGGAAGGATACGAACGCTCTATTGAATACGACATTGCTGTAGTACTCTCCGGCCCTGAACCACAGCGCACCATTCTGGAACAACGTCTGCTCGAACAGGCCATATTTCTACCTTACAAATTTATTTTCATTCAAGGAAAAACACAGGCCAAAAATCACCATTTCGTTTCTCCAAACGTAGAGGTGGTCTCTTTCCTGACTTCCGAGGAACTAAACAACGTCCTCATGTCTAGTCGATTTTTGATTTCGCGTTCGGGCTATAGCAGCATTATGGACTTAGCTGCATTAGGTAAAAAAGCAATTTTAATCCCCACCCCCGGTCAGACCGAGCAAGAATACCTCGCAAATTTCTTGTCTGAACGCCGCCTCTTCGTCACCCAAAAGCAGGACGCACTCGATATCGAAAAAGGCTTAAGTGAAATAGACCTCACCAGCGGTATCGCTCGAAATACTTACCCAACTGATGCCTACATACCTACCTTAAAAGCGTGGCTTGCTCACCTCTCCTAGAAAGAGGTCTGGTTTTATCAGCTTCAAATATAGCGTCTCGCCCTACCTTTGCTCCGCTTCAAGCATACGTATGAAATACCTCATCTGTGGATTGGGCAACATAGGGGTCGAATACATCAATACGCGCCACAACGTTGGTTTCAATGTGGTTGATCTACTTTGTCACCAACTCGATGGTCAATGGAGACCTGCTTCTTTTGGCGACGTTGCTGAAGCGCGCTGTAAAAATCGCCTCCTTTTGTTGCTCAAACCAAACACGTACATGAATCTGAGCGGCAAAGCTTTGCAACACTGGCTTCATAAGGAAAAAATTCCGCTCGAAAACAGCCTTGTAATTTGCGATGACCTCAACCTCGCCTTTGGACAAATACGCCTTCGCGCTAAAGGGTCTTCAGGAGGACACAATGGTCTGGCGAACATCCAGCAAGTATTAGGAACTGATGCCTACCCTCGCTTGCGCATTGGCATCGGCAATAACTTTCCCAAAGGACGTCAAGTAGAATACGTGCTTGGAAAGTGGACGCCCGAGGAGGAAAAAAGATTACCGCGCATCTTGGAACATGCTGCCGAAATAGTAAAAACTTTTGTTCTTTCAGGAATTCAATATGCCTACAACATTGCTGCTAGACCCATTCCTGAAGAAAATTCTTAAATTTTAATTTTATTAAATTTAATAGTATATTATTTTGGTTATGCGAAAAAATGATTATCTTCGTATCAATACCCAACCCATAGTCCTGTTCCTGTGCGTTAAAATCCTGCTTTTCGCTGGGTGCAAAAAAACAGAGAACAAACCCTTATACGAAATTATCGCTGAACAATTTCGCTCCGACCCTTTGCCTTCAAACCCTGCCCCGGCAAAAGTGGCCTTTCGAGATTACAATGGTTATGTTAGCGGCGACTATTTCTGCTTAGTTAGCCTAGTAGATAATACCTCGCCGGATTGGGTAGAAATCTGGGTTCGCGCTAAACTTCTCGACAAAGACGGCAAAATACTCAAGATAAAAGGCGATACCAGCATCATCATCCGCACTTTTGCCGATGCAGTGCCCCCCAGCGGCTCAACTGCCTTCTTTCGAGCCATACCCATGAGCATCATCTCAGGCGGAAAGCCTGACACTTTCCTTCTTGAAGGTGCTGCCGTGCGCTTTCAAGAACCAGGTCCTATCCTCGTGGCTCCCGATAACGGCGGAGTGCGCATTCAAGTGCCTGATCCTGCAGACCCTAAAAAAAACAAAGAAGTCGCCTTCAAATCTAAAACCACTCTATTCAACCCCCTGCCCATTGAAGCCCGTCATCCTCGATTAGTTTATCTCATGTATGCCAATGACTTGAAACTTTATTACGCTGAACTGGTCAATCCAGAGGAGAAACCGAAAAATCTCTACATGACTTCAGAAGGAGTACTTCCTGGCGGCGGTAGTCGAGACATTTTCTATGATATTCTATATAAAAATTTACCTCAACCCTTAAAAGACCAACTCATTGTACGGGTAGACGTACAAGCTTTCGAAGCTCGAGTGCCACCAGGCAAGCAGTGACCCTTCGTTAATGTTGCACGGTGCTTGCTAAATTTTATAAAAGGAGCTATTTCAAGACTGATAATCAGGCCTTTTTTGGGAATATTAAAAAAATACGTAAAAAATTTTCAAAAACCTCTTGACAAATGAAAAGTTGACCATAACTTTGCGCCCGCTTTTTGATCTCACCCTTTGATACAAGGCTTGTGGAAAGCTGTGTAGAAAAAGTGTGAGAAAAAAAAGTACAAGGATGAAGGTACGTGGAATAAGATAAGGCGTATCTTTGTCTTCCCGGCCTTCATCAAAGCTGCCTCGAATGAGGGGCGAAGGGAGGGAGAGTTCATTGACAAGATGGGGCGAGTATCCTGGGGTTAACAGGTTTCGAGGAGAAGAGACTGATAGCAGACGGGCCCAGTCTTAAGGATAAAGTTAGGCGTAAGGAGCCTGACGGAGAGTTTTACCATGGAGAGTTTGATCCTGGCTCAGGATGAACGCTAGCGGCAGGCCTAATACATGCAAGTCGAACGGGCCTTGAGCGATCGAGGCTAGTGGCGCACGGGTGCTTAACGCGTAC